>JAWLAT010000001.1:0-350432 GCA_041395325.1 Lysobacterales bacterium
TGGCATTGGAGTTGGCGCAGTGTCACGCGAAGTTGCGCACCAACCCGACCACGGCTGAGGCGTTGGAGACTTCGATGCGCAAGCAGGGGCAGCCAGAGTCGGCCATTGCCAAGGTGCGGTTGCGGCGTCAGCGTGCTGGTGAGCAGCGCGCCGCATGTGCAGCCTTGCCCGATGAGCTGATGCGAAGAAGACCGTGGCTCCACTTGCAGGCCGCGCTGGCCGGCAACTCAGAGTCCATGGTGGCTTTTGCTCGCCTCGATGGCGCGACCCTGGCCGATCTGGTCGCGGATCCCGAACTTTATGTTCAATACCGCCAGCATGCCTATTCATTGTGGCGGCAGGCCTTCGAACGGGGGTCCCTGAACGCCGTGATCGCATGGCATTCGGCCGTCAATGGGCCTCAGTTCTCGCCCTTGCTCGGCGTCATGCCGACCGAGTTCCACGACCCTCAGCGAGTGCAGGCGTTGCTTCAGCGCATTGCCGACAGCAGCAGCGCATTCGAGGGTATTCGGCCGCCGCCAAGGCCTGGGGCGGACAGGAGTGAGACGCCGGCCGAACTGGACGCTGAAGCGCGCGAATGGGCCGAACGGGCCTTCAATCGCTATCTGGCCGGATCGCCTTTGCTGGCGAGGTCCGAGATGAGTCAGCGTCGCTTTGCGAGTATCGTGGCCCTTTTGCAGGATCCAGCGACGAACATCACGGCGATCACGGATTCCGCCGAGGCCGATGCGAAGAATTAAGAATGCGCGATGGATCTGTAGGTCGTTGATCAGCCGCATGAATTCGAACGACTGATCCGCTGGTCGCCGGCACTTTTCGGCATGTGCACAGTCCGCGGATTGGTGTCGACCACAACGCTTCGCCTTGCTGCTGTCACGGCCGCGCCGCTATCATGCAGCGCTTGCCTGGACGCGATCATGCCGTTGTCCCTGCCGCAGTCCAGCGACCCCGCTCCGGTGGTGGTCGCCCGACCGAATCGCTCAGCCACGCCGCGTTTGCTGGCGCTGGTGTTCGTGGCGCTCGCTCTGGTCTCGGCAGTGGTCGTGGTGTTCAGTGTCCGGCAGGGCAACATCTGGGCGCCGCCGTTCGCGCTGGTCAATCTGCTCGCCTTTGGCGGCTGCCTGGCGCTGGCCTGGCGACGCGGCGACGACGAGGACCGCGTGAGCATCCTCGACGACCGGGTGGAAGTGACCCGCAGCCGCCGGCAACAGACCGAGCGCTGCGAGTTCAATGTGCACTGGGTGCGGGTCTGGCTGACGTCGGGCACGCGCCCGAGAGAACATAAGCGATTGCTGATAGGCTCTCACGGCCGGGCAATCGAACTGGGCGCATTCCTCAATGATGAGGAGCGCTCGGCCTTCCTGGCGGGACTGCGCGATGCGCTGGCCCAGGCAACCCGCCCAGGCTGGATGGACGAACAACCATGGGTATCAGAGGGGTACAACAGATGAGCGGTTGGAAGAAGGGACTGGCGCTGCTGGCCGCGCTGATGCTGAGTAGCGGTGTGGGGGCCAATCCCGAACGCTGGCAGCTCAACATGACGCCTGGCGTGACCGCCAGCGCGCATGACGTCTATCAGCTGCACATGATCATCTTCCTGGTCTGTTGCGTGATCGGTGTGATCGTCTTTGGCGCGATCTTCTATTCGATCCTGAAATTCCGGAAGAGTCAGGGCGCGGTGGCGGAGAAGTGGAGCCACAACACCACGGCCGAGATCATCTGGACCGTCGTGCCGATCCTGATTCTGGTGGTCATGGCCGTCCCCGCCACCAAGACGCTGATGCGCATGGCCGATACCGGTGATGCCGAAATGACGGTCAAGATCACCGGCTACCAGTGGAAATGGCGCTACGAGTACGTCGGGACCGATGTCAGCTTCATCTCCAGTCTGGCGCGCGAGTCCGATGCTGCCCGTCGCCTGGGTTCGGGTGTGGACGTGGCTACGGTGAGCAATTACCTGCTGGACGTGGACAAACCGCTGATCCTGCCAACCGACACCAAGATCCGCTTCGTCATCACTGCCGATGACGTGATCCATTCCTGGTGGGTGCCGGTGCTGGGCTGGAAGCAGGACGCCATCCCCGGCTTCATCAACGAGGCCTGGACCTCGATCAAGGATCCGGGCACCTATCGCGGTCAGTGCGCCGAACTGTGCGGCAAGGACCACGGCTTCATGCCGATCGTCGTCGAAGCCAAGCCGAAGGCCGAGTTCCAGGCCTGGCTGGCCCAGCAGCAGGCAGCGCGTCCAGACGTCGAAGCGACCGTGAAGGTCGATGCGGCGGCCAGTGACGACCAGAGCTAAGCAAGGATTGAAGGAGCACATCATGGCCGAGCACGCGACCCACGACGATCACGCCCACGACGATCATCACGATGATCACGGGCATCAGCAGAGCTTCTTCCAGCGCTGGTTCTGCAGCACCAACCACAAGGACATCGGGACGCTCTACCTGACGTTCTCGCTGATCATGTTCTTCCTCGGCGGCTTGATGGCGCTGGTGATCCGCGCCGAGCTGTTCGTGCCGGGCCTGCAGCTGGTGCATCCGGAGTTCTTCAACCAGATGACCACGATGCACGCGCTGGTGATGATCTTCGGCGCGGTGATGCCGGCTTTCGTCGGCCTGGCCAACTGGATGGTGCCGTTGATGGTCGGCGCGCCGGACATGGCGCTGCCGCGCATGAACAACTGGTCCTTCTGGATCCTGCCGTTTGCCTTCACGCTGCTGCTGCTGCCGCTGGCCCAGTACGTGATCTTCGGCACCGGTGGTGGTGGCCCGGCCGGTGGCTGGACGCTGTACCCGCCGCTGTCGCTGCAGGGTGGTTCCAATGTGGCCTTCACCATCTTCGCCATTCACGCGATGGGCATCAGCTCGATCATGGGCGCCATCAACGTGATCGCGACCATCCTCAACATGCGCGCGCCGGGCATGGATCTGCTGAAGATGCCGGTGTTCTGCTGGACCTGGCTGATCACGGCCTTCCTGCTGATCGCGGTGATGCCGGTGCTGGCCGGTGCGGTGACGATGCTGCTGACCGACAAGTTCTTCGGCACCAGCTTCTTCAATGCCGCCGGTGGTGGCGACCCGGTGATGTTCCAGCACATCTTCTGGTTCTTCGGGCACCCCGAGGTCTACATCATGATCCTGCCGGCCTTCGGCGTGATCAGCGAGATCATCCCGACCTTCGCCCGCAAGCCGCTGTTCGGCTACCAGGCGATGGTTTACGCGACGGCCTCGATTGCCTTCCTGTCGTTCATCGTCTGGGCCCACCACATGTTCACCGTGGGCATGCCGCTGGGTGGCGAGCTGTTCTTCATGTACGCCACGATGATGATTGCGGTACCGACCGGCGTAAAGGTCTTCAACTGGGTCTCGACCATGTGGAAGAGCTCGATGACCTTCGAAACGCCGATGCTGTTCGCGATCGCCTTCGTGATCCTGTTCACCATCGGCGGCTTCTCTGGCCTGATGCTGGCGATCGTGCCGGCCGACTTCCAGTACCACGACACCTACTTCGTGGTGGCGCATTTCCACTACGTACTGGTCACCGGCGCGGTCTTCTCGATCATGGCCGGCGTCTACTACTGGCTGCCCAAGTGGACCGGCGTGATGTACAACGAGACACTCGGCAAGTGGCACTTCTGGCTGTCGACGATCTTCGTCAATGTGCTGTTCTTCCCGCAGCACTTCCTCGGCCTGGCTGGCATGCCGCGCCGCATCCCGGACTACAACGTCGCCTTTGCCGACTTCAACATGATCTCGTCAATCGGTGCCTTCGGCTTCGGCCTGGCGCAGCTGATCTTTGCGTGGATCGTCATTGATGCCTGCCTGCTGCGGAAGGGCGCCAAGGCCACCGCCGGCGTCTGGGAAGGCGCCCGCGGTCTGGAATGGACGGTGCCTTCGCCGGCGCCGCACCACACCTTCAGCACGCCGCCGGTGATCGACGACAGCAAGCTGGCACACGGCGACGTGTCGCACTGATGAGCGAATCGGCGCCACAGCCAGATCGGCGTCGTTCGGCTGCCCGCCGGACGGCGCTGCTGGTGGCGCTGCTTGCGGTGGGGGTCTACGTCGCCTTTTTCGTTCGCGCGATCATAGCCAGCTGATGAACGAAGGCGCCGAAAAACCCGAAATGGAAGCAGCGGGCTTGCCCGCTGCGCCAGACCATCGGCGCGTGGTCAAGCGCGCGCTGCTGGCCTGCGGTGGGGCGTTCTTCTTCTGCTTCTCGTTGATCCCGATCTACGACATCTATTGCGAGATCACCGGCGTCAATGGCAAGACTGGTCAGCTCGGTGCCGGATCGGTCCCGCTGCAGATCGATACTTCGCGCACCATCACGGTGCAGTTCGACGGGGCCTCGCACAGCAGTTTGCCGTGGCGATTCCGGCCCGAGGTGGCCGAAATCAAGGTTCATCCGGGCGAACTCACCACCGCGCTGTACTACGCCGAGAACACCGACGACCAACCGCTGGTGGGTCAGGCCGTTCCCAGCGTCGCGCCCAATGTCGCCTCGATCTACTTCAACAAGACCGAGTGCTTCTGTTTCACCGAGCAGTTGCTGCAACCGGGCGAATCGCGTGAGATGCCGGTGCGCTTCGTCATCGATCCCGAGTTGCCCAAAGAGGTCAAGGTCGTGACGCTGTCCTACACCTTTTTCCTCAACGAACTGGCCACCCAGCGTGAAGCCGCGCTGGCCAAGGCCGGGTCGGTCAACGATAATCCCGGCCCTTAGCGCGCGGCACTGACCGGCCCTTCCTTCTCACCGTTTCGATCGCGAGTAAGCACGATGGCACACACCCAAGACGCCTACTACGTCCCGCACAGCAGCCGCTGGCCCATCTTCGGGTCGGTGTCCCTGTTCCTGCTGCTGTTTGGCGCAGCCAACTTCATGAACGGTGCTGCCTCTGGCGGTGCTTTCCTGGCGCTCGGCGCGGTGATGATCATCATCATGCTGTTCGGCTGGTTCGGCGATGTGATCCGCGAGCATCTGCGCGGCCTGTACAACGCCCAGGTCGACGTGTCTTTCCGTCAAGGCATGGCGTGGTTCATCTTTTCCGAGGTGATGTTCTTTGCCGCCTTCTTCGGCGCGTTGTTCTATGCCCGCACCCTGTCGGTGCCATGGCTGGGTGGTGTAGGCGATGGCTTTGCCACCAACCAGTTCCTGTGGTCCGATTTCACCCCGGCCTGGCCGACCAATGGTCCAGCCGAGGTGGGCGGCCGCTTCAGCACGATTCCGGCCTGGGGCATCCCGCTGCTCAACACGATGATCCTGCTGACCTCCGGTCTGACAATCACCGCCGCTCACTGGGCACTCAAGGTCGGCAAGCGCGGTGCGCTGATCGGCTGGCTGGCTGCCACTGTGGCCCTCGGTGGCGTGTTCCTGTATTTCCAGGTCTACGAGTACATGCACGCCTACTCGGCGCTGAATCTGACCCTGGGTTCGGGAGTGTACGGCTCGACCTTCTTCATGCTCACCGGCTTCCACGGCATGCATGTCACGCTCGGCGCCATCATGTTGACCGTGATCCTCGGCCGCAGCATTGCCGGACACTTCACCAAGGACAACCATTTCGCCTTCGAAGCGGTGGCCTGGTACTGGCACTTCGTTGACGTGGTCTGGTTGGGCCTTTTCATCTTCGTCTACGTGCTCTGACCGGGCGCCCGGTCGGAGCTTGGCGAAAGGGGCCGCTTGGCCCCTTTCTGCTGTCCAGGGTCGCGGTTCGGAACGCACCGATCCCTGATTCCCGTCCACCCCGCCGATCCCGAGCATTGCGCCTGGGCCGGCCGAATCGCTACGCCCAGGCGACGCCGCTGGCCATATCCGGGCTAGTACACTGCGCCGACCCGAATGTCCCTGCATACCCACCCGACCCAGGTTTGCTCTCGACCCTACGATGACTGCCCAGACCCTGCTCCAGTTTTCTTCCGGCCCGGTCGATGATCCGGCCTTTCGCCGTATTGCCGAGAGCTGGTTGCGCGACGAAGCACAGACTGTCTCCGATCTGATCCGCATCGCCGCCCCGGATCCGGAACTGCAGGCGCGCGTCGCTGCGCTGGCGGCTGATCTGGTGCACCGAGTGCGGGCACGTGCGCCGGAGCAGACCGCCGTCGAGTCGTTCATGCGCGAGTACGATCTGTCCAGCGAGGAAGGCGTGCTGCTGATGTGCGTCGCCGAGGCGCTGCTGCGCATACCCGATGCCGAAACGGCAGATGAGCTGATTCGCGACAAGCTGGGCGACGCCAACTGGCAGTCGCATGCCGGCAAGAGCTCCTCGCTGTTCGTCAACGCCGGCACCTGGGGTCTGATGCTCACCGGCAAGCTGGTGTCGCTGTCGGAAGACACCAAGCGCAACTTCACCGGCGCTTTCAAGCGCCTGATCGGGCGCAGCGGGGAACCGGTGGTGCGCCTGGCGGTCCGCCAGGCCATGCGCATCATGGGCCACCAGTTCGTCATGGGCCGAACCATCAAGGAAGCGCTGGAGCGCGCCGCCAGCAAGGAGCAGCGCGGTTACCGGCATTCCTTCGACATGCTGGGCGAAGCGGCGCTCACCGATACCGACGCGCAACGCTATCTGCAGGCCTATCGCGATGCGATCACGGCCATCGGCAAGGCCGGTCCGCACCCGGATATCCATGCCGCGCCAAGCATCTCGGTCAAGCTCTCCGCCCTGCATCCGCGCTACGAAAAGGCCAAGCGCGAACGCGTGCTGGCCGAATTGGTGCCGCGTGTGCTCAGCCTGGCACAGGCGGCCAAGGCGCAGCAGATCCCGATGACCATCGACGCCGAGGAGGCGGATCGACTGGAACTGTCGCTGGAGGTGATCGCGGCGGTGTTTCGCGATCCCTCGCTCGCTGGCTGGAATGGCTTCGGATTGGCGGTACAGGCTTACCAGAAGCGCGCCCTGCCGGTGATCGACTGGCTGGCCGGGCTGGCTCGGGAGGTCGGTCAGAAGCTGAATGTGCGGCTGGTCAAGGGTGCCTACTGGGACAGCGAGATCAAGCGCGCGCAGGTCGAAGGCCTGAGCGGCTATCCGGTGTTCACCCGCAAGCACAACACCGATCTGAGCTATCTCGCCTGCGCGCGTCGGCTGCTGGCCTACGGCGATGCCTTCTATCCGCAGTTCGCCACGCACAATGCGCACACCATCGCGGCGCTGTGGCACCACGCGCAGGCGGCCAACGTGCCCTTTGAGTTCCAGCGTTTGCATGGCATGGGCAGTGATCTCTATGCCGAAGTGATCGGTGCCGACAAGCTGCAGAGTCCCTGTCGCGTCTATGCACCGGTGGGCAGTCATGAGGATCTGTTGCCCTATCTGGTCCGTCGACTGCTGGAGAACGGTGCCAACACCTCCTTCGTCAACCGCATCGTCGACGAGGAATTGCCGGTCGAGGAACTGATTGCCGATCCGGTCGAGCAGGCCCGGCAGGTTGAGCCCAAGGCCCATCCGCGCATTCCTCTGCCGGTCAATCTCTACGGGGATCTGCGCCTGAACTCGCAGGGTCTCAATCTGGCCTCGGACCTGGAACTGGCTGCCGTGGCTCAGGACGTCGCCCGGGTCAAGTTGCAGGAACTGGTCGCTGGACCATTGATCGCCGGCAAGTCCGACGCTGGCGAACGGGTGCCCGTCCACAATCCGGCCGATCGGCGCCATCTTTTGGGTCATTGGCAGGCCACCACGCCGGCGCAGGTGGAGCAGGCGCTGGCCGCCGCTCACGGTGCCCAGGATGAGTGGGACGCCACGCCGGTCGAACTGCGGGCCCAGATGCTCGAGCGCGTGGCCGACCTGCTGGAGGCGCAGCGCGCCGAATTTCTGGCGCTGACCACCGCCGAAGCCGGCAAGACGCTTGCCGATGGCATCGCGGAAGTCCGCGAAGCGGTCGATTTCTGTCGCTACTATGCCGCCCAGGGGCGCCGACTGTTTGGGCGACCCGAGCCCTTGCCAGGGCCGACCGGCGAGTCGAACGAGCTGTCATTGCACGGCCGCGGCCCTTTCGTCTGCATCAGCCCGTGGAATTTCCCGCTGGCCATCTTCACCGGACAAATCGCCGCCGCGCTGGTGGCGGGCAATCCGGTGCTGGCCAAGCCGGCCGAGCAGACCACACTGATCGCCGAGCGAGCCGTTCGACTGTTCCACCAGGCTGGTGTACCGAAGTCTGTCCTGCAATTGCTGCCCGGCGACGGTGCCAGCGTCGGTGCCCGGCTGGTGGCCGACAACCGGATCACCGGTGTGGCCTTCACCGGCAGCACCGAGACGGCCCGGGCCATCAATCGCGCGCTCGCCCATCGTGACGGCCCCATCGCCATCCTGATTGCCGAGACCGGCGGCCAGAATGCGCTGATTGCCGACTCCTCCTCGCTGCCCGAACAGGTGGTCAAGGATGCGCTGCAGAGTGCCTTTGGCAGCGCTGGTCAACGCTGTTCGGCCTTGCGCGTGCTGTGCCTGCAGGAAGACATTGCCGATCGCACAATCGCGTTGTTGCGTGGGGCCATGGCCGAGTTGGTGGTCGGTGATCCGGCGCATCTGGCCACTGATCTGGGGCCGGTCATCGACGCCGATGCCCGTCAGATGTTGGAGAACCACATCGAGCGAATGCAGCGCGAAGCCAAGCTGATCGGCCGTCTGCCTTTGGGCGAGGCACACGCTCACGGCTGCTTCGTTGCCCCGCACGCCTTCGAGATTCCCACGCTGGACACCTTGCAGCGCGAGGTTTTCGGTCCGGTCATGCACGTGCTGCGCTATCGCGCCCGTGATCTGGAAGCCCTGCTGCGACAGATCAACGCGACCGGCTATGGCCTGACGATGGGCGTGCACAGCCGTATCGATGCCAGCGTTGAGCGCATCCGTCGGCACGCCAAGGTCGGCAACTGCTACATCAACCGCAACATGATCGGCGCCGTCGTGGGCGTGCAGCCCTTTGGCGGAGAAGGTCTGTCCGGCACTGGACCGAAGGCGGGAGGGCCGCACTATCTGCTGCGCTTCGCCAGCGAGCGGACCTTTACGGTCAACACGGCAGCGGTCGGTGGCAACGCCAGCCTGCTGGCGCTGGGCGACTAGGGCTGATTCGGTCGCCATGTACCTGAACTACTACGGACTGAGCGAGCCGCCTTTCGCGATCACGCCGGATCCGCGCTTCGTCTACCTGAGCGAGCGCCATCGCGATGCGCTGGCCCATTTGCTCTACGGCGTGGGGCAGGGTGGCGGTGGCGGCTTCGTGCAGCTGACCGGTGAAATTGGTACGGGCAAGACCACCTTGTGCCGGCTGTTGCTGGAGCAGTTGCCGGAGAAGACCAAGGTCGCGCTGATCCTCAATCCGAAGCTCGGACCAATCGAGTTGCTGGAGGCCCTGTGCGAGGAACTGGGGCTGGAGTCGGCCGACATCCGTGGCAGTCAGAAGGCACTGACCGACCGTCTCAACAGTTACCTGCTCGAGGCCTACGCCGATGGCTGGCGCATCGTCCTGATCATCGATGAGGCGCAGAACCTGTCGGTGGAGTCGCTGGAACAGATCCGCCTGTTGACCAACCTGGAGACCTCGACCCAGAAGTTGCTGCAGATCATCCTGCTCGGTCAGCCGGAACTGCGGGAGCTGTTGGGTCGTCCTGAGCTGCTGCAGCTGGCCCAGCGCATCACCGCCCGCTACCACCTGGCTCCGTTGTCAGCCGAAGAAACCGAACTGTATGTCCGGCACCGTCTCAGTGTGGCGGGTTGTGAACGACAGCCCTTCACCAAACTGGGCTTGCGTGCCCTGCACAAGCGCTCCTCCGGCATTCCTCGCCTGATCAACGTGATTGCCGATCGTGCGCTCGTTGCAGGCTATGCCCATTCGCTGGAGCGGATCGGCGAGCGGGTGGTCAATGAGGCAGCCGATGAAGCGCTGATCGGAGGCGCTCGACCGGCCTGGCGGAAGCCCTGGCCCTGGCTGCTGCTGGGGATGGGGCTGGTCGCCGCCGGTGCCTGGTACTTCTGGCCTCGGCCGGCCCCTCCAGCACCGCTAGCGGTGGTCGCCGCACCGGGTCTGCCGGAACTGGACGCCGCTGGCTTGCAGGCAGCGCTGGTCGACACTGAGGCCACGCTGGGCTGGCAGCGGTTGATGGCTCTGTGGGATCTGCCTGCGGAGATGCCACCGCAGCTGCGCGACGGCTGTCCAGCCGAACTGGGCGCAGACTGGCTGTGTTTCCGCGGCAGTGGTTCCTTCAGCAAGTTGCGTCAGTTCGGCCGACCGGTGCTGCTGCTCTTGCGCAAGGGTGATGCTGCCGTGCCAGTGCTGCTTTCGGCCATCGACCGCGAGCGGGCGCTGCTGGAACTTCCCGCGGCCACTGCGGTCGTTGAACGCAACGTGTTGAGAGATTTCTGGGGCGGCGAGTATCGCGCCCTCAACCGCCTGCCGGGCGGATTCCCCGCCACCTTGCGTATCAATGATGAGGGACCGGCGGTCAGTTGGGTGCGGGATCAGCTGGACCGTGCGCTGGGCGAAGAAGCGCCCGTCGCAGATGAAGCAGCCTTGCGCTTTGACGCCGATGTGGAACGGCGCGTTCGCCGATTGCAGGAGAAACATGGATTGCTGGCTGACGGCATCATCGGACCGGAAACCTGGTTTGCGCTGGCTTGCTATGTCGATGAGGGGCCACGTTTGGCCCGTCCACCCAAAAGGGAACAGGGTGCGCCCGATGGCGCGTCATTGTAGTCTTTGCCCACACGGTCCGAAGATTCGGTCCGTTCGTCCAAGGAAAGCCGGATGTCGTTGATTCTGGAGGCTCTACGCAAGTCTGAAGCGGAGCGGCAGCGAGGCATGCCGCCACGCCTGGACTCGCCGATGCTGCGGCCGATTCGTCGCCGCCAGCGGCTGGCACCGGGATTGGCGCTGTTGGTGCTCGGCGTCCCCGTGGCGGGTTGGTTCGTCTATCGGGGCATGGGTCCGGAAGTCGACACGCCCAGCGAGACGACCGTAGGCGATGTGGCCCTGCAGTCCTTGAACGATGCCGATGCCGCATCGGCTGCACCTGCAGATCTGCCACCGCCGGCACCGCAATCGTCACCAACAACACAGCTGGCCGCGGCCAGTGGGAATCCTTCGGCGGCGGTGACTGCGCCAGCGGCGGCGGTCAACCGAATGCCGGCCGGTGAGGCGATCGGCGCCAGCAACGGACAGGCCGGCGGCGGCAGTTTCGCCAGCGAGCTCAGCCTGCCACCGTCGATGCGCCCGCATACGCCCAGTCTGGAAAGTGCCGAGGCGGCCCCGCGTGTCTCTGAACCGGTGGCTCGTCCCTCCGAGCCCGTTGCCGCCGCATCGGTCGCTGCTCAGTCGGTGCCATCGGCCGCGTCCCCTGCCGTGCCGGCGCCCTCAACGCCAGTAGTGGTCGCGGCACCCGCCCCCCCTGCCACATCGCCTCAGCAGGTCGCGATGGCACCAGCGCCAGCACCGGTGGCAGCGCCGCCTGTGGCGGCTCCGGCCGCGCCAGCCGTCGTGGTCCCGATGATTTATGAACTGGATTTCAGCATCCGTCGCGACATCCCCAAGATGGACATGAGCATGCATGTCTACAGCGCAGATCCGACCGCTCGCTTTATCGTGGTCAATGGCAAGCGATTCGGGGAAGGCGATCAGCCGGAAACGGAAGTGCAGTTGCGCGAGATTCGACGCGATGGCGCGGTGCTGGTGTTCCGGGGCACGGCCTTCGTGATGCCGCGACAGGGTTTCTGAGCGCCCGACTCCGCTCCGTGCAGAAAGCGCGCTTAGCTTTGCAGCCGATGAGCGTGCAGCGAGCGATAGATCGGTTCGGCAGCGTCGACGACTCGACGACTGTTGTCATCCAGAGACGCCATCGCCTGAGGGTCGCAAGGCCTTGGCGGCTCGAAACCGGTTGAGCGCCAGACTGCGGCATACCAGTGCGGCGCCCAGATGCCGTCGCTATCCCGGGGTCCGGCGGGCCAGTGCAGCATGCGCGCCTCAAACGGGATCTGCAGTTCGGCACAGAGTCGTTGCAACTGGGCCTGCGGGGCAGAGAGAAATTCCTCGGCGTCGATAACCAGCGGGGGGCGGCCCAGGTGGTCGGCCAACTGGGCAAACAGCGCGGCCTGCTGCGGCAGTCCGATTTCGTCCAGAGACACCTCGTTCCTGGCCTTGCGGTAAGAGACCACCACGGCCGCGGGATCGCGAATCAGCAGCACATTGTCCAGCGCCTCGATCCAGTTCCGTGTCATCGAGGCGGTCAGGTGATGGCACATGTGCTTCTGGTACCAAAGGGTCTTGCCATCGGGGATCGGGCCCCCGAGCGCTGCCACGACCCGACGCCAGTCGGTCTCTCCGTCGGCGATGATCTCGTCTCGGCCAGGGTGATCGATCCCCGTTTCTGACAGATAGTGCGCATAGAGCGGTTCGTCGCTGACCATGCAGTCACTGCGGTTCTCGAAAGCCCGCATCATCGCGGTGGAGATGTTGCGCGGGCCCGACCACATGGCAATCCGGCGATCCTTCATGCTGCACTCCGCGCAGCCACATCCTGGCGTACTCGTTCGCGGTACAAGCCCTGCAGACGCGTGATCATCGTCCGACCGTCGGCGTGGGACGAACCCAGCTCTCGGCCATCCACCGAGGCGACTGGCACCAGGCCGGCGAAGGTGCCGGTCACGAAGGCTTCGTCGGCGCCGTAGACATCGGTCAGACTGAAGTTGCGCTCGCGCGCTGGAATGCCAGCCTGCTCGCAACAGGCCAGCACATTGGCGCGCGTGATGCCGCCCAGGCAATAGTCACCGCTGGACGTCCACACCTCCCCGCGGCGGACGATGAAGAAATGGGTCGAGTTGCAGGTGGCCACGAAGCCATGTGGATCGAGCATCAGGGCCTCGTCGGCACCCGCTTGGGTGGCCTGGATGCAGGCACTGATGCAATTGAGCTTGCTGTGGCTGTTCCATTTGGGGTCCTGCACGTCCGGATAACCACGGCGAACGTGTACGGTGAACAATCGAATGCCGGTTTGCAGGGTGGCGGGCAAGGGCGCCTTGTACTCGGGAATGATGACGATGGTGGCTGGCCCGATGCAGGCGCGGGGATCCTGGTAGGGCGTGCGCTTGAGGCCACGGGTGACCATCAGGCGGATATGGACGCCATCGACCATTCCGTTGGCGGTCAGGGTGGCGTAGATCGCCTCAGTCAACTCAGCGCGGCTCAGTCCGATGTCGAGTGCGATCGCCTTGGCGCCCTCGTACAAGCGATCCAGGTGGGCCTCAAGGAATGCCGGATGTCCGCCGACCACCCGCAGGCCCTCCCAGATGCCGTCACCCAGAACGAAGCCGGCATCGAAGACCGAGACCACGGCCTGCGCTCTCGGCAGCAACTGCCCGTTGATGTGGATCAGCACATCGGCATTGCGTGGATCTTCGAGGTAATCGTGTGTGCCTTGGGCCATCGGAGCCGGTCCATGCCAGGGGACCAGCAGCATAGCCCAGCGCTGCGAGGGGCGCGGTTGTACAGCAATGGCTGGTGCTCAGGATTGCTGGTGATCGGCGGTGGCCAGCGCCGGCGATTCGCCACGTTCGGCCGTGCGTTCCAAGGTGGTCACTGTGGCCAGCTGACGATGGGTATGCGAGACCTGATTTCGACCGTTGTGTTTGGCCGAGTACATCGCCTGATCGGCTCGGCGCAGCAAGCACTCCAGGCTTTGATCACCGCTCTGTCGAACTGCGCAACCCACCGATACGGTGGTTTGCACGGGCCCTCCGCTGCAACGGCACTGACTGTCGGCGACGTGACGACGTACTCGCTCGCCGATGATCAGCGCATCGTCCAGTGATGCGCCGGGCAGAATCGCGACGAACTCCTCGCCGCCGGTCCGCCCGGCCACGTCGACACGCCGCAACGCCCGACGAATGGAACCGCTGACCTGGCGCAGCACCTCATCACCGCAGTCATGTCCATAGCGATCGTTGATGTCCTTGAAGCGGTCGATATCGATCATCAGCACCGCCAACGCCTGCAATTGCTCCCGGGCCTGTTGAAACAGCAGCTGCCCCTGTTCCAGCAGATGACGTCGGGTAGCGACGCCAGTCAGGCCATCCTGGTTGGCCAGCTGCCGATAACGACGGGTCAGTTGATCGCGTTCGACCAGCGCCAGATTCAGCGTGCCAATGATGGGCGCCAGCACCACAAAGGCGATCAGCCAGTCGCGGCTCAGGGTCGCAGCGACAGGCGCCGCGAACAAGGTGCCCGAAGGCAGCAGCAGCAGCGCCGCGCGCAGCATCAGGATGACGCCCACCGCGCAGAAATTCAGGGCCAGAATACGCCCGTGGGCCATCCCTTCCCGGCCGCGATCCAGCTGCTGTGCCTTGGCGGCACAGACCAGCGCCATCCAGCTGCCAATCACCGACAACATGCCCGAACCCAAAGGGCGCTGTGGCCACATCCACCAGTGCCCCAGGCACAGCACGACCACCGCCAGCGGGATCGCAATGACCCAGCGTGGCAGAGGCTCGCGAGGTTGCGACAGCGAGGCCAGCGCGCAGTACTGCAGGGCGAAGGCCGTCGCCACCACGGACTTGCCGAGAATCGCCACCGACATGCCATCCAGCGACTGGTGGGTCCGATAGGCCAGCCACCCCGCCGGAGCGAGCAATAGGGACAACGCCCAATAGGTCAGGGCCGGATTGCGGCTTTCGCGAAATCCTGCAAGCAACAAGCTGATGGCCATCGCCACGGCCGCCATGGACAGCAGAGGTGCCAGAACCGAACTGGTCATGATGAGCGATTACGCACTGCTGTAGCCATTGCGGACGGACCCCCTGTAGTCCGCCGGTAGAGTTACAGTTTGTAACTCAAATGGCGTCCTGAAATGTGACGGCCATCACTCTTTGTTGATCCTCGTCGGGTGCTCGGCGGGTGTTTGACGCGATTGCCGGCGCAAGGAAACGCGAATGAGTTCAGAGGATAGCCGCATCTCCCTCAGCCTGGCTGAGCGGCGGTCAATTGGCCGCGCTGCCGCTCGAAGCGCCAGCGCAGCGCCTGCCGCAACAGGTAGGCGAAGGCGATCGTACCCAGCTGGGTCAGGGCGTGCATGGTCTCGCCGCTGTGCGCCGGCCACAGGTACCGGCAGAGCAAGCCGATGATGGAGACATGGGTTGCCGCGAACAGCAGATCGCCACGCTGTTGCGCTGACCCTATGGCCACGGACACAGGCCGATCACCCGCGCATGGTCTACGATGAGACTCCACCCGTGTCGGAGTGCTC
This sequence comes from Lysobacterales bacterium, assembly GCA_041395325.1. Taxonomy (GTDB): domain Bacteria; phylum Pseudomonadota; class Gammaproteobacteria; order Xanthomonadales; family SZUA-5; genus JAWLAT01. Next base: position 15,223 of record JAWLAT010000001.1, read on the forward strand.
GCCATGAAACTGCGTGTGAACGGAAAGGAGCAGGTCTTCGACGGTGATCCGCAGATGCCGATCCTGTGGTTTCTGCGCGATGAGCTGCAACTGACCGGGACCAAGTATGGCTGCGGTCAGGCACTGTGCGGCGCTTGCACCGTGCATCTCGACGGGGCGGCGATTCGCTCCTGTTCAGTGCCGATGCTGGCGGCCGCCGACAAGCACCTGACCACGATCGAGGGCATTGCCGGCGATCATCCGCTGAAGCAGGCCTGGCGCGATCACCACGTACCGCAATGCGGCTATTGCCAGAGCGGACAGATCATGCAGGCTGCCCATCTGCTGAAGGAAAAGCCACGGCCCACCGACGCCGAGATCGATGCCGCGATGGACGGCAATATCTGCCGCTGCGGCACCTATCCGCGCATCCGCGCGGCCATCAAGCAGGCCGCGGGAGCCGGGTCATGAGCGTGCTGGCGGCGTCACGACGAACGTTTCTGCGCAGTTCACTGCAGGCCGGTGGCTGGCTGCTCAGTCTGCAGTTGCTGCCGGGCGGCGGCTTGTTGGCCGCTGAGGTCGATGCGAACGACATCTGGCAGTCGAACCTGTTCGTCGCGATCAGCACGGATGGTCAAGTCCGGATCACCTGCCATCGATCGGAGATGGGCCAGCAGATCCGAACGGCCGTGGCACAGATCGTCTGCGAGGAACTGGAGGCGGATTGGTCCCGGGTTGTCGTGGAGCAGGCACTGGGCGATCCCGCCTATGGCGACCAGAACACCGATGGCTCGCGCAGTGTCCGCCGCAATCTGACCCGATTGCGCCAGGCTGGCGCGTCTGCGCGCCTGCTGTTGCGGCAGGCTGCCGCGCAGCAGTGGGAGGTGCCGCTGGAGGAAGTCGAAGCCGTGGGGCACCGGCTCGCACATACCGCGTCAGATCGCTCGGCCGACTACGGGGAACTCGTGGCGGCGGCCGCGCGTCTGCCCTTGCCCGAGGCCGAACAGCTCACGCTGAAGCCCCGATCGGAATGGCGCTTGATCGGTCACGCGGTGGCCAGCGTCGATCTGGATCCGGTGCTGGCCGGCACGGCGATCTACGGCCACGACGTGCGCGTGCCCGACATGCAGGTGGCCGTCATCGCACGACCACCAGTGCTGTACGGCCGCATCAAATCCCTGGATGACAGTGCCGCCCTCAAGGTACCCGGCGTCAGCAAGGTCATCCGTCTGCCCGATCTGGAGGCACCCGCTGCCTTCAAGCCACTGGGCGGTGTGGCGGTCATCGCCAGCAGCACCTGGGCCGCACTGCGCGGGCGTCAGGCCCTGCAGATCGAGTGGACGCATGGTGACAACGCCAGCTACGACTCGAAGGTCTATCGCGAGCAACTGCTGGCCAGCGTGCGCGCCGCTGGGGAGATCACCCGCGAGGCGGGGGATGCGGCTGCCGCACTGGAATCCGCCGAGCAGCGGATCAGCGCTGAGTACACCGCGCCGCATCTGGCTCAGGCACCGATGGAAACGCCGGCCGCAACGGCGCGCGTCAGCAAGGATGGCGCCGAGATCTGGGCCTGCACGCAGACGCCGCAATCGACCCGCAACGTGGTTGCGCAGACCCTGGGTCTGCAGCCGGAACAGGTGAAGGTCCATGTGACCCTGCTCGGTGGCGGATTCGGGCGCAAGTCCAAGCCGGATTTCTCGGCCGAGGCGGCCTGGCTGGCGCGCGAGGTGGGCAAGCCGGTCAAGGTGATCTGGTCCCGCGAGGACGACTTGCGCAACGGCTATCTGCACAGCGTCAGCGCGCAACGTCTGGAAGCGGGCCTGGACGCCGACGGCCAGGTGACGGCGTGGCTGCACCGGACCGCGTTTCCACCAATTCCTTCGACCTTCGACCCCAGCGCCGACAAGCCCAGCGATGGCGAACTGCGGCTGGGCTTCAATGACACGCCCTTTGACATCCCCAACCTGCGACTGGAACGCGGCAGTGCCAAGGCGCATGTGCGCATCGGCTGGCTGCGTTCGGTGGCCAACGTCTACCACGCCTTCGCGGTGCAGTCCTTTGCCCACGAACTGGCGCTGGCTGCTGGCCGTGATCCCAAGGACTTCTTGCTGGATCTGATCGGCAAGCCACGCCATCTGGATCTGACCGGCGTCAACTACGACAACTACGGCGATCCGATCGAGACCTACCCGATCGACACCGGCCGCCTCTCCAACGTGATCCGCATCGTCGCCGAGCGAGCCGACTGGAGCGGCAAGCGCAAGGCGGGTCGGCATCTGGGTATCGCCGCGCACCGATCGTTCCTCAGCTACGTCGCGACCATCGTGGAGGTGACGCTGGACGAGGCTGGCAACTGGCAGATTCCGCAGGTGCACGTGGCCATTGACGCGGGCACGGTCGTCAACGTGGAACATGTCCGCGCCCAGTGCGAGGGCGGCAGCATCTACGGGCTCAGCTGTGCGTTGGGCGAGCTGACGGCGGTGGACGGCGCCATCGAGCAGGGCAATTTCGATCGCTATCGAGTGGCGCGCATGCGTCAGGCACCCCGTGCGATCGATGTGCATATCGTCGCCAGTGAGGCCGCGCCAGCCGGCGTGGGTGAACCGCCGACACCGCCGTTTGCGCCGGCTTTCGTCAATGCCTTGTATGAAGCCGGCGCGGAGCGCGTTCGTGATTTGCCAGTGCCGTTGCAGGTCAAACGGCGCCAGCGCGCTTGACCATCGTGGACGCTGCATGGCCTGTCCATGCGAAATGCGGGACGCGCTGGCAAAAAGCGAGTGCGAGGACGGAATCTCGCGCCTGGCACAGGATGTGCAATCTCGTTCCGGAGATTCGCAATGTCAAAGGAGATTCCGATGCGCACAGTTCTGCTACTGACCAGCGCGCTGTGGCTGTCGGCCACCGCACAGGCCCAGGATGACAGCGTGGTGCGGTATGGGCCGGACGGCAAGAAGACCACGATCACCTGGGGTCCGGCACCGGCGCTGCCCGATCAGGGCAATCCCGATTTCGACGCGCTCGATCGCGACGGCGATGATCGACTCACGCTGGTCGAAACCGAAGCTCACCGGCTGCTGCACAGTGACTTCAAGTTCGCCGACAGCAACCGCGACGGCACCCTGTCGCGGCGCGAACTGCAGCGCTGGATCGAATCCGACGGCTGAGCGGCTCGGCTGTCTGCAACGCCCAACCTCCCGCTGCTCAGCCAGCGGGAGGCAGGGTTCTACACGTCAGGTCCTCGGCGTGCGCCCCAGGGCTCACTCGAAGCCGTTGCTGAACAGATTGTCGCCGGGTCCGTTGAAGCCGCCGGCCACGTAGACGTCGACGGATTGAGCGCCGCCACCACCCTCATTGCGGTTGTCGGTGTAGATCGCGATCACGTCATTCATCAGCAGATCCAGGCCCTGATAGTCACCCCACTCGAAACCATCGGTGATGTTGGGTGAGGTGACGGCGGTGAGCCGAAGCGGCTCCCCCCAGGTCTGCGCGCCGTCGCTGGAGACGTTGTAGTAGAGATCGACGCCAGTCCGATTGGTGCTGTGGCGAGTGTCGTAGAAGATCACGTGCACGCGGCCCTGATCGTCGACCCGCATCCATTGCTGATAACGATCAATCGTGTTCGAGTCCGCGGTCGGGTGTGGGCTGGTCACGTTCCAGGTACTCGAGCCCGCGCGACGAAAGGCCACTCTCACGCGGCCGTGATTGTTGGCCGCCGAGCCGCTGTCCGGCCCGGTGTTGTCCGTGAAGGCCACATAGACCGAATCCTTGAAGGGGCCGTTGCTCAAATCGACGTCGGCGGAGACGTAGATGAAGACGTTGCGCGATTCCATCGATGGCAAGGCAAAGTCGAAATTGCCGAGCGTGTCAGCCACCGTGGTGGCTGCGCCGAAGCTGCTGCCACCGTTGGTCGAGGTCGCAATGCGGATATCGCCACCATTGCTGGTCCGCGGATAGACGTAGTAGACGTTGCCCGCCGTGTCGCTGGTGATGTCGCAGCCGATCCCGAAGCTGCCCGAGTCCACCGTGATCACACTCCCGAATGTCAGGCCCAGATCGGTCGAGCGCGCGAACTTCTGCACGTTGTCGTCGTGCCAACAGAGGTAGATGTTGTCCAGATTGGGCGAGCTGGGGTGCAGGTCGACATGCAGGTACTCCTTGTCGGAACCGCTGCTCAACTCGGTGACCAGGGTCCAGTTGGCACCATTGTCGGTCGAGCGGTAGAACGGCACACCATCGATCAGCGAGGCCGTATAGGCGATCGTCCCGTTGGAGGACCAGCCGACGGTCGGGTCGCAGCACTCATTGCCGGGCAGCGCGCCGCCCAAGGCCCAGGTTTCGCCGCCATCGCTGGAGCGCCACATCGTCTGGGGTCGGGTAGGGCCGTTGGTGCCGGCAATCACGATATTCGGATTGACCGGATTGATCGCGATGGCCGATTCCGCCGCCCCGTTGGGCGTGCTCAGGCGCACCTCGCCGGAGAGGAACTTGGGCCAGTCCCAATCGGCTTCACCCTGTTCTGGCTGGTCACTGTGCTGGATCTCGAATTGGCCATCGGCCTGGCGGCGCACATCACGGTAGTAGTGGCCGTTGATCAGATAGCCCTTGGCCTCGAGCAGGAACTGGTTCAAGGCCCGCTTCGGGTAGTGCTTGCCATCGGCTTCCAGGTCCAGCTGCCAGCGCCGACGCAACTCGATGCGGAAGAAGGCGGGTACCGGATCGCCATGTTGGCGGTCCGATTCAGGCAGCCATGCCACATCGGCAGCCGTGAGCGCGTAATTGCGATCATCCCAGGGGCCATGTGCCAACAGCGCAGCGTAGTCGACGTTTGGATCCGCGCCGCGGTGGACATCGATCTGCACGGCGACTTCGCTGGCGCTGACCGACCCGGCGACCAAGAGGCCGCCGACGCAGCGGATCCATCGGTGGACGGTCAACATGGCGTGGGCTCCGCGGCAACAAGGTTCAGGGTTGAGATCAGTTCCGGCATCGTCGCTGTTACGCGACAGCGTCGCAAGCACTCTCGGTCGCCAGTGGGAGACAGGGCGCAAGTTGTCCCCACGGATATCCCAAACGGGTCTTCGCAGTACGGCCGCGAGCGTTCGGAAGAGACCGGCATTGCGAACCGGGGCGATGGCGTGCGCGCGGACGGAGGATGGCCAGGGATGGCCGCACAGGTGGCCATTGAGCGCGGGTCAGACCGACCAGCGTGCGGCGCCAATTGGCGGCAGGCGCCAATGGCCGCCTTCCGACGACTTGCTCGGAAAGCGGCCAGAATGCGGCTACAAAAGGATCAGCTGAAGTCCAGCGACTTCTCGAAGCTCTTGAGCTCATGCCGGGCCATGGCGAGATTGGCCTTGCCCCGATCCAGCGCCACGTAGAGGAAAAGCTTGTCGTTGCGCTCCAGTGGGCGGAGCAGATGGAACTGCTTGCCGAGGGTGATGAGAATGTCCTCGATATGGTCGTTGAGCTTCAGTGCCGCGGCGACACGACGCTTGGACTTGATGACTTCGGAATTTCCCGCCGCAGCCAGATCCAGATCCAGACCGCCGCCACCGGCCTTCGCCAACGCCATGCCGCTGTCATGATCGATCAACGCCGCGCCGATGAATCCGTCCATCGAGGTCAGAGGAGTGATGTCGAGCTTGGCCATGTATGACTCCTGCTTGCGTGCCCGCGGCCGGCGGGTGTCGGTGGCGGTCGGGGCCGCCGGTTGCCTCAGGCTGCGCTGCTCTGCAGCCAGCGATCGAGCGCTTCACCGATCTCTCCGGCCGCGCGTCGGGTTTCGTGCAGCACCACGCCCAGATTGGTGGTGGTTCGCGCCAGGGTGGCGACGACCAGCAGTTCCTTGCGGCTGGGTACCCGCTGCATCAACAAGATGCCATCCAGGGCATGCACCACCACAAACTGCGAGCGACCGATGCGAACTTCTTTGCCGATGGTCTCGCCCAGCGCCACCATCGAACCGATCATCGCGGCCATGCGGCGTGGATCGGCCGTGTTGTCCACCACGTGCTCAAGCAGACGGCCATCGACGGTGGCGGCGATGCAACCGGTCACGCCGGGTACGCGGCGGTGCACGCCTCGGACGCTTTCTTCCACCACCGCGGCGATCGGCTCGGGCAGTTTCATGCGATCGCTCATTCAGACCCCTCCCGGGCAGTACGAACCAGTTCGGACCAGTCATCTTCGGGCTCGCCGCCCGTGGTGACCTCCAACAGGCACTCGATCTGTCGGAACAGCGACTCGATCAGCAGCAGCACGTCCTCGCGGCGGCGGACATCCACCGGTATGACGGGCACCAGCAACTGACGCGCATCCAGATGCTCGAGGTAGGCCTCCAGATTGGGCAGCGGAAACTCCTCCATGCGGCCCACGCCGATCACCAGGCGACCTTGTTCGATGGCGTCGCCGAAGGCATCCAGATACTGATTCAGATCGGTCAGTGGCGCCGGGCGGGAGTTGTCGACCAGCAGGATCACGCCCAGCGCGTCGCGGGCCAGCAACGACCAGATGAAGTCGAAACGATCCTGTCCCGGCGTGCCGTAGAGCCGCAGCTTGGAATTCTTGCCGAAGGTGACTTCGCCATAGTCCAGGGCCACCGTGGTGGCGAGCTTGGCATGCGCATCCAGATCCGTATTCGCCACATCGGTAGAGATCGGCGGGATCTCGCTGATGGCCGAGATGGCGGTGGTCTTGCCGGCGCCCATGGTGCCGGCAAAGACGAGCTTTGGCTCATTCATGCGATCGGCTCGGTTTTCGGACAACTCACGCCGGGATACCCAGGGCGTGGCGAATGGCCGTCAGTGCACGGCGGAAGTGACCGACCTGCGAGACCGGTGGTCGAGAGGCATCGAGTGGCTGCATCTCACTGGCCAGAATCGGGCCCAGACGCAGATAGCCACTACAGAGGCAGCCATTGAGGAACCAGTGCAGCTCGGCCGGCGTGCAGCCACTGCGCTCGAGCAGGTCGGACGCGGTTGCCGGCGCGCGCCGCAGCAGCTTCAGGACCGTAGTCCAGGCCGGCAAGCCGTGGACGACTTCAGCCGGCCAGCCGCGCAGACTGATCGCGACGTGCTCCAGTTCGGGCAGCAGTCCCTGACCGGCAGAGACTTCCGCCAGCAACCACAGTACTTCGGTCGAACGGCACAGTGGCTTGCCAGCCGGGAGCTCGCTTTCGGTGCGCCAGCGCAGCGAGACATTGCCTTCCTCGAGCAGGTTGCGCACGCGCCGGATGTTCGGCGACAGCGAAGTGACGCGATCGGTGATGGCGTCGACCGCCAGCAATGGCCGCTCGCCGGCACACAGCGTCAGGCGGTACTGGTTGCTGCGCCGCAGCCGCCGCCAGTCGCGCAGCAGCACATGGGCGTCGCTGGCCGTCATTCCCGTGGTCGGAATGGCAGAGGGAGATCCACCACGGTTGTTGAGCAGCAGCGCCGCCTGATTGAGGCTGGCGAAGAGTTCGCTGGAGCGCACCGGCCAGTGCAGCAGCAACTCGCGCTGGATGCGGCCGTCGGCATGCACGCGCAGTCGCAAACGGTCCGTTGACGCCGAGTCGCAGACCATGCTGGCGTCCGGTTCCAGCGGTCCATCGCTGAGCGCCCAGTGCGAGGTGAGTACGCCCGCATGCCGCTCGGCGGCGTCGATCATGCTCGCCACCAGGATGCGACGATGCTCGGAGACATCAAGGCGGATCCGGTACTGTCCCTCGGCTTTCATCGTTCTTGTGCCTCCCTGTAGCGAACGACCGGCGTTCCCTCTGCGTCACACTTGTATCGGAGTTGTGACGAACTGCAAATTAGGTTCCGATAATCCACGATTGACGCGGCGTCGGCAAGTCCCTTTTGTTGCGTGACGGAACGCACAGACAAACTAGGCCCTGAGGGCACCTCCAACCCCTGCGGAAGGTCATAGCTCGGCCTGATCAAGCAGAATCTGATGCATCCGGTGACGAGCACATCACTGATCAGAGTTGTGCTCCGCCCGACTATGAGACCGAACAAAGTCGGCCCATCATTCAACGCTGGCCGTACGCGATGCCCAGGCCTGCCTACCAGGCGATGCCGTAGTCCTCACCGAAGTTGCTGGCCGCACCCCAGAATCCGCCCTGTTCCTGATCGAACTCGATCGCCGTGATCGGGCCGGAGGTCAACGCCTTGGTCTCGATGTTGTAGCCCATCTGAGTCAGCTTCCGCTGCACCCAGGCGGGCATGTCCTCGCGCAGCAGCAGTTTGCCCGGCTCGGACTGATGGGCACCGAAGGAAGCCTGCATCTGATAGCTGTTGATGTTGGCCGCCTCGGCCGCTTCCTGCGCGTTCATTCCGAATTCGACCACGTTGAGGAAGAACTGCAGCAGGTTCTGATCCTGTGAATCCCCCCCCTGCACGGCGAAGGACAGATAGGGTTTGCCATCCTTCAGTGCCATGCCCGGCGTCAGGGTGGCTCGCGGCCGCTGGCCGGGCTGGACCACATTGAAGGGATTCATGCCCCGATCGAGCACGAAACTCTGCATCCGCTGGCTCAGGCCCACACCGGTGTTGCCGGCGATGAAGGGGGGTATCCAGCCGCCGCTGGGTGTGACCGAGACCACCCAACCCTCGGCATCGGCGGCCTGAATCGACGTCGTGCCAGCCAGGAAGGCCTCATCGGCATTCATCTGCAGGGCCTGCTGGAAGCCGGCCTCTCCAGCGCCCTCAGCCGCTGGCGGCACCGGCGTCCATTTCTCCAGCAGGTCCAGATAGGGATTGCGGCCGTCCTGGAAGGGATAAGGATCGCCAGGTTTGACCTGGGCATTGTTGCGCGTCCAGTCGATCTGCTCGTAGCGCTGGCGGGCATAGGCCTTGGACAGCAACCCGTCGATCGGTTCGACCGGATCGACATAGGGGTCGCCGTAATAGAAGTCGCGATCGGCGAAGGCCAGATTCATCGCCTGATACAAGGCATGCACGTAGCGCGCACTGTTGTAGCCCATGGCGCGCAAATCGGCGTTCTCCAGGATGTTCAGCGCCTGCAGCATCGCCGGCCCCTGCACCCAATGCGTCAGCTTGTAGACCTGGATGCCGCGATAGTCGACGCTGACTGGTTCCTCGATGCGCACCTGCCAGTTGGCCAGATCCTCAGTGGTGATCAGCCCACCGGCCGCCTGAGTGCTGCGGGCCAGTTCGGCGGCGATATCTCCGCGGTAGAAGCGCGCATAGGCGGCCATGATGGCGGACTTGCGATCCTGTCCAGCCGCCAGGGCCTCGGCCTCGGCTTCGACCAGATGCGTAAGCGTGCGCAGCAGATCGGACTGGCGGAACAACTCACCGGCCCTCGGTGCGGCGCGCTGGTTCGAATCAGCCTGCCAATGCGGCAGCAGGATGCGGCGGGAGTCAGGCCATTGTGCAATCACCGCCCGGTGCTTCTCGATGTTGTCGGCTTGGGCCTGTTCGATGCGATAGCCGGCCGCCATCTGCATCGCCGGGTGCAACACCTCAGCCAGGCTCAGCTTGCCGTACTCGGCCAGCATCACCATCAGGCCCCCCGGCGTACCCGGCGTCACGGCCGCCAGCGGGCCATATTCGGGCGGATATTGCATACCCTGCTTGCGGAAAAACTCGACGGTGGCGCCGCTGGGCGCCACGCCGAGCGCATTGATGCCAATGACCTTTCCAGTCTTCGGGTTGTAGATCAGCGCCTGGGTCTCTCCACCCCAACCGAGGGTGTCCCACATCGTGGCCGTGGCCGCCAGCATCGCGCAGGCCGCATCCACGGCGTTGCCGCCGCGTGCAAAGGTCAGTGCGCCAGCAGTCGCACCCAGCGGCTTGCCGGTGATCGCGACCCAGTGCTCGCCATGCAGCACCGGTTTCACCGTGGTCGATTGCGCCGTCGCATGTTGGTCACAGAGCAGCACCAGAGCCAGCCCCAGCACCGCGTTGAACCAGGTTCTTGGCATCATCGGCCGATCCTCCATTGGGCGGCCGAGCATGCCGCAGTCCGAGGTCGGCGACAAACGGCAATGCTGCCATCCAGCGCGGCGCAAGCCGCCTCGCAACGCGCAAGGCTCGACGTGATCGGTTGCACGACTGGCGCTTAGGGCCGAAGATCGCCCTTGCGCCCAGCAACAGACGAATACAATCCATGAAATCGACCCTCTTGCGACCGCTGACCCTTGCGCTGGCCCTGGCCTCCGCATCGGCGCTGGCTCAGTCCGATGCCCTGGAACGAGAACAATCCGGCCTGGACAACGAAGTCAGTACCAACCCCACCCCGGACGCTGCCGCGCGTGCGCGCGCACTCAGCCTGCTGGGTGCCGGTGGCGTGTTGCTGATCCCCGAATCGACCAATGATCGCGTCATGGCCTTTGATCCGGCCACTGGCGACCTGGTCGACGCCGACTTCATCCCGGCCGATGCTACCAATCTGTCCACGCCCATCGAGGCCATCCTCGGCGCCGACGGCAGCAGTGTGCTGGTGTCCGATCAGATTGATGACGTCGTGCAGGCCTATGACCTGATGACAGGCGCCTTCATCGCCACCTTTGCGCCGGCCGGCGGTGTCAACACGGCCATTCTGGACAACGTCCGCGGCATGGCGCTGCGTGCCAACGGCAATCTGCTGGTCAGCGTCGGTGGCGGTGCCAATGACGACGCGATTGCCCAGTTCGATACGGCCGGCAATCCGCTGACCAATTTTGTCGCCAATGGGGCCGGCGGCCTCGACTCGCCCTTCGATGTCTATGAACTGCCCAATGGTGATTTCCTGGTGCCGGGCATCACTTCCGATGCCATTCATCGCTACGACAGTACCGGCGCACCGCTGGCGAACTTCGCCGCGCTGGACAGCTTTGGCGAGCAGATTGCCGAGGCGGCCAACGGCAACATCCTGGTGGCCAACTTCTCCGGCGCACAGGAAGGCATTGTCGAGTTCACGGCGGCCGGAGCGCTGGTCGGTGTCTACAACCCGGGTGCACTGGGCGGTTACCGCGGCGTCTACGAGTTGCCCAATGGCAATCTGCTGGTGACCACCGGCACCGGCGTGCACGAGATCGATCGCTCCGCCAACGTGATTCGCACGATCGTCGCTGGCGTCAGCGCCCGTTTCATCAATCTGGTGGGTGGCGCCGACGAAGCCGATCTGGCGCTGACCAAGACCGGCCCCGCCGCACCGGTTGCCCCCGGTCAGGCCGCCGATTTCGTGCTGACGGTGAACAACATCGGGCCGGACGACGCCATCTCCGTCACGGTCAACGACACCCTGCCGGCCGGTTTGAGCTTTGTTGGCAGCGATTGCGGTGCGACCGCAGCCGGTCAGATGGTGAGCTGGTCCATCGGCGCCCTGGCCGCCGGCGCCAGCGTCAGCTGCACGGTGCAGGTCAGCGCGGCTGCCGCCGGCAGTTACACCAATAGCGCCACGGTCACCAGTGAGACGCCGGATCCGGATCTGGCCAACAATGCGGCCAGCGCCACGGTCGTGGTTGCCGCGGCGGATCTGAGTCTGATCAAGGCCGCACTGGGTGTGGTCGAAGCCACCAGTGGCCAGTTCAGCCTGATCGTGACGAACCTCGGGCCCAGCGACGCCGTCAATGTGGTCGTCACGGACGTCTTTCCGGACAAGATCGGCTTCATCAGCAACGACTGTGGCGCCAGCTTCGCGGCCGGCGTGCTGACCTGGAGTGTGGGTACGCTCGGTTCCGGTGCCAGCGCCACTTGTGTGGTGGACTTCGTGCTGGAGGGCACCGAGGCACTCAACACCGCCAGTGTCAGCAGCGATACCTTCGATCCCATTGCCGACAACAACGTGGCCAGCGCCCTGTTGTCCCGCAATGCCGCGCCGGTGCCGGCGCTGGGCTCGGGCCTGAAGTGGCTGTTGCTGCTGCTGATGGGCACGCTGGGTGGCTGGGTGCTCATGCGCCGCAACGGCTGATCGACGCCGCCAAGTTGACCTTGCAGAGCCCGGCCTCGTGCCGGGCTTTGTTCTTTGGGTCGGTCGCTCAGGTAGCGGCCCGGGTCTGAATGACGTGTCAGGTCAGCCTCAGCGATCGACCACCGAGGCCTGAGCTGCGTCCGATACCCCTCGTCGCTGCTGTAGGCGGTATTCGCTCGGCGTCATCTGGAAGCGTTCGCGGAAGGCGCGGTTGAATGGCGCCAGTGAGGCGTAGCCGACGTCCATCGCAATCGTCAGGATGGGCAGATGTGCCAACGCGGGATCGGCCAGTGCGCGGGCGGCGGCGCGGCTGCGATAGTCGTTCATGAACACATTGAAGTTGCGATAGCCCAGCTCGCCATTGATCAGCTGGCGTGCGCGGTATTCGGGAATGGCCAGCGCTCGGGCCAGTCCGGCCAGATTGAGGCCGGGATCGCGGTAGATCTCCTGCTGCTCCAGCAGCGCCTGCAACTCGCCGCGCTTGCGGCGCCAGTCCAGCCAGCCACGGCCCGGTTCGTTGACGGCTGGCTCGGGCGAACTCAGCGGCGCCGGTGACCAGCTGGCCAGAGGTCTGGGGCGCAGCAGGGCCAGGCACAGTCCCAGCGCCAATGCCAGCTGCCAGGTCGCGTGAAAGCCGGCGGCGTCGTAGGGCAGGGCGTGCTGTACCGCCCACAGGTTCTCGACGATCAGCATCTCCGCGCCGATCAGCATGCCCAGACCCAGCGCCACATGCCGCAGCCGCCAGCGGCCTTGAATCAGTTCGGCCCGCCAGCTGCGCAGCAGCCCGTACAGGCTCAACCCGAGGAAGCCGATCTTCAGCAGCTGCGGCAGATACTCGAACAGCGCAATGCCGAGGCGGTCGTTGGGCCAGTTCTGCTGCAGGCTCATCGCCAGATCAAAGCTGTCCAGCCCCACGGCCAGCCCGGCCAGCAGCCAGAAGGACCTCCCGCCGATGTCGCGATCCTCGAACAGCAGGAACAGCAGCAAGGCGCTGGACATGGGACTGAGGTTGGCCGCGCTGTAGAGCAGCAGACGCAGCCAGGCCGGCAACAGCGGGGTGTTGTAGATCGGCGCCAGCGCCAGCGCGGCCAGGGTCAGCAGCCACAGCAGCAGATAGGCCTTGAAGCGACCGCCCGGCGCATGCCAGCCGATGCTGGCGGCGAGCAACAGCAGGATCAGGCTGGCCATTGCCCCCAGCCAGGCGGCGGCTTCCACGAATCGATCCCTCAGGTGTGCGGCAGATCCCGCAGCCAGGCGATGAGATCGGCAATGTAGCGCGGATCCTTGTAGTGATAGGCGCGGCCGTCGGTGTCGGTGCCCTGCTGATAAATGCCGTGGCCGGCGCCCTCGTAGACGTGCACGGTGATGGGCCTGCCCGCGGCCGCCCATTGCCGGGTCAGCGCAATGCTGCTTTCCGGCGGCGCATCGACATCGGCACCTCCGAACTGCCACAGCACCGGCTGTCGCAGGCTGGCCATGGCCGGCACCGGGTCGTAGTCCCAGCGCAAGCCCGGCGGCAGTTGCTTGCGGCCGAACAGCTTCAGCGCGGTCGGACCCCAGCGCAGGCAGCCATCGCCGGTCAGCGTGCCCGCCAGGTGCTCAGCGTTGACCCGGCCGCGCCAACGCTTGCGCTGTGCCTTGACTTGCGGCCACTGACGGTCGTCACGCAAGGCAAAGGCCTGCTGACAGGCCAGCACCAGCGGCTCGAATTCGGCCCAGGCCAGCGCCGGGTAGTGCGCTTCGAAATGCAGCTTCGTCTCCAGCAGATCCTCGCGCAGCGGCGACTCGGTCATGCCGAAGCTGGCGATGACGAAGGCCACCTGTGGCGATCGGCTGGCCGCCAGCGTGGCGACGTAGACGCCCTGGCTGTAGCCGCCCAGACCGATTCGTTGGGCGTCGATGCGCGGATCGGCCGCGGCTGCCGCCAGCGCCGCCAGCAGATCGCCCGCCAGCAGGTCGAAATCGTGCGTGTACTCGCCCCCGGATTGACCGGTGCCACGCTTGTCGAAGATCAACGTCGCGTAGCCGGCCTGCGCATACCAGCTGGCGGCCCAGTCAAAGCCCGTTGCCGCCTCACGGCCCGAACCATGCGCATTGATGACCAGCGGGAAGGGCCCTTCGCCCGGCGGCAGACTCAGCACCCCGTGAAAGCGCAGCCCATCGCGCTGAAAGCCGAACCACTCCGACCGACCCGGCCACGGCCGCAGGTCCACCCCACCGAAGCTCAACGCCTGTGCGGCAATCTGCAGCGGTGGCGCTCCTGTCTTGGGCGACGCCAAGCCATCCTGCAGCGTGTAGCCATGAAAGCGCCCGCTGGCCACCGGATGCACGGTCAGCGCACCAGCCTCATCGACCAGCACGCTGTACCAACCCCCCTGCGCATCACGCCAGACCCGCTGCAGCGGATCGATGGCCGGAGCGCCTTTCGCCGCCAGGGCAGGCCAGCCGTGGACCGACAACAACAGCAACAACCACCCGCTCAGCAACCCACGCATCGATGATCTCCAGCCACAGCTCAGGGATCACCAGCGTGCCGACCGAGCCCGCCGCAGGCTCGTCGATTCCGAAGGAAAGCTGGTCGATTGGTGGAATTGACTGTGCTGCTGAGTAGTGCATGCGCTGACTGGTCGCGGCGGATCTCGGACGCGTAGGGACCAACGGGATGTCTCCCCGGCGCGTACCGGCTCGACCAGCCCCTCAACCGATCGCACCTGCCGCGTCTTGTCCCTCTTCTGCCACGGGGCGTACCCTAGCCACCGAAGCCAAAGCCAAGATCCGTATGCTGAAGCCCCGCGAACGGGACAAGCTGATCAATGCCATTGTGTTCTTTGCTGGGAACACCGAGGGCTGCGGGAAGATCAAGCTGATCAAGCTCCTCTATCTTCTAGATTTCGAGCACTTCCGACAGACCGGTCGCAGCGTGACGGGCCTTGATTACAGCGCATGGAAGTTCGGCCCGGTGCCGACAGCATTCTTCGCGGAGTGGGAGCAGCCTCAGTCTGACTTCTCCGATGCCGTCGAGATTCGGTCAGAAAAGGTCATCGACTTTGAGCGTCTGAAGGTGGTGCCCAAGGTCGAATTCGACAAGAGCCACTTCTCGCCACGGGAACTTCGCCTGATGCAGGGCCTGGTGGAGCGGTTCAGGAAGGACCTTTCGATGCCGATGGTCAATGTCACACACCACGAACGTGGTCCGTGGGCAAAGATCTGGGACTCCGGGCGTGGCGTGAACCAACACATCCCCTACGCGTTGGCGATCGCAGACGATGACGAGCACGCTGACGCGGTCAGGGAGTACGCCGATCAGCAGGCATCGTCCCGCACTCTGCTGGGCGCCATGAACGGATGATCAAGGTCGGCGGCATCTATCATCACGATGCCTACTATGCCGATCCGGACACCGGGGAGTTGCTCGGGAAGTACCTGCTCGTACTGGCTCTGCCTGCAGGAGACGACATTGTCTTTCGGGTTTTGACAAGCCGCCACGCGCGCCTACGGCCTTCCGGATGCCATCACGGCAATCCCTATCCCGGCTACGCTCTCGGCACGCCCGGCGGCGAGCTATCCAAGCCGACCTGGGTCGACTTGCGGCCGCAGGACGACTACGACGCCGACGTGTTCCTCGGCCGTCTGAGAAAGGGATCCATTCGCTTCGTCGCGCAGCTCGACGCCGAGCGACTTCGCGCAGCCATGGCATGCGCTGCAGCGGCGGACGACACCAGCAATCACCAGGCACGTTGCATCAGAGATGCCATGGCTGGCTGAGCTGAGGGCCCGGCTCGCGAACTCCTCGGTTCGGCCGCTCTCTTCGAGCCAATTTGAGCATGTGAAACACACGCGGTTGCTTGGCTCGCAGCGCTTCGCTGTCGTTCGCAGCCAGTTTGACCTTGCCTACAACGGCGGCCGCGCACAGGCTCTTTATGGGTTGCGCCGTGCGGGATATCGGTGCGATGCGCGCTACCTCACCTTCGAGACACTTCCGCATTCCTTGGGTTTGTCGGCGGAAGTCTGGAGAGTGCTGGCCAAAGCGCACGAGCGGCGCAATTTGGCCGAATACGAAGGTCATCTGGATCGAGACGATCGCTTGCTGACGGGTTTGCTCATTGGCCACGATCGTTGGCTGGTCCAGCATCAACAGAATCTGCGAATGCTCGTGTCGCCACGCCTTGACCATCGTGGTTGCGTCGAAGAAGCGGACATTGGTCGGCGGGCAGACCAGCACATAGCCCGCGTCCCCGGCAGCCACCGCCACAATCCCGCCTTGCTTGCCCGCCGTCCAGGCCGAGTCGAAACCAACGATGAGTGTCATGTCGATTGCGTCTCCGACAGCCCGAGAACCGATGTCTTGTTCGCCCTTAAGCCGTCAGCAACTCCGACAACTTCTCAAAGTTGTCGACCACCTCGTAGCGCACCGATTCCGGCGCCAAGGTCTTGTTGAGATCCCTGAAGAATCGGCGGGCACAATGCAGCTTGGCCTCTTCGATCTTGCGTAGATGCATGGTTGATAGCGTGCCCTTGGTCTCGGCCACAAAATAGATGTGCTTGACCTTGCCTTCCTGCAGGGCGATCGCCCAGTCAGGGTTGTAGTTGCCCACGGGCGTAGGAATCAGGAAGCCGCGCGGCAGCTTGGCGTACACCACCACTTCGCTGGCCACGTCCAGCTCCCGCACGAAGTGCGACTCCAGTTTGGAGTTCGTGGATACGTAATCGTAAATGTGCCGCTGCAGCGGACCGATGACTTCTTCGGTGCTGCCATAAGTCTGCGCCACGGTGAACAGCTGCGAGTCCCAGCGCTCAGCCAGCAGGCTGTAGGACAGATGCTCGACCACCGCGGTGGCCTTCTGCTCCAGAATCAGGCGCCTGGCCTCGGTCAGGAAGCTTTCAGGATTGCTGGCGAACTGCGCGAAGACGGGCTTCTCCAGCCCCACCAGAATGCCGGCAATGGTGGCACGGGTCAGCACGGTCGCCTCGGCCAGCTTGCCGATCAGGTCGTAGGCAACCGCCGAATGGGCCGAGCCGCGATGCTCCTCGGGTCTGGATTCCCTGACCTCGAAGCCGCCGCCGCGCTTGAGTTGCTCGGCGTCCAGTTGCGCGCGCTGCTCACCTTCGACGATGCGGTACTGCATCGGCTGCACCTTCAACTCGCGGTTGAGCGTGGCGATGCAGCGGCTGATCAGCTGCGCGCTGTCGAAGTGCACGGTATAGGCCGCCTTGCGGTTGATGCGCTGCCATAGCGCCTGGAACTCACGCTTGCCGAAGTTGGCATTGAGACGGTCATCCGGCGTGCGCCGGTCGTCGGCCGGTTTGGGCAGCTGGGCGTCGCTGTAGACGCTGTCGATCAGGGCGAAGACGGCTTCGGCGTGGGGTTTGAGTTCCTCCGGCAAAGCCGCCAGCGTGCCTTCGCGCTTGGCCTGGTGGTAGGCCTCGGTGATCCCGTCGCGGTCGTCGGTGTAGTCGTTCTTGATGAGGTAGCGGTGGATCTGATTGGCCATCTGCGCCGTCACCGCAAGCTGTCCAGCCTCGGTCGCCAACACCTTCCCCTCGAAGTAGGCCGCGCTAGCCACCTTCGGACGCTCGCTCAGGCTGGCGCTGATGTCCTTCTGCAGTCCGGCGACGAAGTCGGCATAGCTCTCGTTGGCGACCACGGTCAGCACGTTGATGGCATGCACGGTGGCCGGGTCGTCCATGCGCTCACCCAGCCGATTGACCGCCAGCCGCAGTCCGCGGCCCACTTCCTGCCGACGCGAGACCGTGTTGTCGCTGTGCTTGAGCGTGCAGATCACGAACACGTTGGGGTTGTCCCAGCCCTCGCGCAGCGCCGAGTGGGAGAAGATGAAGCGCACCGGCTCTTCCAGCGACAGCAAGCGCTCCTTGTCCTTGAGGATCAGATCGTAGGCATCGACGTCATCGGACTGCCCGGCTTCCTCGCCTCGCAGCCGTACGCTGGGATCGACCAGCCGCTTGCTGCGCTTGTCGATGGAGAAGTAGCCGCTGTGGGTGCGGGCGGGTTCGATGCCGTCGACATAGCGCAGATAGCTGGCCATCGCTTCGCCCAGACCCAACTCGCGCAACGCCTCGCGGGCCAGCACGTACTCTTCTTCAAAGATGCGGGCATACTCGCCCTTCTCGTCGGTCTGGGCATAGTCGCGATAGCGTGCCACTTCATCGATGAAGAACAGGCTTAGCACCTTGATGCCTTGGGCGTGCAGTTGCTGCTCCCGCTGCAGGTGGGCGCAGATCGCCTCTCGGATCTGGAGGCGACGCAGCATGGCTTCGTTGACGTCACCCACCGCCTCGCCAGCGTTTAGCACCAGACCGTTGCTGAAGTGCAAAGTCTTGTCGCGATCATCAATCTCGCTGACCACATACCCGCGGTACTGATCGAGACCCTTGGAGAGATCGAACAGGTTGTCGCCATGGCTGATGATGCGATTCTCGCGCTTGATTCCGGTGCTGCGGCGCACTTCCATTTCCACCTGCGCCTGCGGTCGCCGGGTGGTGAAGGTGCGGATGCCCTGCAGGTACAGGTAGCCGTTGGTGCCGGTCTGCCCCCTCACCGTGATACCGCGTACGGCGATGCGCTTGACGAGCTTCTGGTTGTAGGCGTCCAGCGTGTCCAGCCGGTGGATCCTGTTGTGGGTAGACGCATGAGTAGCGGAGTAGCGCAGCACCGCCAACGCGTTGAAGCGCTTCATCGACTCCAGAGCCTGTCTCGACTTCATCTTCTGCGGCTCATCGATGATCAGAATCGGCCGGTTGGCGGCGATCACGTCGATCGGCCGGCGCGACTGGAAACTGTCCAGTTCCTCGTAGATGCGCAGGTTGTCCTTACTGGTCGAATTGAAGGCCTGCAAATTGATGATCATCACGCTGATGCCGGCGTCGGAGGCAAAGCTCTCCAGCTCGTGCAGGCTTTTGGAGTTGTAGATGAACCAGCGCGCGCGCTTGCCGTAGTGCTCCAGAAAGTGCTCGGCGGTGATGGCGAAGCTCTTGGCCACGCCCTCGCGGATGGCGATCGAGGGCACCACGATGATGAACTTGCTCCAGCCATAGCGCTGGTTCAGCTCGAACAGGGTCTTGATGTAGCAGTAGGTCTTGCCGGTTCCGGTCTCCATCTCCACATCGAGATTGATGGGGCAGGGCGGGCTGGCCACCAGTCCAGTCGACACCGGCAGGTTCTGCCGCCGCTGCACCGCCTGGATGTTGCGCAGCAGCTGGTCGGGCGGCAGCCGCAGCTCGGCGTTGCGAAAGCCGGTCGCTTCCAGCAAGGACTCGGTGCGCCCCGCGGCGGCGCGACCGGGATCGATGCGATAGCTGCGCGCCGCCGGGTCGGCCAGCGGCTGACCTTCGAAGCAGTCCGCCACGGCCATCACTGCCGAGGTCTGGTAGGGCTGCAGCTTGAACTTGAGCTTCATCGCTTCTCGCCTCGTTGGAGTCCTCACGACCGCCCAAACGGCGTCGATGGCATGCGCCTTTGGCGTCGGCTCATTATTCGGTCCAAGTCAAACACGAGCCGCAACACTTCCGGGGTGACTTCCGGGTCCCGACTGGGCTCGGCCAAGCCGAAAAGGACTTCGGGGCAGCAACGAGCTTAACTGCAGTACTCGGGTGGGGCTGGGCCAAAAGTTAGCCTTAAGCATTGATTTAATTGACCTTTCATTGGATCTCTTTTCTGCAGGAAGGCGGTTTTTTGCAGATTTATTCTGCAAGGACCCACCGTGGCAGCTTTCGTGAGCCGTCGTTGCGGATGCGGCCCGCGCGCCGCAGCTTGGTCAGCAAGTTACTGATTTTAGAACGCTTCTGCTCCGCACTGAGGGCATCACTGAGCTTGTCCACCAGCAAGCGCTCGATCTCATCGCGGCCGGCGTGCCCGAACTTCTGCAGGTAGTCGGTCAGCAGCTTGCCGTAGTAGTCATCGTCCTGAGCGCGCGTGCGGATGTAGTCCGCCTTGCTGGCGGTCGCCTTGGCGATGGCGGCCGACACGTGATAGTTCGGCTTGCGGCCCTCCAGCAACCCCGCCCGCCGCAGTCTGGCTGCCGCCGTGTCGGGAATCGGCAGCTTCTTCTGCACGCGATCTAGTGCCAGCACATCGGTCAGGGGCAGATCGGTCTTCTGGATCAACAGGCGGCTGTAGGCCGGGTCGACAACGCCGCCGTAGAGGGTCAGCTTCACCGCGCTGGGCTCGCTGAGATCGTAGTCCGGCAGCGGGAAGTAGCGACGCACCTGGCCTTGGTAGATCGATCGGATGCCCCAGCCCATCGTGTCGATCATGTTCAGCTCGGCCATAGCCTGAGTCAGGAAGGGATTGCGATAGCGTCGCGGGGTGCGATCACCCTGAACGTACTCATCAGGCTGCCCTTCGAAGAAACTCCCTTCGTTCTCGAACACCAGCCGGTCCGGCAACTCGGTCACCAGAACGCGCGCATTGCGAGCGTAGTCCTGATGGGCAATGCAGTTGTGCAGAGCCTCTAGGACCATCTTCTGGTCGTACTTGGAGACTTCCACCGGCAACAGCTCATCCTGCGGCAGCAGGCGCAACTGAATGTTGCGAATGCGCTGATACAAACGCGTCGTGCTGAGCAGAAACGGCGGGCCGAAATGCTCGTAGGCGCGCTCTGGCCCCTCCAGCTTCCAG
The DNA here is from genome assembly GCA_041395325.1 of Lysobacterales bacterium. Lineage (GTDB taxonomy): Bacteria > Pseudomonadota > Gammaproteobacteria > Xanthomonadales > SZUA-5 > JAWLAT01. The sequence continues at coordinate 35,738 of JAWLAT010000001.1, forward strand.
CTCAGCTGCGCCGGATGTGGACTCAGTTGATAGGCAGCTTCCTGTTTGCCCAACAGCAGTAGCGCGGTGCGGGTGACCCTGCCGGCTTGAGTGAGCTTGGCTCGATCCAGGAAGGTCGCCAGCGACCAACCATCAATATCGCTACGGGCGATCCGATTGGCATGCTTTTGCGCGAAGGAATCGCGCGCCTTGCCGATCGCATCGTTGTCCAGATCGTCCAAAGTGGCGCTCGGAACCAGCTGTGCCGTCCAGTCCTGTGCCAGCGTTTGCTGACGAATCTCGTCCAGCTTGTCCAGCCCCAGCGACACTAGACTCTCACCGGCACGCGCGTAGTAATGCCCCTGCCAGCCGATCGGGATGCCGCGCGGCGCCGCCGGGATCTCGAACAACAGCACCCGTCCGGCAGCGTCGATCAACTCATGGATTTCGCGAAAGCTGATGCCGGGGTCGGTGCCCTGCGCGATCTGATGCTTGGTGGCGTGCAGCCGCTCGGGCTCCGGGCGATAGTCGGTACCGCAGATCGCCCGGAGGCGATTGTCGACCCCAAAAACCAGCCAGGCCCGATCCAGACCACGCAAATTGGCTTCGTTGGCAAGCGCCGAGACATACTTGCCCATGTCGCCGGTGGAATAGTCATTGCCGGCGCGCTTGAACTCCACCACCTCGCTCTCCCAGGCGGCAATCAAGCGATGTAGCAAGGCTGACAGGGTGTCGGCGTCCATCTACAACGTGCGCACTTCCGTGCCCGGGGACAGCGCTTTGAGGATCTGTTCGGCGTTGATGCGGGCGTTGTCGTTGGCAAAGCCGCGGTCGCGGAAGACCACGCGGATCGGCTTGCGCTGGGCCAGTTCGCGAATGAAGGCCTCATCGACGCTGCCGTCGGCCACGAAGCAGGCGGCCAGCGCGTTGCCGTCAACGAAAAACACCTCGCGGCCGGCGATGTCCTCGCGGCTGATTTGCAGGCCCAGATCCACGCCCCAGTCCAGCAGCACCTGGAACAGCAGGTCCTCGGCGCTGCGGTCGGGGCGGATGTTGTCGACCATGCCGAGCAGGTCGGCCTGCTGCAGCTGGTCAGGGCGGTAGTAGACGTCGGCCATGTTGCTGGTATCGATCTTGAGGACGCGGAAGCCGAGTGTCGTCTCATCGCCTATTTCGGCGCGCAGCTCGTCGATCACATTTCTGACGCGTGTAGCGCCCATGTCGAAGATCGATCCGAGGCCGGGCTCGGGCCTGGGTAGAGGCTCGGCGATCTGCACGTGAATGAAACGCCGGTTGCCGCCATCCTCGCGATTCTGCTTCAGCACGGCATGGGCAGTCGTGGCACTGCCTCCGAAAAAGTCGAGGATGATCGCTTCCTCATCTGGTGGTCCAGCCAGCTGTAGCATTCGCTGGATCAGTGCAACCGGCTTGACCGAATTCAGAACATTCTCGGTGTGCTTGAACGGAACATACTTCAGCAACGTCTTCTTTGCGTCCTGTGTGTGACCGACTTCCTTGTAGAACCACAGCGTCTGTGGGGTTCGACCATTTGCGACTTCTGAGAGAAAACGCTTCAAAGCAGGAATGTTGTCCCCATCCTTTCCCCACCAGATGCGATTATCTCTATCTAGATCGTCAAACTTCGATTTGCTAAAGCGCCAGTAAGTCCCCACTGGGGGTCCATCTATCAATCTTCCGGATGGACATGTAATTGAATAAACGCCTGCAGAGTAGGCGTTACGGGCGAGCAAATCGGCCGGCTTCCATGGCCCTCTTGGGTCGTTGTCGAGGTTCTTGAACCGTCGATCCATCTCTTCGGTTCTGGGTAATGCCCGTGGTAGCCAAGAAGCTCTGCTTCTAGCAACAACCAAGACGAAATCGTGATCCTCCGAGAACCAGCTGGCCGAGTTCTTCGGCGCATAAACCTTCTGCCACACAATGGTGGCAATGAAGTTCTCCTCCCCAAACACTTCGGCGCAGAGCTGCCGCAGGTTGTGCACTTCGTTGTCGTCGATGGAGATAAAGACCACGCCGTCTTCGCGCAGCAGATTCCGTGCCAGGCGCAGGCGCGAATACATCATCGACAGCCAGTCAGAATGAAATCGTCCATTGGCTTCGGTATTGGCCACCAGTCGCGCTCCGGTCTCGTCCTTCTCGTTGCTGCGACGCTTGTAGGCTTCGCTGGATTCGGCGTAGTCATCGTCATAGATGAAATCGCGCCCGGTGTTATAGGGCGGGTCGATATAAATCATCTTGACGCGGCCCAGATAGGTCTCCTGCAGCAGCTTCAGCGCCTCCAGGTTGTCGCCTTCGATGAACAGATTGCGCGTGTTTTCAAAATCGACACTCTCCTCGCGGCAGGGCCGCAAGGTCTTGGCGATGGGCGCGTTGGCGGCCAGCAGGGCTTCGCGCTTGCCGGGCCAGTCCAGGCGGTAGCGCTCCTGCGGGCCTTCGACCAGTTGATCGGAGAGTTCCTGGCGCAGCAGATCGAAGTCGATGCGCCGCTGCAGCTGGCCGTGCTCATCAAGGCTTTCGGTCACGCAGCCGGGAAACAGCTCGGCCAGCTTGTCCACGTTGGCGGCCACCAGATCGGGGCTGTGCATCTTCAACTTGTCCATCAGTCCTCGTCGTGTGTCGTGCGCCACGCTACTGGCGCAGTCGTTCCAGTTCTTCTTGTCGTTCACGCAGGCGCTGGTTGAGCGCGACCTTGCGATTGAACTGCGCCTCCCGGCTCAGCTGCTTGCTCAGACGCATACAGTCGCGCTCAGCCACCCGCAGCAGCGCCAGCCGCTCCAGCTGGGCGCGCAGGCCTTCGCCAGCGCGCGCCGGGATCGGGATCAGCGCCCTCAGCAGCGCACGGTACAGGCCACCCAGATCCAGCGCCACCGGCAGGGGCTGGCGTGGCGTGTCCAGTGGCAGCCACTCGCTGACCATGTGTTCGCCCAGCACCCAGCGACTGGCATCGGCCTCGCTGGGGCGCTTGTGCGCGGCGGCGATGCAGATGCCTTTGGCCGAACGGACTTCGAAGAGCAGCGGCGAGGGAATCGCTTGATCAATGGCGCGCAGCAGCAGGGGATCGGCTCGGGTTATTCCTGCCTTGAGCTGCAGCGTGAAGACCTGCAGCTCGGCCACGTCGGTGCTGGCCGGCAGATTGATCGTCTCCGGCGACAGCTTGCAGCTCCAGGTCAGCCCGTCGAGTTGTTGGCTCAAGCGATCCTTCAGTCCACGCCGTTGCGGGGCGTAGCTCAGTACCCGCGCCTTGGGCACCGCTTGATCCACCCGTGTCGACGCCGGCCAGTCGAACATCGGCGTGCTCATGCCAGCGACTGAATCACCAGAAAGGCGATCAGCTCGAAATCCTGCAGGCCATCGATGCGATCGCGTAGGGCCGAGGTGTGGCGGCTGCGAAACAGGCTGTCCAGATCGCCTTCGGCCTTGCGCTCAATGATCGCGTCGATCGCATGATCGAGCAGCAGCGAGCAGTGCGCCATGTCGCGGCCGTCGTCGCTGAGCCGGTTGAAGCGTCGACAGGCCTCCGTCACGGGCTCGCTGCGACCCTGGCAAGCCGTGCGCGCCAAATCCAGCACCGCCTTGACCTGGGTGTGATCGGCCAGCACGTGGCCATCGTTGCCGACGTAGACCAGATAGTAGGGGTGCAGGCGATTCTGCTGCTGGATGTTGATGCCGTGATGGCGATTGCGCAGGGCGAAGATCACCCCGGGATGCAGGCCGCGTTCGGGTTCGGCCGGAATGACCGCGTGCAGCCCGGTGGGAAGGCGCTGTAAGTCGGGGTTGGCTTTGAGATAGTGAATTAGCGCAATGCGGAAGTCATTCAGACCCAGATCGGTGATGGCCACGCCGGTGCGCAGGTCCTCCAGCTCGATCACTTCTTCCTGCAGGCGCCTCAACTGCTCCTTGCGATAGGCGGCATCGTTGTCCTCGGGCTGCAGCACATTGTCATCGGCGGTGCCGGTGACATCGACGATCACCATGCGGTTTTCTACCCGCTCCTTGAGTTTGATGTATTCGTCCAGCGTGATGTCCGGCCAGAAGTTGATCAGCTGGATGTGTTTGTTGACTGAGCCGATGCGGTCGATGCGGCCGAAGCGCTGGATGATGCGCACCGGATTCCAGTGGATGTCGTAATTGATGACGCAGTCGCAGTCCTGCAGGTTCTGGCCTTCGGAAATGCAGTCGGTGCCGATCAGCAGATCGATCTCGCCGCTCTCGTCCGGCAGGATGGCCGACCTTTCCTTCGAGCGCGGCGAAAACAGCATCAACAGCGTCTGGAAGTCCAAGCCCTTGCGCAGTGTGCTGCGCGCCGGCGCGCTGCCGGTGATCAGACCGCTGTGCAGTTGGTGATGCCGCACGGCTGGTGACAGATGCTCGTACAGGTACTCGGCGGTGTCGGCAAAGGCGGTGAAGATCAGCAGCTTGCGATTGCCAGGGTTGATCGGTCGGGCCAGCTTGTCCTCGATGCGGGCTTTCAGTCGCTGCAGCTTGGTGTCATCGGCCGGGGAGATCTTCTCCATCTCCGCCAGCAGCGCGTCGATGATGGCCAGATCGCGTTCTAGGTCATGCTTCCAGCGCGGCAGGTCCATGTCGGCCAGGTCGATGCGGATCTTGCTGCCGATCGCGGCCTCGTCCAGATCGGGCAGCTCATCCTCATCGGCTTCCAGCTGATCCAGCCGTTGCGCCAGATCCACGACGGTGGCAGCTTGGCCGCGTTCACGATACGCCTCGATGCTGGCCAAGGTGTCGGCGTTGCGATCTTGCAGCTTGCCTAGGGTGATGCGGAAGGAGTGCACCGAGCTCTCCAAGCGCTTGAGCAGATTCACCGTCATCAAGCGCTGCAGACTTTTTTCCCGATCCACCTGCCGCAAGGTGCCGCCACCACTGGCGACCTGGGTGTCGTAGAGGGCTTCATACTTGGCCAGCCGACTGGGGAGGATGTAGCTGATCGGCGCATAGACGGCCAGGATCAACGCCGAAAGCTCGCGAAAGATTTCGTCGAAGCCGATGACGTCGACACGTTCGGTCAGCTGGCAGCGAATGGGAACCGGCGGCAGCCGCTCGGGGAAGTGGCCGATGTCGCCGGTGTCGTAGAAGGTACGGATGTGCCGACGCGAGCGGGCGATGGTCACGCTGTCGAGCAACTCGAAGAAATCGAACTCCAGCAATCCAAGGATGGCCTCGGTAGTGCGCTCCTCGGCAGGCAGTTGCGACCAGGTATTAAAGGCACCTTGGGCGTGACGAAACACCTCGTCGACGCTGCGGGTCAGACCCAAACGTTCGCGCAGGCTTTCGTCCTGGCCTTCGTAGGCCAACGCCAGCTGGTTGCGCAGGTCGCTGAAGCGGTTGTTGACTGGCGTGGCCGAGAGCATCAGCACTTTGGTCTTGACACCCTGCTTCATCACCCGGTTCATCAGGCGTTGGTAGCGGGTCTCATGCTCCTTGTAGGCCTCGTTGTTGCGGAAATTGTGCGACTCGTCGATCACCACCAGGTCATAGTTGCCCCAGTTGACGCGATCGAGCGGCATGCCCAGCGACTCCCCGCGATCGCGCTGAAGGTCCGTGTGACATAGCACGTCGTAGCTGAAGCGATCGGCGACGAAGGGATTGGTCTTGAGATTGCGGTTGTAGGTCAACCAGTTGTCGGCCAGCTTCTTCGGGCACAGCACCAGCACACTCTTGTTGCGCAACTCGTAGTACCTGATCACCGCCAGCGCAGTGAAAGTCTTTCCCAGACCCACACTGTCGGCGAGGATGCAACCGTTGTAGCTCTCCAGCTTGTTGATGATGCCGACTGCCGCATCGCGCTGGAAGTTGAACAGCTTTCGCCAGATCAGGCTGTCCTGATAGCCAGTGCGGTCGTTCGGTAGCACATCGTCACTGAGGTCCTGCAGGAACTCGGAGAAGATGTTGTAGAGCAAGAAGAAGTAGATGCGCTCGGGCGAGTTCTCTCGGTACACAGAGGCGATGTGTTCGCGCAGCCGCTCGGTGACATCCTGAACCTTGCTGCCGTCCTCCCAAATCTGCTCGAAGGCGGTCAGAAGAGTCGTCGTGTGCGGTGCTTCATCAATTCGCGTGACGAAGTTCGAAACCGCGTTGCCACGCTCAAAGCCCAGGTCCGTGGTGGTGAATCCGGAAAGCGGCTGGTAGACCACGCCAGCACCCCCGTCGCGCACGCAAGCAAACTGCTGCATCGGTGCACCCGTGCAGTTGCTGCGAAAGCGCGCCTTGCGCTCGATCCAGGCTGCACACTCGCGCGCCACTGCCCGCTGCGTCAGCCGGTTCTTCAGCTGAATCTCGAACTCGGTACCAAAGAAGCTGCGTTCCCGCTCGTCCTTGGGGATATGGAACTCCCTCCGCTGCTTCGTCAGCTTGTCGGTAGAGGCCTCCAACGCGATGGCCGGCGCCGTGAAGATGAAGTCCACGCCATCGACCTGCTCAAGTGCGTCCCGTAACGCTTCGAAGGCGTATATCGAGAAACATGACGCAGCAACTTGCAGCCGACATCCCGGACCCATCGTCTGCTGGAGGTCATCGCCGAGGCGGTGGTTAATGTTGTCGATCAGGCGCATGCAACTCGGCTAACCGGCGGGAGTGAGGCCCGAAGTGTGCCACGCGAGCATCAAGGGCACTCTGTATCGAGAGCTGCTGGCGACGCGGGCGTTGCAAGTGTCGGCGGCAGTCGTAAATTGCCCACATGTGGCAGCTGAATTTTGCTCACTTTCGCCATCTTGGTGTCTTCGTTGGACCGGGGACGCGGATGTTCGGAATGGAGCAGAAGATGTTGTTGAGACACGACTTGGAACAGGGGCTGTCGAAGTCCGCGATTGCACGCCGGCTGGGCGTTTCACGGCGCACACTGCATCACTGGATCGGGACCGGTCAGCTGTATCGGGATCTGGATCGCGGTGAAGCTTGCTCCGAGCCCGGGCCGCCGGTGGTCAGCGTGTTGTACCCAGTCGCGCCCACCACGGGTGCGTGGATGATTCTGCAAGGCTGGCGTGCATGAGGGTAGGAGTTCCGTCCATATTCAAGGCTGCCTGCAATATGGAAGCGGGTTGCGTCTATATGCAAGGCAGCCCTGCGCAGGCTTTCGAGCGCATTGGGGGCGGCATGCGATTACGAGCTGGCGTTCCGCCGCAGGGGATCACAGGCGGTCACTGCTGCGGCAGGCATCGGTGCCAGGTGTAGCGATGGACCGCAAGCGCAGTGGCGCCGATCAGCGCAGTCTCGAAACCGACTGTCCGCGCGGTTTCGGAAACCTGTTCAGCGAGTGCGAGTGCCGCGGCCGAATCGAGCATCTTTGCCCAGTTGACGCAGGCCAGGTGCGGAAATGCCTGCTTCGAATACCGCATCGCCGCCGTCGTGTCGGGCATCGCCGTCGGACCAGCAGCCGCGGTGCCTCAGTTCATTCGTCGGTTGCTGGTTCCTGCGCGTCAGTTGACACGCGCCGTGTCAGCGTGCGTTCTCCGGCTTGCCACGGGTCGGAATTCGCCGGCCGGCGTTCTTCGATCACCACGTAGGAATCGGGCTGGATCTGGGTGATGCGTAGACGGAACTGGCCGGCTTCGGGCGCCATGCGATGCAACAGGATGTCGTCATCGACCGTTTCCCAGCGATAGGTGGCGGTCTTGCCATTGCTCAGTACGAAGTACTCGATCCAGTTGCCCTGTTCGGCGTCGACATGACCCAGCGATCGAAAGCTGAATTGGCCATCGGGGCTCTTGAAGCTCTGGACATAGGCGCAGCCAGCGGCCGTGAGTTCGGAGCGAAGCTCGCCCTCCAGAACCAGGCCCGTTGGCGTCATGGTGAACTCCTGCCAGACGCCGACCAGCGCCTGGGGCACCCGGTGAACTTCGGATTGGCAGGTGGCGGCCTGCAGGGCCAGCGCCGCCATGCTGCCGACCACAGCGAGTGTGATTCGCGGTAATGCCGATCGGTTGGTCTTCATCTGATCGATCTCCATGGACTGGGTAGTGTCCAGCCTTGTGTAAAGGCGAGTTGCGCTCAAGAGGCGGTCATCGGGTGGCAAGGTGCACTCCGTCAACTGTTGTGCGAAGCACGCCCCGCGAAGGACTGCTCGTCCCCCTAGAACCTGGCCTGAGTCAGTTCCCCCGCGCGCACCTCGACCTTCTCAATGACCTGTGGACTGGCGCCGATGGTCTCGACGCGATAGCTGCCCGCCGGCAGGGTCACCGGGGCGCCGCCGATGACGCCCTTGGCGACTTCCGCCCCGGTGCTGTCGAGCACGCGGAAGGGGCCGGAGATCACGGTGCGCAGGGAGCGGGCCAACTCGTCGGCGGAGTTGGCGTCGAAGTAGCTGCCGCCGCCCAGGGTGGCCCACTGCTCGAAGGTGGCCTTCAGTTCGCTGTCCTCAATGGCGAAGCCGACGATGGAGATCTGCACGTCCAGGCCTTGGGCACGCAGCTGTTTGATCACCTGGGCGGGGTCGCCGTCGCAAGTCTCCTCGCCGTCGGTGATCAGGACCACGGTCTTGGCGCCTTGGGCGCCGGCCAGATCGGACTGGACCTTGGCCAGCGAGTCGGCGATCGGCGTCTTGGCCAGATTCATGGCATTGACCGCCTGGATCTGTGCGCTGGCGCGTTCCCGGTCCAGCGTGGACAGCGGGATCTCCAGATCGGTGCGGCACTGATCGGCTTGCTTGTGGCCGAACACCCGCAGCGCAAACTGCCCCTGATCCGGCAGCTGCTCGCGGACCAGATCGACCAGCACGTTGCGGGCAATCTCAATGCGCCGAACCCCGTCCACCCGCTGCAGCATGCTGCCGGAGGCATCCAGGATCAGCTCCACCGCCCCTGAGCCACCCGCACTTGGGGGTCCGCCAGTCTGCCCTTCGCGCTCGAAAACCACCGCCAGTTGGCCAGCCGGTTCGACGACGATCGCGCGCCGCACCAGGATCGTCCCGCTTTGTGCGGTGCGGTAGCGCAACTCGTAGCGGCCATCGGTCGCCGGCAGCTTCAGGTCCAGCGGGTTGCGGCCGCTCAGGATGGTTGCGACCGACAGCGGTTTGGCGTTGTCGGCGCTGCCGGCAGCGAAAACGGCGACCGTATCGTAGTTGTTGCCAGGTCCCTCCCAGCGCACCTCGACGAGTGTGCCGGCGACCCCGCGCTCGGGTGCCTGCAGGTCGGCCGCAACCGCACCGATGCGAATGGGCGCGGTCGCCAGCACCTGACTGCTGCGCGCGGTGAGGTAGCGCAGCTCGTAGGTCCCGGCCTGTTCCGGCAAGCGCAGCGGCAGTGGATTCTTCTTGCTGACAATAGCCACGCTGGCCGCCGCCTTGCTGCCCTCTGCGGCACCGACCGGATAGAGCGCCAACAGATCGTACTGATTGCCCGGCCCTTCCCAGGTGATCTCGATCGTGGCACCGACGTCGGCCTGCGCCGGTAACGTCAGCGAGGCCTGGACGCCAAACAGGGCAATCGGCCGCCGCGCCAGCACTCGCTTGGCCTGTCGGGTCAGGTAGCGCAACTCGAACTCACCGCTGAGCTCGGGCAGATTCATGCGCACCGGGCTCTTGCCCAGCACGGTCGCGCCGGCCAAGGCCTTGGCATCGTCGGGCGCGCCCACGGCGTGCAGCTGAATCTGCTCGTAGCTGTTGCCGGGGCCGGTCCAGGCGATGTCGATGGGCGAGCCCATGGGTGCCCGTGGCGGCGCCTCCAGCGTGGTTTCCACATCGACCACTGCGATAGGCGCGCGACCTATGACCGCCTTGGCGCTGCGCGAGTAGTAGCGCAGTTGGTACTCGCCGGGCTCATCGGGCATCACCACCTGCACCGGGTTGCGACCGCTGGTGATGCTGGCCGAGTTGATCGCCTTGGCCTCATCAGCATCGCCCGGGCGGTTGATCATCACCAGGTCGTACTGTTCGCCCGGGCCGTCGTAGTGCACCTCCAGCTTGGAGCCGATGGTGGCCGGCGACTGGAACTGCAGCGTTGCGGTTTGCGCGAGGGCCACGACCGAATGACCGACCGCGGCAAGGGCCAGAAACAAGACTCGAAGGTTCATGACGGCGACCCGTCGGCTGAGAACCGCGCCACCATGCAGACCGGGTTCGGCAGTGTCAACGCCAGCCGCTTGGTGGACCCTGGTCGCCTCGTGCGAGCGTGATTGGCTCCGGGCTCAGCTTCCCCGAGCGCGCGGGATCAAGCTCGCCGGCGCGGACGCCGGCGGTCCCGGGGAGTGGGTTGCGGGGTCTGGGTGTCCTTACCGACCGGCCGATAGCTGATCGGAGTCCAGGCGTTGAATTTCCTGGGCGAGGCTGGCTTCAACGTCGACGGTGTATTGCTTCATCCCGGCGAGCAGTTCCTCACTGTAGCTTTCATCGCTGGCTTCGAGCTTCGCGGCGGCGACGTCCATGTCGGTGCGGGCGGCGGTGGCCTGCTCGTGCAGGGTGCGAAGCTGGTCGACGGCGCTACGCGCGGCATCGCGCTGCGCTTGCGTCGCGTCGGGCTGTTTGGAGGCGGCGACGGTGGCGCGAACCGACTTGATCGAGCGGGTGTACTGGCCTGCCGCCTGCAGCGAGCGCCGCACGATGGCGTTGAGGGCGAGCACGGTGGCTTCGGTGAAGGCCGGCTTGATCTCGTCCAGGGTCACTTCGGCCACTTCCCGGCCCTGCACCGAACCGGGCACATCCTGGCGCGTGTAGCGTGGATTGGCCGGGTCGGTGGCATCGCTCTGCTGCACGACCGCCGCTGCGGGTTTGGAATTCGTGGTCGGCTCAGCCGCGTGGGTCAGCGTGCTGACCAGGCCCAACACCAGCGATGCATTGCATAGGAACGTCAGAAATCTCATCGTTGTATTCCACTCCGTGCGGAAACGGCGCGCCACGCGGGCGCGCCGTTCAGTGACGACTTCGAACTAGTTCGTCGGCGAGAACGCGTCGACCTGGCTGATGATCCAGTTCGCGATGTTCACGCCCAGTGCCTGACCTTGTAGATCATCGTAGGTCCAGTGCACGCCGTTATGAATCCGGCTGACACCATTGGCAAGCTGCGCATCGGACAGCTGGGCATAGAGAATCGGCACCAGCGGACGCGGGGTTCCACTCGGATCGACGCCCTGGCCGTTGTATTCATCCGACACGAAGGTGAATGGCGTGGCATCGCCGTATTCGGAAGCCAGCACGGTCATGGTGGCGGCACCGAAGGTGGCATGTCCGGACGGGTACGAGGGGAACGGCGGCGTCGGACGGACGAAGTCCTCTCCAGCCGGCAACTCGACGTTGAGGATCGACACGCCGACCGGATCCCAGGTGGGGTCAGCCACGGTGGCCGGATTGCCCTCATCGATGCGGATGCCGGTGACCGGTCGCCAGTAGTTGTAGTAGTACTTCGAATCCCACGCGGCGATGCCCGAATCGCCCAGGGCCGCATTGACCATGGCGATCATGCGCAGGATCTCCACCGCATCGGCCGCACAAGGCGCCGGGCTTACCGGCACGCTGCCCGTCATCGGATCGATGGCGTTGGGGTTGTCGCAGCCCAGTTCCTGCAGGATCACGCCCATCGCGTACTGGTTGTACATCCGCGGTGGCGTGCCGAGCAGCGGCACGGCGTCGTAGCCCCAGAAATTGCCGTTGAAGCGGGTGGCGGGTGTCGACGTCGAACCCGGCTGCTCCGGCGAACGTCCCAACGCGGCGACTTCGTTGTAGGCGTCGACATAGGCGGTGGTGCCGGCGGCGGGATAGGGCGGAATGCGGAACTGGTTGCCGGCAGACAGGGTGAACGGCTTCACACCGCCCCAGTAGGCGCCGAGCGACACATTGAAATTGAGCTGGTCGAACTCCGGCGTGTTCGGATCCGGTGTCCAATCGAACAGCCCGGTGGCGCCGTCGTTGACCGTGCCGCCGCGATAGGTGGCCGTGCCATCGGCGATGCGCCCGCCCTGACCGAAGGAGGGCTCGGCGTCGCGAGAGCGGTCGTTGACGCGCTCAATCAGCATCCTGAGCGCGACCTGATTGCCGAACAGGACTCCCCGGGCGACTTTGCCAATGGGCTGATTGAGTTGGGCCATGTCCGACAGCAGCAGGGCGTCGAGCGCCTGCCTGCGCCAGGGAAACAGCGCCGTGAGCACACGGTGCGCGGCGGCACTGATGGCGGCATCCTTCGATGAATTGTGCGTCAGCGTGTTGAAGTGGATATTCAGGTAGGGCTCGTAGGCCTCGTCATAGGCGTTGCCGGCGTCGAACATGGCAATCGACACCATGGCCAGTGCCCGGCTGGTGCGGCCCGGTCCGCCCTGCACAAACGGTGGCAGACCACCGAAGTCAGCCGAACCGGTGTGGTCCAGCGCAATGGTGTCGAGCAGTACGTCATGCCAGAAGATGACGCGGTCGGCGGTGGTGTTCAGCGTCGGTGCCGTGGTCTTGGCCGACAGCTGCGTGAGCACGCTTTGAGTGAGTGCGTGCTTGCTGGTCCGGCCGAGGTAGCCCAGCTTCTGGACGTCGGTGAATTTCTGAGTGGTGTCCTCGATGTCGTCAGCCACGGCTGGACCGGCGATCAGCAGGGAGGCTGACAGCGCCAGCGCGGCCATCCGGCCAACGCCATGTGAACTCATTGCAGCTTTGCCGCGCGGGCAAGGCGTAGCCGGTACGCCCGAATGGGTGATCATCGTCGGTTCCTTGTGGCTTGTCCGTGCATTGACGGAAGTGAAGACTGCCCCTGCCCGACCATATTGCCTTGTGGTGAATTACATTGTGTGACCACTTTCACACCGTGTTCACATCAATGAAGATTGGTGAAGGACGGACCATCCCCCTGTTTTCCAGTCAAGTCAACCTCGAAGCAAATGAGTCGCCTTCGGAGTCGGCGCAACCGGTCATTGGCAGATCCCTCGATCGCTCGGATGCCGGCGTGTGCAGGGGCCAGGTTGCAGCCCCCCAAATCGCTGATCGCCCCGGCCCTGCGGCAGCCGTGAGTGGCTGAGGCAGGGTCGGGGCGATCGGGGGAGGCCTATTCGAAACCGTTCTGGAACAGTGGCGGCTCGCCGCCGAGGGCGGTCACGGTGCCGCGGCTGATGCCCTGGCCGATGCCCTTGCCGGCGCGATTCTGCGGGGCGGGGGCATCTTCGAGATGGATGCGGGCGGGGATCAGCGAGGCGGTGACCGGGTCGTAGAGGGCGTCCTCGGCCGAGACCACCATGCCCACTTGCAGCAGGGCGTAGAACTCCATCGCCGTGATCAGATTGTCTTCGTGATCGCGGAACTGGGCGGCGCTGGTGTCGACGCTGTTGCCGAGGATGGTCAGTACCGGTTCGGCGATCTCGGCCACCGGGCCCTGCAGGCGGGTGTCGGTGAGATCGGGATTGCCGCGCTCACGAATGCGGCTGGCGTAGAGGCTGCCATCGCTGTCGACAAAGGCGCGCACCTCGACCTGCGTCATCTGGCTCAGGCCATTGGCGGCCAGGCCGTCCTCGTCGCGGGTCTGCGGGGTGAAAGCGACCAGATTGCCCATGATCGTGACTCCTTCGTCGGGCGTGATGTCCGCGCTGTCGAGGGGCGCCATGAAGCGGGCCTGGGCCTGCGTGAAGCGAATCTCGTGCGCCGTGAGGATCTGCGTGCTGCTGTCAAAGCTGCCTTCCGCCTCGACCCGCACACCGACGTCCAGATCGTCGATACCGCCGCCGCGGTACTCGGTCTGTGCGGTGGCCTGCACCGTCACATCCAGCAGACTGAAGCTGGGCGGATCGGGAAGCGGATCGGGCAGAGCCGAGATCAGGCCTTCCAGTGACGCGGTCACCGTGCCCGGCGGCGGGTTGCCGAAGTTCGGGTCCTCGCAGTGCAGTTCAATCAGCTGGTCCAGCACCGAGGCCGCGGTGTAGGCCGGGTTCGGCAGCGCCTCGAGTTCGACGTAGACACCGTCGATCACGCCCAACGGACACTCGGTCGGCGTGACGCCGGTGCTGTCGACGGCCTGAGCGCCGATGGCGAAGCCGTTGGCCGTGGCCTGGCTGACCTGACCGACCAGCTTCCAGTCCTGGGTGGGATTGGTCAGCAGGACGACGCGGCTGGCGCTGATGACGCCGCTGTCGGCATCGAGGTAACCGCTGACCTCGAGCAGATCACCAACAACCAGCGTGGTGGGGTCAGTGAAGCCCTCCAGCACCGTATCGGCGGTCAGGGTCAGCGGCTGGTTCAGCACGCTCAGCGGGTCGGTGGCGGTCACCGGGCCGCGGGCGAGATTGTCGAACTGGACCTGCTGGGCCTGACCCTGATTGGCCCCATCGGGCACGTTGGTGGCCAAGACCAGCGTGCTGAAGCCCGGTCCCAGGGTGGCCGCAGTGGCGGCGCTGATCGGCGTTCCATCCAGCTCGAAGGTGGTCTGCGCGGTGATCTGAAAGACACGCTGGCCATTGATGGTGATCGCCGTTGGATCCTGCGCCTGGGCCTGCGCGGCCAACGCCAGCAGAACAGCTGGTGCCAGGCTGCGCAGGGTGGAGCGAGTGGGACGGTGAGGTTGGATGGGGTGCATGACAGCTCTCCTGGACGCTTGAAGGGCGCGTCACGCAGGCCAGTGGGCCGATCCGTGCAGCGCTGGATGCAGACTAGGCAGGCCACCCTCGGGATGGGGCCGGCTGGGTCTTTTCACCTGTGCGCGCTGGGTGGCATCGCGACGATTTGGCGGCGTTTCGTGCGCACTGACACGAGGCCTGAGGCAAAACACCCAGCCCGTGCTTGACAGCATTTGGCCTGGCCGACGCTAATCGCCCCATCGTGTTGCGGAATTCCGACCCATGAGCACTGCGAGCTTGCTGCGAAGCGCTCTGTTGCTGGTCCTGACCAGTCACGCGGTCGTGGCCCACGGCCAGACCCGACTGGTCGCACCGGCCGCGCAGAATCGCGCCGAGATGGCGATCAGCCAGGCCGGCAGCGGCGGCTGGTGGGCATTCGGCAGCCCGGGTGAGAGCGGCGATCGTGGTGCGGCGCAGCTGTATCTGTGCAGCGGCCAGAGCTGTGCGCACCAGCAACGCCTGGCACCGGGCGAACTGGCCGTCGATGACCGCTTCGGCGTGGCCGTGGCCATCGATGGCAGCCGGCTGGCGGTCGCGGCACCGGGCCGCGGTGAAGGCGCGGTCTATCTGTTCCAGCTCAGCGGCGGCAGCTGGAGTCTGCAGCAGCGGCTGGACGCGCCGGCGCCAGGCGGCGAAGCCTTCGGGTCGGCGCTGGCGCTGACCGGCAACCGTCTGTTTGTGGGTGCGCCCAAAGCCAGCGCGGCTGCCGGCGCCGTGCATGTCTACACCGAAGCGGCGGGAAGCTGGACCCTGCAGGCGCAGCTGGATGCCGATGATCCGCAAACCAGTGCGGCCTTCGGCAGCAGTCTGGCGGTGTCCGGCAGCGGCCTGCTGGTTGGCGCGCCGGGGGCCCACGACGGCGCTCCTGGCAGTCATGCGCAGGGCGCCGCCTATGTGCTCAACGCCGCTGCGCCGCACGCCCAGCTGGTGCGCCTGCAGGCACCCACCGCGCCGCAAGGTGCCCGCTACGGCAGCGCCGTGGCGATCGGCAGCGGTCGGCTGTTGATTGGTGCACCGAAAGCGGCGGCTGGTGTGGGCAATGCGGTCGTGTACGACGGCAGCGGCGCCAGCTGGTCCGCCTCGGCCGTGCTCAACCTGGGCGACGGTGTGCCCGGTGACCGCGTTGGCTGGTCGGTCGCGCTGCTGGGCGACCAGGCAGTGATCGGCGCGCCCTTCGCACTGGCCGGCTGCGGCCGTGTGCTCAGCGCCACCTTCAATGGTGTCGGCTGGGGGCCGCTGGTGGACGTGCCCGGTGGCAACGCGGTATTGGGCCAGCTACGAGGCTATTCGGTGGCCTTGAGCGGCACCGTCGTCGCCCAGGGAGCGCCGGGTTATGCCGGCGGGGACAGCCATCAGGGTGCAGCGCTGCTGCTGGATCAGGCGGATGCCGTGTTCAGCGGCGACTTTGAGGCTCTGCCTGAGGATGTTTGCGTGGTGCCTTGAGGCGCCTTGGCGGGGCGCGTGATCGCCTAACGGTCTGGATTCTGTCGATGCGCTGCAGAATGGTGCCTCCGGTGGGAGCAAGCTCGCTCTCACAACGGCCTACGGCCAATGGCGCTCCTGCTGTGCGGATTCGTTAGAGGGCGCGGCCGCTCAATCCAGCAAGCCATGCTTGACCGCATAGCGGATCAGCTCTGCCGTGTTGCGTACGCCGAGCTTGTCGAGGACGCGAAAGCGATGGTTCTCGGCGGTCTTGGCACTGATGTCCAGCTGCCGGGCGATTTCCTTGGTGGTCATGCCCTCGACGATCAGATGAAAGACCTCACGCTCACGATCGGTGAGGTCGCGGTAGGGGTCTTCGATTCGTGCCTGTGGACGCTGGAACTGCTCGGCCAGGATCTGCGAGGCATGGCTGCCGAAATAGCCTCGGCCGGCGGCCAGCGCGCGGACCGCATTGAGCAACTCGTCGGTGGCCGAGTCCTTCAACAGAAAGCCGGCGGCACCGGCGCGCACCACGTGCAGGACGTATTCCTCTTCCGTGTGCATGGTCAGCACCAGGATGCGGGTCTGCTCCAGCTCCTTGCTGAGGCGGCGCACCACCTCGATGCCATTGAGCCGGGGCATCGAAATGTCCAGCACCACCACATCGGGCTCGGTCTTCAGGACCAGCTCCAGTGCGCTGGCGCCGTCGGCAGCCTGGCCGACCACCTGGCAGTCGCCGCTGCGATTGAGCAGGGCGACCAGGCCCTCGCGCAGGATGGTGTGATCGTCGGCGACAACGACGCGTATCGGCTTCAAGGGCTGACCTCCGGCAATGGCAACTTGACGCGCAGCTGCAGGCCCTCGCCCGGCGTCGATTCCAGCGACAGCTCGCCATCGAACAGACGCACCCGCTCAGCCACGCTGGCCAGCCCGGTGCTCTCACCCTGGCCAGCGCGGGCCAGCGCCTGTTCCACATCACAGCCGCGGCCATCGTCGACGATGAGCAGGGTCAACCGGCGCGCGCGGCCAGTCAGGCGAATCACCACATGGCTGGCCTGAGCATGTTT
This sequence comes from Lysobacterales bacterium, assembly GCA_041395325.1. Taxonomy (GTDB): domain Bacteria; phylum Pseudomonadota; class Gammaproteobacteria; order Xanthomonadales; family SZUA-5; genus JAWLAT01. The sequence goes on from JAWLAT010000001.1 coordinate 52,747, forward strand.
CTGCGCATTGGCCAGGGCTTCCTGGGCAACGCGGAAAATCAGCGTGGCCAGATCGCGATCGAGCGGCTCCGGCAGGCCGCGTACATCCACCTCGACCTGAAAGCCGCCCTCGGCGCTGCTGTGCCGGGCCAGCCAGTTGAGGGCCGCTTCCAGACCCAGGTCGTCGAGGATCTGCGGGCGCAACAGCCGCGACAGTGCGCGGGTCTCGGCCAGAGCGGTCTCGCACAGCTCCAGCGCCTGATTCAAGCGGCTGATCGCGTCTCCCTCGACTTCATCACCCAGCTGCAACAAGCGGTGACGCATCGCCGTCAGATGCTGACCGATGCCGTCGTGCAGTTCTCGCGCAAGACGCCGCCGTTCGTCTTCCTGCACCCGCCAGACCGAACGGGCCAGGTGGCGAAAATGCTGTTGACCGGCCTCCAGCTGGGCGAACAGGCGGTTCTGCTGTTCGGCCAGGCGGCGGACTCTCGGAACGCAGGTCCGGGGCTTGGCTGGCCATGGGCGTCGAGGCCAGGTTAGTCATTGGTTGTCCTGGGTTCTACTGGGGACCGGGGCAGGCTCGCTGCGAATACCTCGCGCAGATCTGCAGGCAGGATGGACTGATCCGGTCGCGCTCGATGTGCAGCTGATCTGACAACTGGCGCGGGCTTCCTCGCGGCTCCGCCTCGATGGCGAGTGTACAAGCGCCAGGCGGCACCGTAGCTAGGCAGGCGAGCGACAGGGATCTGGCATTGCGCCATGCCTGTGCCGACGGGTCCGTTCACTCGCAAAGGAGTTTCCGCCAAGCGGAGGCGCAACGGACAGAAGCATGGCGGCCAATGCCGACTTCAGCCTTGTCCAGCTGATCCACGGCCTTGGCGCGCCTACCCAGGGCCCAGAGCACCTCACTTTTCACGCCAATCTGGGCTTGCAGATCCATCGCTAGGGAATGACCCTTCTTGTGCCATCGTCAGCGCAACATCGGCATGCTGCAGTGCATCGCTTTTGTTGCCCGTCGAGCAGCGCTGGAGCTGGCACGCTGACTCTCCAACATGGACTGTTGCTCTGCGCTGGCGGGGGGCCGGACATCGAAAATCCGTAGTGCCTCGGCTTGCTCTCGAACACGGCCCCAAGGTCCAGCAGGGTCTGGATTTGCAAGTGGAGCTGTATTTCTGAGGACGCCCTGTTGGTCGCCGCGCCTACGAAACGCCGAAAGTGCCTTTATCCACGCGCTCCAGCGCGTCTGCATAGTTCCCTTCGAGTCGATCGAGATCGGCGAGGATGGCAGCGCCATTGGCCTGCTCGTCCATCTGCAACGCTTCCGCGGCCATCAGCCCTGCGGCAAGCTCTTCGCGCGCAGAAATCCAATCACCGCGGGCAATGCCAGCCAAGCCCAGTGCCTCTCTCGAATGGACCAGCCCGGCTTGGTCTTCCAGTTCGATGTACTGACTTCGAGCTTGTTGCCAATAGGTTCGCGCGTTGTCGAACTGGCCCAGCTGGTAATAGGCGAATCCCACGCTGAGCAAGCTCTCAGCAATTCCATGAGCGTCGCCGAGTTCCTGGCGCAATCCCAGTCCCTCTCGGAATGAGTCGAGAGCGGTCGCGAAGTCTCCCTGTTCTTCGGCCAGCAGACCGTAATCCGACGCCAGATTGGCGAGTGCCGCGGTGTCGCCCAGCGGAACCAACAGGGCGCGAGCCTGATCGAGTGCCTCCCTGGCGGCAACGAAATTTCCCTGAATGGAATAGACCAGGGACAGATTGCCCAGGCTGGCCGATTGGCCTCGTGCGTCGCCCAGGGATTCGCGCAGATGCACCGCTCGTAGAGACTCCTCCGCGGCGACATCCATTTGTCCCAAGCGCCGATAGCCCACCCCGAACCCGTTGCTGACGTCGGCCCGAAGCCACGGATCATCGAGACGATTGGCGAGTACCTGAGCCCGAACCAGGTACTCGTCTACTGCTCGTTTGGCATCACCGGCAAGAAGCAAGTACTTGCCTGATTCGAACCAGGCGCGGCCGTTACCGGGATCTTCCCGCAGGAGCCCGGCCAGCGTTTCAATGGCCTCGTCGAATCGCTCCCTGGTCTGCCTGGCTGCGGCAAGCAGCCGGAACCGATGGCAGACCAGATGGCGCCGTGGCGACGATTTGCCGCAAGAGGGTTTCGGCAGCTTCTGCGTCACCGGTGATAAGGAGGGCCAGGGACCGGTCCGTTCTGCGGCGATTTGGCCGTTGTCGGACGGCCGAGGTGCAGCCGAGCCTGTCGCAGCGCCGAGACCGTTCGGCCGCTGCGCTCCAGCGCTTCCAACCAGCCATGCGGCGGTGTCCGAGCGCTCCGCAGGTGTGTTTTCCGGGGCGCTGACCGCCAGCTGTAGCCGCCAGCAGCATCGCTCCCAGACTGGACAGTGTTTCCTGTGCCGGCCAGGGCTCCCCGAGCCGCCCTGACAACTACTGAGCGAGCGCCGCAGCTCGCTGCCCAGCGCAGCACTCAGCCGTTCGAGCGTGACCTGCAACGAGTCATCACTGGGTAGTTCGCTCTGCCACTGCCAGACCGGCTCATCCATGTTGATTGACCAGACGAACACGTAGAGCGACCTGACCAGCGCTGCGCAGCCAGTCACCTTCCAACAACATCCTGGCGCCACTGACCTGCAACACACGATCGTGTTGTCGGTCGGCTGCTGCGCCGCGAAACCCAGACCGTCGAGCAGGCGCCTCACACGAGCCGGGTCTGCGGTTCTGATTTGTCCTGCCAGCGTCAGCCGTTGGGTCAATTCGTAGCCGATGGCGGTGGCCAATGCGCTGTCCTCCGCTACGTCACTGACTACGGACCAGGGCAGAACCAGAAGGTCCAACGGCGCAGCGGTGTTGGCAGGCGTCAAATTGGGCACGGGCGATGGTTGACCCTCGGGGCTTGGCCGCTCGCTGACCCACCAAATGGCCAAACCCAGGACCAATGCAGATGCCAGCCAGGCCAGGCGCAGGTTCGGTCTTTCAATGCGCTGCCCTGGCGGCCTCGGACCCAGTCGCTGACTGTCGATGGCGAGGATGACGGCCTCGGCGTCGGGCAGGCGATTTTTTGGATCAATCGCCAGCAGTCGCGCGCACAACTCTACCGCGAAGTCGGGAAGTCTGGCTTGACCGTGTCGGCTCTGGGCGGACTCTGCACGACCCGCTGAATCATTTCGGCTGGCGCCGCCGCGAAAAGGCAGCGTCCCGGTCAGCATCTCGTACAGGAATCAAGCCCGAGTGCATAGAGATCGCTGCGACCGTCCAGAGGCCGGCTCGGGCCTGCTCCGAGACAGATACTCCGGTGTGCCAATGACCACACCGCTGCTGGCACGGTGTCGCCGGCAGCACGAGCCACACCGAAGTCGGTGATGCGTGCCAGGTCAGTGTGGTCGATCAGAATGTTGGCGGGCTTGAGATCACGATGAACAACACCGGAGGCGTGCGCTGCGGCCAGTCCCAGGGCCAGTTGTCGGGTGATGCCCAGCGCGCGCTCTGGATCCAGCAGGCGCTCCTCCTGCAACAGGCGCTCCAATGAACGACCCGGCACATAATCCATGCTGATCAGCCAGGTTTGCTCATGGCGAACCAGGTCATGAATGCGCACCACGTGCGGACTGGACACCGAGCGCGCCAGCAACAGCTCCTTGCGGAAGCGCTCGAAGGCGTCGGCGCGGGCGGCGAGCTCCGGGCGCAGCTGCTTCAGCGCCACATCCACATCCAGTTCCAGATCATGGGCCAGATAGACCAGCCCCATGCCACCCAAACCAAGGATCCGCTCGATCCGGAAGCGTTCGGCAACGATGCTGCCACTGCGCAGCTCCTGCAACAGGATCATGCCGGTAGCCGTGGGGGCCAGCGGGGTTGCTGGATCCAGACCGCGCTGACCGGCGCTCATGTCTCACCACCGAGGGCGAGCTGCAATGTCGGCGATGGTCCGACTGCTTCGGCGCCTTCCGGTGCCACCGCCAGCCAGCGGCCGACCATCGCCAGGCGGTCCTGCAGGTCCTGCGCCGCCAGCACCGTGCCGGCTTGCGACACCAGTGCCTCCAGCAGTCGGGCATCCAGCGAATCGAAACTTCGTCCCGGCTCATCGCTGTCGGCATAGACCGCACCGAGCAGCTGATCGCCACCCAGCAGCGGCAGGCAGGCCAGTGCCTGAATGCCACCAGCAATGACACTGGCGCGCGCACCCAGTGCGGCGGCGTCACTGGTCTGGCTGTAGTAAGTCGGCAGGTGGGTTCGCAGCGTTCGTTCCAGCGCGCCACGGCTGCCACCGAACTCAGCACGCTGCAGGGCATCCGGCCGCAGGCCGTGGCAAGCGCGTACTCGCCACTGACCGTCCTCATCGAGTTGCACCAGGAATGCCCGTTTCGCTTCGGCCACCTCGACCACTGCACGCAGCAGGTCTGCCATCAGCTGCTCGGTGCGGTCCAGCGACGTCGAATGCGGTTGGGCCTTGGCTGCCGTAGGGTCCGGTCGTTCGAACTCCGCCAGTCTCTTCAGCCACAACTGGGAAGTCTGGCGGCGTATCTGGGCCTGCGAGATCTCCGCACTGTGGCGATCCGGCGGGACGTCTTCGATGACCGCGTAGACGTCACCGAGCGCAAACCAGTCGCCAATTCGCAGCCGCTGCAGCTGTCGGACAGGTTGTCCGCCGAAGCGGGTCCCGTTTTTCGATCCCAGATCCTCCAACAGCCAGCCATGCTGGGCATCGCCCTCCAGACGGGCGTGTCGGCGAGAGACCGACGGGTGATCAATCTGCACGTCGCAACCAGGGTCCCGCCCCAGCTGCCAGCGGATGTGCGCCGGTAGCCGATGCTCTGCCGACGGCCCGGCGGGCAAATGCAGTTTCAGCCGATGGATCACGCAGTGGCTCGCCACGTCCAGTCCCGGTCTGTCAGCCTGCCCGAAGCCGCCACCGCTGACCAGCGCTGCGCGGTCCGGGCACTATCACATCCTCAGGGCGCGCCGCCCAGTCGCCCCAGCAGGAAGCGCAGGTGCTCGCTGCGGCTGACGATCTCACCCTCCAGATTGTCCAGATCGCGTGCCGCCCGCCAACGGTTGGGCAACGCGGTCCCGCCCAGCACCCCACAATGATCGGTGAGTTCCAGCAAACGTGCCTCAGCCGCCGCGAAATCGCCGGCAGTAAAAGCGGCCTTGCTGGTGGCTGCGTCCGCTTCAAGCGTTTGCGTCGCCGTCGTCGCCAGGCGGCTGTCAGCCAACAGCGCGTCCAATTGCGAGAAGGCTGCTGTCACCTGGCCAGCGTGGTCCTGCAATTGGTCCTCAACCATGACGAATTCGGAGAATCGCCCGCCGTTGCCGCGTGAGCGCACACTGCCGGCGACCACGGCGGAGGTGATGTTGGTAAATGCCCCGCCAATCGGCGCCTTCATCAGCCGATACGGCGAAAAAGGCGCCCACACCAGTTCCGGCGTGTCCATCTCCACGTGCACTTCGTCGTTGAAGGCCAGGCTGCAGCCGGCGGGTGGCTCGACGGTGACCCGGACCGGGAAGGCGGGATCGATGCGCTGGTTGACCGGATCGGGCAGGCGGCTTTCGATGTTTGCGATCTCGATCGGGTCGAGCACGTCGGCGGTCAGGCCCAGGCAGGCCTCGGTCAGATTGTCGACCTCATGGAATTCCAGCTCGAAATCGACGTCGTAGACGATACCGCCGGGCCCGTCGAGCTGGATCTCGGCCTTGGCTTTGAGTCCGTCGATGGTGATGACGATCGAGTCGGCCGCTTGCGCTTGGGCGCCCAGCAGGATCCACAGCAATACCCAGTGCGCCTTCATGCCTTGATTCCGGTAACCACGGGTCGGTCCTGCCCGACTCTGCCGTTGCCGGTCAGAACGGTCAATCGGGGGAAACACCCAGCCAGTCGGCAAGCGTGACGAATCTCGCAGTGCGCAGGATTCGACCACCCAACGCGCCTGGGGGAAAAGACCCAGCGGAGCCCTGCCTCGCTCGCACGGGATTAGGTTGCGGCCCAGACATCTGCCGTACAGGGAGCAAGACATGTCCTCCAAGCGTTCCTCTTGTCGCCGAAGGCTCGCACTGACGTTGGCCGCACTGCTGAGCAGCCAGACGCCCGTCTGGGCGGGTACCGCATTCACCGATGTTTCGCCGGCCGACGGCATTTTCCAGACGCCGGACACCCACGACTTCTGGCTGGCCAGCCTGACAGCGGCGGATTTCGACGGCGACGGTGATCTGGACCTGGCCGTGTTCGGCTTCGAGGTCGAATACAACGTCAGTGCGGTCGACCAGCTGCGGCTGCTGCGCAACGATGGCGTCGCTGGCGATGGTCGGCAGATCCTGGTCGAGACCATCGTGCCCATCAACGGGCTGTTCGGCTCCGAATCCCATCTCTCGACTGCCGACTATGACCAGGACGGTGATCCGGATCTGCTGGTGGCCTCGCGCGGCGGCATGGCGCTGTTCCGCAACGATGCCGGTGTGCTGCTGCAGACCGACACGGTGCTACCGGACTACCGTGAGGACTCGGGCTTCGACAGCGCCTACGATCTGCGTGCGATCAGCTGGGGCGATGTCGACAACGACGGCGATCCCGACGTGATCCTCCCAACGGTCGAAGAGGGCGGCGGCCTGCTGCAGCTGCAGCCGCGCTGGCTGCGCAATGAGGGGCCCGGCAGCGGCAACGCCTGGAACTTCACCACGCTGCCGTTGCATGAAGGCACCGTTTCCAACGCCCAGACCCGGTTGGCCGACGTCGACGGTGACGGCGATCTGGATCTGTGGGAGGCCGACATCGACAACACGCTGGATACCGGCTTCGTGCGTCGCTACGACAACGACGCCGGGCAGTTTCTGCCAGCGCGGGAGGTAGGGATCAGCCCGATCAGTGGCAGTGCCGACTGGGCCGATGTCGATGCCGATGGCGATCTGGACGTGCTGGTGGCCGGCCGCTACCTGGACGGCAATGGCGACATTTTTGACGGGCTCAATCTGTTCATCGACAACGGCAGCGGTTTCGATCAGGTCACGCTGCCATTGCCCTCGCCAGGTTGGCTCGATGTGCTGGGTTGCAGCTGGGCCGACTACGACGGCGACGGTGACGTCGACCTGCTGGTGACCGGCAGCTTCATCGGCGACACCGACATCGAAGGCGAGGCCAGGGTCTATCTGAATGATGGTCTGGGCGGCTTCGAGATCCAGCCACAGGCGTTGCCGGCACCGATTTCCTCGATCGGTCGCGGTGGTGCCTTCCAGTGGGTCGATATCGATGGTGACGATGATCTGGACTATCTGGCCAGCGGTGCCTTCTACGTCCCGGGCGGCAATGGGCTGGTCGAGGCGCGCACCTTCCTGATGCGCAATCCCGGTGGCAACGGCAATCAGGCGCCGTCCGCTCCGGCGGCGCCGGTGGTGCAGGTGACCGGCGACAGCGTGCAGCTGAACTGGCTGGCGCCGGCCGACGACAGCACGCCGGCAGCGGCGCTGACCTACGAACTGCAGCTGAGCCCCTTGGGTGGCGGGGCGACGGGTGCCCACACCTCCGAACCCGGCACACTGGGTCAGGTCACCCAATGGCGTTTCACCGGGCTGCCAGCGGGCAGTTACCGCTGGCGGCTGCAGGCGCTGGACCGTGCCCATGCGGCCAGCGCGCCGGTCGAGGGTCAGGTTGAGGTGCTGGGGCCGGATGGGCTGTTCGGCAACGGTTTCGAGTGAGAATTGCGGGACTGGATGAATTCAGTCGGGCCAGCGCCAGGGCGGCAAGTCCAATTCGTCGTGGTCGGCCAGCTGGGTTCGACCGAGCTGCTTGTCCAGCGTCAGCAACTGGCAGTCGGGATCGGCCTCCAGCGCAGTGATCAGCCGGGTGGCGTGCGACACCACCCAGACCTGCGTGTCGCGCGCAGCCCGGCGAATCAGCCGGCCCAACGCCGGCAGCAGGTCCGGGTGGAGGCTGGTTTCGGGCTCGTTGAGCACCATCAGCGGCGGCGGCCGCGGACTCAGCAGGGCCGCCATCCAGAGCAGATAGCGCAAGGTGCCGTCCGACAGCTCGGCGCCGCTGAGCGGGCGCAACAGGCCGTGCTGGTGCAACTGCAGCGAAAAGCGCGTGTCGTCGCTGCTGCAGATCTGCAGACGAGCGCCGGGGAAGGCGTCTTCGATGGCCTCGTCCAGCGCATCGCCGTCGCCGATCTCGCGAATGGTCTGCAAAGCGGCCGCAAGGTCGGCGCCGTCGTGGCCCAGCCGTGGCGTCTGCGTGCCCAGCTGCGGCTGCCGTGCCGGCGCCTGGGCATCACTGCGGAAGTGGTCATAAAAGCGCCACTGGCGGATCTGCTCGCGCAGTTGGGCCACTTCGGGCAGGGTATCGGCCCCGGCCAGATGCTCGAACAGGCTGTCCTGCGCCGGCAGACTGCCAGCCAGTCGCTGCCAGCCACGTCCCTCACGCGTTCGTGCCTGTGGTCCCTCGCGTTCGACCAGACTACTGGCCGGTCGATACAGCGGGCCGGCCCAGATTGCTTCGTGCTTGATCTCCGGATCGAGCGCGAACATCGAGATCGAGGGCTTGGGCAGGCCCAGCGCAATGGCATAGCTGAAGTCCTCGCCGGCGAAGCCCAGGCGCAAACGAACCGGCTCGCGTCGCGGCCCGCCCTGAATCGGCACAGTGCCGTTGCGCATGCCCCGGCTGTGCTGTTCCGGTCCGGCCCAGAAACAGGACTGCAGCCCACCCTCGCTGGCCAATGCCGCAATCAGGCCGCCGCGCGCCGTGCGCGCCAGCAACTGCAGCGCGCGATACAGGTTCGACTTGCCGCTGCCATTGGCGCCGGTGACCAGGTTCAGCGGACCCAGTGGCAGCACCAGATCGCGCAGCGAACGGTAGTTCTCGATGGCCAGCGTCTGCAGCATCGATCCCGATCCCGGCTGCTCAGGTCAGCCAGATGAACTTGGCGGTGAACACGGCGGCGATCACCCAAACCGCCGGGCCGACCTCGCGCCAGCGCCCAGCCAGCAGCTTGATGCCGGCGTAGCTGATGAAGCCGAAGGCAATGCCGTGGGCGATTGAAAAGCAGAAGGGCATGCTGACCGCGCAAATCACCGCCGGTGCGCTTTCGGTCAGGTCTTCCCAGTCCAGCTCGGCCAGTCCGCGGACCATCAGCACGGCCACGTAAATCAGCGCCGGGGCGGTGGCAAAGCCGGGCACCGTGGCCGCCAGTGGTGCGAGGAACAGCGCCAGCAGGAACAGCAATGCGACCACCACGGCGGTGAGCCCGGTGCGGCCGCCCACCGCGGTGCCGGCCGCACTTTCGATGTAGGCAGTGGTCGAAGAGGTGCCCAGCGCCGCGCCTGCGGCGATGGCCGTCGAGTCAGCCAGCAGCGCCCGATTCAGGCGCGGCAATTTCCCTTCGGCATCGAGCAGTCCGGCGCGGTGGCAGACGCCCACCAGCGTGCCGGTGGCATCGAACAGTTCCACCAGAAAAAACGTCAGCACCACGGCGATCAGGCCGGCGTCGAGCGCGGCACGGATGTCCAGTTGCAGCCAGGTCGGCGCCAGCGAAGGCGGCGCCGCGACCACGCCACGGAAGGGCGCATGGCCAAGCAGCACGGCGCAGGCAGTGACCAGCAGGATGCCCAGCACGATGCCGCCGGTGATCCGTCTTGCCTGCAGCGCAACGATCAACAGCAGGCCGGCGATGGCGAACAACGGTCCGGGCTGATGCAAGTCGCCGAGCGTCAGCAGCGTGGCGGGGTGACCGACGATGATGCCGGCGTTCTGCAGGCCGATCAGCGCCAGGAACAGGCCAATGCCGGCCGAGATGGCCAGCTTGAGCGAATGTGGGATCGCATTGACGATCCACTCACGCAGCCGCAGCAGGCTGATGATGATGAACAGGCAGCCGGACAGAAACACCGCGCCCAGTGCGGCCTGCCAGGGAAAACCCATGCCCTGCACCACGACGAAGGCGAAATAGGCGTTCAAGCCCATGCCGGGCGCCAGCGCGATCGGGTAGTTGGCGTACAGCCCCATCACCGCCGAGCCCAATGCGGCAGCCAGGCAGGTGGCCACGAAGACCGCTTCCCGCGGCATCCCGGCGGCCGCCAGGATGTCCGGATTGACGACCAGGATGTAGGCCATCGTCAGGAAGGTGGTCAGACCCGCCAGCAACTCGGTGCGCAGGTCGGTGCCGTGCGCGCGCAGACCGAAGTAGCGTTCGAGCATGGGCGGATTCCGCGGCGGCGTTGACGCCTTTTAACCGTTCGTTGACCGGCAAGGAAGCCTTGGGACGGACGCTAGGGCGACTCGGGCAGCGCGTAGTCCAGCTCGTACTCGTGCTTGCCGTCGCTGATCTCGATGCGCAGGCGGCCGCTGATCCCGACCAACTCGCCGGAGCCCGAGCCGGGGATGATCTGCACCATCCAGTCGCGCGGAACGCCGCCGTCCATCAACGCGTGGTGCACCAGCATGAAGCTGCCATGGCGTCCATCCAGCTGTCCGTCGAATTTCTCGACCGCGACATAGGCGCCGTTCTGCTTGCCATCCCCGCCTGCCAGCATCTCGCCCTGACCGCTGCCCTGCAGCGCGCCGTGGTACTGCTTGTCGAGTGACAATCGCGCCAAACCGGCCGCCTGGGCCGGCGGATTGTCCGCCTGCATCGGGGTCACCTTGACGTCGAACTCGCCGCACCTGCATGCTTGTCTCCTGCTCGGGCCATGACGATCGCCGGCACAAAGCACCAGCATGTACAGCCAACGTCTACAATCATGTTCGGCTCAACCGCTAACGGCCCGGCATTGGCCAATTCCAGCACGGACCCAGCGCCGTGATGGAACAAAGGCGACAACGGGGTGGCGAGAGGCCTGAATGACGACGGCCAACCGGTCCACCGCGACGTGCTCAGGTTGCCGCGACGGCCAGCGTCTGGAAGACGTGGGCGGCCTCCGCCCAAGCTCGTTGGCACCATCGGCGGCGCTGGAGGATCGGTGCAGCACCATTGGTGCGTGGCCGGGATCAGCGTGGCCTGACCACCGGATCGAGCCCGCAGTCGCCCTTGCCGACGGGTCCAACGGCTGTCCGCCCATCGAGCAAAGCGATGACCGCAACGCCAATGGCTCAAGCAACGCTTCGAGTGCTGAGCATGGCCAGACCGGTTCGGTGTTCACGGGCACGTGCTCAGCTGCGGGCATTCCGTGGCTCGGCGCCGCTGGGTGTCAGAACTCGAAGTGGAGACCTCTGCGCAGGCCACCGGCCATGCGTCGGCGTCTTGGTGCCAGCAGATCGAGTCGGATAGCGACTGCGCAGCATCCACAGATCGCGGCCTCCGGAGAAGACGAAAATCGCGTCACGCTGGTGGTCGCAGGATTACGGTGGGCTACGAGCGCATCACGGGCGTGCCCCACAGCGCGCAGATCGATTTCGTGCGGTCGACGAGATCACGCACGGTCCGCATCCGATCGAGGTTTTGCGATGCTCGAGAGCGTAGAACGGGCTGATTTGCGTCGCCATGGAATCATCCCACGCGCAGTTGCGGTCCAAGCCCAACTCCAGGGAGCTTTCGGCGAGTACGGCGGCGTGACGCCGAAGCGACGTGCTTGCCGATGGCTGCCGAGGCGCTGGCACGTCGATCACGGAGGCCTGCGGAGCAGCGACACGGTCGAGTACTGGCGCCGCGGATTGGGAAGGCTGGACGCCGATCAGGCCCACTTCATCCGCTGGCCGGCGGCGGCTGGGCAACTCGAGCGGCCTGACGCCCTGACACTAGATTGTCAGGTGCGTTGCCGATGTTCCCGGCAGCGGTATTCATGCCCGGACATGAATCAGGACGCCGGGCAGACCCCGGGCCGGGTCTGAAGACTCTAAACAGGCGGCGCTGCGATACTCGCTGCCCTGATCGGTCGGGGCGGCGTCCGCGCGCGGCCGGCGACCAGATCCTCGTGCTCGAAGTCGTCCACCGAGATCACTTCCAGCGTGCCGGCCCGCACTTCGGTCAGCAACGCATGCTCGTCTGAGCTGATCACGCCCTGCTCGCGGGCTTCGTCGAGCAGACGGGCCGGGTCGAGCACCTTCAGCTCGCCGGTCTTGATGGCCTTGTGCAGCTTGCGCTCCACCGGTTCGGCTTCGATGACCTTGCCCAGCAGACGCTCCATGTGGCCGACCGGGTTGTGCTCGGTGGGGCTGAGGTAGACGTACTGGCCGAGCCGTTCGCGGGCTTCGTTCGGGTACATCAGCAGCGTCGCGACGCGGTGGCCCAGGCGGTCGCTGGGGATCTGCTCGCGCCGACCCAGCGGGAACACCAGCAGCCGCAGCGCAATGCCCACGGTCTTGATCGGGAAGTTGCGCAGGAACGAGTCGATCGCCGTCTGGATCTTGAAGATGGCGTCGTGGAAGGCCCAGGCCAGCAGCGGTCGGTCGAGCACCGGCCGGCCCTGATCCTCATAGCGCTTGAGCATGCTGGAGGCGATATACAGCTGGCTGAGTACGTCGCCCAGCCGTGCCGACAGGCGTTCCTTCTGCTTCAGCCGGCCACCCAGCAACAGCATCGAGGTGTCGGCGATCAGCGCCAGCACCGCCGAATAGCGGGCCAGCTTGCGGTAGTAGCGGCGGGTGTAGGCATCGCCCGGTACCGACAGATTGCCCACAAAACTGTGGGTGAGACCGAAGACGAAGCTGCGCACGGCATTGGACATGGCAAAACCGATGTGTCCGAACAGCACCTCGTCGAAGGCCTCCAGCCGGCGCAGCGGATCGGCGATGTCGGCCGCTTCCATTTCCTTCAGCACGAAGGGATGGCAGCGCACCGCACCCTGGCCGAAGATGATCATGTTGCGGGTCAGGATGTTGGCGCCTTCGACCGTGATGCTGATCGGCGCACCCTGCCAGGCCCGACCCAGGTAGTTGCGCGGCCCCAGGATGATGCCCTTGCCGCCGTGCACGTCCATCGCATCGGAGGCCACCTGGCGACCCATTTCGGTGGCGTGATACTTGGCGATGGCCGAGGGCACCGCCGGCTTCTCACCGCGATCCACCGCCGCGGCGGTCGCCCGCGACAGCGCGCTGACCGCGTAGCTGTAGCCGCCGATCCGCGCCAGCGCTTCCTCGATGCCTTCGAAACGGCCGATGGCCATGCCGAACTGCTTGCGGATGCGGGCATAGGCACCGGTGGCCAGTGCGGCCATCCGCACGCTGCCGGTCGCCCCGGAGGGCAGCGAGATCGAACGACCCACCGACAGACATTCGACCAGCATGCGCCAGCCCTGACCGGCGTAGTCCTGGCCACCGATCAACTGATCGATCGGCACGAACACATCCTTGCCGTGGAAGGGACCGTTCTGGAAGGGCACGTTGAGCGGGAAATGCCGGCGGCCGATCTCCAGGCCCGGCGTATCACGCGGAATCAGTGCCAGCGTGATGCCCACATCCTCGACCTCACCCAGCAGATGCTCGGGATCGTGCAGGCGGAAGGCCAGACCGATGACCGTGGCCACCGGCGCCAGCGTGATGTAGCGCTTTTCGAAGTTCAGACGCACGCCCAGCACGTCCTGGCCGTCGACCTGCTGCCGGCAGACCACGCCAAAGTCGGGAATCGAGGTGGCATCCGAGCCGGCCCAGGGGTTGGTCAGGCCGAAGCAGGGAATCTCGCGGCCATCGGCCAGCCGCGGCAGATAATGGTCCTTCTGCGCGTCGGTGCCGTAGTGCAGCAACAACTCGGCCGGGCCGAGCGAATTGGGCACGGCGACGGTGGAACCGACGGTCGGGCTGATGCTGTTGAGCTTCTGCAGGACCACCGAGTGGGCATGGGCGGAGAAGCCCAGGCCGCCGTACTGCTTCGGGATGATCATGCCGAAGAACTTGTGCTGCTTGAGGAAATCCCACAGTTCCGGCGGCAGATCGGTCTCGTGAGTGATCTGCCAGTCCGAGACCATCGCGCAGGCCTGCTCGACCGGGCCGTCCACAAAAGCTTGTTCCTCTGCGGTCAGTTGCGGGACCGGCTCCGCCAGCAATTTGTTCCAGTCCGGCTTGCCGCTGAACAGTTCCCCTTCAAAGCCCACCGTGCCGGCCGCCAGGGCGACGCGTTCGGTGTCGGAGAGCTGCGGCAGCTGTCGCCGATAGAAGTCGAGCATCGGCGCGCTGATCAGGCGTGCGCGCAGCGGACGATGGTTGAGCACGACCGCCAGCGCAACGAAAGCGACGGTGGTCAGACCGACGGCCAGCCAGTGACCGCCGCCGTAGACCCCGGCCAGCGCGAGCGCCACGCCCGCGGCCAGCGTCCACACCTTCAGCGGCGTGCGCAGATACAGGCAAACGGCGGAAACGAGCAGGACGGCGAGCAAGGGAGTGAGACTGCTCATGAAAATCTCCTGTCAGGGTGATGCCGCCAGGGGCATCGGGGAGGATGGGGACATTGCGGGCTCGCCGAAGCGGCGACCCAGCCAGTTGAGAATCTCGCTGCTGAAGGCATCGTTGCGGTCACCCACCACCAGATGCGTGGCCTGGTCGACGACGACATGTTCGGCATGCGGCACCAGATCGCGGAACTCGGCGATCGTGTGGTCGGACACCACATCGCTGAGCGAGCCCGACAGCAACAGCGTCGGGATCTGGATCCGTGCCGCGGCCGCCTGCAGCCGCGGAATGTACTGCTCGGCCGAACTGGCTACCGGACCGAGCAGGCGGGGATCCCAATGCCAGTGCCAGCGACCGTCCTCCCGACGGCGGAGCTGACTGCGCAAACGATCAGGATCCTTGCCTTCGCGGTGCGGCAGATAGGCCGCCACCGCCTGATTGGCCGCATCCAGACTGGCAAAGCCATCGGGATGTGCAGCCATGAAACCGAGTATGCGATCGACGCCGGCACGCTCCCAGCGGGGTGTCACATCGACCAGAACGAGCCCGCGGAACAGCGGCTGTTCGCCTTCACCCTGCGCCAGCAGCGCGACCAGTCCGCCCATCGAGGCGCCGACCAGCACCGGGGCACTGGGCAGGGTGGCGCAGACGGCGCGCAGATCGTCGACGAATTGCTCCAGCGCGTAGTCGCCACCGGGCAGCCAGGCCGAATCGCCGTGGCCGCGGGCGTCGATCGCCAAGCCGGACCAACCCTGCGCGGCCAGCGTGGTCGCGGTGCCACTCCAGGCGCGCCGGTTCTGGCCAAAGCCATGGGTGTAGAGCAATTGAGGCGGCGTATCCGGCTGCCCGTAGCGATCGGCGTGCAGCGCCAAGCCACCGGCGCCCGGCAATCTCAGGGGCTGACTGGCACTGACCGGCTGCGCGCGGGAATCCATACGGTCGAGTATGTTGACGGACCCCGAGGCTGTCAATACGCTTCCGTATGGACAGTCTGAATGGCCTGAGTGGCCGAGGGGTTGAGATGCCGTCAGAGGCCGCAGTGGTGAAGCTGGAGCGGGCGCGCCTGACCGCCGATGACTGGGAAAAGGCCGCGCTGGAGTCGATTGCGAGCGACGGCGTGGCCAGCCTGGCGGTAGAGTCGCTGGCTCGCCGCATGGGCGTGACCAAAGGCAGCTTCTACTGGCATTTTGCCAATCGCGACGCGCTGCTGGCCGCTGCGCTGGCGCGCTGGGAGCGTTCGGATACGCACAATCTGATCGCTCGCATCGAGACCTTGACCGATCCGCGCGAGCGCCTGCGGGAACTGTTCCGCGCCACCAGTCGCGACATGCGTTCGCACCGCACCTACGCCGCGCTGCTGAAGGCCGCCGACAACCACATCGTGGCGCCAGTGCTCGAGCGGGTGGCCGCCGAGCGCATGCAGTATCTGGCCCGTGTCTTTGCCCAGGCGGGCATGCAGGGCGCCGAGTCCGAGCACCGCGCCCGGCTCGCTTATTCGGCCTATGTGGGTTTCCTGCAACTGACCTCTGCAGCTCAATACGTTGCAACTGGGCGAGGACGACCTCAACCGCTACATCGATCATGTGACGGCGGTGCTGATTCCCTGATCGGGTCACGGCGGCCCGCAGCCGTCGCGGCCCGCCCCGGAACGCCGACGTCCACGTCGGCATCTCTTGCCGGCAAAAACGCTGGCGCGCCCTCGAAGTCTTGCTTGTCCGAGTGTTGCCCCGTCCCCTGGGGCAGAACTTCGACGCCACACGTAGTCGGCCGCTTCAATGGACCGGCTTGGGACGGCAGGCCATTGGTCCTGGGTCATCCTTCGGGCACCGCCTGATCGGTATCCATTGACCCGTCTGGATCGGCCATCTCCACCTTGGTCATAGACAACGCTGTCACCCGCAGCGTCGCCCAAAGTCGTGTTGCAAAGCCCCGAATCGCTGGTTATCGTGGCGCGCGAATGTCCCTCATTGACGACATAAATCATTGATTTTAAAAGAGGTTGAGATGTCCTCCAAGCTTGAGGTGCTGAATGGCTGGGTGGCCCAGGTGGCCGATCTGGTGCAGCCCGACGAGATTCACTGGTGTGATGGTTCGGAGGCCGAGCGCGAGCGCCTGGTCGCGCAGATGCTGGCCACTGGCGAACTGCTGGAGCTGAACCCGGAGACCAACCCCGGCTGCTATCTGCATCGCTCCGATGCTCGCGATGTGGCGCGGGTGGAGCACCTGACCTTCGTCTGCACCGAGCAGCGCGAGGATGCCGGTCCGAACAACCACTGGATGGCGCCGGCCGAGGCCAAGACCAAGATGGCCGAGCTGTTCCGCGGCTGCATGCGCGGCCGCACGTTGTATGTGGTGCCTTACTGCATGGGCCCGATCGACTCGCCCTTCGCCCGTTGCGGCGTGGAGATCACCGATTCGCCCTATGTAGTGGTCAACATGCAGCTGATGACCCGCATGGGTGAGGCCGCGCTGGCGCGGATCGAGCGCGAGGGCAGCTTCGTCAAGGGCCTGCATTCGATTGGCGAACTCGACCCCGAGCGTCGTTTCATCATGCACTTCCCGGAAGAGCTGACCATCATGAGCTATGGCTCCGGCTATGGCGGCAATGCCCTGCTCGGAAAGAAGTGCCATGCCCTGCGCATCGCCAGCTGGCAGGCGCGGCAGGAAGGCTGGCTGGCCGAGCACATGCTGATCGTCGGCGTGCAGAATCCGGCCGGTCAGACGCATTACATCGCGGCCGCCTTCCCGTCGGCCTGCGGCAAGACCAATCTGGCCATGCTGATTCCGCCGGAAACCCATCCGGGCTGGAAGGTCTGGACCGTGGGCGACGACATCTGCTGGATGCATCCCGGCGCCGATGGCCGGCTGTGGGCGATCAATCCGGAAGCGGGCTTTTTCGGCGTGGCGCCAGGCACCAGCGCCAAGACCAACCCCAATGCACTGGCGATGCTCGATCGCGATGCCATCTTCACCAATGTGGCCGTGACCGCCGACAACCAGCCCTGGTGGGAAGGTCTGCCCGACGGCGAGCCGAGCAAGGACTGGCAGGGCCGCAGCTATCAGTCCGGCAATGGACCGGCGGCGCATCCGAACTCCCGCTTCACCGTGTCGATGCGGCAGTGCCCCAGCTACTCCGAGCAGGCCGAAGCGGCTGGCGGCGTGCCGATCAGCGCGATCGTTTTTGGTGGTCGTCGTGCCTCCCTGCTGCCGCTGGTCTTCGAGGCGCTGGACTGGCAGCACGGGGTGCTGGTCGGTGCCGGCATGGCCAGCGAAACGACCGCCGCGGCCACCGGCAAGGTGGGCGTGGTGCGGCGTGATCCGATGGCGATGAAGCCCTTCTGTGGCTACAACTTCGGTGACTACTGGGCGCACTGGCTGGCCCTGGGCGAGAAGCTCAGCCAGCCGCCGAAGGTCTTCCACGTCAACTGGTTCCGCAAGGGCGCCGACGGCCATTTCCTGTGGCCGGGCTTCGGCGACAACCTGCGCGTACTCGAGTGGATGATCGACCGTTGCGACGGCCGCGCCAGTGGCCAGCTGACGCCGATTGGCGTGCTGCCGCAGCGCGGGGAACTGAACCTGCAGTCGCTGGACGTGCCCGCCGACGATGTGGACGAGTTGCTGCAGGTGGACCGGTCGGCCTGGACGGCCGAGATGCAGGCGGTTGGCGAGTACATGGCCGGCTTCGGTGAGCGTTGCCCGGCGGCGCTGGAGTCACAGCGGCAGGCGGTGCTGCAGCGCCTGGCTAGTTGAATGTCCGGGCGGGCGATTCGCGTCGCCCGCCCCGCCGGTCGTATGCTTGAGCCCTTCTCCGTGGACTGATTGGCCATGAGCTGTCCCAGCTTTCAACCCTCCCATCCGCTGATCCAGGCCGTCGATCGTTGCGTAGATTCGGCCTCTGACGAGGTCTGTACCGCCGCGCTGCGCAAGACCCTGTGTCAGATGATCCGCAACGGTCAGCTGCAGTTGCCCGACGAGGTCTATGAGCCGGTGACCGGCCACTACGCCCGTCGCGAGCTGTACCGCAGCGACCGCTACGGCTACTCGATGATCGCGATGACCTGGGGTCCGGGGCAGGGCACACCGATTCATGACCATTCCGGCATGTGGTGTGTGGAAGGGGTCATTCGCGGCACCATCGAAGTGGTGCAGTACGAGATGACCGGTTGCAGCGGCGAGCGTTTCCGTTTCGAGGAGCGTGGCTGCATCCAGGCCGGCGAGGGCTCGGCCGGCAGTCTGCTGCCGCCGCACGAGTACCACACCATCGCCAACCCGTCCGACAGCGAAGTGGCCGTCTCGCTGCACATCTACAAGGGCGACATGTGTCGTTGTGCGGTGTTCAGTCCCGAAGGTGAGAACTGGTACGGCCGACAGTGGCGCGACCTGGGACTGGACTGAGTCGGTGATCGACGAACACCCGCTGGTGGACGAGCGCTGGCTCGACCAGACTGCCGAGCTCAATGCCGCGGGAGGGCCGACGATGGCGAAGTTCGCACTCGGCGTTTTCCTGCGTTCTGCGCCACGACGATTGGCCGAGTTGCAGGAGCCTGGGGTGGACCGGGCGCGCAAGGCGCACGCGTGGAAGGGCACCGTATCGATGTGCGGCCTGGCGCGATTGGCAGCCCACTTGTCCTGCATCGAGGACACGCCGGAAGACGATGCGTTGATCGAGGCGCTCGACGCAGTGGTCAGTCAGACCATCGCTGCGGCGAATGCCTATGTGGCGCGGCCGGTCACTGACCGCTGATTCGCGGCGCTCGCCTCACGGCCAGCCCATCAGCAATCGATTCAACCGGTGCTGCCAACGGCCGCCTTGGATGATCTGACCGTGGCCAGCAGGATGGCCCAGCGCGCCATGGACACCGGCTTTTGCAGCCATTCGTCGACGTGTTCCGGCAAATGCTCGGGGGCCGGGTGGCCGGAGACCACCGCGACGCGCGGATCCCCGGCAAAGCGGTGCCGCTGACTCAGCAAGGCCAGCGAATCACCCACTTCGGACAGCTCGAAGTCGACCAGCAGCAGGTCGTGGGGGCTGGCCTCCGCCTGATGCAAGGCATCGGCCGGGTTTTCGCAGATCGTTGTCCGGGCGCCCAGCTGCTCGAGTATCGCCTCGTGAATGCTGAGCACGTCCTCGTCGTCGTCCAGCAACAGCGCAGACACGGGCAGCAGTTGCTCCAGTGCTTCGTCGCCGTCATCGATGTCGGTCGAGTTGATGGCTGGATGGGCAGACTGCGCGGCAGGGTCGATCTTCTCGACAGTGATCGCAAACTCGAAACGGGTGCCGACCTCCGGCTGCGAGTGCGCGATCAGTTCGCCGCCCATCAAGGCCACGAGTTCGTGTGAGATCGACAGTCCGAGGCCCGCACCGCTGCGATGCAGCTGACCGGCACGCAGCTTTGCTGAAGGGCTTGAACAGCTGCTTCAGTTCGTCGGCCGCTCATGCCGGCCGCGGTATCGTCGACGCTGAAACAAAGTGCAGGCGTCTGATCATGGCTTGCCCTGCGGCCACCTGCGCGGATCGTCAACGCTCACTTCGCCAGTGCCGGGTGAACTTGAGCGCGTTGGTCAGCAGATTGGTGATCACTCCTGGGACAGGCGTACCTCGTCCAGCAGGACCACCTCTGGCACGGTGTCGGCCACGTCCAGCGTGAGCGTCAGGCCGAGTTCGCGGGCGATCGGCTGATGCAGGCTGCGCAGCTGCTCGACCAGCTCGCGGAGCTGCGCAGGGTGCGGATGCAGTGACAAGCGACCGGCTTCCAGCCGGCCCCGATCGAGCAGGTCCTGCGCCAGTTGCAGCAGCTGCTGGGCGGCGCCGCGCAGCGAGTTGATCATCTTCAGCTGGCGGCCATCCGGTCGCGTCTGCTGCAGCTGTTCAGCGAGTCCGATGATACCGGTGAGCGGACCGCGCAACTCATGACTGGTCTGTACCAGCGCGCGCTGGCGGAAGATCACGGCGTCGCGCAGCCGCTCACCGCTGCGACGCTGACTGAAATAGAGAAAAACCAGGCTGAGCAGCAGCAGCACGCTGAGGGCCAGAACGGTGAACAGATAGTTGGTTCGCGCCAGCAAATTCTCGCTGCGTTCGACCTGCAGCTTGCGGTCGCTCTCCAGCTGCTGCAGGACCAACTCCTGCTCGGCATAGCGCAAGCGGTCTTCGAAGTTGTCCGCCGCGACCGCGCGCTCACTCAGCTCGATCTGGTCGTTGAGCTCGATGAAGCGCTCGATCAGCGCCACGCTGTGTTCGCCCAGCTTGGGCTGATGCAGCAGCCCGGCCAGAACCCGATGCTCGTCCCGGTCCAGACCCAGCTGGCGGAAGGCCGCAGCGGCGTCCTGCAACTGTTCGATGCCTGAAGGGACGTCGCCAGCCTGCAGCGCGGCCAGCCCCAGGACCTCCAGTCCCAGGCCGCGCAACTGCGTATTCCGCAGGCGCTGCGAGAGCTGCAGGATCGCCTCGCCCTCCTCCTGCTGCAGGGCGGTGTTGCCCTCACTGTGCGCCAGCCGGGCGCTTTCCAGGCGGACCTCGGCGTGCAACTTGGGGTCGTCGATGTCCGGCAGCAGGGCTTCGGCGCGACGCAGGGCCTCACGCGCCTCCGGCAATTGCTGCAGGCGAATCCGCGCTTCGGCCGCATTGCGCAACAGACGAATCTGCATCGGGACCGCTACGCCCGGCGCCAGCACGTCCAGCCCGCGCATGGCGTACTCCGCGCTGAGCGAGTGCTTGCCAATGCGCGAACTCAGGGTGGAGTAGCCCAGATAAACGTCTGAGGCCAGCGCCGGCGCATCGACCTGATCGAGCAACAACTCGGCATCGGCCAAGGTGCGCTCGCCGCGACTGAAATCGCCCAGCGAGATCTGGCCACGGGCCTGCGCGATAAGGCCGCGAATGCGCAGATCGACCAGGGTCGGCTGGTCAGCTGTCAGCACCGCACGCTCACCCGCGTCGCGCTGACAAATCCAGTTGGCAATCACCCGGCAGGCATTGGCCTCGGCCAGATACAGCAAGGCCAGACGCTCCTGATCCTGGGCCCGAACAGCTTCGGCCTGCAAATCCGGCAGTTCGGCGATCACCCGGCGAGGCTCCTGCAAGGCCTCCAGCTCTATGGGCAGCGGATCGCGCAACGACACCTTGGCCAGCGCGCTGTTGCAGGTCAGCAGGACAAGCAACAGGAGCGCGATATCCCGGGCCAGATGGGGGACGTGGCGCCAACGGGATTCGGGAGTCGTGGTGTTCACGACGACGCTTCCCTGCGGAAATGAATATTAGCCTACACGCATTTCCTGCGGCTCGATGTGATCGCGTCGACCGCTGTTGCGATTCAGGTGATCGCGGTGCGCATTCAGCGGCCGTGGCTTGTCGCTGTCACGGCCTGGACTTGTTCGGCCTCGATTGCTCTGAGATGGCTTCATCGGGCTTCAGCGCCAGGGTTCGGACGTGCGCCAGGAGCATGGCCCAGCGCGACATGGACACTGGCTTCTGCAGCCATTCGTCGACACCGGCCGGCAATTGGTCTGGCGGTGGATGACCGGAAATCACCACCACTCTGGCGCGCCCGCCCAGCCGGTCGACTTCGGCGCAAAGGGCCAGGGAATTTTGATCTGGTCCACCCAGTTCGAGGTCAGTCAACAGGAGGTTGGGCGTGATTCGTTGCAGCAGCTCGCGCGCCTCTGCCACCGTCGTACAGGTCCGCACGTGGGCGCCGAGTTGTTCGAGGACGGCCTGATGAACCAGCAGCACGTCCGGATCGTCATCCAGGGCCACGGCGGTGACCGGCGCCAGGAAGCGACTGGCCATGATCGAAGCGCTGGCCAAATGGGCCGGTGCGGTACCGGGTGAGGACTCGGACAGCGACAGGACAAAACTGAAGGTGGTGCCCTGACCTTCCACGGAACTGGCCTTGAGCTCGCCGCCCATCAGCGCCACCAGCTCATGGGAGATCGACAGGCCCAGCCCCGCACCTGACTGGTGGCGGGCGCCGGCCCGCAACTTGGCGAACGGCCGGAACAGTTGCTTCAATTCCTCAGGCGACAGGCCCGGCCCGGTATCGGACACACAGAATTGCACCTGGATACCGCCCTTGCTCGTATCCGGCAAGCGCCGTACGGACAGTTCCACCGAACCGCGTTCGGTGAACTTGAGGGAATTGCCCAGCAGATTGTTGATGACCTGCGCCAGTCGGGTGCCATCGATCCAGATCTGCCGCGGCAGCCCTTCGCTGATGGCGACTTTCAGCGTGAGCCCGCGGCCGCGGGCGTTGGATTCGTGCAACTCTCGGGTACGTTCCAGCAGTTCGGGCAGGTCCACGACCTCGGGCCGCAGACTCAGGTGGCCGCCCTCCAGCCGTCCACGGTCGAGCAGATCCTGCGCCAGCTCCTGCAGCTGTTTCGCCGCCAGCCGAATTGAGGCCACCTTGGGCTGCTGGCGTGAATCGGGATCCTCGCTGAGCAGCAGGTCACTCAGTCCGACGATGCCGCTCAACGGGTGGCGCAGCTCGTGACTGGTCTGGATCAGCGCTCGCTGGCGGAACTGAACGGCCTCGGCCAGCTGCCGGGCATGTCGGCGCTGCAGCATCAAGCCGCCCAACAGGCTCAATGTGAACAGCCCAAACAGCGTGGTCTGCGCCATCCAGGCATGCAATCGATCCTGCAGATGCTGTTCACGCTCGGCCTGCAGTTCAGCCTCGACTTCCATTTTCTGCAGGCTCAGTTCCTGCCGGGCATAGTCCAGGTGCTCCTGGAAATCGTCGGCGGCGACGGCCTGTTCGTGGCGCGAGATGGCTCGGCCGATCTCGATGAAATGCTCGATCCAGTCTTGCCGTTGATCTCCGCTGCCCTCGGCCAGCAACAGCTCAGCCAGCACGCGATGCTGGTCTCGCAACAGCCCCATCTGGCGGAAATCGGTCAGCGCCTGAAGCAGTGACTGCTGTCCGGACTCTATCTGTCCGGACTGCAGCGATGCCAGGCCCAGCACCTCATGCCCCTGTCCTGACAGTTGGGCGTTGCTCAGGGTGCCCGCCAGCCTGAGTATGCGGGCGCCGATCGTCGTCTGAGTCTCAATATCGCCCTGGTTGCGCGCCAGGCGCGCCTCGCCGAGCAGGACCTCGGCTTCCAGTTTGGGGTCGTCGATTCGGGGCAGCCGCGCCTCGGCTTCCGTCAACGCATCGTTGGCGGCGGCCAACTCGCCGAGCTCGATCTGCGCTTCGGCCTTGCTGCGCCACAAACGCACCTGCATAGGCATGGCCAGGTCTGCGGGCAGCGCCTGCAGTCCCTTGTCCGCGTACTCGACGCTGAGCGAAAACTTGCCGATGCGGTAGCTCAGGGTGGCGTAGGCCAGATAGACATCGGCGGCCAGTACCGGCGCGTCCAGACGACTCAGCAATTGCTCGGCCACCCCCAGTGTCTGTTCGCCTGGGGTGTAGTCACTCAGAGCGATGTAGCCGCGCGCCTCGGCGATCAGACCGCGAATTTCCAGATCAGGAGCGGCCGCGACCTGGGCCGCTTCGGCGGCCTGTGCGCCCGCGGTGGCCTGGCAGCGCCAGTCGGCGATGACGCGACAGGCATTGGCGTGGGCCAGCTGCAGCAATGCGACGTCCAGCGGGCGCTCCTGATCCCGTGCGACCCCGAGCAGGTCGGGCAATTGCTCGATCACCTGCTGGGGCGCGTGCAGGGCCTCGAGTTCGAGCGGATGGGGCGGGTGCAGAACCTGGGCCACGGCGTTCACCGAGGCACCCAAACTCAGCAACAGGACGAACCATCGAGTGAAAAAAAGCGCTGGCGGGCGCCTTGAGTCACGGCCCTCCGGCGAAGCAGCGCACATGAGCGTACCCCTGGCGTCGACATTGCGTCGACATCCACAGGCTACGCGCAGTCTTGTGATCAGCACATGAGCACGACTCAGCGCTTGGCCCTATTGGTTTCCAACGTGGCCAGCCATTGCGCCAGTGGTGGCCCGAAGCGCTCGATGTCGACCAGAAAGGAGTCGTGGCCCATCGGCGAGGGCAGGGGATGCCAGTCCACCTGGGTGCCGGCCTCGGTCAGACCGCGCGCCAGCGCCTCCTGCTGCCACAACGGAAACAGGAAGTCGGTGGCGACGCCGATGACCAGCGCCGAGTCCAGCTGCAGTCGCTGCAACGCGGCCTGATTGTCGCCGCCGGCATGGTCGGCCAGGTCGAACCAGTCCATGGCCCGGGATAGATAGAGATAGCAATTCGGATCGAAGGCGCCGATGAAGCGCTCGGCGTGCACTTCCAGATAGGACTCGATGGCGAACTCCGGTCCAAAGGGCTCGGCCGGGGCCTCAGGCTGACGTGCCCGTCCGAATCGCGCCTGCCACTCCTGCGGCGAGCGATAGGTGCTCATGCCGAGCTTGCGCGCCAGCCGCATGCCGGTGCGCACCTGCGCGCCGTCAGCATAGTTGCCGTGCTCCCAGCCACGATCGCTGCGCACCAGTTCGCGCTGCAGGGAGCGCACCGCAATGGCGAAGGGCGTGGCCTGCGCGGCGGTGGAGATCAGCGCCAGGTGCTTGCAACGGCCCGGCCGCAACGAGGCGAAGGCCAGTGTCGACATGCCGCCCATCGAGGGACCGATGATTGCCTGCGGGTGCGCAATGCCCAACCCGTCGAGTACGGCAGCGGCAGCACTGGCCACATCCTCCAGCGTCAGCTCGGGGAAGTTCAGTCGCCACGGCTGACCGGTCGCCGGGTCGATCGACGCCGGCCCGGTGGAACCCTTGCAGCTGCCCAGCGAATTGATGCAGAGCACGTGCCAGCGATCGGTGTCGATGGCCTTGCCGGGACCGATCATCTCCTCCCACCAGCCGGCTTCCGGGTCGGCAGGGCTGCTGGCGGCATGCGCGCCAGGCGACAGGCCGGTCAGGATCAGCAGGGTGTTGTCGTCGGCCGCCGAGCGCTCGCCCCAGCTCTCAAAGGCCATGCGCACGCCGTTGAGCACGCCGCCGCGGCGCAGGCTCAATGGGGCGGGCAGGTCGTAGTAGTGGGTGGCGGGTCCCATGCAGTGCTCCGGTCGGGGGTGGCGATCTTGCGATCTATGCCGGTGATCGGCAAGTCGCCGGCCCCGATTCGGTTCCCGTCGTGTGACAGCGGGTGGCGGCCTACAGCGCCGTCAGTCCGCCGTCGATGGCCAGCTGATGGCCGGTGATGAAGCCCGCGGCGTCCGAGCAGAGCCAGACCACCGCATCGGCGACCTCGGTCACCTCACCGATGCGACCAGCCGGGTGCATGCGCTCGATCGTGATCGCCGACTTGGGGTCGCGTTCGACCGCGCGTTCGTACATCGGTGTGCGGATCACCGCCGGACAGATCGTGTTGACGGCGATGCCGAGACGGGCGTACTCGACTGCCGCGCTCTTGCTCAGTCCGACGACCGCATGTTTGCTGGCGGCATAGATCGCATGGCGAGGTGCGGCAATCAGCCCGGCGACTGAGGCGGTATTGACGATGCGTCCGGAACCCTGCGCCTGCATCACCCGCAATTGCGCGCGCATGCACAGGAACACGCCCTTGACGTTGATCGCCAGCAAGCGATCGAACAGCGCCTCGTCCGCGTCCGCCAGCTTGGCATTCTCTTCCTCAATGCCGGCATTGTTGAAGGCCGCATCGAGTCGGCCGTAGCATTCCACACAGGTTTGCACGGCCGCGTCCACCTGCTCGGCCCGTGTCACATCGCAGGCCTGGAAATGCGCCTGCGCGCCTTGTGCGCAGAGGTGATCGGCCAGGGCCTGACCGGCGTCCCGCTTCACATCGGTCAACAGCAAGCGGGCGCCGCGAGCGGCAAAGCGCTCGGCCGTGGCGCGTCCGATCCCACTGGCGGCACCGGTGATGAAAACGACCTGAGCTGGCTGGGCGTCGGCTGGCATGGAGACTCCGGAACAGGAAGGGGTGCCGGAGCATAGCGGCTGCGACGGCGCGCATCCGGAACTGTGCTGACGCTTTGTGGCCGGGCCGGCTTGCGAGCATCGGCGTTTGGCGGCGAGGCGACTCGCAATGCAGAGCCCCCTGTCGGCTCGCGGCCGTGCACGCTAAGGTGGGCCGTCTGCCAGCGGTACCTCCGGATGCACGGCAACTCCTCTCCAGTGCGCAGCGCTCAGTCGATGGCCGATCCGCAGATTCAGGCGCGTCGGCAGCGTCGCGCCGGCAAGGCCTACCTGCGGCCGCTGTCCGAACACAATGTGCGAGTGTACGAGCGACTCCGGAGCTGGCTGGATGCCCAGTCACGCCCGCTGTTGTTCGACACTGGCTGCGGCACCGGCGAGAGCAGCCTGCAGCTGGCACAGCGGTTCCCGGATTGCGCCGTGCTGGGTGCCGACAAAAGCCTGCAGCGTTTGCGTCAGCGAGGCATCGGTCAGCATCAGCCACTGCAGGTGGTGGATCGATGCTGCTTCGTCTGGCTGGATCTGGTGGATCTGTGGCGGCTGCTGGCCGCCGATGGCCGTCACTTTGCGCGGCTGTATCTGTACTACCCCAATCCCTGGCCCAAACCGGCCCATCGGCTCAGGCGCTGGCCGTTGCACCCGGTCTGGCCAAGCCTGCTGTCGCTGGCGCCCGAACTGGAACTGCGCAGCAACTGGTCCGTTCTGGCGACCGAAGCGCAGCAGGCGCTGCTGGCCGAAGGCTGGCAGGCGGAATGCACAGTCTTGCCGACCCAGTCCGATCCGGCCACGCCGTTTGAAGCCAAATACCAGGCCTCTGGTCATCCCCTGTGGCAGGTGATCGGACGCCGGCGAACTCAGGATCCAGTCAACGTCGGCCGGGTTTGATGGCCGCCAGCCCAGCTGGCCGCGCCACCGCGGCTCAGCTGCGGCGTGAGCGCACCAGCCCGATCAGGCCGAGCGTGCCAAAGATCAGCAACAGCGCCGGCAGCCCCATCGTCGGGATCGCGTTCGGCAGCAGGCCGCTTCCCACCGGGACGCTCACCTGAGCGGCAGCGACTTCGATCTCGATCGGCTGGCCGCCGGGCGTGATGGTCCAGCCCTTGGTGACCGCCAGGGCACGCCAGGCACGGCGATAGAGCAGGCGGGCACTGACCTGGACATTGCCCGAGAAACCCGCCGGAATGGCGAAGCGATACTGGCTCTGATCGGTCTGTCCGGACGGGATGATGGTGTTGGCGAACACGTTCTCGGCATCGATGAACAACACCGGTCGGACGACCGGGCCGGCGCCATTGATGCGGCCTTCGAGCACCTTGGCAAAGCCCTTGCCCGGGAGGTCGGCCAGGTCGCCTGGCTGGATGCCCGGGACCTCATCGCTGCCGTAGAAGGGAATGACCGGACCCGCCGTCTGCACCAGTGGCTGGCCATCGGCGAGCACTTCAATGGCCAGAATGGCATTGCGCACCGACACGCCCGCCGGGAAGCTGTGGCCGGCCAGATTCTGCACCGCGGCATCGACCACGATGTCCTGATCGTCGCTGACGGCGTTGACGGTCAGCAGCACATTGGCGCTCAGCGTCGCCGGCGTGGAACCGACGAAGCTGTGTGAGTGACGTTGCTCGGCCGGCCGTTCGCGCTGGGCCGTGACGGCGATCAGGCCGGGGCCGTCTGCCTGCGGCATGTGGCAGTCCTGACAGCTGCGGAAGTCCGGTCCCGGCTGCGCATAGGGCGAGGCCAGCCATTCCACGTAGGTGTTCTGGCCAGGTGCGCCGGTGTCCGGATTGTTGTACTGATGACAGGCTGCGCACATGCGCGAGTCGGCAAACAGATCGCTGAAGCTGTTGCGCATCGTGCCGGCCTGAACGTCGGCCAGCGATCCAAAGACGTAAAAATCGGTCGGGTGATCGGAGTTGTCGGGGAACCGATACTGACTCTTGCCACCGACGTGATGCAGTCCGTTGATGTTGCCGGCGTCGACATCACCGATCTGATGGCAAGCCAGGCAGCTCACACCATCCAGAGCCGCCGGGTCGACCACTTCGTTGAGCTGCACCATGCCGGGCGTGAAGACATCGATCATGGGGGTGTGGCAAGTGGCGCAGAAGCCGGTTTCACCGGGATCGTGCAAATCCGTGAAGACATACCCGGCAGCGCCACCGGGCGTGCCGCTGCCCGAATGCAGATCCAGCACCCAGGGGTTGGTGGCGGCGCCAGCGTGCCGCGACGTCAGCCACTGCTCGTGTTGTTCTTCATGGCAGATGCCGCACAACACGGCGGTTGGCGGTTGGTAGGCGGGGTTGTCCGTCGCTGGCAACCGAGGCAGCTCGATGACCACGTTGGTCTGACCATTGTTGGCCGGTGCCGTGTGGGTCACCCAATTGATGGACCCGTTCGGATCGTAGGCGACGGCGGCACCCAGGGTAATCTGGTCAGTGGGCTCGATGGCCAGCGTGAACTCCCCTGCCGCATTGGTGATGGCCACCGGCGAACTGAGGTCGGCCTGCACCCGCACGTGCGCCCCTGCAATCGGCGTCAGTGTGTTCTGCTCGACCACGGTACCGGACACGGCCGCCCAAAGGGGTGAACTCAGCAGGCCGAGCAGGCCACAGATGGGGGCGAGTTTCATGGGCGATCCGACGGTCCGGCAGGAGAACCCGCAAAGCGTAGCAGAGACGGTCAGTGCACTGGACTTGGGTCGCCTCGCAGCGTTGAGCCCCGGCCCGTTGCGGCGGGACCTCGGTGGGCCAGCACTGGCTTGATTTGCACGGGTTTTTTGTCGTTGCGATGGCTTCACGACTGGCGTGCAAAAGTTACAGACGCAACGTTGGTCAATGCAGCCACACTGATATAGTTGATGCTGAAGCAGGCCGCCCGACTTCGCCGATGCAATTCGGGCCTCGGGCGACCTCCGGGAGAGGTGGGCGATTCATGCAAGCGAGAATGATTTGCGAACGCAGCGTCGTTGGCAGCGTTGAGTCGACGGCGCCGTTCCGTTTCGGCAAGCTACCAAGAGTTGCAACGGAAAAGCGGCCATGACGGCGGAAATGAAACTGATTTTTGCCGGCACCATGGGCGCGGGCAAGACCACGGCAATCCGTGCGATCAGTTCGATTGAGCCGATTCTGACCGACGTCTTCAATACCGACCGGCGTGAATTCGACAAGGATGAGACCACGGTCGGCATGGAATATGGCGAAATCGATCTGCTCAATGGCGATTGTCTGCGCCTCTACGGCATGCCGGGACAGGAGCGTTTCGAGTTCATGTGGCCCATCGTCGCCCGCGGCGCCCTGGGCGCGGTGCTGCTGATCGACAATTCCCGTTCGGACCCGCTGGCCGACCTGCGGCGGTATCTGCAGGCCTTTCCGGAACTGTCCTCGCAGGGCACGCTGGTCGTCGCCGTCGGACGAACGGAAACCCATGCGCAGCCCTCGCTGGACGACTATGCTGATGAACTGGAGAGGCTGAACATCAATGTGCCGGTGATGCCGGCCGATGTACGACGAAGGGACGATGTACTGGCGGTGGTCGAAGTGCTGTTCTGCCTGATCGAAACGGCTGAACAATCGACGAGCAAGCACGACGCCTGGACGGAATTTGTCAACGCAATGGCGGTGGGCGATTAGCATGCCCAGCCGTCGTCAGATTATTCGACCCAGGCACGCCGAGGAAGGGACGCGATGAGCAACGGATTCAACTTGCCGGCATCGATAGCGGCGGTCGTGGGGACGTCCATTCGACGACTGCACCAGTCGGTGCCGGCGGTGGCCGGCTGTGTGGTCGCCACGGTCGACGGCCGTTTGCTTGATCACGTGGCGAATGGCGATGTGGATCCGAAGCGGATCGCGGCGATGATTGGCTCCATGGTCGCGCTGGGGAAAACCCTGGGCAGCGAGGTCCGTATTGGCGACAGCAGCTATGTTGCCGTCCACGCCAGCAACGGCATCATGCTGATGCAGCAGGTGCCCAGCCGTCGGCAATTGCTGGTCGTCGCCACTTTGGCAACCGCCTCGACCAATCTTGGCGTGGTGCTGCACGCGACCCGTCTGGCAGCATCGGAAATCGGGGCGGCGCTGGACGACTGGTTGGCACGAGGGCAGGCAGCCGCCTGAGGACACCGTGGGTCATCCACGACCGTGGCCCGCCGGAAGCGGGCAGAACTGCAACGGAGGCAATCATGGCCAAATTGGATATCAACCCACTGTCGACGATTGACGGCTTCCTGGGCGCCGCGCTGGTGGATCTGGACAGCGGCATGGCGTTGGCCAAGGTCGGCGGCGGCGCGCTCGATCTGGACGTCGCGGCGGCCGGCAACTCGGAAGTGCTCAAGGCCAAGCGTCGGGCGGCCAATGCGCTCAAGCTCAATGACAGCATCGAGGACATCCTGATCACGCTCGGCAAGCAGATGCACCTGCTGCGCCCGCTCGAGCGCAATGACAAGCTGTTTCTGTATCTGGCACTGGATCGGGGCAAAGCCAATCTGGCCATGGCCCGGCATGAGCTGAAGAGCTTCGAGAAATCCCTCGAGTTCGCCTGATCTGCTGCCTTGGCGGCGCATGAACTCAGGCTCGCACTGGCCAGTGCGGGCCTGCCGCTGACCGAAGCGCTCGTCGAGATGCTCGACGAGCACTTCAGTCATTGCACCGAGCGGCGCGGTTGTGGCTACACGCAGGCCACCCGCGTGCTGGCGCAGATCACCAACAAGCTGGCCGCCTGGCCAATGAGTGCGACGGCAGAGCGGGCCGAGATCCTGTCCGAGCTGCTGGCGGACAGTGGGACGGCTGAACTGGCCGATGAACGCCTCCCGGCGGTGCGTGAACAGCTCGAGCGCAGCGAATCGCTGCTGTTGCTGGATTGGATCGATTCACTGCTGCACCCGCGCTCGCTGCCATTGCCGGCCATTGCGCTGGCCCCTCAGCGCCCGAAGGTGGGCAGTTGCCCGTTGGCCGAGCAGTATTTTCTGGAGATCGCCCACGGTCGCATCCGGCGCGGCGGGCTGATTCGCTTGTGGATGGCCAACGGGCTGCCAGTGCTGCTGGAAAAGCAGGGCATGGGCGATGATGCCTCGGCCGTGACGCTGCGACCGGCACAGATGGGCGGGGTGGCATTGCCGGTGGGCACGCTGTTGGCGCTGGAGCATCCTGTCGATCTGGCGGGAACCACGTCGCAGAATTCCGATCTGAACTGCCGAATCGTGCCGCTGACATTGCTCGATGGCGCGCATGTGCTCAGACTGACGACGCTCGCCGTGGCACCACGCGACCGCAAGCGTGCTTTCGGTGCCCATTTCCAGCAGCAGATCGACAATGGCCTCTACTCTCCCGACACCACCGAGATCGGCGACTTGAGGTCGTTGGCAGATCGACTGGCCCGGAACTCGGGATGAGCGTTCCGGTCGTCTACAGCCCGCGGTACCAGCGCTCGGGGCTCGTACACTTCGAGCGCTTCGAGTGGCTCCATCGGCAAGCGCTGGCTGAAGGGCTGGTGCAGGTCAACGAGCCGCAGCCCTTGGATCTGGAAGATCTGCGCGGCTTTCATGCCGACGACTATCTCGATGCCATGCGCACGGGCGCGCGGCCGCTGGCGCAAAGCTCCTATCTGCCCTGGTCGGAAGGGCTGCTGGATACGTGTCTGGCCATGCTCGGCGGTCAGCTGCATGCGGCCGATCTGGCCCTGGGCAATGGAATGGCCTTCAATCTGGCCTGTGGCTTTCACCACGCATTTCCCGAGCGCGGCGGCGGCTTTTGCGTTTTCAACGGGCTGGCGCTGGTGGCGGCCAAGCGGCCTGAGCTGCAGGTCACGGTGCTGGATTGCGACGAGCATGGCGGCGATGGCACCGAGGCCTTCTGCGCCCGGCTGGACAATCTCAGTGCCATTTCGATCTTTGGCACGCGTTTCGGCATTCGTGGCGGGATCAACAGTCTGGCCTTCAATGTCCCCAACGAAGAAGGTGAGGCGCGTGATCCGGGCTTCCTGGACAGCCTGGACCAGGCGCTCGACCTGATCCTGCAGCAAAAGCCGGACCTGGTGCTGTATCAGGCTTCGGCCGATAGCCACATCGAGGATCCCCGGGCCACGCTGAAACTGTCGACCGCCACCTTGCGGCTGCGCGATCAGCGCGTCCTCAGCGCCTTGCGCTGGGCGCGAATCCCGGTCCTGGTTACCCTGGCTGGCGGCTACCAGCAGCCCGAGCGGACCGGTGCCCTGTATCTGCAGACCCTGCGAGTGGCCAACGAGGTGTTGAGTTGTCGCATCCCTCGGGTCAATCCCATCCATTCCGGCCGACGGCGGCCGGGCACCGAATCGGACTGAGCCGATCGCCTTTGCGCGGAGTCAGACCGATTCGGACTGGCCCAGTTCAGCCAGGCCCTGTTCGCGACTGAGGGTCGGTCGATAACCCAGTTCGCGCTCGGCACGGTCGCTGGCGATCGTGCAGCTGGCCGCCAGCATCGCCGCGGCAAAGGGTGTCAGCGGCGGCTCACCACGCAGGCGCAGGCCGCGCCAAAGCAGATCCATGGCGCCGGCAAGCGCTTTCAGCAATGCTGCGGGCATCGAGCGCTGCGGCGGCACCACACCCGCCGTACCCAACAATGCCGTGAAGAAGTCCCGATAGCAGGTCGTGCCGGGGTCGACGATGAAATAGGCATGGCCACCGATTCCCTGCGTCAAGGCCAACTCGCTGGCGTGGACCAGATTGGCGATATGGCAGGTGGAGGTCAGTGCGCGACCGCCATTGACCCACCAGAACTGCCCCTGACGCACCATCTGCGTCAGCTCGGGCAGGATCGTCTGGTCGCCCGGACCCCAGACCAGCCTTGGCCGCAGCACCAGTGTCTGCATGTGGGCCGAGTTGGCCGCAAGGACCGCCTGTTCGGCCCGCGCCTTGGTTTCACAATAGAGATGGCGCCACCGGGCCGGATAGGGCTGATCCTCGTCGATGTCGACCAGATCGGTGTTGTCGAACAGCGCCGCTTCGGTGCCCATGTGGATGAAGCGCCGCACTCCCGCCTCCCGGGCCGCATCCAGCAGTTGCTTCGTGCCTTCGACGTTGGCGGCCCAGAAGGCCTGGCGCGGTCCCCATTGGGCGACGTGGGCGGCGCAGTGCACGATGGCGTCGACGCCCGCCAGGCCGGACGGATCGACCGCCCCCAGTCGGCCTTCGACCGGCGTCACGCCGAGGGCCTGCAGCGCGGCAGCGCTGGAGGAGGAACGGGCCAGCCCGCTCAGTTGATGCTGCGAACGCAGTGCCTGCGCGATGGCACCACCGATGAAGCCGCTGGCGCCAGTCAGAAAGATCCGCATGTCAGCCTCCCCGCTGCAGTGCCGGTGAAGCATAGCGGGCCTCAGGCGCGAAGCCGTGGCCTCAGGAGCGACGCGTCTTGGGAGCGCCGACGTCCCCGTCGGCGAATACGGTGTCCGTGGCCCGCTGGGCATCCACTGCCGGCCCCGGCAGGAACGCCGGTCAGACATCGCAAATGACGACGATGGCGCCTTTTGACGACCTTAGGGGTCGGAAGTCTCCAGCCAGGCCCGTTCGCGCAGGCCGCGCAACGGCTCCAGGAAGCGCTGCAGCAGCGTCTGGCGATCGGTCAGGATCAGGGCTTCGCCGCTCATGCCCGCGGCCAGTGCCGGCCCGGCTTCGCCGGATCCGTGGCTGGCGGGTTGTGCCAGCGCCTGAAAGCCGGTCGCTGCGGCCTGGCCCGGGCCGGCCGGGCTGACCCAGCTGAGGGTGGCGGCGACACTGCCGTGGCGCTGGTAGGGATAGGCCTTGACCAGCAGCCGCACCGGCTGGCCCGGGCTCAGCAGGTCCAGATCATGCTCGGCAATCTGCAGGCGTGCCTGCACCTCCAGGCCGGGATAGACCAGCCTGGCCAGGGTCTGACCCGGCGCCACCACGGTCCCGCTGTCAGCCACGAACAGCTCCAGCACCACCGCCGCATGCGCGGCGCGGATCTGCCGGATGCCGGCGCTGGCGTCCTGCAACTGGGCGTCGGTCGCCCCCAACTCGGCCTGCAGCGAGGTCTGGCGCAAGCGCAGGGCCTGCAGCGCCTGCTCATGGTCGGCGAGGCGTTGCTCCTGATCGGCCGCCCAGCGCGCCAGGCGCTGTTCGGCGAGCACGCGCTCACGGGTCGATTCTGCCGCCAGCAAACGATCGTCGAGCAGATTGATTTCCGGCAGCAGGCCTTCCCGGACCGCCTGTTGCTTGCGTTCCAGCAGGGTTTGCAGGGTCGATTCGTGCTGTCGCGATTGCGCCAGCCCCTGTCGCAGCAGCTCGGCTTCGCGCTCGGCGGCCGCGACAGCGTTCCGGTGCGTGGTCTGCAGGCGATCGGCTTCTTCCGCGGCCGCCTGCACTGCCGCCGACAGCCCGGCCTGCTGGGCATTGAGCGTGAGGAGCGAATCGCCGCGAATTTCGAACAGCAACTCGCCGGCGGCCACGGTCTGCCCCTGGCGGACTGCGACACGGGTGACGGTCCCCTGCAGCGGGGCCTGCAGCGTCGGCAGGGCGCCATCGGCGACCAGCTCAAACGGGGCCTGGACGGTGCGCGGCCAGGGCACCAGCGTCACCACGGCTGCGGCCAGCAGCAGGATCAGCAGCAGCAGTGCAGCGGCCCAGGACAGCAGCCGCAGGCCCAGCGGCCGACTGCCCAGGAAAGGGTCGCTGTCAGGCACGGAGCCGGTCCCGGGAAAGCCATCGCCACTCATGCGGCTGCCTCCAGCTGTTGCCCGCACAGATAGAAATACAGCCCGCGGCGGTCGATCAGTTCCTCGTGGCGGCCCTGCTCGGCAATGCGGCCGCCTTCCAGCACGATGATGCGGTCGGCATCCCGAATGGTGCTCAGACGATGGGCGATGATCAGGCAGGTGCGATTGCGGGTCAGCGAGCGCAGGCTGCGCTGGATGGCGCGCTCGCTTTCTGCGTCCAGGGCGCTGGTGGCCTCGTCCAGGATCAGGATCGGCGGATCGTGATAGAGCGCCCGGGCGATGGCGATGCGCTGCTTCTGCCCCCCGGAGAGCTGCACCCCGGTTTCGCCTACCCGCGTCTGGTAGCCCAGCGGCAGTCGCTCGATGAACTCATGCGCATAGGCCAGCCGCGCCGCCTCGCGAATCCGCTCGGCATCGGGTGCGGGGTCGCCAAAGGCGATGTTCGCGGCGATGCTCTGGTCGAACAGATAGCTGTCCTGCAGCACGAAGCCGATGTGCCGGCGCAGCTGGCGATGATTGAGATGGGCCTGGTCGAGCCGGTCGAACAGAATCTGCCCCTCGCTGGGCGGCAGCAGTCCGGCCAGCAGGCGGGCCAGTGAGGTCTTGCCGCAGCCGCTGCGCCCCACGATCGCCACGGTGCTGCCCGCCGGGATCTCCAGATCCAGCTGACTGAGAATGGCCGGCGCTTCCGGGCCGCCATAGCGCAGGCTCACGCCGCGCAGTTCCAGCTGTCCCTCCAGCGTCGGTACCGGGCGCAGCTGACTGCGGTCGTGGCCCTGTTCGGGTGTCGGCTCGACCACGTCGTTGAGACGATCCAGCAGCACGCGGACGATCTGCCAGCCATCCCAGCTGCCCAGCGCACGCAGGATGGCGCTGGCGGCGATCACCAGCAGGCTGTTGTAGGCGACGAAACCACCGATCGACAGTCGCCCGGCGGTGACCTCATGGCTGCCGAGCCAGATGAACAGCAGCAGCGCCAACAGGCCGACCGCCTGCAGGCCACTGTGATAGGCCATGATGGCGAAGTTGCCGCGGAACTGGCGCTGCGAGAGATCGAGGAACTGCGCCAACATGGCGTCGCGGAAGGCGCCTTCGGCGGCCGCCACCTTGACCGCTTCGATGCCCTTGATGGCGTCGATCTGGTGCGAGGCGTAGCGGCCATAGGCGGCCTCCAGCTCGGCATACAGCGGCCGCAGCACGCGGCGGGCAACCAGCATCAGCCCGGCATAAAGCGGTGCGATCACCAGGAACAGCGCCGCCAAACGGGTCGAATACAGCAACATCAGCAGCACGCAGAACAGCGCCTGGATCACCGCCAGCAGACCATCGATGCCGTGCTCGACGAAGAACTGGCGCAGGTGAAATGCCCCGTCCAGGCGCCGCTGGATGTCGCCGGTGCGGCGCGATCGGAAATAGGCCAATGGCATCGCGAGCAGACGCCGGGTCAGGAAATCCAGCACCGAACTGTCGATGCGCACCGCCAGGTGACTGAGCAGGTAGTGCTGGATCAGGTTGGCCAGCAGCACGAAGACCAGCGTGGCGAACATCACCGGGACGATGATCTGCAGCAGTTCCAGCTGCTGGAACACGATCACCTGATCGACCACATACTGGGCCAGCAGGGGAAACAGCAGCCCCAGCGTGCTGGCCAGCACCGCCAGGGCCCCGGCCAGCAGCAGATGCCCGCGATGGGCGCGCACGAACGGCCACAGCCAACCCAGGCCGGCCGGCGGCGGCAACTCAACCTGGCCGGGCAGCAGCTTGTCGAACAGCGCGGCATAGCCGGTCCAGCGGGCGCGAAACTCGGTCAGGCTCAAGGTCTGCCGCCCCCGCGCCGGATCGGCCACCCACACGCGCTCGCCCTCGATCCGGTAGACCACCAGCCAGTGATTGCCCTCCACATGGCAGATGGCCGGCAGCGGCATCTGCGGCAGATGCTGCGCAGATACCTTCAGCGCCCGCGCCGCCAGCCCCAGTTCGGTGGCGGCGGCGACCAGGCCGCGCAGGCTGGTGCCGTCGGTGCCGGTGTGGCAGAGCTCACGTACGTGCGACAGGCTGACCCGTCGACCGAAATGACGGCAGACCATCGCCAGTGCCGTGGCACCACAGTCCATCTCGTCGATCTGGGCGATGAAGGGGAAGCGACGTATCCGCCTGGCTTGGCCACTGGCCGCGTCCGGGGACGCCAACGCCGAGGGCGAGTCTGGATCCGTGGCGCTGCTGCGGGCATCGGCAGGCAGCAACTCGTTGGCAAAATCCAGCGGCACCCGTGCCAGCTGCGCCGAACGGTGCAGTGCCTGACGGCGCTGCAGCAACTGCTCAAAGGCCGGATCTGCACTGCGCAGCTGGTCCACGGCAGCAGGCGCCAGGGCCAGCAGCGTGCAGTCGCCGACCGCTTCGACGGTGGCCGCGCGCGGCGCTTCCTCCAGCAAGGACAGCTCCCCAAAGCAGTCGCCGGGACGATAGTAGGCGAGCTGCTCGAGCGTCGCCCCGTCCATCCGGTAGGCGCGCGCCTTGCCTGTCTGCAGGATGTACATCGCGCCGGGCGGGTCGCCCTGGTGCACGATCAGGGTCCCGGCCGCCTGCTCGACGGGCTCGAGCAGATCGAGCAGGCGTTGCAGCGTGCCCGGCGCCAGCCGCTGGAACTCCGAATGCGCGTTCAGGAAAGCCTGCAGCGTGCGGCGCTTGTCCAGCTCGCCCAGGGACTGCGCGAACTCTGGCCATTGCTGCGCCAGTTCGACGACGTATGAGCGTGGCAGCCGCAGCGTCTGGGTCGAGGTGCTGGCGCGCACGCTGGCTTGCCGCACCCCGTCCTCGACCAGCGCCGACTCGCCAAAGCTCTCGCCAGGCAACAGCCGGCCCAGCGCCAGCTCCCGGCCATTGGCATCGCTGCGCAGCGCTCGGGCACGGCCGCTGACCAGCAGATAGAGGGCGTCCGCGGGTTCGCCCTGGCGCACGATGTAGTCGCCGAAGGCATGGTCCTGTATCGAACAGCCTTCGCTGAGCCTGAGCAGATGCGACCGCGGCAGCGTACCCAGCAGCGGGTTCTGCTGCAGTGCGGCCAATGCCGCGCTGGCCTCGGCTTGCGTCATGGTTCCTGCCGCGGACTGGCCAGCAGTGCATCCAGCCGGGCCTGGCAGCGCTGGTAATGCGGATGGGTGGGCGCCAGACGCAAGCTGAAGATCGCCATCGCCTCGCGCAACAGGTCGATGGCGCTGCTGCGCTCGCCCAGACGGGCCAGCAGCAGCGCCAGGTTGTGCAGGCTGATCGCCAGATCGGGATGTCGATTGCCCAGCCGCGAGCGCTTGATCTCGATCGCACGGCCGTAGTGCTCACGCGCTTCGGCCAACTGCCCCAGCACCACGCAGACTGCGCCGAGATTGTTGCAGCACACCGCCACCTCATCCAGTTCGCCGCGCTGCTCCCAATAGTCCAGCGCGCGCCGGTAGATGGGCTCGGATTCGGTTTGACGTCCCAGGGCATCCAGCAGGCCAGCCCAGGCGACCGCATCGGCCACTGCGCGCGGATGTTCGGCGCCCAGGGCGCTCCGTGACAGCTCGGCGGCCTTGCGCGCCAGTGGCTCGCCAGTTGCGGCATCGCCGCGGGCATGTGCCAATCCACCCAGGTTGTGCAGCAGACCGGCAATGCTCAGCGGATCACCCAGCCCCTGCGCACGCGCCAGTGCCTGCGCGTAAAGCCGCTCGGCCAGTTCGAACTCGCCGGCATAGCGTGCCAGCACGGCACGGTCATTCCACAGCGCCAGCCAATCGTCTGCCGACGCCGGCCAGGCGCTTTGGGCCTGCACAAAGGCCCGATCAAAGGCCGCGCGGGCGGCCGCATGGTCGCCGCGCGAGCACCATTGATTGCCACGCCGTTGCCAGGCGCTGGCCAGTCGTGCGGCACGGCTGGCTGCCGGCCCGTGCACAGGGATCAAACCAGGGTCTCATTGTGGTTGAAGCGGATTCCACTGGGCCCGCCAGGACCGCCCTTGACCTCGCTCTGGTCGGCTGCGGTCGGTGGCAGATCCTCCGGCGGGGTCTGGTCGTCGGACGGCTCCGGCGAAGCCGGTTCTGGCTCATCGGCCAACGTCTCGTTGTGGTTCAGGCTGTAGCCGCTGCCAAAGCCACTCGGGCCGCCCTTGACCTCGGCCTGATCGTCGGGGGCCGGCGTGAGATCGGCAAGGTCCTGATCGGTGCTGCGGTCCTGAGTCGTGGATCCATCGACGGCTTCTTCCCGGTCCTGATTGTCGAGTTCTGTGGCGCGCTGCTTGGTCTGACGCATGAGATGCCTCCCGTTGGTTTCGGTCCAGCAGGCTCGAATTGGCCTGCCTTGCCTTATATACGGATCGAGTGCACCTCAGGGACAAGACGGCGATGGTTGGATGTGCTGCCAGCCTGCAGTGGTGCCGTGCCGACCGCCCGTGGCTTCACCTGCTTGGACGGCCTTGAGCCTCTACTTATCGATTGCTAGACCTGCCAGCGCACATGCGCCGTGACGATGGCATCAGCCATCTCCTCCTCGACCAGCGCGTCGATCGCCTGGCGCGTGTCCGGGTCGTCTAGGTTGGGCGGCTGCCATTGGCTCAGTTGCAGCAGCAGGCAGGGTTGCTGATCGAGCAGCGGTTCGGCGGTTTCGCCCGGTCGCAGCGCTGACAACAGCAGTGCCAGCCTGCCGGGCAGATGGGCCAGCAACGCACTATGGCGGGCGTGCGGCAGGCGTTCGCGGCGTGCAATCTCAGCCAGGCATTCGTGATCGGCGGTGGCACAACACCATGCTTCCCTACAGGCCGCTTCGGTGTCCGCTTCCAGCACCTCGTAGACCACGCGGGACCAACGCCGGGCATCCTGTGCCAGCAGGCGCTCGCGTGCTTCCGTGGTGCGGCCATTGGCCAGCCATTGCTGGTAGAGCGCATCAATGGCCGGCCAGGGCCAGGGCCGTTCCATTGCCAGACCGGCTTGCTGCCAGCAGGCCAGCCTGGCAGCCACCTGCTGGACCTGCTGCGGCCAGGCCTCGTTGACCATTCGAGCGATCATGCGTTGACGCGGTGTGCGCTGGGCGCTACCGCCTAGCGCCGCGGTCAGCTCGCCCAGGTCGATACCGTGCGCGGCCAGCCAGTGCTGCAATTCGTCGGCGCTGATCA
Organism: Lysobacterales bacterium; assembly: GCA_041395325.1. Classification (GTDB taxonomy): domain Bacteria; phylum Pseudomonadota; class Gammaproteobacteria; order Xanthomonadales; family SZUA-5; genus JAWLAT01. The sequence goes on from JAWLAT010000001.1 coordinate 92,770, forward strand.
AGCGACGGCGATAGCGGAAGGCCGTGAGCGCGGCGTTGGCGTCTGCGCCTGGCTGGCCGGGCGCCGGCTGATCGAGCGTGGCGATGGCCAGCAGGGCCTCGTCAATGTCGGCGACGGTGAGCTGACATGTGCCCAAGGCAAACAGCACCAGCGACCCGGGTGCGCTGACCGGATGCGTATTCACGTCGCGCATCGATGCTGCCTGTGGGCTGCACGCGCCGGCTTCACCGGGATACGCCTCGAACGGCCGTGAGCATCACGGTCATGTCGGCTCAGTCCGGGTGGGTTGCACGGTTCTCGGCCCCATCGGCGGCTGCCGCCAACTCGGCCCAGATCAGGCGCACCGTTTCATGCATTTTCGGGAGTTGGGGATCCTCGGGCGAGACCGATTGCAGGATCGATCGCCAAGGTCGCCCCATGCTGCGCTCGCAGTGCGCGTGCAGGATCCGCGCTTGCAGCAAATCCAGGGGCCCGAGTTTTTTTGACTCGAGCAGTTCTGTGGTGTCGGAACATTCGCTAGCTGCATGCTGCCGACTGGCCATCAGGCGCGCCCGCAGCAGCAAACCTCGTTGGCGGGCGAGCCGCCCGAGCGAGCGCAGTTCGCCGTCCAGGAAGGGTTCGGCGCGCCTGAACAAGGCGTCGACCGCAGTGTCATCGCCCAGCGCCTCATTCGCCTCGATGGCGGTCAACAGGCCGCCCAGATAAGTAACGCTTTGCGGCTTGCCGATCGCGTCCCAGCGTGCCAGCGCTGACTCGATGCGTTCCAGCGCCTCCTCGGGCCGCCCGCCACGCAGGGCGGCTTTGGCCACGGCCATTTCGGTCTTTGCCACCCGGAACAGGTCGGGCGTGTCCTGCGCCAGGAGCAGCGCGACCGATCGCAGGTACAGCACTCTGGCTTCGTCAAAAAGCCCTTGCCGCTCCAGGGCCAGGGCGACATTCTCGATGCTCGTACTCAGCTCCGGGCTGTCGTCGCCGTAGAGCACTTCGGAGAGCGCCAGCACTTCGCGAAAAACCACCACCGCCTGCTCCGGTTGGTCCCTCAGCAAGGCCAGTCCGTAGGCATTGCCATAGCCCATCCGGGTGGTAACCGGCATCCCACTCTGGCGGGCGTGCTGCCAAGCCTCGGCGGCGATCTGCCGTGCCTCGTCCACCCTGTCCAGGCCGCCGAGGGCCGACACCAGCGCGGGAATGACTCTTCGCAGCATCGGTGCATCGAGACCCTCGGCGGCCCGCAGTTCGGTGTAGGCGCGCGACAGTCTGGGCACGGCGATCTCTCCTTCACCCAGATTGTTGTGCAGCACGCCGGCGATGTAATCGACTTCAATTCGGAGCCTGGGCGGCAGCTCGGCGAAACCGGATTCGACCGGCTCCAGAGTCACCAGTGCGCCCCGTCGATCACCCGTATTGTTCTGAGCAACAGCACGCGCCAGGCGGACAGCGACCGCCGCCTCGCCGTCGCTCACCGCATCGATCAGCGTCCCATGGGCGTCGAGCAGCGCCAGACCCTCCTGGGCACGACCAAGGCCCGTGTATGCGCGTGAAACGGCCGCCAGGAGCGCCAGACGGATGGCGGGCTTGAGGCTGTCGTCAGTGGCCAGCGCCTGGGCGCCGAGATCGAGTACGTCCTGCGCGCTGGGGTCGGGCTTGCCTGAACGGTCCGGGTTCGCTCTGGCAAAGACGCCGGTCATGAACTCGGCGACCGCGCGTGCAGTGAGCGCCTCGCGTTCGGCAGACTGGCGCGCCAGCTCTGCCTGCCTCGCCTGCCACCAGGTGCCGGCGGCGCCCAACAGAATGGCGGCGAGTGTTGCCGTACCCAGCGCGCTGGCCAGCGCATGCCGTTGCACAAAGCGGCGCGCCCGATAGCGCCAGTTGCCGCGGCGGGCCAGCACTGGCTGGCGCAGCAGAAAACGCTGCACATCCTCGGCCATCTCGCTGACCGAGGCGTAGCGATCGGCAGGCTGCTTGCGCAGGGCCTTGAGCACGATGGCATCGAGGTCGCCGCTGAGGCGATTGGCCCACTGCCGGTGCGGGCCTTGTTGCACGGCGACCTCCGACGGTCGTCGCGGGTCCTGTTGCAGCGTCAGCATGGCCCGCTCCGCCGGGTGCGCACCAGACACCACCCAGGGCCGTTGACCGCTGATCAGCTCGAACAGCAGCACGCCCAGCGCGTAGACATCCACACTGGTGCTGACCGCTTCGCCGCGGATCTGTTCCGGGGCGGCATATTCGGGCGTGTAAAGCCGCTCGCCGGTCAGGGTCTGGCCATCTTCCTCCTGCAGCAGCTTGGCGATGCCGAAGTCGAGCAGTTTCACTTGTCCAGCTTCGTTCACGAGGACGTTGCCGGGCTTGAGGTCGCGATGGACGATGAGATTGCGATGGGCGTGAACCAGCGCTTCGCAGATCTGCAGGAACCAGTCCAGGCGCTGCCGCAATCCGGCCTGGACTTGCTCGCAATGTGCCAGGATCGTGCTGCCCTCGACGAACTCCATGACCAGCCAGGGCTGACCGGCTTCAGCGCCGGCGTCCAGCAGGCGCGCAATGCCGGGATGATCGAGCGCCGCCAGGATCCGGCGCTCGGCACGAAAGCGGCGCTCCAGCGCCGGGCTGTCCCAGCCGGCGCGTACCAGCTTCAGCGCACCGGATTGGCGGATGCCATCGTGTTCACGTTCGACCCGGCAGACGGTACCCATGCCGCCCTGGCCCAGCAGGCCGGTGACCTCCCAGCTGCCGAAGCGCCGGCCCAGCAACGCCGCCGCGCTTGCTGGCGCGTCATCCGTGGCCAGTTCGTCCAGCAGGTCCGGCGCGAGTGCCGCCAGCCCCGGGTCAGCGTCGGCAGCCTGGGTTAGATCTGCGGCCAGCAACGCCAGCACCTCTGCGACGATGCGCGGGTCGATATCGCCACTGCGTTCCAGCCCCTGCACATAGTCGATTCGTTGCTCGGAGGGGCGCTCGATGGCCTGCTCGAACACCGCGCGCACGGCGCGCCAGCGGGCCGCCCTGTCGATGCGGGCAGCCGCAGAATCACCACCCTCGCTCATCAGCCGCATCCCTCTGCGGACAGGCCCAACTCGTGCTGCAGAAAGGCGCGTGCAATGCGCGAGTCGCGCTTGATGGTTGGGACCGACACGCCCAGCAGACTTGCCACCTCGGTCTGCTCCAGGCCGGCGAAGAAACGCAAATGCACCACCTCCACCAGTCGTTCATCGACTTCGGCCAGCTTGTTCAGGGCCGCATCCAGCCGCACCAGCTCCTCCGCCTGGGATTCAGCCGCAGCATCCTTCGTCAGCAATTCGTGCAGTGGCAGCGGGGCGACGCCGCCACCGCGCATCTCGGCCGAGCGAGCGCGGGCGTGGTCAACCACGACCTGGCGCATGACCCGGGCAAAGCTGGCGTAGAAGTGCCGGGTGTTCTCGAAATGCTGTCGCTCCGCCATGCCCAGCTTCAGCCAGGCTTCGTGGACCAGTGCCGAGGTGTTGAGCGTTTCACCCCGCCGGTGGCGCCGCAGTTCGGCGCGCGCCAGGCGCAGCAGGTCGGCATAGATGTCGGCGATCTCGGGCGTTTCGAAAGCCGCTGAAGTCATGGGCGTCCACAGGCTGAAGCGTGCCAGTGCCGCCTAGTCTACGTTGGGCGCGCCGAAGTGGCCCCCAGATGGCCTCAGGCGGCAAGCCACCCCAATTGGCCAGCCGAGCTCAGCCTTCAAAGCCGGGTGCGCGATAAATCTCCTGACCGCGGCGCAGGACCACCAGCTTGTCGAGGGTTTCCGGGTGGAAGAAGGCCTCGATGACCTGGCCGCTCTCGGTGCGGGCGTAAACCTCGTAGCAATCGCCCTCGATCTTCATCTCGACAATCTCCCAGCGTTCCAGCCAGGCCTTCTTCTTCAGCGCCTTCAGCGGCTGCCAGCCTTCCTGCGGGCCGGCACCGCAGACGATGTCGCCATCGGCGTGCGCGGCGGACATGCCCAGCGCCAGCGCGCAGCTGGTCGTCAATCGGGTGAGCCAACGGGTTCGATTCATGAGGCGGGTCTCCTGTGGTGAATTCCGGTTCGGGCCAGGGCGCGCAGACCCCAGGCGATGGCCAGCGGCGAGGCATGCAACACGACGGGGATCCAGCTCCAGCCCAGCAGCAGCCAGTGCGCCAGCGCCAGCAGGCAGGCGGGATAGACCAGATACTGCAGCTGTTGCCAGCGTCGGCGCAGTGCGCGCATGGCCGCATCGAAACTGATCGCAGCCGGGACCAGCAGGGCGAGCAGCGCCAGCCAGCCGGTCCAGATGGCCGGCAGCCTCAGCTCGTCGAGCATCGCCGCCAGTTGTTGCATGTCGAGCACATAGATCAGCAGATGCAGCGCGCCGTAGGCGAAGGCAGCCACACCCAGATTGCGGCGAACCTTCAGCCAGCCGCGCAGCCAGGCCGGTCGACCGAAGAACTCCGTCAACGGTCCTGGCAGCAAGGCCAGGATCATCAGCCGCAGGCTCCATTCGCCGCTGCTCGCATAGAGCTTCATCGGCAGGGTGCCGGTCCACAACTGCTGCAGGATCAGGCCGGCCGGCAGCGCCAGCAGGGGCCACAGCAGCAGACGGTGGTTGAATCCCGAGGCCAATGCGGCGATCAGACCTGCGCCCAGCGTCGCAGCAGGTTGTGATAGACGTGGATCAGCCGATTGATGTCCGGGTCGTCCTGGGGCCGGCTGGGGGTCAGTGCGCGAATCGAGCAGTCCAGGTCGTACAGCAGGGCGCGGGCCTGTTCATCGGCCACCGCGCTCTGGATCCAGGTGATCGCGCAGATGCGCTGGCCGCGAGTCACCGGTGTGACCTGATGCAGGCTCGACGAGGGATACAGCACCATGTCGCCGGCGGCGAGCTTGACCGCCTGTGCGCCGAACGGGGTCTCGGCCAGCAACTCACCGCCGTCGTAGTCCTCGGGTTCGGTCAGAAAGAGCGTGGCGGAGAGATCGCTGCGAATGGTCATGCCCGCCTCCGGCAGACGCATCAGCGCGGCATCGGAGTGGGTGCCGTAGTGACCGCCATTGCGATAGCAGTTGAAGACTGGCGGCCAGATCTTCTCGGCCAGACTGGCGGATACGAATTCGGGATGATGGCCGAGCTTGCGCAGGATCAGCTGCCCCAGTTCCTGCGCCATAGGGTCGGTGCGCGGCAATTGCAGGTTCTGTTTGACCGAGATCGAGCGGCTGCCGGCGGTGTCGGCGCCATCGAGCCAGTTCGATTGCGTCAGACGCCCACGCATCTGCGCCACTTCGTCCTTGTTCAGCAGTTGCTCGATGACGATCAGCATGGTCGGCAATCCTTGCGGTGCGGTGCGGTGGGGTGGCCACGGGACCACCCCACCCGTTGAATCAGAAGCGCAGGTTGAGCGTGGCCACGGTCTGGCGGGCATCACCCTTGTAGAGGAATGCACCGCTGCGATACACGGCCGTGTAGTAGTCCTTGTCGAACACGTTGTTGACGTTGACCCGCAGCGACAGGTTCGGGTTGAAGCGGTATTCGGCAAACAGGTCGGTCACGGTGTAGGACGGTACCGTGTTGCTGTATTCGAAGCTGCCGTCGTCGCGGGTCACGTAGTTGGCGGCGGTATCGGGCTGACCACCATAGCGCTCGCCCTTGTGCTTGATCGCGGCGCCGAAGGCGAAGGCTTCGGTCAGCTGATAGCGGGTCTGCAGGGAGGCCTGGAAGTCCGCCGTGTTGGCCAGCGTCTTGCCGACATTGAGCGGGTTGGCCGCCGACTCAAGCACCTCGGTGTCGAGCACGGTCAAGCCGCCCTGGATCGACCAGGCCTGGGTGATGTTGCCGGCCAGTCCCAGTTCGAAGCCTCGAACCCGGTTCTCACCGGTGTTGCCGGTGCCTTCCGGGGTATAGCCGCCGCTGGCGGATTCGAAGACGTCCGTCTTGGTGGTCTGGAAGATGGCTGCCGTGAGCAGGAAGCGCTCATCGAAGATGTTCAGCTTGGTGCCCAGTTCCCAGTTCTGCGAGCGCTCCGGCGAGCCGCCACGGAATTCGCCGCCGATGGTCTGCAGGCCGCCGTAGCTGGCCGAGGTGCCGACATCGGACTCACCGCCGTTGACGTCCGCAGCGGTGGCGAAGGAGGCATAGATCATGGCGGCGTCGTTGAGCCGATAGGTCACGCCCAGATGGCCGTTCCAGAAGCTGTCGTCGTACTCGTAGCGGGTGACCTCGAGCGCGTTGTTCTGGGTCAGCAGACGGTAGTCGAAGCTGTCCCAGCGCAGCCCGCCGAAGACGGTCAGCGCTTCGCTGAAGTCATGGGTGTCCATCACGTAGGCCGACACCGTCTCCACCTGCCAGTCGCCGTCCCAGCGGCCACGGGTGATCTGGCGGCCGAGCAGTTCGTTGATGTTGCTGACGGCGTTGCCATCGGGCCCGATGCCGCAGAAGTTGGCCTGCGGCGACGAGTTGGCACCACGGCCTGGCGTCACGCAGTTCGTGACCCCGCCATTGGCGACGTTGAAGACGCCATTGAGCACCTTGTGGTCGGTGTATTCGGTGCCGATGATCAGATCGTTGTGACCGCCGGCCACTTCGTTCTCGATCAGCAGGTTGGCCTGATTGGCGAAATACTCGACTTCCTGCCAGCCCTGGTGCGTGGACAGCGTGATGGTGTCGTAGGCGCCGTTGGGATCGGTGGCATCGGTGGTGGTGCCACGCGCGCCGGTCACCACATAGCCATTGTCCGACGTGCCATAGCGGGTGCGGTTCGACAGTCGAACGTTGTCGCTGAAGTGCCAGTTCAGACGGCTGGTGAAGGTGTCGACGTCGGATTCCTGGAAATCCTGGGACTGCGCGTAAACCGGGGTTTCGACCGGCGTGCGATTGCCATCAGCCGCATCGCCGGACAGGTAGTCACCGATGTCCGGATTGTCCTCGGCGCGCAGGCCGTAGTAGTCGAGGGTCAGGTCGAAGCGCTCCGACGGCGCCCAGGTGCCCGACAGCGCAATGCCCTCGCGCTGGCGGTTGGTCGGTCCGCGATTGGGGATGTCGGTCTCGGCGTGCAGCAGATTGCCGCGCACCGCCACCGTGTCGGAGACGGCAACGTTGGCGTCTGCGGTGACACGGTGATAGCTGTCGGTGCCCAGACCGGCGGTGATGTCGAAGAAGCTGTAGTCGGTGGTGGCGGCCTTGGTGATCAGGTTGATCGCGCCGCCAGCGGTACCGCGGCCACCAAAGCTGCTGCTGGGGCCCTTGGAGACCTCGATCTGCTCGACCACGAAGCTCTCGCGGGTGGTCATGCCGGGATCGCGCAGACCGTCGACGAATACGTCGCTGCGCGCCTCCTGGCCGCGGATGATGTAGCGATCGCCGAAGGCGTTGCCGTTCTCGCCGGTGCCCACGGTGATGCCTGGCTGGGCGTCGAGGATGCGCGCCAGATCGGTGTAGCCCGAGTCGTCGATCTGGTTCTCGGTCAGCACCGTGATGGTCTGCGGCAGTTCCGCCAGCGGACGCGTGTGGCGGATGTCGCCGGAGCGCTCGGCCTTGTAAGGCACGCCCGGTGTGCCATAGGGATTGACGTCCGCGGTGCGGTCCTCGATCTGCAGGGTGTCGAGCACGAACTCCTCGTCCTCGGTCGACGCCGATTGCTGGGCCATGGCCGGGGTGACCAGCATGGCGGCGGAGAGGCCGATGGCGGCCGAGGTCGCGCGGGCCAGTGGCGATCGCAGTGAATGGGGGCGCTGGACAGGGTTCGGGCGTTTGCTCACGGTAGGGTCCTCGGGTGGATGATCAATCGGTGCGCAGGGCGTAGTCGATCGGCAGGGTCAAGGTGACGCTGTCGCGATCCATGCCGCGCGGAAAGCGGGGCAGCGGCGAGACCCGCCGCAACAGGTCCAGCGTGGCGTCGTCCAGCAGTGCCTGACCGCTGGATTGGCGGATCTCGGCGCCGGAAATCCGGCCGTCGCGATGCACGGTGAAGCGCACGGTCACCACGCCCTGCTGGCGGGCGCGGCGGGCTTCGCGCGGGTAGCGCTTCTTGCGGGCCAGGTGGGCGTTGACCAGGCTGAAATAGTCCGCCTCGCGCTTGCGGGCACGCGGGTCCTGGCTGGCGGCCGGCGCGGCGGCAGGTGCGCTGGCCGTCGACTGGGCGGTCGTCGGTGGCGTGATCGCTGGCGGTGCGACCTCCGCCGGGGCCGGCGCCGGCTCGGTCGGTGGCAGCGGGTCCGGCTCCGGAGGCGACACGGCCACGACTTCCTGCGGCAGCGGCGCCGTTACCGGCGGGACTTCGACCGGCGGTTGCACCACCGGCGGCGTCGGAGGCGTGACCGGCGCAGGCGGGGGCGGGACCTCGGGTTCGGGTTGCGGTTCCTCGACCGGCTCGGCGGCTGCCTCTGCGGCCAACCACTCGACCGTGATGGCCGGACCACTGGAGACGGACTCGACCCGCGGGCGCGTGCCGATCACGCTGGCCAGTACGCCGACGTGGATCGCCAGCACCAGCGCCCCGGCCTTCAGCCACGGCGCGCCGGCCGACCCATCTGCGGCAACAGCCCGGATCATGGCGCCTCGCTGCGCTCCGCCGCGACCAGCGCGATGTGCACGTAGCCGGCACCGCGCAGCACGTTCATCGCGCGCATGATCTCGTCATAGACCACCGACTTGTCCGCACGCAGAAACACGCGCTGCTCGCGGTCCTCCTCGGTGACGCGAGCGATGGCAGCGCCCAGCGTTTCGAGCGTGACGGCTTCGGTGTTGACGGTCAGCGTGCCGTCGGCCTGCAGCGACAGATGAACCGGCCGCTCCGGCTTGGGCGCTGGCGGCGCGTTGGAGACGGGCAGATCGACCTTGATGTCGACGGTGGCCAGCGGCGCGGCGACCATGAAGATGATCAGCAGCACCAGCATCACATCGATGAAGGGCGTGACATTGATCTCGTGCGCGATGGCCAGATCTTCGCTGTCCGAAGCCAGTTGCAGGGCCATGGTCAGTCCCCGCCGGCGCGCAGCGTGCCGCGACTGAGATCGCGCGAGACCAGGCGCAGCAGTCCGGCGGCGCTGTCGCTCACTACGGCACGATGCGCGGCAATACGGCGCGCGAAGTGGTTGTAGATGACGACTGCCGGAATGGCGGCTACCAGACCCAGCGCGGTGGCCAGCAGGGCCTCGGCGATGCCTGGAGCGACCACCGCCAGATTGGTGGTCTGCTTCTCGGCGATGCCGATGAAGCTGTTCATGATGCCCCAGACGGTGCCGAACAGGCCGACGAAGGGGGCCGTGGCGCCGATCGTGGCCAGAATCGTCACGCCTTGGGTTTTCTGCCGCGCAAGCAAGGCTTCAAAGCGATTGAAGCGCGAGATGATTCGCTCCTTCAGGCCCTCGCGGTCGGCCACTGCCTCGGCCGATTGCGCCAGCTCCTCGTGCACTTCGATGAGTAATGGATCGTTGCGATGCTCAGCCGGAATGTCCGCCAGTGAGCGGGCCTGGGTGATCGCGCCGAGTAGCACCAGTGCCTTGCGCCGCGCGCGGTGCAATTCGACGTGCTTGGCCACGAAGACCGTCCAGGACACCACCGAGGCGATGATCAGGCCGACCATGACGGCTTTGACCACCCAGTCCGCCTGGGCAAACATGCCTTGCACGGACAGGTCGGTCGGGACGATTGCGGCCGGATCGCCGCTCGCATACGCCCATGGCGCAGCGAGCAAGGCGCCCGTCAGTACACCGAGCGGCTTCATTCCTGCTGATCTCAAGTCCATCTGCACTGCCCATCCATTGGCGTGACCGGACCTCGCCGGTGCGGTGGCGAAACTTAGCCGTAATGCGAGTGATTTGCAATAACGGTCACTGATGATCGAAGGTTCTGCTTCGATGGTCCGGATCCCTGACGATGGCCGACGTGTGAAGGCGGTCAGGGTCTCGCGCGCTGCGCCGAACCGAATTCGGGCTCAAACGCGATTTGTTCAGTCACAATGAATACGGCAGAATCGTCGATCCTGCCGCTGTATCGAACACTGCACATGAATTTCCGACCGATCGCCCTGTTGCTGGGGCTGACGCTGGGATCGGCTGCCTTTGCCGACACCACCCCCTTCGACCTGTCCGCCGGCGATCTGACCCAGAACTGGTCCAATGCCGCGCTGATCACCGCCAATGATGATTGGTCGGGTGTGCCCTCGATCCAGGGTTATCGTGGCGACAATCTGACCGGCTCGACCGGCACCGACCCGCAGACACTTTTGGCGGCAGACGATCCGGGTGTCGTCGACGTGGTGGCCAACCAAGGGAATCCAGACACGGTCACCGCCGGTGGCGTGCTGGAATTCGATACGCTGGCCAATCCGGCGGTGGCACTCAACGGCAGCAATACCGCCGACGCGCCGTATTTGCGTCTGCACCTGAATACCAGCGGTCGCCAGGACATCCAGGTCAGCTACAACCTGCGTGATCTTGACGGCAGCACCGACGACTCGGTGCAGCAGTACGCCCTGCATTTCCGCGTGGGCAACAGTGGCGCCTGGACCAATGTCCCGGCAGCCTATGTGGCCGACGCCAGCACTGGCCCCGGCCTCGCCACGCTGGAGACGCCGGTCAGCGTGACCCTGCCGGCGGCCGCCAATGATCAGGCCGAAGTGCAGGTCCGCATCATGACCAGCAACGCCCCCGGCAACGACGAAGCGGTCGGTGTGGACGACATCGTCGTGACCAGTGCGGCGATGGGCCCGGTGCCGGCGATTCTGGTGACGCCCACCAACGGGCTGTTCACCAACGAAAGCGGCGGTACGGCCACCTTCGAGGTGGTGCTGGGGACCGCGCCGCTGAATGACGTGACCATTGGCCTGAGCTCGGATGACGCGTCGGAACTGAGCGTCGGTGTGGGTTCGCTGGTGTTCACGCCAGGCAACTGGAACTTCCCGCAAAGCGTCACCGCGACCGGCGTCGATGATGCCGTTGCCGACGGCAATGTCATGGTCAACGTGGTCACCGCGCCGGCCGTCAGCATGGATCCGGCCTACAGTGGTTTGAACGGTCCGGATGTCGGCATCGTCAACCAGGACGACGAAACACCGAACCTCCTGGTCAGCCCCAATCGTGCCGTGGTCACCGAGGGCAGTCCTGCGACCGTGATGATCAGCGTGCGTGCCAGCACGCCGCCAAGTGCCGACGTCACCGTCAACTTCACGGCCTCCAACCCGGCCGAGATCGCGGTGACGCCGTCGATTCTGATTCCGTCGGGCTCCACCGCTGCACAGATGATCACCGTCAGCTCCGTCGATGATGCGCTGCTGGACGGCGACATCGATTCGACGATCAACGTCAGTACCGCGACGGCCGACCCGATCTACAGCATCATCATCCCGCCCACCATCCTGGCCACCACCGTCGACAACGAAGGCGTCGGCATTGACGTCACTCCGACGATGGGTCTGGTCACCACCGAAGCTGGCGGTACCGATAGCTTCGACGTGGTGCTCACCGGTGCGCCCACGGCCGACGTCAATATCGCGGTCAGTTCCAGCAACCCGGCTGAAGGTACGCCGGACACCGCGATGCTGGTGTTCACCATGGCCGACTGGTTCATCCCGCAGACCGTGACCGTGACGGGTGTCGACGATGACATCGACGACGGCGATCAGGCCTATCAGATCGTCCTGGCCGCCGCAACCAGCGCCGATCCGGGCTACAACGGCTTTGACGCCGACGATGTGATGGTCACCAACACCGACGACGACACCGCCGGTGTCATCGTCTCGCCCATCATGGGTCTGATCACCACCGAAGCCGGTGGCACCGACACCTTTGACATCGTGCTCAACAGCGAGCCGATCGCCGATGTCAGCATCGGCATCAGCAGCAATGACCTGACCGAGGGCACCGTCAGCGTCGCCACGGTCACCTTCACCAACGGCAACTGGGACACCCCGCAAACCGTCACCGTGACCGGTGTCGACGACGGCATCGACGATGGCGACGTGGCCTACATGGTCATCACCGCGGCCATTGCCAGCACCGATGGCCAGTACAACGGCATCAACCCGGACGACGTGGCCGTGACCAACCTCGACGATGACGCCGCTGGCATCACCGTCACACCGACGATGGGGCTGGTGACCACCGAAGCCGGTGGCACCGATACCTTCGATGTGGTGCTGAACAGCGAGCCCAGCGCCGATGTCAGCATCGGCATCAGCAGCAGTGATCCCACCGAAGGCACCGCCAGCGTGGCTACGGTGACCTTCAACATCGGCAACTGGGACACGCCGCAGACTGTCACCGTGACCGGCGTCGACGATGCTGCGGTGGATGGTGACATCGCCTACACCATCGTGACTGCCGCGGCCACCAGCGCCGATGCCGGCTACAACGGCATCGACCCGGCCGATGTGGGCGTCACCAACACTGACGACGACAACGCCGGTCTGAGCATCAATGACGTCAGCGTCACCGAAGGTACCGGCGGCACCACCACCGCGACCTTCACCGTATCGCTGGACGTGGGCGTGGATGGCGGTTTCAGCGTCGACTTCGCCACCGCTGATGGCACCGCCACGGCCCCGGCCGATTACGCCAGCAACAGTGGCACGCTGAACTTCGCCGGCAACCCCGGTGAGACGCAGACCATCAACGTCAGCATCGTCACCGACAGCACCTTCGAGCCGGACGAGACCTACACGGTCAACCTGAGCAATCCGTCCAACCCGGCGGTGCTGCTGACGGATGCCTCGGGTCTGGGCACGATCGTCGATGACGACAGCGCCGATCTGGCCATCGTCATGACGGCGGCGCCGGATCCGGTCACCGCCGGGCTGCAACTGGTCTACACGGCCACCGTCAGCAATGCCGGCCCGGCCGCTGCCAGTGGCGTCAGCGTCAGCCTGAGCCTGCCCGCGGGTGCCAGCTTCGTCTCCGGCAGCGTCTCCGACGGCGGCACTTGTGCCGGCGCCGGTCCGGTGATCTGCAATTTCGCCAGCAACCTGCTGTCCGGCGCCAATGGCAGTGTCACGGTCACCGTCGCCGTGCCGCCCAGCGCGCTGGCCGCCCTGCAGGCCAGTGCGACCGTCAGCAGTGCGACCACTGATCCGAATGCGGCCAACGACACGGCCAATCTGAGCACCACGGTGGTGACCTCGGCGGATCTGGTCTTCGCGCTGAGCGTGATCCCGCAGGAGGGCGTGGTGGGTGACTTCTTCGACCTGGTGGCGACCTCTCGCAACGACGGACCCAGTGACGCCCAGGACGCGCAGATCGACGTGAACGTCCCGCTGGGCATGCAACTGCTGACTCGCAGTCCCAGTCCCGGCGGTGCCTGCGCCGACCTGGCGACCGCGGCGGGTACGACCCTGACCTGCACCTGGGCCGGCGCCACTGCACCGGGCACCACGCACTCGGTCAACGCCGTTGTGCAGGCCGTCAGTGTTGGGCAGATTCGCGTCAGCGGCTCCACGTCGTCGGCGACGGCCGATCCGGTGGCCGACAACAATGCCGCCACGGTCACCGTCTCCGCCGGTGTGTTGCCGGTACCCGCGTTGCAGCCGGTTTGGCTGCTGGCCATGACCCTGTTGCTGTTGGGTCTGGGTGGCCTGGCGGTGCGCCAACGCAGCTAGGCAATCAGGCTTCAAGCGTCAACAAGGCCCGCGGCGGGGAGACTCGCCGCGGGTTTTTGCTTTCTGCGATCGGCTGACCTTCGGCACGCGAGAGTGGTCAATGGCCGCGGGCTAGAATTCCCCATCGAACAAGGATTTGCAGATGGCAACGACGCTGGTGGTGTTGGGGATCATCATGGTGCTGGTGGGGCTGGCGGGCAGCGTGTTGCCGTTGCTGCCGGGCATTCCGTTGATCTTCCTGGGTCTGGTGGCTGTGGCCTGGTCGGGCGATTTCGTTGAGGTGGGCAGCCTGACGCTGGTGGGCATCGGCGTGCTCGGCGCGCTGGCCATGCTGGCGGACTTTGTCGCCAGCACCCTCGGGCCCAAGCGCGCCGGTGCCAGTGGCTGGGCCGTGTTGGGCGCCGGCATCGGCGCCATCGTCGGCATTTTCTTCGGCTTGCCAGGGTTGCTTTTCGGGCCCTTCGCCGGCGCGCTGGTGGGCGAGTATCTGGCCACTGCCAATGTCGAACAGAGCACGCGTGCCGGGCTGGGTACCTGGGTCGGCCTGCTGGTGGGCACGGCGGCGAAGATCGCCCTGAGCTTTGCGATGATTGGCTGGTTCGTGCTGGCCTGGTATTTCTGAAGGCCACGCCTGCCATCTGACTGACCGATGAGTCGTGCCAGACTCACTGAATCACTCAGCCGAATCGGAGCCCAGCATGACCTTTTCTCGCCGTCAGTGGTTGACCGGTGTCGGTGCAGGGATGGTTGTGGGCTGTGCGTCCAACCGGCGACCTGTGGTGTCGGCCAACATGATCATCGCCACCTACAACACCTCGCTCTACGGCAGCCGCGACGGCGAACTGATCGAACGACTGCGCAGTGGCGACGAAGCGGCCCGCTCGATTGCGCAGGTGTTGCGGCAGGTTCGGCCGGACATCGTGTTGCTGAACGAGTTCGACTACGACCCGGCCGGCACGGCAGCGCGCTTGTTCAGCGCCTATCTGATGGATCCTGGGCTGGCCGGCGAACCCTTGCTCTACGGCCACCGGTTCACCGCCGCGGTCAATACCGGTGTACCCAGCGGGCTGGACCTCGATGGGGATGGCCGCAGCGAAGGGCCGCAGGATTGCTGGGGCTACGGCCTGCATCCGGGGCAGTACGGCATGCTGTTGCTGTCGCGCTTTCCGATCGACACCGGGCGCGTGCGCAGTTTCCGTCAGTTTCGCTGGGCGGCGATGCCCGGCGCACGGCGTCCTCACTGGCCCGATGGTCGCCCCTATCACAGCGATGCGATCTGGGCGCAATTGCGGCTGTCCAGCAAGAGCCACTGGGATGTCCCGGTGCAGACGCCTCTGGGCGAGGTCCATGTGCTGGCCAGCCACCCCACGCCGCCGGTGTTCGACGGACCGGAGGATCGCAATGGCCAACGCAACCACGATGAGATCCGCTTGTGGACGGACTATCTGACCCCCGGGGGCGGTGACTATCTGATTGACGATCAGGGCCGGCGAGGCGGGCTGACCGCTGGCGCGCACCATGTGGTGCTCGGCGATCTGAATGCCGATCCCTTTGATGGCGACTCCCGCGAGGGCATCGCCGGGCTGCTCGCCGCACCCTCGTTGCAGAGTGACTTTCTGCCCCGCAGCGCGGGCGGTCGCCTGGCGGCCGAACGCGACGGTGGTGCCAATGCCCGCCATCGCGGTGATCCTGCCGCCGATACCGGTGCCTTCGGTGCCGATCCCGGCCCCGGCAACATGCGCGTCGACTATGTGCTGCCTTCGCGCGGACTGCCCATCGAGGACGGTGGCGTCTACTGGCCGGCGCCTGGCCAAACGGGCGCGGACTGGATCGAAGCCAGCGACCATCGGCTGGTGTGGGTGCGGGTCGGGCAAGTCACCTGATTCGCACAACGATCGGGGCGATCGACGATGAATGCGCTGGAACTGCGAATTCCGCCGTTGTTGCTGCTGCTGATCGTGGCGGCGCTGATGTGGGTGCTGCCGCTGCTGCAACGGGACTGGGCATGGGCGTGGGCCCACGCTCACTGGTTGGCCGCGGCGCTGGCGCTGATCGGCGCGAGCATTGCCTGGGCCGGCGTGCGGGCCTTTGCCGCGCACGAAACGACAGTCAATCCACTAGGGACCGTCTGAACAAGTCCCGTGGCCGCGACGGCGGCTGAAAAGTTCGCCAGGTAGGAAGGCACCGAAGGTCATAGCCTGCGCTCTGGGCGAGGTGACTGACGCCGCTGGCGGGCTTCTCAGCCCCGTCCCGAAGGGTTGCGCCCCAGATCGCCCGCAGCTGCGTTGCATTTCGGCGCCGTAGAACGACTACGCCTTGCCGAAATGGCGCCTTGCTGCGAACGATCTGGGACTCAACGCGGCTCACGTGACTTGTTCAGACGGTCCCTAAAACCCGAAAGCAGCACCCGCGTGGTCAGCAGCGGCATCTATCGCTGGTCGCGCAATCCGATGTACCTGGGGATGGCACTGGCGCTGGCTGGCTGGGCGGTCTGGCTGCAGCACCCGCTGCCCTGGTTGTTGCTGCCGGTCTTCGTGGGCTGGCTGGATCGCTGGCAGATCCGGCCGGAAGAACGCGCGCTGCAGACCCGCTTTGGGCAGGCCTACAGCGACTATTGCCAGCGCGTGCGACGCTGGCTCTGACGGTCGGCCCCGGTTCGCCGCCTATTCCGCCCGCAGCACCAGCAGCGGCGGTACGCGGACCACGCGGCGCGTGCTCCACAAGCCCAATCCGGCCACCAGCGTGCCGGTCACCAGCGCCAACAGCAGCGTCGTGCCCCAATCGAGCGTGAAGGGCAGCTCGAACAGCTCGCGGCCCAGCCATGCGGTGGCCAGGCCGGCGGCGATCGCGGCGGCGGCACCGGCCACCGCTCCGAGCAGGCCGAACTCGACACTGCGGGCCAGCGTCAGCTGCCGGCTGCGCGCACCCAGAGCCCGCAGCAGCGCGCCTTCGCGCAGTCGCTCATCGGCGGTGGCCCGGATGGCCGCCACCAGCACCAGCAGGCCGGCGGCCAGGGTGAACAGGAACACCGCCTGGATCGCCAATGCGGCCTGCTCGGCGGTGCGCCGCACCTGCTGCAGGAGCGCACTGACGTCGATCAGCGTAATGTTGGGAAAGGCCTCCAGCAGCGCCGACTCGGCGGCTTCCTGACCCGGCGCCACGTGCAGACTGGTGATCCAGCTGGCCGGAAAATCCCTCAGTGCCTGCGGCTTGAAGACGACGAAGAAGTTGGGCTGGAAGCTGTCCCAGTCGACCTCGCGCAGATTGACGATCTCGCCCTCGACCGGCTCGCCGCCAATTTCAAAGCCGATCCGATCGCCAATCTGCCAGCCCAGCGATTCGGCGAAGCCCTGCTCCACACTCAACGCCTGTGCCGGCAGGGCGGGATCGCTCCAGTCGCGACCGGCAACGATTCGGTTGCCCGAATTCAGTTGATCAGCGTGACTGAGGTTGAATTCGCGCTCAGCCAGGCGACGCGCGCGACCCTCGCCGTACTGGGCGAAGTCGACTGCGGTCCCATTGCGACTGACCAGACGTCCGCGAACCATCGGATACAGACCCGGCGAGGCGATGCCGCTGGCAGCCAGCTGGGTCTGGAAGTCATCTCGCTGCGCATCCTGCAAACCGATCAGGAATCGGTTTGGCGCATCGACCGGCAGATTCGCCTGCCAGCGATCGATCAGCTGCGTGCGCAGCAGGATCAGCAGGGCCAGCGCGCCCAGCCCGAGGCCGAGGGCGATGATCTGGCCCAACGTTGCCCAGCGCCGCCTCCGCAATCCAGCCAACGCGATGCGCAAGGCGCCACCGCTGCGACCCACCCACCAGCCACCGGTCTGCAGCAGCAGCGCGCCCAACACGGCCAGCGCCGCCACCAGCGCCAGCAGGGCGATCAGCGTGCTGCCCAGCAGCTTCGCTTCACCCGCCTGCCAGGCCAGCAGGCCAACCGCGGCGGCCAGGCCCGTGCCGGCATGCAGCCACCAGCTCAGCGGCGGCGCGCTCAGTTCGCGGCGCAGCACCCGCAGGGTCGGTACACGGGCCAGCCGCAACAACGGCGGCAGTGCGAAGGCGTAAAGCACCACGATGCCGGTGACCAGTCCCGGCAGCAGCGTACTCAACGGCGCCGGTGGCAGGCTGACGCCCAGGCCCGGCTCGGCCAGTCTGGCGGCGAGGGCCTGCAGCAGCCAGGCCAGCGGCAGGGACCACAGCGCCGCCTGCACGATGACGCCGGCCAGCTGCAGCAGGGTCAGGCGCAGCAGCTGGCCCTGCGAGGCACCCAGGCAGCGCAGCACGGCGTAGCCATCCAGATGACGATCGGCGTGCCGGCGGGCCGCCAGGGCCACCGCCACGCCGGCCAGCACGGATGCCAGCACGGCGGCCAGACGGAAAAAGCGACTGGCGCGATCGAGCGCCTGACGCAGCTCAGGCCGACCTTCGCTGCTGTCCTGCAGCCGCTGGCCGCGCTCCAGTCGCGGCGTCAACCAGTTGCGGAAGTCGGCGATGGCGGCGGCCGGGCCGGCGTACAGCGCACGCCACTGGGCTCGCGCGCCCTCCTGCACCAGTCCGGTGGCCGGCAACTCGGCCATCGCGATGATGACCCGATCGGCACCGGTGGCGTAGTCGAAGACCGCGTCGGGCTCGTCGCTGTAGATGCCGTCGATGCGCAGCTTGGACTGACCCAGCTCGATCTGCTCACCAGCGGCCAGCTGCATGCCACGGGCCAGTCGTTGACCGATCCAGACACTGCCGGCCGGTGGTCCGTGCGCGACTTCGCGGCCGTCGGTCAGCCGGTACTGGCCCACCAGCGGAAAGCCCTCGTCCACACCCTTGAGCTCAATCAGTCGGAACTGACCCTCGCGACGCAGCATGCTGGGGAAGGTCACGGTGCGGCCGTGGCGCAGGCCGCGTTCGGCAGCGCTGGCATCGATCGCCGCATCGATGGGCGTCGCGGCCCGCAGGACCAGATCGCCGCCCTGCAGCCGGTTGGCGGCCAGTTGCATGGCCACTTCGACCCGTCCGGTCAGCGCGCCAACGGCCGTGATCGCCAGCATCGCCAGTCCCACGGCCAGCATGATCAGGGTCAGCTCACCGCTGCGCTGCTCGCGCCGCAGCAGGCGCCAGGCCAGGCGCAGGTTGGTGGTGCGGCGAGCTTGTGCGGGCGCGCTCATGCGGCGACCGAGGTGACCAGCCGGCCTTCGGCCAGGGTCAGCACGCGCTCACAGCGTTGCGCCAGATGCTCATCGTGGGTGACCAGCACCAGCGTGGTGCCAGCCTCGCGGTTGAGCTCGAACAGCAGATCGGCCACCTGCTTGCCGGTGGCGCGGTCCAGGTTGCCCGTAGGCTCATCGGCAAACAGCACGGCCGGACGGGTGACGAAGGCGCGCGCCATCGCCACCCGCTGCTGTTCGCCACCGGAGAGCTGTCGTGGGGTGTGCTGCAGGCGCTGTCCCAGGCCGACGCGGGTCAGCCATTGCCGCGCCTGGGCTTCGGCATCGCCACGTCCGGCCAGTTCCAGCGGCAGCATCGCATTCTCCAGCGCGGTCATTCCGGCCAGCAGTTGAAAGGACTGGAAGACGAAACCGACGCGCTCGGCGCGCAAGGCGGCCAGCGCATCCTCGCTCAGCGTCGACAGGGCCTGATCCTGCAGCCAGACTTCGCCCCGGGTCGGTCGGTCCAGCCCCGCCAGCAGGCCGAGCAACGTCGACTTGCCCGACCCGGAAGCGCCAACGATGGCGACGGTCTGACCGGGATCGATCTGCAGGTCCACATCCTGCAGGATGTCCAGGCGCTGCTCACCCAGTTCGACACTGCGACCCAGGCCGCGCGTGCGGATGGCACTGGTCGTGGGTGCGGCGGC
Organism: Lysobacterales bacterium; assembly: GCA_041395325.1. Taxonomy (GTDB): domain Bacteria; phylum Pseudomonadota; class Gammaproteobacteria; order Xanthomonadales; family SZUA-5; genus JAWLAT01. Next base: position 112,181 of record JAWLAT010000001.1, read on the forward strand.
CACCGACGGTTCATTCGGGCTGCCGATAATGGCGGTCTCGGTCATGCTGATCCTGGAGGTTGCGGTGACGGGAATGTGGCGCAGACAACATCAATGGGGCGTGCGGGCGGTGGCGTCAAGTCGGTCGTTGGTCACGGGACTGTTGCTGCTTTTTACCGCGCTGCCGGCGCCCGCGGCCACGCTGCTGGTGCTGGGGGATTCGCTGTCGGCGGCCTACGGGATTCCGGTCGAGCAGGGTTGGGTGACATTGTTGCAGCAGCGGCTGCAGGCCACCGATTCGGGCTGGCAGGTGATCAACGCCTCGATCAGCGGCGAGACCAGCGCCGGCGGATTGGCCCGACTGCCGGGCCTGCTGCGGCGACAGCAACCGCAGGCGCTGATTCTGGCACTGGGCGCCAATGACGGCTTGCGCGGCCTGCCGCCCGATCAGCTGGCAAGCAATCTGCAATCGATGGTCGCGGCCGCGCAAGCCAGCGACGCTCGGGTGCTGCTGGTCGGCATCCGTCTGCCGCCGAACTATGGGCAGGCCTATGCCGATGCGATCGCCCAGACCTACCAGGATCTGGCCCGGCAGGCGTCGGTACCGCTGGTGGCCTCATTGCTGGAGCCGGTTGAGGACGACCGCAGTCAGTTCCAGGCTGATCAGTTGCACCCCGTTGCTGCAGCCCAGCCGCGGTTGCTGGATGGGCTGTGGCCGCAGATCGAAGCCCTGCTGCAGGCCGCCGCGGCCGAATCTGCGGCCCCGATGGGATCGGAATGACGTGAATCTGTCGAAATGCACGCAATTGCACCGATGATGGGTGGCATTGCCAGTTAAAGAAAAGTTAAGCTCAATTCGCCCGGCGCAAATCCGACATTACTGCCCATGGACGGCGGCAACGTTTTGACAACGGACATTCTGCTCGTGCTGATCATGCTCGGCGGCACCGTCGTGCTGTTCGTGCGCGAGTGGATGCCAGCCGACGTGGCCGCGCTGCTGATTCTGGTCGTGCTGGGCCTGTCCGAACTGGTGCCCCCGGAAGGTCTGTTCAGCGGCTTTGCCTCCAACGCCGTGATGTCGATCGTCGCGGTGATGATCCTCGGCGCCGGGCTGGATCGCACTGGCGTGTTGGGCGGCGCCGCCAAAGTGATCCTGCGCGTCTCTGGGGGTCATGAAGGGCGGCTGGTGATAGCCCTGTCGACCGCCGCCGGCGTGCTGAGCATTTTCATGCAGAACCCGGCGGTGGCGGCGTTGTTCCTGCCGGTGGCCAGCCGGGTGTCGGCACGCACCGGTTATCCGCTGTCGCAGCTGCTGATGCCGATGGGCTTTTGCATCATTCTGGGCGGCCAGATGAGCACCGTCGGCAACTCGCCGATGATCCTGCTCAATGACCTGGTCAGCAGCATCAACCGCAACCTGCCACCGGGCGCCGGCAGTCTGCAGTACTACCCGCTGTTCTCCGTGCTGCCGGTGGGACTGGGGCTGTTCGTCATCGGTCTGCTCTATTTCAATCTCTTCGGCCGCCGCTTGTTGCCGGACGAGGAGCGCCAGGCCGTTACCCCCAGCCGCACCGAATCCTATTTCGAGCAGCTCTATGGCCAGCGCGGCGATCTCTACGAGCTGGAAGTTCAGGCTGGCAGTCCGCTGATCGGCGCCACCGTACTCGATGCCGAAGGCTTGCCGGGCGCGCCAATGCTGCTGGCGCTGCAGGACGCTGGCCAGGCGCGACTGGCGCCGCCGGGTGATCTGCAGATCGGGCGTGGTGCCCGTCTGGGCGTGCTGGGTGGTCGCGACCAGGTCGAGGCCTTCGCTGCGGCGCAGGGCTGCAAGCTGGAACCCCGTCTGGTGCAGCTGGAAGGCCTGTTCAACGCGGCCCGTTCGGGCATCTCCGAAGCCGTGGTGCCGCCGGGCTCACGGATGATTGGCAAGCCGATTGGCGAGCTGAAGTTGCGTCGTCGCTACGGGGTCAGTCCGCTGGCGATCAATCGTGGCGGCGAGCTGATTCGCGAAGATCTGCGCGAGCAGGAGATCCAGCCCGGTGACTGCCTGGTCTTCCACAGCACCTGGCGTGATCTGATGGACCACGCACACGAAAAGGATTTCGTGGTCATCACCGACTATCCAAAGGAGGAACAGCGGCCGCAGAAGCTGGCGCATGCGCTGACCTTCTTCGTGCTCGCCTTTGGTCTGGCGATGATTGGCCATGTGCCGGTGACGCTGGCGCTGTTTGCCGGTGCCGCCGGCATGCTGATGACCGGCGTATTGAGCCCCGACGAGGCTTATCGCGCGATCAGCTGGAAGACCGTGTTCATGCTGGCCTGTCTGATTCCACTGGGCGCCGCCGTCGACACCACCGGCACCGCGGCCTGGATCGCGCAGGAACTGCTGGTGGTGATTGGCGAATGGCCCAGCTGGGGTGTGCAACTGGCCATCGCGCTGCTGACGTCGATCGCGGCCCTGGTGATGAGCAACGTCGGCGCGGCGATCATCATGATTCCGATGTCGGTCAACATCGCGCTGGCCGTCGGCGGCAATCCCACCGAGTACGCGCTGATTGCCGCTTGCGCCGCCTCCAACAACTTCATCACACCGACCAATGCCGTCACCGCGATGATCGCCGGTCCGGCCGGCTACCGGCAGGCCGATTTCCTGCGCGCCGGATTGCCCCTGACGGCGCTGTTTGCGATCGCCAGTGTGGCGCTGGTGCGGGCGTTTTACTGATCGGGCCGCAGGTTGCGGACCAGCGTGCAGTGTTCCCGCTCGAACAGCCGTTCCAGATAGGCCTGCAGCGCCGGGAAACCGGCATTCCAGTCGAACTCGTCGCCGAAGTTCAGCGTGTAGCCGAGGATGATGTCGGCAACGCTGAAGCGCCCATCGATCAGATGCTCATGCTGCTCGAAGTGGCGATCCAGCACGGCAGCGCTCTTGCGATAGAGCCCTCGGCATTGCGGGATGATCGCCGGTACGTGCTGGTCGACCGGAAAGACGAAGTCCAGCGTGTTCAGCTCGGCGGTCCAGACCCACGGCTCCAGTTCGGTCAGTGCGAACAGCACCCATTGGTCGTGCAACGAGCGTTGCCAGCTGCCGGGTGGGGCAATCAGTTGCTGCTCCGGCACCAGGTCCGCAATGGCCGCCGCGATGGCTGCGGATTCGAACAGCGGTCGGCCATCGATCACCGCCACCGGCAACTTGCCCAACGGGTGCAGGCGGCGCAACTCGTCGCTGCCAAGGATCTTCGGATCGTTGCCGGCCGATTCATAAGGCAGGCCCGCTTCGAGCAGCGTCCAGCGGCAGCGCGCCGAGCGCGTCGGTCCCAGTTCATACAGGGTGATCTGCGGCATCGGCTGCTCTCGGTGGGCAGGGCGCCTAGCGGGTCAGCAAGGACCCCAGCCAGTCAGCCAATCGGCGATAGGGCGGGTTGAGCAGACCCATGGTGTGCCAGCGGGCCTGGTGAAACACCGGCTTGAGCTTGGACAGGCTGTTGAAGCCCCAGTCGCCGTGGTAGTGGCCCATGCCGGACGGTCCGACGCCACCGAATGGCAGCCGGCTCTGGGCGATGTGGAACAGCGTGTCGTTGACGGCCACGCCGCCGGCGATGGTGCTCTGCAGGATCTTTTCGACCCGCTCGCGATTGCGGTCGAACAGATACATCGCCAGCGGTCGCTCATGTTGATTGATCGTCGTCAGGGCCTCACCCAGACTGGTGTAGCCGAGGATCGGCAGCACCGGTCCGAAGATCTCTTCGCGCATCAACGCGCAATCGGCCGGTGGGTCGAGCACTAGCGTCGGCGGGAAAATGCGACTGCTGGCCGGCAAGGACTCCCCGCTGGGATTGACCCGGAACACCCGCGCCCCCTTGGCCTCGGCTTCGTCGACCAGGCTCTGCAGGCGCGCGTGGTGGCGATCGGAGACGATCGTCGTGTAGTCGGGGGTCTGGGTCAGGGACGGGTAACGCGACTCGATTTCCTGCTGCAGCGCGCGCACGAATCCTTCGCGGCGATCATGCGGCACCAGCACATAGTCCGGCGCGATGCAGGTCTGGCCGGCATTGAGGAACTTGCCCGAGACGATGCGGGAAACCGCTTCGGCCTGCGGGAAGTCGGCCATCACCAGCGTCGGTGATTTGCCACCCAGTTCCAGCGTGACTGGCGTGAGATTGCGCGCGGCGGCTTCCATCACCCGTCGACCGATCGCCGTCGATCCGGTGAAGACCAGATGATCCAGCGGCAGGGCCGAGAAGGCGGCGGCCAGTTCCGGACCGCCGAGTGAGATCGTCACCTCATTCGGCTTGAAGCACTCCTGCACCAGATCGGCCAGCAGGTCGGCGGTGCGCGGCGTCAGTTCGGAGGGCTTGAGCATGACCCGGTTGCCGGCCGCCAGCGCCGCCGTCAGCGGCATCAGGGCCAGCTGCAGGGGATAGTTCCAAGGTGAGATCACGCCGACCACACCCAATGCCTGGGGGCGGATCTCACACCGCGCCGGCTGGAACAAGCCATCGGCAGCGACCGGACGCGGTCGCATCCAGCGCCGCAAATGGCGCAGATGATGGTCGATGTCGTGCAGCACCATCATCACTTCGGCGATCAGTGTCTCGTGCCGCGAGCGCCGCCCGAAATCCCGCGAGATGGCTTCGGCAAAGGCCTCGCTGCGTGCCTTTACAGCGCGTCGCAGCTTTCGCAGCAGACGCACCCGGTCGGCGTAGTCGAAGGGGGCCTGCAGATGCGCACCGCGCAGACTTTCGAGCGTCTGCAACAGCGCCGGCTGGAAACTGTCCATGATCCGTCCTCACGGCGGTCGGGCCGCCTCTGCGGCGATCTTAGCGCGAATGCTCGTCGGGGCAGTTCTGCGGCGGCGACTGGCGCCGTGCCTGGTCATCGCCTCACAAGGCCGACCATCCGCTGGGCCCGGGGGCCGTGGACGGCCACCAGAAATCTGAGGGCCCTCCGTGGGTGCCGATGTACGTCAGACGACCTTGATCCCAGGGATCAGGTGGGAAGTCCTGATGGCCGTTAAAGGCGTTCCGCTGCGAAGCGGACCTGCTCATGCACGGCGCCTGTGACGGACTCCCCGAAGTCGTGCAATAGGGACAAGGCATTTGACGGACGTACTGTCGTGCACCCCAGAGGGCGCGGACTAAGCATAGCGCAGCGATGTTCGTCGCGACTGAACGAAAGCGTGCTGAGAAGTGCTCAGTCCGCCATGCGGCGGTTCAACTCGCGCAGGCGTTCGGTCAGTCCGCCGAGGGCCTCCTGCTGGCTGATCGAGTCATGCGCGATGGTCAGGGCGGTCATGACCGCCAGGCGATCCAGGCCCAGCACCTTGGCCTGACCGCGGATCTCGCGCATCTTCTCGTCGACCATCTGTGCGGCCTGCAGCAGGCCGGCGCGCTCCTCCGGTGTGCAGGCCACCAGATACTCGCGGTCGAGGATGCGCAGCGGCACAGGGCTGCGTTGGGCGTCACTCATGGGGCCTGCTCCAGCGCCCGCAGACGCGTAATCATCGCTTCGACGCGGCTGCGCGCCTGTTCATTGCGGGCCAGCAGGGCCGCCTTCTCGTCACTTAGCCGTGCCTTTTCGGCACGCAGTTCGATGATCTCCTGTCGCAACAGGGTGGCCTGGCTGCGCAACTGTTCCAGACGCTGCGCGAGCGTGTCGAGTTCCTGTTGCAGACTGGCCGGTAGTGTCATCTGTGCTCGCCTTCGCCGCTTGCGGTGGCATGCCCGTCGGCATTGTGGTCGGGCCGTGCCTCGCTTGGCAACCAGGCCTGCAGATCGCCACCGGAGGGCTGCTGGTAGAGACGCAGGCCGAAGCTGGGCAGGGTCGCGATCAGATGGTCGAAAATGTCGCCCTTGATGCGCTCGTGTTCGGCCCAGTTGGTGGTGTTGGTGAAGCAGTAGATCTCCACCGGCTGCCCCTGCGGGCCGGGATCCAGCGCACGCACCAGACGGGTCATGTCGGCACGGACCCCGGGATGGGCCTGGATATAGCGGTAGGCGTAGGCGCGAAAGGTGCCCAGGTTGGTCAGGCGGCGACCGTTCTCCGGCGCATCGGCCGACACGCCGGCATTCCACTGCGCCAGTTCTCGCTGCTTGTCGGCCAGATACGGCGCCAGCAGCGACAGCTTCTGCAGCCGCTCGATCTGATCCGGATCCAGAAAACGCACGCTGGCCAGATCGATCAGCAATGAGCGCTTGATTCGTCGACCGCCGGACTCGCTCATGCCGCGCCAGTTGCGGAAGCTGTCGCTGATCAGCCGGTGCGTCGGGATCGTGGTGATGGTCTTGTCCCAGTTCTGCACCTTGACCGTGTGCAGCGCGATGTCGATCACGTCGCCATCGGCCGATAGCTGCGGCATCTCGATCCAGTCACCCACCCGCACCATGTCATTGCTGGCGATCTGCACGCTGGCCACCAGTGACAGCAAGGTGTCCTTGAAAACCAGCAACAGCACCGCGGTCATCGCGCCCAGGCCGCTGAGCAACAGCAATGGCGAGCGCTCGATCAGCACCGAGACAATCAGTACGCCGGAGATCAGGAACAGCACGATCTTGGCCAATTGCACGTAGCTCTTGACCGGCCGGACCGACTCGCGATCCTCCGAACTCAGGTAGATCAGGTGCGATGCCGACAGCGCGGCGCTGCCAGCCATGGCCGCCAGCAGCACCATGTAGGCGGTCAGTACGTTGCGTCCGACGGTGACCAGATCGACCGGCAATCCCGGCACCAGTGGCAGTGCCAGCTGCGCCAAGGCCACCGGGACCATGTGACTGAGGTGATTGAACACCCCCTCGTTGAACAGCATGTCGTCCCAGCGCGTGCGGGTGCGAGAGGCGAGTCCACTCATCAGGCGCAATGCCCAGCGCCGTACGACGCGATCAAGCAGCCAGCAGATCAGCAGCAGGCCGGTCAGATATAGCAGGGTCAGGATCCACGGATAGCGGGCCAGCAGGTCGTTCATCCAGGCCATCGATGGGCGAACCGGTCAGCGGGGAAGTCCCGCATGGTAGCGCCTCCGCTTTGCGGTTCCCCGGGGCAGACCTGCCCGTGGCCTTGTTCCGGATCCACTTTCGGCGAACACTCAGGTCTGCGCTGGCCTGTTCATGCCGTCGCACTGGCGCCACAATGGCGGCAAGGGGTCGGCATGACTGTTCATCCACATCAACCTGCATCGATTGGACGCAAGCCGTGGCATCGTGGCTTGCGTTTCCTTGCCGTGATTTCGTGGCCTCGGACAAGTCTGGTCCAATGAGCGATTTGCAGGTCTGGTCAGTGCTGCGCTACCTGCTGGGCCTGCTGGGTTGCTTCCTGTTGTGGACCTTGGCCATTTACTGGCTGCATCGCTGGTCGCACATCCACCATCGGCTCAATCCGCTGTGGTGGATTCACCGTGCCCATCACGCCGAACCCTATCTGCGTCAGGACTCACGCCCGAGTTGGCCGCACTGGGGGCAGTACCTGTTTTGGCTGGGCGGGGTGCGCCTGTCGCTGGACGTGATCCTGGTGATGACCCTGCCGTTGCTGCTGATCACCTGGATCTGGCCGCAATTCGGCATCCCGCTGCTGGTGTTCCATTATTTTTACGAAGTTTTTCTCAGCGAAAGCGTGCTCGACCACAACCCGCGAGTGACCGGTCGCTGGACGCACTGGTTTGCCTGGGGCGACTTCCATCTCCATCATCACGTCCACCTGCAACGCAACTTTGGTTTGTTGGTGTGCTGTTGGGACTGGCTGTTCGGGACCAGCGAGCACCCGAAGCCGGGTGCCAGTCTGGAGCGCATCAACGCGCGTCTGAAACGGTTGGCAGCGGCGCAGGCCCTGGTGAGGAATTCCACCGGCTCGGGTAGAGGCCGGCCGATCGACGCAGGAGGTCAGCATGAGTCGCCCGCACAGCCCCTTTGAGGACCTGGAGCCGGTCCGCTACCGGATTCAGCCGCTGCCGGAGGCGATTGCCGTCGGCGTGGTGGTCTTCGCCGCGATCTTCTTCACCACCTACTTCATCTACGCCCGCGCGCTGGATGCGCAGAAGAGCGAGATCCGCCAGTCGCTGCTGCGAACGGCGTCGGTGGTGCGAACGCTGGTGGACCCGGCCGAGCATGCGCGCTTCAAGGCGCCCGAGGACGAGTTCACCCCCGAATACGCGGCGGCGATCGCGCCGCTGGTCGCCGCCAAGCAGGCTGACCCGCAAATCACCTATCTGTACACCGCCTTTCTCGGTGAGGACGGCAAGGTCTATTTCATCTACGACGTGACCCCCACGCCCACCGATCCGGCGATCGAGGACACCAGTGTCGGCGTGATGGAGGAATACACCGAGGCGCTGGACAACCCCGACATCATGACCGCCCTGCGGGAACAGACGACGGTGGTTTCGGACGAGTTCTATTTCGACCAGTGGTGCAAGGACGGCTGCATCAGCGGCTATGTGCCGTTGTTCGCCGATGACGGCAGCGAGCGCGGTCGCTTCTATGGCGTCCTGGGGTTGGACATCCAGTCGCCGGAGTACTTCCAGCGCCTGGAGCCGATCAAGCGGGCGACGGTGCGGGCCATGGTCACCGGTTTCTTCGTGGCCTTTCTCACCGCTTCGATGATCTGGTTCCTGCGCAACTTCATCCTGGTCGTCAACGAGCGTCGCTTCAAGCTCTATCGCCGCGCCAATGCGGAGTTGCAGCAGCGGGCGCAGTCCGGGTTGTACCCGCAGCCGTGATGCAGGCACCATTTCGGCGGCCGGTCCGGAAACGGCCTGGTTTGCGCAGCAACTGCGGGGGACGGCGTTGACGACACTGGTAACCAGCAAGCCGTTGACGCCAATGCAGCGCGCCCTGGCGGTGGTGCTGATTGTCGCGGCAACCTTCCTGTTGTCGGTCTCGGTGGGCATGAATGCGGTGGTCTTCCCGACCGCGCTGGAGTCCTATGGCGCCAGCAACACCGTGGTCGGTATCGTCATGGCGATCGAGTTCATCTCGGTCTTTGCGATTTCCTTCGGTCTCAGCTGGATCCTGCGCTTCATGAGTCTGCGCACCGGACTGGCGCTGTCGGCGCTGTTCCGCATGCCGCCGCTGATCCTGCTGGCCTATTTCACCGACATCTCGCCCTGGTTGCTGCTGGTTTTCGTCCACGGCGTCGGCAACTTCCTCAACCAGATCCTGCTGCAGACCTGGATCAACAGCCTGCCCTTCCGCCGTTCGCGCGGATTTGCGATGGCACTGTTCGGCACCTCGATCTCGCTGGGCCTGGCTTGCGGTCCGGTGCTGCTGCAGTTCATCGATCAGCTCGAACCCTTTGTGGCCCGGCTGGTGCCGACCATTGATGCGACCATCGCCCAGTACATCGGTCTGCAGCGGCCAGAGGCGGTTTCGGCCCTGACTCAGACCAAGCTGCTGGTGTCGGCCCTGATCACCACGCTGGCCGCGGTGCCCACTCTGCTGGGCGGTTTCCTGATTCCGCGCTTTCGGCCCAGCTCCAGCAGTTCCATCGTCGAGTCGGTGCGGCTGGCGCCGGCCATCATGTTTGCCGTGGCAGTCAGCGGTGTGTCGATCCTGGGCGTGCAGTCCTTCATTACGCTTTACGGCATCAAGAACCAGCTCAGCATCGGCGATGCCTCGTTGCTGCTGACGGCCTTCATGCTGGGGTCGATCCTGCTGGAAATCCCGATCGCCTGGATCTCGGACTTCTTCGATCGCCGCTACGTGATGATGCTGCTGGTCCTGCTGAGTCTGGTCTGCGCCGCCTATCTGCCCATCGCGATCTACACGCCGCTGATCGCCTGGGGCCTGTTGTTCCTCTGGGGCGGCGTGATCGGTGGTCTGTTCAGCGTCTGCCTGGCGATGACGGCCGACCGCTTTACCGGTTCGCGGCTGGTGGGCGCCAACGCCGCCTTTTCGATCATGGACAACATCGGTGGCATGATCGGGATTCTGCTGATCGGTATCAGCATGGATCTGTTCGGTTCGGACGGACTGCCCTACGTGATCATGTTCGCCGGTGTGGTCTATTTCTCCTTCGCCCTGACGCGTTATCAGGTGCGATAGTGTGGTGATCCGCAGAGACGTTGAAGATATTTCTGATGAACTTTTGCTCGGGGCAAGGCGAGAGGAGGAGGCATAGCCACGCTATGGCGACGACGAACAACGCCGCATCCGGGGAAAAGGGCGCAGAAATAGTCAAATGTGGTTGCGGAACACCACACTAGGTCTGTTTGGCAATGTCTCGGCCCATCATCTCCGGACGCTATGCCCTCGGCCCCTTCCGAGACGCTTTCGGCCATTGCGGTGCTACCGCCGATCTGTTTGCCCAGGTCACGGCCAACGCCCAGGGCAGCGTCAAGCTGCCGGTCGACCTGCTCGCTGCGGCCGTGAACGAGCTGCTGGAATGGAGCTTTGCCTGCCCGGCGGTCACGGACAACGGTCATCTGCTGCTGGAAGTGATCGAAGAGGGCCAGCGCCTGCGTCTGCTGCTGTCATTGCCGGTGGATGCTGAACTGGCGGCAGAGACGACTCGCAGGCTACAGCCGGTTTCTGCAGAGCAGGCGCGGGATGCGCTGCTGGCGCTGGTCGAGCACGATCGTGCAGACGCGCAACGCTGGCTGGGCCTGCATTGGCTGCAGGCCGAGTTTGGACCGCTGCATGCCGGCGTCGAAGACGGCCGGCTGACGCTGCAACTGGAGCTGCAGCCGTGAGCGCCATCGGTGACTGGAACGAGCAGGCCTGTGTCGACCCGATGTTGTCGATTGCCATTCATGAGGGCTGGTCTCGCCGCTGGTCCCATGCCGGACGACTGGCCGACTATGTGGCGACCTATTTCGCCACCTATCTGCGCGACGTCGGTGCCCGCATGCAGGCTGAAGGTGGGGCTTTCCTCGCCTACGCGGTGAATGAATTGGTGGAGAATGCGGTCAAGTTCGGTCATGGCGGCCAGATCGAGATCAGCGCCAATGTGGTGGGTGACGAACTGGTTCTGCATGTCGCCAGTGGCGCGCCATCAGACACGGCCAGCCGCTATTTGCGCGTGGTCGAGGAGATTGCGGCAGGCGATCCGTTGCTGCTGTTCATGGAGCGGGTCGAACGCAATGCTTCTGAAGGTCCGTCCTCTGGCTCCGGCCTGGGGCTGCTGACGATGATGACCGACTATGGCGCCCGCCTGGGCTGGCGTTTCGAGGGTCTGGACGAGGAATTCTGCCGCGTCCAGACGATGGCCCGCTGGCCCCTGGCTGACAGTACATGACGTTTGAGGAAAGACGATGGAAGTGAAGAGTGCCGATTACCGCGTGGTAGCCGACGAGGGCGCCAATACCGTCTCGCTGGAAGGCACCTTGCGTCTGAACGGTGCCGATGAATATCAGCCCATTCAGCAGTTGCTGGACGAGGTGCTGGCACGCGCCAGTGGTGGCGAATGCTGCTGGGATCTGCGTGAACTGCAGTTTCTCAACAGTTCGGGCATCAACATGCTTTACCAGCTGGTGATCAAGGCACGACGCATGGGCGATGTCCGGATGCGGGTCATCGGCAGCAAGGAGGTCGCCTGGCAGAGCAAGTCGCTGGCCAACATGACCCGTTTCATGCCCGGGCTGGAACTGGTGCTCGAGTAATCATGTCGCTGGATTCACCGATCAATCTGTCGGCGGCCGATCGGGCTGAACTGGAGCGGCTGCTGCAGAGCCTGCCCGAGCGCAGTGCCGAGGTGCCGACGTTGGCCGCCGACGTTCAGGGGCTGGTCGATCTGGCGCAACGATTGATCCAGGACATCGACGATCTGTCGCTGATGCATGGCGCTGTCGTCGAGCACAGCACCGGGCTGGAGAACGAGCTCAGCCGCAGCAACGAGCGTGTGTCCTCGATGATCGAATCAATGCGCCGCTACCTGTCGGCGCAACTGTTCCAGCGCATCATGGGCGGCACCGCGGAGGTGTCGGCCGGCTCCCATCAGCGGCGCAACCTGACCGTGTTCTTCTCCGACATCGTCGGCTTCACCGAACTGACCGATACGGTCGAGCCGGAGATGCTCTCGCAGATGCTCAACAGTTATCTGGACGAGATGGCCAGCATCTGTGACAAGTGGGGCGGCACCATCGACAAGTTCATCGGTGACGCCGTGATGATCTACTTCGGCGACGAGGAACAGTCCGATCCGGTCGACGGCGCTCGGCGCTGCGTCTGCATGGCATTGGAAATGCAGTCCTGCCTGGGCCTGCTGGAGGAGCGCTGGCGCCACCTGGGCTCCAATCATCGACTGCGGATCCGCGTCGGCATCAACTCAGGCTATTGCACGGTTGGCAACTTCGGCTCGTCCAGCCGCGTCGACTACACGATCGTCGGCGGCAACGTGAACGTGGCCAGCCGACTGGAGCACCAATGTGCGCCGGGCGGCATCCTGATCAGCGGCAGTACCTATGCGCTGGTGCGCGAACTGGTGGAAGTGCGCAGCGTCGGCCACATCACCGTCAAGGGCGTGGCTCATCCGATCGAGACCTTTGAGGTGATGGCCCGACGTGACAGCGTGCTCGATGACACCAATCCGATGCTGCTGCAGCACGACGAAGGTTTCGATCTGCGCAACATCCACTTCGATGCCCGGCAGACACCGGCGATCGAGCGCGAGGCCATCGTCAGCAGCCTGCGTCGCGCACTGGCGTTGCTGGAACAATCTGGCCACACCTCAGGCTGAGTGTTCCGACCAGGGCCGACCGGCCGCATCACGTTCGAGGAAATAGAGACCGGCGTAGACCTTGGGGTCGATACCGAAACCCTGTTGCAGATGCCGGTGGACGAAGTCGGCGACTTCGCTGCGGGGCACTTCATGCACGGTGATGTCCTCGCCGTCGATGCCGCCGCCGGCATGTTCGCGGCGCAGATCGAAGGCGCGCACGAAATGCATGATTTCGGTGCTCATCCCGGCCGAACTGGGGCCACCCATCAAATAGTCGACGCGGCCGGCGGCCCAGCCGGTCTCTTCCAGCAATTCTCGCCTTGCGGCCAGGGTGATGGCTTCGTCCTGCTCGCCGGGGTCATCGCCGATCAGGCCGGCGGGGAACTCGATGGTCCGACGATCAATGGGGACTCGGTGCTGCTCGACCAACAGCACTCGATCTTCCGGCGTCACTGCGACCACGATGACGGCACCCTGTGGATTGGTGCGCTCAACGTATTCCCAGCTACCCTTGGCAGCCATGCGCAGGTAGCGCCCGCGGTAAAGTATTCGATTCGCGTCCATGCTCACGGTCCGATGCTTGGCGGCTGACTGGAACTTTCCGCAGGCCCGCCAGTCTACGCGAACCCTTTGCCGTTTCTTTTTCTGCGCGACTTCTCCCTTTTGCTGCCGTCTGACTGGCTCACCATGATCAAAAGACTCTTGCTGGCTCCGCTGGCCCTGGCTGTCCTGTTGTTCAACACCCACGTCCACGCTCAGGCACTCGACGCGCCACCGCCGCCGCTGCCAACCGACACCGAGCTGGAATTGGCACGCATCGACAACGTGGCTGAACTGATGGGACGGGCTCGTCAGTATTACGAAGACAAGGACTGGCGCCGCTACACCTATGTGCTGGAACGGCTGACCCGGATCCGGCCCTACAACGGCGGATTCCAGTTCAAGCTGGCGCAGGCCTATGCCATGCAGGACATGAAGACACCGGCCTACGATCTGCTGTTGAAGATGCAGCAGCAGGGCCTGTCCTACGATCCGAGCACCGTGCCAGAGGCCTTCGAGCCCGTCTCCTCAACGCAGGTCTACTCCTATATCGTCGATGCGCTGCAGCGCAACGCCGCGCCATTCGGCGAAGGCTCAGTGGCGATGACGCTCGGTGGCGACGTGGAACTGATCGAGTCGCTGGCCTGGGATGCGGGTCGGGGGCAACTGCTGGTGGGCTCGGGGCGGACCGGCGAGGTCTTCCGGGTCAGCAAGGACGGCAATCTCGAACGTTTGGCTGCGCCGCAGCCGGACGCACCCTGGTGGGGTGTGCTGTCACTGACCGCTGACTCTGAGCGCGATGCCCTGTGGCTGGCCACAACGGCCTTGCCGCATTACCCGGGCACGACGCGCGAGACGCTGGGCATCAGTGCCATCCTCAAGCTGCGCCTGAGCGATGGCAAGCTGCTGGAGCATCACCTGTTGCCGGTGGACGGACGTCCCCACGTGATCGGCGCATTGACCACGGCAGCTGGCGGAAATCTCTACGCGCTGGACAGCGTGTCGAATGTTGTCTACCGCATTCGCGACGGTCAGATCGAGCAATTGCTGAGTCTGCCGTCAGCCACCTCATTGCGTGGTATCGCGGTCAATCCCAACGAACAGCTTCTTTACCTGTCCGACTACGAGTTGGGGATGCTGATTGCGGATGTGCAGCAGCAACAGGTCGTGTCGGCCGAAGTGGCCAGCCACAACCTGGGCGGCATCGAACATCTGAGCTGGCACGATGGCTATTTGATTGCGATCCAGAACTACAACCAGCCCAATCGGGTGATGCGCATGCTGCTGTCCCCGGATGGCCGGTCGATCAAGTCGATGGCACCACTGGAATCCGCCAAGCCGGCGATGCAGCGCCCGACTGTCGGCGTGGTGGGCGGCGATCGCTTCTACTTCATCGCCAACAGTCAACGTGATGACTATGGTTCGGACGGTCGTCTCTTCGATGGCCTGCAGGCCGAGCCTCGGGTGATCTACCAGGTCTCCCCAAGTTTCGCCTTGAAGGCGCAGCAGGAGTCCGGCGGACCCAAGGCTGCCGAGGGCAACAGCGGCGGTTGAGCGGCCATGAGCATGCAGCGGCTGTATCTGGTGGATGCCAGCGTCTATGTCTTTCGGGCCTACCACGCGCTGGAGCCCAACTGGCACGACGAGGAAGGCTGGGCCACGCATGCGGTGCATGGCTACGCCAGCTTCCTGCTGCAGCTGCTGGAGCAGCTGCAGCCCTCCGAAGGCATGGCGGTGTGCTTTGATGAAGCGCTCGACAGCTCATTCCGCAACCAGATCTATTCGCCCTACAAGGCCAATCGCGATCCGGCCGATGAAGGCCTGCTGCGCCAGTTTCGCCATTGCCAGGACTTCACCCGCGCTCTCGGTGTGGCGACACTGGCAGACCCGATCTACGAGGCCGACGACCTGATCGGCACGCTGGCGACACAGGCGCGGGAGCGCCAGGTGCCGTGCGTGATCGTCTCCTCGGACAAGGATTTGACCCAGCTGATCGGGCCCGGCGATGAACAATGGGATTTCGCCCGCGACCGTCGTTGGGATGCCGACGGCGTCCACGAGCGTTTCGGCGTGCGGCCCGAACAAATCGCCGACTGGCTGGCGCTGACCGGCGACAGTGTCGACAACATCCCTGGCATCCGCGGCATTGGTCCGACTTCGGCCACCGCACTGCTGAATCACTTCGGCACGCTGGACGGGTTGTTCAGCCGCCTGGAGGAACTCCCCTTCCTGCGCTTGCGCGGAGCGCGCAGCCTGCATGGCAAGCTCAAGGGCGAGTACGAGAATGCGCTGTTGTGGCGGCAGCTGACCGCCATCGCCACGGACGCGCCTGCGGCCCTGCAACTGCCTTGGGAAGGTCTGCGACCGCGCAGTCCGGCGCCGGCCGCAGCCGGCGAGCTGTGCAGCCGGCTTGGCTTTGGGCCATTCATGCGGACTCGGGCGCAAAAGGCGGCCGAGGCCTGTCAGGGCTGAGTGGCGGTCGGCCAACCGATACGCCGTCTCCCGGCAACGCGCTGAACGCGGCTCAACCGCGTCCAGCGCCTTGCTGGGTCATTCGAAGCCGTTCTCGAACAACTCGTCAGCGGTACTGATGACGATGCGGCGTTGTTCGACCGCGCCACAGCCGTCACTGACCGTCACCGTGAGCACGCCGGCCGGTGAGCTGCTGCCCGCCTGAATGCTGACCGCGCCGGCGGCGTTCACGCTGACGCTGCCGCCATCGGGCAGGGTGGTCGGCGAGACGCTCAAGCCGTCCAGGTTGTCGTTGGCGTCGGCGGGTGGGGCATCGGGTGACACCTGCACGTTGCCGCCCGGCAGCAGATTCACATCGCTGTACTGTCCGATCGTCGGTGTCGCATTGCGACCCACATTGACGACCAGCTCGGCCGTCGTCACCGCGCCATCGGTATCGGCCACCAGCAGCTGCAGTGGATAGACCTTGACCCCGCTGGTGGGGGCCACCAGCGTGCAGGCCGCCGCGATGTCCAGCATCATGCTGCCATTGCTGTTGCTGACACTGGCCTGCAGTTCATCCGGCGCGCCCAGTACATCAACCAGCAGATCGCCCGCCACATCCTGCAGGTCGCTGATGGTCGCCACCGCCGTGCTGGTGCCGGGGCTGCCCTGTTGCGTCGTCACATCACTGCTGACACTGATCGAAGGCGGCGTATTGCTGCCGGAGATGGTCAGGTCGGCATCGGAAAGGTCGAAATAGACGTTGCCCACCGCCCGGACACGAACGCGTGCCTGGGTGCTGCTGGGCGTATTGGCCGGAATCAGCACGTCCTCGCTGCCGTCATTGGCGCTGGCTGCGGCCAGTTCCACCGGCCAGCTCAGGCCGCCGTCGAGCGACAGACTGATTTGCACCTCGGCGGTGCTGACCGGGGCAACATCCGTGCCGGCCACGTCCCAACTCACGGTCTGGGTAGAACCTGCCGGCCAATCAACCGCCGTGTTCGGCGCGGTCACGCGGAAGGGCCCGGCCAGCGTGGTCACGGTCAGTTCGGTGGTGGCGTCACCGACGGCGCCGCCGCCAGCGCGATTGTCCCGGGCGGTAGCACGAAAAGTCAGCGAGCGATTGGTGCTCGGCAGCAGCTCACCGGTGAAGAAACTGGGGCTGCTGGTACCCGGCAGCGGTGCCGCGGCGGGGACGTCGTTGGCATTGTCGAGGATGAATCGCAGGCTGGGGAAGATGCGCGCGCTGGCCGCTTCAGGCGTGAAGCTGCGGAACAGCGGACGACTGCCGTTGTCGACCAACGTGCCGGCGGTGTTGGCCGCGCCGAGGTCGAACTGCTCCCAGATGTAGCTGAGCGTGTCGCCGTCGCCATCGGTCGCGCTGGCGACCAGTTCGAAGGGCGTCAGCTGCGGGATGGTGAAGGCCGCGGGTGCCGACACGACTGGTGGCGAGTTGCCCGTGGCTTGCGTGGTACCGCAGTTCGAGCCATTGCCGTTGGTGACGAAATTGATCATCTCGTCCAGGCTGACACGGTGGAAATAGTCCTCGCTGTTGCGTTGCAGGTTGTCGCTGCCGCAGATGCCGGCATAGGACTGGATGGTGATGCCGCTGCCCGGCTCATAGGCGGTTGAGGCGTTGCGGTTGCCGCCGGAGCAACTGCCGCCAGAGCCGTTGAAGGCGTGATTGCCGCGATATTGATGGCCCATCTCGTGAGCCACGTAGTCGACATCGAAAACATCGCCGATTGGCGAACCCTGGCCAGTCACGCCCCGCGCCTTGTTGGAGGTCGAGCACACTGCGCCCAGAAAGGCGACGCCGCCGCCGCCCGTGCTGACGACATGACCGATGTCGTAATTGGCGCTGCCGATCACGTTGTTCAGATTGGTCTGGTTCTGCCCCAGCATCATGGTGCCGCTGTTGTTGGTGTAGGGATCGGTGGCGCCATCGGTGTAGACAATTTGATCGTTGTTGGCGACCAGCACCATGCGCACCGACAGCTCACGCTCGTAAATGCCGTTGACCCGGTTCATCGTCGTGTGGATGGCGGCCAGGCCGTCAATCACCGTACCGCCGTGGAACTGGGTGTACTCACCGGTTGCGGCCATGGCGAGCCGATGGATGCGCAACTGATGCACACCGCCCAGCTTGGACGGTCGGCCCCGCTGGGAGAAATCCGGCAGATCGGCCGGGATCTCCTCTCCGGTGACCAGGCAGATTGGCCGCTCGCCCACGCGCTGGGCATCGCGCTTTCGATAGACCAGTACGTGTTGCAGATCACCGGGTGTCAGTGCGTCGACCAGCGTGGTGCCTTGCCAGGAAATGATCTGTGCATGAAAGCCCTTCGGGCTGAGGTCCATGCGCACCGTTGCACTGGGGTCGTCGATGCCCTGACCGAGCCAGGCCCGCAGTTGCGGGAAGCGACTCGCCAGTGCCGGTTCCATGATCGGCGATTCGACGATGCGGAAGCGCTCGAAGCGACCATCGGCCAACGGCAACTGCATGATGGCTACGCTGTCCTTCACCGCCGCAACTTGCTCGGTTGGTGCGTTGCTCAATTGTCGGTCGAGCGCTGCCGCATCCAGTCGCAGGACCCGGTAGGCGTCGGGCAGGGTGCGTTGGGTGGCAGCACGGCTGGCCAGGTCCGCATCGACATCGGTCCAGACCAGATCGCTGGAGCGGTTGGCCAGTGCGTGGCTACCGAGCAGCAGCACCAGCAGACTACAGGCGGCATGCAGACCGCCGAATTGCATCGACTTCATCAGGATTCCTCTCCGGGAGAACCTCGATTCTGCCTGCTCCAACCGTCTGGATGGGTCATTCCGATGTTGGAGGGGCAGTGCTGTTCTCAGGCCGCACCAGCATGCGCTGCGCCGTGAAGTGGCGCCGGCGACCGTCGAGCGGGTCGTCGAAGCTCAGCGAATGGGCCAGCAGTTGCAGCGTCGGTTCGAACTGATCCGGCGCCGGCCCAAGCCAACGGGGATAGAGTCGATCGCCAAGAATCGGAGCGCCCATCGCGGCCATGTGTACCCGCAACTGGTGCTTGCGGCCACTGATTGGGCGCAATGCATAGAGGGCCAGGTCGCCAGCGCGCTCCACCTGCTCGATCCAGGTCTCGCTGTTGGGATCGCCCCCAACCTCCTGCATTCGAAAAAAGGGCTCGCCCGGTGCCAGTCGACTGCGCCGACAGCACGGCAGCGACGGCAACGGGACCGCTGGTGCCAGGGCCTGATAGCGCTTCTCGATGCGACGCTGCCGGAACAGCTCGGCATAGGCATCGCGGCTGTCCGGGCGCAGCGAGAACAGCAGCAGCCCGGCAGTGTCGCGATCAATGCGATGCAGTGGTGCCAACTCGGGCAGCCCCAGATCCCGCTGCAAACGGCTCAGGACCGTCTCATGCAGATAGCGCCCGGTCGGCGCGACCGGCAGCCCATGCGGCTTGTCCACCACCAGCAGATCGGCGTCGCGATGGATGATCAGGACTTCGCCGGGAATGGGTGCTTCCAGCTCGACTTCGCGGAAATACTGCAGTTGCTGGCCGACCTGATAGGGGGCATCGACGGCCAGCGCTCGCCCATGCAGATCCAGCACCCGTCCGCGCAGCAATCGATCCCGCCATCGCTCGCGACCGATGTGCGGGAAGCGGGCATGCAGACCGTCGAGCAGCAGGCGCCACGGCCCGGGCTGCAACTGCAGCCGGCTGGGCGGCGTCTCAAAGGACATCCTGCAGCGTCTCCAGCACCGCCTGGCCATAGCGTTCCAGCTTGCCGCTGCCCACACCACTGATATCGGCCAGATCGCCCAGGCTGGCCGGCGGATTGAGCGCAATCTCCCGCAGCGTGCTGTCGTGGAAGATCACATAGGCGGGCACCGACTGCTCCCCGGCCAGGCGAGCGCGCATCGCACGTAGTGCTTCGAACAGCCGTTGCTGTTCGGTGCTCAAATCGATGGGGGCCGTGGCGGAGGGGGTGCGTCGCTGCCGACCGCGGGATTGTCGCGGCGGGTCCAGCCGCAGTCGCAGCGGCTGTTCGCCGCGCAGCAGAGGGCGGGCCGACTCGCTCAACCGCAATCCGCCATAGCCTTCCAGATCGGTGCATAGATAGCCGCTGGCGACCAGCTGCCGAAATACCGAACGCCAGCGCTGGGCGTCCAGGGCGCTGCCGATGCCGAAGGTCGTCAAGCGATCGTGACCCAATTGCTCGACGCGCTCGCTGGTCTTGCCCAGCAGCACGTCGATCAGATGACTGACGCCGAAGCGCTGGCCAGTGCGCCACACGCACGACAGCGCCATCTGTGCCGCTTCGGTGGCATCCCAGCTCTGTGGCGGCTGGCGACAGTTGTCGCAGCGCCCGCAGGCACCCGGATAGGTCTCACCGAAGTAGGCCAGCAGGCTGACGCGTCGGCATTGCAGGCTCTCACAGAATCCCAGCAGCGCATCGAGCTTGCTGCGCTCGATGCGCTTGCGCGCTTCACCCGATTCGGAACCGTCGATCAGCCGTCGCTGACCAACCACGTCGGCCAGTCCATAGAGCATCCAGGCCTGTGCCGGCTCACCGTCTCGACCGGCGCGACCGGTTTCCTGGTAGTAGCCCTCCAGCGAACGCGGTAGATCGAGATGGGCCACAAAGCGCACGTCCGGTTTGTCGATGCCCATGCCGAAGGCGATGGTGGCCACCATGATGATGCCGTCCTCGCGCAGAAAACGTTCCTGATGCTGCGCCCGCGTCGCTGCATCCAGACCGGCGTGATAGGGCAGGGCGGGAAAGCCCTCGACCTGCAGCAAGGCGGCCGTCTCATCGACTCGCTTGCGCGACAGGGCATAGATGATCCCGCATTCGCCCGTATGCTCGCGCAGGTAGGCCAGTAGCTGACGACGTCCGTCGTGCTTGAGTTCGATCTGGTAGTCGATGTTGGGGCGATCGAAGGAGCTGATGTACTGCCGCGCTGACTGCAGCGCCAGCTGTTCGATGATCTCCTGCCGGGTGGGCGCATCGGCGGTCGCGGTCAGGGCGATCCGCGGCACTTCGGGCCAGCGCTCGTGCAGACAGGCCAGCTCGCGATACTCGGGGCGGAAATCGTGGCCCCATTGCGACACGCAATGGGCTTCGTCGATGGCGAACAGCGCCAGCCGGCTGCGTTGCAGCAGGTCCATGAAGCGTCCGGTCAGCAGGCGCTCGGGGGCTACGTAGAGCAGGTCGATGGTGCCGGCCAGCAGCGCCTGTTCGGCTTCACGGGCGGCATCGGCCGACAGGCTGGAGTTCAGGCAGGCGGCGCGTACGCCCAGTTGCTGCAGCGCCGAGACCTGGTCCTGCATCAGCGCAATCAGCGGCGACACGACAATCGCGGTGCCCTCGCGCAGCAGCGCCGGCAGCTGATAGCACAGCGACTTGCCGCCGCCGGTGGGCATCAGCACCAGGGCGTCGCCGCCAGCCAGCAGCTGGCCGATGATCTCGGCCTGCTGGCCGCGGAAGTGGTCGTAGCCGAAGACTGACTTCAGCTGCTGCAGGGCCGCCGCCAGCGCATCACTCATCCGTTCAGGCGCGTGAGCGCGGCCGTGATCAGGCCCAGCGCCTCATCGCCAGCGTCGCAGCTGCAGGCCAGTACCTGGCCGTCCGTGCCCGGCAGTTCCCAGCGACCATCGGGGCGTACGCGCCAGACCACCGGATCGGCACCTTCCTGACGCAACTGCCGGATGGCCTGGCCATTCTGTGCCGGATTGTCCATGCCGGGGCTGAGCAGCAGCACGCTGCCGTCGCCGTCGACCAGCTTGAACTGGAAGCGACCGTTCTCCTGAAAGCTGAGTATCCGCGGCGGCTTGTCGCTGCGGGCTTCCGGGGTGGCCTTGCCAGCGCTGCGCTGCAGCGGCCGCAGACCAACCGCCTCGCGTACGCGGCGCAGGCGCTGCGCAGCGAGCTGGCGGGCGCGGGTGGCACCTTCCTGCAACAGCTCTTCGATGCGTTCTGGCGTGGCGATCAGCGTCTCGTAACGTTCGCGCGCCGGACCCAGCGCCTGCTCCAGGCAGTCCACCAGCCGCGTCTTGGCCTCGCCCCAACCCAGTCCTCCGCGCAACTCGTCGGCCAGGGCGCGGCTTTCTTCGGCTGTGGCGAAGGCGCGGTAGATCTGGAACAGCTGCGCCTCGTCGGGATCCTTGGGCTGGCCTGGTTCCAGCGAGTTGGTGACAATGCCTGCCACGGCCTTGCGCAGCGCCTTGCTCGACAACCACAGCGGGATGGTGTTGTCGTAGCTCTTGCTCATCTTGCGCCCATCCAGGCCGGGCAGCGTCGCCACTTCGTCGTCGACGACCGCTTCCGGCAGCACCAGCAGGTCCTCACCATAAAGATGGTTGAGACGCTGTGCCATGTCGCGGGCCATCTCGATGTGCTGCACCTGATCGCGCCCAACCGGCACCTCATGGGCGCCGAAAGCGAGGATGTCGGCCGCCATCAGCACGGGATAGCTGTACAGGCCCATCGTCACACCGGCATCGGGGTCGAGTCCCTGCTCGCGGTTGGCATCCACGGCGGCCTTGTAGGCGTGGGCACGGTTGAGCAGTCCCTTGGCCGCCACGCAACCCAGAATCCAGGTCAGTTCGGGAATCTCTGGGATGTCCGACTGGCGGTAGAAATGGACGTGAGCAGGATCCAGGCCAGCGGCCAGCCAGCTGGCGGCAATCTCCAGCGTCGAGCGATGTACGCGCTCGGGCGCCTGGCACTTGATCAGCGCGTGCAGATCGGCCAGGAAGAAGAACGACTCGCGATCAGGTTGCCTGGAGGCCGCGATGGCCGGGCGAATGGCACCGACGTAGTTGCCCAGATGGGGTGATCCTGTCGTGGTGATGCCAGTCAATACGGAACGCTTGGCCATGCTGCCCATGGTCTCCTGCTAGAAGATCTGCTGTGGTTTCGCGAGCGTGAATGATGCACGCTGGTGCCGGTGAATGCCGGTCTTTGGAACTTGCTCGGTTGCCGATGATACGTGCTTTCTGCGACGCTCCGCTCGGCCGCTTGCCGTTGCATGCAGACCCGGCGAGCCGGCAGCACGCTGACCCGCAATGAGGAGGATCGAACATGGCAGGCAAGTTCGCATGCAAGACGGGCAAGGACGGCAAGCGCTACTTCAATCTCAAGGCCGGCAATGGCCAGGTCATTCTGACCAGTCAGGGCTACGCCTCGGACGCCAGCTGCACCAAGGGCATCGAATCGGTGCGCAAGAATGCCGCAGCCGGTCGCTTCGAGAGTCTGACCAGTGAAAGCGGCAAGCCGTATTTCGTGCTGAAGGCGACCAATGGCCAGGTGATTGGTCGCAGCCAGCTGTATGAAAGCGAGGCAGCGCGCGACAACGGCATTGCCTCGGTGACCAAGAACGCACCGGATGCGTCGGTGGTCGAGGAAGACACCGATTGATCCAGCGGCGGCCGCGCTTTTGTCGGCGACGGGGCGCGGCCGCCAGCGATCAGTGAAACAGCAGTTCGAAGGCCTGGATGACGCAGGCGCTGACGAAACCCGTCAGAAAGAACAGATAGCTCAGGCGCAGATAGGGGAACTTGTGCCGAGCCAGATACAGGCCCAGTGAATACAGATCATTGGTCAGAATCTCGTAGACGCCGCGATCGGTGCGCAAGGCATCGGCCCAGAGCTGGAAGAAGCGATCTTTCGGCAGCTCGGAAAAATGCGCGAAGAACATGATGTTGAAGTAATCGGGCAGATCGTCCGGATCCTTCAGTCGCATCGGGCGATACTTTGGCAGCACGGCCAGGATCGCCAGCACCAGCGCCACCAGGGTGAAGAATGACAGCGTCCCCAGCGCCAGCCGCAGTTCCGGTTCATTCAACCGGCTGAGCGTCAGGCTCAGCACGATCGACGAGACGGTGATGATGATGTTGGCCTTGCGATCGGCCATCAAGGACAGCCGCACGTGGTGTTTTTGCGCCGACTGGATCGAGTAGTCGGCGGTATTGCGGCCGAGAATGCCCTCGAACAGATGGCGGTAGCCGATGTGCGAATCTGCCGACTTTGGCAACGGTTGCCGATCACTGCCCATGGCGCCGATTTCCCGTTGAACTGTTGCCAGTGTAGCCCGCCCCCGTGACGGGCGCCCGAGCTGGCTCGAGAGGCCTTCACATCCATCCGCGAGCTGATTGATATCCTTGATTCGATTGATCAGAGGTATCGGGCCATGAATCTGCGGGACCTGCGCTATCTGGTGGCGCTGGACGACCACCGGCATTTTGGTCGAGCGGCCGAAGCCAGCTTCGTCTCCCAGCCGACGCTATCGACTCAGCTGAAGAAGCTCGAGGACGAATTGGGCGTGCAACTGATCGAACGGGGCACACCGGTGATGCTGACCGAGGTGGGCGAGGCGATTGTCGAGCGTGCGCGCGAAGTGCTGAGGGAAGTGGAACAGATCCGCGAGGAGGCCCGTCGCCATCGTGATCCGGAAGCGGGGAGCCTGCGCCTGGGCATGTTTCCGACACTGGGCCCCTATCTGCTGCCGCACGTGATGCCGGTCTTGCGCAAGCGCTTTCCCCAGCTGGAGCTGTATCTGGTCGAAGAGAAGACCGAAGTGCTGCTGCAGATGCTGCAGCGCGGTGACCTGGACGCAGCGATCCTGGCGCTGCCGATTGATGGCCACGCCGCGCTGGAGCAAACGGTGCTGTTCGATGAGCCTTTCGTGCTGGCCTTGCCCGCCGACCAGCCGCCGCCGCGGCATCTGCCCGTGCCCATGCCCGAGCTGAAAGCGCAGAGCTTGTTGCTGCTGGAGGAAGGGCATTGTCTGCGTGACCAGGCGCTGGAAGTCTGTGCCCGGGTCGGTGCGCGTGAGCGTTCAGGGTTTCGGGCCACGAGCCTGGAAACGCTGCGGCAGATGGTCGCCGCGGGTGTGGGCATGACCCTGCTGCCGGTGCTCAGCGTCAAGCCGCCGGTCGCCCCCAATCCATCCCTGCAACTGCTGCCTTTCGAGGCGCCTGCCCCCAAGCGCACTCTGGGTCTGCTGTGGCGCAAGCAGTCGGCGCGGTCGAAGCTGATGCCGGCCCTGGCCGAGGCGTTGCGCGAACTGCCGCAAGGCTTGCTGCAGACCGCTGACCTGGGGGAGGCCTCGGTCGGCGTCGGCTGAGGCCGACCATCGGATGTACTGAATCAGAGTCCGCCGGCCGCTTGTGCCACCGCGCGGAACAACGCACGGCCCTTGTTCATCGTCTCCTCCCACTCGGTGGCCGGGTCGGAGTCGGCCACGATGCCGGCGCCGGCCTGAACATGCAGTTGCCGGTCCTTGATCATGGCCGTTCGGATGCCGATGGCCAGGTCCGATTCACCCCACCAGTTCAGATAGCCGACCGCGCCGCCGTAGAGGTTGCGACGGATGGGTTCGAGTTCCTGGATGATCTCGATGGCACGAATCTTTGGTGCGCCCGACAGCGTGCCGGCCGGGAAACAGGCACGCAGCACCTGCATCGGGCTGAGATCGGCGCGCAGTCGACCTTCCACCTGCGAGACAATGTGCATCACATGCGAATAGCGCTCGATGACCATCTGATCGGGCACGCTGACCGAGCCCGCTTCGCTGATCCGGCCCACATCGTTGCGGCCCAGGTCGATCAGCATCAGATGTTCGGCCAGTTCCTTCGGGTCGGCCAGCAGGTTCTCGGCCAAGGCGCGATCCTCGGCTTCACTCGCACCACGCGGACGGGTGCCGGCCAGCGGACGCACGACGACCTTGCCGTCGTCGACGCGATAGAGGATCTCGGGCGAGGAGCCAACGACCTGCAGATCGCCGAAATCGAGGAAATACAGATAGGGCGACGGATTGAGGGCACGCAGGGCACGGTAGACATCGACCGGTCGCGCCTGGAAGGGCACCGACAACCGTTGCGACAGCACGATCTGGAAGGCGTCGCCGGCCAGGATGTAGTCCTGGCAACGACGCACGGCCGCCTCGAAGTCCTCACGACTGAAATCGGAAACGAAGTCGGCTTCAGTCAGCTGGGCCGGATCGAGCACCTCAGGATAGCTGGGGGCAGCCGAGCGCAGTCGCCGCGCCAGTTGCTGCAGACGCCGCTGCGCAGCCGCACAGGCCTGGGGTTGCCGCGGATCGGCATGGACGATCAGGTGCAGCAGGCCCAGTTTGTTGTCCAGCACGGCGACTTCTTCGCTGAGCAGCAGCAGGATGTCCGGGGTGCCCAACCGGTCCGGTCGATCGCTGCGCAGTCGGGGCTCGATGTAGCCGACCGTCTCGAACCCGAAATAGCCCACCCAGCCCCCGCTGAAAGGCGGCAGATCCGGCAGTTGCGGCACCTTTTCGGCGGCCAGCAGTCGATCGATCTCGGCCAGGGGATCGTCGACCCGACGCTCCTCGACCAGCTCGCCGTGGCGGTGGCGCCGGAAGACGCTGTCGGCAATGCTGACGCGTTCTGCGGCCGGCAAGCCAATGATCGAATAGCGGCCCCAGGTCTCACCACCGGCGACCGATTCCAGCAGATAGGCGTTCTCACCATCGGCCAGTTTCAGATACGCACTCAGCGGCGTATCCAGATCAGCACGCAGTTGCAGCGTCAACGGTATTCGGGTGTAGCCCTCGCGGGCCAGCGCGGCAAATCGCTCGGCGTCCATGTCCGTGGCCAGGTCCTGGGTGGGCTGATCGAGGGGCGCCGATTATGCGCGATGCTCCGGCGATTTCCCCAACCTGTCGATCGGGTATGATTCGGCAAAGTCAGATGTTCACGAATTGTCCCGCCGGGACGGGTGAAGATCTTGATGCCGTGAGAAGTGCACTTGGAGAACGGTGCCGGCGGGATCGACAGGTGTAGTCCGGGACCATGGGGATAGCCAAAAGCATGCGGATCGATTTGCTGGAAGACGACCCGGATCAGGCCGAACTGATCCGGCAGTGGTTGATCGATGAAGGCCATCAGGTCCGTTGGTTCCAGACCAGTGCCGAATTGACCCGGGCATTGCATCGGGAGGTACCCGACGTACTGGTGCTGGATTGGGTGCTGCCCGAGTCCAGTGGCATGGATGTGCTGACCTGGGTGCGGCAGAGCTTCCTCGGGCAGATTCCCATCGTCTTCCTGACCGCGCAGGAGTCCGAAGACCACACGGTTCGGGCATTGCAGGCCGGTGCCGACGACTATCTGGTCAAGCCGGCGCGCCGTCGGGAGCTGATTGCCCGCATTCACGCGCTGGGTCGTCGCAGCGGCGTGATCGAGCCGGGCAGCGCGATCAGCAATGTCGAACCCTACGAAATCGATCCCGGTCGACGGACGATCAGTATCGAAGGGCGGCCGGTGGCACTGACCAGCAAGGAATTCGATCTGGCGGTCTATTTCTTCTCCAAGGTGGGCCATCTGGTGACTCGCGCTGCGCTGCTGGAGAAGGTCTGGGGTCGCAGCCGGGTGGTGACCACGCGGACCGTGGACGCCCATGTCAGCCGAATCCGCAAGAAATTGGGCATCGAGGAATCGATTGGTTGGCGATTGGTGTCCATCTATCAGCATGGTTATCGGCTGGAACGGATCCGCCAGGCCTGAGCTCGTCGCCCGGGCCGGGGCAACTGACCTGCAGGCTCGCTGCCCATGCCACTGCGGCACGAGTGCTGACTGACGTGGAGCAGATCGATGGCAACGGACAAGAAGGCGAACCGCAACGACCCGGCAGACGGTAACGTCGAACAGATTCGCGAGATTCTGTTTGGCGGACAGATGCGCGGACTACGATCGCCGCTTCCAGGATCTGGAAGAGCGCTTGCAGCGGGATCTGGAGCGCTTCCGGCAAGACCAGAGCAAGCGCCTGGAAGCGCTGGAGCAGCTGATTCGCGACGAATCCGAGTCAGCCGCTCAAGTGCACAAGCGGCTGGACGCCGAGCAGCGCAAGCAAGCCACGATCCAGGGCGAGCAGCTGAAGTCCACCGAATCGGCCTTGCGAGGCGAACTGGCCGAGTTGGCCGGGCAACTGGAAGACACGGCTCGGCAACTGCGCGAGCGTCTGCTCAAGCTGGGTCAGGAGCAGGCCGATGGTCTGCAGCAGCAGGCCGATGATTTTGGCCGTCATCTGGCCAGCACGGCCAATGAACTGCGCGAGGCCAAGGTGGCGCGCGAGGAACTGGCGGGCTTCTTCAGCGAGTTGGCGCTGCGCCTGAAACGGGACTTCGAACTGCCGGGCGAATGATGGTCGCCCCGCGGCGCACGCGGTCATGAGCGACGAACTGCAAAGACTGCGGCAACTGCTGGCCGTCGCCGACGCAGACAGTCAGGCGCGCGTCGAAGGCAGGCTGGAAGAGGTTGAGTCGCGCCTGCGGCGACTGCCCAGCGACCTGCCCGACACCATCGACGCGGCCGATAGGCAAGGACCGGCGCTCGCGCGATCGCTGAGCCAGCCGCTGCAGCGATCCATCGAGCAACTGGCCCGCGAGCGGCGCGAATTGTTGGCCGAGGCGGTCTTCCCGGTGATCGGCCCGGCCATTCGGCGCGCGATCACCGAGGCCCTGCGCGAGTTGGTGCTCAACCTCAACCGGCTGCTGGAGTCGGCTTTCACGCCACGCGGGCTGCGCTGGCGCTGGCAGGCCTGGCGCAGTGGCGTGCCCTATGCGCAGGTCGCCCTGCGAGAACTGCTGCGCTTCCGTGTCGATCATCTGTTCCTGGTGCAGAACGGTTCCGGCCTGGTGCTGGCCAGCGCGCGACAGCTGGATCTGGACAGTGATCGTGACACCGATGCGGTGGCAGCGATGCTCACGGCCATCCGCGACTTTGCCCGCGACGCCGGTCTGGCACCGGGCGACGCCGAGCTGAGCGAAGTCACGCTGGGCGAACATCTGTTGCGGCTGTATGCCGGCCCGCAGGCCTACCTGGCTGCCGCCATCACCGGTGTGCCCGGCGAAGAACTCGATGGCACGCTGACCGAACTGCTGGAGACGGCGCACCTGCAGCATGATCCACAGCTGCAGGCCGGCGAGCCGACGGAAAATCTGCAGCTGCTGTTGCAGCAGTGGCTGGATTCCTCCGGTCAGGCCCAGGCCGAACTGGAGACGGCCCAACCGAAGCGTGCCAGGCGCCCGTGGCTGGGCATCATGGCCGTGAGCGTTGTGCTGCTGCTGCTGGCC
The DNA here is from genome assembly GCA_041395325.1 of Lysobacterales bacterium. Taxonomy (GTDB): domain Bacteria; phylum Pseudomonadota; class Gammaproteobacteria; order Xanthomonadales; family SZUA-5; genus JAWLAT01. The sequence continues at coordinate 140,883 of JAWLAT010000001.1, forward strand.
GGCTGGCTGGGTGAGCGGGCCTGGACGGGTTGGCAGCGATCGACGCTCGATCAGCTGCTGCAGCAGGAGCCGGGCTACGAGGTTCGGGTGGAGCGAGCTGGCTGGCGGCAGCTGCGTGTCACCGGTCTGCGTGACCCGAGCGCGCGGACGCCCGATGAACTGCTGGCCGAGCATCCGCTTGAAGTCCCCATTGACTGGCAGACCAGTGGCTACCTGGCGTTGGATGACCAGTTGCAATTGCAGCGCTTGCGTCTGGCGTTGCGTGCGCCGCCATCGGTGACCCTGGGTCTCCAGGCGGGTCTGCTGCAGATGTCGGGGAGGCACCGGCAGACTGGCGCGATGCGGCGAGCAGTCTGTTGCGGGCCTGGCCCGGACTGCAGGGCGTTGTCGATGAGATTCGATACATCGAGCCGGCGCCGCTGCCGCCCGTGTCGCCGCGCTGGGAGGTGCATTTCGATCCCGGCCAGACCGCCAATCCGGCAGGCAGCGTGGCATTTGACGCGGTTGCGGCGGCCTGGCAGCGCTCGCCTGGCAGGATCATGGTGCGGGCGCAGACCGATGCGACCGGAACTGCGGCGCAGAACGCGAGCTTGGGCGAGCAGCGCGCGCAATGGGCCGTGGCGGAGCTGATCCGACGAGGCGTGCCACTGTCAGCGATTGTCACATCCAGCGTGCAGGCGACGGAGTTGGCCGGCGAAGATGCGAAGCTGCGCCGCGTCGTGCTGCAACTGGAGGCAACAACAAGGGAATGAGTGTTGTTCCGCTGCCCCTGCCCGAGTCGATCTGCCACTACCTGATTGCCGGCGTGATCCGCACCACGCCGATGCTCATCGTCCAGCTTCAGCCGGGTCCCCAACGAATCCTGCTGGGCAATGCCGCTTCCTTTGGCTTGACCGCCGAAGCCGGAGAGTTGGCCGAGTTGCTGATCGGTGCTGATCCGGGCTTCAATGGCGTGCTGCTGGAGACCATGCAGATCGGCTCAGGTCGCCCCTGTGCGGTCCATCAGGTCGCCGAGGCCGGCTTGCGCTATGTGCTGCTGTTTGATCGGACCGAAATTCATGCGCAATTGCAGCGGTCCCAGCAGATGGCCAATGAGACCGAACTGGCGCGTCGGGCCTTGCAGCTGCGCTGGGACCGATTGCACCAGGCTCACCAAGCCCTCAACGAGGAAGTCGAGGCAGCCCATGCGCGCCAGGGTTTGCAACGTCAGATGGTGCACCAGTTGGCTCACGAGTTTGGTACCCCCATCAGCGCCGTGCTTGGGCAAATTCAGTCGCTGATCGGTGCGGCCAATCTGGACGCATCGGCGCTGCACGGTTTGCACAACGCGCGCCGCGGTGTGGAGCACCTGCACCAATTGGTGGAGTCGGTGCTGGATCAGGCCCGCCTGCAGTCCCACCAGTTCGAACTCTGTCCGGTGCGCTGCGATCTGGCCAGCCTGTTCGACGATTTCCGTGCCCTTTTTCATTCAGTGGCGACCGAGCGGGGTCTGCAGTGGCAGGTGAGTCTGGAGCCTGCCATCCCACCTTCCGTGCAGGTCGACAGCCTGCGCCTGCGGCAGATCATCTACAACCTGCTGAACAATGCCTTCAAGTTCACCCGGCAGGGTCAGGTCGCGATGACGGCCGTGTGGGCGCGGGATCGGCTCACGGTGTCGGTCAGCGACACCGGGCGCGGCATGAACCCGGCGCAGCTGGCTCGATTGTTCGAACCGTTCTCACGTCACGACTTGAGCGTGCCGGGGACTGGGCTGGGCCTGAGCATCTCGCAGAATGTGCTCTTGCACATGGACAGCAGCCTGGTCGTCGACTCGGAGCCGGGCGCGGGAAGTCGCTTTTCTTTCGAGATTGGGGCTCCGGCTGCCGAGCTTGAGGACGCCGAAGATGGGTCAGGGCTGCGAGCGCTGATCATTGATGACGACGCCGACATGATCGAACTGATCCAGCAGATGCTGCTCAGGCACCACTGGACGGTGGCTTCGGCAACAGCCTGGGCCGAGGCCATGGCTCAACAAGGTGAAGCCCCGAACGTGATTCTGATTGACCTTTCCCTGGGGATCGAATCCGGACTGGACGCCATCGCGAAGGCCAGGGTGCAATGGCCGTCGGCAGCGATCGTCGCGATGTCGGCCGACCGTAGTCTGCATCAGCAGTCGCGCAGTCGGGAACTGGGTGCAATGGCCTTTCTTGGCAAGCCTTTCGCAGAAGCCGACCTGTTGGCCTGCCTGCCGCATTCGAGTGCTCCGAACGGCGTGGCTGATCCTCAGCGCCGGGCGGCCACGCACTGACCGCAGCGCGGACAGGTCTTGTCCGAGACACCAAGCGTGTTCATCGATCGGGTCCACCAAGCTGGCGGTCCACCCTCCAGCTAACCGAACTCGACCCTGCCATCGGCAGACCAATGCTGCAGGATGTTGTCCATGGTTCGATCCAGTCTGGCGCGTTGATCGCCGCCTTCCCCGTCAAGCACATCGTCAGCCAGATTCATCGCCGCCCGCAATTCGCCGCCGAGGGCATCGAATCCGTACATCACACTGGAGCCCGCCAGCCGGTGCAGCACCTCGCGCAAGCATTGCAGCTGGGTTGGGCTGGGCTCCCGCACGAATCCATCCCAGGCCGCCAGGACTTGGGCCCGCTTTTCCGGCAGGCTGGCCAGATAGCGCTGCATCAGCGCCGGAGGAATTCCGAGGTCGGTCGCCTGATTCACAACGAGTCTCTGTCGCCTGCGACAGACCGATTTATAGCGCAATTGCCGGAATGTGACCAATTGTTCATGTGCGGCCCCGCAGGTGAACTCGGGGCAATGCTGCACCGGTTGCGGAGAGGGGTCACGTTTTGTGCTGCGAATTCACATGCATTGAGCGTTCTTCAGGCGTTAGAATCAACTTGTCACAGTCCAGTTGAAGTGATTGTCGAGCGGGAACCATCGAGTCAGTGACGGGTCCAACGCGTCAAAACTGTCGATGAAATGCTTGCGGGAGGGTTCCTTGAAGGGGTGGATCAAAGGGCTGCTGTCGGGATGGATCGGGGCGATGTCGCTGCTGATCGGCCCTGCATGGGCGCAATCTCCCCTCTACGCTGAGGACAGTGCACTGCTGCCCACCCTGATTGCACCCACCCGTCTGAATGAGCGTGAGTGGGTCCCGGTCGTTCTGATGAATTCGCAACAGGGGCCTGTGTTCGCCACTGACGGCGTGCTGCTGGGATTCCTGCAGGTCAACAGCGTGAGCGATGAGTGGCAGGGCAACAGCCGCCAGCGGGTGCAGGTACAGGGCAAGGTGCCGGTGATGGATCGGCTCAGTCTCAAGGGCTTGATCGCCGGTTCCGATTTCAAGCCGTGCCTGGGCCTGATCGAGCAAAGCGAACTGGCGCCGTTGCGTCCCGACCTTTGTGAGGGTCTGGCCAGTGCCAGTACCTCCTCCAGTACGGCGGTTGCGCTCGGCGCACAACTGGATCTGGCCAAAGGCTGGATCGGCGTTTCCGTGACCAATGCCGAAGGGCTGGACCTGGGGCTGGCCGGCCCGGCCTTCAGCAACCCGGTGCTGCCGCAAGCATTCAGTGCACCCAAACCGGGCCCGCTCGCGCAGGTATCGCCTTTGGTCCGCAATCCGCAGACCCAGGCCCTGGGCATGCAAGCGATGTTGGAACTCGACGACGAAGCCCGTCTGGGTATCGGCCTGGCATTGGCGCGGGCCCAGCTCCATGGCGGCGGTACACCCACCGTGGTCGATCAAGGCTCGCTGACCTTCAGTCTGGAACAGGGCAATCTGGGCGCGATTCTCGGCACGCGGGTCATTGATCTGCCGGGCCTGAAGGAGTTTCTACCCTGGGCTGGTCTGGATCTCGGCGTTTCCTGGCGCTTGCCCTGGCAGGGGGTGATCTCGGTCGGTGCTCAGAATCTCATCAGCCGCGGCGACGCACCGCCAAAAGGCCTGGATCCCGCGCTGGACGAAGGCGCAGAAGCCTTCGAGCGTATCCCTTACGTGCGCTATCACCAGGATCTCTGAGCGCAGATTGATGCGCTTCAAAGCGCAACTGCGTCGACGCTAGATCTGCGCCAGATCGCCCTTGCTCTCCAGCCAGTTGCGGCGGTCACCGGAGCGCTTGCGTGCCAGCAGCATGTCCAGCATCTCGCAGGCTTCCCGTTCGGCATCGACGTCCAGCTGGACCAGTCGACGGGTGTCGGGGTGCATAGTCGACTCGCGCAGCTGGGAAGGGTTCATCTCACCCAGACCCTTGAAGCGCGTGACGTTGATCTGGCCGCGGATCTTCTCCCGCTCCACCTTCTCCAGCAGCGCATTCCGTTCGCTCTCATCGAGGCAGTAATGCACCTGCTTGCCGATGTCGACGCGAAACAGCGGCGGCATCGCCACAAAAACATGTCCGGCCCGAACCAGTGCTGGAAAATGCCGCAGGAACAGCGCCGACAGCAGCGTGGAGATGTGCAGACCGTCGGAATCGGCGTCTGCGAGCAGAACGATCTTGCCGTAGCGCAGTCCGGACAGATCGTCCTTGCCGGGATCCAGACCGATGGCCACCGCCAGGTCATGTACTTCCTGAGACCCCAGTACGGCGCCGGACTCCACTTCCCAGGTGTTCAGGATCTTGCCACGCAGTGGCAGGATGGCCTGGAAGTCCTTGTCCCGCGCCTGTTTGGCCGAGCCGCCGGCCGAGTCACCTTCGACCAGAAACAACTCGGTGCGGGACAGGTCCTGGCTCTGGCAATCGGCCAGCTTGCCTGGCAGCGCCGGACCGCTGGTCACCTTCTTGCGGACGATCTGCCGCTCGCTCTTCAGGCGCCGCTGCGCGCGTTCGATGGCCAACTGGGCGATCTGCTCACCCAGTTCCACATGCTGGTTCAGCCACAGGCTGAAACTGTCGTGGCTGGCGCTCTGGACGAATGGCGCCGCGGTGCGTGAGGACAGGCGCTCTTTGGTCTGGCCGGAGAACTGCGGGTCCTGCTGCATCAGCGAAAGCACGAAGGAGAGTCGGTCCCAGACATCTTCGGGCGCGAGCTTGAGGCCGCGCGGCAGCAGATTGCGGAACTCGCAGAACTCGCGCAGGGCCTCCGTCAACCCGCTGCGCAGACCGTTGGCATGGGTGCCGTGTTGAGCCGTTGGGATGAGGTTGACGTAGCTTTCCTGTGGCGGCTCGCCGTCAGGCAACCAGGCCAAGGCCCACTCCACGCGGGCCGTTTCGCGTTCGATGCGCCCCACGAACAACTCCGGGGGCAAGACGGTCTGGCCCTCAAGCAGGCCGGCCAGATAGTCGGCCAGGCCATCCTCGTAGTACCAGCGCGTGCGCTCCCCACTGGCCGCCTCCAGCAATTCCACCTCAAGACCCCGACAGAGCACCGCCTTGGCGCGCAACAGGTGCTTGAGTCGACCGACCGCGATTTTCGGTGAGTCGAAGTACTTGGGGTCAGGCCAGAAGCGCACGGTCGTGCCGGTGTTGCGCTTGCCGACCGTGCCGACGACTTGCAGCGGCTGGTCGACGGCTCCATCGCGAAAGTGGATGGTGTAGGACTGGCCGTCGCGGCGAATGCCGACCTCCACGCGCGTCGACAGCGCGTTGACCACGGAGACGCCGACGCCGTGCAGGCCGCCTGAAAAGCTGTAGTTGCGGTTGGAGAACTTGCCGCCTGCATGCAGACGACAGAGGATCAGTTCGACGCCAGGGACGCCGTGCTCGGGATGAATGTCGACCGGCATGCCGCGACCATCGTCGCTGACTTCCACCGAGCCATCCTCGTGCAGGGTGACCTCAATGCGGCGCGCATGTCCGGCCAGGGCCTCATCAACGGCGTTGTCGATGACCTCCTGGGCCAGGTGATTGGGCCGACTGGTGTCGGTATACATCCCGGGGCGCCGTTGCACCGGCTCGAGTCCCTGCAGGACTTCGATGTCCGAGGCGTTGTACTGAGTCACCGACATCGGGTTCTGGTCTCCTGGATACGGTTGTTGCGGCCATCATCGGCGCGGCATTCTGCCAGTCATTGGCGCCGTTGGCTGACCAGTGCATCTCCGATCGCGACCATGCTGCGCAGCGCCTGGGCACGATCCGGTGGCAGCGTGCCGTGCTTGATCTCGGCATCTAGCCCGAGCAGTCGCTGTTTGAGCTGTGTCGCCATGTCGGGCGTCAGCAGGCGCGTGTCCAGCGCCGCGGCATGCAGCAGGATCAGCAGTGCGATGCCGTCAAGGGCGTCGCTGGAAGCCAGCGCGCGTTCAATCCGGCGCAGTGCGTCCTGACGAGCCTGCATCGAGCGAATGGGATAACGCTGTTCTCCAAACCAGCGATAGCGTCGCTTGCCGTCGCGATGCAGCACATCCCTTGCCGCCAGCCCACGCAACAGCTGCCCGGCGAGGCCGCTGGGCGTGATGTGGCGGTTGGCCAGCAGTTGCGCTGCCGTGGCTGGGGTGGTCTGCTGAAGCCTGGCGCGCACGTCCTGGATCAGCAGATGGTAGTTCGGTGGACCTGGCTGGAGCTGCAACTGGCCAGCCTGTAGACGCAGATCGCCCAGGGTTGCCAGCTCGAGCAACAGCGCGGCGGTCAGGACCGCCGGATCGGCCGCCGCCCGGTCGAGCCAGTCGCCGCTCAGCGGGTCCAACGCCAGCAGCAGGAGTTGCTCAGCGATCAGCATTCAGGCGCGAGAGTCGACAATCGGGGTAGGCTCAGAGCTCACCTTCGGCTCCATCACGGAAAATATCATCCGGACCCAGCGTGGGTACCAGCAGGCTGAGCTCGTATTGGGTCGGTGTACCCAATTCGGCCATTCCCAGGATCAGCGAACCCGGCAGCGGTGCGCGATTGGTCTCAAAGCTGAAGCTGTACAAGCTGCCCCAGTCCAGCGAGTTGCCCTCAGCCATGTCGAACCGCAGTTGGTCACCCTGGTGCTGCGAGGTCCAGTCGTTACTCTCCAGATCATCGCCGTCATGGAATCGAAGCGCCGTCAGGTCGGCATCCGCGTCGAGCAACAGCCGCAGGCTGCTGATCCCGCGATTGGACAGTAGGCGCAGGTTCGGCTCGGCGCCCTCGGTGATTTCCCGCGCCAGGGTGAAGTTGGCCAACGCATAGTCATAGCGAAAGACTCCAGGCTCGACTTCGGTCACCCGGACCGCCGCCTTGAGGCGTCCCTCGGTTGTGACCAGCTCCCGATTGCGGGCCTGCAGTCCGCTGCTCTCAGGGGCGACCCAGTGGTCAATGGCCGGTCCCTGCGTGTAGGTACCCAGGTTGCCGAGCAGCCAGCCGTTGCTGTAGCTGGGCTCGAAGCTGCGCGACCCCATCGTGTTGTAGATGTTGATGTCGTCACGAACCAGATACCAGCCTTCGAAGCGGAACTGGGCGCCAGGATGCATGGAGAGATCCAGCGTCGACTCCCGCAGACGCGTGCGATTCTCGAACATCGTCGTGGTGGGAAAGTCGTTCTCGCCGTCGCAATTGGCATCGGAGGTCGAACCGCAGCGACCCCAGCGAACCGTGTTCGGCGCGATCTCCGAGCGCGGTCCCAGATGCCGGTTGGTGTCGTTGTTGCCGGTGCCGTAAGTGTCACGACAATTCGGCCAGAGAATGTGGAAGTTGTTCTGCGGATGCGTGTTGGGGCAACTGGTGCAGGCCGAGTTGACGGTCAGGAACGCGTGCTTGACCCCGGAGCGGCCGATCTGCAGCAAGCGTCCGTCGGCATCGGTGCGGTAGATGTTCCACACCAGAAAGGGGTGCTGGTCGTTGCCATAAGGCGAGAAAACGCCACTGAACTTCGAGAACCAGGGGACGGCGGCCGTATCGGGGTTGTTGCTGTTGCGCAACTCGGCGCTGGGTGAGATGACCATCGGCGCGTCAATGCCGCCCGGACCATCGCAACTGCTGTTGTCCGTTTCGCAGCGGTTGACCGTGAAGCCGTTGAGATCGATCAGCTGCACATCGGCCTGATATCGCCCGACTTCCGGATGGTCCGGGTCGATCAACGTTCCGGGCCAGCGCACGGGCTGGCAGAAATCCGGATCGTCGGAGGGGACGGGGGCCTCCTGAAAGCGCGTCAGAATCTCGGCCTGACCCAGATGACTGCCGGCCAGTTCCGGGCGATTGAGCGAGGCGGCCATGGCTTCGCCCATCCGCATGTCGACATTGAAGAAGCGCAAGTCATCGGCCAGCGGGTTGAGTTCGAAGTGCATGTGATCCAGCAGCAGCCAGATCCGCTCGGCGCTGTCCGCCAGCACCAGTTGCAGGTGCTCACTGCCCGCCTGCAGCCGCAGGCCCTGCCACTGCAGGGCTTGGCCGGCTAGCTGCCAGTGCAGCTGCCCATCCAGCTGCAGGGCCCCGCCAGCGATGGACTGCAGGCTGCCGTGCCGTGCTTCGAGCGTCAGCGCGCCACGCTGGCTGATCGGCAGGATCCAGGCGCCCTCGGACTGGCTGGCGCCGTCGCGGAATTCGGGTTGGTCCAGACCCAGACTCGTCCAGCGATCGCTGGGGAGCAGTCGCAGTTGCCCGTCCCAGACGTTGACGTTCTCATTGGCCGTGGTGGCTGTAGTCCACACAAGCAGCACAGCGATGAGCCAGCCATGGCGGCTGGGCGAAGTTTGCCTCGACATCCTGGCCCCCTGCGGTAGGCGCCTGATTCGGCGACCCCGCTCCTGTCAACCCGACACTATATCGATTCCCGTTCAGCGCCCCAAGAGCAGCCGCTCGATGACGCCCTGGTAGACACGGACCATCGGCGTCAGACAGGCCACGGGAACCGATTCGTTGACCTTGTGGATGGTGGCGTTGAGGGGGCCAAGCTCGATGACCTGGGCCCCGGCCGGGGCGAGAAAGCGGCCGTCGGAGGTGCCGCCGCCGGTGTCCGGCTGCGCTGGCGCTCCGAGCTCGGCCGCCAGTGCGCCCTGCACGGCATCCAGCAACGGGCCGTCCGGGGTCAGAAAGGGCGCGCTGGCCAGTCGCATCCGCAGGCGATAGTCCAGACCATGGCGGTCAAGCAGGGCGCGCACGCCGGCTTCGATGCTGTCCAGGCTGGAGGCCGTGCCGAAGCGCGAATTGAACTTCAGTATCAGCTCGCCGGGAATGACGTTGTTGGCGCCGGCGCTGGCCTGGATGTCGTAGATCTGGAAGGTGCTGGGCGGGAAGTGGGCGTTGCCGGCATCGGGCTGGAAGCTGGCCAGTTCGGCCAAGGCCGGCGCCAGCAGGTGAATCGGATTGCGCGCCTTCTCCGGATAGGCCACGTGTCCCTGCTGACCAACAATGGTCAGCTCGCCATGCAGTGAACCGCGCCGGCCGTTGCGGATGCGATCACCGAAGTGCTCGAGTGAGGAAGGCTCGCCGATCAGCGCGTAGTCGATCAGCAGCTCGCGCTCAGCCAGCCACTCGACGACGCGCTTGATGCCATCGCGGGCCGGACCTTCTTCGTCGCTGGTCCAGCACAACGCGATGCGTCCAGCATGGTTCGGATGCGCGGCGACAAAGGCTTCGGCGGCCAGACATTGAGCGGCCACGGCGGCTTTCATGTCGGCGGTGCCACGGCCGTACAGCAGGCCGTCGCGCAGACTCGGCTCGAAGGGTGGCGAGTCCCATTCCTGCAGCGGGCCGGGGGGGACCACATCGGTGTGTCCGACCAGCGCGAGCGTGGGCCCCTGCTCGCCGTGCCAGGCCCACAGATTGTCGACCTCGCCGAAGCGCAGATGGGCGATGGCGAAGCCGGCTGCGCTGAGGCGCTCGGCCAGCAACGCCTGACAGCCGGCGTCCTCGGGCGTCACCGACGCGCGGGCCACCAGCGCCTGGGTCAAACTCAGGCAATCCATCTCAGCCACCGAAAGCCGCTGCATAAGTCTTTTCGCTGAAGCCGGCACGGGCCTGGCCGTCGGCGATGGCCAGCGGCCGGCGAATCAGCGTCGGAAACTCGCCGACCAGGGCCAGCCAGGCCGCTTCATCGGCCGGCTGCTTGCGGTCTTCGGGCAGATTGCGCCAGGCCATGCTGGCCCGGTTGACCAGTTTTTCCCAACCCAGCTGCGCTGCCGCCTGGCGCAGCTGCTCGGCCGACAGCGGTTCGGCCCGGTAGTCCACAAAGTGATGCGCCACTTTGTGCGCCTGCAGCCAGGCGATCGCCTTTTTGCAGGTGCCGCAATGGGGCAGGCCGTAGAGGGTCAAGTCAGTCATTCGATGCCTCGCAACAGTTCATTGACGGCGGTCTTGGCGCGGGTACGCTCGTCCACCCGTTTGACGATGATGGCCGCATAGAGCGAGTGACTGCCATCGGCAGACGGCAAACTGCCGGCGACCACGACGCTGCCGGCCGGCACACGGCCGTACATCACCTCGCCCGTACTGCGATCGTAAATGCGCGTCGACTGGCCGATGTAGACGCCCATGCCGATCACCGCTCCGCGTTCGACGATCACGCCTTCGACCACTTCCGAGCGAGCGCCGATGAAGCAGCCGTCCTCGATGATCGTCGGTGCGGCCTGCAGTGGCTCCAGCACACCACCGATACCGGCGCCGCCGGACAGGTGCACGTGGGCGCCGATCTGCGCGCAGCTGCCCACGGTGGCCCAGGTGTCGACCATCGTGCCCGGGCCCACATAGGCACCGATGTTGACGTAGCTGGGCATCAGCACGACATCGCGGCCAATGTGGGCGCCCTGCCGCACGATAGCGCCCGGCACCACCCGTGCGCCTTCGGCGCCGAAACGCGTGGCGTCGTGGTGTGTATAGCGCAGCCCGACCTTGTCCCAGCTGGGGCCGACGGGGCCGGGCATGACCGTGTTGCCGCTGAGCCGGAAATGCAGCAGCACCGCCTGCTTCAGCCAGGCGTTGACAATCCAGCCATCGGCGCCCGGTTCGGCCACTCGCAACTCACCGCTTTCCAATCCCTGCAGGCAGTCGGAGACGGCCTGTCGGAGCCCGGGCGGCGCGCGTTCGGGGCTGAGTTCAGCGCGCTGCGCCCAGGCGCTCTCGATGATGTTCTGCAAGGGATGGGTCATGAGGGCGTTGGACGGCGGCGGGGTCGCGAGTTTAGCGCCATCGTCCTCTGGTCAGCCTGGCTGAACGCCGGCCGAGGGTTGAAGTCGAGGGGTTATTGACACTCATTCGCATTCGCGTAGACTGCGCTCACCGTCAGTCCATCGTGTCACGCGCATGTACGTCTGTCTCTGCAACGGAGTCACCGAGGCCATGATCCAGCAGGCGGCTGCCGCCGGGGTCAGCAGTCTGAGTGATTTGACTGCGCAGACGGGCTGTGCGGCGGGCTGTGGCAGTTGCGCCGAGGAAGCGCTGGCCATCCTGCGCGCGGCGCGCGCCACCCGTCATGTACCCTGGTTGCTGCAACCGGTGATGGTGCAGGCAGCCGCCTGATTCCGCTCGGCGGGTCTCACTGCAAAGGCCTTTCGTTCGCGTTTCGGCCCGGCGTCGAAGGCGTCGTTATCATGGGGCCTGCCACAGCCGGGAGTTCACCGCCATGAAGGGCGATGCCAGCGTCATCAAGCACCTCAACGTCATCCTCGGCAACGAGTTGGTGGCCATCAACCAGTATTTCCTGCACGCACGGATGTTCGGCAATTGGGGCTACAAGGCCCTGGAGAAGCACGAGTACGAAGAATCCATCGACGAGATGAAGCACGCCGACGTGCTGATCGAGCGGATTCTGTTCCTCGAAGGCATTCCGAATCTGCAGAAACTGGGCAAGCTGCACATCGGTGAAGATCCGACCGAGTGCATCCGCTGCGATCTGAAGCTGGAACTGCATGCGATTCCCGACCTGCGCAAGGCCATCGTTCATTGCGAACAGGTGGGCGATTTCGTCAGCCGCGACTTGCTGCGCGACATCCTCGCCTCCGAGGAAGAGCACGTCGACTGGCTGGAGACCCAATTGGAACTGATCAGCAAGCTGGGCACGGAGCTGTATTTGCAGAGCAAGTTGTAGGCTTTGGGAGAATCCGGGGTTGTCGCTAAAGGGCGACGGTCAGGGCTGAGGGCCCAAGGCTGAGGGTTGGGTTGATAGCCAGTTCTTGCTGTAGTTGATCGGCCTCGTGATGCACCTGGCCAGTAGGGTTTGTGGTCCGATCTTGACGGTCCGGGTGAGGCCTTTCCACTCGATATCCGGCCTCGAATCGCTGTTCCCCGATCCCTCAGTCCTAGGCTCTCAGCCCTGTCAACTAGTGGAAATCCCGCGACCGCGCATCCAGTCCGCCGAGCATCTCGGTCAGGTCATGCAGCCGTTCGGCGATCAGGTGATGGACGCCTTCGGCGCATTCGTGGCGGCCATCGATGCCGAGCAGGCGTGATTCCAGCAGCACGCGGCGCTGACGCTCGGCCAGATCCTTCCAGACAACGATATTGAGCCAGCCGCTTTCGTCTTCCAGTGTCAGGAAGGTGACACCGGCAGCGGTGCCGGGGCGTTGCCGCAGGGTCACCAGCCGGCGGCACGGGTGCGGCGGTCGTGTGGCAGGGCCAGCACCTCACTGCTGCGGCGCCAGCCGGCCGCACGCAGGCGTGGTCGCAGCAGGGTCAGCGGGTGGGTGCCCAGGGTCAGGCCCAGGCTGGCGTAGTCGGCCCGCGCTTCGGCGGCCAGGCTGGGCAGCGGCAGCGGCACGACCGGCTCGGGCGTGTGGATCCCATCCAGCAAGGGCCGCTGCGCTTCCAGCCCGGCCACCGTCCAGTGCGCCCGATGGCGATGACCGGCCAGCGCCTTCAGCGCACCGGCGCCCGCCAGCGCCTGCAGATCATCGCGAGCCAGCCGCGCCCGCTCGGCCAAATCCTGCACGCTGCTAAAGGGCGCCTGCGACCGCGCCGCCACCAGCCGTTCGGCGGCGGATCGAGCCAGACCGCGGACCAGGCGCAGACCTAAGCGCAATGACGGTTGCGCCATCGTTGCGCAGGGCTCAGGGCTTGCTGTGCAGGGCCCAGGGCTCAGGGCCCAGGGCCCAGTAGAAGCGTCGCAGCTGGAAGCGGTCGGCAACTCTGCTGTACTTGCGGCAACGGATCGCTTGTCGCCACGAGCTCCCAAGCTGGCGCCCTCTGGGCCCTGAGCCCTGGGCCCTGGGCCCTTTCCGGGTGGCCCAGCCCCACCACGTGCCTCCAGCCCACAATCCCACCCCGAATACCGCACATCCACCGGTCGCACCGCGACGCCGTGGCGGCGGGCGTCCTGGATCAGCTGGTCGGGGCTGTAGAAGCCCATCGGCTGGGCATTGATCAGGGCGGCGCAGAAGGCGGCCGGATGATGGCGCTTGAGCCAGGCCGAGGCATACACCAGCAGCGCAAAGCTGGCCGCATGGGATTCCGGGAAGCCATAGGAACCGAAGCCCTTGATCTGCTCGAAGACCTGCTCGGCAAACTCGGTGGCATAGCCACGCTCGGCCATGCCCTCGACGATCCGGCGGCGGAAGTGTTCCAGCCCGCCATGGCGCTTCCAGGCGGCCATCGAACGACGCAGCTGATCGGCCTCGCCAGGGCTGAAGCCGGCCGCGACGATGGCCAGCTGCATCACCTGCTCCTGGAAGATCGGTACGCCCAGGGTGCGCTCGAACACCTGTCGCAGCGCGTCGGAGGGGTAATCGACCTTCTCCAGCCCCTGCCGTCGACGCAGATAGGGATGCACCATCCGGCCCTGGATCGGCCCCGGCCGCACGATGGCCACCTCGATCACCAGATCGTAGAAATGCCGCGGCCGCAGCCGCGGCAGCATCGACATCTGCGCCCGCGACTCGATCTGAAACACCCCGACCGTATCGGCCGCGCAGATCATGTCGTAGGTGGCGGGGTCTTCGGGGGGGATGGTGGCGAGCGTCAGCGGAGCTGACGCAGTTCCAGTGGCTTGTTCCAGTGGCCAGTCAGGAGCAGAGCCAGGAATACTGTCGAGCTCTTCTTCTCCGCTCTTCTGGCTACTGGAACTGGCTACTGGAACTGCTCGCCCCCGATTCACCATCTCAAAACACCGCCGGATCGCCGACAGCATGCCCAGCGCCAGGCAGTCGACCTTGAGCAGGCGCAGGCTTTCCAGGTCGTCCTTGTCCCACTGGATGATGGTGCGGTCGGGCATTGCGGCGTTCTCCACCGGCACCAGGGTGTGCAGCGGGTGGTGCGAGATGACGAAACCGCCGACATGCTGCGACAGGTGACGGGGGAAGCCGACCAGGTCCTGCACCAGTCGCAGCAGCCGGCGCAGCACCGGTGCATCGGCATCCAGGCCGCGCTCGGCCAGTCGTTCGCCGATGGCGCTCAGGCCATCCCACCAGGCCAGCGAGCGGGTGATCTGGTCGATCTGGGCCAGTGGCAGGCCGAGGGCCCTGCCGACGTCGCGAATCGCGCTCTTGGCCCGATAGCAGATCACCGTGGCGGCCAGGGCGGCGCGTTCGCGGCCGTACTTGCCATAGATGTACTGAATCACCTCCTCGCGCCGCTCGTGCTCGAAGTCCACATCGATGTCCGGCGGTTCGTTGCGTTCGCGCGAGATGAAGCGTTCGAACAGCAGGGTGCCGCGGGCCGGATCCACCTCGGTGATGCCCAGGGCGTAGCAGACCGCCGAATTGGCCGCCGAGCCGCGGCCCTGGCAGAGAATGCCCAGCTTGCGGGCATGCCGGACGATGTCCTCGACGGTGAGGAAATAGTGCTCGTAACGCAGCTCGCCGATCAGCGCCAGCTCATGCTCGATCTGCTGGCGGACGGCGGCGGGCACGCCCGGTGGCCAGCGTCGCTGCAGACCGGCTTCGGTCAGCTGACGCAGCCAGTCGGACGGACTGAGCTCGGTGGGCACCAGTTCGTGCGGGTATTCGTAGTGCAGTCGGTCCAGCTGAAAGCGGCAGCCGGCGGCCAGTCGCTCGGTTTCGGCCAGCCATGGCGCCCGATACAGCGCCTGCAGTTCGTCCAGTCGCCGCAGATGCCGTTCGCCGTTGCGTTGCAGCGCGTGACCACACGCGCTCAGCGGCTGCTTCAGGGCAGTCGCGGTCAGCACATCGAGCAGAGCACGGCGTCCGCGCACATGCATCCGCACATCGCCGCAGGCCACCAGCGTGATCTGCAACTGCTCGCCCAAGGCCTGCAGGCGCGCGCACAGGCGACGATCCTCCGGTCCCCGGTGCAGTTCCACCGCGATGCGCAGACTGTCGCCAAAGTACTGTTGCAACCAGCGCAACTCGTCCAGATCGGCTTCGGCGGACGCGCCGGGCAACCACAAGGCATACAGCTGGCCGGCCAGTTGCTCGGCCTGCAGCGCTGGCTGCAGCAGCAGCTCCCAGTCGGCGCGACAGGCCTGGTAGCGGCCCTTGCTGGCGCGTCGACGGGCCTGCGTGATCAGCGCACAGAGCAGGCTGTAGCCGGCCTGATCGCGCACCAGCAGGACGCAGCGCAGGCCATTGTCGAGGCGGAACTCGCTGCCGACGATCAACGGCACGCCGGTCTCTCTGGACGCTTCGAAGGCCCGCACGATGCCGGCCAGCGAGCACTCGTCGGTGATCGCCAGCGCCCCATAGCCCACCGCCCGGGCCCGCTCGAACAGTTCCCGAGCCGAGCTGGCCCCGCGCTGGAAGCTGAAGTTGCTCAGACAATGCAGTTCGGCGTAGGGCAATGCGGGTGCTTGCAGTGATCCTTTTGGTGTATGAATATACAGCGATCGGGTCAATCCTTCGTGCACTGGCGCGCAGATCGATCCCGCTTCTGCAGGCATGCTGCCGTCACCGCTGCGTCACAAACCGTCACTAGCGTCCACCTGACCGACCACAGGAGACTCCCATGCATCCCATCCGACTCGCCCTGGCCCTTGGCCTGCTCGTTGCTTCGACCGCCCAGGCCGAAGATCAGGTCCGCGCCAACGCCGGTGGCGTGCAGGCGCAGGCCGATGCCGACGGCATCACCGTGCAACTGGTCAATCGTGACGATGGCCCCTGGCTGTCGGTGGAAAACCGCGGCGAAACCGGCACCGTGCATTGCCGCGGTCGCAATGTGTCGGTCTCCGGCAAGCGCAACCAGATCACCCTGCAGGGCGACTGCCCCTTCATCGAAGTGTCGGGCGATGAGAACGAACTGCAGATCGAGTCTGTCGGCGAAATCAGTCTCAGTGGCGATGACAATCGGCTGAGCTGGCAGCGCTCCTCACGCGGCTCGGCACCGGCTGTTGGCGACGATGGCGACGGCAACCGGGTCGAGAGATCAGCCAACTGAGTCCCAAACAACCCCCATCACGGACAACGCATGGACAAACCACATCGGCCCGCCGGCCATAACGCCGTATCGCCCTATCTGATCGTCGACGGCGCGGCCGACACGATCGCTTTCCTGCAGCGGGTCTTTGGTGCGGTTGAGCTGATGCGCATGGCCGACGATGCCGGTCAGGTGCGCCATGCCGAAGTTCGCATCGACGACAGCGTGCTGATGCTGGCCGATCCGATCCCACCGGATTGGCCCAGCATCGCCGCCCATGTGCACATCTATGTGCGCGATGTCGATGCGACCTATGCCCGCGCACTGGAAGCCGGCGCCGTGTCGGTCCAGGCGCCGGTACAGAAGGGCGATGCCGACAAGCGGGGTGGGGTGCGCGATGCCGGTGGCACGACCTGGTGGATCGCCACGCCAATGAGCGGTTGACCCGCAGTCAACCCGAACGCTTGCGGCGAGCGCGAATTCAGAGAGCTACGACGGAATACGCTCCAGCCAGCGCTCCAACTCGGCCAGACAGCGCAGCCGCGGTACCCGATCCGGGCGTTCCGGCCAGTCGCGCTGATCGCGGTCCAGCCAGGCGGCCCGCAATCCAGCCTGCAGCGCGCCCTCGACGTCCTGGCGCGGATGATCGCCGATATGCAGGACCCGTTCCGGTCGCTCTCCGATGGCGGCGCAGGCATGGTGAAAAATCGCCGGGTCGGGTTTGGCCACACCGACCTGGCGGGCATGGATGCCGGTGACGAAGATCGTCTCAAGGCCGGTGCGACGCAGACAGGCATTGCCGTTGCTGATGGCAATCAGCCGATAGCGCCCAGCCAACCGATCCAGCACCTCACGGGCTTCGGGATAGAACTGCACCCGGTTGCGGGCCTCGTAGAAAACCGCGAAAGCCGCATCGACGTCGGCCGTGCTGCCGCCGGCGGGTTGCAGCATCCGTTCGATGGCCAGCTGGCGCAGCCGGGTGAAGTCATGCGCCAACTCCGGATGCTGTTGCCACAAGCCGTCACGCAGCTCGGCCATGCGATCGGCACTCCAGGCATTGGCCACGGTCGGCCAATGTTGCTGCAGCCAGTCGCGCAGCGCCTGCTCAGCCGCCTCGATCGCCGGTGCAATGGGCCAGAGCGTGTCGTCCAGATCAAAGCTAAGCGTGGTGATCATGGCCTGATCGCACCGGCACCGTGCACGCGGCCCGGCAATCCGAGCTCAGTGATGATGGTGCTCATGTCCACCATGCTCGCCCTCACCGGGTGCACGGATCGTGAGTTCGACGGTCTGCGCACCAGCCTGATCGAACTGCAGCGTCAGCGGCACCGACTCGCCAGCGAGCAACGGCGCCGGCAGATCCAGCAGCATCAGATGCATGCCCCCGGGCGCCAGACTGACCTCGCCACCGGCTGGGATCTCGATGCCGTCGGGCAGCGGCCGCATCCGCATCATCTCGCCATCCATGATTGACTCGTGCAGCTCGACTCGGCCGGCGGCCGGCGTTGTGGCGCCGAGCAATCGATCGCCACCACCCAGGTCGTCGCGGATGGTCAGAAAGGCGGCTGACAGTGTGGCGCCTGGCGGTGTGGCTCGGGCCCAGGCCTGCTCGATCTCCATCGCCTCCAGCGGCAGGCTGGCGGCACCGAGGGCAAGCAGGGCGAAGGGATGGGCGAGCTTTCGATTCATGGCGTGATCCTGTCCGAGAAGAAAAGGTGTCAGCGCATCGGCACCAGATAGGCGCGCCGACCGCGGTAGATCGTCAGCAGCAGCTGATTGCCGCCAGCGCGCTCAACCAGCCGGCGCAACTGCGCCAGATTGCCGACCTCGACCCGATTGACCGCAACGATCAGATCATTGGGCGCCAGTCCGTTGACGGCCGCGCGGCTGCCGCGTTCGACCTCACCAATCTGTACACCGCTGGCGCCGCGCTGACGCATGGCCAGCGGCAGTTCCTGCAGTTCGGCGCCGGCCAGCCGGCTGTCCAGATCGGCACCGCGCAGTCGCAACGCGCTGGCCGCGTCGAGTCGAAAGTTCTTCTGCAGCCGCTCGCCATCGCGCAGCAGATCGGCGCGCAGTGATCGCTCCAGCGGCAACAATCCCTCAATGTTTTCCAGTTCGGCCGCCGAGCGCACCGTCTTGCCATCCAGGCCGGTGATCACATCCCCGGCCTCGATGCCCGCTCGCGCCGCGGCCGAATCCGGCAGCACCTGAGTGACCACGGCGCCGCGCTGCTGCTCCAGACCCAGTGCGCGGGCCAGGTCGGCCGACAGATCCTGCGCCTGCACACCCAGGCTGCCGCGGCGCACCTCGCCGTGGGCCAGCAGCTGTTCGAGCACGTTGCTGGCCAGACTGGCGGGAATCGCAAAGCCGATGCCGACATTGCCGCCGGAGGGGCTGAAGATGGCCGAGTTGATGCCGATCAGCTCGCCGCGCAGATTGACCAGCGCGCCGCCGGAATTGCCGGGATTGATCGAGGCATCGGTCTGGATGAAGTTCTGATAGCCCAGTCCGCGCAGTCCGCTGCGACCCAGCGCGCTGACGATGCCGCTGGTGACGGTCTGACCCAGACCGAATGGGTTGCCGACAGCGACCACGAAGTCGCCGACGCGCAGCGCGTCGGAATCGCCCAGCGGCAAGGCCGCCAGATTTTCGGCCGGGATCCGCACTACGGCCAGGTCAGTATCCGGATCGGCGCCGACCAGTTCGGCGTCCAGCGTGCGGCCATCGCTGAGGGTGACCTGGATCTCGTCGGCCTGCTCGATCACGTGGTTGTTGGTCAGCACCAGACCGCGGCCGGCGTCGATGATCACGCCCGACCCCAGCGACTGCTCGATGCGCTCCTGCGGCACCGACGGCAGGTCGAAGAAGCGGCGGAACAACGGATCTTCGAAGAAGGGATTGCGCACCCGCACACGCGAGCGGGTGTTGACGTTCACGACCGCCGGTGTAACGCGCTCCAGCATCGGCGCCAGTGAGGGCATGGGCTGACCATCGACGGCTTCGGGCAGCGCCGCCGTGGCCGTCAGGGGCAACAGCGCCAGCAGCAGCCAGACCAGCCCTCCGATCAGGGCCTTGTCGGCAGTCCGCCGACTCGTGTTCGCCGCCTCACCGTACATGTTCTGCTCCATCACCTGGCCGAGCCCTGCTAATTGGGCCCGATCGGGGCTGAACTCAAGGCCACCGGGACATTCTCAAAGTGGTCGCCGACGCACAGATTGTGACGTTCGAGGTCACATTCCTATTGCACCTGCCGGGGCCGCGGGCCTATAGTCCGGTCTCCGGCGCGAGCCACTAGATCTAGTGGTTGCCGCGGGCGAGAACCCCAACAAGTAGTGGTGAAGCCCGCCTGACCGGGGTCCCGAAGAAGCTACAAGAACGCACTAGAAGCGCGTTTTCGGGGCCATTCGCAACACTTCAAAACGCCTGTACACCCTGACGACCCCCTGGGGAGGGAATCAATGAGCTCGGTACGCCTGGAAGCGGTCCGAAACGACGCCATGGACATCGACCTGCAACCCGCCTCGCTGGACATCTGGGACAAGAAATACCGTCTCAAGAGCAAGCGCGGCGACGCAGTCGATCAGACCATCGACGACACCTACAAGCGCGTGGCGCGTGCACTGGCCGATGCCGAGGCGACACCGGAGCTGGCGCGTCACTGGTACGAGCGCTTCCTGTGGGCGCTGCGCCGTGGCGCCATTCCGGCCGGCCGGATCACCTCCAATGCGGGTGCGCTGGCGCACAAGCCGGCGACCTCGACGATCAATTGCACCGTCTCGGGCACGATCGGCGATTCGATGAACAACATCCTGGAGAAGGTGCACGAGGCGGGCCTGACACTGAAGGCTGGTTGTGGCATCGGCTATGAGTTCTCGACGCTGCGTCCCCGTGGCGCCTATGTGTCGGGCGCTGGCGCCTACACCTCCGGGCCGCTGTCGTTCATGGATATCTACGACAAGATGTGCTTCACCGTGTCCAGCGCCGGTGGCCGTCGTGGCGCCCAGATGGGCACCTTCGATGTGTCGCACCCGGATGTGAAGGAGTTCATTCGCGCCAAGCGTGAGGACGGGCGCCTGCGGCAGTTCAATCTGAGCCTGTTGATCACCGACGACTTCATCGCCGCGGTCAAGGCCGATGGCGACTGGCCGCTGGTCTTTCCGGTGCGCGAGAGCGAAAGCGCCGAGCTGGCGCTGGACGACAGCGAACAGGTGGTCTGGCGGGAGTGGCCGCGGGTGCAGGGCTATGTTCGTCGCGACGACGGCAAGGTGGCCTGCAAGATTTACGGCCGCATTCGGGCGCGTGGGCTGTGGGACATGATCATGTCCAGCACCTACGACTTCGCCGAGCCCGGCTTCATCCTGATCGACCGCGTCAACGAGATGAACAACAACTGGTGGTGTGAGGACATCCGCGCCACCAATCCCTGCGGCGAGCAGCCGTTGCCGCCTTATGGCTCCTGCCTGCTGGGCTCGGTCAACCTGACCAAGTTCGTCCGCGAGCCCTTCACGGCGCGGGCGCGTTTCGACTGGGCCGAATACCGCGACGTGGTCAAGGTGTTCACCCGCATGCTCGACAACGTGGTGGAGATCAACGGCTTGCCGCTGCCGCAGCAGCGCGACGAGATCACCCGCAAGCGTCGTCACGGCATGGGCTTCCTGGGCCTGGGGTCGACCCTGACGCTGTTGCAGCTGCGCTATGGCTCACCGGAATCGCTGGCCTTCACCGAGCAGGTGGCCCGCGAAATGGCGGTGGCCGGTTGGGAAGAAGCGCTGGTGCTGGCCGAGGAGAAAGGTCCGGCTCCGATTCTGGCCGAAGAATTCGAGGTCGATGCAGCCATGCTGGCCAAGCGACCGGAGATGGTGGATGCCGGCTGGAAGGTCGGCGACCGCATTGCCGGACGTGAGCTGCACGCGCGCTACAGCCGTTACATGCAGCGCCTGGCCACGGTGGCACCGGAGCTGGTCGAGCAGCTGGCGCAGACGGGCGCGCGTTTTACCCACCACAGCTCGATCGCCCCGACCGGCACGATCTCGCTGTCGCTGGCCAACAACGCCAGCAATGGTATTGAGCCGTCCTTCGCCCATCATTATTCGCGCAACGTCATTCGCGAAGGGCGCAAGAGCAAGGAAAAGGTCGAGGTCTATTCCTTCGAGCTGCTGGCCTACCGGGCGCTGGTCAATGCCCAGGCGATGCCCTTTGCCGAGGATCCGAAGGCGCAGCTGCCGGACTATTTCGTCGCGGCCGACGACATCACGCCGAAGGCGCATGTGGATATCCAGGCAGCCGCGCAGCGCTGGGTGGATTCCTCGATCTCCAAGACGGCCAATGTCCCGACCGACTACCCGTTCGAGGATTTCAAGGACATCTATCTTTACGCTCACGAGCAGGGCCTGAAGGGTTGCACCACCTTCCGCTTCAATCCGGAAGCCTTCCAGGGCGTGCTGGTGAAGGAGAAGGACCTGGAGAACACGACCTACCGCTTCACGCTGGACGATGGATCGGTGGTCGAGGTCAAGGGCAACGAGGAAATCGAGTACGACGGCGAGCTGCACACCGCGGCCAATCTCTTCGATGCCTTGAAGGAAGGCTATTACGGCAAGTTCTGACGCGTGGGCGGGAGGTCGTCGCCATGGCGGTGAAATCCATCGGGCTGATCCTGTTGGCGGCGCTGGTCGCAAGACCGGTGCTGGCCGAGGAAATCCTGCGGCCACGCGACAAGGCCGGTTTTGAGGCGGAGTTGCGGGCACTGCAGGCCCAGTACGGCACGCCGCCAGCGGCGCAGGCTGATGTTGAGGAGGCGCCGGTGGCCGTCGCCAGCCCGGCCGACACAACCGATCCGACGGCGGTGACCGAGCAGGCTGCGTTGACCCAGGTCGAACCCGTGGCAGCTGCCCCGGCGGTCGAGCGCGCGACGGTCGACCCAGGCGAACCGGTTGCAGCGGCCCCGGAAGCACCGGCGCGCCCCGTGTTCCCTGGCACTCTGCTGCAACCACGACGAGCCACTGAGCCCAAGGCGATCACAGCTACCACCTCGGCGGCGGAAGCAACCCAGGTGCCCGTAGCTGCCGTCGATTCGCCGCCTGCGGCGGCATCGGTTGCCAACACTCGGCCTGAGCCGGCAGCGCCGGTAGTCAGTTTCCCCGGTACCGTGCTGCGGCCGCGCAGTCAGGGCAGTGGCGAGCCGGCGACGGTCGCTACGGCCAGCGCTGAGCCTGCCAGCATCCCGCCAGCCGCCGCGCCATCGGCCAGCTCTCCGCCAGCAGCCGTGAGCGCGCCTTTTCCGGGCACCGTACTGCGGCCACGCAGTGCCAGTGAATCGGCAGCAACGGCGATCAATGCCCCCGTCGCTACTGCCAGCATGCAGGTGGCGCCGGCGACAGCGGCGACGGAAGCGTCGACCGAAGCCGCCGCCGCGCCACTGTTCGAGGGCACCACGCTGGCCCCCAGGGGGCGCGATGCGGCAGCCAGCGTGTTGTCGTCAACCACGCCCACACGCCCGGTGCGTGATGTCGCGCCGATGCAACGGCTCACGCCGCCGGCCAGTGCCAATGCCGACGGCATCCCGGCGCTGCGGGTGGCGCTGTTGCCGGTGGGACAACACCAGTTTCAGTTGCGCGAGCAGATCTACGATGTCGACTCGCTGGAGATCTACCTGCGCCAGCTGCAGCAGCCGATCGACAGCGTGGTGCTGCTGAGCGAGGACGGGCGCCGGATCGAACTCGGCCACCTGGTCGCCCTGGGGCGGCTGGGGCGCCTGCTGCGCGTACCGACGCTGTATCAGCAGGGAACGCAGCTGCGCGCCTTGAACATTCGTTGAACCGCGCCGGATAACGGCGCACGCTAATCACCAGAGCAGTCGCCCCCCTGACGGGCGGCGCGTTGAGGAGTCACCGATGGCCATCAAGATCAACCAGAAGATCACCGCCTACAGCGTTGCCAAGCCGGACGAGCCGGCGCCGGTCGCTGCCGCGCCGGTGGTGGACGAGGATGCCGGCGCCGAAGTCGTTCATCTGCACGAGCGGGTCGAGCGTCCGGAAATGCTCGAGGGCACCACCTACAAGATCCGTTCGCCGCTGTTCGAGCATGCGCTGTACGTGACCATCAACGACATCGTGCTCAACATCGGAACCGAACATGAGATGCGGCGGCCCTTCGAGGTGTTCATCAACTCCAAGAACATGGAGCACTTCCAGTGGGCGGTCGCACTGACCCGCATCATGAGTGCCGTGTTCCGCAAGGGTGGTGACGTCACCTTCCTGGTCGAAGAGCTCAAGGCGGTGTTTGATCCGCGCGGCGGCTACTTCAAGACCGGCGGGGTCTACATGCCCTCGGTGGTGGCCGAACTGGGCGTGGTGATCGAAGACCACATGAAGCGCATTGGCCTGATCCTGCCGGATGACCCGGCCGAACGCGAAGCCCTGCGCAAGAAGAAGCAGGCGCTGAAAGAGGCGCTCAAGCCGGCCACCGAAGCGGCCGAGTCCGCCGCCAGCGCCGCCCAGGAAGAGCCCAGCGGCTATCCGCCCAATGCCGAGCTTTGCCACAAGTGCCACACCAAGGCGATGGTCGTGCTCGATGGTTGTCAGACTTGTTTGAGTTGCGGCTATTCGAAGTGTGGTTGAGGTTGGAGAAGAAAGGGCTCAGGGCACAGGGCCCAGGGCCCAGGCGACAGGGTCGAGCGGACCTGTTCGGCTCATAGCGTCACTCGGAGGGGAAAGGCTCATGCGAAGCATGCTTTGGCTCGGCGCGTTGCTGCTCACCGCCTGCGGTGGGGATCCCGTCGAGCGTGCCTACGATCACTGCGTGGACCGACTGGAAGTGCAGTTGGCCGAGGCCGAGAAGGAAGCTGCCAGGCAGGACAACAAGCCGGCACAGATGATCGCGCAGACGGCGGTGGAAGCCGGGCGCAAGATCGGCATGGCCGCCTGTGAGGGCATGCGCGAGCAGTGCCGGGCCGACCCGGACGGCGCAATCTGCAAGGCGGCGATCAAGACCTACGCCGAGGACTGAGCATGCGCCGCGGCCTGATGCAGATCGGGTCGTGGCTGTTGCTGCCGTACTGGTTGTTTCGGGCGTGGTTGCCCGGTGGGCAACGCGACCAGCCGTCACTGACCGAAGAGGAACTGGCCGCTTGGGCCGAGCGCGAGTTCCGCTACGCTCTGCAAGCGGTGGCGGTATCGGCTCCCGAGCAAATCCAGGCGTTGTCACCCGGTCATGTGCCTGAAGAGACCATCAACGAGTTCAAGTTTTGCAGCGAGGCCTTCCTGAGCCTGGCACCGAAAGGCATGTCAGCGGCCCTGGCCGAACAGATCCATCAGCTGGCGGAGGATCTCTGGGCACTGCCCGAGGACGTCTTCAGTCAGGACACTGATCCGGGCTGCATGGCACGACCGGAATGGGCGCCGCTCAGACAGCGGGCGAAGCGGATCCTGCGGGAACTGAACTGGCCCATCGAACCGCCGCCTCCGTATGTGTACAACGGTCGCGGCGTCTACGAGCGGCGATAGGCTGACAGGCGTCATCGCGCACTTTGCCTTCCGCCTTCGTCGCCCAGCACACACTGAGACAATCATCACGCCACGCCCACCTTCTCCAGGCACCCACCCAGCCTGTCGGCGAAGGAGTCACCCATGTGCGAGGAGAAACCACCGACCGTTCCGGTCGATCAGCAAGACAACGGCGACAAGAGCCGCAATTTCCCGGTCAGGGGCGCAGATCCGCTGCAGGGTCTGGGCAGTTTCCACAAGACGCTGCCGCACAACGATTTTGGCGAGGTCGATGTCGATGCCATTGGCGATCTCGTCAAGGCGACGACCCTGGTCGACGGTGGTCCGCTGGACTGCACCGACAGCCAGAACCCACCGGGTTTCGCTGCCATCCCTCGCGGTTTCGGCTGCAAGACCGCCCAGTTCACCAACCCGCGTGCGGGACTGGCTCGCGATCGCCTGATCGACGATCCGCATTCCTATTCGATGCCGCCGGCGCCGACGGTGCAGTCGGACACGACCGCCGCGGAAATGGTCGAGCTCTACTGGATGGCACGGCTGCGCGACATTCCATTCAATGAGTTCGAAGGCCATGCGGATGTGGCCGCGGCGACCAGTGACATCAATGCCGCCTTTGAGGGCGTCGTTGATACGGCAGGGGGCGACCCCCAGAAGCTGCGCAGCGGCATCGATGTGCCTGGCAAGCCCGCGGGCGGACCCGCACCATCGGCGTTGTTCAAGCCGTCCAGCCTGTTCCGTCTGGGCCTGCCCGGGGAGGAAGTCGGCCCGCTGCTGAGCCAGTTCTTCGTGCGCCCCATCGGCTTTGGCACGCAGACCATCGACCCGCGGCAGCTGCCCTACCGCAGCGGCGTCGACTACCTGACGGACTACGGCGACTGGCTGCATGCGCAGAACAGTGGCAAGGACCGGCTGGACCAGTCCTACTCGCAGGCCAACGAGGACAACGCCGACTTCTATGATCCCGAACCGCGCTACATCAGCACGATTCGGGACATGGCGCGCTTCGTCAACAAGGACGCCCTGCACCAGGCCTACTTCAACGCCGCCTTGCTGCTGCTCAATGGCGGCGTGAAGTGGACCGACGGCAATCCGTACGCCAACGACTGTCGCCGCGAAGCCGGCTTTGGCGTGCTCGGCGGACCGAATCTGCTGGCATTGGTGTCCGAGGTCGCTACCCGGGCGCTGAAGGTCGTCTGGTATCAGAAGTGGCAGGTCCATCTGCGCCTGCGCCCCGAAGCCTACGGCGGCCTGGTTCATTTGCAGCACAGCAAGAAGCGCCCGTATGGGTTGCCGAAATGGCTCTACGAGACCGAAGCGGCGAAGTGGCTGTTCAAGCAGCAGGGTGGCTATCTGCTGCCGATGGCCTATTCCCCCGGAAGTCCGACCCATCCTGCCTACGGTGCCGGACACGCCACCGTCGCCGGCGCCTGCGTGACGATTCTCAAGGCCTGGTTCCAGCTGCTGGAACCTCGCGAGGAGTGCCAGTGCAGCGACGAGATCAAGGCCAAGGATCCTCATGAGTGTCGTTGCTGCCAGAGCCAGACTGTCAGCAAGCCCATTCCCTTCAGCCGCTTGCTGGAGGCCGAACTGCCCTACGGCGTCAAGCCGCAGATCCGATCGTGGCTCACCGGCTTCAAGGATGATCTGTGGCAGCGCATCGAGCTGGGTCGCTTCGCGGCCAGCGAGCTCACCATCGAAGGCGAGCTCAACAAGCTGGCCCAGAACGTGGCCATGGGCCGGTCGATGGGCGGCGTGCACTGGCGCACCGACAATACCCGCAGTCTGGTGCTGGGCGAAGCGATCGCGGCGCGAGTCCTCTGCGACATCACTCAGGACGCGGTGGAACGGCCGGTGTTCCGCTTCCGCACCTTTGCCCGTGATGCCAGCGGAGAACCGAAGTTGGTCGAGATCGGCGGAGGCCAGATCAAGGTCAATGGCGTCGTGCAGACCGAACCGGTCAGCGCGCTGTAGGGTCTGGACCGGCGCAGTTCGACCTTTCTGCGCCTGCGCCCCCCCAGACGGACGCGGATCACCGCGTCCGTCTCTACCCAAGAGCCACCGGTGCCCTCACGGCACCGGTGGCGCTCTCCAAACCGACGGTTTCCGCCCAATCCGCTGCGCAAGGCCACCGGCTGGGCTATCCTCTGCGCCCGCACCAGGCGCGAAGTTGCCCATCGATGCCTGGGTCAGTCTGCGGAGGGATGGCAGAGCGGTTGAATGCACCGGTCTTGACGCGATGGCCGGGAGCCATCGCGCACGAGCACAGCGCATGGCGCTGGGCGCAGCCCGAAGGGCGAGGCGCAGGGATGCGCCGAGTAAAACCGGCGTGGTTGCGCGCACAGCGTGCACGGCTGGGATAAGTTATTGCGGTACCGGAGGGATGGCAGAGCGGTTGAATGCACCGGTCTTGAAAACCGGCGTGGTAGCAATACCACCGTGGGTTCGAATCCCACTCCCTCCGCCACCACATGGCCCTATGTGCCTGATTTGTCTACACAATAAATGCTATGTAGAAGGTCTACCCACATATCTACCCGCTCGGTGGCATGACCCAACCAGCCGGCCGCGGTGGTCCTGGCGGCGGTCCCTTCAAGGTGAAGCGCTCCACGTCGAGAAACAGAACCGTGCACCCATGGCAGGCATACACAGCCTGACGGTGCGGCGTGGCGCTGGCGATCCGCACATAGCTCGTGCAGCTGCAGATGGGGCACTTGAACGGGGTCGGCATGGCGCCAGGGTCGCCGGTGACGGTCGCCAGGGCTGCGACCGGTGTTCATCACGGCTTCGGTGCCGTGCTTCGTGGTGTAGGTGCGGGTCTGCTGGTCGGCGGTCGGCGGTGCGGGCTCACTGATAGCGGTTATCAGTGACGGGCGAATCTTCGATACGAACGGCTGACTAACAGCGCACCGCCTCGCAATCTCCCGGTCGCTCCACCCTTGCCACTCGCTGTCCTGCAGCAGCATCAGCACGGCCTTGCGCTTGTCGGCAGCGCGCCTTCGGTCTGCCCGAGGCGGCCGTCCAGAGGATCGGCGACCGCGCCCTGCAGATGCTCGCGACCGGCGCTAAGCCCCGCGAGGCGATCGAAGCCGTGCTTCGTGGTGTAGGTTCGGTGCTCGTCTGACTGTGGTTTGTCCACAGTCACTAGATCCTTGCGAATGCGGCTCACTGGGGGAATTACCCAGTGACTGCCGCCGCTCGGTTAGCTCAGCACCTCAGCCGCAGCGATAGCCTTTCGCAGGCACGAGGCGATCTCCTGCAGATCCTCACGTTCGGCAGTGGGCATCTTCTCGGCCTGTCCAGCAATCATGGTGTCGAACTGCTCCTGGAACCTGTCAGGGTTTCGGCGAGTGACGATCATGGCGCACAGCGCCAGCGTGTTTGCGATGCTGAAGGCCTGCGACTGACGCGCCTGGCGGTTGACCATCTTCAGGACCGTCAGCAGTTCGGCGGTTGGATCTGGCTCCGGCACGCGGTCCGGCGGTGTTGGTTCAAAGGCCATGGCTAGAGACTCCTTCGGCGCATCTGGTCGAGCTTGGTCGACATGAGCCGAGCCAGGCGATTGACGCCCTCCTCGCTTCCAAGGTCGCCCACGGTAGGGGTGTAGTTGATCGTGATGCTGACCGCACCAGACGCCGTTCCACCACCGCTGTCCGCGGCACTGCTGGTCTGTGTGCGTTCGTTGCGGCCACGGTCCTGTCGGGCCCGCTCGCGTTCGTCGCGCTCCCGGTCGCGATCGCGGTCGGCCTGTGCGCGCTCGCGGATCTCGCGAAGTTCCGCATCGTGGTTCTCCCGGGCCAGGCGCCTAGCTTCCTCAGCGCGCCGACGGGCCGCCTCGCCGCCTGTCCTTTCAAGCTCGGCGATGCGCCCAAGCTCGCGTTCATACTCCCGCTTTGCGATGGACTCCTGATCGTTGTTGCGGCGGTCTCGCTCGTCCTGCAGCCGGTCAATCAGGTCATCCAACTGGCGGGCCGTCTGCTGCAGGTCGCCCGTCGTCGCCCGAATCTGCGCCCGCAGCTGGTCCAGCCGCTGTTCGCTGAGCAGATTGAATCGTCCGTTGACGTTCCGTGTTTCGGCTTCCAGGCCGCGTAGCTGGGCAATGACCGTATCCAGGTCGCCATAGGCGCCAGCCAGGCCTAGACTGCCTTCGATCTGGTCGGCGGCTTGCGCCTGCGTCTCGACCAGTCGGCGAATGGTCGCGCCGACACCCTCTAGCCTCGCCTGATACTGGCCAATGGCCGTGCTGATGCCGCTGCCCAGCATGGCCCGGTTCAACGCGCTCAAGCGCAATTCGAAGGCCTCAGCGGCGCCAGCGCTGAAGCTGAATTCCTCACGCAGGGCTTTGATGCGGGCGGCGATGGCCTGCGCTGCAGACCGGGCGGCGTCGGCTGCGGTCACCTGCACTTTGAGCCCGTCGGCCGCCTGCTTCGCGCCCTCGCCGACCTGCTTGGCCGAATCGGCCACCTTGGCGTTGCTCTCGGTCACGTCGGCATTGCTGTCGGCGACCTTCCGGTTGCCGTCGACAATTTGGCCCGTCTGCCCGGTGAGTACGCCATTCTTGGCTAGGATTTTCTGCAGCTCGGCGTCTGCCTTTTGCGCCTCGCGCTGGATCTCGGCCAGCCGCTTGGCCAGGCCGTTGGCCTTGTCGGTATCGCCCCGCTCCAGGGCTGCAGCGATCGAAGCGCGCAGCTTCACCATGCGTTCGGACAACGTGCCGGCGCCTTCGGCAGCCTGCAGCAGCTCTTGCTTTTGCTTGCTGTATGCAGCCGTCAGGCGCGCTACTTCGGCGGCGTCGCCGGCCTTCGCCGCGGCGGCTATGCGCGTCTCGTACTGCACCAGCGTTGGGATGGACCGGGCGACACCATCGTTGACGTTGGCGATCGACTGGCGGGTTGCGCTCAGCGCTTCCTGCAGCCGCTGACCAGCTGCGGTGCGTAGCTCATCGATGCGACGCTGCAGGCCGGTGAACACGTTGCCGGACCGCTGCCCAGCAGCCGCCAGGTCATCGATGCCACCCGCCGCGGCCGGTGCATCGTCAGCCAGGGCGGTGATCGCGTTGTTCGTCTCGATCAGGCGCCCCACCAGCGGCTGCAGCGACACCACGTCGCTAACCGTTTTCAGCGCCTCCAACACCTTGACGGTGCCGTTGACAGCATCGGCCACAGTGATGCCAGCATCTGCAAGGCGTTTCAGATCGGCAGTGATTGCCGAGACCGCCGCGGATGTGCTGGATACGGCCTCATTGAAATCGAACGTTTCGATGAACTCACCGATCGCCGCAGCACTGGCGCTGGCGAACTCGGCAATCTGGTCCTTCAACCGACCGAAGCCCTCGGACGCGGCCAGCTCCCGCAGCTTCGTCGCCAGCTCGCCGGCCTCATTGGCGAGCGGCTCCAGCAGGGGTTGCGCCAGCTCATCGCGTACACCGGCAACTGCGTTCAGCAGGCGATCTAGCTGGACGTTGAAGCCGCCGGCCAGATCCTTTGCGGCTTCCTGGCTGGCGCCGGCGGAATTGCGGATCAGCTCGATGAACTGCTGCAGCGCGCCGCCACCCTCATCAAGCAACGCCTGCAGTGCAGCCCGTGGGCGATTACCCAGGGCGGCCAGCACTTCTTCTGCCGCGGTGCTGTCGGACTGCAGCCGACTCAGCACGCCAAGGAAGTCGTCTCCGGATATGCCCAGATCTTCCAGGGCGCGGCCGGCCGTGCTGGCGGGGTTGGCCAGGTCCTGGATGGCCGTGCCCAAGGCCTGCGCACCGCGTCCGCCTTCAATGCCCTTTTGAGCCAGCAGACCCAAAAGCGCGGTGGTGGTCTCGACCGATAGCCCGGCCTGCTCGGCAGCCACACCGACGCGTGCTAGCCCTTCCTGGATCGCTGTTGCGCTGGTGCCAGACTCCCGGGCGGTCGCGGTGATGGCGTCGGCCAGGGCGCCGATTTTCTCGCCAGGCTCGCCGAACTGATCCAGTACTGAGCCCAGCGCCTGCACCGCGGTCGCCGCGCCTTGGCCATTGGCTTGGGCAAAGGCCAGCGCGCTGCCCAGGGCGGTGATCGCGCCTTGTGCACTGAATCCGTCCTCGGCCAGCAGCCGCAGGGCTTCGGCCGCCTGCAGAGCGCTGACGTTGTAGCGGTCAGACGCTTCCTGCACCGCCGCGTAGAGGGCCGACTGCTCTTCGGCGGTGGCGTTGCTGATGGACGCGACACGATCGATCGCTTCTTCCAGATCAGCCGCGCCAGTGACCACACCGGTAAGCGCGCTTGCGGCGCCCCCGATCAGGTTGATGCCCTTCGCTGCCAGCTCGCCGGCAGCGTTGATCTTGAGAATCGACGCGCCGAGCCCGTTGACGCCCCGGTCGATGCTTTTCAGGCCACGAGTGAAGTTGTCGACCAGCGAAAGCTCGAGTTCTTCCTTCCTACGTGCCATCAGCGGAGCCTCAGAATATGCAAAAAAGTAGAGCCCCTATTCACGGAGTCGAAAAAGTGTCGAAAACCGCGACCTCATCGGATCGCGGTTGGAATCCCTAACCATTGAAAGGGACCCAATGAAATCAATCACTTATGCATTTTTGCGGAGATGCGACCGGTCTGGTAGAAGCAATAAGGAGACCAGACCGGTCGCTGGCACACACGCTAGGTGTTCCGTGCTCGCTGCAGAGCTGCAGGGCGGGTGCACACAAACAGTGGGTAGCTGTAGACCTCCAGGTCTACGAACGCGTTGCGATCGCGGTCACGGATCGTCAGGGCGTACATTTCCTTGGCGGCATCTTCGATGGCGTCGAGGAACTCGCCAGGACTGAAAACGGCCTGCCAGAAGTCTCCAGCCATGTCGACCGGAAAGAACTTGCACGTTCCTGTAGGCACACGGACGGTGGTGTCATCGGTTCCTGGGTAGTGCATGAACATGATGCCGCCGAAGCTCAACATACCGGTGTGGCGGTCGCCTCGCTGCTCGGCTGCCTCCGACGTGTTCAGGTAGGTGTTCCGCACTTCCGGATGCGCGATCAGCTGATCCCAGAACGTGTCATCGCACAGGCCCATCACGTAGCTGCGCCGGATGTCCCACGCATTGCCGCACGCGCGGCGGGTAGCGCGGACGATCTCCGAGCACTTGGTGCGCAGGGCTCCAGGCAACGGGCTGGCGTTGTCGAGGTCGAAATCAACTTCCTCGGAATGGGTGACATTGAAGGTGTCGTACAGGTTGTACAGGTCCGATCCATCGGCGTCCTTGACCACACCCTGCACGGCGCCAAGGCGCATGTTCTCCCATGTAAGTGAGACATCGCCGCGCAGCGCTGACATGCGCCTGGCGACTTCGGTCTGGACCTGTGCGAGTTCCGTCTCACTGCCAAGGGCGCGCACGTCCGAAAGCTCGCTTGCCGTGATCTTGTCAGCCTTGGCAATGCGCGGCGCAGTCAGTGAGCGGAGCTTTCGGACATCTCTACCGCGCTGAGTCAGTGGCGCGCCCCGCAGGCTAGTTGGGATCAGTTTGATGGACCCTTCGTTCTCTTCGAAGCTGGCCGTCTTTGTTCGAATCCGCTTGACGGTGAAGAGTCCAAGGTCGCCAAGGGCAGTGGGGATGGTGGGCAGCTTGTTCACGGCTGCCGTGAGTTCGACCATGCTGAACGGATTGGCGTTGAAGATGTCCATGTGAGCCATGATGTTTAGGCCTTTGGTTTTGTGAACTTGTCCCAGGTGTGGCCCGGGGGCGTTTTGTTCTCGCCTACGGCGGCGAAGGGGATGACGGCCGGGCTGCCGGCGCGCATGCCGCTCAGCGTGACTCCGCGCTCCCGAATCTCGGCGAACAGCTGCAGCGCGTACTCGGTGGGCAATGTCCCATCGTTGATCGCGGCCGATAGCGATTCTTCGAATCCCGGCTCGTGCATGGCCTGCAACTCCAGGATGCGCTGCCTCTCAGAGATCCTGGCAGCCTGCGTGATCTCAGCGTTGGACGGGCTCAGCGCGCCGGCCTTGGCCATCTCCTCGAGCTTGGCGTCAATGACGCTTTGGCTTGGAACGATGTCGACGCTGGCAGCCAGCGCGTCGTGCTCAAGCTCGACCATTTCCACGATCGCCCGCACGTCCCAAAGCGTGAGCCCAAGGTGAGAAAGCCGCTCGTCCAGGCGTTCGCTGATCCGGTCGGCGCGGTCATCCAAATTGCTGGCCTTGAGCGCATCAATGAGCTCGGCGGTGCAACTGACCTGCGGTCGTCCATTGATCTGCCTGACGGTCATGTCCAGCTCTCGATCAGGATTTCCGGCGAAGCGGTACCGCGGCGGTCGACATAGTTCCCACGGTCGAACTCGTCCAGGATGGCCCGCTCTTCGGCAAGCTCCGCCTTGCGCAGTTCGTCTGCCAGCTTGGCGCGCTGAGCTGCACGCTCCGCGCTCGGTATGCCGCCATCGCAGTGGGGTCGAGCTAGATCGAAGATGCGATCAGCAACCGCGTCGCGGCCCATGAGTGCGATCAGGTCAGGCAATCCGATCGGATCGTTCAGGCGCAGGTGTGTTGCACGCGCGTCCAGTGCAAAGGCTCGGGCGGCGTGCACCATCTCTCCGCGCGCCAAGTCAACACCATCGACGGCCGACCTGATTACGGCGCGAACTTCGGTCGCATCGGCCGGTCGCGCATCCAAGCGATCGATCTGCGCGCGCAGTGCGAAGATTTGCTTGCGCAGTTCGGCAATCTTCTGTGTGCTCACAGTTGACCCCCAGTGACGACGCCGCCCCGACTCATTGCCTGCTGTGAATCGATCGCACGCGCGGTCAGCTCGCCGTCTACATCGACCCAGTCAACTAGCACCTGTCGAATCGATCTCGCACCAAGATGGGAGAGCAAAGAATCGACAAGGCGCCTTGCATCGTTCGCTGGTCCGCGTAGCTCGTCCATCTCGCGCTGTATCTGGGCGGCTCGGTCGGTGAGTTCGGTGGCCTGCGTGCGCAGTGCGGCGGGCTGGGCTTCGATCTCACCGAGTCGTCTGCTCAGAGCTTCGCCATCAACCAGCTTGCCGTTGATCCCGCACGGCGCCTCCTGCGACTGAACCAGTCCAATGGACTTCTCCAGACGATCCGCGCGGTTGCGCAGCTGTAGGGCCTCTTCGCGCAGTTGCCGGTTGGCCGCTGCCATCTGGGTCAGGCGCCGGCTCAAGTCGTCGCGGCGAACGACGATGCTGCGCAACTGCTCTTCAGCGCGATGGCCGACCCGAATTCGATTGAATGTCTCGTCTCGAATATCCATAAAGCCGACTCTGGGACTTACCTAAATCATTGTCAACAAAGGATTTCTCACGATTTATCACGAATTATCACGACTGCATAAATGCGACCAGATCGGTCAGGCGATAGCTCAGGCTGCCGCCGACCTTGACCGTGATCGGGCCTTTGCCGGCGGTTCGCCAGTTCCGCAATGTGCCCTGGCTCTTCGACAGAATTTCAGCCGCGACGGGGAGGGACACCCGGCCATCTGGGGTGATCGTGTGCCCGCGGCGACGAAGCTCGGCGGCCAGCTGGTCGGCCAGGTCAGTCGAGTTCATGGCGCACGTCCTTCCAACGTCCGTGCTCGTGGACGCGCACCACCAGCTCACGCGGCGGCGGCTGCACAGCATCCGGTCCGGACAGCGGGATGCGGCCGCGCTGCGACTCGCCTGTGATCGCCAGCGTCGGGCCGCACTCTCGCAACCGGTCGGCAATCCGCTCGCCTACGGCATTCGCCCAGGCATCGCGCATCACGTTGGAAGCGATCAGGGTTGGGCGGCATTCGGCGTATCGCGAGTCAACCAGCCGAAACAACTCGTTGTGCTCCCAATCCGAAAGGGCCTTGACGCCGATTTCGTCCAACGCCAGCAGCGGCGCAGCGATCAGCGTGTCGATCAGGTCGCGATCCTTCGACTTGCTGCTGATGGCCGCCTTGACCTTGGCCACCGTGTCGGGCCAGCTCGCGTAGACAGCCAGCGTGGTTGAACAGGCGGCGTTGACCATCGCGGCCAGCGCCAAGGTCTTGCCCACGCCTGGCGGTCCCATCAGCACCAGACCCCGGCCCGTGTTGATGGTCTCGGCGATGTTGGAGGTGATGGTCTCAACAGCCTGGCGCAACAGCCGCGCGCCTTCGCTCACAGGCTGGATGCTGGCCGATATGGCGCTGCGGTAGCGCGGTGGTATGCCTGACCGATCGCGCCAGTGCGCGTAACGGTGTCGGGCGCCTCTGTACGCCTGCAGCGCAGCATTGGCCGCTCGCTCGCAATCCGGGCAGCGCCAGTCAACCGAGAATCGGTCAGCGCCGTATTCACCGTGGTCCGGGCAGGTCCAGCGTTCAGTCATTGGCTTGCCCCATCCCGAAGCGATCAAGCTCGGCCCGGTTCGCCGCCTCCAGCTCGCGGGCCTTTCGCTCAGCGATTCGGGCAGCGACTTGCCCTGCGGCTCCGCCACGGGCGCCAGCGTCAAATCTCGTGCTCGTTGGCCGCGGCGCGTTTTGCTCTCTAGCCAGCCAGCCCGTCACGAAGCGCATCACTCCGCTCCGAGTCTTCCGCCGTTTTGGGTTTCCCAGCAGCCAACCCGCCATGGCCCGAAGCTGGGCTGGCACGTCGACTTCGTACAGCTCGGCGAGCTCTTCGAGTTTCGCTTGCGTGATGGCGTAGTCGGAGTTGTCGGCCAACGGGAGGCAGATGACGACCGGATCCGCGGAAGCACGCGAACGCGTGCGACTATCCGATTTTTGACGCTGATTTACTGAATCTGATTTTGAAACTGATTCGGTGGGGCTGTGGACCCACACTTCGTGGGGCTGTGGCCCCATACCGTGTGGGGCAGTTCCCCCACACCCTATGGGGGATTTGCCCCACACCGGTGTGGGGCCGTGGCCCCTCAGTAGGTATCTGTTTTGACGGCCTCGCCCCTGCTCGCAATCGACATATCCGAGATCAACTAGCAAGCGGATTGCGCGGGCTGCGCTCCGAACGTCCGTGCCAACGTGCTCGGCGATTCCACGAATTGACGGCCAGGCCTCTCCCTTTTGGCCCATCCGATCGAGAACACATGCGAGCACGGCAATCGGTACCCGCGACAGCCTGCGGTCTCTGGTTGCTGTCAGCAGCAGCTGCCATCGCGCTACAAGGCCTTGCGGGCCATGCTGTTCATTTGTACAGTTGTCAGGCGGCTTCGTCATCCGCTGGATCTCCATGGGCCACCATCGCCGGTGGCCTTTCCTTTTCCGGAGCGTCCGGGAGCGACTCGCGCAGAGCGCGGAAGGTCAGCGGTCAAGCCGCAGTGGTCGGCGGCGGGCGGTGCAGGGTCAGCAACGCCGACCTGACTCGGCCACGGTCGGCGTCTTTCAGGCGTTCGAGCCCTGGCGCATCTGCCGTTGTGCACCGAATCGTGGTCACCCGGCCATCTGAGCGCCGCAGGTCGATGATCAGGCCGACGCCAGCGGGCCGGAGCGCTATAAGTTCCAGGCGTTCGCCGTCGATCACGGCAAGCGCACCGATGGCGCGGAGAGCGTCCGCGGTCATCGGAACGCCTCAGCAGCGGCGACCAGCCGGTCGCGCGCCTGCGTCAGGACAAACGCCGCATCTTCGTTTGCCGGTATTCCCTCCAGGAATCCGAGGGTGATCCGGGTCATCCGCTCCAAGTCCGCCAGAGCAGCGGCGATGTGCTCGCGATCGGAGTCGGGTTTGATGATCTCGACCCAGCGATCGGCGAGCGACTTCAGCGTCGCAGTCGCTGCTTGTGGCTCCAGATCCTCGGCGATGGAATCCGCGACGATTGACGCGTGCCAGGCGTCCCAGATTGCGGCATCGGCGACTTTTCGTGCGTGCTCGTCAGCTTGCCGGGCGTTCATGCGGTCCTCGCCTGTTGACGCTCGGCGACCATTCGGCGGATCAGCTCCCGGAGCTCGTCATCGGTGCAGCCAGCGGCTACAGCGGCATTACGGCGGTCAACTTCGTGCTCAAGCCATGCTGCGCAGCGGCTGCTCAGCATGATGCGCGGCGGGAACAGTCCGGCCTTTTCCAGCTTGCGAACTGTTTCGCGCTGGCCGATGCCGGAGCTGCTGTAGAGCTCGGCGCCTCGGATGAATCGGTTTCGCATGTCGACTCCCACTTGGTTGAACGTGGGAGCAGAGTCGTGTGTCGTGCCCGCGCAGTCAGCGGTCTGCAAAAAGCGACCTAGGTTTGCAAATTCACCTTGCGAACGAGGTCGCGTGCCTCAGCCAATCGGGTCGTGATCGTACGTTTGCTAACCGGGGCGCCGGCTTGGTTGCACCACTGCTCGATGCGCTGAGCCGCGGGGTCAATAGGTCCGTGAATGTCTAATCCGGCCGCCATCGTGAGTGTGCCAATCAGTGTCAGCAGTGTCTCGCGGGCCTGAGTGTTGATCGTGTCGGCAAGCCAGCCCATGGCCTCGGCGTCGATCAGTACCTCATCGGCGCTACAAGGGGTCGTCTCGATCGGTAAGAGTATGTCGTCCGGGGTTACCCAATCGAACGCGTCAGTCCAGAGCAGGACGTCTGTGCGCACTCCAGGATTAGGCCACGACAGAGCCAGATTTTTTGAGCTCCCGGAGTGCATGCGGTAGTGCCCCGCCAATGATCGCCTCGGGGAACCACACTCGTTGGATTCAATTTTCGGGTCTCCCGGCTTCCTCGCAAGAAGGGCCGCGCGCTTCCCTGCGCACTGAATCACTTCCCAACCATTGCATTTGATGGCCCAGGGTAGCTCCTGCAATGAGTCGTCATCTACGACACGCTCTATCAGTTCGTCCAGACTCATACCCATGCGGCGCGCTGCGTCCTTGATCGGTATCCACTTCATGGAGCTGCCTTCCTGATAGCCACCACCTCGCAGGCCTTCGCAGGCTTGGCGAGATAGTCCGCCCATGCCTGCATCAACTTAGATCGCTTCACCAGTACGTCGCTGCGCAGATACGCCGCTTCGGTCTGGTTCTTGACCACGTGCGCCAAGCTGGCCTCGATCGTCCGGCGGTCGAAGGTGGTGCGGTCTGCTGCCCAATCCCGGAACGATGACCGGAAGCCGTGCACGGTCAGATCCGGCTTGCTCATGTCTCGTTGGAGCATGCGCAGCGGTGCGGCGATGGTCATTGCGTTGCCCTTCCGCGCGCCGGGGAACACATACTGATCGGGCTTGGCGTCGGCCGGTCGAAGATCGCGCAGCAGGGTCACGGCTGCATCCGAGAGCGCTACGCGGTGTTCGCGGCCGGCTTTCATCCGATCGGCAGGAACGGTCCAGACTGGACCGTCAGCACCGTCTAGGTCGACCTCCGCCCACGTGGCGCCGACAGCTTCCGAAGCACGGGTGGCGGTCAACACGATCAGCTCCAGAGCACGGGCAGATAATCCCGGTCGCTTGCGTAGCTCAGCCAGGAACGTCGGCGCCTCTGCGTAATGCATGGCGGCCATGTGCTGCACGCGTTTGACCTTGCGCGCCTTGGGCAGCAGGTTTTCAAGATGACCACGCAGCCGCGCCGGGTTTTCACCGCTGCGATAGCCACGCGTGGTGGCCCAGTCGAGCACGGCCTCGATGCGCTGTCGGACGCGGGTCGCTGTCTCGGTCTTCGTTGTCCAGATAGGCTCCAGCAGCCCGACAACGTGCGCAGTCTCAACGCTGGCAACGGGCAGAGCCATGATTGCCTTGGCGTGCGTGGTCAGCGTGTTTTGCCACTGCTGACCGTGCTTGGCGTTGCGCCATCCGGCCTTGTGGGCGTCGATGTAGCGGCCCGCGCACTCGGCGAACGTCACCCTGATGGCAGCGGCCAGAGCATCCTTGCGGGCCTGCTTTTCGGCCAGCGGATCGCGGCCTTCGGCCAGCGCCAGACGACAGTCCGCAGCCAGTCGGCGGGCTTCCTTCAACGGCACGGACACGACAGACCCTAGACCCATCTCCCGGACCTTGGCCGTTGCCCGGTCACGGTAGCGAAACAGCCAGCTGCGGCCGCCGTTCTTCACCTGCAGCACCAGCCCGCCGCCATCGGCGTGCATGCCGCAGCCTGCCTTCTTGACTACCATGTCAGACAGCCGATTCACTGCTCGCGCCATTACCGCCTCCGGTGCCCGCACGTGTACCCGCACATGATGTGCTGGTTATAGTTGGCGGTCAATGGGTGACGCTGGCAGACGAACAGGGCAGTTGAATTGAAAACAGGGTGT
This sequence comes from Lysobacterales bacterium, assembly GCA_041395325.1. GTDB lineage: Bacteria > Pseudomonadota > Gammaproteobacteria > Xanthomonadales > SZUA-5 > JAWLAT01. The sequence goes on from JAWLAT010000001.1 coordinate 179,652, forward strand.
TACAGCGCCATTTCTTGGGGGTTCTTGGGAATCGATGGGCGCCTTGTTGGGCGGACACTCCCTCCGCCATTTCGACGGAAACCCACCCACCACCCAATCGTCTCGAGCTTTCACGAAGCCCTCGGGGAGTGGGTGAGAACCCACGCGGTTTGACGAATCTGCCTGGAGCAGATTCGCGCGCAGCCCGGAGCGCGACAGCGCGGAGGGTGAGGCTCATGGATGAGCCGAGCAATCCCACTCCCTCCGCCATTTCGCGCTAGTCTGCGCGCGCCATGCCTCCATCAATACTGACCGCGCTGGGCCTGGCTGCACTGGCGCTTTGCCTGCTGCTGGCCGCCTTCCTCTGGTTTGGGCGCGGGCCATTGCAGCAGGCCAATCGCTACCTGGCCGGCTTCCTGCTGCTGACCGCGGTCGATGTGGTTGGTTGGCTGGCGCCGCTGTTGCCCGAGTGGCTGCAGGCAATGTTGCCGTGGCGATTGCCGCTGGCCTTCCTGCAGATGCCTTTGCTGCATGCCTACGGGCGTCAACTGTGCTTTCCCGGGCGCCCCATGCGGCGGCTGTGGTGGCTGGCCGGGCTGCAACTGCTGGCTGTGCTGGTCGCGTTGCTCCTGGGCTTGAGGTATCGGGGTGGGATCGACCTGCCCGGGCTGGCCCTGCATGTGCAGTTCTATGCCTACTTCATCGCCCTGGTGGTGTTGCTGCGGCGCTATCGCCGCGTCTACGCGCAAACCTGCTCAAACCCGGGCTCCATCACAGGTCCATGGCTGACCGCCGTGCTGGTCGTGTCCTTTGTGGCGCATGGATTGGTGTTGACCAAGTGGCTGGTGGCATTTGCCGGACCGGCCCGTTGGTTCGGCGCAATGCAGGTATCGGTGGGCTTCAGTGCACTGTTGATTCTGGCCGCGCTGACGCTGCTGGCCCTGCTGCGTCAGCACTGGTTTCTGGGCGTGCCGGTGGAGGCGGACACACTGGCGCCTGCAGCAACGACCGCCCCGCCCGCGCCGGTCGATCCAGCGGACTTTGTTCGGCTGCAGACGCACATGGCCGAGCAGCGACCCTACCTTGACCCGGATCTGAACATCCGTGTGCTGGCGGCGCAGATGGGGATGCCCCAGCGGGCACTGTCGCAACTGATCAATCGCAGCACCGGCATGCATTTCTACGACTTCGTCAATCGCCATCGGGTCGAGCACGCTGCTCGTCTGCTGGCCGAGCCAGCCGGCCAGGGCATCACCCTCGTCGACCTGGCCATGCAGGTCGGCTTCAACAGCAAGTCTTCGTTCAACAGTGCCTTTCGCAAGCACCAGGGCAGCGCCCCTTCGGTCTGGCGGAACCAGCAGGCATCGTCAGCAACCGACTGAACATACGCGTCTGAACCGCGCGATTTGCCACGATGGACGTCCGACTTCGCGTATTCGGTCGCCTGCCTGGAACCGTCTGCACAGCATCTGCTGCTCCTGAGCCACCGGATGCTGCCCATGAAACACCTCATCTTCTTACTCGGACTGCTGCTTGCGCCGGCGGCGTCGCCAAAGGCGACAACGGCCCCAACCTCGCCGTTGCCGGCGGTGCTGACCGAACTGCTCGCGCCATGGAATCGCACCGATGGCCCGGGTGTGTCCCTCGCGGTGTCCATCGATGGCACCACGGTCAGCCGGCAGGTGGGGATGGCCGACCTGGAACAGGGTCGACCGATCGACGACGGCACCGTGTTTCATGCCGCATCCCTGTCCAAGCAGTTCACGGCCTTCGCCATCCTGCTGCTCGAGCACGATGGACGGCTCTCCATTGAAGATCCACTGGTGCGCCATCTGCCGGAAGCGGCACATCTCGGACCGATCACGCTGCGGCAGCTGCTCAATCACACCAGCGGCCTGCGCGAGCAGGGCTCGCTGCTTGCCGCCGCCGGCTGGCGCCGGGAGGACCTGGTGACCGACCAGCAGGTGCTGCAAATGCTGCTGGCCCAACGGCGTGGCAACTTCCCGCCGGGGACGGCTTATCAGTACAGCAATTCCGGCTACAGCCTGCTGGCTGAAGTGGTGCGCAGGGTCAGCGGACAATCGCTGCAGGCCTTCTGCCAGCAGCGCATCTTCGATCCGCTGGGGATGCGGCGGACGCGCTTCCAGGACAGTCTGGCCGCGTTGCTGCCGGGCCGCGCGCAATCCTACGGGCCGACCGCCAGCGGCCATGTGCGCATGCCCCTGAACTATGCAGTGGCAGGGCCGACCGGCCTGAAAACCACCGCCGAGGACCTGTTGCGCTGGGCGCACAACTTCACCCAGCCGGTGGTCGGTGATGCCGCATTGATGGCGCGAATGCGCGAGCAGGGTCAGGTCGCGGGTCTGGCGCCCGGCTTTTACGCGTTGGGCCAGGAACGTCACCCCTATCGGGGCCTCGATACAAGGATCCACGGCGGGCGTGATGCCGGCTTTCGCAGCTTCCTGCTGCGCATCCCGGCGGCCGACTTCGCCGTGGCGGTGCTCAGCAACGCCGCCGAGGTCGACGCCGCGGCGTTGGCCTACGGGGTGGCTGACCGCGTGCTGGCCGATCATCCCCAGTGGCAGGCCGCGACCCGCGCAAAGTCCAGACCCAGCCGCCGGCAGCTGCGAGCCTACGCGGGCGACTACGAGCTCTTTCCCGCCTTGATTTTCTCCATCACCACGGACGGCAGGCAGCTGTACTTCCACACCGGGCAAGGCAGCGAGCCGACGGCGCTACCGGCACCCAGCGCCACTGAGTTCGAATTGGACCCGTCCAGCAATCTGGCGCTGGTCTTCGAGGCCGATGATTCAAAGCCGGCCAGCGCGCTGGGCTACCGCATCGGATTGAATGGCACGCTGACTGCGCCGCGGATCCAGCTGCAGCCTTTCCAGCCCGATCCGCAGCGCTGGCCTGAGCTCACCGGTCGCTATGACAGTGCCGAGTTGCAGACCAGCTATTGGTTGCAGATCGACGCTGGCCAGTTGGTGGCCCGTCACCCCCGTCGGCCACCCATCCGCCTGCGGCCCTATCAGGCGGACACCTTCGCCGGCAGCGATGGGGCGTTGCAGAAGGTCGTGTTCCAGCGCGACGCTGCCGGTGAGGTGACGGGTTTGCGGCTGGATTGCCCCCTGGCCGAAGGCATCGAGTTCGTTCGGAACGAGCCATAGGACCGATGACGCTCCCGGCCTGCTGCTGTTACATTTGAATGACAGTTTTGTGATGGCGGCCGGTCATGCCTTCAACGATCAGCATGCGAGCCCTGTGGCTGGCCTGTCTGCTGCCTGTCAGTGCCTGGAGCCAGGGTGATCCCGTCACCGCGGAGCTGCGGCAGCTGAAACAGGAGCTGGCGCGGCTGCAGGATCGTATCGAACGGCTGGAACGCCAGCAGGCGCAGGCCACCGACAGCGGTGCCAGCCCGGAGGTCGTTGCGACCCGCGCGCCTGCGGCGGTCGCCGCCGCGCCCGCAGCGCCGCTCACCGACGCCCCAAAACCCGCCAAGCCAACCGTGAAAATGGCCGGGCGGATTCACAGCGACGTCCATGCTTTCGACGAGGATCAGCTGCCGCTGTCCGGCGGCACCGAGTTGCGTCGAGCCCGGCTGGAATGGCGCGCCGATCTCGGTGACTGGGGCGCAGACGTGGTCTATGAACTGGCCGGTGACGGCGGTGCCGATGGATTGCGCGATGTGCTGGTGCGCCGGCAAGTAGGCGATACCCGCTGGTTCCTTGGCCAATTCAAGCCACTGCGCTCGATGGCTGAGCTGACCAGCTCCAACAACCTGGTCGTGCCCGAACGTCCGTTCCTGTCGGCCAGTGGCGTGTTCAGCGGCCGCCAGCATCAGCAGGGACTGGGTTTCCTGACCGATTACGGTCGCGGGGGCTATGGCCTGACGGTCTTCAGCCTGCGCGACCAGGCGACTGCGCGCAACGACGGCTGGGGTGCCGCCGGCCGGGCCAGCTTCACCGGCTGGAATTCACCTGGCGAGGTGCTGCATCTGGGCGCCTGGTACAGCCTGGAGCGTGGCGCCAGCGATACGCCATCGCTGCGAGCCCGTTACGAGTACGCCGGACGCCGTGGCCCGCGCCCGACGCTGGCGTCCACCACCGCGGGCGCTGCGGAGGCCGAGGTCGATGCCTGGGCGATCGAGGCAGCCTGGCAGCATGGCGGCTGGCTGCTGCAATCGGAATTGGGCAGAGCCGGCTTTGCCGACGAGCAAGGTCGCAGTCACCTGCGCAGCGGCTATCTGCAGGCCAGCTACCTGTTCGGTGGCGGCTACCGAGCCTACAAGTCGGCGGCCGGTACCTTCGGCGGACCAAAGCTGGATCGCCCGGCCTGGGAACTGACCGCCCGCTACGATCGGGTCGAAGGCGACCCTGCGGTGGGTGATCTGAGCAGCAAGGTGATTGGCCTCAACTATCACTACAACGACCACCTGCGCTGGTTGCTCAGCTACACGCTGGGCGATTCGGACGTCGACGACGATCAAACCCGGCAGATTGCCTTGCGGACCCAGTTCACCTTCTGATTTTCGACGACGCGGCCGGTTCAGGTCCTGCTGGCCACGCCCCCCGTCGCACCGGATCGACCATCGCCGCATGAGCGCTGTCGGATATTCCGGCTAAGCTTGGCCCCGCCATGCGCTGTGGGGGAGCGGTGTGCCGAGGGGTTTGTGCCGATGGTTGCGGAGCTGGATGGTCTGCGGGCTGGTGCTGCTGGTGCCGGCCGCTCAGGCGCTGCCGATGGGTGATCCGCCGGTTGTGCGTCACGCCTCCGAGCTCTATGCCGATGCTCAGGCTTTTGCCATCGTCCAGGACCACCGCGGGATGGTTTACATCGGCCATGCCGAGGGCTTGCTCAGCTTTGATGGTGAGCGTTGGGCCTTGCTGCCCCTGGCCAATGGCGACATGGTGCGCTCGTTGGCGTTGGCGCCTGACGGGCGGGTACTGATTGGCGGCTATGGGGCATTTGGCTATCTCGGCCTGGATGCCGATGGGCGCGATGCCTATGTTGATCTGAGCGCCAGGGCCAGCGAGTTTCTGCAAGGCCGTGAGCTGGCCGACATCTGGGATGTGGTCAGCGCGCCCGAAGGCGTCTACTTCCGCGCCCTGCGGGACGTATTCCTGTGGGAGCCGGCCAGCGACCGCTTGCGCCATTGGTACCACGCTGGCCGCTTTGGCATGTTGCGGCCTGATCCCGAGGGCACGTTGTTGCAGTTTCGCGGGGAAGGCTTGCGCCGCTTTGACGGGCAACAGTGGCAACCGCTGCCGGCGACGAGCGAATTGCAGGATCTGGTCTTCGCCGCGCTGCCGGTGCCCTTGGCGGCCGCACCCGTTGGCAGCGACCGCGGCGGTGGATATCTGACGCAGGGCGCAGACGGTCGTTGGTGGCGAATCATCGGCGATCGGCTGTGGCCGCAAGCGATGCCCGCGGGACTGCCGGATTCTTCATTGTTCGAACACGGCCTCGGTCTGACCGACGGCAGCCTGGCGCTGGCGGGCGGCGATGGCGCGCTCTATCTGGTGGATGCGCAACTGCAGCATTGGCGGTCACTGCCGATCGATTCCGGGTTTCTCTCCGGCATCGTGGCGGCGCTGGGTGGGGGGCTGCTGATTGCCGCCGACGGCGGCTTTTTTCACGTCGACTGGCCGGGCGAATGGACGCTGATCGATGCCCGCCATGGCCTGCGGGGCAATCTGATGTCGATGGCGCGCTGGCGCGGGCAGACCTGGCTGCTGACCTCGGCCGGTTTGTCGAGATTGCATGCCGAAGCCGGCGAACAGATCCGGCTCGAGGCGCTGTCCTGGGCGGGTTCGACTGGTCTGAATGCGCTGCAGGCGCTGGATGAGGAGCGGGCTCTGCTGGCCGAGGATCATCGATTGTTGCTGCTGCAGGGCGAACACGTTGAGCGGATCAGCGACGAGTTGGTCTATCCGCGTGAATTCCTGCCCTCGCGCCACCATCCTGGCCGCTACTACATCGCCACCGAACTGGGTCTGCGCCATGTGGATGTTGCGGGTGCGCAGATCCAGCTGTCACCGCCTTTTCCCGATGAGCGGGAGATTCGGGTCGTTGGCATCGCTGAAACGGGGCCGGATGAGGTGTGGTTTGGCTCCATCAGACATGGCTTGTGGCAAGTGCGCTATGACGGCCAAGGGCTGATCGTCTCGGCCCAGGCGTTTGCGCTGCCGGAGCACACACCACAGCCGGCGACGGCGATCAACGACGCGGCCTTGCTGTCGACGCTGGGGCCCGGACGCTGGATGGTCGGAACGGAGCGAGGCGACTTTCTGTGGCAGGACGGGCAATGGCAGCCGACCCGGCTGGGGCCGCTGGTGGGTCAGGGCGACGACCTGCTGACACGACTGCAGGGCAGCGATGGCCGCCTCTGGGCCTACGGCGCCGGTGGGATCTGGCACCGTCCCGTAGAGGCCGAATGGCGGGAACTGCGTTTGCGCCATCTCCGTCGGGGCCAGTTGCTGGCTCACTACATCGAGGGTGATGGTGCGCTGACACTGGTGGCATCCCATCAGTTGTTGCTGTTTCGACCGCGACCGGATCTGGCTGAGCGGTCGGACAGCGGCGTGCCAGGCGTGCGTCTGACGGCGGTGCAGCAGGTCTTTCCGAACGGTGCGGCGCAACCATTGGAGCTGCAGACAGCACCGGCATCGCTGCAGGCCGGCGACTATGCATTGTCCTTCCAGTTTGCGCTGCCTGAGATGTCGGTACCGGGTGGCGCGCGCTATCGGGCCCGGCTGGAGGGCTACAACGAACCCTGGTCGGAGTGGTCGCGGACCCGGGCATTTGCCTATTCCCGTTTGCGTCCAGGCGACTATGTGCTGCAGGTGCAGGCACGCGATGCCGCCGGGCGCGAATCGTCCATCGAGCCCTACCGATTCAGTATCCAGCCTCCCTGGTACGCACGCGGGTGGGTGGCGGCACTCGCCTTCGTGCTGGCGCTCTTGCTGGCCGCGTGGCTGCTGCGCTGGTTCGTCCGCCGTCGTCTGCACCGTCTGCAGGCCGAGCGCGAGCGGCTGGCGGAGCTGGTCGCCGAGCGCACCCGTGAGCTGGCCACGGCCAACCGTCAGCTGCAGCAGATCGCGCACCTGGACGGCCTTACCGGCATCGCCAATCGTCGTCGGCTCGACGACCACCTGGAACAGATCTGGCGCCAGGCCTGTGCCGCCGGGACGCGGGTGGCGTTGCTGGCTGCCGCAGTCCGCGAAGCCGACGATCTGCTGGCGCGCTTCGGCGGCGAGGAATTCCTGGTGGTCTTGCCGGGTCTGGACAGCGCGGCGGCCAGCCGGCTGGCCAACGATCTGCGCCAGCAAGTCGAAGCGGCCGCTCTGGGGGCCACCGTCTCCATCGGTGTGGCCAGCCACTACGCCCCCGACAGCACCCTGCAGGCGCTGCTGCAGGCCGCCGATCAGGCGCTTTATGCGGCCAAGGACAGTGGTCGCAATCGGGTCGCAAGTGCGCCGGATTCGCCAGCGATCGCCTGAGCCACGGAGGCCGGATCAAGACTGGCGCATGGGCGTTTCCAGATCCGTCCATTAGACTTGCATGCTCCGATGCGTGCCCTCCCTTTGCGAACCTGACCGATGTCACTCAGCGATCAGCTGCAGCACCTGTGGTTTCCCCAGCTGGGTGTGCGTGGCGCCTATGTGCGTCTGCAGGAGAGCCTGCACGACATGCCTGGCCACGCCAACGGCGAAGCGAGTGTGCGTCCCTTGCTGGGTTCGGCGGTCGCTGCCGCCGCCCTGCTGCAAGGCAATCTGAAGTCGGACACGCGGCTGCGCCTGCAATTGCAGGGCGATCAGGTGCTGCGTCTGCTGTTTGCCGAGTGCAACGCCGAGGGTGAACTGCGCGGCTTGTTGCGCTTGGCCGATGGCCATGCGCAAGTGCCGCCGTTGGCCGAACTGGACAGCAACACGGTGCTGGCCATCACGCTGGATCCGGCCAGTGGTGGCTCGCGTTACCAGGCGCTGGTCCCGCTGCTGGGCGATCGGCTGGACGAGGCACTGGGACATTACTTCGAACAGTCCGAGCAGCTGCCCACCCGCCTGCTGTTGGCCGCCGACCAGCACGGAGCTACCGGACTGATGCTGCAGCGAATGCCGGGCAGTGGTGGCAGCAGCGAGCTGTTGGACGAAGACGGCTGGCCACGGTTGGGCGTGTTGCTGGACACCCTGCAGGACGAGGAGTTGCTGCAGACCGAGCCAGCGCTGCTCTGGCACCGGCTCTTCCACGAAGAACAGTTGGAAGTGCGCGCAGGGCGTCGATTGCGCTTTGGCTGCAGCTGCTCGCGCGAGCGCGTCATCGAGATGTTCCGCGTGCTGGGGCTGGATGAGAGCATGGCGGCACTGCAGGACGATGGTCGTGCCGAAGTCGATTGCGAGTTCTGCGGCCGTCAGTACCATTTCGACCGTGTCGACCTGGAGAGTCTGTTCCACGGGCCGCAGCCGCCGGGATCCACGCAACAACACTGATCCGCACCCGAAGCGATCTCGCGCTGTTCGTGGCTTGACCGAGATGTCGGTATCCCGCTATCCTTCCGCGTCTTTTCGCGCAGTCCGCAGAGTCACGAACATGTACGCAGTATTTGCAACCGGTGGCAAGCAGTACCGGGCCGCTCCCGGCGATGTCCTTCGGGTCGAGAAGCTGGACGTCGAGGCCGGTGCCACGGTCGAACTGGATCAGGTCCTGATGGTCTCCAACGAAGGCCAGATCAACGTCGGCGCGCCGACGATCAGCGGCGCCAGCGTGTCCGCGACGGTTCGTGGCCACGGTCGTGGCGACAAGATCCTGGTGGTCAAGTTCCGCCGCCGCAAGCACCATCGCAAGCAGATGGGGCATCGGCAGCACTACACCGAGATCGAAATCACCGGCATCAACGGTTAAGGAGCTCCGCTCATGGCACACAAGAAGGCAGCGGGCTCTTCCCGCAACGGCCGCGATTCCAATCCGAAGTACCTGGGCGTGAAGCGCTATGGCGGCGAGCAGGTCAGCGCCGGCAACATCCTGGTGCGTCAGCGCGGTACGCGCTTTCATGCCGGCGAGAACGTCGGTGTGGGTCGCGACCACACGCTGTTTGCCCTGGCCGACGGCAAGGTGCAGTTCCGCACCGGCGGTCCGCGCAATCGCAAGATGGTGACCGTGGTGACTGAGGCGGCCGACGCCTGAGTCGGTCCCGCCACGGTGTGTCGAAGGACCCCGCCTGGTGCGGGGTTTTTCGTTTCTCGGCCCCTCCGAACGTGGCAGCGTGTGCGACTGGCGGGCTCCGACATGAGGAATGAGCGATGAAGTTTGTTGATGAAGCCGTGATCGAAGTCCAGGCCGGCAACGGCGGGCATGGCTGCGCCAGCTTTCGTCGCGAGAAGTACATTCCCTTCGGTGGCCCCGACGGTGGTGACGGGGGTGATGGTGGTTCGATTCACCTGATTGCCGACGAAGGCCTGAACACGCTGGTCGACTTCCGCCATCAGCGCAAATTCCGGGCCGGTCGCGGCCAGAACGGCATGGGCAGCCAGTGCACCGGCGCCCGCGGCGAGGACCTGCAGGTGCGCGTGCCCGTCGGCACTGTGGTCGAAGACGCCGATACCGGCGAGGTGATTGGCGATCTGGTCGATCATCGGCAGAAGCTGCTGGTTGCCCGCGGCGGCGAAGGCGGCCGCGGCAACATCCATTTCAAGAGTTCCACCAATCGGGCACCCCGGCAGTTCACCCACGGCACGCCGGGTGAGGCACGGCGTCTGCGCATGCAGCTCAAGGTGCTGGCCGATGTGGGCCTGCTGGGCTTCCCCAATGCCGGCAAGTCGACGCTGATCAGCGCAGTCTCGGCGGCGCGCCCCAAAGTCGCCGACTATCCCTTCACGACGCTGCATCCAAACCTTGGCGTCGTGCGGCTGGATACCGAGCACAGCTTCGTGATCGCCGATATCCCGGGGCTGATCGAAGGCGCCGCCGAAGGCGCTGGCCTGGGCATTCACTTTCTCAAGCATCTGTCGCGCACCGGACTGCTTTGGCACCTGGTCGATCTGGCACCACTCGATGAAACCGACCCGGTGCAGAGCGTTCGGGCGATCAGCGCCGAGTTGGGCAAGTTCGATCCCGAGCTGCTCGACAAGCCACGCTGGCTGGTGTTCACCAAGGCCGACCAACTCGAAGACGACGAGGCCGCCGAGCGGGTCCGCCAGGCCGTCGCCGAGCTGGCCTGGGATGGCCCGGTCTATCTGATCTCGTCGGTGGCTCGTCGCGGTCTGGAGCCGCTGCTGTGGGCAACGGCCGAGCAACTGCGCGCCCGCCGCGAAGCGGCTGCGGCCGAGCGCGAAGCAGCCAGCGACTGATCCCCCCGGCTACTGCGCGGGTGGCAGTGCCGCCAACGCAGCATCCAGTCGCGGTGGATCAAAGCCGTGCAGCACCTGCGCGCCGACCTGCAGCAACGGCGTGCCCTGACCACCCAGCGCGACGAAACGTGCCTTGTGCTCGGCGCTGGCGGCAATATCGAACTCTGCGAAAGCCACACCGCGCGCCTGCAGATGTTGCCGGGCCCGTTCGCAGTAGCCGCAATTCGGTAGCACATACATCTGTACCGAGGCTGCCTGTGCCTGGGTCGAATCCGCCTGGGCCTGCAGTGGCAGCACGAAGCCGATGCTGAGGGTGGCGATGGCGAGTGGCAGGGCCAGCAGCCTGTCGCGAAGACGAAGAGCGGTCGCTGCGCGAACCGCCAGAGATGGGTGAGTCATGCGTGGCTCCTTGGTGGTTGGGAACGTCCACAGAACGTCGCCCTCGTCACGAGTTCCGACTCATTCATCAACACGCGATCAGGCGAGCCGGTGATGCGACATGCCGATCGGGTCGATTGCCTCGCGTGGCAATTGGTGCAAGTCTGCGTTTGGTGCCTGCAACGAGACCGGCCGGTCGATGAACGATTCCAACGCGGCCGTCATTCCCTGGCGACGCAGCCTGCTGACCAAGGCCATGGCAGGCATCGTATTGGGTCTGGTGTGCCTGATCGGCATCGTGCTGCTGGTCTTCTACTGGCGCGGATATGAGCTGCTGACCGACCGCGAACGGGCGCAGGCTTCCAGCGCCGCGCTGCGTCTGGCGGGCGAACTGGGGCAGCACCTGGCCCTGGCGGAAGGCCTGGCTGCCTCCTTGGCCAACCTGGGCGAAGTGCTGCCGCCTGATGCCGCCCTGTGGCAGCGCAGCCTGCCCCACGTGCTGGACCTGGAAGCCCGCGACAGCCTGATTGCCGGCGGTGGCCTGTGGCCCGAACCCGGCGCGTTCGCGCCTGATGTGGAGCGGTCGAGCTTCTTCTGGGGGCGCGATGCCAACGGTCGACTGCAGTTCTTCGACGACTACAACGCCACCGATGGTCCTGGTTATCACCGCGAGGAATGGTACGTCCCGGCACGCCATCAGCAGCCCGGCCGCTGCTACTGGTCCAGGTCCTACCAGGATCCCTACACAGCCGAGCCGATGGTGACCTGCAGTGTGCCGATGTTTGGCGCGCGTGGGCGCTTCACCGGCGTCAGTACGGTCGACTTGCGCCTGTCCGGCCTGCAGAAATTCGTCACCGAACGCGGTCGGTCACTGCGTGGCTACGCCATGATGGTCGACCGCAACGGCACTTTCATCACGCTGCCGGGCGCTTCTGAACACGGTCAATCAGCTCGTCTGGGCGAGTCGCTGAGCATTGCCACGCTGGCGCAGGAGATGGACACCCTGGCGCCGATGGCCGCTTTTCTTGCTCGGGCGGCCGAAACCGCCGGCCCTGTCGATGAAACCCTGGCCCGGCGCATCAGCGAAGCGGCCGACCGCATTCCGCTCGATGAAGCCAGGCGCGTGGTGGCGCAGCTGCATACCAGCGAAGCGGACGCGGCCGAAGTCAGTCAGGCCGTTTTTGACAAGGACCCCTTCCTCGGTGAGCCGGTGCTGGTCACCGCGCTGCGGCTGGGCGGCACCCATTGGCAGCTGGTCGTCGTGCAGCCCCGACGCCTGGTGCACGAGGCCGTCGAGTCGGTGCTGACCCCCGTGGCGATCTACCTGGTGCTGGCCATCGGACTGGTGGCGCTGGTGGCCGCCTGGCTGGTGCGACGCATTCTGGTTGACCCGATTCGCCGGATGGCCGAACAGGTTCGGCAGGCGGAACTGGCGCCGGATGCTGCCAGCCGCATTGCCGTACCGGGCAAGGACGAGTTGGGTCAGCTGGCTCTCGCCTTCAACCTGCGCGCCGAGCGACTGGCGCAGAGTCATGCTCGCCTGCAGGCCTCGGCCGAGCAGTTCCGCTCTGTGACGGCGTTGGCCCATGACGCGCTGATCCAGGTCGACGAGAAGGGGCTGATTCGTACGGTCAATCCGGCCGGCGAGCGCATGTTCGGGGTCAGCGAAGGGCAGCTGCAGGGGCACTCTCTGCAGCAGCTGCTGCCGTGGAGTCCGGCTGCCGATGGCGATGGCGCCGGCGACCGCAGCGGTGGCCAATCGCGTGCCGCTACCCGGATGCGATTGCTCAATGCCACGCGCCCCGGCGGCAGCAGCTTTCCGGCCGAGGTCTCGGCCAGCTACTGGCAGGGCCCGGACGGGGGGCTCTACAACGTCCAGGTGCGCGACATCACCGAACGACGTCGGGCCGAGGAACAGGTCAAGCTGCTGGCCACTCACGACACGCTGACTGGCTTGCCCAATCGCGTGCTGTTCCAGGATCGCTTGCAGCAGGCCATCAAGCAGTGTCAGCGCAATCGACGCCCACTGGGCCTGCTGTTCCTGGATCTGGACAACTTCAAGCTGGCCAATGACAGTCTGGGTCACGCCATCGGCGACTCGCTGCTGCGTGCGGTCAGTGAGCGCCTGCTGGCCTGCGTCAGCAGCGAAGGCAGTGTCGCGAGATTGGGGGGAGACGAATTCGCGATCCTGCTGCCGACGCTGGTGGAAGCCGGAGAAGCCGGCGAAATGGCTTCACGGGTCATCGCTGCGTTGGAGCCGGGCTTCTCCATCGACGGCCATTTCCTGCAGATCGGGGTCAGCATTGGCGTGATCCTGTGTCCCAACGACGGTACCGATCCCGACCAGTTGCTGCGCAAGGCCGATCTGGCGATGTATCACGCCAAGGCACAGGGCCGGAACACCTATCGCTTCTTCACTGAACGCCTGCGCACTGAACTGCTGGAGCGCACGGCGCTGTTGGCGGACCTGAAGCAGGCCGCGCTGGGTGAGCAGTTCATGCTGCACTACCAGCCGATCGTGGCGACTCGATCCGGGGAGGTGCACGCGGTCGAAGCCCTGCTGCGCTGGCGACACCCGCAGCGCGGCATGATCAATCCGGACACCTTCATCCCGTTGGCCGAACGCACCGGCCTGATCGTGCCGATCGGACAATGGGTCATCGATCGCGCGCTGACCGAGTTGTCCGAGCTGGACGGGCAATTGCCCGGAGGCCGTCCGCCGCTGCGCCTGTCGGTCAATCTGTCCCTGGCGCAGTTGTCCGATCCCTCGCTGGTCGACTGGCTCGAAACCTCGCTGCGCGCGCACGATCTCAGTCCGCATCGACTGGAACTGGAGCTTACCGAGACGGCGCTGCTGCATGATCTGGAGCATGGCATCGAGATCATGCGTCGGCTCAAGAGCCTGGGTGTGGGCCTGGTGATCGACGATTTCGGCACCGGGCATTCATCGCTGTCCTACCTGAAGCGCTTCCCGGTCGAAAAGTTGAAGATCGACCGCAGCTTCGTCATCGGCGTGGCCAGTGACCGCGACAGCGCCGCCATTTGCCGCGCGGTCATCGGTATGGGGCGAAGTCTGGGGCTGCTGCTGGTGGCCGAAGGGGTGGAGAACGATGCCGACCTGAGCTTCGTGCGGGAGCAGGGCTTCGACTTCGCGCAGGGCTATCACTATGCCGCCGCGATGCCGGCCTGGGAGTTGCGCGACTGGCTGCTGCGTCGCTGGGTCAGTTGATCGGCGAGCAATCCATGCTCAGGCCCGCAGTGCCGGCACCAACTGCTGCGCCGCCTCGGCATAGCGGCACCAGAGTACGTGGCGAAGGTCCGGGTTCTGCAGAGCGCCCAGCAGTTCGCCGCCGCGGCGCTGCAGATCGCTGGCACCACAGAGCGCACAGGCCGCCTGCAGCCGATGCAGGCCAGCAGCGAGCGGCGCCGTCTGGCCGGCAGTCAGCGCTTCGGCCAGTCGCGGCAGTTCGCGTTCGAGTTCGCTGGCCAGCAAGCGCCGCAGGCCTGGCAGGCTGGGCAAGCCCGCTCCCAGCGCCCGTGCCGCCGCCGCATCGTCAAGCAAGATGGTTTGGCCATCCGGTTTCACGCCGCGGCCGTTGCCCGACACCAGACTCCCTGGTAGCGAGAGCCATCGCGCCAGCTGAGCCAGGTCGATCGGCTTCTGCAGCCAGTCGGTCGCGCCGACGGGGGGTGGATCGCCACTCATCAGCAGCAGCCGCTGCGGACCGACACAGTCGCGCAGACTGTCGCCACGACCGTCCGGCAGCTGAATGTCGGCCAGGCACAGGTCAAAGCGAGCCTCGGCGAGGAGACGACGGGCTTCATTCACGCTGCCGATCGGGTGACACTGATGGCCCTGACCGCCAAGCAGTTCGGTCAGAAAACAACGGTTCACGACATCGTCTTCCACGATGAGGATCTGCAACGACATGACGCCTTTCCCCCAGCACCGGCAGACCATCGCCCCCGCGATGCTGCCGTCCGAGGCTGGCACAAGTGTCGTCATCACGCGAGCCGGTCGCGCACCGATCCTCGCGGCACTCCTTCTGATGCTGGCAGCCGGGTCCGTCCTGGCGACGCCGATGGACGGTCAGTGGTCTGTGCAGATCAAGCGGGTAGGGCTGGGCGATGTGCACGTAGAACAGGTGCAGGGTGCTCTGCAACTGACCGGCACAGACTGGCAACTGACCGATGGCCACCTGCGGGCGCGCTATGCCGACCAGGCGTTGGGCGAGGTTCGTTTCGATGTAGCGCCGGCGGCCGCTGGCCTGGCCGGATCGCTGCGCTGGTTGGCTGGCGAAGGCTTGCGCATTGCCGGGCGTTGGGGCTACGGCAATGACGGCCGGCTGGACGCCGATCTGGAGCAATCGCGGCTACGGCTGCGCGGCCCCATCGATCAGTTGCAGATCACGCTCGATCGACTCCCGATTGCGCCATGGCGGCGTTGGCTGGGCCAACGGGTCGAGTGGACACCAGCCCGACTGGAAGGCGAGCTCAGTGGGCAGTTGCGCTGGAACGGCCAGGATCTGAGCGGCGAGCTGAGGCTGGCTGGTGCTGGCTTCGATACGACGGATGGGCGCCGAGCCGCGGCCGGAATGGGCACCACCCTGACACTGGCGCCGGGCAGCGAATGGCCATTCCAGCTACTTGCTGATGCCGGCGAGTTGCTGTGGGACGAATTCTACGTCGCCTTGCCGCAGCAAGGTCTGCAGCTGGCGGCGGCGCCGACCGACGGCGGCGGTTGGCGCGCCCGCGCCAGCGAAAACCAGGTCTTTGAGCTGTCCGGCAGTCTCGATGGGCAGTCACCGCCGCACTGGCAGATGGATCTGCAGGTCAGTGATCTGGCGCAGTGGCATCAGCGCTATCTGGCCAGCTATCTGCAGGCGCGCGCCTGGGCCGGTGTCGAACCCGTTGGTCGGCTGCAGGCCAGCGCCAGCGGGCAGGGCGCCGAGCCGGACAGCGCGACGGTGCAGGCAGACCTGGCCAGCTTGCGATTGTCTGGACTGCAGGCCTCCGGATTGCAGCTCGATGGCCATTGGCGCGCTGCGGGTGGCGGCCATTTGCGTGCCCAGGCTCAAGGGTCCGCCTTCGGTGAGTTGCCACTGTCGGGCTGGCAACTGCAGGCCAGTCAGCAGGGTTCCAGCTGGGTTTTGCAGTCACCATTGCAATTGCGGCTGCTCGGCGGGACGGCCAGCCTGCCCAGCCTGCAGGTGGATCTGAGTGTTCGTCCCTGGCAGGCGCAGGCCAGCCTGTCGCTGCAGCAGCTGGAGCTGACCGGTTTGATGCAGGCGCTGGGCTGGACGCCGTTGCCCGGGCGGCTGTCGGCCGATTTTCCCGGCGTGACCATCGAACCCCAGCGCATCGAGCTGCAGGGCGGTGCCGAGGTCAATGCCTTCGATGGTCAGGTGCAGCTGGGCGCCGTGAGCATCGAACGGCCGTTGGGCCCGGCACCGGCGATCAGCGGCAACTTCGACTTCGAGGGCCTCGACCTGCAAGGCGTGACCGCGGCCTTCGGCTTCGGCGAGATCGAGGGGCGACTGCAGGGCTATGTGCACGATCTGCGACTCGTGTCCGGCAAGCCGGAAGCCTTCGATGCCTGGCTGGCCAGCGACCCGGATTTCCGCGGCGCCCGCAAGATCAGTCAGCGCGCCATCGACAACCTGTCGGCGGTCGGTGGCGGTCCCGGCGGCGCCATGTCGCGCTCGTTCCTGCGCGTCTTCGAGACCTTTCGCTACGACGCCATTGGTCTGGGCTGCCGACTCAGCCAGGGTGTCTGCCAGATGCGCGGACTGGAGTCCGCCAACGGCGGTTATCTGATCGTCCGCGGCAGCGGTTTGCCCAGAATCACCGTGATGGGTCACGCCAGTCGCGTCAACTGGACCAGCCTGGTCGCCCGCCTGCTCGCCGCCACCAGCGGCGCCGGGCCGACGGTGGAGTGACGAGCAGCACCCGTTTCAAGTCCAAGAGCGTTCACAGATCGAACCCACTGCCGTCCGTTTGATTGCCTCAGCACTGAGCCCTGGGCCCTGGGCCCTGAGCCCTGGGCCCTCAGCCCCAGCCATTGCCCATTCACTTCCCGCCCTGCACCATTGCGGCCATTGCAGCCGTTGTGGAGTGAAGCCATGCGTTGGATCTGGTTGAGTGTGTCGGCCCTGTGTGTGCTGGCGGCCTGCGTCACCATCAATGTCTATTTTCCGGCCGCAGCGGCCGAAGAAGCGGCAGACCAGTTCATCGACGAGATCATCGGCAAGGATGCGGCGGCCAGCGGCGGTGGTGGCTGGGCGCTCAACCTGAGCCTGATTTCCTCGGCGCAGGCGCAGGCCAACATCGACATCGATACGCCGGCGATCCGGGCCATCCAGGCGCGCATGAGCGGCCGCTTCGAGCAGACTTTGAAGGCACAGTTCGATGCCGGTGCGATTGGCCTGACCCACGATGGTCGGGTCGAGGTCCGCGATGCCTCGGCGATCCCCTTGTCGCAGCGCTCGGCGGTCAACGCGGCGGTGGCCGAAGACAATCGCGATCGTGATGCCGTCTATCGCGAGATTGCCGTGGCCAATGGCCATCCCGAATGGGAAGGCGAGATTCGCGACACCTTTGCCCGGCGTTGGCTGGACCGTGCCCACAGCGGCTGGTACTACCGCAACGCCAGTGGCCAGTGGCAGCGCAAGTCCTGATCGCGGTGGAGCTGTCGATTGGTGATCTGACTCACGACGGTCGCGGGGTCGCCCGCGATGAGGGCGGCAAGACGGTTTTCGTCACCGGGGCCCTGCCCGGCGAGCGGGTCGTCACCCGTCGCGTCAAGCGCGGCCGCCGCTACGACGAGGCGGTGGCGCTGGAAGTGCTCGAAGCCTCGCCGCAGCGAGTGCAGCCGGCCTGTCCGCACTACGGCCAGTGTTCCGGCTGCGTGCTGCAGCATCTGGCTCATCCGCAGCAACTGCAGGCCAAGCAGCATGTGCTGGCCGAGAACCTGCAGCGGCTGGGCGGGGTCACGCCGGAGCGCTGGCTGGACCCGCTGCCTTCACAGCCCTGGGGCTATCGGCGGCGGGCCCGGCTGTCGGTGCGCTTTGTCGCCAAGAAGGGCCGCACGCTGGTCGGCTTTCGCGAACTCAATGCCTCCTTCGTCGCCGACATCCAGCAATGTCCGGTGCTCGACCCGCGGCTGTCGGCGCTGCTGCCGCCGCTGGCCGAGTGCATCGACGGACTGAGCCTGCGAGCGGCGATTCCGCAGGTCGAAGTGTCCGCGGGTGACACGCAGGTGGCGATGCTGATCCGCCATCTGCAGCCACCGACGGTGGACGATGAAGCACGCCTGCGGAGTTTTGCCGAGAAGCACTCGGTCGCGCTGTATTTGCAGTCGGCCGGCCCCGACAGCGTGCACTGGTTTGCCGGAGCACCCGCCGGGCTGAGCTACGCCTTGCCCGATGAAGGCGTCGACTACGACTTCGGGCCCAGCGATTTCATTCAGGTCAACGCCGGTCTGAACCAGGCGATGGTCGCGCAGGCGATGGCGCAACTGGACCCGCAGCCCGGCGAGTCCATCCTCGATCTCTTTTGCGGACTGGGCAACTTCTCGCTGCCGCTGGCCCGCCGCGGCGCACGCGTGACCGGGGTGGAAGGCTCGCCCGAACTGGTGGCACGAGCGCGGGCCAATGCCGAGCGGCAGGGGTTGAGTGTCGACTTCCAGGCCGCGGACCTGACCCAGGATGGGCGTGCGCAGTCCTGGGCTACCCAGCGCTGGGACCGCATTCTGCTGGACCCGCCCCGCGCGGGTGCCGCCGGGGTGTTGGAGTACCTGCCCGGTCCGGAGGGTGCCGAGCGGATCGTCTATGTGTCCTGCCATCCGGGTAGCCTGGCGCGGGATGCCGGCACGCTGGTCCGCCAGCATGGCTATCGCTTGAGCGCGGCCGGCGTCATGGACATGTTCCCGCACACCGCTCATGTGGAGTCGATGGCGGTCTTCGACCGGGGCTGAGCGATGGCGATCGAGATCGAACGCAAGTTCCTGCTGGCCAGTATCGGCTGGCGGGACAAGGTCACTCAAAGTACGCGAATGGCGCAGGCCTATCTGGCCGGCGGAGCGGGGCAGCCGCTGTCGGTCCGGGTTCGCATCGCGGGGGCCGCGGCCACACTCAATCTCAAGTCCGCCGTGCGGGGTGCCAGCCGGGCCGAGTTCGAGTACGCCGTGCCGCTGGCCGATGCCGAGGCCATGATGGCGTTGGCCGGTGGCGCGCAGATCGACAAGACCCGACACCTGCTGCCCTGGGGCGAGCTGTGCTGGGAGATCGACGAGTTTCACGGTCGCAATGACGGTCTGATCGTCGCGGAGATCGAACTGCCCCGTATCGATACCGAATTCGCTCGACCCGATTGGCTGGGCGAGGAAGTCACCGAGGATCTGCGCTACTACAATTCGGCGTTGGCCCAACGTCCCTACCAGGACTGGAGTTCATCCGAGTGAGTCTGCTGATGATCGGCCTGCCCGGGCCGACGCTGGACGCCGACAGTCGCCGCTGGCTGAGCGCGCCGCAGGTGGTGGGCGCGATCCTGTTCGCCCGCAACATCGAGTCGCGCGAGCAACTGGAAGCCTTCAACGCCGAGATGCGCCGTTTTCGGCCGGAGCTGTTGCTGGCGGTCGATCAGGAAGGCGGCCGCGTCCGTCGCCTGCGCGAAGGCTGGCTGCCGCTGCCGCCTTTGGCTGATCTGGGCGCGCTGTGGGCGCGTGATCCCTCACTGGCGCGACGAGCCGTGCGTCTGCATGCCGAGCTGATGGCGCTGGAGGTGCGGGCCAGCGGCTTTGACCTGAGTTTTGCACCGGTGGCCGACGTGGCTGGCGGCAATGCCTGCATCGGTGACCGCGCCTTGCATGCCGATCCCGAGATTGCCGCGCGGCTGGTGGCCTTGTATGTCGCCCGCCAGCAGGCCTGCGGCATGGCCGCCACGCTCAAGCACTTTCCCGGTCACGGTGCGGTCAGCGCCGACAGCCATCACGATTTGGCAACCGATGACCGGCCCTGGGAGGCCATCGTCGCCGATCTGCTGCCTTTCGCTGCCGGGATCGAGGCCGGAGCCCGGGCGGTCATGATGGCGCATGTGGCTGTGCCGGCCGTCGACCCGCAGATCGCCGGGGCCTCGGCCCGCTGGATCGGTCTGCTGCGACAGCAACTGGGTTTTCGCGGTGCGATTGTTTCCGATGATCTCGCCATGCTGGGGGCGGCCGCCGTTGGCGAATTGCCCGAGCGCCTGCAAGCACACGCACAGGCCGGTTGCGATCTGCTGCTCGCCTGCGATCCGCAGCAGGTCGACGAAGCGCTGAGGCTGACCGACGCGCTGCCCCGACCGGCCCGCTGGCCGCTGGCGATTCGACGCCTGCGTGCCAGCCAGCGCCCGCTGCCGCCACCAGCGGCCGACCTGCAGGATCGCTGGAATCGACTACAGGAGTTGCTCACCGATGAATGAACAGGAGTTTTTGGCCGCCATGGCCAGCGCCGACGTCATCCACGATCAGGCGGCCATCGATGCCGCACTGAACCGGATGGCCAGCGAACTGGATGCGCTCGTCGGCGGTGGTCCGATCGTTTATGCGGTGGTGCTGACCGGTGGCCTGGTGGTGGCCGGGCAACTGGCCACGCGGCTGCGCAGCGAATTGGACTTCGACTACGTCCACGTCAGCCGCTATCGCGGAGAGACCCAGGGCAGCGATCGGCTCGACTGGATCTGCGGACCGCGACTGGATTGGCGTGACCGCGATGTAGTGCTGGTGGACGACATTCTGGATGAGGGCCATACGCTGTCGGCGCTGATTGATGCTGCGCACCAGCGCGGTGCCCGCAGCGTTCGACTGGTGACCCTGTGCGAGAAGCTGCACGACCGCCGGGTGGCCAATCTGCAGGCCGATGTGGTCGGCCTGACGGTGCCAGACCGGTTTGTCTTCGGCTATGGCATGGACGCCTACGAGCGGGGGCGTCAGTTGCCGGGGATTTATGCCCTGGCTGAGGGCTGAGGGATCAGGGATGTTCTGACCGGTGAACTGTGACCTTGCCCCGCGCCAGCCTGACTTCTCCGCCTGCTATCGCGTCGATCCGGTTGGCTGCCCGGAGCAGGTTGATTCGACGCGCCTCTTTCTGACCTCTCAGCTCTGATCCCTCAGCCCTCACCACGCCCTATGCTGCACTGCGGTAGACTGACAACGCTATCAGTCTGAGGGGGATGCGGTGGCCAGGGATGTGGAGTTTGCGGCCAAGGATCTGCCGCTGAAGGAAGACGTCGGTCTGCTGGGGCGTTTGATCGGTGATGTGCTGGCCGATCAGTTGGGCCGCGATTTTCTGGCCTTTACCGAGCAGGTACGCCAACGCGCCATCGCTCGTCGCCGCAACGGCGATGGCCAGCTCGATGATCTGGACGAGTTGCTCGACGGCCTGGACCAGCCACGGGCCAGTGAACTTGTCCGCGCCTTCTCGGCCTATTTTCAAGTCGTCAATCTGGCTGAACAGGTCCATCGGATCCGCCGGCGGCGCGACTATCAGCGCCAGGGCGCCTCACCGCAACCGGGCGGTTTCGATGCGGTACTGCAGACCATGGCGGCCGATGGCGTCAGCGCTGCGCAGGTACGCCAGACGCTGGGCCATCTGTGCCTGGAACCGGTCTTCACCGCGCACCCCACCGAGGCCACCCGCCGCAGCATTCTGGAGAAGGAGCAGGAGCTGGTTCGCCTGCTGGTCAGTCGGCTGGATCCGGGCCGCACGCCGGAAGAAGACCGCGCCCAGGTCGAGCGGATGCGGCTGCTGGTCACCACGACCTGGCAGACCGCCGAGTACTCTCCGGTGCGCCCGTTGGTGGAGGAAGAGCGCGAGCACGTCCTCTATTACCTGTCCGATGTCATTTACCGCGCCCTCCCGGCCTGCTACGAGGACCTGACCCACGCGCTGGAACGCGCCTGGCCAGGCCAGGACTGGAGCGATCTGCCGGTGCTGGTGCGCTTTGGTACCTGGGTCGGCGGCGACATGGACGGCAATCCGAATGTCGATGCGCAGAGCGTGCGGGCGTCGTTGCGGGCGCAACGCGAACTGGTGCTGCGACGCTATCGGCCTGAGGTGCTGGATCTGGCCCGACTGCTGTCGCAATCGACCTCGCGCATCTCGGTCTCGCGCGCGGTCACCGAGCGCGTGGCCGAGTACTGGACCCAGTTTCCGGCTGTCGCGGCGACGATCCCCGAACGCCATCGCGACATGCCCTACCGCTGCCTGCTGACGCTGATCGCGGCGCGACTGGATGCCACGCTGGCCGATTCCGAACTCGGCTACGCCGGCCCGGACGGCCTGCTGGCCGATCTGCAGCGCATCCGCATCAGCCTGTTGCGCCATGCTGGCCGCAACGCCGGCCTGTTCCCGCTCGAGCGTCTGCTTTGGCGCGTGCGCACCTTCGGCTTCCATTTCGCCACGCTGGATGTACGCCAGCATGCGGATCGCCATCGGCAGGCCTTGCAACAGGCGCTGGCCGTCGGCGATCGCGCCGAACTTCCGGCGGCGGTTCGAGCGCTGCTCGACGGCCATTCTGCGCCCTCGGCCAGCAGCGACGAGCAGACGGTCTGGGTGCAGCAGAAGGCCGTGCTGCAGGCCATGCGTG
This sequence comes from Lysobacterales bacterium, assembly GCA_041395325.1. Taxonomy (GTDB): domain Bacteria; phylum Pseudomonadota; class Gammaproteobacteria; order Xanthomonadales; family SZUA-5; genus JAWLAT01. The sequence goes on from JAWLAT010000001.1 coordinate 201,980, forward strand.
ATGGGTTGGATCGCTTCGGCCGTCACGCCATTGGCCCCTACATCATCAGCATGTGCGAGAGCGCCGACGATGTCCTGAATGTGCTGGCGCTGGCCAGACTGGCCGAATTGGCCGACGCCAACGGGCAGGTGCCGTTGGATCTGGTGCCATTGCTGGAGACCATTGGCGACCTGGAGCGCGGGCCGCAGATTCTCGATGCCTTGTTCGGCGATCCGGTCTACCGTGGTCATCTGCAAGCGCGCGGCGATCGCCAGCTGGTCATGCTGGGCTACTCCGATTCCAGCAAGGATGGCGGCCTGGTCGCTTCGCGCTGGGGACTCTACCGGGCCCAGCGCGCGCTCGCCGAAGTCGCCGCGAGACACGGTGTGGAACTGGGCTTCTTTCATGGCCGAGGTGGCACTGTCAGCCGTGGCGGCGGCAAGACCGAACGAGCCATCCTGGCAGCGCCGCGCGGCAGCGCCGGTCGGCGCTTCCGCGTCACTGAGCAGGGCGAGGTCATCCACCGCAAGTACAGCGTGCGCGCCATCGCCTTGCGCAATCTCGAACAGGCGCTGGGCGCGCTGGTTCAGGCCGAATTGCGGCCGGCACCCCCGCCGTCCAGCGATGACGCCGAAGCCATTGCCGAGACCATTGCCGAGCACAGCGAGCAGGCCTGGCGGACGCTGATCGGCGGCACCGAAGGCTTCGTCGACTATTTCCGGGCAGCCACGCCGATTGACGTGATCGAGCGGATGAAGATCGGCTCACGCCCCGCCTCGCGCAAATCCGGCAATCCCAGCATTGAGCAGATGCGTGCCATCCCGTGGGTGTTTGCCTGGTCGCAGTCCCGCCATGGCCTGCCCACCTGGTTTGGCCTGGGCACCGGTCTGCAGGCGGCCTTCGATCGTTTCGGCACCGAGGCGGTGCAGTCGCTGGTGCAGGAGTGGCTGTTCCTGCAGGTGATGGTGGCCGATGTGGAAATGGTGCTGGCCAAGTCGGATCTGGCCATTGCGGCGCAGTATTCGCGGCTGGCTGGCCCATTGCACGAGCGCATTTTTCCGCTGATCGAGGCCGAATTCGCGCGCACCATTGAGGGCCTGGCCACGCTGCGTCAGGACGGCGAACTGCTGTCCTACGATCCCCGTCTGCAACGGATCATTCAGCTGCGCAATCCCTATGTGGATCCCTTGAGTGTGCTGCAGATTGATTTGCTCAAGCGCTGGCGAGCCGGTGACCGCCAGGACGAGGGTTTGTTCGCGACGCTGGTGTCCACCGTCAACGGGATCGCCCGCGGTCTGCAAAACACCGGCTGAACAGCGTGGCGAAAAAGCGCCGGAATGGCGAATTTGTCGTCAATCTGACGGCTGCTCTTCACATGGCGGCGACTACTCGCTTAACGAATTTATGACATACTTCTTCCCGTGACTGGTCGGGTCAGGCCCTTGGCCTGCCTTCCAGTCAGTTCACCCATCTATAAGGAGCTTGACGATGAAGAAAGCGCTGAGTCTGGCGCTGGGCGGCATCCTCCTCGGTGGCGCCGTTGCGCACGCCCAGGAGTTTGACGACCGGTTTTATATTTCGCCGCGTGTCGGCGCGGTCTTCGCCGACAGCGATCGGCTGAGCGATGACGCGCCCTTCCTGGGTCTGTCCGTGGGTCGTTTCGTGACCCCGAACTGGGCCATCGACCTGGAAGTGACCCAGAACGATTTCGATCTGGACAACGTCAACAAGGAATGGGAGCACCTCGGCCTCGGTGTGGGTCTGCGCTATTTCTTCAATGAAGGCCAGGCGTTGCGTCCGTATTTCATGATGGGCCTGGGTGCCCTGCGTCATGATCGCTGGAACGCCCCGCGCGGCTGGAATCCGATGGCCAACATCGGTGGCGGCGTGCAGTACGCCTTCAACGACGATCTGATGCTGCGTGGCGAACTCGCCTATCGGCACGACTTCGACAACCGCTCGCAGAACGGCGACAGCCCGCTGCCGTTCCTCGGTGGTGGTGTTGGCATCGACGAGCCGAGCTATGGCGATTTCATTGCCTCCGTCGGCCTGGTGCTGATGCTGGGCGACAAGCCGGCCCCGCCGCCGCCCCCGCCGCCCCCGCCGCCGCCGCCGCCGCCCCCGCCACCGCCGCCGCCGCCGCCGCCGCCGCCGCCGATGGATGAAGCCATCGACCTGCGTGGCGTGAACTTCGACTTCGACAAGTGCAATCTGCGTCCGGATGCCGTGGCGATCCTCGATGAGGCCGTCAGCGTGCTGAACCGTCGCAGCATTCGCGTCGAAGTGGCCGGTCACACCGACTCGGTGGGTACCGATGCCTACAACCAGAAGCTGTCCGAATGCCGCGCCCAGGTCGTCGCCGACTACCTGACCGGTCACGGCGTTTCGGGTGGTTCGATCTCGGCCGTCAACGGTTATGGCGAGTCGCGTCCGATCGACACCAACGAGACCCGCGAGGGTCGTGCGCGCAATCGCCGCACCGAGTTGGTGGTTCAGAAGTAATCACGCCCCAAAGAAGCGTGAATGACTTGGAGCCCGGCCTCGCGCCGGGCTCTTTTTTTGGGGTGATTCCGGGAGTTGGATGGCGTCTCCTGTCGACGGCGTCGGCCGCGTGAGCCTAGCCCGCATGTTTCACCAGTGTTCGTACACGAGGGCGACGAGATGGCGTCGTGGTGCGGCGCGCGGACCAGAAGAACGCGCCGGCTAGCCAACACTACGTCAAGCGGGCTGGAGGGAACACGTCGCGCCACGGCAACCAGATCGGCGTCCGCAGTAGAGGGCTGGTGAAACATGCGGGCTGGATCCAGGCCGCGCCAAGGCCCTGCCAAGACTCGGATGGGCGAGCTCCCGCAACGACGCTTGACACCAGACGGCACGGTTCCTGGTCCAGCCGCGTCGCTCCTGATCCCTCAGCCCTGAGCGCTCAGCCCCCGTTCCCCAGCACACTGCGGGGATCCAGTTTCACGTCGAACCAGTTCAGACCCCAGTGCAGATGCGGGCCGGAGGCGCGACCCGTGCTGCCGATGGCACCGATGACTTCTCCGGCCTGAACGCGCTGGCCGGCACTCACATCGATCCGACTCAGGTGGATGTAGACACTACTGACGCCATGGCCGTGATCGATCAGGATCGTGTGACCGGACAGCACCATCCCTTCCTCGGCCAGACTGACTACGCCCGCCGCAGCGGCTTGCACGGGCGTGCCGGTGGGCGCGGCGATGTCCAGACCATAGTGCGGTGAGCCTGGCACATCGTTGCGGATGCGCTGGCTGCCGTAGACGCCACTGATGCGGCCCTGAGCCGGTTGCTGCCAATGGCCAACATAGTCGATGCGCTGATCATTGCGTTCCCGTGCCTTGGCGACTCGCGCTGCCTCAGCGGCGATTCGAGCAGCGGTTGCCGGGTCCGGTGTGACGGTCTGTTGCGGCAGTCCGCTGACCTTCTCGATATCCCAGTCGCGTGGCGCCACCGGCAGCTCGGCACAAACGGCTTGCCAAGTGACGTTGACGCACACCTCGAGCCGGCGCTGATCGCGTCCCAGACCAAACACCACTTCACCGTCGGGACCGCGCTGGAGGTGTCGTCCGTCCACGCTGATCTCGGTCTGACTGCGGGCGCGCACCAGATCGCCCTGATGCAGCGTGTCGGGCAGCTGCAGGCCCGGCAGTGCGTCGCTGGCGACGGGGGCCAGCAGCCCGAGCAGCAGCCATGCACTCATCGGTTGACCACCCGAGGCCAGGCCCATTTGTGCGGCGGCGGTATGGCTGTGAGAAGAGGGCGAGCAGTCACGTACATCCTTGGGCTCATTGAGGGTCCTTGTGGTGATCGTGGGTGCAGCCATGGTCTTCCTGGGCCGGCGACGGCCACCAATGAAAGCGCGCCGGTACCGGGTCCAGGCCGCCCGAACTGAGCGGGCTGCAGCGCAGGATGCGCACGGCTGCCATCCAGCCACCGCGCAGCAAGCCATGTTGCGACAGGGCCTGCCGCGCATAGCTGGAGCAGCTGGGATGAAAGCGGCAGCGCGGACCCAGCAGCGGGCTCAGCCAGCGCTTGTAAAGGTCGATCAAGCCGATCAGCAGCGAGCGCAACATGAAACCGGGGCATGCCAGGGGAGGTCCAGTGTAGAGCTTCCCGTCTGCATGCCGACTGATGGCTGTGCACAAGCATTGACACAAGCTACGCGTGGGTGACACGCATTCGGGGTTAAACTTGCCCGTTGCCGCGCCATCGGCTATAAAGCGCGGCCGATTTTCCCAGCCATTGCTGATCAATCGATTCCATCGATGCGGAGGTGATCCACGTGGCAGTGACCGCGACCCCGTCCAAGAACGCCAAGCAGAAGCCCAAGATGCCGCCCACCCAATCCGTGGCGGATCTGCCATTGCCGGAAGGCTACACGCCAAAAGTGGAGCTGCCTCCGGGCTACCGGCCGGGCGCCGGTGAGGAGTACATGAGTGTCGAGCACCAGGAGTACTTCCGGCGCAAGCTGCTGGTCTGGCGCAGCGAACTGGTCGAAGAGTCACAGCAGACCATCGACAATCTGCGCGAGGAAGTGCGCGATGTGGGTGACGAAGCCGAGCGCGCCACTCGTGAGACCGAGAACTCGCTGGAACTGCGTACCCGCGATCGCTACCGCAAGTTGATCGGCAAGATCGACAAGGCGCTCAAGCGCATCGAAGACGGTCGCTACGGCTATTGCGACGAGACCGATGAAGAAATCGGCCTGGACCGGCTTGAGGCTCGCCCGATTGCCACCCTGTGCCTGGATGCCCAGGAGCGCTGGGAGCACCGGCAGAAGCTGATGGGCGACTGAGCTCGTCCACGATCGGTTGAAACACCGCAACGCCGCCCAGTGGGCGGCGTTGTCGTTTTCAGGGCCAGGTCCAGTCCCGCGGCGCGCGCCAAGCGTTCGCCAGGGGGCGGAATCGGTTGGGTGCGGCGAGGAACCCCGAGCTTCACCCGAGACAGTGTGCTGAGCGCTGAGACAGGCGCCTAGCCGGCCGCCGCCAGGCGTCTGGCGGCTTCGGCCTGCAGACGCTTGTGCAGCGCCGCCAGGCCGTTGTTGCGGGTTGAGCTGAGGTGCCGGTCCAGACCGATCGATGAAATGAAGTCCGGCTTCATCTCCAGTACGGTCTCGGCACTGCGACCGTCATAGACCTTCAGCATCAACGCGATCAGCCCGGACACGATGGCCGCATCCGAGGCGGCCCGGAAATGCAGGCAGTCGGCATCGCCACTGGCCACCACCCAGACCTGCGACTGGCAGCCGTGCAACAGGTTGGCCTCGGTCTTTTCGCTGTCGTCGAGCGGCGGCAGTTGTCGGCCCAGATCGATCAGATACTGATAGCGCTCGCTCCAGTCCTGCAGCAGCGCAAAATCTTCGATGATCTGTTGCTGGACGGTTTCTGCCGCGGCCCGGTCGCTCCCGCTCATGCCTCCACCCGACTGTCGCGTCGCCAGCGTGGTCCCTGCGGGGTGTCCTCAATCTGGATGCCTTCGGCGGCCAGTTGTGCGCGGATCGCATCGGCACGGGCGAAATTCCGCGTGGCCTTGGCCTGTTGACGTTCGGCCAGCAGGGCGTCGATGCGCTCGCCGTCGGCCGCTTCGCCCTGGAACCAGGCCTGGGGGTCGGTCTGCAGCAGTCCCAGCAGCCGGCCGGCGCCAAGCAGACGCCGTTGCGCCGCCGCGCGGGCCTGCTCACCCTCGGCTCGATAGACCTCATGGCCGTACTGCGACAGCAGCGCCAGCGCCTGCGGGGTGTTGAGGTCCTCGCACAGCGCCGCCAGCACGTCTTCGGGTGCACTGTGCTCGGCCGCCAGCAGATCAGGCGGCGCGTCGCGCAGGGCGCCGTAGAGGCGGTCCAGCGTGTTGCCGATCTGCTCCAGCGCGCTTTCGGACCAGTCCATGGGCTGCCGATAGTGCGCATTCAGCAGCAGGAAGCGCAGCGCTTCCGGCTTGTGCCGCTGGCGCAGCTGGTCGACCAGCAGGACATTGCCCAGCGACTTGGACATCTTGCGGCCTTCGACCGTGACGAAGCCGTTGTGCAGCCAGAAGCGGGCGAACGTCTTGCCGCCGTGCGCGCAGGTGCTTTGCGCCACTTCGTTCTCGTGGTGCGGGAAAACCAGATCGACGCCACCGGCATGAATGTCGATCGTCTCGCCCAGGTGGGATTCCGCCATCGCCGAGCACTCGATGTGCCAGCCCGGTCGACCGCGCCCCCAGGGGCTGTCCCAACCGGGCAGGTCGTCGCTGGAGGGCTTCCACAGCACGAAGTCCCCCGGGTTGCGCTTGTACGGCGCCACCTCGATGCGGGCGCCAGCAATCATCTCGTCCACCGAGCGCCCGGACAGACGCCCATAGTCCGCATAGCTGCCCACATCGAACAGCACATGACCCTGCGCCGCATAGGCGTGGCCGGCGTCGATCAGGCGTTCGCACATGGCGACGATCGGCGCGATGTGCTCGGTGGCCCGAGGCTCGATGTCCGGCTGGCTGGCACCCAGCGCCCGCATATCGGTCTGGTAGATCTGCGCATAGCGCCCGGCAATGGCGGAGATCGGCTCGCCGCTGTCGATCGAAGCCTGATTGATGCGATCGTCGATATCGGTGATGTTGCGGGCGTAGATCACCTGCGGGTACAGCCGCCGCAGCACATCGGCCAGCAGGCCGAAGACGACCGGCGGCCGCGCATTGCCGATGTGGGCGTAGTTGTAGACCGTCGGGCCACAGCAGTACATCGTGACCCGGTTGCCATCGAGCGGCTGGAAGGCTTCGATCGAACGGGACCACGAGTTGTACAGGCGCAGATCCATGACGGCCTTGGGGCAGGGAGGGCCGGACAGTGTAGCTTGGGCTGAGGGCTGAGGGCTGAGGGCAGGGGGTATGGCATTTTGGATGCCGCCGAGCCTGCTTGGCCTCGCCAATGACCTTCCGCAGGTGTGCTGATGGGCGCCTTCCGTTGCAATGCACCGATCCTGGACGAGGAGGATCGCCATGCAAGTCCGATCGCTGCTGCTCTTTGCTGCCGCTTGGCTGGCTTGCTGCGCCCAGTTTGCGCTGGCCGAAACCGAAGGCCCGTCACGCGAACATCTGGCGCCGCGAGGCATGGAAGCCAGCTATCACGACTGGCACTACAGTCCGGTGGTCAAGGTCGGAGACATGATCATCGTCTCCGGGATTCCGGCGATGCATGGTGACAGCTACGAGGCCAAGGTCCGCCACATGTTCGAGGCGCTCAAGGCCCACCTGGCCACAGCCGGTGCCGGTCTGGAGGACGTGGTCGAGCTGACCAGCTATCACCTGGACGCCACCGACGCTCAGAGCTTTGGCGCCCAGTTCGAGCGCTTCGCACCCATCCATCACGAGTACTTCCCGGCCAATTACCCGGCCTGGAGCGCAGTGGGCACGACCGCGTTGCTGGCGCCTGGTGCCGTCGTGGAGCTGCGCGCAATGGCCATCATTGGTTCGGGTGCCAACCCCAAGGCCGACATTGCCAAACCCACCCCGCGGCAACCGGACTGAGTACCACCGGCACGCCCGATCCCTCAGCCCTGACCCCTGAGCCCTGATTCCGAGAACAGAGACAGATCCAATTCAGCCGCGCAATGTTGTAATAAGGATGTTAAGAAACCCGGCAGGAGATCTTCGATGCGTACAGGGCTTTGGCTGGCAACCGCGGTACTGCTGTATCCGCTGGCCGCGTCGGCACAATACGACTACGAGGACGATCGGGACGGGCGGCAAGAGCCGACCACCGAGAACATCGCCTTTGCCTATGCCGATGTGCTGCGCGTGGACCCGATCTATGTGACCCGACGGGTTCGTGAGCCGCGTGAGGAGTGCTACGACACCGAGGTGCGTGGCTCATCCTCCCGTTATGACAACACCGCTGCCGGCACCATTGTCGGCGCGATCATCGGTGGGGCAGTCGGCAACCAGGTCGGCAAGGGCAACGGCCGCAAGGCGGCCACGGTCGCCGGTGCCATCGCCGGTGGCGCCATCGGTCGCGAAGTGGATGCTTCCAACAATCCCGAGCGCCGCTACACCGAAACCCGCACCGAGTGCCGCGTCGTTGACGATGTGCGCGACGAGCGTCACATCAGCGGCTATGACGTCGAGTACCGCTACCGCGGCGACGTCTACATGTCGCGCCTGGACTACGACCCGGGCGAGCGGCTGCGGATTCGCGTCTCGGTGATGCCGGCAAGGCCCTGAGCGGCAGTTCCAGTGGCCGGTTCCAGTGGCCAGTGAAAAGACCGTGCTGACCGGAGCTTTCAGATTTCGAGTTCTTCTGGCCAGCTTGTCTGTTCGGCTGACAAGGTGGCGGAGTGCCGGCCTCCTGTCGGAGCCTGCCCAGCCGGCGATTGGGCCCGAGGCCGCGCACCGGGTTGTGCGCTGATTTTCGCAAGTGGCCGAGAGCCTGATCTCACCGTTATTCCAACGGATGAACCTCTGAAACCGGCAGTCGCGATGTCGGTCGGATATGTCCGCCCAGCACCGGAGTTCGAGAATGCACAGACTGTGGCTGCCGTGCCTGATGGCCATGCTGGCGCTACCCGTGACCAGCCAGGCCAGCGAATCCCCCTACGTTGCCGAGTCAGCCCAGCCCATCAAGGCGTTGCCGCCGGCTCGGGTCGAAGGCTTGTTGGCCGGGCAGGGGCTGGGCTACGCCAAGGCGGCCGAGCTCAATGGTTACCCGGGACCGAAGCACGTGCTGGAGCTGGCCGAGGCGCTGCAACTGTCGTCTGAGCAACACCGGCAGACCGAAGCGCTGTACGCACGGATGGCGGTGGCTGCGCAGGAACTCGGTGCCCGACTGGTCGAGGCCGAAGGTGCGCTGGATCGCAGCTTTGCGGATCGGTCCATCACCGACGGCGATCTGGAGAACCAGCTCAAGCGCATCGGCCAACTGGAGTCCAGTCTGCGCGCGGTGCACCTGCAGGCGCACCTGGAACAGACGCAGATCCTCGATGAGGGGCAGCGCCGGCTGTACATCGAGTTGCGTGGCTACGCGGATTCCGGGCGGAGCCAGCCAGAGCACGCACACGGCCACTGAGCCTTCGGTCGGTCGGAGCTGTCCATGCCGCCATCCAGGTCGACTGCAGCAGGGGAACTACCGGAACTGCTGACCGCGCAGCTGCGCTTGCGCGGCTTCCATCTCAACGATGCGGCGGAAGTTCAGCGACTGGCGGGAGACGCCCGCGTCGCGGCGACGACCGCCAACATCCCGCACCCCTATCCCGACGGCGCCGCCGCACAGTGGATCGGGGGCCATCTTGAAGCCTTCCAGGCAGGCACCGCCATCGCCTTGGCGATTACGCGTCGCTCCGACGCCCGTCTGCTGGGCACCGTGTCGCTGACGCAGGTGTCGATGCGCCATGCCCGGGCTGAACTGGGCTACTGGATTGGCGTCGAGTACTGGGGGCAGGGACATTGCACGGCGGCCGCCGCCGCACTGATCGACTGGGCGCAGAGGGTTTGGGGCCTGAGCCGAGTCTGTGCCCGCTGTCTGGCCTCCAATCCGGCGTCGGCGCGCGTGCTGGAGAAGCTTGGCTTTGCTCAGGAAGGCAGGCTGTGTCTGCACGAGCGCAGGGGCCATCGCTTCGAGGATCTGTTGCTGTTTGGACGCAACAGCCCAGATCGAAATTCTCGTCAGCGATGCTGACTTGCGTGTCGTCGCCGCGAGGCTAGAGTACTCAGGCCCGCTCCAGGCGAAGACCCATGCAAGCACCGCTCGGTAGTAGCCCCATCCCTGACAGGATCGCTTCACGCACCCGCTCAGCGCAGGAATCGCGCGATCTCCCCTGGATTGCGGCGGTGAACGGCTCGCCATGCAGCGAATCGGTGCGCTCCAAGGCGACCCTGCGCCACAGCTTCACGCTGCGCCAGCGCTGCCCGGCCTGCGGTCAATGGCTGCGGATTGCTCCGGATGTTGAGCGTGGCATCAATATCTCGGCGATCCTGACGCTGTTCGTGCTGTCCTTCGCCGCCCGACCGTCGGTCTGGTACGAATACCTGCTGCCGGTCGTCGCGATGGTGGTCGTGGGCCTGATCGGCGGTTGGCTGGCAGTGCGCTGGTTGCCGATGCGCCATGCGTCCGAGGCCGAAATGATCTTGGGTGGCTATCGACTCCCGCTTGCAGTGGTGTTGGTCTTTGGCCTGACCCTGTTTTTGACTTACCTGGCGTATCGGGTGCCGGGCTGAGAACGGATGAGCGATCCCTGCAACGCCGCAATCCGTTTCAGGCCCACCCTGGGCCGCAGCTTCCGCTTGCACGAGCGCTGCCCGCACTGCGGCCAGTGGCTGCGCATTCGCCCGGACCTGCATCGGGCGATCTTCTTGACGGCCATGTTGGCCGCTTTCGGCCTGAATCGTTGGCTGCCTCCCGCGCTCGGGTACGGTCATTGGCTGCCCATCGCCGCGATGATCTGTGTCAAGAGCGCGGGTGGCTGGCTGGCGGTGCGCTGGTTGCCCATGCGCCACTTGTCCGGCTCGGAAATGGCCCTCACCGGATACCGCCTGTTCCTGGGGTTCGTGGTGGCCGTGACACTGGTGATTGGATTGACCTGGCTGGTGGTAATGCTGCAGGGCTAGCTCTGCTTGCCGTTGCCGAGCGGCGCCGCGCGCCCCTGTGCTGAGCGATCGGCGCTACATGCGCGGGACGCGTACCGGCATCTGCCCATCGGCTGCAGATTGAAAAGATCGCGAGCAAGCTCACTCCCACTGAGCGCTTGATGCTTGTCGCGAAATCCCACCCGATTGGCGGCTGGTCAGTGAGCGCTCAATCGCTTGCAGGGCAAGCTCCTACATCAGGGCCGTCAGCATCAGGTTGTGATGTGGAGCGCTCGACTACGGAATGCTGCGCTTGGGCAGGCGAGCACGGGCGGAACCAGCGCTCTACGCGCATCGCCCGCCCTGCCGCCAGACTACAACTCGGGGTTCCCGTCGAGGTTCCGTGTGCGGCGCTTTCTGGGCCCTGAGCCCTGGGCCCTTCACGGCGCCGCAGGCGTCCGTACCACCCCATCCGTCACCACCAGGTCCGCCCGCCGTCGACAGAACAGGCCGTTGCTGACCACGCCGGCAATGGCGTCGATGCGGGCTTCGAGCCGGTCGGGGTCGCTGAAGTCCAGACCGGTGACGTCGATGATCCAGTGGCCGTTGTCGGTGATCACCCCTTCGCGCCAGACCGGCATGCCACCCATCTCGACCAGCGCGCGGCCGACCAGGCTGCGGGCCATCGGGATCACCTCGATGGGCAACGGAAAGCGGCCCAGCTGCGACACTTCCTTGCTGGCGTCGATGATGCAGACGAAGCGCTCGCAGGCGTTGGCGACGATCTTTTCGCGGGTCAGCGCGGCGCCGCCGCCCTTGATCAGCCGGCCCTGCGGATCACATTCGTCGGCGCCGTCGATGTACAGCGGCAGTGGGCCGACGGCATTGAGGTCGAGCTCGGGGATGCCCAGCGTCTTCAGCTTGGCGCTGGTGCGGGCCGAACTGGACACGGCGCCTTCCAGAAAATGGCGGCGTTCGGCCAGCAGGTCGATCAGCAGATCGACGGTCGAACCGGTGCCGATGCCCAGGATCGTCCCTTCCTCCACTTCGGCCAGCGCGCGACGGGCGCTGGCCAACTTGCCTTCGTTCTGACTCATGCGGCGTGCTCCGATGCGGCGGCGGCGAGAATGCGTTGATAGGCGGACAGGGGCACCGGCAGCACCGACAGGCGATTGCCACGCCGCAACAGCAGGAAGTCGTCCATCCCCTCCCAGTTCTTCATCTGGCTCAGCGTGACCGCTGCGGGAAAGCGCTCGACGAAGGCGAACTCGCGCAGCCACCAGCGTGGCGCTTGCGGATCACTTTTGGGGTCGTGATAGTCGCTGCCCGGATCAAACTGGCTGGGATCGGGCAAAGCGGCCGAGTCGACCCTGGCCAGCCCGACCGCGCCCGGCACGGCGCAGCTGGAGTGATAGACCAGTACCGGGTCGCCGGGCTGCATCTCGTCACGCAGGGTGTTGCGGGCCTGATAGTTGCGCACGCCATCCCAGCCTTCGCGGCCGCGCTTCTCCAGATCCTCGATCGAGAACACATCCGGCTCGGTCTTGACCAGCCAGATCCGTTCCGGGGTTTTCAGCTTCTTGGGCAAGTCAGGCTCTCCGTCTCGGTCACGATGTGGTCCAGTGGTGCATCCCAGGGCCGCCGCGGCAGTTGCCCGGCACGCTGGCAGTCGAAGGCCAGCCCGACACGCAGTGGGTGCGGACCAGGGCAGTCGGCCAGACTACGATCGTAGTAGCCGCCGCCCGCGCCCAGGCGCGTGCCGTGCACATCGAAGGCCAGCAGCGGGATCACCAGCGCGCTCAGGGCGGCCGCCGGCAGCGACGGTCCGAGGCGTGGCTCGGCGATGCCGTGGGTGTTGCGCTGCCAGTGATCGGGATCATCCGACCAGGGCCGAAAAACCAGCGCGGCGCCGGCGGTCTGCACCACCGGCAGCCATAGTTCCGCACCGCGCGCTCGCGCCCGACGCATCCACGGCGCCGGATCGATCTCGCTGCCGGTCGCCATGTAGCTGCCGATCGGACCAGCCAGCGCGGCGAGCAGCGCCTCCAGCCGCTCGACCACCGCGCTGGCGGCCGCCGCGCGTTGCTCGGCGCTCAGCGCCAACCGCCGCTGGCGAAAGTGTCGACGCAGCGCGGCCGGATCGGGGTCGGCGACGGCCGCCGTCACGACGGATCGGCCGGCTCGACCAGATAGCGGTTCTTCAGTCGCACATAGTGCGCCGCCGAGTAGTGCAGGTTCTCGATCTCCTCGGGTCGCAGCTCGCGTGCGCAGCGCGCCGGATTGCCCAGCCACAGCGTGCCCCGGGCGACGCGCTTGCCCGGTGGGACCACCGCGCCAGCTCCGATCATGCATTCGTCTTCCAGCACGGCGCCATCCAGAATCACCGCCTTCATGCCGATCAGACAGGCGCGACCCACCGTGCAGGCATGCAGGATCGCGCCATGGCCGATGGTGACGTCCTCGGCGATCAGCAGCGGCCGTCCACCGGGCGTGTAGGGTCCGTCGTGGGTGACGTGCAGCACGGCGGCGTCCTGCACATTGCTGCGCGCGCCGATGCGGATGTGATTGACATCGCCGCGGATCACCGCTTGGGGCCAGACCGAGACTTCGTCGCCGAGCACCACATCACCGATCACCGTGGCCTGCGGATCGATCCAGCAGCCCTGGCCGAGCTGCGGTCGTTGGCCCTGATAGGAACGCAGATTCACCGCTGCTCCTCGTCCAGCCAATCGGCCACTTCGCGGGCGTAGTAGGTGAGGATGGCGTCGGCACCGGCGCGCTTGCAGCCGATCAGCGCTTCCAGCACCACCTGGCGCTCGTCCAGCCAGCCATTGGCGCTGGCCGCCTTCAGCATCGCGTACTCGCCGCTGACCTGGTACACCGCGGTGGGTACGCCGAAGCGCGCCTTGACCCTCTGGACGATGTCCAGATAAGGCATGCCCGGCTTGATCATGACCATGTCGGCCCCTTCGGCCAGATCCAGTTCCACCTCGCGCAGCGCTTCGTCGCCGTTGGCCGGATCCATCTGGTAGGTGCGCTTGTCGGCCTTGCCCAGGCTGACGCCGGAGCCCACCGCGTCGCGGAAGGGGCCGTAGAAGGCGCTGGCGTACTTGGCCGAATAGGCAAGGATGCGGGTCAGCGTGTGGCCGGCCTCCTCCAGCGCCCGGCGCAACGCACCGATGCGGCCATCCATCATGTCCGAGGGGGCAACGAAGTCGGCGCCGGCGTCGGCGTGGCACAGCGCCTGCCGCACCAGCACCTCGACGGTTTCGTCATTGAGCACATAACCGTGCTCGTCGATCAGGCCATCCTGTCCATGCGAGGTGTAGGGATCCAGCGCGATATCGGTGATCAGGCCCAACCCGGGCAGCGCCTGCTTGAGTGTGCGCAGCGCGGTGGGAATCAGGCCGTCCGGGTTCCAGGCTTCTTCGGCGGCCGGGGTCTTGCGAGCCGGGTCGATGACTGGAAACAGCGCCAGCGCGGGAATGCCCTGGCCGTGCGCACGGGCGGCCTCGAGCAGCAGCTGATCCAGCGACAGCCGCTCGACCCCCGGCATCGATGGCACGGGAATGCGCTGACCCTGGCCCTCGCAGAGAAACACCGGCCAGATCAGGTCGTCGGTGGACAGGCGCTGCTCGCGCATCAGGCGGCGGGAGAAATCGTCGCGGCGCATGCGCCGTGGTCGGGTGGCGGGAAAGGCCATGACGGGGTCTTCCGGACAGGTCAGCGCGCATTGTAGTCGCTCCGTACCCGTCATCAGGGCATCGGCGCCGCTACGCCATTGGTACCAAAGCGTGCTGCATGCATTCGCGCTAAGCTTCGGCCCTCATCGGCCCGGGTCCGTCCGCATGTCCGGTATCGTCCTCGTCGAGCGTTCGTCGGCCTTGAGCCATCTGCTGCAGCGGACGATGGCCGCCGCGCGGCTGGACACCGACACGCCGCTGACCAGCTATCCGGAGTTGCTGGCCCTGCTGCAGAAGCCGGCCGAACGCGCCCGCCTGCGGCTGCTGCTGCTCGGCGTGCCGCAGCGCATCGGCCCGGATTTCGAGGCTGTGCTGGAGAAGCTGCTGTCGCCGGAGCTGCAGTCGCTGCCGGTGTTGCTGCTGACCCACGAGCGCAGTGAGCCACTGAACGACTGGCTGGGCCGGCGGCGTGAGTCCAGCCTGCTGTTGTGGACCAATTTCTCGCGCATTCCCGCGCTGATCCGCCAATACCTGCCGGACGAGCGCAAGGCCCGCAGTCCGGGTGGGGAACGGTTGTTCTCGCTGCGCATCCTGTTCGTCGACGATTCGCAGAGCGTGCGTTTCGCCTACCGGCAGATGCTGTCCAACCACGGTTTCGATGTGGAGGTGGCGGCCAATGTCGCCGAAGGGCTGCAGAAGGCGCTGGCCGGTCAGTTCGACCTGGCGATCATCGACTACTACCTGCCCGATGGCACCGGCGACGAGCTCTGCCGCCGGCTGGCCGACGATGCCCGTACCCGCCACCTGCCGATTGCCATCATCACCGGCAGCTATCGCGACACGATCATCAAGCGCTGCCTGGATGCCGGCGCGGTCGAGTGCATGTTCAAGAACGAGGTGCTGGAGCTGACGCTGGCGCGCATCAAGGCGCTCGCCCGGGCGATCGAGAACCAGAAGGCGGTCATCGCGGACCGGCAGCGACTGGACGGCATCCTCGCTTCGGTCGGCGACGGCGTCTATGGCGTCGATGTGGAAGGCAAGATCAGCTTCATCAACCCCACCGGACTGCGCCTGCTCGGCTATCTGGACCCGGACGAGCTGCTCGGCAAGCGCGCGCACGACATGCTGCATCACTCGCAGGGTGACGGTCGCGCGCAGAGCGAGGAGGAATCGGCGCTGGGGCATGCCTACCGCAGCGGTGAGGCCATCGAGCGGACCGAGACCGTGTTCTGGACGCGTCAGGGCGACGCCGTGCCGGTCGAGTGCAGCGTGGTGCCGCTGACCATCAACGGCCGCCGTGACGGCACCGTGGTGGTTTATCGCAACATCGCCGAGCGCAAGAGCGTCGATCAGATGCGCTGGGAGCTGATGCACGACCCGCTGACCGGTGCGGCCAATCGTCGCTTCCTGTCGCAGGCGCTGGCGCAGGAGATCGGCCGTCGGGTCGAGCGTGGCGGCTATTCGTCGATGCTGCTGATCGATCTGGACCGCTTCCGCACGATCGAGGAGCAGGGCGGCCGCGCCCTCTCCGACCGGCTGCTGGCCGAAGTGGCGCAGCGGCTGAAGGAGCGTCTGCGTGAGGGCGATGTGCTGGCCCGGCTGGAAGACGATCATTTCGCCCTGCTGCAGTCGGGCATCCAGCTGGACAACCTCTACTCGCTGGCCGAAGCGGTGCGCGAGCAAGTCCAGCACATCCGCTATCCGCTCTATGGCAAGCCGCAGCAATTGACTGCCACGGTCGGCGTGTCGGTGATCAGCAGCGACACGCCCAGCGCCGAGTACGCGCTGGAGCATGCCCGACTGGCCTGCCAGAACGCCAAGCGTCGCGGCGGCAATCAGGTGCAGGTCTACGTCGCCCACGCCGACCAGCGGGTGGCCCGCGAGCTCGATGCCAGCTGGGTGGCCCGTTTCAAGGAGGCGCTCGACGAGGACCGCTTCCTGCTGCAGACCCAGCCGATCGTGCCCAGTCACGCCGCCGAGGCGCAGCCGCAGATCTTCGAGCTGCTGATCCGCCTGCAGAACCGCGACGGCGAGGTGATCGGCCCAGGCGTGTTCGTGCCGCTGGCCGAGCGCGTCGGCCTGATGGACAAGATCGACCTGTGGGTGCTCGACCGGGCCCTGCGCCAGCTGGCCGAGCTGGGTGACGATTCGGGCATCGCCTTCACCATCAACCTGTCCAACATCACGGTGCAGGACAACGAGGCGTTGCGGCTGATTGAGCAGCAGATCAAGGCCTCCGGCGTGGATCCTGGCCGGTTGATTTTCGAGGTCACCGAAACCTCCGAGATTGCCAGCCTGCATTCGGCCCGACGCTTCATCCAGACGCTGAAGGCCATCGGCGTGCGCTTCGCGCTGGACGATTTCGGCACCGGCTTCTCATCGATCTCGCACCTGAAGCATCTGCCGGTGGACTTCGTGAAGCTGGAAGGCAGCCTGATCGCCGATCTGGAAGAGTCCGCCCGCGACAAGACCATGATCAGTTCGCTGGTCGGCATGGCGCACGCGCTGGACCTGCAGGTCATTGCCGAGCACGTCAACAGCGCCACCTCGCTGGGCTGGCTGCGCGACTGCGGCGTCGACTATGTGCAGGGCCACTTCCTCGGCGAACCCCGCCCCATTGAGGAAACCGTGTTCAAGGCACCGCCAGCGGCCAAGGCCAAGGGCAGCGCGGCGAAGAAGCTGCCGGTGGCGAGTTCCAGCGGGTCTTAGGGGAAGGGCACAGGGCCCAGGGCCCAGCCAGAGCGCGCGCCATGTGGGTTCGATCTGTGATCGAACGCTTCTGATCAGAGTGACTGGAGAGCGTCAGCGCACAGCGCTGACCCACCGGAGCACGGTGCTCGCCAGGTCGGGCGTCGCCAGCGAGGCGCTCGACCACAGGAGTCGGCTCACTTTTGCCGCCCACGTGTTGCCAGACGCCACGCCCCCCGCCACAGCAGCGCAATGGGGAAAGCGAGCAGCAGCAGCGGCAGCAAATAGCCGGCGTACTCGGCAGCCGCGGCCAGCCCTTCGTAGAGGCTTTCGACGAAGGTGGACCAGGTCGATCCAAAGGAGAATTCTGGGCGGTAGTCGTAGGGCCGATTGCTCTGCCAGGCGATCCTGAGCAGATTGGTTTCCAGCCGGCGACGATGTTCGGTGGCTTGCTCGGTCAGGCGGGCCTGTTGCGACTGCAGGCCGGCCAGATGCTGAGACAGCGCGATCAAGTCGCTCGTCGTCAGATCACTGCGATGGGACAGTTCCTCGACCATACGCTGCTGACGCTCCAGCAGGTCCTGCTCCCTGGCGACCGACTCGACGGAATCAGACAGATCATCGGCCTTGGTTTCACGTTCCAGCAACTTGGCCTCGGCCGACGCCAGCTCGATCATCGATTCGACGGCTTCGGGAGCGAGGCGCAGGCTGATTCGCGCGTCCCCATGCTCGCCATTGGTGTGTTCGATGCCGAGCAGACTGCACGCACCGAAGCGCTCATCGGTGCAGGCCTGGCGAAGCTGCGCAACGCGGTCCGCCATCTGCGCCGGATCCAGCTCGAAGCGCAGTGAATGGCTGTAGGCCAGCATCGCCCCAGGCTTGGACTGCTCGCCCGCAACCACCGCCGCAGAGGAGGGTTCCGGCGAGTGGCTCTCCTGCTTCGCGCAGCCAGCCAGAGCCATGGTCAGCGCCAGCGTGCACAGCCCGATGCTTCGAAGACGGACGTGTCTCATCAGGGCCCCCAGTTCAAGGATCGCGAGTCAACTCGGCGCCAGCGAAGTCGTGACAGCGTGTCGGCGGAATCTCGTCCGGAAGTAAGCGTTCCTGGGCCCTGGGCCCTATGCCCTGGGCCCTCCAAAGTCAGCCCTTCAACGCCGCCTGCAACTCCGGCACCACATTGAACAGATCGGCGACCAGGCCGATGTCGGCCACCTCGAAGATCGGGGCTTCCGGATCCTTGTTGATGGCGACGATGGTGCCGGCGTCCTTGATGCCGGTCAGATGCTGGATCGCACCGGAGATGCCGAAGGCCATGTACAGATCCGGGGCGATGATCTTGCCGGTCTGGCCGACCTGCATGTCGTTGGGTGCATAGCCGGCATCGACGGCGGCGCGTGAGGCGCCCACGCCGGCCTTCATCGTGTCGGCGAGGTCATAGATGATCTGGAAGTTCTCGGCGCTGCCCAGTGCTCGGCCACCGGAGACCACGCGGGCGGCGGTCTGCAGGTCCGGGCGATCGCTGCTGCCGCTCTCCAGGCCGACGAAGCGGGTGTGGCCGGGGATCTCGGCGGCGCCACCGGCCGATTCGATCGCCGCCGAGCCGCCGTTGCCGGCTGCCTGGAAGGAGGCGGTGCGCACCGTCGCCACCACGGTTTGGTCGCTCGGCGCTTCGACGCTGGCGATGGCATTGCCGGCGTAGATGGGTCGCTTGTAGCGATGGGCGCCGTCAACGGCCATGATGTCGCTGACCTGGCTGACACCCAGCAGCGCGGCGACGCGCGGCATCAGGTCCTTGCCGAAGGTGGTCGAGGGGCCGAAGACGTGACTGTAGCCGGCGGCCTGGGCGACCACGGTGGGTGCGAAGGCGGCGGCGGTGGGCTGGGCGAAGCCGGCATCGGCCACGGTCAGCACCCGGCTGACGCCGTCAATGGCAGCTGCGGCCTGGGCCACGGCGGTCGGATCGTCGGCCAGCACCAGGATGTCGATGCTGGCGCCGTCAATCGCGCGAGCGCAGCTGACGCACTTGGCGGTGGAGGGATTGAGCTTGCCCGCGGCGTGCTCGGCGATGATCAGGATCTTGCTCATGTGGGACTCCGTGATTCGTGGGCGCGGCGGGGCTTACAGCAGGCCCTTGGCCTTGAGGGCTTCGATCAGGGCGGGCACATCGGCCACCATCACGCCCTTGCTGCGCTTGGCCGGCGGTTCATAGCCGGTGTAGCGCAGGTGATCACCAGATTCGACGCCCAGGCTGGCCAGTTCCAGCACTTCGCGTGGCTTGGACTTGGCCTTCATGATGTCGGGCAGCTTGATGAAGCGCGGGGTGTTCAGGCGCAGGTCGGTGGAGACCACCGCCGGCAGATCCACGCTGAGCGTTTCCAGACCAGCATCGACCTCACGGGTAACCGTGGCGACTTCGCCGTCGAGCGCGATCTTGGAGGCGAAGGTGGCCTGCGGGCGGCCCCACAGGGCGGCCAGCATCTGCGGCGTCTGGTTGCAGTCATCGTCGATGGCCTGCTTGCCCAGCAGCACCAGGCCGGGCTGTTCCTTTTCGACCAGCTTGAGCAGCACGCGGGCGGCGGTCAGCGGCTGGATCGGCTGGTCGGTCTTGACCAGGATGCCGCGATTGGCGCCCATGGCCAGGCCCGAGTCCAGCTGCTGCATGGCCTGCTGCGGACCGATGCTGACCACGATCACTTCCTCGGCCTTGCCGGCCTCGCGCAGGCGCAGTGCTTCTTCGAGCGCGATTTCATCGAAGGGGTTGATGGACATCTTGACGCCGTCAGTGGCCACGCCACTGCCATCGGGCTTGACCTGGACCCGAACGGTGTAATCGACGACGCGCTTGAGGCCGACGAGGATCTTCATCGAGCGCCTTCCTGTGGCTGCAAATGGACTCCCGATCATAGCCGACTGCAATGGCGTACGGCCGTGATGATGGCGTGGTGACGCCACCCCGGCGGACAGGACGCTGACCGGGGGCGACGGACTGCTCGCGCCGGGAAGCGTCCGTGCGCAGCCAGCGGCGTCCGGGCACCAATGGGTAGATGGAGAGTCGCGGGTCTCAAGAGCCAGAGCTAGAACCAGAGCGAGAGCGAGAGCCAGAGCGATTCAACACGAAGGACACGAAGGACACCAAGGAAAGCGAGAAGGCGAGAAAGCCAAATGGCCAACATGTGGTCGGTACGGCCAACGGCTGTTGCGACGCCTTGCCGGGGCCGCTGCCGACGAGGACGTCGGCGCTCCCAGGGTGCGAGTCCGTGGGGTGACGCCATCCCGGGACCGCCGACGTCCCCGTCGGCGCTCTTGCGGATGTGCACGCGGTGGCGACCGGTGAGGAAGCGGATGAATGCCGAGCCGCGGGTCGGCTGGTACAACGAATCGCTGCCGACGAGGACGTCGGCGCTCCCAGGGTGCGAGTCCGTGGCGGTGACGCCGTCCCGGGACCGCCGACGTCCCCGTCGGCGCTCTTGCGGATGTGCACGCAGTGGCGACTGGGTGAAGAAGCGGATGATTGCGGAGCCGTGGGTCGGCCGATTCAACGAATCGCTCGCGCGCCTCCTCAGGTTGCTGTTGCCGTCGCTCTCCTTCGTGTCCTTGGTGTCCTTTGTGTTGAAGGCACTTCCTGACGCGCCGATAGACGGACGCGCAACGCCGGCCATTCCGACCACGCCTCCACAGTCGCTATGATCCGGCTCCCTCCGAACCCGGCCCGCCCGCATGATTGATCTGGCATTGGTGACCGCCCGCTGCGCGCAGGCGCTGGATGAGGATCTGCCGCCCTTGCTGGCGGCCGCCGATCGGGCCGGACTGTCGGTGCAGGCCTGGGCCTGGGATGACCCCGCGTGCGACTGGTCGCAGTGTCGTGTGGCGCTGCTGCGCTCGCCCTGGGACTACACCGAACGCTATCCCGAGTTTCTGGCCTGGCTGGCCCGGGTCGAGCCACAGACCCGGCTGTTCAATCCGCCGTCACTGCTGCGCTGGAATACCGACAAGCATTATCTGGCGGATCTGCAACAGGCCGGCGTGGCGATCGTGCCGACCGAGTTCCTGGCGCCGGGCCAGTCGCTGCCGGACGAATTGCCGGCGGAATATGTGCTCAAGCCGTCCATCGGCGCCGGCTCCAAGGGTGCCCTGCGGCTGCGCGCTGAAGAACGCGACCGCGCCATCGCCCACCTGGCCGACCTGCATGCGGCCGGCCAGACCGCGCTGCTGCAGCCCTATCTGGCCCGCGTGGACGCACGCGGCGAAACAGCCCTGATCCATTTCGATGGGGCCTACTCGCATGCCATCTGCAAGGGTCCCTTGTTGCGCCCGCAGCAGGGCCTGGTCGAGGGTCTGTTCGCGGCCGAGCAGATCACCTCCCGCGGCCCCACGTCCACGGAACGACAGGCTGCCACCGCGGTGATCGACGCACTCGTCTCCCTGCCGATCAGCGGTGGCGTTCGGCCGCTCTACGCCCGGGTTGATCTGCTTGAGGGCGACGAGGGTCAGCCGCTGCTGCTGGAACTGGAGCTGGCCGAGCCCTCGCTGTTTTTCGCTCAGGCGCCGGAGGCGGCAGATCGGTTGATCGAAGCCGTGATTGCCAGAATGCCGCAGCGGGACTGACTCAGTCGACGTCCTCGAATTCCACGCGGCGCCCGTCGCCGACGCGATCATCGCCATAGAGGACGACGCGATCGCCCTCCGTCAGCCCATCCAGCACCTCGGCCTGCAGCGCATTGCGGCGGCCCAGTTGGACGGTCGCGCGGTTTGCCACGCCGTCCACGACCCGCAGCGCTGACCAGCCATCTCGATCGTGTTGCAGGGCGGCGGTGGGCACCAGCAGACGGTCGTCACCTTCCCAGATGAGGTAACGAGCACGCAGGCGGTAGCCATCGCCCAGCGCCGGCCAGCTCCCGCCGGCCGGGTCGGGCAGGGCGATCACCAGCACCCGCTGCTCCTCCACGCCCAGCGCCGAAACCTTGGTGAAGGCGGCCGGTTCAACCCGTTCCACCCGGGCCAGCAGTTCCTCGCTGCCGCCCCAGCCGTGCAGCAACACGCGAGCGCCTGGCTGCAGCTGTATCGCGTCCTCGCTGAGCAACTCGCCGATGATCTCCAGTGGCTCGCTGGCACCGATTTCCAGCAGGACCTCCCCGGGCGCCACCGCACCGCTGCTTTCGCGCAGGCGGCGCAGCACAATCCCGTCGATGGGGCTGGTCAGGGGCAACTGCTGCGGCTGGCCCTGATCGGGGTCCAGCAGTGCCTGCAGTGACGCCGTTCGCGCGGCAGCTGCTCGGGTGGCGGCGATGGCAGCGCTGGCCTCGCCGCGGCGTACCTGCAGTTCGGCCAGGGCGCGATCGACCTCGGCCGGCGCCAGCACCTGTTCGTTGGCCAATGCTTCGGCGCGGCGCCATTCCTGCTCCGCCAGCTCCGCGGCCGCCTGCGCCGCGGTCGACTGGGCTTCGACGCGTCGCTGGTCGGCCTGGGCGGCGACCCATTCCGCCTGCAAGCGTTCACGTTGCGCACTGTCCAGCCGTGGCGCCGGGCCCGCAGTCAGCGTCACGATCGTCTGGCCGGCCTGCACGCGATCGCCAGGGCGCAGCTCGACTCGATCAATGCGGCCCGGCAGCGGCACCGTGATGCGCTCGCGGACGCGCAAACGGGTGCGCACCTCTTCCTCGACATCCACCGCCAGCGTGCCACGACTGACCTTGGCTACTTCCACTGGCAGTGCCGCCTCCCGCAGGGCCAGCAGCACGCCGGCCAGCAGCAGGGCAGCCAGCGCCAGCCAGATCCAGCGACTCATGATTGGCCGGCCGGCGGCTCCGGTGGGCGGGCGGAGGGTGCTGGGCGAGGTGCCTGCGGTCGCTGAGCCTGTGCGGCTGCGTTGGGATCGGGTGCCTTGGCGGCGGCATTGCGTGCCGCACGCTCCCGCAGCAGGCGCAGCGTTTCCGGGTCTTGCATCAGCGCCGTATCACTGCGCGTGTTCTGCGACACGCGGTCGGCGATGAACAGCCAGGCGGTGACCATGCCCATCAACAGGCCCATCAGCGGGGCGACGATGCCGCGCATCGGATTGGGGCTGACCAGGCTGCAGGCGCTGAAACACAGCAGCGTCAAACCCAAAGCAATCCAACGTCCCATCGCCACGTTCCTCAACAGGCATTGGCCGGCAGTGTAACCAAGTGACTCCCTGACCGAACATCAGCGAACCCAAATGCAATCTCGGTTCGTGAAATCCGTCAGTCCAGCCGACGCAGAAAGGCCTCGACGTTGATGGAGATATCGTCTTCGCCTACCCCGTCGAAGGGGTTCTCGAGGTGATTCTGGATGTTGTGCAGACTCACCAGTACCAGCGAGAAGAGCACCGGCATGGCGTAGCTGACCTGTGGCGCATAGTCAGCCGCTGCGGCGGCGAAGTAGGGCCCGTAGAGGATCGGCAGCAGGCAGATGAACACCGTGCTGAAGGCGCGCAGGGTGCGCGGCGTGCGGTACTGGTAGATGTGCTTGCAGTTCTCGAAGGCCACCATCATGCGGGCCAGATACTGGTTGCAGCGCGACACCTCGTTGGCCACCAGCCCGCGCTCGCGCAGTTCCTCGCGGACAAAGCGCGACAGCTCGGCAAAGCTGGCGTAGACCGCGGCCTCGTGCTGACGCAGGTGGCTGGCGTCGGCCGCCAACAGCACGCGAACGGCGGCCAGCAGCTGGCCGAGCGAATCGCGGGCTCGAGTCAGCGTGCTGGGTGGCGGATCGGTCAGCCAGTCGCGGGCGGCCAGATACAGGGCCTGGCCCAGTGCCTTGAGCTGGGCGTAGTTGGCCAACGCCGTTTCGCGGCGCTTGTAGGCGCCGCTGATCGAAAAGACGATCGGAAAGATCACCGCCGTGGCGATCAGCGTCAGCGGAAAGTTGGCGCGGATGTTCCAGCGAATGCACAGCCACGTTGACAGGATCGACAGCGCGGTGATCAGCAGCGAGTTCAGATTGATGATCAGCAGGATTTTGCGCATCGGATTGAGCGTCGCAAGGAACCCTAGATCGGTGAGCCGGGCGGGATGCGTGGCAGGCTGCGCCGAGGCAAGCTGGCCGGATCCTGCAGATAGCGGGCGATCTCGTCGGCGGCCTGGGCGAATTGCGCGCCAGAGCGATCATCATTGCGGCGGCGCTGGGCGCTGGCCTGCAACTGCACCAGCGCGGCACGCAGCTGGGCCGCCACGACCGGCTGCAGGCGCGGCGAGTCCAGTGTCGCGTAGAGGCTGTCCAGTACCACCCAGTTGCGGGCCCAGGCCACGGCCTGCTGCGCAGCATTGGCTTCCTGTCTCCAGCTGGCCTGCAGCAATGCATCGATCACGGCCGCGGCGTCAGGTTGGCGCGCATCGCGCGTACGTTGCCAGTGCATCCGATTGAGTCGATCCGGTTGCAGCAGGAACTGGCTGATCAGCAGCGTGGCGGCGCCGACGGCGGCGTCCGGATCGAACAGCGGCAAGCTGCGGCTGTGGAAGTACTCGGCGTTGCGTTGGTACTCCACGGCCGGTGGCAGCAACTGGGCGACGATGCCGTCCGGCAGCGTCAGGCTGTCCACGCTGATGCCCTGCAGCAGCGCCTGCAATGCCGCTTGTTGTGCCTCGGGCGGAACCGCCTGTGCCGGTCGGGCATCGGCCATCAGGCCCTGCCGATATTCAACGCCGCCCAGTTGCCGGGCAACGGCCTCGGCCTGATAACGGTGCAACAGATACAACGGCACCAGGCGGGCTTCCAGTTCGCCGGCCTGACGGTCCGGCGGCAGCACGCCGGCACCAAAGCGACGCAGCGCCAGCCCGCGCACAGCCAGCAGTCGTTGCCAACTGCCCAGCGTGTCGCCGCCGAAATCCCACAGCAGCCCGGTCGGGTGGGCGTCGCCGGGCGCGCGGGCGTCAGCATCACTGACGTAGTCAAAGCCGGCCGCTCGAATGTCGGCACGCAGCGCGGCTTGACCCGCCGCCAGTGCGTCCGCGGCAAAACGCTGATAGCCATGGCGGATCGCAAACAGATCCCACTCACCCACGCCCACCCCGTAGGCGTCGACCAACGAGATCTGCTCACCCTTCAGGCTGATCAGCGGGTGCGGATAGTCCATCACCGAGCCGTTGCCCTGCAGGCTGGCGGCAAAGTTGTGCGCCAAACCCAGCGCATGACCGATCTCGTGCGCCGACAGTTGCCGCAACCGGGCCAGTGCCATCGCTTGAGCCTGCTGCAGCAGGGCGGCTTCCTCGGGCTGGCCATATGGTGCCAGCAGCACTTCGGCGATCAGCAGATCCTGCCGCACCCGCTGCGAGCCCAGGTTGACGAAGCCCTTGATGATCTCGCCGGTGCGCGGGTCGATGATGCCGCCGCCATAGGACCAGCCGCGAGTGGCGCGATGGGTCCAGGTGATGGCGTTGTGGCGCAGGTCCAGCAGGTCGGCCGACTCGGGTTGCAGTTCGACCCGGTAGGCGTCGATCCAGCCGGCCGCTTCGAAGGCGCGTTGCCACCAGTTGCCGCCCTCCAGCAGCGCGCTGCGCATCGGTTCGGGGGTGCCGCGGTCGAGCAGGAAGACGATCGGCTTGACCGCGCGGCTGCGCTCGGCCGTCGGATCGGTGGCCTGCAGCCGAAAGCGCGGCTGCCAGTGCTGTCCCAGTGGCGCTGACAGCGGCTGGGCGAAATTGACCTGGCTGATGCTGTAGGCCCCGGAGGCTGGATGAAAGGGGCGCGCCTCGAAGCCCGGTTCGGGCAGCCGCACGAAACTCAGTCGTTGCCGCAATGTCAGTGAGCGGGCATCCGGGACGATCTGTTGCAGCAATGGGGACTCACCCGCGCCGGCGAAGGTCAGCAGTGCCTCGAACTCGGCGTTGTCAGGGAAACTGTGCGCCGCTTCCGGCAACGCCAGGCTGCGCTGCGCATCGAGGGCATGATCGCCCTGTTCGGCCGCTTTCAGGCTGGTGGCGGCGCCATGCAGATCGAGCACCAGCAGGCTGCTCAGATCGACAATGACCCGATCCTCGCGTTGGCCCTGCACGTCTCCCGTCCACAGCACCGATTCGGCAAAGGCAGCAGTCACTGCGGCACGTTCGGCGGCATCGCTGCTGCGGGCGGTGAAGGCGGTGTTGTGCTGAATCAGGGCGAGCCGTTCGCCGACGCGCCTAAAACTCACCAGTCGCGGCGAACTGAGCTGATTGCGATCCAGGCCAACTTCGTTCGACCCCAGCGAGCCGGGCAGGGCACTGACCAGCAAGAGGGTCTGGTCGATCGGAACCCCGGCCAGGATCTGGTTGCCTGCTGCACCCGGATAAAGATCGATCAGACCGGCCTGGCGTGTCAGACCCGCGGTGGGATCGGTCGCGTCGCGGGTGGCTGCCGGCGCCAGTGCATGACCGCTCAGCAACAGTGCCGCCAGCGCGGCGCGCAATCCTCTCAGGTGCATATTATCCCCCCGCTCGGCAAGGCCAGAACATAGCCAGCCATCCAGACGCGCACAATGGACCCCATCCGCAAGACGTGATCGGGGTCCGACTTGGGACGTTTGACGGCGACTACACCAGCTGGGGCATGAGGGCCGTGGCAATCGACAGCACCAGAAAGAAGCCGCACATGTCGGTAATGGTGGTGAGCATCGGCCCAGAGGCCACCGCCGGGTCCACGCCGCGCGACTTCAGTACCAGTGGCACCAGCCCGCCGACGCTGACGGCCACCAGCGTGTTGATGGCCAGTGCCAGGCCGACCACCAGTCCGATCCAGGCGTTGCCCTTCCACAACCAGGCGACCAGGCCGATCAGCAGGCCCAGCGCCAGGCCGTTGATCAGGCCCACGGCGGCCTCCTTTCGCCAGACCCGGAAGAGGTCTGCTGGCCGGGTCACGCCCAGCGACAACTCGCGCAACGACACCGCCACGGCCTGATTGCCGCTGCAGCCGGACATGTCCGAGACCATCGGCAGGAAGATTGCCAGCGCGATGACGGCGGCCAGGGTTTCCTCGTAGCTGGAGATGATGCTGGCGGCCAGTACGTTCAGACCGATGTTGACGCTCAGCCAGGCCAGTCGCCGCCGCGCCCGCAGGCCGGTCGGCATCGAGCGCAGCTCATCTTCGACCAGGCCGGAGGTCTTCAGTGCATCCAGTTCGGCCCGCTCGATGGTGGCGTCGTCGACATCCTCGCGGGTGACCACGCCGACCAGTCGTCCTTGTGCATCGGTGACCGGAATGGACAGATAGGGGTTGTCGTCGAAGACATCCTCCAGGTCCTCCAGCGGGGTCAGCACACCCACACTGTCCGCCGGTGTCATCACCTCGCCCAGCGGGCGGGAGCGGCGCGAGGCGAGGATCTGCCGCAGCGACACCACGCCCACCAGCACGCCGCCGTCGTCGACCACGTAGGGGTGCTGGTTCTGGTGCTGCTCGAAGGCTTCTTCGTCGGCGACCAGCACCTGAATCACATCGGCCACCGTCTGGTCAGCGCGAAAGCGCAGCAGATCGGGGCTCATCAGGCCGCCGGCGACGTTGTCGTCGAACTCGGCCAGCTGGCGGATGGCGGCGGCCTCGGCCTGATCCATCCGTTCCAGGATCGACTCGGCATCGGCGGCATCCAGATCCTGCAGGATGTCGGCGCCGTCGGCGGCGTCCATCTCCTCGATGATCTCGGCGGCGCGGCCCTCATCGAGCTGCTCGACGATCTCGGCGGCTTGCTCGGTCGGGATCTCCTCGACCAGATCGGCGGCGACCACCGGGTCGATCAGCTCCAGCACCGCGGTGCGATCGTCCTCATCCAGTTGCAGGAAGGCGCGAACCGCCTCGCTGGCGGTCATCGCTTCCAGTGCGGCCTCGATGGCACTGGCATCACGCTGCTGGACGCCGATCAGAAAGCCGGCGATGGCCTCGGCATGGTCGAATTGCAGCTCGCTCATGGTTCACTCCTTGAATGCCGCGGCAGCCGGCGAGGCCGCTGTCCAGTTCCGCGCGCAGTGATAGCACGAGCACCCTGAGGTTGCGGTGGGTACGGCGCGAGCGCCCCGTGCCGTCGGTCTACCGCTGCAGGCCGTGTTCGTTGTCGCGCCGGTCACCGCGGCGCTTGGGCAGAATCGTCGCAGAGCGGTCAACCGATTGGCTGCTGTCGCGTTGCGCTCTACAACGCCGGATCCGGAGAGATCGTCATGCGAATTGGCTGGCTGTGGGTGCTGTCCCTGTGGGTGGGTTGGGCGCAGGCCCAGCAACTACCGACGCATGCCGATCTCACTTACGCTCAGCTGGGTGGTCGCGACCTGCAACTGGATCTGTATCTGCCCGACATCGGGACCGAACCGCTGCCGCTGGTCATCTGGGTCCATGGTGGCGGCTGGAGCGGTGGAACCCGCTTCCCTGCACCCGCACACGCGCTGCGGCTGCGACGCTTCGGTGTGGCGGTGGCGTCCATCAGCTATCGATTGACGGGTCAGGGCGGGCAGTGGGGTGCCGAATCGGTCATCTTCCCGGCACAGATCCACGATGTGCGTGCGGCGATCCGCTGGCTACGTGCCCACGCCACCGACTACGGCCTCGATCCCGACCGGATCGGCGTCTGGGGTTCGTCCGCTGGCGGGCACCTGGTCGCACTGGCTGGCACCTCCGGCAATGATCCGGCGCTGGAAGGCACGGTGGGTAACGAGCTGGGGACTTCCAGCGTGGTGCAGGTGGTCGTCGACTATTACGGACCCACCGATCTGCTGCAGATGACGCTGGACATCACCACGCCGCCCGGCAACATCATCGATCACGATGCACCGGACTCACCGGAATCGCGGCTGATCGGTTTTTCCGGTCCAGGCGAAGGCATCGGCGTGCTGCGCGACAACATCGACAACCCAAATCCGCCGTTCCCTGAACTGGCCCAGCGGGTCAGCGACGTCAATCCGATCAGCTGGGTTGATGCCTTCGATCCCCCGTTCCTGATCGTCCACGGTACGGCGGACACCTCGGTGCCGTTCGGGCAGAGCATTCGTTTGCTCGATGCGTTGTTGCTGGCCGGTCACGACCCGCAGATGCTGCCGGTCCCGGACGCCGGTCATGGCGGCTTCCCAACCTGGGTGCACGACGAAGCGCATGAGTTCCTGCTCTCCCATCTGGTCGGGCCGCTGCTGTCGGCCGGATTTGAGTGAAGGGCAAGTGCCGAATGACAGTCGTCAATTGGTTACAGTTTGTCCTAGCCTAGCCTGCGCACCCCCTGACCGAGAGTCACGCGCATGCCAGTCGAGCTCTTCCGCAGCGGCCAGCACCGCTGCATTGCTTTCAATGATCTCGTCCGCGGTGACGATGGCGTTCAGGCCAACCAGTTTCTGGTCATCGATGGTGAGCAGTCGGCGCTGATCGACCCAGGTGGCGCGCTGCTGTACACGCCGGTATCGATGGCAGTGGCGCAGTACGTGCCGCTGCGGCAGCTGACCTACATCGTGGCCAGTCATCAGGATCCGGACGTCATCGGCTCAGCCGACCGCTGGATGATGTACACCAGCGCGCGCGTGGTCTGCTCGCGCCTGTGGGGGCGTTTCGTGCCGCACAGCGTGCCGCACTATGTCGACACCGGCGGCCAGGATCGCTTCGTGCTGATTCCCGACGAGGGCATGGAGCTGCCGCTGGGTGACTCCGGCCTGATCTGCGTGCCGGCGCATTTCCTGCACTCGGTCGGCAATTTCCAGTTCTACGACCCGGTCAGCCGGATCCTGTTCTCCGGTGATCTGGGCGCATCGATGGTCGATCGCTGCGAGCCGGTGTCCACGCGCGCGGCCTTCGCCGACCACATCGCCACGATGGAGGGCTTCCACCGCCGCTACATGGCCGGCAATCGGGCCTGTCAGGCCTGGGCCCGACGGGTGCGCAAGCTCGACATCGACCAAATCGTTCCGCAGCACGGCGCGCCGATCAAGGGCGAGGCGATTGGCGCCTTCATCGACTGGATCGAACAGCTCAAGTGTGGGCTGGATCTGCTCGATGGTCCTGCCCGACCGACCGGGGCGGAACCGCTGGTGCGGATGCGGCTGTAGCCCGGCATCAATGGCAATCAGCAGAGCCTGGCATCGGCTGCAAAGCGGCGCGTTGCGCCGCACTCCAAAGTACATCGATCCGTCCGACCAGGCATTGGCCATCTAGACTCGGTCGGACGTAGAACGCGCGCGGCTCAGTCCTCGCGCTCGGCCTGCAGCGGCGTAAAGCGCACCGCGATGCCGCCGCCGGGGGCCAGTCGCAGGCGCAGGCTGTCACCGTGGTCGACCACCCGTTCCTCGGCGACGAAATCCAGGGGTTGATCACGGTAGTGCGCGCGCTCGCCGTCGCGGTAGATCTGCGCACGGTAGCGCTGCCCCGGCGCCAGGAAGGCCAGCGATTGCCGCAAATCGCGGCCGTGCTCATCGGTGATCGCACCGAGGTACCAATCCTCCGAGTGGCGGTCCTGGCGAGCCATCACGACGAAATCGCCGACTTCGCCGGCCAGGACCCGAGTCTGTGCCCAGTCGACCGCCACATCCTTGATGAACTGGAAGGCCTGCGGCTGGGCGAGATAGTGCTCGGGCAGGTCGGCGGCCATCTGGATGGGGCTGTAGATCACCACATACAGCGCCAGTTGCCGGGCCAGCGTGCTGAGGATGGGCTGGCCACGACCCTGCAGACTGACGATGCCCGGCGTGTAGTCCATCGGCCCGGACAGCATCCGGGTGAAGACCAGCTCCACCTCATGTTCGGGCGTGTTGGGCGGATTGCCCCAGGCGCCGTACTCCATGCCGCGAGCGCCTTCGCGCGAGACCCAGTTGGGCCAGCTGCGGCGCAGGCCGGTGTCCTTGATCGGCTCGTGCGGATTGATCGCAATCTGCTGCGCGGCGGCGCGGCGCACCACCTCCAGATGGTGGCGGCTCATCCACTGACCATCGTGCCACTCACGCAGCACCGGGCCGCCACGGCGATCCTGGCGTTCGATCTGGCCGGCGTCGCAAACGTAGCCGCTCTTGATGACGTCCACGCCATGGTTGCGGTACAGGCGCAGGGCGGCGTCCAGTTGCCGCTCGTAGTGGCTCACCGCGCAACCGGTTTCGTGATGGCCGATCAGGTGCACGCCGCGTTCGCGGGCATGTGCCGTCACCTGCTCGAAGTCGAAATCATCGGTGGCGTGGGTGAAGTCGAAATCCCAGCCGTTGCCGAACCACTGACCGTCCCAGCCGCGATTCCAGCCTTCGATCAACACCCCGCGGAAACCATGCTCGGCGGCGAAATCGATGTACCGCAGCGCGTTCTGCGTGGTGGCGCCATGTCTGGGACCGCTGGCCCAGCTGCTGCGATCCAGGTGCAGTTCCCACCAGATGCCGACGTATTTGGCCGGCTGAAACCAGCTGACGTCATCGAGCTGGCTGGGCTCGTTGAGATTCAGCACCAGATCGGATTCGTACATCGCCGCGGCGCTGTCGGTGATCACCAGGGTTCGCCAGGGCGTGTGGAAGGGCAGCCCACGCCGCACCTTCCAGCCCTCGGCAGCCGGGGCCAGCTGCGCGCGCAGGCGCTGACCCTCGCTGCGCCGCAGCCACATCCCGCTGTAGTCGACCAGCGCGGCCTCGTGCAGCGCCACGTGCAAGCCATCGGCGCTGCGCAGCGTCAGTGGCGTGTGGGCCTGACCGACTTCTGCCAAGGGCGTGCGCTGATAGAGATACTCGTAGCGATTCCACTCGCCGGCCGGTATCCACCAGGCGGTCATGGGCGGCGCGATGGCGAACTCGGTCAGCTCGTCCTCGATGATCAGCTCGCCCGCGCCAGCGCCGGCGCTGAGCGGAAATTCGTAGCGAAAGCCCACGCCATCGTCGAAGACCCGGAAGACCACGGAAAAGTGGCGCTTGGCGCCGACACCTTCGGCGAACTCGGCGCGCAGCTCGCGGTGATGGTCGCGCGACCAGCGGCGCTCGCCCCAGGCCTGCTCCCAGCGCTGGTCGACGCTGCTGGTCGACTGGCTGACCAGGCTCAGATTGCGCTCCAGCTTCTCCGCCCCGCGCAGCGCCACGCCCAGCCGCGAGTCGTCGACGATGCGCTCGCCAAAGCGCTCAATGCGATAGCTCAACCGGCCCTCGTGCAGATCCAGCGCCACCGCCAGCACCTCGCCGGGCGAACTGACCGTGGCCACGGTGTCGGCCCTGGCGGTCGATAGGGACAGCGTTGCAACACCAAGGACACCAAGGACACCAAGGACACGAAGGACAGCAAGAGCGGAGCAGGGATTGGTCGGCGACTGGGTTTGCCGTCGGTGTGCAACGTCCGTAGCCGTTTCTTGAACCGATGGCTCAAGGGTCGTCTTCGCTCGGTTCTGCATCATCTTCATCGTCGCCTTCCTTCGTGTCCTTCGTGTCCTTCGTGCTGAAAGCACTTGCTCGAACCGGCTTGACCAACCTTCATGCGTCCGACCGGCAATGCTGCGCGATGTACTCGGCGTGCTCGGGCATCACCTCGGCCGAGCGTTCGAGGACGCCCTGGACGCCGGCCAGCAGGGCGTCGATCTCGGTTTCGTCCAATGCTTCGACCATCGGGTGCCAGCTTTCGGGCAGCAGTCCCTGACCGACCATCACCTGCAGCCAGCTGGGTTCGGTGAACAGCTCTTCCTGCTCACGGAACAACCGTCCGCTGGACCGGAACAGCGCCAGCTTGTGGGCCAGTGCGTCGGGCAGTTCGACTCGCCGCATCTGCGCCCAGAACGGTTCGCTGCGGGCATTGAGCAGGTAGTGCAAGATCAGGAAATCGCGCGAACGGACAAATTCGAATTGCGTCTGGCGGTTGTATTGCTCAATCGCCGCCGGGGCGAAACGGCGGTCCGGGAAGTGCTCGACCAGCTTGGAGATGGCCGACTGGATGAAGTGGATGCTGGTTGATTCCAGAGGCTCCAGGAAGCCGCTGGACAGGCCGATGGCGACGCAATTGCGGTGCCAGAAGCGGCGCCGCATGCCGGTGGTGAAGCGCAAGGGGCGCGGGTCCGCCAACGGCTTGCCGTCGAGATGGGCCAGCAGTGTCTGCGCCGCCTGTTCGTCGCTCAGGTAGCGGCTGCTGTAGACATAGCCGTTGCCGATGCGGTGCTGCAGTGGGATGCGCCATTGCCAGCCCGCCTCGCGGGCGGTGGCGCGCGTGTAGGGCAGCAGGGGGGCTACCGACTCACACGGCACGGCCAGCGCGCGGTCGCAGGGCAACCAGTGTGACCAGTCGTCGTAGCCGGTCTGCAGCGCCTGTTCGATCAACAGGCCGCGAAAACCGGAGCAGTCGACGAACAGCTCGCCATCGACCCGCTGGCCGCTCTCCAGCTGCACCGACTCGATGTAGCCATCCTCGCCGCGCAGTTGCACATCGACCACCCGTCCCTCGATGCGCTCCACGCCCAGCTGCTCGCTGTATTCACGCAGATAGGCGGCGTAGAGACTGGCGTCGAAATGGAAGGCGTAGAAGATGTTCGACAGCGGCGAGTTCTGCACATTGGCCGAGCGCATGAAGCGCTGCCGGCGCGCCGCCACGGTGTTGAAGGTGTAGCTGCCCAGATCCTGCGCCTTGCCCCGTCGTCGCTGTCGTACCCAGTAGTGGTGAAAGGCCACCAGCCCCAGGTCACGTCCGCCTACCGGGCCAAAGGCGTGCAGATAGCGCTCGCCCGGCTGGGTCCAGTCGACGAACTCGATACCCAGCTTGAACGTGCCCTGGGTTCGCGCGAGGAAGGCGTTCTCGTCGATGCCCAGCGTGTGATTGAACAGGCGGATCTGCGGAATCGTCGCCTCGCCCACCCCGACGATGCCGATGGCCTCGGATTCGACCAGCCGAATCCGCAGCCGCCGCCCGAACAATCGCGCCAGCGTCGCGGCCGTCATCCAGCCCGCCGTCCCGCCACCGACGATGGTGACGCTGGTCAGGGCGTGGGGGTTCTGCGAGGCGGTGTCGGAAGCGAGGGACATCAGTCGTCATTCCAGTTGGATGGGGAAGGGCGCAGGGCATGGGGCCCAGGGCCCAGTAGAGGCGCGATGCGTCCGTTGCCGTTCGGGCCAGCAAGTGGACAGCCGTGATCCAGTTTCAGGGCGAGCCGCCCAGTGTCGGAGGCTACCCGGTCAGCGATGGAGCGAGAGCGGCGAACTGACCTGCAGGTGGGGGGCTTGCCCCCTACTGGGCCCTGGGCCCTGAGCCCTGGGCCCTCGCACCAGCTCTCGACGTGTTGCCGAATCATGGCTACCCCGCTACTCCCGCACCCACACCACCGCCGTTCGCGCCGGCACCTCGAAGCGGCCTGATTCCCGGTCGTAGCGGGCCAGTTCGACGGGGCGGCGGTCGGCGGCGTCGGCAGCGCGGTGAACCGGATGCAGGACCCAGTCCTGCCCGGCCTGCTCGGGCAGCGTCAGCGCGATCGGGTGCAGGTCCACGTTGATCAGATACAACAGCTCCGCATAGCCGGCATCGGGATGGTCCTCGCCGTCCAGCAGTCCGGCCAACAGCGTAGGGATCTGCGTCGCGCCGCTGTTGGGGAAGCGCAAGCGGGCGCGGATCTGCTCAGCGCTGCGCAGGCGAAACAATCCGCTGCTGGCGCGGATGCGCAACAGATCGCGGAAGGCCGCCGCGGTCCAGGCGATCGTCGCCGGGTCGGGGGCGATGGACGGATCGGACAGCCGGGCCTGCATCCACGGCCAGCTGGCGGCGTTGTCGCGTGCCGGCGGCAGTCCAACCCCGAAGTGGTTGTTCTGCAACGACCAGTCCAGCCGATTGAACCAGTCGCCGGAGTCGTAGCTGTTGCGATCCAGCGACTTGCTGCGCAGCGTGTCGATGCCGGCGTGAAAATAGGCGATGCCCTGACTGAAGGCGTTGATCGCCATCGCCAGCACCTGGACCCGTGCGCGCTCGGCGGCGGGGGTGTCGATCGGCAACTTCATCACGTTGCTGTCGAACAGCGTCTGGTTGTCGTGGTTCTCGACGTAGTTGACCACTTCGCCAGGCTGGCTGACGTAGCCGGCCGGTTGACCGACGTAGTCGATCTGCTCGGCGCGCACCGAATGCCCGTGGCGGTCGGTCAGGACGAAGTCGCGCAGCGAGCCAGCCAGTCCGACGCGAATCAGATCGGCCGCGGCCAGCAGCTGGTCCAGGCTGTGTTCGGTGCTGCCGTTCGGCGCGTAGTGCAGTCCGTTGACATAACCCTGCCCGGCCACCAGCGCGAGGCCCTCGTCGCAGCAGCCGCCGCCGCGAACGGCGTCGCGGGCACGATCGGAAAAGGTGGCGATGCCGCTGCCGTTCAGCGACAGCTGCGAGGCCTGAACGAAGCGTGCGCCGTTGGCGACCTCGCCGAAATTCCAGCCCTCACCCAGCAGCTCCACGTGGCGACCGCTGGCCTCGTCCACCGCCTGCTGCAGCCGCAACATGGCCGCACGCGGCTGGTGTCCCATCAGATCGAAGCGAAAGGAATCGATGCGGTAGTCACGGGCCCAGACCACCGCCGAGTCGATCATCAGCCGCGCCATCATTCGCTGCTCGGTGGCGGTGTTGTCGCAGCAGGTCGAGCGTTCGACCTGACCGTCCCGGTCGAGGCGCTGGTAGTAGCCGGGGACGATGCGATCAAGCACCGAGTGAAGCTGCTGGCCGGACGCGCTGGTGTGGTTGTAGACCACGTCCATCCCCACCCGCAGCCCGGCCTCATGCAGCGCCAGGACCATCTGGCGGAACTCCCGCACGCGCACGTGGCCGTCGTTGGCGTCGCTGGCATAACTGCCTTCGGGCGCGGTGTAGTGCCAGGGGTCGTAGCCCCAGTTGTAGCAATCGTCGGACTTGCCGGCCTCGATCAGGGCTTGCTGCGCCTGTCCGTCCGGCGCGCCGCTGGGCTGCGGGGTGCGGCAATCACGCTCGGGTACGGTGGCGAAGTCGAACACAGGCAGCAGATGCACATCGGTCAGTCCGGCCTCTGCCAGGGCCCGCAGGTGGCGCATGCCGTGGCTGTCGGGATGGCTGAAGGCCCGGTACTTGCCGCGATCGGCGCTTGGCACACTGTCGTCACCGACCGAGAAGTCGCGCAGGTGCAACTCGTAGATCACCATGTCGGTGGCGGCGGGGAGCGAACGACGCCCCCGCTTGTGCGTCCAGCCCGGCGGCTGGGTGGCCGGATCGTCCAGATCAATGACCAGGCTGCGGGCCGAATCGGCCGACAGGGACAGGCTGTAGGGATCGGTGACTCGATTGCGCACCAATCCCGTGGCGGGTGCGAACACATCGACCAGCCAGCGATAGGACTGCCCGCGCAGATCCTGCGGCAGTGCTGTGCGCCAGACGCCGCTGTCGGCGTCGAACTGGGCGGCCAGGACTGCGTGGGCATCGTCGTCGGGACCGGCGTACAGACACAGGCTCACCGATTGCGCCGTCGGCGCCCACAGGCCGAAGGCGGTCTGCTTGCGGTCGAAACGCGCGCCCAGCGGCGCTACTTCGGCGGCATCGGCATAGTGGGCATCCAGCGCTGCGGCCAACTGCACGCCGGTCGCGGTGAGCGCTCGGCCCTGCGCATCCTCGGCCACCAGCCAGAGCTGGCCGCGCCACAGGGCGGGCAGGCGAGCGCGATCGGCCTCTGCGACCTGCAGCGTCGG
The DNA here is from genome assembly GCA_041395325.1 of Lysobacterales bacterium. Taxonomy (GTDB): domain Bacteria; phylum Pseudomonadota; class Gammaproteobacteria; order Xanthomonadales; family SZUA-5; genus JAWLAT01. Next base: position 238,446 of record JAWLAT010000001.1, read on the forward strand.
TCCCGCACCGCGCCAGGCGTGGGCGGCTTCCGTGGCGGCCGGCAGCGGCAGCGTCGTGGCCTGCAGTTCGACTCGATCGTCGCTGCCCACGATTGGTTGGCCGGCCTGAAAATGCAGCTTGGCCATGGCCGAATGGTGCAGCACGAAGCGATGGCCACTGGCACCCGGCCAGCGCAGCGTGTTCGCGTCGAGAAAAGCCGCGGTGCGGGTGGGCAGGGTCTGGGCCGCAGGGCTCAGCAGCCGCGCGAGATCCGGCATGTCACAGTCGGCCAGTGTCGCTGCGGCCCGAGCCTGCGCGCCGATGCCGAGCAGGCCCAGTGTCAACAACGCGCCAGCGAGCCAGTCCTTTCGTCTGCCGTCCACGGCTGCCACGACACCCTCCCCGGTGACCTGTGGGCAGGGAATCTAACCGCTGCGGCGGTCATTGGCGGGTGCGCTTGGATGAATACGATTGCAGCGCCGTGGCCGGCCCAGCACCTGCGCAAGAGCCCGAGCAACAGCGCTTCAGGCCACCAGTGGACGGCCAAAAGGCAAGGAAAATCAAGGGTTTGAAATGGTGGCCGGGGACGGAATCGAACCGCCGACACGGGGATTTTCAATCCCCTGCTCTACCAACTGAGCTACCCGGCCGGAAGGGGCTTGCGCTGCCGGAGCCGGCGACGCGAAGCCGCGTATTAGACCCAGATGGGGCGTGGGCGTCAAGCCGTGTTGGTCAGACACAGAGTTCCGGGGAGATGAGTGCAGCGCCGCAAGCCTGAGCCGGCCATGGTTCCCCGGCTCGCGAAGCTTGACTGAACCAGTCCACACGCGATCTGCCACCCCGACCAGCAGCGCCTGACGTGCTCGCTAGTGGCGTGCCTCAGCCCTCCTCATCCTTCCCGATCTGATACTTGCGCAGATAGCCGCGCAACTGGTGATAAGTGAGTCCGAGCTTCTCGGCGGCCTTGCGCTGGTTGTGGCGGCAGGCCTCCAGAGCGGATTCGATCGCGGCGATCTCGATCTGGCGGACGCGATCGGTCAGCGGCAGGCTGTCGTCGGTGGCGATGGTCATGACCGGATCGGCCGATTCACTGCGCCTGATCGGGCTGCTGCCCGCCGCCGGGACAGGCACGGCGCCAGGCCGGAAGGGTGAGGCGAAGGGATCCAGACTGATCTCGCACACGGCCTTGTCCGGGTCCGGGTTGCGATACACCGCGCGCTCGACAACATTCTTCAGCTCGCGCACGTTGCCTGGCCAGGGGTGCGTCTGTAGTTGCTCCAGCGCTGCGGAACTGAAGCCGGCAAAGCAATCGTGACCCAGTTCGGCCGCCATGCGGGTGGCGAAATGCTCGGCCAGCAGCTGGATGTCTTCCTGGCGCGCGCGCAGCGGCGGCAGTGTGACCACATCGAAGGCCAGACGATCGAGCAAGTCCTCGCGAAAGCGACCATTCTGAGCCAGTGCGGGGAGGTCGACGTTGGCTGCGGCAATCAGTCGGCTGTCGACTCGGACGGTCTCGCGACCGCCGACCCGTTCAAACTCCCCGTACTCGATGACCCGCAGGATCTTTTCCTGCACCCGCAGCGAACTGCTGGCCAGCTCATCGAGGAACAGGCTGCCTTCATGCGACAGTTCGAAGCGGCCGATGTGGCGCCGGTTGGCGCCGGTGAAGGCGCCCGCCTCGTGCCCGAAGAGCTCGGTTTCCAGCAACGTCTCAGCGAGCGCCGCGCAGTTGAGCTTGACCAGCGGACGATCCCAGCGCGGCGACAGATAGTGCAGACGGGCAGCGATCAGCTCCTTGCCGGTGCCGCGCTCGCCGATCACCAGCGCCGGTCGGTTCAGCGCGGCCAGGCGGGAGACCTGATCCAGGACCTCGGTAAAACAGGGCGATTCGCCGATCAGGCCATAGCCTTCAGCCGACCGGGACGTGCGTTCGCTCATCGATGGCAGCAGGTGGCGGCGGTCGTCGCCATTGTTTCACAGAGCATCGTCGCGCCGCGGGACGGATGATGGCACTGGACAGTGGCGGCGCCCTGTGTTCAGGCCATCGACTCGCCAGCCACGGCGCGCCGAACCATGGCCGGCAGCGGCACCGGCCGGCCGTCTTCGGGCGAGACCCAGACCAGCACGGTCAGTCCGTCGGCGCAGACCTCGCCACTGCGGCGGTCCTCGATGCGATGACCGAGCACCAGCGAGGTGTTGCCGGCGCGCACTGCGTGCAGGCGCACCACCACGGTGGCCGGGTGACCGATCGAACGCTTGAAGGAGGTTTCGATACGGGCCAGCACCGGTTCTCCGTCCGGACCCCGCCAGGGACCCGGGAGGGTGCCGAACCAGCGTACCCGGGCTTCCTCCAGGAAGGTCAGAAAGCTCGCGTTGTTGACGTGGTTGTAGGCGTCCAGATCGCGCCAACGCACCTCCACTTCGTGTTCGATCAACAGCGTTCCTTCGCTCATCGGGTCTCTCGTGGTGCAGTGTGGCTGGCCATTGTCCCATCGTCGGCCGGTCTGGCGCGGGTGGATCGGGCCAGCGCGCTCGGCGGTGTCGATCACCGATCGGCGCAGGACCGGCGCGATCATGCGGATTCACCATGTGTCACTTCAGTGCCTTCCGAAATGTCGCCGGCTTTGGCATCATCGGGGCAACTCCGCCAGGACGTGCAGAGTGTGATTGACCCGGATGGCTACCGACCCAATGTAGGTATCGTGCTGATGCACGACTCGGGCCGCCTGTTCTGGGCGCGGCGCGTCCATCATGATGGCTGGCAGTTCCCGCAGGGCGGCATGAACACGGACGAGACGCCGGAAGAGGCGATGTACCGTGAGTTGCGCGAAGAAACCGGGCTGCTGCCCGAGCACGTCGAAGTGCTGGCCGCCACGCCCGGTTGGCTGCGTTATCGGCTGCCGAATCACTTCGTCCGGCGCAGCGCGCGTCCACGCTGTATCGGCCAGAAACAGGTCTGGTTCCTGCTGCGCCTGGTCGGTGAAGAGTCCGACGTCTGCCTGGACGTGTGTGACAAGCCCGAGTTCGATCTGTGGCGCTGGGTGGACTTCTGGTATCCGGTCAATCACGTCGTGCCCTTCAAGCGCTATGTCTACGAGCGGGCCTTGCGCCATCTGGCCGATGCGGCGCGCCGCTTCAACGACATTCCCAGCTTTCAGCCGCCGGCCAACCTGTCGTCCTTCCGTGATCGTCGACGGCCTCGCAGTCGCAGCAGCGAGCGGGCTGAGGCCAGCGGTTCGCAGGCCTGATTGCCACGCCAACGGCTTCGCCGTTGGCGACCGCCCTTGCCGATGAGTCTCCACCCGCCAGCCATCACCTGTGGAGACTGGCTGTTGCGGCCGATCGTCGATGCTGACGTCCACGCGGTACACGCCGGTCTCTCCGATCCCCGAGTGATCGCGCATTACGGTGTCTCCTATCCGACCCTCGAATCGACCTGGGTGCAGATGCGCTGGTTTGCTGACATCGCGGCCGAGGGCAGTGGTGCCTGGTGGGCGGTCTGCGCCGCCAGCGCGCCGGCACAGCTGATCGGCGCCTGCGGCATGAACGATCGGGTCGCCGAGCATCGTCGGGCGGAAATCGGCTATTGGCTGCGGCCGGAGTGGTGGGGCAAGGGGATCATGCGTCAGTGCCTGTCGGCGATGCTCGAGCATGCCTTTGAGCGGATGGGCCTGCATCGGCTGGGCGCCGAAGTGGACGTCGGCAACGACGCCAGCAGCGGGCTGCTGCTGCGCCTGGGTTTCACCCACGAGGGGACTCGGCGCGGCTACGAGCAGAAGGCCGGTCGCGCCCTTGATCTGCAGTTCTACGGACTGCTGAGCAGCGATCCCAGGCCCTGGCAGACCGACCGGTGAAGGTCTGGCGGCTGCAGGGTCGGCAGGGCCAGCCGCGCGAGGAGATGGTGGCGGAAGAGGTGCCGGTTGGACTGATCTTCAACGGTCAGCCGCAGGTGGTACTGATGGCCACGCCACGCGATCTGGACGACCTGGCGGTGGGTCATGCACTCAGCGAGGGCCTGATCGATGACCCGGAGCAGTTGCAGAGCATCGAGACGCTGCAGCGGCCCGAAGGCCTGCTGCATCACTGCGCCGTGCGGGGTCTCAATGCGGTCGAGGGTGCGCGCAGTGAGGCGCTCGCCGGCAGTGGTTGCGGACTGTGCGGCGTGCAGGCCCTGCAGGCCATCCGTCGACCCCCACCCCTGCCGCAGCCGTTCTATTGGACGGCTCGCCGAATCCGCGCCGGCATGCGCGCGCTGGCGGCGGCGCAACCGCTGAACCAGGCCAGTGGCGGCCTGCACGCGGCGGCCGCATTGTTGCCCGGCGAACCGTTGCGCTTGCTGGTGCGCGAGGATGTCGGGCGCCACAATGCCGTCGACAAGGTCATCGGCGCGCTGGCGCGGGCACAATGGCGCGCCGAGGCGATGCTGGTGACGTCGCGCGCCTCGTTTGAGCTGGTGCAGAAGACCGCCGCTGCGCACATTCCGCTGCTGGCGGCCGTGTCGGCCCCGACCAGTGCAGCGGTAGCGCTGGCACAGGATTGTCAGCTGAGCCTGCTCGCTTTCGTCAGGGGTCAGCGAATGACACGCTACGCCGGTCCACCCGCTGATGACGAGTTGGCGTCAGCGGCCGCCACCCATGATCGATGCGATTCGACGGAGCCAAGCTGATGATGCGAACAACGCGCTTGATGCTGGCCGCCTGGGCGCTGTCGCTCGGCGGCTGTACGGTGGCCACCTTCCAGTCGCCGCCCACGGCGCTGCAGAACTGCGACGAACGGCTGGTCGGTGACTGGCAGATGTTGCCGAGGGACGAAACGTCGAGCGACGAGCGAGCCTATCTGCGCGTCGCTGCGGGCTGCCGGCAGTGGTTGGGCCTGGAGATCAGCGGGCAGGCCCAGGAGAAGATCAAGCTTGAAGACCTGGCGGCGGGTCATGCCCTGAAGCTGGCCCACGTCGGCGCATGGTCGGTCCTGGTGGCCCTGGAATCGACGGCGGCAGCGACAGCCCATGCAGAACCAGCAGCGGATGCTGACCCGGCTGCTGCCGCGACTGAGGCCGAAACGGCTGCCGTCACCGACCCCGACGGCTATGTGCTGTTTCGTTACGACACGCAGGATGACGGGACCGTCGCCGTGTTCGAGATCGACAGCCGGGTCATTGCCCATCGCATCATCGACGGTGATCTGGTCGGCTGGGTCGACAAGCGTGACCGGCTCGCCGATGGCAGCGGCGGCCTGCTTTCGCGGCGATTCCGGGTACATGTCTTTGGTGATTCAGCTGCTACAGAAGCGGCCCTGCGACCCGAATCGGTCTGGGTGGATGAGCCGCTGCTGAGACTGCGGCCGCTCAGCGAGGACGAGCGCGCCGAGTTGGCGCCGGCCTGGGCGCAAGGGGTCACGCCAGAGCCGGAGCCGCAATCAGGACCTGAGGCGCACTAGTCCGGCGATCGTGGCTGGGCTGTGAAAGAATCCGCAGCTCTCCGGACACAGGGCACGCGCAATGGCCAAGGTCGCATTTGTCGGATTAGGCGTGATGGGTTTCCCGATGGCCGGGCATCTCGTCCGGGCCGGTCATCAGGTCACGGTCTACAACCGCACCCCTGCCCGTGCCCAGGCCTGGCAACAGAGCCAGGGCGGCACCGTGGCGGTGACGCCGGCGGCCGCCGCCAGCGGCGCCGAAGCGGTCTTTTGCTGTGTCGGCAACGATGATGATGTCCGTGCCGTCACGCTGGGTCCGGACGGCGCGCTCGCCGGCATGTCGGCCGGCGCAGTGTTGGTCGACCACACCACGGCGTCGGCCGGCCTGGCGCGCGAGTTGGCCTCCATCGCCGCCGAGCGGGGCATCGGCTTTGTCGACGCCCCCGTCTCCGGCGGTCAGGCTGGTGCCGAGAATGGCCAGCTGACGATCATGTGTGGCGGTGAGGCGGCCACCTACACCCAGGTCGAGCCGCTGCTGGCCGCCTATGCCCGCATGCAGCGCCTGCTGGGTCCGGTGGGCTCGGGCCAGCTGGCCAAAATGGTCAATCAGATCTGCATCGCCGGCGTCTTGCAGGGGCTGGCCGAGGGCGTCAACTTTGCCCAGCACGCGGGATTGTCGGTACCGGACCTGATCGACGTGATCTCGCAGGGCGCCGCGGGCTCCTGGCAGATGAACAATCGCGCCCGGACGATGGCCGAGGATCGCTTCGATTTTGGCTTTGCGGTCGACTGGATGCGCAAGGATCTGGGCATCTGTCTGGCCGAGGCCAATCGCGTGGGCGCCCGACTGCCGCTGACGGCACTGGTCGACCAGTTCTATGGCGATGTTCAGGATGCCGGTGGCGGACGCTGGGATACGTCGTCGCTGATCCGCCGCCTGCGTCGTGGGCCCGCCTCTGGCTGATCGGGGCCGCGGAATTGACCGCTACTCGAGTCTCAGCCCACCACCCAGCGCTGGAACGCGGCCAGTGCAATGGCCGCTGCGAGCAAACTCATTCCCAGCACGGGCCACAGCCACAGGGCGGCAGCACCGAGGAACAATGCCGCCAGCGCCCAGGCGCCCCAGTCGGCCACGGCCCGCGGCGCCGGATCGGCGCCCAGCGGCAGACCGATCAGATAGTCGGCGCTCAGTCGGCCCGGCCCCTGAAACAGCAGCGGCAACAGCATGATGGCCAGCATCCAGGTCGCCGTGCTGCCACCGGCAGCCGTGGGCAGGCCGAAGACGGGCAGCAGTTCTGTCCACTGATGAGGCCAGTTCTGGGTGGCCAGGCTGATCCCGCAGAGCAAGAGCAACAGCAGCGCGCTGATGCGCGTGCATAGGCCCAGCAACAACAGAAATCCCGCCAGCAACAGGGTCCAGGACAGCAGGCTCCAGGCCAGCGACGCCGGCAACCAGGCAATCGGCGTCGGGTAGACCAACGCTTCGAAGCCACTGCCTTCGCTGAGTTGCCGACTGCCCACCAGATAACAGGCCAGTCCTGCGGTGAGCCGCAACGCCAGGCCGGGCAGATAGTCACCGATCGCATTGAGGCGACCGGTCAGGTCTTCCCAGCGGTTGAGCGCATGGGCGGTCAGGCGCGGGTCCATCGGTGGCTCCGGTCAGGCAGGCGCGCAAAGGTGCCTGCTGTGGGGTTGGGGGTCAACCGGGTATCAGGGCTGAGGGCTCAGGGCTGAGGCTTCAGGGTTCAGGCAACCTCCCGATTCACCAGCCCATCGGGCAAGTGCGAGCGTCTGGATGTTTCCTCGTCAGGTGCGGTACGTGAACGGTGGCGGCACGGAAAAGCACCGCAGCCAAGGCCTCAGTCCTCGCCGCCCTCATCCCTCAGCCCTGATCCCTCAGCACTGGGCTCTTCAGAAGCCATCTCGATCTCGTCCACACCGACCCAGCGGTTGATCTCGGCGACCGCTTCGGACAGCAAGGGCTCCACTTCGCGGGCCAGCAGCAGTTCCCGGCGCAGATGCTCGATCCGGCCAAACAGCGCGGTGCGCAGATGTTCGACTGTGCGGATGCGGTGCAGCGCGTCGTCCAGCAGCAGCCGGTACTCGCTCAACGTCGGCCCGCTGCCCAGCGCCTGGAAGACCCGGGCCATGGCTTCCAGCAGCCAGCGAGCATCGCTGCCCAGGCCGAAGTCCTCCGGCTTGAAATCCAGTGCGCCGGCGGCGGGATCGGTCCAGATCCGGAAACTGGATTTTTGCAGCGGGTGGTAGAGCGCTTCCTCGCTGATCAGAATCACCAGCAGATTGCGCGGATGGGCATAGACAGTCGCCCCGGCCGCCGTCCACTCGCGGTCCTGGACGAAGCGGTACAGCCGCAGTTGGTCGGGAAAATCCAGCACCTGCAACTGGTCAACGATCAGCAGCGTCGGGTCTGCTTCGGAATAGGCACTGGCCTCGGTCAAGGCTTTTTCAAAGGGCGACAGCGGTGCCGAATCGGGCTCTTCGCCACCGCCTTCCTCGTCGACATTGACGATTACCACCGGTGCTGGCGCAGGTGGCCTGGCGCAGTCGACATAGACCACCTGCGGGTACTCCCAGGCTTGCGCCAGTGCCTGGGCGAAGGCGGTCTTGCGCCGTCCCGAGTCACCGGCCACATGCAGGCAACGCAGTCCGCGTGGTTGGGTTTCCATCAGGCAGCGCAGCGGAAACTCGTAGTCCTCGTTGGCCTCGAAGCCAAACTCGGCCAGGCGGCGGCGCAGACTCATGACCGCGCCGCCGGTGTGCCACGCCGATCAGCGCTCGGCGTGGCGATCAGGCGCAACGGCCAGACAAGGACCTGCCCGGAGCGCCGGAACATGGTCTGCCTCAGGCGGCGTGGGCGGTCGTGCTCTGGCTCAGGCGCGGGCCTTCGCTGAGCGCACGGCGGACCATGCCGACGACCAGATCCACCTCTGCAGCGGTCACGCCAAAGGTGGGCGTGAAACGCAGGCTGTTGGCACCACCGTGGATGACGCCCAGGCCGTGCTGGCGCAGCCATTCCTCGACACTGTCACTGCCGTAGCACTTGAACTCGCCGGAGAGTTCGCAGGAGAACAGCAGGCCGGTGCCCTGGACCTTGGTGATCCAGCCCGGCAACTCCGCCCTCAGCGCTTCAAAGGCAGCGACGAACTGCTGACCGCGCTCGACGATGTTCTGACGCAGTGCCGGCGTCAGCGACTGCAGCACCGCCACCGCCACATCCATGGCGCGCGGATTGGTGGTCATCGTGTTGCCGTAGATGCCCTTGCGATACAGCGCAGCGGCGCGCTCATTGGTGGCCAGCACGCTGAGCGGATACTGACCGGCGTTGAGCGCCTTGGAGTAGGTTTCCATGTCCGGCGCTTCCATGCCCTCAAAGCCCGGATAGTCGACGATCGACAACACGCCGTGGGCGCGCAGGCCGGCCTGGATGGAATCGACCAGCAACAGCGTGCCGTGGGCCTTGGTCAGCTCACGCGCGGCGCGGTAGAACTCCGGTGTCACGGCGCGGCCGGGGTCGCCTTCGCCCATCACCGGCTCCAGGAACATCGCTTCGATGTACCAGTCTTCGCGATCGGCGCGGGCAAAGGTTTCGCGCAGGTGTTCGACGCTGTAGGGCTCGACGATCAGCAACTGGTCGGCATGGTGCTTGTGGCTGGCCAGATGCGCCGCGTAGGTCTTGCGGGTGGAGTCCGAATACAGCGCCGGCAGTTCGGTGCGGCCGTGGAAAGCGCCCTTGACGGCAATGCGCTTGACCGGCTTGCCGGCATGGCGGCCACCGGCGTCGGTGTGCTGCTTGGCATTGACGTCGGCGATGCGGCCAGCCAGCGTGACCGCCTCGGAACCCGAATTCAGGCACAGGAAGCGGCTGTAGGGGCAGCCCTGGCCGCGCTGACCGATTTCCGCTCGCAGTGCACGATCCAGCCGCAACTGGCTGAGGCTGGGCGTCATCACATTGGCCATCACGTGCGGGCGGCTCATTGCCTCGATGATTTCGTCCGGACCGTGACCCATGCCGAGCATGCCGTAGCCGCCGTTGTCATGGACCACTGCGCCCTTGAGCGTGATGATCCAGGGGCCGCGGGCGGCCAGGGCGACGTAGGGATTGACCGCATCGTCGGCGTAGAAATTGACATAGCCGGCCTGGATCTGGCGCAGCTGTTCCACTTCGTCCAGCGCCAGCAGCTCGGCTTCGCTCTGCAGCAAACCCTGCCAGGCCTCATGGGCCTCGGACACGGCCTGCACCAGGCGCGGATCAAGCTCGGCAAAACGACGGATGTGCTCGTCGCTCAGGCCGGTGGTGAGGGCGGCGCCGCCATGGCTGCGCATTGCGGACAGCTGTTCGATGATCTGCATAGGTCCTCCATGCCGATGACGGACGCCATCAGCGATCGGGGTAGAAGGTAGCTCGATATCGTACCATGACCGGTTTGGCTGACCGCCAGTGACGCCCTGTCGCTGTCCGCTCACCGCCTCGATCGCTCAAAGTCCTTGCCGATGACTGCCCCCGACCTGGCCGACTACGACTTCGCGCTGCCTCCGGAACTGATTGCGCAGACCCCGACCGAGCCACGCAGTGCCTCGCGCTTGTTGCTGGCCGATCCGCTGGCCCAGCACCTGGCGGACCATCATTTCGCCGATCTGGTGCAGCTGCTGCGACCGGGCGATCTGCTGGTCTGCAACGATACCCGCGTGATTCCGGCGCGCCTGTTTGGCCAACGGCCCACCGGCGGCAAGGTGGAACTGTTCCTGGAGCGACTGCTCGATCCGCAACGACTGCTGATGCAGCTGCGCTGCAGCAAGAAACCTCGTGTGGGCGAGATTCTGAGCGTCGACGGCGGCGGTCGCCTGCAATTGCTGGGGCGCGATGGTGGCTTCTTCGAGTTGCAGGCGCTGGACGAACCGGCCGAGGCCTTGCTGCAGCGCGCCGGCCATGTGCCCCTGCCACCGTACATCGAACGCGCCGACAACGCCGCCGACCGCGAGCGCTATCAGACCGTCTATGCCCGCCAGGCCGGCGCGGTAGCCGCCCCGACGGCGGGCCTGCACTTCGATCAGCCCTTGCTGGAGCGCTTGCGCGCGCTGGGTGTGGACATCGGCTTTGTGACGCTGCATGTGGGGGCAGGGACCTTTGCGCCCCTGCGCGAGGAGCAATTGGCCAGCGGTCGTTTGCATGCCGAGCGCTTCGAGGTCAGCGCAGCCGTCTGCCGTCAGGTCCAATGCGCGCGCGCCGCGGGTGGTCGGGTGATCGCCGTGGGCACCACCAGTGCGCGGACGCTGGAAGCGGCCCATGACGGCGAGCAGCTGCGGCCTGGCAGTGGCGAAACCACGCTGATGCTCCATCCGGGCGGGCCACCGCTGCGGGCGATCGATGCATTGATCACCAACTTCCATCTGCCGCGCTCGTCGTTGCTGCTGCTGCTGGCCAGCGTGATGGGCCGTGAGTTCATGCTGCGCGCCTATGCGCACGCGATCGCCCAGCGCTATCGCTTTTATTCCTACGGAGACGCCATGTTCATCCCCACCCGAATCGGCATGCAGCCGTGAGCCAGCGCTTCCCCTTTCAGCTCAAGGCCACCGACGGCAGCGCCCGCCGCGGGCAGTTGCAGCTGCCGCATGGCCCGGTGCAGACGCCGGCCTTCATGCCGGTGGGCACCTACGGGTCGGTCAAGGCGATGACGCCGGTCGAGCTGCGAGGCCTGGGCGCCGAAGTCATCCTGGGGAACACCTTTCATCTGTTCCTGCGACCTGGACTGGAGGTGATCGGCGCGCACGGTGGCCTGCATCAGTTCGTGGGCTGGGATGGCCCGATGCTGACCGATTCCGGCGGCTTCCAGGTTTTCAGCCTGGCCAAGCGCCGCAAGATCACCGAAGAGGGCGTGCGTTTCGCCTCGCCGGTCGACGGCAGCACGGTGTTCCTCAGCCCGGAGGAATCGATGCGGATCCAGCGAGTGCTGAACTCGGACATCGTCATGATCTTCGACGAATGCACGCCCTATCCGGCCAGCTTCGAGCAGGCGCGCGATTCGATGCAGCTGTCGCTGCGCTGGGCCGAGCGCAGCAAACGGGCCTTCGAAGGCAATCCCAATGCGCTGTTCGGCATCGTCCAGGGTGGCGTCTACCCGGCGCTGCGTGATGAATCCACCCGCGGCCTGCTGGATCTGGGTTTCGATGGCTATGCGGTCGGTGGTCTGGCGGTAGGCGAGCCGGCGCACGAGCGCGAAGCCATGCTCGAGCACGTTTGCCCGCAGCTGCCGGCCGAGCGACCGCGCTATCTGATGGGCGTCGGCCGGCCGGAGGATCTGGTCGAGGCCGTCGCCCGTGGCGTGGACATGTTCGACTGCGTCATGCCCACCCGCAACGCCCGCAATGGCCATCTGTTCACGGCCCAGGGCCAGATCAACATCCGCAATGCGCGTTTCGCGCTGGACACCGGGCCGGTAGAAGCCGGCTGCGAGTGCTACTGCTGCGCCAACTTCTCGCGTGCCTACCTGCGCCATCTGGACCGCTGTGGCGAGATTCTGGCCGCCCGGCTGGCGACCATCCACAATCTCCACTACTACCTGCGGCTGATGGCGCAGATGCGCGCGGCCATCGAGGCCGGCGCGTTCAGCGCCTTCCGTCAGGCCTTCTACGCGGCGCGCGCCAAGCCGGCCGCGTAGGGCGCGACCCCGTCAGCGCGCCAGCCAGCCGCCGTCCACGGCCAGCACGCTGCCGTGGACATAGTCCGAGGCGGCCGAGGCCAGATAGACCGCGGCGCCGCCCAGCTGCGAGGGCTGGCCCCAGGCGCCAGCCGGAATGCGGGTGAGGATGTCGCGGTTGCGCACCGGATCGGCCTGCAAGGCCTGGGTATTGTTGGTGGCGAAATAGCCCGGCGCGATCGCATTGACGTGGATGCCGTGCGCCGCCCATTCGTTGGCCAACAGACGCGTCAGGCCGAGCAGACCGGACTTGCTGGCGGTGTAGCTGGCGACCCGGATGCCGCCCTGGAAACTCAGCATCGAGGCGATGTTGATGATCTTGCCGCCGCGCTGGTCGGCGCGCAGATGGCGGGCGAAGGCCTGGCTGAGGAAGAAGGCCCGCTTGAGGTTGACCTCCATCACCTCGTCCCAGTCGGCTTCGCTGAAGTCCAGCGCGTCGTTGCGACGAATCGTGCCGGCGTTGTTGACCAGGATGTGCAATGGGCCGCCAGCAGCCACCGCGGCCTGCAGCATCGTCTCGGCAGACTCGCTGCCGGCCAGGTCGGCCTGGACCCAGTGGCAGCGACGGCCAAGCTTGGCCAGCGCGGCGGCCGTGTCGGCGGGCTCGCTGCGGCCCAGGCAGACGATGTCCGCGCCGGCCTGCGCCAGAGCGATGGCGATGGCCTGACCCAGGCCGGTATTGGCGCCAGTGACCAGCGCGGTGCGATCGTGCAGGGCGAAGCTGTCGAGAATCATCTTGGGCCTCACTTGAGCTGGCAGATGTCCAGCACGTGCATGTCGGTGTAATCCAGGTTTTCGCCGCCCATCGCCCAGATGAAGCCATAGTTGCGGGTGCCCGAGCCCATGTGGATCGACCAGGGTGGCGAGACCACCGCTTCCTCGTTGGCGACGACGATGTGGCGGGCGGCATCGGGTTCACCCATGAAGTGGAAGACCCGTTCGCTCTCGTCCAGTCCGAAGTAGAAGTAGACCTCCGAGCGGCGGTCGTGCAGATGCGGCGGCATGGTGTTCCAGACGCTGCCGGTCTTCAGCAGCGTCACGCCCAGCAGCAGCTGGCAGGAGCGACAGGTGGCCGGCACGATGTACTGGTAGATCGTGCGCTCGTTGGAGGTTTCCAGCGCGCCGCGTTCCAGCGGCACGGCGCTGGCGATGTCGATGTGCACGACCTCGTGGCGGGCGTGAGCCGGGGTCGAGGCCAGGTAGTAGCGCGCCGGCTGCGCCGGGTCGTCGGATTCGAACAGCACGCTCTGACTGCCCATCGGCACATACAGACCGTCACGCGGCGCCAGCTTCCAGGCCTGACCGTCAACCGTCACCGTACCGGCGCCAGCGCCGACGTTGACCACACCCAGCTCGCGCCGGGAGAGGAAAGGGTGACCCTGCTGGGAGGCTGGCTCCTGCAATGCCGGCAGCGCCAGTGGGCCGTTCTTCGGCACCGCGCCACCGATGACGAAACGCTCGTAGTGGGTGTAAGTCAGCCGCAGCGCGTCGTCGGCAAACATCCCGCCGATCAGATAGTGCTCGCGCAGCTGCTCGTTGCTGGCCCCCTCCATCATGCTGGGGTGGGTGGCGTGCAGGGTTTTCTCGTACATGGTGTCGGGCTCCTCGGCAGGGCAGGGGAAAGTGATGGTTAACCGGTGTCAATCGAGTGCGGAACGGGGCGCGCGCATGGCCGATCAGTTCCGCGGTGGCTGGCAGGAGTCGCGCATGCTCAGGTGCGGCGTGACGACCATCGGCGCGGCACCGCGATCGGCGCGGCCGGGATCGGTGGCCAGCAACACACTGGCCGCCTGCCTGCCCAGATCGCGTACCGGCAGATGAATCGTGGTCAGCGCCGGCCACAGCTGCGACGCGAGCGGGCTGTCGTCATAACCGATCACCGACAGATCGCCAGGGATGGACAGCCCCATGCGCAGCGCCGCCTTGTAGACGCCGGCCGCCATTTCGTCGTTGCAGGCAAAGATCGCTGTGGGTCGGGGATCCTGCCGCAGCAACTGCTCGGCGCCGGCCACACCGGATTCAAAGGTGTAGCCGCCTTCGTAGATCGCGCTGTCCTCGAGGGTGATGCCGCGGCGCTGCAGGGCCTCGGTGAAGCCGCCGCCGCGCTCGATCGATGAGCGATAGCGATGCGGGCCGGTGATCAGACCAAAACGCCGATGACCCAGCGACTCCAGATAATTGGCCACCTCGGCGCCGGCCAGGCGATCGTGGGTCTGCAGCATGCGCACGGGATCGTCCAGCGCGATCGAGGCGATGCGCACATAGCGACAGCCTGATTCGCGCAACATGTCGGCCAGCGCCTGATCTTCGGAGACACGCGGGATCAGGATCACGCCCCACAGCTTGGAACGCTCGACGAACTGGCGGATGCCCTCGATGTAGCCGGCGCTGCGGCTGTCGCAGGGATGCACGACCAGTTCGAAGCCGGTGTTGCGCAGCGCGTCCAGGGCGCCATGCTGCATGTTGACGATGTACTGGGCGGTGGGGTTGTCGTAGATCAGACCGATCAGGAACGAGCGCCGGAAGGCCAGCCCCCGGGCCTGCGGATCGGGGACGTAGCCGATCTGCTGCATCAGCGCCAGCACGCGGTCGCGCGTTTCCGGCCGCACCAGCGGCGAGTCATTGATGATCCGTGAGACGGTCTTCTTCGACACGCCGGCCATCCGGGCGACGTCGTTGATCGTGTTCTTGCCGCGCGCGGCCGTGCTGGCCGAAGCGGGGCTCTGGGTGGATCCGGCAGGGGTGCGTTTGGTGGTCATCGGCAGCAGTGTAGCCGTCTACCGGAGTTGCGCGGGCAGCCACAGCGACAGGCCGGGCAGCAGTGTGACCAGCAGCAGCACGGCCAGCGCCGCCAACCAGAACGGCCAGATCGACCGCAGCGTACGCGCCACATCGATCTGCCCGATGGCCGCGCCGACAAACAGCACCGAACCGACCGGCGGGGTGACCAGACCAATGCCGCCGGCCAGGATCAGCACCACGCCGAAGTGCAGTGGATCGATGCCATAGGCCCGCGCCACCGGCAGGAAGATCGGCGTGCAGATCAGGATCATCGGCGCCAGATCCATGAAGGTCCCCAGCGCCAGCAGCAGCAGCACGATCAACAACAGCACCGCCAGCGGTGAGTCGGCCAGCGCCTGCAACATCGACACGGCCGCAGCCGGCACCTGCAGATAGGCCAGCAACCAGCCGAATACGGCGGCCGAGGCGATGACGAACAGAATGATGCCGGTGGTACGGGTGGCACCCAGCAGGGCCTCGAGAAAGGCCGGACCCTTCAGACTGCGATAGACCAGTGCCGTCAGCAGCAGCGCGTAGATGACGGCGATCGCCGCGCTCTCGACTGCAGTGAAGATGCCGGCGCGGATGCCGATGAAGATCAGGGCCACCAGCCCGAGGCCGGGCAGGGCCGCGATCAGCCGCACCAGCACCACGGTGAAGCCGGGAAAGGCATCGGTGGCATAGCCGCGCCGACGCGACACCAGCCAGCCGGTGAGCATCAGCACCACGGTCATCAGCAGCGCCGGCAGCAGGCCGGCGGCGAACAGATCGGCGATCGACAGGCCGCCGCCGGCAGCGGCCGAATAGAGGATCAGGTTGTGCGAGGGTGGCACCAGCAGCGCCACCAGCGCCGCGGTGATGCTGACATTGACCGCATAGTCGCGGTCGTAACCGCGCTGGACCATCTGCGGAATCATCGCTCCGCCAACGGCCGAGACATCGGCGATGGCCGAACCTGAAACGCCACCGAAGAACAGCGAGGCCAGCACGCTGACCTGACCCAGCCCGCCCTTCAAGTGGCCGACCAGTGCCGCGGCCAGGCCGATCAGTCGTTCAGACAAGCCGCCGCGCAGCATCAACTCGCCGGCAAAGATGAACAGCGGAATGGCAATCAGCGTCGCGCTGCCCGCGCCAGCGATGGTCTGCTGCGCCAGCACGATCAGCGGCAGGTCCAGATACAGCAACGTGGCCAGGCTGGCGGCCAGCAGGCTGAAGGCCACCGGCAGACCGAGCAGCAACAACAGCAGAAAGACCCCGAAGAGCAGTGCGATGGCCATCAGCGCGCCACCTCCGCAGGCTTCCGCCAGCTCAGCCAGGCCCGTTCCAGCGCAAAGGCCACGATCAGCGCGCCACCCACGGCCAGGGGCAAATACAGCCAGCCCTGCGACAAGGCGATGCCGGCCTGCTTGATGTCACTGACCGCGTGCAGCAGCCGGATCGAGCCGACCGCCAGCAGCAGGCCCAGCGCGGCGATCAGCAGCGACTGCAGCACGCCCAGCCAGCGCCGCCGCTGCGGGCTGCCGGACTCACTCAACAGGCGGAAGCTGAAATGGCTGTCGGCATGGACGGCGCTGGCTGCCGCCAGGCTCATCAGCGTGCTCAGCAGCAGCAAGGCCAGTGGTTCAGTCCAGCCAGGGGAAGCGTTGAGGACGTAGCGGGCGAAGACCTGCCAGGTCTGCACCAGCACCAGCAGCGCAAGCGCCAGGCCGGCAATGGCCTGGGCCAATCTGGCCAGCTGGCGGCTGAGGCGCTGCCAGCCCACGGGCTCGGGCACGGCAGGGGCGTTCATCAGGCCGCCTCCCGGATCTGCCGGTAGAGCGCATCGATGCGCGAATCGCGACGGTAGTCATCGACCAGTGGCGCGGCAGCGGCGCGAAAGGCGGCCACGTCGACCTCACCCGTCTCGATGCCGGCCGCGGCGATGGCCGCACGTGCGGTGGCTTCACCCTCGTCCCACCATTGCCGCATCCGGCCGACCGATTCACGCGCCAGCTCGCGCAACAGCGCCTGATCGTCGGCCGACATGGCGTCGAAGCGCACCTGCGACATCAGCAATACGTCCGGGGCGTAGCTGTGACCGCTCAGCGACCAGTAGCGAGCCGCTTCGAAGTGACGGCTGGCGTGGAAGCTGCGCAGGTTGTTTTCGGCCCCATCGATCAAATGCGTTTCCAGCGCCGAATAGACCGCACCGTAGGCCAGCGGCGTGGGATTGGCGCCGAACAGACCGAGCAGTTGCATGAACATGTCCGACAGCGGCACGCGAACCTTCATGCCCTGCAGATCCTGAGGGCCGCGGATCGGCCGCCGGGCGTTGTAGAAGTGGCGGGCGCCGCTGTCGTAGATCGCCAGGCCGATCAGCCCGCGATCCTGGAAGCTGTCCAGGACTGCCGCGCCGACCGGACCGTCCAGCACCCGGCGCTGGTGTTCAACCGAGTCGAAGGCGTAGGGTAGGCACAGCGCCGAGGTCAGCGGGAAGGCGTTGTTGAGACCACCGCCATAGAGGCGGCAAATGTCGATCACCCCCAGCCGCGCCGACTGCAGGGCGTCCGATTCCCGGCCCAGCTGCCCGGAATGATAGTGGCGCAGCTGATAGCGACCGCCACTGCGGGATGCCAGCTGCTCACCGATCCATTGCACCGCCAGGACGGTCGGATAGTTGGCGGGATGGACGTCGGTGGCGGTCAGCTGCTGCGCCGCCGCCGGCTCGGCCAACAAGCTGGCTGACGCGCCCGCCAGCGCCGCACCCAGCAGCGTCCGTCGTTTCACGCCGGCATTCCGGGCACGGTCGCGGGCGTCGCGGCGACCGCACGACATTCGATCGCGCCCCATTCGCCGAAATCGATGCGGGAATGCTGGCCGGCGACGATGTCATGGATGCCGGTGGCCGCGCCGGTGGTGATCAACATGCCGCGTTGCATCGGCAGGCTGCGTCGAGCCGTCTTGCCCAGGGCGAAAGCGAGTGAGCCCAGCAAGCCGCCAGGAATGCGACTGGCACCACCGGAGCCGACGCGCTGACCTTCGATCTCGCAGTGGCATTGCAGCGTCGCTTCGTCAATCTGCGGCCACTCATCGATACGCCGTCCCAGGATCAGGCCGGCATTGTTGCCGAAGTCCGACGCGACGACGGTCGGTCCCCAGACATTGATCTGCGCCATCGGGCTGCCGGCCGTTTCCACGCCGATGTACAACCCGGCCACCATGGCAGCCGCTTCTGCCGGCGTCCAATGCCAATGATCGGGCGGGACATCGGCGGCGAGTTCGAACACATACTCGGCTTCGACCGCCGCGAAGCCATCGACGAAGACCGGGAAAGGCAGGCAGCGGCCCTGATCAGGCCACAGCGCGCTGGCAAAGATCGGCCCAATGACCCGCTCGTCGCCTTCCTCGTCACGCCGTTCCGGTGCGATGTAACCCACCTTCCAGCCAATGATCCGGTCGGGCCACAGGCCGATGGCCTGATCCTGAATCGCGTAGCCGGCGGCCATCGTTGGTGGCAACCGCCCGCCTGGAAACTGCCGCAGGGGTTGCAGGCCTTGTCGCGCACCGACCAGCGCCCGGGCGACGGCCGCCGTGTCCAGCACGGTCAGATCCGCGTCCCGCTGGGTTGGCGCTGAGGGCTCGCTGCTCATTCCGGCTCCGGTTGGTGGTCGGCCACGGGAGTGTCCATCGGACGCTTTCGATGGTAGCAGGTAAACCGGTGTCATTTACAAGCGATCGGCGATGCCGCAAGCTTCGCGCAGCCTCGATCATGGTCCGGGAGGGCGCCATGGACATACGAATCTCATCCACTGGAGCCGACCGATATCGCGCTGCATCCGACAGGTATCGCTGCGCGCAGCGAGCACCGAGCAGTCTGCACAAGTGGTCCGTCTTGCTGCTGCTACTACTCGCATCCGTGAGTCATGCGGTTGAAAAACAGCAGCTTGCATTTCCCGGAGCGATGGGCTGGGCCGCGCACACCGCGGGCGGACGCGGTGGACAGATACTCCGCGTGACGACTTTGGATGCCACCGGTCCGGGGTCCTTCACCGAGGCGGTGGTCACACCCGGGCCACGCATCATCGTTTTCGAAGTGGGTGGCGTGATCGACCTGGACCGGGCCGAGGTGCGGATCGAAGAACCCTTTTTGACCATCGCTGGACAAACGGCGCCAATGCCCGGCGTCACATTGATTCGCGGGGGGCTGGTCATCGCCACCCATGATGTCGTCGTGCGGCATCTGCGGGTGCGACCCGGGACGACGGGCGCCGCCGTGATGAGCGGGCTGGACTTCGATGCGATCACCACCGTGCGCGGCGCCCACGATGTGATCGTCGACCATTGTTCGCTGACCTGGGCCACCGATGAAAACCTGTCGGCTTCCAGCACGCGCTTCTTCGGCGAAAGCGAAGCCGACTGGCGCGAAGCCGCCTCGCATCGAATCACTTTCAGCCACAACCTGATTGCCGAAGGTCTGGCCAACGCCAGCCATGGCAAGGGCGAGCATTCCAAGGGCTCGCTGATCCACGATCACGTCAACCGGATCCTGATCATCGGCAATCTGTACGCGCACAACTACGAGCGCAATCCGCTGTTCAAGGGTGGTGCCAGCGGGCAGGTGCTGAACAACCTGATTTACGACCCGGGCCAGCGCGCGGTGCACTACAACCTGATTGCCGAGGAGTGGATCGGCCACCCCTATTCAAGCGGCGAGATGGTGGTGCGAGGCAATGTGCTGCGGGCCGGGCCCTCGACCGAGCCGACGGCCTTGATGATGGTCGGTGGCTCAGGCGATCTGCGTTACTACGCTGACGACAATCTGGCGGTCGACCGCATTGGCTCGCCGATGTCGCAATTGGGCCACTACACCACCGCGCCGCTGCAGCTGCATACCCCGGAGCAGGCGCCGGAACTGCCCTTCGGCGTGCGCCTGCTGCCGGCCGAGCAGGTACAGGACGTCGTGGTTGCCGAAGCCGGCGCACGTCCTTGGGACCGGGATGATGTGGACCGGCGCATCCTCGCCAACGTCATCGAGGGTCGTGGCGGCATCATCGACAGTGAGGCGCAGGTCGGTGGTTACCCGATGCAGGCCCCGACGCAGCAAGCCTTCGTGCCGTCTGATTGGGATCTGGACACGATGGAGCCGCGCAAGCCGCTGCCCAGACGTGCACCGTTGAAATAGCCGGGAAGGCCCCGCGCGGATCGGCTGGTCGGCTGCGGTCGGGCGTTCGACGCCACGACGTCGCTTCGGGGGGCCTGAGCGACCGCCAAAGTGGCGTGGTCCGACCGTACCGCTCAGCCTCTGATGGCCAACTCATCCCACGACTGCGCCAACTGCCGCGACAGCGAGCGATTGGCCGCGCCGGACAGTTGCGGGCGGGCCTCGTCGCGATGTGCGCCAGGGCCGTGGTTGCGGTACTCGCCGAAGCGCGCCTCGGCGGGTTCGAGCATCTGGCGTGAACCGTCGCGAGCGGTGTAGCCCATCGCGTCCCAGGCCTGGCGATCGATGTGGGCATCCATCCAGCAGCGTCGGTAGACGGTCATGCCGGCGACCTGCGGATCGCCGTAGCGCCCATCGGCGAATTGGCGGGTCGGTCGCCATGGTCGACCCAGGGCCACCGAGCCGTCTGGTACCTCGGCGTCGCGTTGCAGTAGACACTGATCAAACAGCAGGCCGACAGGCTCGCTGCGCAAGGTGCTGGGGGCGGCCAGATAGCCCTGTCTGGGCTTGCCCGGACGAAAGCGGGAGTGGATACGGCAGCGCTCGAACACGGCCTGGCCCGCTCCGAAGATGAAGTCGACACTGCCGCTGATCCGGCAATTGCGCCAGCGGCTGCGACCGTGATCGACGAACAGCGTGTCCTGATGGCCGTGGACCCCCAGGTCCTCAAAAACGCAGCGATCGGCGCCTTGATCCAGCATCAGTGCGACGGCCTGCAAGCCATTGGCGCCGATGGGCTGGTAGTTGCTGTCGTACAGATGACCGACGTAGTCAAAGGCGTTTTCCACGGTCAGATGGTGCAACTGCACGTCGAGGGCGCGAATGATCAGGCTGGCGCAACCCCAGGTACCCCAAGGCTCGCCATCCGGCCCGCGATCGCCGGCGGCCGCGGCAAAGCTGAGTATGGTCTGTGCTCGGCCTGCGCCAATCAGCTGTACATGGGGACGGTCGACCAGCAACTTCTCGGTCCAGCGGCCGGCGCTGATGCCGATTCGGAATGGCCGCTGCCCTTCGATGGGCGCGGCAGCGATGGCAGCAGACACGCTGGCAAAGGTCGGCGCCCCGCCCGGCATCGGCGTGTGGCTGACCCAGGCATCCAGTTCAGGCTCAACGGCGGCACGTCCCAGCAGGGGTGCAAGGGCGGCCAGACTGAGCAGTTCACGTCGGCGCATGGGCAGACACCTCGGCAATGGCAGCCGCCGGGGCGGCGTGCAGAAAGAAGAAGCGGGCAGGGTCACCGGGGAGGATGACCACTGCCCGCGGGGGCAACTGAAACGGGTTCGGCGATCAGTACTTGTAGCGAACGCCAACCAGATACTGGCGACCGGTAAAGTGATAGACCGAAGGCCGGTCGCCGATGGAGTCGACGTACTGGTCGTTGGCCTCGTCGGTCAGGTTGATGCCTTCGAAGGTCAGCTCGAGATTGTCGTTGAGCTGCCAGGAGGCCGAGAAGTCGACGTGGCGCGTGGCCCTGGTGCCCTCGATGTCATTGTTGTTGCGGCCAGGCACATGGTCAGATAGTCGTCGCGATAGGCCATCGAGACGCGTGCACTGAAGCGGTCACGTTCGTAGTAGAGCGTTGCGCTGTAGGCATCGTTGGACAAACCCACCAGATCGGTCTTCAGCGAGTTGGCGCCCGATGAGGTCACATACTGGATCTTCGAGTCCACATAGGTGTAGTTGAAGATCGTGCCGAAGCCGTCGAAGGGTTCGGGCAGGAAGGTGAAGGGCTGCTGCCAGCTGAACTCGAAACCCGTGAGCTCGCCACCCGGGGTGTTCACCGGGATGTTGAACTGGAAGTCATCATCCGGCGTCGCGCCGGTGCCGTCGAGCAGGCTGGCCGGCAGGCCCGACGAGCTGAACGGCCGGGTCTCGCGCGAAGTCTGCACGAAGCTGTCGATGTCCTTGTAGAACAGCGACAGGCCCAGCAGCGCGCGCTCGGCGTAATACCACTCGAAGCCCAAGTCCACCGTGGTGGCCCGGAAGGGATCGAGGAAGGGGTCGCCGCCGGACACGGTCCGAGCGCCACCACTGACCGACACCGAAACGCCCGGTGTCAGATTGCCCAGTCCCGGCCTGGCCACCACCTTGGCGGCGCCGAAGCGCACCAGGAAATCGTCACCGGCTTCCCAGACCCAGTTCATTGAGGGCAAAGTGTCGGAATAGCTGCGGTCGACGGTCAGCGCCACCTGCTGCCCACTGACCAGCGCAAATCCGCTGGAACGCTGGTCGGTCTCCACATAGCGCACACCAAGGTTGCCGCGCAGCGGCCGGCCGAACAGCTGAGTGTCCACCTCGCCCTGGATCCAGACGCCGGTATCTTCTTCGCTGACCGAACGGTTGTTGCCGCGGACGCTGGTGATCGTGTCCGACAAGGCAAAGTCGCCGGTGTTGCTGTAGATGCCGAAGATGCTGTCGAAGGCATCCAGGTCGGGGACGAGCCAGGAGCCGATGCCACCGGCCAGGTCATTGGCGTTGAAGATCGTCGAGACGTTGGCCACACCCAGTCCACTGGGGAAGCCGGGCACCATGGTTTCCGAGCTGCGGCGCCGTTCGGTGGTGCGGAAGTCGTATTCCTTCCAATTGAAGCCGCCCTTCAGCGCGAAGGCATCGCTGGCCTGCCAGCGCAGGTCCAGCTGGAAGGTGTTCAGCTCGTTGTCGGTGGCCTGCGGCCGCAGGCGGATTTCCGACAGGCCCTGGGCAAAATTCCAGTTGGCCGGATTGGTGACGTCGAAGCCATAGTTGATGATCGGCTCGCGGTTGCTGCCGCGGTAGTCCCAGCTGTACCCAACCGCATCCGGGTGGTCCAGCGTGATCGTGGTCTGGATGGGATTCTCGAAGCGCGAGTCAGCGAAACCGCCCAGGGCATGCAGGCTGAGGCTGTCGCTGAACTCATGCGAGAGCTCCAGCGAGAACTGCTTGAAGGTCGTGTCGAGTTCATCGAAACGGGTTTCCGAACGCACGTCGACGTTGTCGAAGACGCCATACTCGAGATTGCCGTTCGGCGCGATCGAACCGTCCAGTACCACCGTCTGCGGCTTGCCTTGCCCACTGCGGCTGAAGGACACCGCTTCGAGGAAATTCTCAGTGCGTTCGGCCTCGAACTTGGCGTACATGCCATCAAGGGTCAGCAAGGTTCCCGCAGCGGGTTCCCACTGCAGCGAGGTGGTGATGCCGATGCGCTGCTGGTCATGCTCCAGCACGCCGTAGCGCGGAATGCGCGGGTGAAACACATCGCCCGACAGTGCCTGGCTGAACGGCGAGCTGGCGGAGAAGCCGCCGCTGCTGGTGGCGCGATCCCAGCGCACCGTGCTGTGGCCCTGCTCGATCAGCGTTCGATCGGTGTAGGCCACGCTGAGCAGCGCGCCGAAACTGCCGTCGCCAAAGGTGTTGCTGATCATCATGGCGCCCCGAGGATTGGTTTCCTCGGACAGATCGTTGTAGCCCAGCTGCGCCGAACTGACGAAGGTGAATCCGTCGTAGTCGAAGGGGCGGGCGGTGCGCAGGTCCACCGTGGCACCCAGCGAACCCTCCTCGATGTCGGCCGAGGCGGTCTTGTGGACGAGCAACTCGTTGAACAGATCTGAGGCGAAGACATTGAAGTCGAAGCCGCGGCCGCGGTTGGAGCCGCCGGAACTGTCAGTGCCGCCGGTGGTGGCCAGCGCTTCGATACCATTGATGCGGACGCGGGTGAAGTCCGGCCCCAGACCGCGGACCGAGATGTTGCGACCTTCGCCGGCATCACGCGTGATCGCCACGCCAGGAATGCGCTGCAGCGATTCGGCCAGGTTCAAATCCGGGAACTTGCCGATGTCTTCCGCAACGATCGAGTCGACCTGACCAACGGATTCGCGCTTGGTATCCAGGGCCTTTTCCAGGCTCTGCGCGTAGGTCGCGACCACCGCGTCCAGCGTCTGCTCCGGGGCGTCTGCCGCGCTGTCCTGCTGCGGCGTGGGCGCAGCCTCCGGTGTGGCGTCGGCCAACGCCAGGCCGGGTGCGCCGTAGAGTGCCAGCCAGATCGCCGCGGACAGCATTCTGGACTGCCGCAAACGAATGCTCGGTTGTTGCTCTTTCACGTCGTTCTCTCCCCTAGATCGCAGACCGATTGTCGTTCATTCCAATGATTGACACCGGTATCATTTTGTTTGAGATTGATGGATGACACCGGTGGTCAAAAGCGTAACAAACAGCGCACTGCAGCAACAAGACGACGTCCGTGACCCGGTTCGAACAGCGCAGGGGGACATTGGGATGCTGTAACCGTGCGGGCTCAAGGGTCGATGGGACAAGGCCAGCAGGGATCGCGAATGGCTTGGTGCGGTGCAGCATGGACGCCGGGGGAACAAATGCCCATGTCAGAATCACGCCTGTCACGGTCAGTCGGCCGCTGTCCGGCGGCTGCAGGCAGACCGTCAAAATGGGGAGTAGCGCAAATGAGCAAGCAGTTCGTTTGCTTCGGAGAACTGTTGTTGCGACTGGGCGCGCCAGGGCGTGAGCTGCTGCTGCAGAGTCCGCGGCTGGAGGTGCAGGTCGGTGGTGCCGAGGCCAACGTCGCCGTCGCACTGACTCGCCTGGGCCACTGCGCGCAGGTGGTCAGCGCGGTGCCGGCTACTGCGCTTGGCGCGGCCGCCGTCGGCGAACTGCGCCGCCATGGGGTCTGCACCGATCGTGTTCAGCAGCGTCAAGGCCGCATGGGTCTGTACTTCCTCAACACCGGAGCCATGCATCGGCCCAGTGAAGTGCTGTATGACCGCGCCGGATCAGCCTTCGCCCTCAGCGAGCCGGCGTCCTGGGATTGGCCCACGCTGCTGAACGGTGCTGACGTGCTGCATATGAGCGGCATCACGCCGGCCTTGGGCGAAGCTGCGGCAACCAGCACGCTGCAGGCCTTGGCTGCAGCACGCGCGGCCGGCCTGCTGGTGTCCTTCGATTGCAACTACCGCAGCCAGTTGTGGCAGGCCTGGGCCGGAGATGCGCCGGGACTGTTGCGTCAGTGCATGGCAGCCGCCGACATCATCTTCGGCGATCCGCGAGATATGGCGCTGGTGCTGGGGACGTCCTACCCGCAGGCCGATGCCACTGAACGCTTTGTCGCCGCGGCCGCCGACTGCTTCGCGCAGTTTCCGCAGCTGCGCTGCCTGACCGCGACGACGCGACAGGTGGGGGCTGCCGACCAGCAACGGCTCGGTGCATTGCTGGCTTTGCCAGATGGTTCATTGCAGCGGGTAGAGCCGGTCGCGTTGAATGGCATCGTCGATCGCATCGGTGCCGGTGACGCCTTTGCCGCTGGCGTATTGCACGGCTGGGTGAGCGGGCAGGGCGCCGAGCAGGCATTGCGAATCGGACATGCCGCTGCCTGCTTGAAGCACAGCATTCCGGGCGACTTGCCACTGCTGGCGTTGGCAGATATCGAGGCCTTTCTGAGTCAGGCATCGGCTGACGTGCGCCGCTAACCAAGGCGCGCGCCGCCTGGTTTGGTCACGGGGCAGCCGCTGGCAGCGGCCAGGCCAGTACCTCCCACTGCTCGTGATCGTCGCGGTAGCGACCGACCGGCAGGAAGCCCAGCCGGTGATGGGCCCGCAGCGAGACTTCATTGCGAAGGGCTACCTCGGTCACGCAGAGCTGCATAGTCGAACCGGCCAGGCGCGCCGACTCGGAATACAGCGCGGCCAGCAGGCCCTTGCCGCGCCAGGCCGGCGCGACGCAAATCTGTCCGCCAACGAAGTACGTCCATTGACTGATCGGTCGGCCTCGATAGGGCAAGCGTTCGAACTGTTCGAACATTGGCGTCAGTTCGGGCACCGAATCGCGCAGCTGAACCGGCATCGCGAGGGTATAGCCCACGATTTGCCCATCAGGATCACGGACGATCACCTGCGGCAGATACGCCGCGAATCGCTGCAACAGTTCGGGTTCATGACGGGCGTAGACGAAGCCGTCGGTACCATGCCGATCGGGGGCCACCTCGTTGGCATGGTTGGACCGCTGCAGCGCGATGATGGCCTCGAAATCGGCGCGTGTGCGGGCGATGTCCAGACGAGGACTCATCGCGGGTGACTCTGACGGAAATGGCGGAAGCCTACGGCAGCTCTCGGCGACCGACCAGCCTGGCGACCCGCTGCCTCGGTTACCGATCCATCGTCAACATGCCCGGGGACGCGCGGCCGTTGGATCGCCACGCTCGCCCCTCTGGTGCAGCCGATCGCCCACTGTCTGCGCTGCAGCGGCCAGGACCGCGCCAGGCTCCGCGGCAACGCCAGATTCAATCCAGTTCAAAGTTGTCCGCGAACAGCGGGTCGCCATCCAGCAGGGTTGCCAACCGTTCCTGCAGTGCGGCGTTGCGCAGATCCTGCGTCCACACCTCGATCGCGGCAAAGGGCAGCGGCAGGACGGGCTGGCCCGCGTGCACGGCGACCCCGGAGATCCAGGCGGACGTGTCGGCAAAGGCATGCTCGATGTCGGCCGCATCCCAGTCGGTCTCGATTCCGTAGTCCAGCGGAACCGGCAACTGCAGATCGGTAAAACGATACGGTTGCTCGCTGAAGTTGCTGACGGCCTGGCAAACCGCAAAGGACTCGGCCGCCGCCTTCTGGATCAGCGGCCACACGGGCACGGTGTCGAATCCGCTGAGGCTTAGCCGTTCACCACACCATCAGGCGGCCAGCCCGAGTTTGCCGCTGCTGCGTCCCGTGTCCCACAGCGTCTCCCACATGTCGATGCGACCGAAAATGGCGTGCAGTTCGATGGTGATCGGAGTCCGCGGGAACGCCGCCATGTAATCGAGCAGAATACTCTCGTAGGCCTGATTGAAGCGCTCAGGCGTGTAGCCGGCGGCGGTGTATTGATTCTCGTCGATACGGCAATGACCTTCGTAGCCATTGCTGGAACAGGCGGCGGTGAAATAGATGTGCGCCAGCGCCGGGTGGTTGTCGAAGCGCGCACCCAGGGCCTGGATCAGAGCACGCTTGTCGGCGAGATAACTGGCGTCCCAGGCCAGGCACATCGTGGCCGGCTCGCCGCGGAAGGTGTAGGGGAACAGCGTGCAGTTCGATTTCACGCCGGGCGGCGCGTGATCGCCGTCGCCAATGGCCAGCGCCACCTTGAGGCCCAGATCACGGGCGGTGTCCAGATTCAGCGCGATGGTGTCGAGCAGGCAGGTCTGGTCGTCTCCGCACAGATTCCAGCCGGCCCGAACGAGGATGCCGTCCTGGCCGGGAATCAGCGGCGTCCGCGAAACGATGTTGTCGCCGGCCATGCGCAGACCCGCGGCACTCTCGTAGACACCCTGAGGCAGGCCCTTGGCGCTCAGCGACGCGGTCAGGCCAAACAACGCCATTGAGGCGAGGGCTTTCAGCAGGCAAGCGGCTTTCGACATTCCTTGTCGTCCCTTCGATTTGGGCCAGATCGACACAACGCGCCGCGGCACTTTCGGTTGACGCGACCCCTGCGGCCCAGTCTAGGCAGGCTCCGCGCAGACCTGATCCCGGCCGGCGGCCTTGGCGGCATAGAGACCGCGATCGGCGCGGCGCAGCAGGCTGTCGGCATCGTCGCCCACGGTCCATTCGCAAACACCCGCACTGAAGCGCAGCGGCGTGCGCAAGGGCAGATCGTCGATCGGTATCAGCGGTGTGCGGATGCGCAACAGCTCGACCGCGGCAACGGCGCTGTCGCAACTCAATCCGGGCAGCAGCACCGCAAACTCTTCGCCGCCGATCCGCGCCACCAGCGCCTCGATGGGCGCGTGCTGCATCAGCAGCGCCGCAAAGCGCAGCAGCACGGTGTCACCGACTGCATGCCCGGCGCTGTCGTTGACCTGCTTGAAGTGATCC
This sequence comes from Lysobacterales bacterium, assembly GCA_041395325.1. Taxonomy (GTDB): domain Bacteria; phylum Pseudomonadota; class Gammaproteobacteria; order Xanthomonadales; family SZUA-5; genus JAWLAT01. The sequence goes on from JAWLAT010000001.1 coordinate 266,367, forward strand.
AGATCGATCAGCGCCAGGGCCAATGACCGCCCACCGGCGGCTGCGATATCAATGGCCGCCGCCAGTTGCTCGTCGAAGTAGCGCCGATTTGCCAGTCCGGTCAGCGGATCCTCGCGGCTCTGCTGCTCCAGCAAGCCGGTGTGCCGACGTAGCTCGGCCAGCAGTTCCTCGCGCTCGCGACTGGCCTGCTCCAGGTCGGCCGTGCGCTCGGCCACCAGATCTTCCAGTCGCTGTCGATAGTCATCCAGTTCCTCGAAGGTGCAAGCATCGGCGATCACCGAGGCCAGATCGTCGGCAATCGCCGCCAGCGCATGTCCGTCGGCCTCACTGTAATGACCGGCGCGCCGGTGCTGCACGCTGACCACACCCAACACATCGGTGCCGTGCCGAATCGGCACAATCAGCAGACTGCCGGGTTGCTCGTCGGGCGCCACCACCGCGCGGGCGCGTAACTCATCGCTGATCTGGCTCCAGTCGTCGATCCGCAACGGTTCGCCGGTGGCCAGCACATGACCGCTCAGTCCGGCACCGACCGGCTTGCGCGAGCGCGGCTGGCGCTGCTCGTCATTGACCTCCAGTACCACATCGAACTCTTCGCGCTCGGTGTCGTGCAGTGCCACATAGGCTGTGTGATAGGGCAGCAGCGCGCCAATGTGATCGAGCAGTCGCTCGGCGGTCTGGTCCATCCGCTGGCTGCCAGACACTGCCGCGCGCGCCACCGAGGCCGCGTCCAGCACGGTGACCCGATCCAGAACCTGCCGCCGCGATTCGACCAGTTGGTGCAGGCTGATCACGGTCAGCACCAGGAACAGCACGAACAGCGCAGTGGTGACCGGCTCGCCAGCGACGCAGATCAGCGCGGCGAGCAAACCCAGCGGCACGAACAATTCCTCCGCCAGCAAATAGTTCCAGCTGGCGATGCGCCGGACGTCGCGCCCATCGAGCCAGAGGAAGCCCAGAATCATCACCGAGTTGGCGGCCTGCAGCACCGTCATGCCGATCAGCACTGCCCACAAGGTGGTCCAGTCGGACAAGCTGATCGGCACACTTCCGCCGAGCACCTGATAGCTCCAGCCACCCAGCACGCTGATCAGCGCAATCATCGCCGCGTTGTGCACCGCCCGCAGCGCGGCGAAGGACCACGAGCCCTGCCGATAGCGCCGGTTGATGAAGGGAAAGATCAGTGCGGGCAACGCATTGATCGTGGCCGCCACCTCCAACGGAAACAGCAGCAGCGCCGCCACCTGCGGCACCCGCTCCATCGAGGTCATGCCCATCGACGGAACGGGAAAGCCGTAGTGCCAGACCAGCAGCTGAAAGGCCCCGAAACCCAGCACCACCCACAGCGCCGGCCACTGCGCCAGCCAAGGCGGCGCCTGACTCGCCAGGACGGCCACGACGCCGACCAATGCAAGGTTGTACAGCCACAAGCGGTGGTGCTTGTTGCCCATGGCTGATTGTATTCACGGATGTGAGGGGCGTGGGAAGGGGCGCAGGTACGCATGCGCTGCATCGCCAGCAGTTCGAATCCGAACGCCTGCGTCGCCGACGTTGCCAAGGTGGTCCGCGAGCCTGCCGCCGGATCGGGTTCCCGCAGCTTGGTTAAAGGTGGCTGGGTTGATCCATTCGCTCATGCAGGATGCGCACGATGACAATGCCTTTGTCGACGATCCGGAAATAGATGACGTGTCTGCCGGCGCCACGCCGACGATACCCGGTCCGGATGTGATCGCATGGTGTGGCCGACAGTGGCGCTTCGGCCAGTAGTGCGCATTCGGTCAACAGCAGATCCACGTAGCGATCCGCCTGGCGTGCATCCCATTGATCGCAAGTGTGGTCCCAAATGGCCTCCAGGTCGTCCACCGCCGCTGGGGTGAGTTGGAGGCTACCCACGCTTGGCGTGCATCCTCTGCTTGAAGGCACTCAAGTCAAAAGGTCGGGCGTCGCCGCTTTGCTCGCCTTCGATCAGCGCGGCGCGAATGGCCTCAATCTCCGCACTGCGTTCCTGCTCGCGGCGGATCAGTGCGCGCACCACTTCACTATCGTTGGTGTATCCACCGGCGAGGATCTGCGCCTTGATCCACTCATCCTGTTGATCGGTGAGCGTGATGGTCTTGCGAACGGTGGCCATCAGCGGGCTCCACAGCTGCAGCGAGCGGCAGATCATACTATTGGTGCGAAGTCGTGCAATGTACGCCGCGGCAGCCGAGGCACTGCGGGGATGGTCGCCACCGCGCCCCAGCGTCTCATTGCACCGCCCACCCGAGCGACCAAGAGCCCGTCGCAGGGGCTGCGTATCGCACGACGGTCGAGTAAGTTCCCGTTTCCCTTTCCGCGCAGGGCGGACGCATGAGCGCAGCTTCGGGCGCAGACTCGATGGCGACCGACTTCATCGCCAAATGGCGAGGCGTCAATGCCTCTGAACTGTCGACCTCGCAGAGCTTCCTGATCGATCTGTGTCATTTGCTTGAGGTGCCGGCGCCGCACCCGACGCCCGAGCAGGACTACATGTTCGAACGGCCCATCAGCTTCAGCCATGGCGATGGTTCGACCAGCGCCGGGCGCATCGATCTGTACCGGCGCGGGGCCTTCGAGGCCTACCGCCGCTATGCCATCGAGGCGAATCAGGGCACAACGAACCTGGCGACGTTTCGCGCCATCGCCAAGAAGTATCCCCACAAGCAGCCGGAAGAAATTCTGCGTGACCTGGTGTCCAGCACACCCGGTGCCGAGGGCAAGTGGTTCGCGGCAGCGAAGGATGCGGGATTGTTCAATGTGGCGATCGAACTGGCCACGCGCAGCCCGACCGATCCGCGCACGCTGACGCGCGCTGCCCGTGACTATGCCGAGAAGCAGCCCGCATTCGCGCTTGGCGCAGGTCTCGCCGCGTTGCGCTGGATCTCTCTTGGACACGGCTATGAAATCACCGGCACTGATGTGCTCGATGCTTATTCGGCAGTCACGCAAGCGGCGGTGAACGCTGTTGTGCCAACCCAGCAGGTCAACGAGCAGATCCGGGACATGCTCGCCAGCACCCAGCCCGGCAATTCGTTGATGAAGACCATCCTCGCCCGTCATCTGGCGAACTAAAAGGGACCTGCTTTTCGCAGCAACCCGCATCGGTTCGCACGGCTCCGAAACTCCCTCATGGTGTCGGCGGCAGTCCATCCGGACAATTTCACTGCATGTGAGTTTGACCGAGAGGACCCCCACCGATGCATCAAATCAACCATCTACCACCGGAGCGGATGACGCCGGAACAGCGTCGCCACGAGATCGCGTCGTTGCTGGCCAACGGCCTGGCACGCCTGCGGTTCACCGGCACAGAACAGTCCGCAACCAGGGCAGAAGCGAGCGAGTTTGAGCTTGGCTTCTCTGGCAACCAGCGCGTTCATACAGACCCCGTCAACAAGACAACTACGGAGTCGAAATGAGCACGCAAACACCATCATTTTCCACGCCGCCATCGGTGGCGGCGCAGATCGCCAGGCTGCCCGAGATGCCGATGGCAGAGATCCGGGCGCTTTGGCAGAAGCTGGTCGGTGGCGACACGCCCACCCACAACCGCCAGTTCCTCGAACGCCGGATTGCCTACCGGCTGCAGGAGCTGGAATTCCGCAAGGTCGACGCCAACCTGCTGGATCGCAACCAGCGTCGCATCGAATCTCTGGTCGAAACCGGCAAGGTGAAAAAACGCGACCGCGATTACCGTCCGGCCGCAGGCACGGTGCTGGTCCGCGAATACAAAGGCGTGGAGTACCGCGTGATCGCAACCGCTGACGGCCAGTATGACTTCCAGGGTCGCATGTACCCGAGCCTCTCGATGATCGCCCGCGAAATCACCGGCATGCGCTGGTCGGGGCCACTGTTCTTTGGGCTCAAGCCGCCATCCAATGCCAAGACCAAGCCCGCCACCAAGAAGAGAGGTGGTCGATGAGCGAAGTCTTGAAGCGCCGCATGCGCTGCGCGGTCTACACGCGCAAATCCACTGATGAAGGGCTGGACCAGGAATACAACTCGATCGATGCGCAGCGCGATGCCGGTCACGCCTACATCGCCAGTCAGCGCGCCGAAGGCTGGATACCGGTCGCCGACGATTACGATGACCCCGCCTTTTCCGGCGGCAACATGGAACGCCCGGCGCTCCAGCGTATGATGGCGGACATCGAAGCCGGCAAGATCGACGTGGTCGTCATCTACAAGATCGACCGCCTGACGCGCAGCCTGGCGGACTTCTCCAAGATGGTCGAAGTATTCGAGCGCTATGGCGTGTCGTTCGTGTCGGTCACCCAGCAGTTCAACACGACGACCTCGATGGGCAGGTTGATGTTGAACATCCTGCTGTCCTTCGCCCAGTTCGAGCGCGAGGTCACCGGTGAGCGCATCCGCGACAAGATCGCGGCCAGCAAGGCCAAGGGCATGTGGATGGGCGGCGTGCCACCGCTGGGCTACGACGTCGAGAACCGGCGGTTGGTGCCCAACGAGCGCGAGGCCAAGCTGATCCGGCACATCTTCCAGCGATTCGTTGAGCTCGGTTCCAGCACCGCACTGGTCAAGGAACTGAAGCTGGATGGCGTGACGTCGAAGGCGTGGACCACGCAAGACGGCAGGACTCGCGATGGCAGGCCGATCGACAAGGGCCACATCTACAAGCTCCTCAGTAACCGGACCTACCTTGGCGAGTTACGTCACAAGGACCAGTGGTACCAGGCCGAGCATCCGCCCATCATCAGCCGCGAGCTGTGGGACAGCGTCCACGCGATCCTGGAGACGAATGGCCGGGTGCGGGGCAACACGACGCGGGCCAAGGTTCCCTATCTGCTCAAGGGCATCGTGTTCGGCAACGATGGCCGCGCACTGTCGCCGTGGCACACCACCAAGAAGAATGGCCGGCGCTACCGTTACTACGTGCCCCAGCGGGACGCCAAGGAACATGCGGGCGCCTCGGGTCTGCCGCGACTGCCTGCCGCAGAACTCGAATCGGCAGTGCTCGACCAACTGCGCGCGATCCTGCGTGCCCCGAATCTGCTCGGCGACATGCTGCCTCAGGCGATCAAGCTCGACCCAACGCTGGACGAGGCCAAGATCGCCGTGGCCATGACCCGGCTGGACGCGATTTGGGATCAACTGTTCCCTGCTGAGCAGACCCGGATCGTCAAGCTGCTGGTGGAGAAGGTGATCGTGTCGCCAAATGACCTTGAGGTGCGACTGCGCGCCAACGGCATCGAACGGCTGGTGCTGGAACTGCGTCCCGAGCCGGTCGAGCAACAAGCAGAGGCGATGGCATGAGCGACATCCGCATCCAGAAGACCGGCGAGCCGGATATCCTGCAGACCAGCGACGGCAGGTTGACCCTGTCCGTGCCGATCCAGATCAAACGGCGCAGCGGACGTAAGCTGGTCACCTTGCCAAACGGCGAAACCGCCCCGGTCAGACCGTGGGACGTGGCCCCGACCTCGATTCAGCTGGCGCTGGCCAGGGGTCACCGCTGGCTGGCGATGCTGGAATCAGGAGAGGCGAAGTCCTTGAAGGAGATCGCCACGCGGGAGGGGATCGACAACAGTTACGTCAGCCGCATGGTCAACCTGACCACGTTGGCGCCCGACATCGTGGCGGCCATCCTGGACGACGCACTGCCGAACCACATTACGTTGTTCGATCTTGCGGTTGATCCGCCAGCGCTGTGGGATGAGCAGCGGGAGAGAGTCGGCTTGATCGTCTTCGATATCCGATAGCAAGCAAAGCATAAAGCAATCTGATGGGCTTGACAGGATGCCTTCGCCTGATAAGATAGTAATAAGTTACTTACTTACAAGACGAGCCATGGCCACTCATCCCAAACACCTATCCGCCGAAGAGCGCCGTGCCGTCACGGTCGAATCCGTGGTGGAACTCGCTGCCACGCAAAATCCAAGCGAGATCACGACGACGGCGATCGCCAAGCACATGGGCGTGACGCAAGGCGCTTTGTTCAAGCACTTTCCCAACAAGGACGCTATCCTGCAGGCGGTCATGGAGTGGGTGGCGGATCGCCTGCTCTCCCGGGTTGAAAAGGCCGCCAGTTCTGTCTCGTCTCCCCTGGCGGCCATCGAGGCCATATTCATGGCGCACGCCGACTTCGTCGTGGAGCACCCGGGTGTTCCGCGCATGCTGTTCGGCGAGTTGCAACGCGCCGAACTAACGGCACCGAAGCGCATGGCGCAAACACTGATTCGCCGCTACGGCGAGCGCCTGAGTCATCTTCTTGACCAGGGCAAGGCGGCGGGTGAATTGTCGGCCACCCTCGATACAGAAGCTGCCGCCACGCTCTTTATTGGCACCCTCCAGGGCCTGGTGATGCAATCCCTGTTGGCGGGCGACGTGCAGCGCATTCGCCGCGATGCGCCACGCGTCTTTGCGATTTATCGGCGTGGCATCGGGAGCGAAGAATGAAGAATCTACCTTTGCAACGCCGTACCCTGGCGCTCGTCGCTGTCATCGTTCCGCTCCTGGCGCTGCTGGGCTATGTCGCGCTTCGCTCCGGCCCGCTGGCGCCTGTAGCGGTGACCGAAGCCAAAGTGGAGTCGCGTGCGATCAGTCCCGCGTTGTTCGGTATTGGGACGATCGAGGCGCGTTACACCTACAAGATCGGTCCCACGTTTGCCGGACGGGTCAAGCGCCTGGATGTCCAGGTAGGGGATCGCGTCAAGGCCGGGCAAGTGCTCGGCGAGATGGACCCGGTCGATCTCGATGATCGGGTTCGTTCACAAGAGGCGGCGAAGAAGCGCGCAGAAGCGGCCATACGCGAGGCCACGGCCAGGCAGTCCTTCGCAGCAACCCAGGCGCGCCGTTATGAGCAACTGTTCGCCGCCCGCTCGGTCAGCGAGGAAGCCGTCACCACAAAACGGCAGGAATTGCAGATCGCGGAGGCCGCCCTCGCGGCTGCGCGGGAGGATCTGGCCCGTGTCCGCGCCGACCGCGATGCCCTCATCGCGCAGCGGGGCAATCTGCGGCTGATTGCCCCGGTCGACGGGGTCGTCACCCTGCGCGATGCCGATCCGGGCACGACCATTGTCGCGGGCCAGGCCGTGGTGGAACTGGTCGATCCCAAGAGTCTGTGGGTCAATGTGCGTTTCGATCAGATCAGCGCGTCGGGGCTGGCCGCGGATCTGCCCGCCGGCATCGTCCTGCGCTCGCGTCATGGCCAGAGCCTGAAAGGCCGGGTGCTGCGGGTGGAACCGAAGGCGGATGCCGTCACCGAGGAAACGCTGGCCAAGGTGATTTTCGACAGCGTTCCGTCACCGTTGCCGCCGATCGGTGAACTCGCCGAGGTCACGGTCGATTTGCCTGCACTGCCCACGGCGCTCTTGATCCCGAACGCCGCCGTACAACGCCAGAGCAACCAGCTGGGCGTCTGGCAGATCAACGACGGCGCGCCGGGTTTTGTTCCCGTCAAGCTCGGGCGCGCGGACCTCGACGGCCATGTGCAGGTGCTTGAAGGTCTCAAGGACGGCGATCGGATCGTGGTCTACAGCGAAAAGGCGCTCGGCCCGCACAGCCGTATCCATGTGGTGGAGCAGATTCCCGGGGCATCGAAATGATCAGCCTGGCCGGCCGCGACATCCTGCATGCCTGGGGCAAGTTCGTCTTCACCGGTTTCGGCCTGGGGCTGCTCATCGGCGTGACCCTGGTCATGGCCGGGGTCTACCGGGGCATGGTGGACGACGGCAAGGCACTGCTGGACAACAGCGGGGCCGATCTGTGGGTGGTGCAGAAGGACACTCTCGGCCCGTACGCGGAGTCCTCCAGTCTCAACGACGACCTGTACCGGGCCATCCTCGCCATGCCGGGGGTGGCCCGGGCCGCCAACGTGACCTATCTGACCATGCAGGTGCGCAAGGGCGAGCAGGACGTGCGCTCCATGGTGGTCGGCATCGTGCCGGGCGAGGACTGGGGTGCCCCCGGCTGGCCACCCTATCTCGTGGCGGGACGCCAGATCACCCGCGGGCATTACGAGGCGGTGGCCGATATCGCCACCGGATTCAAGCTGGGTGACCACATCCGGATTCGCCGCAATCACTACACCGTGGTCGGGCTGACTCGGCGCATGGTGTCCTCCAGCGGCGACCCGATGGTGTTCATTCCCCTCAAGGATGCCCAGGAAGCCCAGTTCCTCAAGGACAACGACGCCATCTGGCAAAGCCGCCGCCGTACCGAGGCCAACCCCGCCTTCAACCGCCCCGGCGTACCCGGTTTGCTGGACGCAGTCATCGCCTCCCAGGCAACCAACAACTATGTGAATGCGGTGCTCGTGCGCCTCAGGGCGGGGGCTGCGCCGGACGAGGTGGCGGAATCCATCCGCCGCTGGAAGCGACTGACCGTCTATACCCGGTCGCAGATGGAGGGCATCCTCATCGGCAAGCTGATCGCCACCTCGGCCAAGCAGATCGGCATGTTCCTGGCGATCCTCGCCATCGTCAGCGCCGCCATCGTCGCCTTCATTATCTACACGCTGACCATGGACAAGATCCGCGAAATTGCGGTGCTGAAGCTCATCGGCACCAGGAACCGCACCATCGCCGCGATGATCATGCAACAGGCGCTTGCCCTCGGCGTAATCGGGTTCGCGGTCGGCAAGATCACCGCGACCTTCGCGGCGCCGCTGTTCCCCAAATATGTGCTGTTGATGCCGCAGGATTCCATCGCAGGCTTTTTCGCTGTGCTGGTGATCTGTGCGCTGGCGAGCGTCATCGCCATCCGCATGGCGCTCAAGGTTGATCCGGCCGAAGCGATCGGAGGCTGACGATGGCAGAAAAAGGCATTCACATTGAAGGACTTTCCAAGCGCTACGGCGAAGGCGATACGGCGGTGCTGGCCTTGAAGAACGTAAATATGCACGTCGCGCCCGGCGAAGTCGTCGGCCTGATCGGGCCGTCCGGCTCGGGCAAGAGCACCTTGCTCAAGTCCCTGGGGGCGGTGATCGACCCCACTGCCGGGCGCATGACATTGGGTGACGAAGTCATTTACGACGAGGGCTGGAAAGTGCCCGACCTGCGCGCTTTGCGGCGCGACAAGATCGGCTTCGTGTTCCAGGCGCCTTATCTGATCCCGTTCCTCGACGTCACCGACAACGTGGCGCTGCTGCCGATGCTGGCCGGCATGCCCAACGCCGAGGCGCGCCAGCGTGCGCTCGATCTGCTCACCGCACTGGATGTGCAGCACCGCGCCAAGGCCATGCCCTCGCAACTTTCCGGCGGCGAGCAACAACGCGTGGCCATCGCGCGCGGCCTCGTCAACCACCCGCCGGTGATCCTCGCCGACGAGCCCACCGCGCCGCTGGATTCGGAGCGCGCGATGGCGGTCATCCGCATCCTCAACGACATGGCGAAGAAGTACGAGACAGCCATTATCGTCGTCACCCACGATGAGAAGATCATCCCCACCTTCAAGCGCATCTACCACATCCGCGACGGCGTGACCCATGAAGAGGCCGGTGAAGGGCGAGGGTTTCAGTAAGCACTCATCCCCGGAATTTTTGCAACCAGGAGTCACTTTTATGAAACACAGCGTTCTTGTGTCTACCGTATTGCTGGCGCTCTCGATGCCTCCGGTCTTCGCTGCCGAAGTGGAGCATCACCACCCTCACGACGAGCATCCGGCCGAGCTGCAACTCAATGCGGGAAAACAATGGGAAACCGACGCCCCGCTGCGCCAGTCGATGACCGAGTTACGCCAGTTGTTCGCCAGTAACCTGGAGGGCATACATGCAAACGAGATCGCGCTCGGCGGCTACCACGAGCTGGCGAGAAATACCGAAAGCGCCGTCTCGCGCATCGTTGCGCAATGCAAGCTGCCTCCTGCCGCAGACGCACAACTGCACATCATCGTCGCTGAGTTGCTGTCCGGTGCCGAAATGATGTCCGACCACGCCAATGCCGGAACGGCGCGCAACGGGGCAGTGAAGGTGATCGAAGCACTGAACCGTTATGGCCAATATTTCAATGACCCTGGCTTCAAGATGCTCAGCTATTGAAGCAAATCCAGGAGGTGTAATGAAAGCGAACAGCACTGTTTGGATGCTTCTGGCTGTCCTGCTTGGTGGTTGTGCCGTCGGACCGGACTTCAAGCGTCCGGCCGCGCCAAACGTGGTGGACTATACGGTCACGCCGGTTGCCGCACAGACCGATTCCGCGCAGACGAGGTTGGGTGAAGCCCAGCGGCTCGTCACCGGCATGGCGGTCGATGCCCAGTGGTGGCGTAGTTTCAGGTCGCCCAAGCTCGACGTGCTGATCGAGACGGCGCTCACGGCCAGCCCCTCGCTCGCCGCCGCCCGCGCCACGCTGGGTCAGGCGCAAGAACTCCATGCCGCGCAGGCCGGATCGACGCTTTACCCTCAGGTGGACACGGGTCTGGGCGCCCAACGTCAACGCATGAGCCCAAGCGCCTTGGGCCAGGCGGGGGATGCGCGGACATTCAGCCTCTACAACGCCAGTGTCGGCGTGCGCTACAACCTCGATCTCGCCGGCGGGAACCGCCGCGCACTGGAGGCCCTGGCCGCTCGCGCGGACTTCCGCCGCTATGAACTGGATGCCGCGCGTCTCACCCTGGCGGGCAATATCGCCTCCGCCGCCATCACGCGGGCGCAGTTCGATGCCCAGATCGAGGCTACGGTCGCCATTCTGCGGGCCCAGGAGGAACAAGTGCAGATCGCCCGCGAACGCGTCCGCCTCGGACAGGCTGCACCTGACGAGGTGCTGTCGCTGCAAACCCAGGCGGAGCAGACGCGTGCCGAACTGCCCACGCTGCGTAAACAAATGCAGCAGACCGAGCATCTACTCGCCGTGCTTGCCGGTCGTGCACCGGGTGCCGGAGGTATCCCGGAATTCAGCTTGGCGGACTTCACCTTGCCCACTGAACTGCCCCTCGTGGTGCCGTCCGAACTGGTCCGACGCCGCCCGGACGTGCAGGCGTCGGAAGCCTTGCTGCACGCGGCCAACGCCGAGTACGGCGTTGCCGTGGCCAAGCTCTATCCACAGATCAATCTGAGCGCCAGCCTCGGCAGCCAGGCTCTCACTACCGGTGCCTTGTTCGGCAGCGGGTCGGCGGTGTGGAGCCTGGTCGGGCAACTGACCCAACCATTGTTCAATCCGGGACTTCCAGCTGAAAAGCGCGCGGCACTCGCCGCCTTTGAAGCTGCTGCAGCCAATTACCAGGGCGTTGTACTGGAAGCCCTGCGTAATGTTGCCGACGCTCTGCGCGCGGCGGAGAACGACGCCCAGACACTGGCTGCGCTGGCCGCCGCCGACGAGGCTGCGCATGGTTCACTGCGTTCCGTCGAGCGGCAATACCAACTCGGTACGGCCAGCTACGTGCAGCTGCTTATCGCCCAGCAGCAGGCGCAGCAGACCCGTATTGGTCTGGCCGCGGCTCAGGCGCAACGACTGGCCGACAGTGTGGCTTTGTATCAAGCGATGGGTACAGGGTCAGACGAACCAAACGTAATTTCGCTCCGCTAAGCGATACTTTCATCAAACCACTTGATTCGTCCGTGCGTAACGCCTTGATCTGTATAGGCATGAAGTGTGGCATTTGCGGACTTCGGGCCAGCAGGAGAGAGCGAGGTCGGAGCGAGGAATGGCCAGGAGAGAGTGGAATGTGGCTCGGAATGGGCTGAGAGGCTGATCGGCGCAGTCCGTAGGCTTCCGCAGGAACCCCCAAGAACACGCGGGAACCGGCGCGATCGGGCAAGAAAAAACCCCAACCGAGAACGGTTGGGGTTTCATGATTGGTGGAGGCGGGGGGAGTCGAAGTAACCAGGTAAGTGTCTATCCGAAAGGGTTTTGACGAACATGAGAAACAAGTTGCCCCCATTGTTGCCCCCATCGCGAGCGCCCGTCACCGAATTCGCCACTTCGAGCTACGACAGGCTCCGACGGCAGGATCGATCAGTGTGAGACCCCCAATGCTGGGATACCAATTTGCCTGAAAAACCAACATCCCGACCCACCTGACTGCGGTGCCGATGGTTGCTGGGAGGGCGAGCTTGCCTATGAACGTGGGTCGAAGGCTGATTTCAACCTGCCCTGAGAGAATCAGCGCGTTGGGCACATTACTATCCCGAACGCGTATGTCTGAGAGCGTCGAAAGGACGATGGGCCGTTGAAGAAGTCCCTCACCGAAACCGAGATCTGCGACCTCTACATCACGCCGGCCATCGTGCGTGCAGGCTGGGACCAGCACACCCAGGTGCGGCGGGAGTTCTCCTTCACAGATGGTCAGGTGATGGTGCGGGGCAAGCTGGCGGTGCGGGGCAAGCGCAAGCGGGCTGATTACCTGCTGTTCCATGGTCCCAACTTTCCGCTGGCGGTGGTCGAGGCCAAGGACAATCACGCTCCGGTCGGCGGCGGTATCCAGCAGGCGCTGGGCTATGCGCAGGCGCTTGATGTGCCGTTCGTCTTCAGCAGCAATGGTGACGGCTTCGTTTTCCACGACCGCACCGGGCAGTCGGACGACCGCGAACAGCTACTCTCGCTCGAAGACTTCCCCAGCCCCGCAGCACTGTGGTCTCGCTATCGCGCCTGGAAAGGCCTGTCGGACGATACCGAGCGCGTGATCCGCCAGCCCTATCACGACGACGGCAGCGGCAAGGAGCCACGCTACTACCAGCGCATCGCTATCCAGCGGACGATCGAAGCGGTTGCCCGAGGCCAGCGCCGCATCCTGCTGACGATGGCCACCGGCACGGGCAAGACCTACACCGCCTTCCAGATCATCTGGCGCCTGTGGAAGGCCGGCACCGTCAAGCGCGTGCTGTTCCTGGCTGATCGCAACATCCTGGTCGACCAGACCATCACCAACGACTTCAAGCCCTTCGGCGCAGTCATGACCAAGGTGCAGAACCGCACCGTGGACAAGTCCTACGAGGTTTACTTGGCCCTCTATCAGGCGGTCTCGGGCACCGAGGAGGAGCAGAACGTCTACAAGCAGTTCTCGCCGGAGTTCTTCGACCTGGTCGTCATCGACGAATGTCACCGCGGCTCGGCCCGCGAGCAATCGGCCTGGCGCGAGATCCTCGACTGGTTCGACCCGGCCATCCAGCTGGGCCTGACCGCCACACCCAAGGAAACCACCGAGGTCTCCACGCTGACCTACTTCGGCGACCCGGTCTACACCTACTCGCTGAAGGACGGCATCGCCGACGGCTTCCTGGCGCCCTACAAAGTCGTGCGCGTCGATCTGGATCGTGACCTGCAGGGCTGGCGACCGCCGGCCGGGATGAAGGATGACCTCGGCCAGGAGATCGAGGATCGCGTCTACAACCAACGCGACATGGACCGTGTGCTCGTACTCAATCAGCGCACGCGACTGGTCGCCGCCAAGGTCTGCGACTACTTGCTGGCCACCGACCCCTACGGTAAGACCATCGTCTTCTGCGAGGACATCGACCACGCCAGCCGGATGCGGTCGGCGTTGATCAACGAAGTCTCGCGGCGCTGGCCCGGCGAGCAGGCCAACCTGGCGCGCTTTGTGGTCCAGATCACTGGTGACAATGACGAGGGCAAACGCGCGCTGGACGACTTCATCCATCCCGAACGCCGCTATCCGGTCATCGCCACCACCAGCAAGCTGCTGACCACCGGCGTCGACGCCAAGACCTGCAAGCTGATCGTGCTCGACCAGCGCATCGAATCGATGATCGAGTTCAAGCAGATCGTCGGCCGTGGTACCCGCATCCACGAGGAAGCCGGCAAGCTCTGGTTCACCATCATGGACTTCAAGAAGGCCACCGAGCTGTTTGCCGATCCAGACTTCGACGGTGAGCCAATCGTGGTCTACCAGCCCGGAGGCGGCGACACCATCACGCCGCCAGACCCTGGCGGGCTGGACATCGGCGATGTTGAGATTGGCCCGATTTACCCCGTTCCGACCGATGGCCAGTTGAAGTTCGTAGTCAGTGGAGTCGAGGTCACCGTGGTTGCCGAGCGCGTGCAGTACTACGGCGCCGACGGCCGCCTGATCACCGAGTCACTGAAGGACTACACCCGCTCGGCAGTGCGCGATCGCTATCAGAGTCTCGATGCCTTCCTGCGGCGCTGGAGCGAGGCCGAGCGCAAGCAGACGGTGATCGATGAACTGGCAGAGCGAGGCGTGCTGCTCGATGCGCTGTGCGAGCAGGTGGGTAAGGAGCTCGATCCCTTCGACCTGGTTTGCCACGTCGCCTTCGATCGCCCGCCGCTGACCCGCCGCGAGCGCGCTGACAGCGTCCGCAAACGGGATGTCTACGCCCGCTTCGAGGGCCAGGCCCGCGCTGTGCTCGATGCGCTGCTGGACAAGTACGCAGACGAAGGCGTGCTGCCCGAGGAACCCAGGGTGCTGCGCAACCAACCTTTCGACCGCATGGGCACCGTGGTCGAACTGATGCGATTGTTCGGCGGCAAGGAGGGCTACCAAGCCGCGGTGCGCAGCCTCGAAGCGGAGATCTACAGAGACGCAGGCTGATGCTGTGGCCTGCAACTACAAGGGGGAGAAATAGGTATGGCTGCTGGTACTACTACGGATGCGCGGAGAGCATTTGACGCGATCGCGACGCACCTTTCATCTAAACGAATGGAGCTCCGAGTTGCGATTGAGCATGGGCGTGGAATCGAGGGTTGGCTACAGCACGAGGCAATCGTCGCGCTCGACAACGCGTATTGGGGCGATCTGGCCGGACGGTTGTATAGCTTTGGAAGGGAAGGACTACGCCACAAGGACTCTTCGACGTACGACGAGGCATCGAAGAGGCGCCCGTTCGATTTGGTCTTCGAAGATCCTGAAATGGTAGGTTGCTTGAAAATCTACATGCCGTGGAAGACGCTGACCGAAGCGATCCGGGACGTCCGGAAGGACCTTATCGAACTTCGAGAACACCCCAATCATGGATTCCTGATCGCTGGACGGCTCGACTTTGACGATACAAAGACGACCCAGGGTCGAGAGCGCAAGCGCTCGGGCGGTGGCGATTGGCTGAAGGACGTCGTGCGCGGGGCGCAAGATGGCATGCGACTGAAATCGCTCGCCTCCTCGTCAAGTGATTCGGACGCGGAATTCATCCATATGGAAATTCCGCCGATGCGTTGGGACTGGCCAGATGGCGCTGGCGGCTGGACGGAGGGCTATCGTGAGCCATTTCTTGCGCTTGGTGGCTGGTCGGTTTGGCGTCCAACGACGGGCTGAAGCATGTCCCTCTCCACCACCATCAAGTCCATCCAGGACATCATGCGCAAGGACGTCGGCGTCGATGGCGACGCCCAGCGCATTGGCCAGCTGGTCTGGGTCCTGTTCCTGAAGATCTGGGATGACCGCGAGCAGGAGCTGGAGCTGCTCGACGATGCCTACGTCTCGCCGCTGCTGCATGTCACCTGGACTGATCCGACTGGCGAACAGCAGTACGCGCGTGATCTGCGCTGGCGCAGCTGGGCCGCCGATGCCGAGGGCGACACGGGCGACAAGCTGCTCGCCTTTGCCAATGACGTGCTGTTCCCTGCGCTGAAGGGCATGGATGCAGGCCCGCGCAGCGATGACATGGGCCAGGAGGCGCTGCGCCGCCGCCGGGTGCTGGTCAAGTCGGTGTTTGAGGACGCCTACCAGTACATGAAGTCCGGCACCCTGCTGCGTCAGGTGCTGAACAAGGTGCAGGAGTCCGTCGACTTCAATGACAGCAAGTCCCGCCACCTGTTCGGCGACATCTACGAGCAGATCCTCAAGGACCTGCAAAGCGCCGGCAATGCCGGTGAGTACTACACCCCGCGGGCACTGACCGAATTCGCTGTCGATCGGGTCAACCCGCAGCTGGGCGAGATCATCCTCGACCCGGCTTGCGGCACCGGCGGCTTCCTGTCCTGCGCAATCGAACACGTGCGCAAGCGCCAGGTGCAGACCCCCGAGCAGGAGGCCGAGTTGCAGGCCAGCATTCGCGGTGTGGAGAAGAAGCCGCTGCCGCATCTGCTGGCCATCACCAACATGATCGTCCACGGTATTGATGTGCCCACCGGCGTGCGCCACGACAACACCCTGGCCCGGCCGCTGCGCGACATCGGCATGAAGGACCGGGTCGACGTGATCCTGACCAATCCGCCCTTCGGCGGCATGGAGGAAGACGGCATCGAGCACAACTTTCCGGCCGACTTTCGCACCCGCGAAACCGCCGATCTGTTTCTGGTGCTGATCATCGAGCTGCTCAAACCCGGTGGCCGCGCGGCGGTGGTGTTGCCCGACGGCACGCTGTTCGGCGAAGGCGTCAAGACCCGCATCAAGGAGCGCCTGCTCGCCGAGTGCGAGCTGCACACCATCGTCCGCCTGCCCAAGGGGGTGTTCGCCCCCTACACCAGCATCCAGACCAACCTGCTGTTCTTCACCAAGGGCCGGCCGACCCGGGAGATCTGGTACTACGAGCACCCCTATCCGCCCGGCTACAAGTCCTACTCCAAGACCAAGCCAATGCGCATCGAGGAGTTCGCCGCCGAGCACGCCTGGTGGACCGATCGCCGCGAGAGCGAGCAGGCCTGGCGGGTCGACATCGAGCAGATCCGCGCCCGCGGCTACAACCTCGACATCAAGAACCCCAATGCCCCCGAGCTGACCCACGAGGACCCGGACGCGCTGCTGGAGCGCTACCACCAGGCCCGCGCCGCGGCCGCCGAGATCCGCGAGCAGCTGCGCCAGGCCCTGGCCGATGCCCTGGAAGGCCGCGCATGACCCCGCACGATCTGCTCGCCGCCTTCGAAACGCTGGCGGATGCGCCGGATGGGGTGAAGCGGCTGCGGGACCTGGTTTTGTCGCTGGCGGTGCGGGGGGAATTGGTGAGGCAGGATCCTCGCGAGGGGCGTGCCGCTGAGCTGCTAGCCCAGCTTCAAGAAAGCAAGCGTGCGTCCGTCGCCTCATGGGGCCTCAGGCGATCACGACCACTCGCGGGCATTCCGGCGGATGTTCCACACGAAGTTCCGTCCGCGTGGACTTGGTGCAGGATGGGTGACGTCGCCAACCCGCAGGCGGGCTTCGCCTTCAGGTCCACAGGGTTCAACGAGATTGGCGAGGGGCTACCGCTAATTCGGATTCGAGACGTTCTTGGGGGCCAAACTGACACGTTCTTTGCCGGCGAGTACCGCGACGAGTTCATAGTCGAGAAGGGTGATTTCCTCATCGGTATGGACGGCAACTTCAATATCGGCAGGTGGCAGGGCCGGCGAGCACTTCTAAACCAGCGAGTCACAAGACTTCGATGGTTTTCGGGCAACGTCGAGCCTTCGTTCATCACGATCGCCCTACAGGAGCGATTGAGCGAGCTTCATGGAAGCAAGGCGTACACGACGGTTCAGCACCTCTCGGGCAAGCAGATGGAAGATGCACTGATCCCGCTCCCACCTCTCGCCGAACAACACCGCATCGTCGCCCGCGTGGACGAACTGATGGGCCTGCTCGACCGCCTGGAGGCCGACCGCAACACCCGCGACGAACTGCGCCGCGCCGCCCGCGACGCCGCCCTCGCCGACCTCCGCAACGCCCCCGACCCCGAGGCGGTCGAAACCGCCTGGACCCGCATCGCCCAGCAGATGGACGACCTGTTCATCGAACCCGAGGACGTGGCGCCGTTGCGGCAGGCGGTGTTGGAGTTGGCGGTGCTGGGGCGGCTCACGGGAGACGACGTCGGCAGCTGGTCGCCGACATGCCTGGGGGACCTGCTCGTCGATGGTCCGACAAACGGGTGGTCGCCCAAAGCGGTTGACTACCCGACTCCGGTGAAGTCACTCAAGTTGAGCGCAACGACGCGGGGATATTTCGACTCCGAGCAGTACAAGTACGTCGACCCGTCTGGCGGCATCGACGACAGATTGTGGCTGAAGCCTGGAGATCTGCTCATTCAGCGGTCCAACACGCCGGAGTATGTCGGTACTGCTGCCGTCTATGACGGTCCACTGCGCACATTTATTTACCCCGACCTGATGATGCGATGCCGATTCGCCCCTACTGTGGATGTCGCCTTCATCCACGTTGCTCTTAGCGCCCCCGCGTGCCGTACGTGGGTATCTGCCAAAGCTAGCGGAACATCGAAGTCGATGGTGAAGATAAATCAGAGTACCGTGAGGTCGATCCCGCTGAGTTTGCCGCCGAAGGCGAAGCAGATCGAGATCGTTGAGTCAGTTCGTCGGCTACACGAACTATGCGATCGATTGATGGTCCGCCTGACCTCTTCGCGCGTCCTGCAGGCGCAGTTCGCTGGCGCCGCCGTTCATCATCTTCATATCTAGAGCGTCCGTACTGCCATTGATCTGCTGCCACCATTCGCAGACTGCTGGATCCGCTTTAACGGGAGGCACACATGCGTTCTTTCGACTCAATCCCTGAACGGCAATGGATACACATCAGTCATCGTTCCGGAGGCAAGTGGCTCCTTCCCGTTCGACTCGACGTGCAGTGCCCAAAACCGGGTTGCGGCCGCGATCTGATCCAGGCTTCGGTTGTCTGGCAGGAACATGACATGCTCGCATCAGGCAAGGTGAACTGCGGGAAGTGCTCGTCGACGGTGTATTTCGCAGCACTCTTTGCTTCCAAGGGCAAGCCGGAATCCCCAGTTAGGCCGACAACGATCGTCCAGTGGCCGGAATCGCCCTCCACAGCTTTCCCAGAGGCAGCAAGGGTCTCGCCGAGATTCATTGCCGCGCACGCCGAGGCGGAGCGTGCTCACCGTCTCGGTCTCGTAGAGCTTGCCGGGATGGGTTACCGCCGGGCGTTGGAAGTGCTCGTGAAGGACGACGCGATATCACGGTTTCCGGGTTCCAGAGAGACCATTGAGAGAGAGGCTCTCGGATCCTGCATCGCGAACAGAATAGATGATCCATTGGTTCGCGAAGCTGCGAAACGGTTGACATGGCTCGGGAACGATTGGGCCCACTACGTCAGGAGTTGGACCCAGTATGACGTCGACCACATGAAGACCATGCTCGGCATGGTCGCTCAGTTTCTGATGATGAGGGCTTCTCTTGAACGCCTCCCAGAGGAGATGCCTGCAGGAAAGAAGCCGCGAGAGGCGTCATAGGTCAGCTGAAAGATATGTACCGTTGAGAAAACCAAGTGTCACACAGGGAAAATAGCCAACATGATTCCCTTGACTGCGCACCATCTGAATCTCGGACTCCAGCTGGCCTTAAATTTTCGCCATCAGGCCAGAGGTCTAGGTGTTCGGGAAATACCCCTCTTCAGAGCGCTTCATCGATCGCTGATGCTTCTTTCCAATCAACCTGGAGTAGCGGTAGAGGAGTACCACGGTAACGCCCATCAGGTCCGATTCACTGGCGACGGTATCCACTCAAGATCCGCCGCGCGTTGCGAACTCAGCGATCTGGCGGTTATCGTGTATGACAGAGTTGCGGGCACAGCCCGGCTGACCTACATACAGGCCAAGAGCGAACGCTTGGTCAAGGCTTCGAGGTTCGGTATTGCAGGCGCGACGCTGAGTGCCGATCTGGAGCAGTGGCATCTTTTGTCGAGTCGCCCGAAGATTCAAGGGGTAAATCGCTTCTCGCCGCCCAGTGATCTCTTGAGCAACTCTTCGCTGGGCTCCATTGGGTCGTATGTATTTTTCGTGCATGGCGCAAAGAGCCCCGAGATCTACTACGCGTCTGCAAGCAAACTGCCGGTAGCGGCAATACACTCCGTTAAGCGGGGGAAATTGCTCGCTCAGGCGAATCTCCACGGTGTCTTGGGGAGCGTCCCCGAGTGCTACTCGGCGTACAGCACGGTTTGCTTCGGCGCCGCGCTGCTCGGCATGACCATCGGCAACCCTTTATTGGATAAACGGATTTCGCCGGGTATGCGGAACTGGTTGGCGTCACGACTTCGAGCAATGCCCTTAACTCCCTCTGGTCTGTCACAGGAGCTGGCAGAGCGCCTTTCGGATGAAGCGGTGCGAGCCTCCGATCCGAGTTTGGGAGCCCGAACGACGATCGTCATTGGCTTATCTGACCTGGGCGACTCTACCGCCCGAGCGAAGCCTGCAGACGTGAACCCTCCGGAGATCAAGCGATGAGTATCACCTACGGCGACTTCCAGCAGCTGGTCAGCGAGAACGATGGTGAAGTGCTGACCACTGCCGGCGGCAAGGCGCTCTTCAGGCTGGAGAGTCGTACCGATGGCGTTCGATTTACGCCCAGCAGCGGGAAGTCACGCTCGGTAGGCTCGGAGGGTATCAAGGGGTACTTGGCGGTCTACAACCAGACCGGATCGATGCGGCCTTCCGACTATTCCGAGAACCGCCGCCACGCCTCCTACGTCCTGGCCCTGATCAAGCTCTGGCTGGCCCAGCAACCCGATGCCGAGCTGATCGACGACGGCATCAGCGCGACCGACGTCATCGACCCGGACTTCAGGGCCCCCGAAGGCGAAGAGAAAGTCCGAGCCCACCGCCACCGCGAACGCAGCCGCCTGATCGTCGAGATGGCCAAGGACAATTTCCGGAAAGAACACAAACGCCTGTTCTGCACCATCTGCGACTTCGACTTCGGCCACACCTACGGCGACCCCGACTTCATCGAAGCCCACCACAAGATCCCCCTGCGCGACCTAGCCCCCGGCACCCGAACCAAACCCTCCGACCTCGCCATGGTCTGCGCCAACTGCCACCGCATGCTCCACCGCGGCAACCCGTGGCCGACGGTGGAGGAACTCAGGCAAAGGCTCATTGCGCGTCGCGACTCGGGTCAACGGAGCTGACGCATGCTTGAAACCGTCACGGCTCAGCGATTCGATCGCCAGATGAGCAACGGCAAAACCGGGCCGTGTTTGCTCGCTTGTGAGCGAGCCGACGGCCAGGAGGTCGAACTAGTCGCCAAGTTCTCCGCAGGATGTGATCGTGGCGCCGGCGCTCTGGTCGCGGAGGCCATTGGCGCGATGCTGGCGGTCGATCTGGACCTTCCGGTACCCGAACCAGTGGTAGTTGCCTTTGACGATGACTTCATCCGGACCCTGCCAGCTTCCGCGGGAGCTGTCGTCGATCGGATGCGACGCAGCGTCCGACTCGCCTTCGGATCTGCCAAGTTGCCACCGGGCTTTGCCGTCCTTCCCGTGGGAAAGAGCATCCCGCCAACAAGCCGTCAGCAGGCTGCGGACGTTTTCGCCTTCGACTGCCTCATCCAGAATGCCGACCGTCGGCCCGAGAACCCCAATCTGCAGTTCAACGGGCACTCCTTCGCCATCTATGATCACGAGTTGGCGTTCATGACGGAAGGCATCATCGGTTGGCAGCCACCCTGGCAGCCCGGCGCGCTGCAGGGCACTCAAAACCGCCACGCATTGTTCACTGCGCTTGCTGGTCGCCAATATGACTGGGCACGAATGGAAGGTGCGTGGCAGGCACTGTCCCAAGAACGATTGGCTGAGTTCCGGGCCGCACTGCCATATGAATGGACCGCCAACAACACAGTCGCGGACGAGGCACTGGCCTACCTGGCGCAGGTCAGAGACAATGTTCGGCCGGCCTTGGCCGAGGTTGCGAGGGTGCTGGCATGAACAACAAGGTGTCCTACACCTACATGGTTCTGCGCTACGTGCATGATGTGACGACCGGCGAGTTCGTCAATGTTGGCGTTGCCATGCATGCCCCTGATGCGCGATTCGTTGGCGCACTTTGTCGCAACACCTATGGGCGCCTGAACAAGGTCTTCCCCGGCGTCAACGCGGACCACTTCAAGTCCCTGATGCGCCACATCCAGGCGCAATTCGAGCGGTTCGGAGAGCGGTTGAGCGAGGAGTTGCCTTTGCATCGGTCCAACTCGGTGGAGGACTTCGCGCGCACAGTGCTGCCAGCCGACGACAGCAGTCTGCAGTGGTCGCCTGCGGGATCCGGGCGGACCAGCGACCCGTCGGCAACACTGGAGAAGCTCTTCGATCGAATGGTGATGCGCTACGAGGATCGGTCGGCGCGAGAACGCCGCGGCGAGGAGGACGTGTGGCGTCATTTCAAGCGCACGCTTGAAGCACGCCAACTCCTGCGCTATTTCGAACCGCACACGATCGCGGTTCCCGATGATGAGCTGGAGTTCAAGCACACGTGGAAGAACGGGGTGCTGCATTGCCTGGAGCCGGTGTCCTTCGACCTGGCGACGCCCGAAAGCATCCACGACAAGGCGCATCGCTGGCTGGGCAGGATCAACAGCATTTCAACAAGTCACGAGCGTTTCCGTCTGTATTTCCTGGTTGGCGCCCCGCAGGACGAATCGCTGGGCAGGGCATATGAGAGAGCCATCAGCATCCTCGGCAAGGCACCAGTCGAGAAAGCCTTCTTTGCTGAGTCAGAGGCCGAACAGCTTGCACGGCTGGTTGCATCCGAAGTCGAAGGCCACGAGCGCGCGACGATGCAATGAAGCGTCGCCGCTGATCACGCTGGTTCACCAGGCGTGCTCAAGTCATGGAGCAACCGTGCTTCGCGAGCAAAGCGCAGTGCCAGCCGCCCACTCTCGCTGCCGTGCTTCCCGATCAGGTAGCAGAAGAGTTCGTGCCGAGTGCCCTTGGTAGCCCGGAAGTAGTGCAGCGCCGCCTGCATCGCGGGCACGAGCGATTCATAGGCCTCGTCCTCTCCAATCATGTCTACGCTGGCGTCGAGAGCGCTGCCAGGCCCTTCGCCTCCGCGGGAGCTGATGGGGTGATCGTGCTGGTCCTGGTGATGCTTGAAACAAAGCGTCACCAGGTTGCGGCGATCACTGGTACCACTGTTGCTGCGGAACACGATGTGGTGGACGTGCAGCTCCGCACCATGCAGACGCTGCGCACCGCACACCCGGCAGGCGTAGCCGTCCAGGTGGACGACCACGAAGCGCCTGAATGGCCAGTTCGTTGGGTAGTCAAGGTATTGGCGGTCCCAGCAGATTAGGCCGCGCTTGTGAGCGCGCATGATCTTCAGTGCGTGTGACTTCCGGACCCGCTCTGGGTCCCCCATCCACGCGATCTTGATCGTGTCCCATTCCCGAGCAAGCCAGCCGTCGACCCAGCCGATAGAACTGGGGTCCTTCTGCAGCGTCCTGTCGCGCAGCCTTTGGCGAAGAGCCTGCTCGGCTTCCCTCGGCGACAGCTTCGACCGATTCAACGAGCTGACGCAGCGGCCACAGATGGACAGCCGGCCTGTCTGGAACATGAGACTCCGGCGCCGTTGCAGGCAGATGGTGCACCGCGGCAAGACCTGGACTCCTCCGACCACAACATTTCATTGTGTCATCAGAGCAACCATTCTCTCGCCGCCCGAGCGCTGGGAGAGCCAACGGTTAAACCGGTCGCCAAACTTTGGCGTGTGCGGATCCGAGCCAGTATGGCCAGTTTCGCCTTGCCTGGCGTATTGGGCTGTGGTTTCCTGCGCAAGGCTGCCTAACGGGGGGCGGGTAATGCGAATCGTATTCAGGTTGTTCTTTGTTGTCGCTATCTTGCTTTCAGGATTATCGAACGGGCAGGCCTCCCAACTGGACTTGGTCGTCGCGCCTGGATATCCAAAGAAGATAGACGCCGGTCAGTCAAAAGCGCAGATTCAGGTTACGTTGGGACCGAACTCCTACGCGCCATTTTTCGTCGACTTCTCATCGAATATTGCTTCGGCAACTGTATCCACAATATCGGCCTCCGCGGGAGTCGATCTGCTGATCCGTCAAGGTTCACCGCACACTGAAACCTCGGTGCAGGGTTTGATCGACCAGTCGCTGTTTGCGTCCACCGGCCCTACCGGCAACGAGTCGATCACAGTCAACAGACAGACGACGCCGGCCGTTACCCCTGGGCGCTGGTGGTTGACGCCGATGAACACCAGCGGGCAATCAGTCACCCTAACACTGGACCTGCAAGTGCAGTTCAGCGGTGCTCCCTACTTGATCGGTGCCGGCACGTCCGGGGCCTGGTTCGAACCAGCGCGTACTTACCAAGGATTCTTCTTCGAGATCATTGCGCCTGATCTTGCGTTGGCCATGTGGTTCACCTACGAGCCAGATGGTCGCCAGGCATTTCTGATTGGCACTGGTCCGGTAGTGGGCGATCAGGTGAACATCACCGATCTGATCCGCACGCGAGGTGGCGTCTTCGGACCGGCATTCAATCCTGCGGCCATTGTTCGCGAAGACTGGGGCGATCTGGTCTTTACCTTTGATGGTTGCAACTCAGGCTATGCCGCCTACAACCCCTCCGAGGCTGCTTTCAATCAGGGTTGGCGATCCGACCAACTCAACATGGCTCGCTTGACGGCGATCGAGGGCGTCCCCTGCGCAGCGACATCAGCCAAGGATCTGCGTGGTGGAATCACCGGCGCCTGGTTCCCGCAGAGCCGCTCGGGTGAGGGCTGGCTGGTGCAGGCGTTGACTCCTGATCTCGCATTCGTCTACTGGTTTTCCTATACGCCCACCGGGCAGCAAGCCTGGTTTGGCAGCACCGGCCCGATCATTGGCAACACGATCCTGATCGATCAGGCGCTGCAGCCCATCGGTGGCCGCTTCGGGCCTGATTACGATCCCGCCACGGTCACTCTCAATCCCTGGGGTTCCTTCGCCCTCACTTTCACTGATTGCAGCAAGGCCATGGTCAGGGCCATTGGCCCGGCAGGCTACGGTGAGTACGAGGCGCTTGACGTGGTCCGACTTTCGGGGTTGCTGGGAACGGACAACTGCGGCTTTGACAGCAATGCCTTCAATGCTTCCGGAAGCGTTCGGGCGGCTGCCGGTACCTTTCTCGATGGTGACCTCAACAATCCCGAGGTACCCAATGTCGACAACGACACGCCGGCGCAGGTCCAACCCGTTGGCAATCCCGCGATCGTATCCGGCTTCGCTTCAGTGGTCGCAACGGGTCAGACGGCACGCGGAGACCGATTCGCTGCGACCGCCGATCCATTCGATGCCTATCGAATGACGGTCACAGCGGGCCAGACCATCCAGCTGATCGTCAGCGACTGGGACCCACAAAATCCAGCGCGCAACGATCTGGACCTGTTCCTTCTTGCTCCCGGTACTGCGTCCGACCCGCTTCAGTCGGCCGTCGGAACCGATCGGAATGAGTTCATCGGTGTTGGCCAGACTGGCGTCTATGACGTCCTGGTCAGCGCGACGGCGGGTTTTTCGAACTACGTGCTGAGCGTCTCCAGCGCTCCACCCTTGAGCAGCTCCGGAGCGCTCTCACTGGAGGACGAAGCCGAGGTCGACGAGATCATTGTGCGCCTCGACGATGGTGAGGGCGGCAAGGCGGCCGGGATAGATGCCAGACGTTGGGCGGCAAACATTGGGCTCCAAGCCAAGCACATCGAGACGGGCGCTCCAATGTTGCTGACTCTGCCGCAGGGCGCCGACCGCAAGAGTGCTCTGAGATTGTTGAATGCTGCCCACCATCCCATGCTCGACGGGAAGCACGCCTATCGTCTGGAAGGGGCGCAGGCCGAACGCATGGAGTGGGCAATGGCCATCAAAGCGCTCCGGGCAAAGTCCGAGGTGCGGTATGCCGAGCCCAATGGATTGGTTCAGTTGCAGGCGGTGCCCAACGATCCCGGGTATCCATTTCAGTGGCACTACCCGCAGATCAACCTGCCGCAGGCCTGGGACATCACGACCGGATCACCAGAAGTGATTGTCGCGGTGATCGACTCAGGCGTGTCGCCGCACAGTGACCTGGCCGCGAATGTGAGATACGACTTGGGGGCGGACATGATTCGCGATCCGCTGCGCAGCTGCGATGGTGATGGGATGGACTCAAACGCTTCCGACCCAGGCAGCGGTTGCGGAATCCGTCCAAGCAGTTTTCACGGAACCCACGTCGCAGGAACGGTAGCTGCGGTCAGCAACAATGGCCAGGGTGTTGCGGGTGTGAGCTGGAACAGCAAGATCATGCCGGTTCGCGCGCTTGGCCGTGACGGACAGGGGGACTCGTTCGATATCGTAAATGGCATTCGCTGGGCTTCCGGGTTACCCGTGGGCGGGGCAGCAGCGGCGAGATCAGCTGACGTCGTGAATATGAGCCTCGGTGGCAAAGGTCCATGCCCGTCGATCTATCAGGAAGCCATTAATGCCGCTCGAGGTCGCGGCCTCTTCGTGGTGGCAGCGGCTGGAAACGACAACTCGACCGGAACCTACGCCCCTGCGAGTTGCCCAGGCGTCATCAACGTGGCCGCGTTCGATCGCAACAACAACCCGGCTTACTACAGCAATTGTCATCCGACGGTGTCGGTGGCTGCCCCGGGTGGTGAAACTAGCCCCGAGATCAATGAACCAGGATTGTTCCCGCCATTCAATCCCCAGTCTTGCAAGCCATTTCTCGGGGGGGCGGCAACCGGACTCGATGGTGTGCTGAGTACTCTCGGCCCTGGATTCTCGGAACCTGAGCGTTTCGACTGGTACCCAGGCACATCCATGGCTGCGCCACATGTGGCCGGGGTGATCGCATTGATGAAGTCCGTCAACCCGGCCTTGACGCCCGACCAATTTGATACCTTGCTGGCATCTGGTCGAATCACGATTGACGTAGCCGGCAATGGACCGACCACGCGTGACCCCTTCAGTGGCTTTGGGTTAATCGATGCCTATCGGTCCGTCCTGGAAGCACGAGCGCTGGCTGGCGGCGGAGCGACACCGCCCGTCGCCATCGCCCAGCCGACCAGCCTGGTGTTCGGTGACGTTGCAACGCAGCTGGGCTTCAGTGTCCAGGCTGGCGGTACCGGCCCGATCGTGGTCACGTCGATCAGCGACGATGCCACTTGGCTGACTATCAGTGGCGGTGGCGCGAACGGATTCGGCAACTATCTGGCGCAGGTCAATCGGACAGGCTTGCCCGAAGGTGACTACAGCGCGCGAATCACAATCAACACCAGCGTTGCCGGCAGCCAGCAGCTTAGCGTTAGCATGCGGGTAGGCCCGGTAGTGCAGGGCGGCAATGTCGGCAAGGTCTATGTGCTGCTGGTCGACCCCGTGACCTTCCTGACAGTGGGCTTTGCGGAGGTGGCGGGCACGGGTGCCGAATTGGGATTCATGCTGCAGAATCTCCGTGCCGGCCCGTATCTGCTGATTGCAAGCACGGACAACGACAACGACTTCCAGATCTGCGATCCTGGCGAGTCTTGCGGTGTCTTTCCCGACTTTGAGAACTTCGATCTACTCCAGTTGGCTCCTGGTGTGGCAATTCCTCCTTTCGTCGTGCCGCCGGACTTGCGCGGTGTTGGCGAAGTCAGCTCGTCGCAAGCGCCTTCGGCGGTGCAAGCCAAGACTGGGAAGCAGTCGGTATCTCGGAAGGTGAGAGAGATCTCGCCGTGACGATAGACAGCACATCGGAGCGCATTCGGTGACACGGGGCGATGTCGTGGCGATCGGCCGAGTTCCACGCCGATCAACGCAATACTGTGCCGACTGCTTGGGAGGTAACTAGAGGCTTCCGGCGCTGGCGCCACGGTCATGCTCAAGTTCCCTCGCTTTGCGCCGTCGCCTCCCTTGCAAGCAAGCGCAGCCATTCGACAACCGCCGCCAGCTCTCGCCCATCGCCCTTGTCGTGATCGAGCTGGTCTATGCCGGCTTCGCTATCACCGTCGATCAGTTGTTCACTGACTGCTTGCCAGTCGATTCCGATGGCCAGGCAGAGGTGCATCAATCGTTCTTCGTATTGGGCGAGTACGGGAGCCCTTGCGAATCCTGCGAACTTGCGAACTTCGCCCAGGCTGGCGGCGGCAACTGGCTGCGAATCTTGCGATTCTGTGATTTTCGTACGGGAACTAGACGACGGATTCGCTGATTCGCAGGAATCGCCGGCGTCCGGGATGCCTGGCGCGGAAATCAATCCGTAGAACAGTCGGCCCATGTCAGCGCTCCGCCGCTTTGGGCGCGATACGCCAGACATTTCGTCGATGGGTGCCATCCACACGAGTTCCCCCTTCCAGCTTCACCGCCCATCCAGTGAGCTCGAGCTCCCTCATGGCCCGCTTGAACCGATCGATCTGGCGCACGCAGCTGGGTCCGAGCCTCAGCACATCTGCCGAATACGCCAACTCCCGCCCGGTTTCGTGAAACCACGCCAGCAGCACCTCAGCGTCTCGCAGTGCCGGTGAAAGCGAGCAATTGCCAACGATCCGCTCGGCTTCGGACAAGTGCCAGATCGCGATCTCGGCGGCGCGCTCAAGAATCACCGGTTGGATGTGCCGATGGCCATCTATCACTGCCAATACTCCAGCGATTCGCAGGGCCTGCTCGGGCGTCTTGCTCGCCCAGGCCTTGCAGTTCACATATCGACCTTGCGGTGCCATGTGCTTCTCGATTGCGTCGTGGAGCTGACGCCACATCTGCATGGCCGGCGTTGTGAGCTCGAGGCGGGGCGGCTGCAGACCCCGGATCTCATCGTCAGCGAGGGGAAGCGGTTCGCGAAACAACTCCGCCAACCTCGCCTGAAAGCGATTGAGCCTGGGGCAGCGGCTGAGGTCTGTGTCCACCAATGGGCGCGAACCAGCAGTGGATTCGGGCCAGGAGATCAGACATCGCGCGAGAAACCCCTGGCCGGTCAGCAGCCCATCCGCAAACGCGCTCTCGGCAATCACGGGCTGGGCCATCAGGTGCATCGACATGCGTCGACCAAAAAGCTTCTGCGCGCCATCGGTTGCCCGCACTCGATCGAGTGAACCGTCGTCCCACAATTTGCAGAAGGCGCCAGCCGTCCTCGCGCTGGCTTCCTTGGTCATGCCGTGTCCGCCGAAGACCAACGCCGCTTCGTCGGTGAAGGCGCCCATGCTAGGGCGTCCGGAAAGCAGTAACTTGGCGACGCCCTCGGCCGTGAAATCGGCCACAGTGACTCGCGGAATTCTTGGCGGACTGGGAGCGGGCCCAATCTCATCGAGTGCCGCAGCCAGGCCGTCGCCCCGGTTCTTCTTCGACGATCGCTTCGCCTCTTCGCAGCGGGTATTCCACTCGGCTACTTGGTTAAAGTGGCGCGCCGTTTCGAGGTTGTGATCGCGGGTGAGTTCCACTTCGTACTCGCGTGCGGCGCGCATGACCTGGGCATCGACAGATGACTTGCGTTCCCCTGATTCCGCTACAGACAATAACCACAGTGAGGTGGGATGGACCCGCCCCGACAGCGTCACATCTGCCAGTCCTTGGGCCGCAAGTGCCGCCGCGGCGAGTGTCGCCGAAGCACAGATGGCATCCGGTGCCTGGATGACCTCTCGCAATGATCTGGCTGCGCCACCCAGCAGTTCTCCCAACGCTTCGAGCGGATACGGCTGTGCTGGCGGGACAGGCCGCCTGAGGGGCTCAGGCGCCGA
Source organism: Lysobacterales bacterium (assembly GCA_041395325.1). GTDB lineage: Bacteria > Pseudomonadota > Gammaproteobacteria > Xanthomonadales > SZUA-5 > JAWLAT01. Next base: position 295,633 of record JAWLAT010000001.1, read on the forward strand.
GGCGGATTGCTCGGTGTTGTCGTGCGAACTGGCCTTGATCGTGTGCGTCGGGTTGCCTTCTGCGAGGCCCTGCACACGGGCCAGATCGCGTTGCGCTCGCTCCTCGATGCTCGCGACATGCCGATTCAGCTCTGCCATTTCAGTGCCCCAATGGCATGGCGCGCGGCCTCGATCCGATCGCGCGCCACCGCCAGCCGCGCAACATCCTCAGCCGTCAGCGTGAGTCCACGCTCCAAGTCGCCTGCTGCAATCTGCACCACCGCGGATTCAGCACCGAGCACATTCGCGCACGCCTGCAAGTCGGCCCGCAGAGCGAACTGTCGAAGCCTGGTCCGCTCATCGGCAGTCGCTTCCCGGGCACGGGGTGGGAAGAGGTCGGTGACGGCCATGCCCATGGCGCGGGCAATCTCCGAAACGGCGCAGCCGGCAAAGCAATGGAGGATGATCTTTCCGTCGTCTGTAGCTGCGATGGAAAGGGATGGGCTGCGATCCTCATGCGATGGACATCTGGCAATCCAGCCCTGACCCTGCTTACTTACGCTCTGCAACCTCGATAGCAGGAGCAAGAGATTTGACGGCATGGACTGTGTTCCAGGGGAACCGCTAGACTGGCGATGCGCTTGACCAAGTGCACTTTGTGAAACGCAGCCCGCCCTGCCAGGCGGGTTTCGTTTTTCTGGGCTACCTGCGCTCACCTCGCGCTCTCCCGGTTGGAAGAGCCAGCAGAAGCTTCCTGGGTGGACCCGTTGGTTTCGGTTGCCCGCTCAATCAGTGAGCGGATGTCCTCGACCCGCCAGACCGTGATCCGGCCGCCAAGGCCTCGTGTCGGTGCCGGGAACCGGCCGGACCGAACGCCAGCCCACCAGGTCGACCTGCAAACAGGAATGATGGCGGGGATGGGAGGGTCAGCCTTCGGGTCCCCAACGATCTGCTGAACCCGCAGGAAGCCCGTCTCGGGTAGTGCATTGCGTTCCACGGCTCCGTCCTGTGTTGGCCTGTATTGGCGGGACGGAACACATAGTGGAGTGCAAAAGGGAGGTTTTGGGACGTGTGCTAGAACACGCGTGCGCGTGCTAGCAGGCGCATCTCTCGAGCGATCCGACTGCGAGCGCGCCGTCTCTGGCAGTGCTAGCCAGAATTAGACTTTGGTGGATCCTTCCTCCAGAGGTTGTGCCATCTCTCCAAACTTCCCTCCTTGACGAGGCTAACTTTCAGCTTTTTTACGACGTGCTTTGCGAAAGTTGGACCGCTCTTGCCGATGTTGCCTGGAACGGCAGTCCAACGCGTCCATTCCTCCTTCACTCTGGCCTTCTCTGCTTGCTTGCCGTCCGAGTCTTTTTCTACTTTGCCCCTTCCACCAGTGGATGAGGTATAGCTCCTAAGAGCCTTCCCGAGTGGTTGAGACTCAATTCCTGCCAGCAGCCGTTCAACCTCGGCTGGATCAGGTGTTCGCGAGCTGAGTATCCCTCCGCGCTCGATCCAAAGGGATTTCGCAACCTCGGCATCGAGCATGTAAAGCGCAAGTTCAGCGCCGGGGACGTTGTTACTGCCTTTCAGAATACGGTGAGCTTCCATGCACAACGCAAGGCCAATTACCAGCAGGGCCTCCTGTTCCCTCCATTCGCGAGGTGGGAAGTGGACAAGCATGGCTCTAAGCCCAAAGTACTCGGTTTCGCCTCTTCGAAGCCATCTCTCCAATGCACCTACTAGTACTGGTCCGCGACGATCAGCGCGATGACAATCGGCCCATCGGCAAAATTCTCGTGCCGCTGCAAACGATGATTCGAGGTCGCGTCCCTCGTCGCGGGCGAGAGTCAATGCGAACCAGCCCGCTAACTTGCTTGCTCTGGATTTGAGCTCTTCGGTAGCATCCAACGAGGACTGATCAGACATTTCGTTCTCTGCTATCCGCAAGTGCCAATGCCTCTAGATAGTCAGCCCAGTCCTGCATCATCTTGGTGCGCTCGGCCAGAAACGCTGTGCGGTTGTACGCGCGCCCGTTCGGGTCCCGCACAGCGTGTGCGAGCTGGTGCTCGACAAAATCCGGTCGCACCTGCAGAACCTCGTCGAGTATCGTCCTGGCCATGGCGCGAAAGCCGTGGCCGCTCATCTCGTCCTTCTCGAAGCCCATGCGCCGCAGCGCGGCAAGCACTGCGTTGTTGCTCATCGGCCGCCGCGGGCTGCGAGCGCAGGGAAAGACGTACCGACCCGTACCGGTCAGCGGATGGAGCTCCCGCAGATCTCCTGGGCCTGGCGTGCGAGTGGGACGATGTGCGACTCACGCATCTTCATTCGATCGGCCGGGATGACCCACAAGCCGCCATCGAGGTCGACTTCGGACCACTCCGCCTTGCGGAGCTCGCCGGGCCGGACGAACAACAGGGGGGCCAGCTTCAGGGCGGCTTTGGTCACCGGCCTGCCGCTGTATCCATCGATGGCTTTGAGCAACCCCGCCACCGATCCGGGATCTGTCAGGGCAGCGCGATGCGTTTCCTTGACTGGTTCCAGTGCGCCTCTCAGGTCCGCCGCCGGGTTTCGGTCCGCGCGACCGGAGGCGATGGCATAGCGGAATACCTGTCCGCAACACTGCAGTGCCCGATGAGCGGACTCGATCGCGCCGCGCTTCTCGAGCTTGCGCAGTGCGCTAAGCAGCTCTGGTGCGGTGATCTCGGCAACAGGCTTGGCGCCGATCCACGGAAAGACGTCACGAACAAAGCGGTCCAATACGTTCTTGGAGTGAATCTGGCTCCAGGTCTTGGAGCGGAGGGCGTGCCATTCCCGGGCGATCACTTCGAAGCTGTTGGCGGCACGATCGGCACCCGCCGCCTTCTCCGCCTTGCGCTGCTCGGCAGGGTCGGTCCCGGCAGCGAGCAGTCGCCGGGCCTCATCGCGCCTGTCCCTGGCGTCTCGAAGGGAGGTGTCGGGGTAGGTGCCCAGGCTCAGGCGCTTCTCCTTGCCCCCGAATCGGTACTTCAGGCGCCACCACCTGCCCCCAGCCGGCGAGACCTCGAGGTAGAGGCCCCTGGAATCGTAGAGCCGGCGTGGCTTCTCTTCGGGCTTTGCGCCACGTACGGCCGTGTCGGTGAGGGGCATCTGGGGGCACCTCTGTGGGGGCATGCCTGGGTTGCCCCGCATCTTGCCCCCTGTTGCCCCCGGATGACAATGCACCTGGATGGACAACTGTGGACACAAAAAAGGCCGGATCCCTTGCAGCTACTGGGGTTTCCGGCCTTCTTTGGACTTCGTTGGAACTTTGTTTGGTGGAGGCGGGGGGAGTCGAACCCCCGTCCGCGAGACCTACATCTGAGGATCTACATGTTTAGCCGAGTCTTTCGATCTCGTCGGCTGACGCCCCGACCGGCAGGGATGTCAGACGACCAGCCTGGTCGTTTTAACTGCCAACGTCAGGCCCGTTGGCTCGCGATTCCATGATTCTGACCCGCCTGCACCGAGCATGGACACAAGGTGTTGCGGTTAGGCGGCCTTAGGCCGCCAGAGCGTAGACTTCGTCGTTGGCGACTATAGTCTTTGCAGCTGGATTAACGAGGAAAGCTACCCCCTCGACATGCACCCCAGGGTTCGTGACCCACGTCGAAACCAAATGCGCCCCCGGTGGTGCGTTCATAGTGGGGGTAGCGCGCGGGCGAATCAAGTGTGGCGGCGCTTTGCGGTGCTGACGTGCAGCCGCCATTCAGTTCCGGAGCAGCGCTCGATCACCCTCGTGAATCGGGTGCTCGGACTCAATCCAGCCAGCCGCGGCGGGCGGCGGTGCGGGCCAGCCAGACCAGGGCGAAGGCAACGACGATGATCATCCCGGGCATGGTCAGCGCGCCGGCGCCAAGAACTTCGACGCCGCGGGCCAGGATGAACAGGTGGAACATCTGCAGCAGCACGCCCAGCAATGAGGCGGTGAACAGAATCAGCGCGAAGCGCTGGCGGAACAACAGCGCCAGCGAGCCCGTCGCGCCACCAAATACGGCCACGGCGAAGGCGATCGTGGCCCACATCGGCATGCCGCGATAGAGGGCGGCTTCAGCGGCCGGCAACGCGTCGATCTGGGCATCGCTGAGCATTGCCTGCTGGACAAAAGCCATGCAGCCCAGTGCATTCCAGATCAGCGCCAGCGCTGCCACCAGATACAGCCATTTCGGTGTCCGTCCTTTGCCCATCGTCGCGCCCCCAAAGCGGCAAATCGGAAGATGCCGGTGAGCCGTCGGTCCCCACCGTCGATCTCGCCTGCGTGCAGTGTAGGACAGCTGCGGCGGCCAGGTTTCGGCCACGCCGCACAATGTGGGTCCGCGAGGCTTCGTCGTTCGGGTTCTGGCGAGCGCTCGGGCGGCGCTTCAGATCACATCACCGCCCATGGGCAGGTCGGGTCGGCGCTCACGGCCACAGCGCCAGAATCAGTCCAATCAGCGTGAACTGCAGCGTGTGATAGCCGCCATTGATGGCAAACAGCTTCAGACTCTTGCGCTCGAACAGATAGTTGACGCCGAAGCTGGAGGCGACCCAGAAGGCGCCGGCCGCGAAGCCTGCGCCCAGGCCAAAGGCGACCGGCGGACGCGGACCCAGAAACAGTGCGAAGACCCAGGCCGCCAGCACACACAGCACGAAGCTGGTGCCGAAGATCATGGCCATGTTGCCGCGTGCCAGCTGCTCATCGCTCAGCCCGGCTTCGCGCTGCCAGGCCTTGCCGAACAACATCGGTGAGTACCACAAGCCGCCGAGGATGAAACTGGCGATGCCAGCGACGATGACGGCAAGCAGATTGTATTCGGGCATGGCGGGCCTCCCTCATCGATGCGTGAAGCTGCAGCATAGCCACGCCGTTCGAGGAAGGATTGAAGAAATGTCGCCTCGAATGATCCGTGCGGCAGACCGGCGCGTCAGCGAATGACGATGCTGCCCGAATCCGGTTGTGCATGGCGGAGGAATTCGCCTGGTGTGAGGCCGCTGAAATGGCGGAAGTCGCGGATCAGATGGGCTTGGTCGGCATAGCCGCAGCGCAAAGCCAGGTCAGTCCAGGGCACTCGATCCTGCCGCTGCAGCCAGCTCACCGCGGCGCGAAACCGACAGATTCTGGCCAGCGCTTTTGGCGTCATGCCGGTCTGCTCCAGGCAGCGCCTGGACAGGTGCTTGCGGGACAGACCCAGGGCCTCGGCGGCTGCCTCCAGGCGCAGTTGCCCGGCGCTGCCTTCGATGTGTCGCAAGAGTTGCTGCAGCGCCGGGTCGATCTGTCGCTGGGCTCGCCAGCGCTGCAGCAGCCAGTGCTGGACACAATCGAAGCGTTCAACCAGATCGCGGCGATTGAGCAACGCCTCCCGCAGCGCCAGTACACCATCTCCGAGCAGATCCGAGAGCGGCAAGACCTGATCGCCGGTGTGTCGCAGATCTGCGCTCAGCCACGGTCGTAGCCCCGCCGGATGCAGGGCGATGCCTAGCAGGGCGTTGCCGTGCGGGGCTTCGGTGTCGATGGGGCGCTGATGCAGGCCGGAGAACCAGATGTCACGGAAGGGCACCCGCTGTTCCGGTGGGCCGGGGAGGATCTGGTATTGCGGCGGCCCCAGATTGATCAGCAGATAGGCATTGAGTGACGGCAGGATGCGATCGCGCTGGTAGCTGATCTGGCCTTCGCCGTACCACAGTGCCTGGATGGCGCCGCGCAGGGCCGGATGCGGCTCGCAGGTGGCCAGGGTCCACTCGCCCAGTGCATCGCGATGGTGGTAGTGCGTGATGCGGCCATGACCGCCACCGTCCATCCGTCGCCTTCCCTCAGCCACGCCCGTCGCGGAGAGGATAGCGCCAGCGCGGATGGGCACGCAGCCATCGTTCCCGCCGAGCAGACAATTCTTGTGTCGCCGGGCGCTCGCGTGAAGGCGTGGCTGCTGGCATGCTCGCGCCGCTTCATGAAAATGAAATCTGTGAATGCCCCGGTCGAAAGTTCGGGGCACCGCGCCAGGATCTCGCGCTTGTCAGAACGTGTTCACACAACGGCGCTCAGCCAGTCTGTCCGCAGCTGGTTGAACAGTCGCTGGTCCTTGCTGCTGGCCGGCGTCGCCTGCGGACTGATCCCACTGCTGCTTGATGGCGGTGGGCGGGATTCCGTGCGTCTGTGGCTGGCGAATGCGCTGCCATGGCTCTTGCTGTGGCTCTGCGCGCTGGGCTTGACTCGCCGTCCATTGTTCGCCGCCAGTCTGACCTGGCTGCTGGCGGCCGTCGTCTACCAGGTGAACCAGATCAAGTTGCGAGAGTTGGGCTTGCCTCTGGTCCCCTCCGACGTGCTGGTGTTCGATCAGATGCTCAGCAGTCCGGCGCTCTACTGGCGCTATCTGCGACTGCCCAGCTTGCCGCAGTTGCTGCTATTGCTGCTGTTGATCGAGTCCTGCCGACGCAGCTGGCGGCTGCGACCTCTGTGCCGACCCTTGCGGTTTGCTCAGGCACTGCTCTTCGTGCTCGCGGGCGGCGTACTGCTCAGCGTTCAGCAGCGCTGGGCGCCTTGGCCACAGATCTACGATCAGGAGGACTTGCGAATCAGCTTTTGGCACGCCGCCGCCGGAGCCGAACAGGCGGGCATGGCAGCGCACTTCATGTTGCTGCAGCAGAACACCCGTTCGACCCTGCCACCTGCGCTGCCGGGCATCGAGGACGCGTATGTCGAGCGCTTCGGCCCCCGCCCACCAATGCCGATGCCGAGTGAGCGCGTCGACCTGATCGTCGTCCAGAGCGAGTCCTTCTTCGACCCCGGCGATCTGGTCGACCTGGACTCTGAGCGCTACATCCCGAATCTGCGCGCGCTCAGCGAGCGCTTTCCGCACGGTCGGCTGCGCGTTCCCACTTTCGGCGGCCTCACGACTCGCACCGAGTTTGAGTTTCTGACCGGCTATCCGCTGATGGTCGTTCCGGAGATCCAATATCCCTTTCAGGGGCTGGTGCATCGGCCGATGTATGCGGTGCCCTGGGCACTCCGTGAACTGGGCTATCAGACGCGTGCACTGCACCCCTACGACCCCAACTTCTATGGCCGCAAGCGCGTCTATCCGCTGCTGGGCTTCCAGGCATTTCACAGCATCGGCGATTTCCGACTGGACGAGTACCACGGTTACTACGTGTCCGATCACGCTCTGAACCGGCGGATCATCGAACTGCTCGATAGCCCCGTGCCGACTTTCCTGTTTGCGGTATCGATCGAGAATCATGGACCCTGGGATGAATTGCGACCGGTGCCGGCGGCGGAACTGGCCCAGATCAATTTGCCCGCCCGCGGCAGTGAGGCTGCTCGCGCCCCGCTGGCGCAGTTCCTGGTGCATCTGCGCCGGACCGATCAGGCGCTGGGTGAGCTGGCGGACTGGGTCATGCAGCGTGAGCGGCCAACCGTGCTGCTGTTCTACGGCGATCATCTGCCCAACCTGGTGTCGACCTTCGCCGAATGGCCCACGCGGGATGGCCAGTCGGTGGCACGGCAGACGGTGCCCTGGGTGCTGGTCGACAACCGCATGCGCGAGCCGGCGCCGCAGCGCATCGATCTGAGCAGCTCGGAGCTGGCCGCCGTGCTGCTCCAGCACGCGGGGCTGGAGGCGCTGCCGCTGTTCGCGGACATTACGCGCTTGCGCAATGCCGAACCTGCCTTGTCGCAAGACGAGCGCATCCATTGGCACAGCCAGCTGGCCGCTGCGCAACTTGAGAGCGAACCGGATCTGAGTGCCTGGCAACTGCGTGACGTCACCTTCGCCGAGGTGGAGAAGTGGGGGCCGCAGAGTCAGGAACAGCATCCCGACGCCACCGAAGGTGTGGCGGTCTATGTCGACCTCGACCAACCGGTGTCCGAGGAAACGGTCCTGATGATCAACCAGAATCGTCTGGAGATCGCGGAGAGAACCGAGCGTCACCTGGTGGGCATTCTCGACCTCGCCAGCTCGCGCACCTTGCTGGCCGAACCTGGCCAACATCAGGTGTATCTGCTGGATCGCATGCAGCGCCAACGTCAGTGGGTGGGCGAATTGACCGTTCGCCCCCGGGGGCGACGGGTCGGCGGGCTGTTGGGACTAGGCGCAGGGCCGTTCTGCGCCATCAGCGCCTGGGGCCCAGAGCAGTCCGCGCTGGAGCCGGTCGCGAACCGCCAGCCCGATGGGCAGATGGGCCTGTGGGCCCGATCCGAGTGCTTTCCTGCTGGCGCCCGCCTGCGCTTCGATGACCGGTTACTGGAAACGGCACTCGACGGCGAACTTGCCACCGCCCTGATACCGCCAGAATGGCTGTCGGCATCGACGCAGCGTCGCGTGGCGCTGGTCAGTTCCGAGGGTGAGGTGATGCCGTTGGGGCAGATCGAAGTGCTGGCGTCGAAGCCAGCCACCGTATTGGGCAGCGGTGCGATTGGCGAACCTTCACATTGAGCCTTGACCGGGAGACGGGGCCGGCGTTAGTCTGATCGCGTATTAATGCGTTATTACACGATGAAGCGTCGCGCGATCGATCCCGAACCCATGCCAGTGGCGCCCATTGCGGCGCTGGGCCAGGCCATTGCGGCATTGCCCGACGCGGCCGCGGTCGAGGCCTTCCTGCGTGACCTGTGCACGCCGGCCGAACTGGAAGCGCTGGCCGATCGCTGGCGCGTCGTGCCGCTGCTGCAGCAGGGCATTGCCTATCGCGAGATCCACGACCGCACCGCCGTCAGCGTGACCACGATCGGTCGCATCGCCCGCTTTCTCAATGAAGGGGCCGGTGGCTATCGCGCCGCCTTGCAGGCGCTGCAACACGAGCGGCGACATCGAAGCTGATCGCTCTCGTTGCACCGGTCGCTGACCGTCACCCTTTCAACTTCTGCTGCAGGACACCTCATGCGAGCACGTGATCGCCTCCGCATCGCCATCCAGAAGTCCGGCCGACTCTCGGAGGCCTCGATCGACCTGCTGGCGCGGGCCGGACTGAGCTTCCGGATGAGTCGAGACCGCTTGTTCTGCTTCGGCGAAAGCCTGCCGGTGGACCTGTTGCTGGTGCGTGACGACGACATCCCGGGATTGATCGAGCAGGGCGTCTGCGAAGCCGGCGTGGTCGGCTACAACGTCGCCCGCGAACACACGCTGGCGCAAGGCGACGAGAGCGAGCGCTTTGGCGTGGTGGCCGAGCTGGGCTTCGGCGGCTGTCGCCTGTCAATCGCGGTGCCGCAGGAAGAAGACTGGCAGGGGCCGGCGCAACTGGCCGGTCGGCGCATTGCCACCAGCTATCCCGGTCTGCTCGGCGACTATCTGCAGCGGCATGGGGTGCAGGCCGACATCGTCGTGCTCAGCGGCTCGGTGGAAATCGCCCCGCGGCTGGGCACCGCCGATCTGATCTGCGATCTGGTGTCCTCCGGTGCCACTTTGCTGGCCAACCAGCTCAAGGAAGTCGCGGTGATCATGGAGAGCGAGGCGGTGATGATCGCCACGCATGCGCCCCTGGCCGATGAGCGGCGCGAGCTGCTGGACATGCTGGTGCGGCGCCTCAACGGCGTGCTGCGCGGGCGACAAAGCAAACTGCTGCTGTTCAACGCCCCACGCGATGCCCTGGGTGGTCTGCTGGCGCAGCTGGTCGATGCCGATCCGCCCACCACCTTGCCGCTGCAGGGGCCCAGTGATCGCGTCGCCGTGCAGGCCATCTGCCACCGCGACGTCAGCTGGCAGCAGCTGGAAGAGCTCAAGCGTGGTGGTGCCAGTCATCTGCTGGTGCTGCCGGTGGAGAAGATGCTGGTTTAGGGGCCAGGAGCTAGGGCTCAGGGCGCAGGGAAGAGCAGGATATGGGTACGGGGCGGAGAGCGGCTGGGCATGACACTGGAACCGAACAACTTGTTGCCGCGTTTTGACTGGTCGCGGCTGGATGCGTCGCAGCGACGGGCGGTGCTGGCGCGGCCGGCGCGCAGTGGCGGGGCGGAGCTGTCGGCGCAGGTGGCGCGGATCATCGCCCAGGTGCGCGCCGACGGCGACACCTGCCTGCGGGCGTTGACGCGTCGCTACGATGGCGTCGAACTGGGCGAATTGGCGGTGCCCATCGAGCAGATTCGCGCGGCCGGTGCTGAACTGTCGCCCGCCCTGCGTGACGCGATGACCCAGGCGCGGGCGCGCTTGCTGCAGTTCCACGCCGCAACCCAGGTTGATCCAGCGGCCATCGACACCGCACCTGGGCTGGTCTGCGAACGCCTGCCCCGGCCGATCCAGCGTGTTGGCCTGTATGTGCCGGCGGGCTCGGCGCCCCTGCCGTCGACGGCGCTGATGCTGGGAGTGCCCGCGCAGCTGGCCCGCTGTCCCGAAGTGATCCTCTGCACGCCACCGCGACCGGACGGTCGTGCCGATCCGGCCGTTCTGCATGCGGCGGCGCTGTGCGGCATCGAGCGGGTATTTCTGGTCGGTGGCGCTCAGGCGATCGCCGCGATGGCCTTCGGCACCGACAGCATTCCGGCCTGCGACAAGCTCTTTGGCCCGGGCAATGGCTGGGTCGAGGAAGCCAAGCGGCAGGTCAGCATGAGCGAGCAGGGCCCGGCCATCGACCTGCACGCCGGCCCTTCGGAAGTGCTGGTGATCGCCGATGCACAGGCCGACCCCGCTTTCGTGGCGGCCGATCTGCTGGCGCAGGCCGAACATGGCCCCGACTCGCAGGTGCTGCTGATCACGCCGGACCCAACGCTGATCGATGCGGTGGAAGGGCAGTTGCAGCAGCAATTGGCCAGTCTGCCCAGAGCGGACATCGCGCGGCAGGCCTTGGAGGCGAGCCGGGCGCTACAGGTACCCGATCTGGCCTCGGCGGTGGTGGTGTCCAATGCCTACGCGCCCGAGCACCTGATCTTGCAGACCCGCCAGCCACGGGCGCTGTTGCCCTCCGTCAGCGCCGCCGGGTCGGTGTTTCTGGGCGCCTGGACGCCGGAGAGCCTGGGCGACTACGGCTCGGGCACCAATCACGTGCTGCCTACCGGCGGCGCGGCGCGCTACACCGGCGGGGTCAGTGTGGCCAGTTTCCAGAAACTGATGACCGTGCAGGAAGCCACGCCCGCAGGCCTGGCCGCCGTCGGTCCGGATACCGTGACGCTGGCCGAGGCCGAGGGCCTGCGGGCGCACGCCCAGGCCGTGTCGGTGCGGCTGGCTGCACTGGCGAGTTCCACATGAGCATGCTGTCACTGGCCCGAGCGGATCTGCGCGGCTTTCGCGCCTACAGTTCGGCGCGCCTGGAAGCCGGCCATCAGGGCGTGCTGTTGAATGCCAACGAGTGGCCGTGGGCGCCGTTTGACGGCGGCGAAGGACTCAATCGCTATCCGGCGCCCCAGCCGCCCGAGCTGCTGGCCGCGCTGTCCGGGCTCTATGGCTGGCCGGCCGAAGGCATCCTTGCCGGCCGTGGATCGGACGAAGCCATCGACCTGCTGGCGCGGGGCTTCTGCGCGGCCGGTGTGGACGCCGTGCTGATCTGCCCACCCACCTTCGGCATGTACCGGATCTGCGCGCAGCTGCAGGGCGCGCGGGTCATTGAGGTGCCGCTGCTGGCCGACCAGGGTTTCGCGCTGGACAGCGAAGCCGTGCTGGCTGCGGTGGTGCAGCAGCGCCCCAAGCTGGTGTTTCTGTGCTCGCCCAACAACCCCACCGGCCAGCAGGTCGATCGCGACCAGCTGCTGGCGCTGATCGATGCGATCGGCGAGCGGGCGTTGGTCGTGGTCGACGAGGCCTATGTGGAGTTTGCCGACGGCGCCAGTCTGATCGATGCGCTGGCGAGCCGGCCGCAGTTGCTGTTGCTGCGGACGCTGTCGAAGGCCTACGGCCTGGCCGCGGTGCGGCTGGGCGTCCTGCTGGGCAGCGGCGAACTGATGGCCTTTCTGCGCGCCTTGATGGCGCCCTATCCGCTGCCGGCACCGTGTGTGGCGTTGGCGCTGCAGGCGCTGGATCCCGCGCAGACGGCGATCCGTCTGCAGCGGCTGGCCTTGCTGCGTAGCGAGCGCGAGCGCCTGGCCGCGGCCCTGCGCAGCAGTCCGCTGGTCAGCCATGTCTGGCCCAGTGACGCCAACTTCCTCTGCTTTCGCTGTCTGGATGCCACGGCCCTGTTGCGCCAGTTGGCCGCGCGCGGGCTGGTGCTGCGCGATGTCTCGCACTACCTCGGGCTGAGCCAGTGTCTGCGCCTGAGCGTGGGCACACCCATACAGAATGACGCCGTGCTGAGTGCGCTGGCCGAGCTGGCCAGTGCAGCTGCGGCGGCCACCACCGAGAGTGAATCCTCATGCCTCTGAAGCTGCTGTTTGTCGATCGCGATGGCTGTCTGATCGAGGAACCGCCCGACGAACAGATCGACAGCCTGGACAAGTTCCGGCTGCTGCCCGAGGTGATTCCTGCGCTGCGCCGCTTCGTTGCGGCCGGCTACGAGCTGGTGATGGTCAGCAATCAGGATGGGCTGGGCACCGAGCGTTTTCCACTGGCCGATTTCGAGCCGCCGCAGCGCCTGCTGCTGGAGATTCTCGAGACCCAGGGTGTGCGCTTCCGCGAGATCCTGATCGACCGACATTTCCCGGATGAGCCGAACGAGACGCGCAAGCCGAAGATCGGCATGGCGTTGCACTATCTGCGCGATGGGCTGATCGATCGCGAACACAGTCTGATGGTGGGTGATCGCGAGACCGATCTGCAGTTCGCGCAGAACCTGGGCGTGGCCGGCTATCGCGTGGGTCCGGACGGACTGAGCTGGCCGGAGATCGCCCGCGTCGTGCTCGATCGGCCGCGGCAGGCGCAGGTCGAGCGTCGGACTCGGGAGACGCAGATCCAGGTCAGCGTCGATCTGGATGCCGAGGTCGATCCGCAGATCCACACCGGGCTGGGTTTCTTCGATCACATGCTGGAGCAGCTGGGCAAGCATGGTGGCTTCGCGCTGCAGCTGCGCTGCGAGGGTGATCTGCACATTGACGAGCACCACACGGTGGAGGACTGCGCGCTGGCGCTCGGCTCGGCATTGCGGCAGGCCTTGGGCGACAAACGCGGGATTGCTCGCTACGGCTTTGTGGCGCCGATGGACGAGGCGCTGGCCGAGGTGGCACTGGATCTGTCCGGCCGCCCTTGGTTCGAATTCCGCGGTGAATTCCCGCGCGAACAGGTGGGGCAGCTGCCCACTGAACTGGTGCCGCACTTCTTCCGTTCGCTGGCCGAAACGCTGGGTGCCACGCTGCACCTGAGCGTGCGCGGCGACAACGCCCATCACATGATCGAAGGCTGCTTCAAGGCGGTCGCGCGTTGTCTGCGCCAGGCCTTTGCGCGCCAGGGCGACACCCTGCCATCGACCAAGGGGGCGCTGTGAGCGTCGTGCTGGTCGATGCCGGCGGCAGCAACCTCGGTTCAGTCCATGCGGCGCTCGGTCGGCTGGGCGTCGATGCGCCGGTCACCGGCGACCCAGCGCAGATTCGGAACGCGACCCACGTGATCCTGCCCGGCGTTGGCGCCGCCGCGGTGGCGATGGCGCGGTTGCAGGCGCAGGGCCTGGTGACGCTGATCCGCGAATTGCGGCAGCCGGTGCTCGGGGTCTGCGTCGGCATGCAAATCCTCTACGAGCACTCGGAGGAGGGCGATACGCCCTGCCTGGGCGTGCTGCCCGGTCGGGTGCGGCGGCTCCAGGGCGGGCCCGGGCTGCGGGTGCCGCACATGGGCTGGAATGACCTGCAGGCGCACGATCGCCCGCATCCATTGCTGGCGGGTCTGGTTGACCAGTACGCCTATTTCGTGCACAGCTTTGCCGCGCCGCTGAGCGGCGATACCCTGCTCAGCTGCGAGCACGGCGAGCGCTTTACCGCCATGGCGGCCAACGGCAACTTTCACGGCGCGCAGTTCCATCCGGAGCGCTCGGCCGCGACGGGTGCGCGGCTGCTGCAGAATTTCCTTGAACTGACCGGTGGAGACGCCGCATGAATTTCGCGCTCTATCCGGCCATTGATCTGCGTGAGGGGCGTGTGGTGCGCCTGTACCAGGGCGACTACGCGCAGGAAACCCGCTACGCCTCCGACCCGGTTGCGCTGGCTCAGCAGTACGAAGAGGCCGGTGCAACCTGGCTGCATGTGGTCGATCTGGACGGTGCACGCGGTGAATCCAGCGGCAATCTCTACGTGATCGAGGAGATCGCCACCCAGACCGCGTTGCGGCTGCAGTCCGGCGGCGGTGTGCGCGATGAGGCCGGTCTGCAACGGCGTTTCGATGCCGGGGTCAGCCGTGCCGTGGTCGGCAGTCTGGCGGTGCGCGAACAGGCGCTGGTGCGCGACTGGTTCGGCCGCTTCGGGCCGGAAGCCTTGTGCCTGGCCGCCGACGTGCGCGCCGATGCGCAGGGGCGCTGGATCGTCCAGGTGGCCGGCTGGGAAGCCTCCGGCGGCTGCGATCTGGACGAGCTGATCTGTGCCTATCAGGACGTCGATCTGCGCCACGCCCTGTGCACTGACGTCTCCCGCGACGGCACCCTGGCCGGACCGAATGTGGCGCTCTATCAAGGGCTGGCCCAACGTTATCCGTGGCTGCAAATCCAGGCCTCCGGCGGCATCGCCGAACTGGACGATCTCCGCGCGCTGCAGCAGGCACAGGTGGAAGCCGTGATCATCGGCAAGGCGCTGCTGGACGGCCGCTTCGAACTGCAGGAGGCGCTGGCATGCTCACGCGCCGCCTGATTCCCTGCCTGGACGTACGCGACGGCCAGGTGGTCAAGGGCGTGCGCTTTCGAGATCACGTGGTCATGGGCGAAATTCTCGATCTGGCCCTGCGCTATCGCGACGAGGGTGCCGACGAGTTGGTTTTCTACGACATCACCGCCAGCCCGCAGGGCCGCCGGGTCGACCGCAACTGGGTTGAGAAGGTGGCTTGCGCCATCGACATCCCCTTTTGCGTGGCCGGCGGGATTCGCAGCGAAGACGATGCCCGCGCCATCCTGCACGCCGGTGCCGACAAGATCAGCATCAACACCCCCGCGCTGCTGGATCCGACACTGATCGACACGCTGGCGGCCGCTTTCGGCAGTCAGTGTGTGGTCGTCGGCATCGATTCGCTGCCCCTGGCCGAGTCCGGCTGGTGCGTGCACCAGTTCACCGGCGACCCCGAGCGCAGTCGTGAGGCCGGTCGCGACACGCTGGCCTGGATCGACGAGGTGCAGGACCGTGGCGCCGGCGAGATCGTGCTCAACTGCATGAACACCGATGGGGTGCGGCGAGGCTACGATCTGACTCAGCTGCAGGCTGCTCGCGGCCGTTGTCGCGTGCCGCTGGTGGCCTCCGGCGGAGCGGGCACGATGGCGCATTTCGTCGAAGTTTTCGAGCGGGCAGACGCGGATGCCGCGCTGGCCGCGAGCGTCTTTCATTCCGGTGAGGTGCCAATCCCGCAGCTCAAGTTGCATTTGCAGCAGGCCGGCATCGCGGTCCGTCCCTGGCAAGCCGTCGCGGAGGTGGCCGCATGACTCAGCAATTGGCCGGCGATCGACGCAGCGAAGATCTGGACTGGGCCAAGGGTGACGGGCTCCTCCCGGCCATCGTCCAGGATGCCGATGACGGCCGGGTGCTGATGCTCGGCTACATGAACGCGCAGGCCCTGCAGCAGACGCTGGCGAGCGGGCGCGTCTGTTTCTGGTCGCGCAGCAAACAGCGGCTGTGGACCAAGGGCGAGCAGAGCGGGCACTGGCTGACGCTGGTCGAGGCGCGCGCGGATTGCGACGCCGACACGCTGTTGCTGCGCGCCCGCCCCGCCGGTCCCACCTGTCACCTGGGCACCGACACCTGTTTCGGCGCCGACGATCCGGGGCCGGCGCTGGCTTTCCTGGCTGATCTGGGACGGGTCATCGAGTCGCGTCGCGACGCGGCGCCCGACAGCAGCTACACCGCCCGGCTGTTTGCCGCCGGCACCCGCCGCATCGCGCAGAAGGTTGGCGAAGAAGGGGTCGAGACGGCGCTGGCCGCCGTTGCCCAGGATGCGCCGGCACTGCTGGGTGAAGCGGCAGACCTGCTCTATCACCTGCAAGTGCTGCTGGCCGATCGGGGCCTGGGCCTGCTCGATGTGGTGGCGGAACTGCGCCGACGGCACGGCGGCTGAGCCGGCCGTCCGCGCAGATCAATCAGACCGCCGCCATTCGAAGCGGATCGGATTGCCGCCGTCCAGCGTCGAGATGGTCGCCTCCAGCTGGTCGCCGTCGCGTCGGTAGACGATGCGTTGGGGAAAGTCGTGATCGGGGTTGCTGAAATGGGCCTCCTGGCCCACCACGTGCTCGGCCCGGAAAGGCACCGGCGTGCCACCGCTGGGTGCCGCCCAGTAGACCAGCGTTCCGTCGGCGTCGGCGCTGATGCGCAGAAACTCGAAGCCGGTCCGGCCGGCGCCGTTGCCATTGCGCCCCAGGCCCAGCATCAAGCCATCGCGCGGCGGCAACCAGACTTCCTCAGCCCAGCCGCTGTTCGGCTGGGCCACCCAATGACCCGCCAGCCAGTGCAGCTCCGCTACCTCGGCCGCTGGGCTCGCCAGCGGGGCGCACAACAGCAGCGGCAGACAGCGGAACAGGTTCATCGGCCTCTCCAGGTGGCGATCAGCGGATTATCCGACAGCGGATGGGCACGAAGCTCATGCTCGAGCTTGCCGCCATAACAGCACCGCCAGGCCGATCTGCCACAGGCCCAGCAGGACCACGACCAGCAGCATGCCGTGCACATCCAGCTTGAGCCAACCGGCCAGCAGCGCGAGTGAGGTGATCGCGGCCGACACGACGCCGTAACCACCCAGCGTGCGAGTCATGCCGCGGTGCCCGCACAGGCCGATCGACCACAGGCCAACGCCCAGCAACAACGCCACACTGCCTGCGTTCGCCAAAGCCTGATTCAGCTGCCAGCTGAACTGCAGCAACTGGATCGTTGCCGCGCCGGGATCGCTGACGGCGGCCGCGAAACCGGGTACGGCGAAGCCGTTGACCAGGGCGGCCAGCGTCTGCAGTACGGCACCGATGCTCCAGGCCAGTGTGCCTGCCCGTCGCAGCGGGGCCAGCAGAACGAGTTGACGGGTGGCCTCGCCCAACAGCCACAGCAGTGTCAGCAACAGGGTGATGAGTCCGCCATGGACGCCGGCGGCCAGCGGCGCCACGCGCGCCATCGAGGCCAGTCGTGCGGCGAGATCTTCGCCGTGAGCGACGGGATGATGGGCCATCGCGGCGATGGTCAGCACGCTGACCAGGCCGATCAGACCGGCCAGCCAGCGGCTCGGCAAGGTGGCTTCCTGGTTCATGAGCGGAACTCCATTGAGAATCGGAGCGCCATCATCGCGACCGGCCTACGACAGTTGTCGGACAATCCGCAGCCGCTGTCCGATCTGAGCCATCGATGGAAAGCCCCGATCCGCGCCGCCAGCGCAGCCGTGCCGCCCTGCTGGCGGCCTTCTTCGACCAGGTGCTGCGACTGCGCTATGACCAGATCAGCATCGCCGGTCTGATTGCCCAGGCTGGCGTCGCCCGGTCCACCTTCTACGAGCACTTCGACAGCAAGGACAGCCTGCTGGCCGAAAGTCTGCAGTTTCCACTGGCGCCGCTGGCCGATCTGGCGAGTGAGCAGCCCAGCCTCTCGCGCGCCGAGGCTGCATTGGCGCATCTGTGGCAGAACCGACAACTCGCCGCTGGCCTGCTGCAGGGCGCCGTTGGCCGGCGTGTGCTGCGCGTGCTCCAGCAGATGATCGGCGAGCGACTGAGCGGCCGCGGTCCCTATCGACTTCCGCTGGAACTGGTCGCGGTGCAATTGGCGGGTGCCATGTTCGCCAGCCTCGACGCCTGGTTGCGTGGTGGTGGCCCGACGGCGCGGGATCTGGCAGTCGCAATGGCGGCTTCAACGGCCACAGCCCGCGTGGCGCTGCAGGTGGCAGCTTGAGTCAGTGTTGACGAGCATTGGCGAGTTTGACGAACTGGCAACCGCTGCTGCTTCGACTCCGCGCTTGCCTGACCCGCTGGGAGTCGAACAGACAGGCGCGCAAATGCGCTGATCGCTGGCGCAATCGCGGTTTCGCGTGGGTTGCTGCCGGGTCGTCGCGGATCTGGCATGAAGGCTGCACCGGGCACCTGTCTCGGACTCGGCAACGTGGGGGAACGCCGCATGCGTATGGCGCTGATGGTCGTGAGCCTGATCGGTGTGCTGCTCTATGGCAGTCTGCTGGCAGTGACGTTCCTGTCGCCGGCCTGGATCGAGGACTACGGCGCGTCCTTCATCGAGCAGGAGGTGCACGAGCAGGTCGATGCGGGTATCGAAGTCGCCCTGTCGGCTGCGAGCGACCGATTGGCGGGCGCCGAGGGCATGCTGGCCGGCGCGGCCAGGGCGTTGCAGCGCAACCAGGCCGAGCGCATTGCCGATCTGCGGCAGTCGCTGCAGGACGGCCTGCACCAGCGCATCGCCGACACCATTGCCCAGGCTCGGCAGCTGGACTGCGAATGCCGGCAGCGCTGGGCCGACTGGATCGCCGATGGCTTTCAACTGCAGATCGCCGATCTGACCCTGTCGTCGGCGAAGTTGGGCGATTTCCTGCATCGTCAGTACGCCGAGGTGGTGAGTCAGCTCAAGCGGGATCTGCGCATCTTCGCCGGCAGCAATGCGCTGATCTTCGCGCTGCTCGGTCTCGTCGCCTTGTTGCGCAGTCGCGCCACGGTGCCACTGCTGTTGCCGGCCGTCTTGCTGGCGATCGCCGGACTGATCTGCAGCTGGTTCTACCTGTTCGAGCAGAACTGGCTGCTGACCATCGTCTACAACGACTGGCTGGGCTGGGGCTATCTGGCCTACCTGGCGCTGGTCTTCGCGCTGCTGCTCGATGTGCTGGTCAACCGGGCTCGGGTGGTGCGCGGGATCCTCGAAGGTGTCGGCCATGTGCTTGGGGCGTCGGTGCAGATCGCGCCCTGTTGACACTGATTCTGCGCAGTCGGGAACCATTCAGCTGGCGAGGCAGTCCCTGCCGGCAACTTCCCGAATGAGCGCGATGATGAGCCCAGGTCGAGATTGGCTGCTGTGGGCGTTGCTGGCCTGGATAGCGAGCATCAGCGGGATGGCGCACGGAGGCACACAGGTCGACGTGCACGCAAGCAAGGATGCGCTGATGACTGCGGCCGGTGGCGTGCTGCGGCAGGTCGACCTGGAGGATCTGAGTGCAGGCAGCACTACACAGCTGGTCAGTCGCGGCATCACCGTCGCGGCACTGGGAGAGCCGCCAGGCGTCTTGTTCATCACGCAGGATTCGATGCTTCACGCCGGCCTGATTGGCATCGCCAGTTCGCCAACGATGCTGGGCACGCAGGGCGCGCGGATCGAGCTGCCGCGCGGCGAGCGGCATTTCGGATTCTGGTTGCGTTCCGAGGGGTGTCTGGCAGAGCCGGTTCCGTTGAGCTGGCGGCTACTCGATGCCGCTGGGAACGAGCTGGCCAGCGGCGCCCAAGCCCTGGACGATGGCTGCCCGGTTCCTGGCGACCTGCATCCGGTCTACATCGGCTGGTCGTCCAGCGTCGCATTTCATGCGGTTGAATTCAGCCGAGGCGGCCTGCTGCAATGGTTTGACGATCTCGCCTTCGCGGCCGTTGACGTGGACCTGAGCCTGAGCGCCGAGCCGCTGCCGGGGGAGCGGCAGCTGGCCTCCTTTGACGAACTCAGCGTCCCGTTGACTGCACCCTTCGATTCCGGTGGTCTCAGCTTTTCCGGCGGCGCCCAGGTCTGGGACGATTTTGTCGGTTTCACTCACAGCCAGATCTTCGGTGGGCAGGCTACGCCACCCAATTTTGTGCTGACCAACTTGAGGATGGCGGCAACAACCAGCACCCCGGCCGATGGCCTGGAACTGCAGGCGCGCACCATCTGCATTGGCGCTGCCACGATGAACCTGATGATGCAGATGGGTGGGAATCAGGTTGATTATCTGGCGGTGCCGGTGCTGGCCGCCGGGCCCCTGCAGCTGAGTCAGCTGCGCCTCTACGATCGGTTGCAGGTCGATGGTGCGGCCCTGGGAAACTTCCTGTGCAATCTGATGCTGGACGACCTGACCCTCGTCCGCACACACCTCTTCCAGGATGACTTCGAATCGGGGCTCGCCACGCAGACCACGGGATTGAGCCCGTCGAACGCGTGGTCGGCGAAGCGCGACAAATAGCCGGATCCCGACTGAAGGCGCAGGGCGCCCTGCCGCGTCGAGCGATGCTATTGTCAGCGCCCACGCCGCTGCGGAGCCATACGATGCAACGCTTGCTGTCGCTGTTCTTGTTGTTGGGTAGCGGCTTGGCCATGGCCGACAGCAGCGTGATCCAGGCCGGTCAGTTGCTGGATCGTCCAGGTCAACCGGTGCGCGGCGCGAGTAGCCTGCTGGTCGTGGATGGCAAGGTCGTCGAATGGCGCGAGGGCTTCGTTGACGGCGCCGCCTTTGGTCAGCCGCAGGCGCGGGTGATCGATCTGCGCGACGCCTTCGTCCTGCCCGGTCTCATTGACAGCCACGTGCACCTGACCTCGGACAAGGGCGGCGTGGCGCGCGCTCTGGCGGCGATGGAGAACAACCAGGCCGACGCCGCTCTGGAAGCCGCGGTCAATGCCCGCAAGACGCTGGCCGCCGGCTTCACCACGGTGCGCAATCTGGGCGATCGTCACGGCGTGATCCGGGCACTGCGCGACGCGGTCGCGGCCGGCAAGGTGCCCGGCCCGAGGATACTCACCGCCAACACGATGATTTCCACCAGCGCCGGCCATGGCGATCCCACGCTGGGTTTGCGCGAAGAGTTGCATGAAGCGGTCGATCAGGCCGGCAACGTCTGCGACGGTCCGGCTGAATGTCGCAAGGCCGTGCGGCGACAGATCGCCGGCGGTGCCGATGTGATCAAGATGGCAATCACCGGCGGCGTCAACAGTCGCATCAGCGCCGGCCTGGGCGCGCAGATGTTCGAGGACGAGGCCCGTGCCGTGGTCGAGACGGCGCATTTGTACGGCCGCAAGGTCGCCGTCCATGCTCACGGCGCCGACGGCATCCACTTGGCGCTGTCGCTTGGGGTGGATTCGATCGAGCATGGCACGCTGCTGGATGCGAATGGACTCAAGTTGTTCCGCCAGTCCGGCGCCTACTACGTGCCGACCCTGTCGACCGTGAACGGCTATCGAGAACGGCTGGCCGCCAACCCGGATGCCTACACCGGCGAAGTGCTGGCGAAGATCCAGTGGCGCATCGGCATCACCGGCAAGTCGCTGGAGATGGCCGTGCCGGCCGGGGTGAAGATCGCCTTCGGCACCGACGCCGGCGTCAGCAAGCATGGCCGCAATGCCGACGAGTTCGAGTTGATGGTCAAGCACGGCATGACCGCCGAGGCCGCCATCGTGGCGGCCACCGTCAACGCCGCCGATCTGCTGGGTCTGAGTGAGCAGATCGGCACGCTGGAGCCTGGTAAGGCAGCCGATCTGGTGGCCGTCAACGGCAACCCGCTGGAGGATGTGACGGTGCTCAAGCAGCCCCGGTTGGTGATGAAGGGCGGGGTGGTTTTCCAACACTGAGAAGGGGTTCGAAGCCACATCCTCGTCAAGGATGATCTCGGAACGGATTCAAAATGGTCAGTCCGTCGATTGTCCGTCCGTGCTGCAGATCTTCGCTGTAGAGCCGTTCGCAACCACTGCGGACGGCTGCCTCCACAATCAGCGCGTCAAACCAGGACAGCTGCAGACGCGAGGCCAGAACATGGGCGTCCTGAACCAGCGTGGCGTCGGTATTCACCACCTCGAACGCCGCCATGGCTGCCAGTACTTCGCCGACCGCATCGGCCGGCAATGCCGGGACGAATTTGCGCGTCAGGACACTGTGCACTTCGATCATGACCTGAGTGCTGATCACGATCTGGCTGTGTGATTCCAAATCGCGCAACCAGCGACCGATCCGCTCCGCCTTGACGGGCTCGCGTGGATCCAGCCGGTAGATCCACAGGTTGCTGTCGACGAAGGCGCGCATGGCTCAGCGATCGTGCAGTTCCTCTCTGGACCACGTCTGCACATCGCGACCTTCGCCCATTTGTGCAACGGCATCCAGGGTGTCCAGTGCCTGCAGGCGCCGACTGCGGCAATCGGCGTAGTTGCGCAGGAACTCCCGCACCAGCGCATTGACGGAGGTCCGCTCCCGCAATGCCGCTTCGCGGGCGCGTTGCAGCACATCGTCGTCAATGCTCAGCGTGACGTTGGCCATGATCGGCTCGCATGTGTAACACGGGATCAGTGTAACACTGGGTTTCCTGTAGCGATGTGAGCGGTGGACTTCGCAGGCTATGCTTGCGCGCCCTCTGTCGCGGCCCATCATCACGCGTGAACGACCCCATCGCTGCCCTGATCCTCGGCATCATCGAGGGCCTGACCGAGTTCCTGCCGATTTCCAGCACCGGCCATTTGCTGATCGCCCAGCACTGGCTGGGCGCGCGTTCGGATCTGTTCAACATCGCCATTCAGTCCGGCGCGATTTTGGCGGTGTCGCTGGTTTACCGGCAGCGCCTGTGGGCCTTGGCGCTGGGCTGGCGTGAACCACTGCAGCGCGACTATCTGGGCAAGCTGCTGTTGGCCTTCCTGGTCACCGCGGTGCTGGGCTTGATCGTCAAGCTGGCTGGTGTCGAGTTGCCCGAGACGGTCTGGCCGGTGGCGCTGGCGCTGGTGGTTGGCGGTGTGCTGATCCTGCTGATCGAGCGGCGAGTTCCGGGAGGCAGCACCGACAGCCAGCCGATCGATGCCGCTCTCGCGATCAGCTGGCGCGTCGCGATGATCGTCGGTGCGGCACAGGTGGTGGCCGCGATCTTCCCCGGCACTTCGCGCTCGGCCGCGGCCATCTTCGCGGCCTTGCTGATGGGGGTGGCCAGTCGTCCGGCGGCCACCGAGTTTGCCTTCCTCGTGGGCATCCCGACGATGTTCGCCGCCACCGGTTTCGAACTGCTGCGCTATGCGCTGCGCGGCGGGGGCGAGGAAGCCTGGGGCGATCTGGCGATCGCCTTTGTGGCGTCCACCGTGGTCGGATTTTTGGCGGTTCGATGGCTGCTGGGCTACATCAAGGCCCACCGCTTCACCTTGTTCGGCTGGTATCGCATCGCACTGGGTGTGGGCTTGTTGGCCTGGCTGGGGATGGGCTGAGGCGGACATCGGAGGAATCGAGTCGCGCGGTACTCGCCTGCGGCCACGCCTATATGCAAACTTCCTGTACTGACAGGAAGGAGCGTTCGATGGACGCCGTGTTGCGTACTGCCGAGACCTCGGCGCAGTCGGTACAGCGGGCCTGGATGTGGTGGCTGTGCCTGTTGTTGCTCAGCGCTACCTGCCTGGCCGCCGAGCCGTTGCGCATCGTCAGCCGCTGGAAGCCGGACGAGGCGCTGCACACCGAGCGCGGGCCGATCACCGCAGGTGCCATCCGGCCCGGCTGGCACAGCGCCCAGTGGTACGTCGAGCCGGTTCAGGGCGAGCGCTATGTGCGCTTGCGCAATCGCCACACCGGTTTGTACCTGCACGCCGAGCACCAGCGACTGGAGGTCGGTGAGATCCTGCCGGGCTGGTGGAGCGCCATGTGGACCCTCGAGGCCGAGCGCGGCACCGATTTTGTGCGCTTGCGCAATCGCTGGTTGGAAAGCTACGTCCACATCGAGCATGGCCGCGCCGAACTGGGCGAGATCCAGCCGGGCTGGTGGAGCGCCCAGTGGCTGCTGCAGCCGGTGGTCGAGTCACGCGATCCGCCGCGCAAGCGCAGCGCGGAACGGGCGCCGGCGCCCAGCTTCAGCGGCGAAAGCCTGGCCGACGGCCAACTGCGTCAGGACATTTTCTTCCAGGTTGCGGTGAGCTTCGAGTCCACCTACCGCTGCCCCATCGAACTGGTCCGCAAGGCGGTCGACCGGGTGGAGCGCAACTCCGGCGGCGACCTGCTGGAGGTCGAGGAAACCTGGACCGCGCACGGCTGTGGCCAGCGCGAGCGCTATCGGGTGCTGATCAGCCCGGGCTTGCGCGGCGGCACCGACATCTCGGTGATGGTGCGCGAATAGGCGGCTACGCCGAGGTCACGCCGGGTATCGCGGACGGGACCTCGCGCGACTGGCGGCGAGATCAGGCCCCGCAGCGCGCCACCGCGTAGCTCTTCTTGCCCTTGCGCAGCAGCAGATAGCGGCCGAACAGGCGTTGCTCGGTGGTGACGCGACTGCCGGCGTCGCTGACGCGCAGGTTGTTCACGTAGATGCCACCGCCATCGATGTCCTTGCGCGCCTGACCCTTGGACGGACACAGGCCGGCCTGCACCAGCAGGTCGACCAGCGGCAGGCCCTCACCGCCCAGGGTTGCCGGATCCAGATCGAAGGTGGGCACCTCGCCGACCACATCCATGAAGGTGGCCTCGTCGGTGTCGCCGATCTCGGCGCCAAACAGGATCTGGCTGGCCTTGATCGCGCTGTCGCAGGCGGCCGCACCGTGCAGCAGCGTGGTGACTTCGCGTGCCAGCGCGCGCTGCGCCGGCCGAGCACCTGGATTGCCCTGCTGTTCGGCCTCCAGCGCCTCGATTTCATTGCGGCCGAGGAAGGTAAAAACCTTCAGATAATCAATGACCTTTGCATCTTCGGCGTTGACAAAGAACTGATAGAAGCGGTACGGACTGGTGCGCTGCGGATCCAGCCAGACGGCGCCACTTTCGGTCTTGCCGAACTTGCTGCCATCGGCCTTGGTGATCAGCGGGAAGGTCCAGCCCCAGACGGTGGCACCGAGCTTGCGGCGGGTGAAATCCACCCCGGCAGTGATATTGCCCCACTGGTCCGATCCACCGATCTGCAACTCGCACTCGACGCTGTTGCGCAGGTGATAGAAGTCGTAGGCCTGCAGCAGTTGGTAGCTGAATTCGGTATAGCTGATGCCGGCCTCGCCATCCATCCGCGAGCGCACCGAATCCTTCGCCAGCATGGCGCTCAGCGGGAAGTGCTTACCCACATCGCGCAGGAACTCAAGGAAGCTCAACGGCGCCGTCCAGTCGGCGTTGTCGACCAGACGCGCCGGGTTGCCGCTCGCCTCGAAGTCGATCATCCGCGACAGCTGTCCCTTGATGCACTGGACGTTGTGCGCCAGCTGCTCGCGGGTCAGCAGATTGCGCTCGGCCGACTTGCCGGACGGATCGCCGATCATGCCGGTGGCACCGCCCGCCAGTGCAATCGGATGATGGCCAGCCAGCTGGAAGCGTCGCAGCGTCAGTTGCCCGACCAGATTGCCGATGTGCAGCGAGTCACCGGTCGGGTCAAAGCCGCAGTACAGCGTGATCGGGCCGGCATCCAGGCGAGCGCCCAGCGCTTCGAGGTCGGTACAGTCGGCCAGCAGGCCGCGCCATTGCAGGTCTTCAAGCAGTGCGTTCATGGCGCGGGAGCATAGCGGCAGTCGACGGGCTTGTGTTGCAGCGCAATAGCGGCCGGCCACTCTCGAACCGCTTCCATCGGGTCGTCCTGGTTACGCGGCGCCCGTCGGCAACTTCGGGCGTTTGATGCCGACCGTGGCTCCCGGTGGCGCGTTGCCAGTTCAAACCTCGTGCGCGGCCGCGGTTCGCTCCAGCTGATCGACGACCTCATGCAGCGCAACGGCGTCGTCGAAGCTGGGCGCCTGGCGTGAGCCGCTGCGGACGTCCTGTGCCAGCAGAGCGTAGATGCGGGCGATGTTGCGGGCCGCAGGGGCGCTGGGCAGGCCCTCGTAGGCCCGCGCCGGAGGCATCAGCGCTTCCATCTGTGATTGGTCGCCACGGGCACCACGGATGTTCAACTGGGTCAGTTGGGCATGACCGATGTCGGCCGTGACCTGGATGTCGCCCTCGCTGCCGTTGATCTCCCAGAGCAGATTGGTGCCGCGTGACACACCGCCGCGGTAGTGCAGCGACAGCGCCGCGCCGCTGGTGAGCAAGCCATGGGCCAGCACCTGGCTGGGCGTGTTGGAGCGCGCGCTGCCGCCGCGGTCGATCAGCTGAATGCGCTCGTAGTGGCGCACGAAGCGCGCATCCATTGGCCCGAAATGCCCCAGCACTTCGCGCACGGCCGCGAGCGTGTGCGCCAGCGGGATCGCCTGCATGCTGGCGCCGTTGGCAGCGTCGTAGAGATAGGCCAGTTCAGCGGTGGACGAGGCGCCCCAGTTACCGCCAGAGCCGATCAGCGTGGTGGACAGCACCTGGCCGACATAGCCATCGGCAATCAGCTGGCGCAGATGTTGAATCTCCGGTGCGGTGCGCGCCTGGGTACCGGCCACCGCGACGACACCCTTGGCCCGGGCCAGCGCCGCCAGCCGACGGGCCTCAGTAAGCCCGTTGCCCAGTGGCCACTCGCAGTACACGTGCTTGCCGGCATCGAGCGCTGCGCTGACCAGTTCGAAGTGGTGGGGCACCTTGACGGTGACCACGACCAGATCGATCTCCGGTGCATCCACCAGCGCCTGTGGCTGTTCGAAGGCGTGTGGCAGGCCCAAGGCCTGGGCCGTGCGCCGCGCACTTTCGGGCGTGCTGTTGGCGACGCCGGTCACCGTGAACTGCTCGGGCAGGGACCGCAGTGCCGGCAGATGGGCGTTGGCGGCCCAGTGGGAATCCGGGTTGAGGCCAATGAAGCCGACTCGAATGGGTGACACGGACATGCTGGATCTCCAGGCGCGATGGGCAATGGCAGGGGTTGGCAGTGGCGTGCTGTAGGCCGCCGTTGCAGAGCCCATGAACGCTAGCAGGCCGCTACGGGCGCGCAATGGGCTCCGTGCAACACCAAAAGGATCAGGCAAGAATGGCGAAGGAATGGGCTAGCGCGGTGTCCTGTAACCGCGCCAATGCTGCATGGCCTGGTGATCGAGCGCGGGCTGAATGGGAACTGTCTGGACTGACCGGAAAATCGCCGGTTCAGTAGAAATGGGCAATCCATCGGGAGGAATGATCTAACCCCTTCCGGGCTCGGCTCACTACAGTGGATCCACCGAAGCAATCAGGGACTGGCACGCGATGACGATGCATTCACCCCCAGGATTGAGACGCTTGGTGCTCGTGCTGTGCGGACTGGCCGCCAGCATTCACACAGTCAATGCGGAGACGCCCATGCAAACCCTCTACCCCAAGGCAGACCAGCAGATTTTCGAGGGCGGTGCCGAGCAGTTCACCGGAGAGGTCCGGGTCCGGATGCTGTTCCCGCCTACCGAGCACACCCATTTCTCGGGCGCCTATGTGACCTTCCAGCCCGGTGCCAGGACCGCCTGGCATCGTCACCCCGCTGGCCAGCACATGATCGTGACCGACGGCACCGCGCTGACCGGCACACGCGATGGCAAGGTCATTGAATTCCAGGCCGGTGAAACGGTCTGGTGCCCCCCGGACGTCGATCACTGGCATGGTGCGACCGAGCATCGGGCGATGACCCATCTGGTGCTGACCGGCAGTCGTGACGGCCAGAATGTGACCTGGAAGGAGCAAGTCAGCGACGCAGAGTACCGGGCCGGTCGTAGCTCACCGGCGCCGGGCGTTTCGACGCCCGCGGCACTGTCGACCCAGCAACGAGCCTTGGTGCCAATTGCTGCCCACACCGCCAGCGGCGATCTGCCGTCCCTGCAGGTGGCCATTGCGGCCGGACTGGAGGCGGGGCTGAGCATCAGCGAGATCCGCGAAGCGCAGACGCATCTGTACGCCTATGTGGGTTTTCCGCGTGCGCTCAACGGCGTCAGCACCTTGCTGGCAGTGGTCGAGGCGCGTCGGGCCGCCGGTCAGAGCGACGTGGCGGGTCCAGAGCCTGCGCCCTTTCCTGACGAAGGCAGTCTGGAACTGGGACAGACGGTGCAGACCGAACTTGTCGGCCAGCCGGTCACCGGTCCGCTGTTCGACTTTGCCCCGGGCCTGAATCAGCTGCTGCAACGACATCTGTTCGGCGATCTGTTCGCCCGCGGGGTGCTTGATCACGCCGCCCGCGAGATCGTCACCGTGGCGGCGCTGGCGAGCGTGACCGGGGTTGAGCCGCAGTTGCGATCGCACATTGCGATGTCCCGCAATGCCGGCGTCAGCGACGCTCAGCTGGCGGACATCGCGGCTGTACTCGAACAAACCGTCGGCGAACTGGAGGCGGGCAGGGTGCGGGCGGCGCTTGCCGCTGTGCCGCCGGCGCAGCCCTGAACGGGCGACCACCGACATGGTTGAGCCTCATCGCCAGCAGCACTCACGGCCAGTGCCTGGTCGGCTGCTGGCCATGGTCCTGGCCTGCTCTGCCGCGGCGTCCGGGCAGCAGGTCCTCGCCGTCCAACCCTCATCCACCCGGGAGGTGGCCATGATTTCCATTCAGGTGACGGTGGGCGATCAGGTTCTGCACGCCCATCTCGACGACACTGCGGTCGCCCGCGACTTTGTCAGCCTGTTGCCGCTGCAGCTCAAGCTGCGGGATTTTCACGCCACTGAAAAGGTGGCCGATCTGCCCCGTCGGCTGGACACCAGCCAGGCCCCGGCTCACTACGCGCCGGCACGCGGCGACATCACCTATTACGCCCCCTGGGGCAACCTGGCGATCTTCTACAAGCCCTTCCAGTCCTCCCAGGGATTGGTGCGCCTGGGCGCCTTCGATGGGCCGATCGACGCGCTGCTGACCGATGCCGGCCAGCCGCTTCGCATCGAGCTCGCACCGTCTACTGCTGTTACGGAGTCTTCCCATGTCCAATGAACACGATCCCCGTCGCCGTCAATTCATCGGCACAACCACGCTGGCCGGCAGCGGGCTGCTGCTGAGCGGCGCTTCGCAGCTGCTGGCCAGCGCGGAAGCCGGCCGCAACATCCCGGCACGCGGCTATGCCGCCGTCGACACCTCTGGCCAGCTGGTGCCCTGGAACTTCGAGCGCCGACCGGTCGGCGACAACGATGTGTTGATCGAGATCCGCTTTGCCAGCATCTGCCATTCCGACATTCACCAGATGAAGGGCCATTGGGGACCGCAGAAGTACCCGCAGGTGCCCGGTCACGAGATCGTCGGTGTGGTGGCTGCCGTGGGTCGCAAGGTCACCCGTTTCAAGGTGGGTGATCGCGCCGGCGTCGGCTGCATGGTGGACGGCAATCCCGCCTGCGAGAGCTTTCAGCAGGGTGAGGAACAGTACTGCCCAGACACCCTTTTCACGTACGGCAATCCTGACCCGCGCTCACCCACCGGCATCACCCAGGGTGGCTATGCCAACAACATCGTCGTCAACGAGCACTTTGCCGTGCACCTGCCCGAGCAGATCAGCTTTCAGGAAGCGGCGCCGCTGCTCTGTGCGGGTATCACCACCTACTCGCCGCTGATGAAGTTCCAGCTCAAGCGCGGCGACAAGGTTGGTGTGGCCGGCATCGGCGGTCTGGGTCATCTGGCCATCAAGCTCGCCGTCTCCAAGGGCGCGGAAGTCACCGCCTTCACCACTTCGCCCGACAAGGTCCAGGACATTCTGGGTTTTGGTGCCAGCCGCGCGGTGGTGGTCGACAGCCCGGCTGCGCTGGCGCCCTACGCCGCCCAGCTCGATTGCCTGATCTCGACGATCCCGGTGCAGTTCAACGTGGCTGCCTATGCCTCGACGGTGAAGCCCTTCGGGACCTTCACGCAGGTCGGCATGCCCGAGCGCTTCGAGCTCACGCTGAGCGCCATCGCGCTGTCGCACAGCCGGGTCAACTTCAATACCTCGCTGATCGGCGGCATGCGCGAGACCCAGGAGATGGTCGACTACTGCGCCGAGCACGGGGTCTTGCCAACGATCCAGGTGATTCAGGCCGACGCCATCAACCAGGCCTGGGAGAGCGTGGTCAACAAGCAGGCCCGCTATCGCTACGTCATCGACGCGGCAAGCTTCTGAGCCGCGCTGCGACCATGGCCGTCAGCGATCAAGCGATCCCGGAGTCGGCTGCCGGCCATGGTCGGCCGGCGGGCCTGGGCGCCCATCCCGTGGCCACATTGACCGTGGCGTCGCTGGCCACGGCGCTGGTGTTGCTGGTGTTCACCGTGCCGTTGACGACCATGACGGCCACCGTGCAGGCGCTGGATGCCAGTGTGACCGCCCAGGCCTGGATCTACAGCGCCATGAGCATCGGTGCCGCCGCGGGCTTGCTGGGCAGCGGTGCGATCGGCGATGAACTCGGTCGTCGGCGCACCTTCGTCGCCGGCACCCTGCTGCTGGGGCTGGCGTCCCTGATCGCCGCGCTGGCGCCGACGGCGTTGTGGCTGGTGGTGGCGCGTCTGCTGCAAGGACTGGGTGGCGCCGCGATTCTGGCCTGCAGCCTCGGCCTGATCGGGCAGGCCTGGTCCGGCCCGGCACTGGCTCGCGCCACCGGCATCTGGGGCGCGGCGCTGGGCGCCGGGGTGGCACTGGGTCCCATCCTCTGGTCCGAGCTGGTCAAGGTGGGTGGCTGGCGTCTCCCGCACACGGTCTCGACGGTGGCCGCGCTGCTGCTGGCCGTGGTGGGTGGGCGCTGGCTCAGTGAATCCCGTGCCAGCCAGCGGCGCCCCATCGATGTGCTCGGCATGCTGCTGTTTGCCGCAGCCACGACCTGCCTGCTTGCCGGCCTGACCCAGCTTCGAGTCGATTGGCGCGGCCCCTTGGTGTGGGGACTGCTGGCCGCAGGCGGCGCCGGCTTGGCTGGCTTCGTGCAGGTGCAGCGGCGCAGCCGCGCGCCGATGCTCGATCTGGCGCTGTTTCGACGCGCCGATTTCACCGCTGCCAGTGTCGCCGCGCTGGCCTCCGGCGCTGGCGTGCTGTCCTTGATGTCGCTGGTGCCGGTCATGGTCGAGCGGGTCATGGGTCGTGACACGCTCAGCGCCGCGATCGTACTGGTGGCCTGGTCGGCCACCAGTTCGGTCACCGCCTTTGCCTCGCGCTGGCTGCCGGGTACGCCGCGTCAACTGCTGATCGGCGGCTTGCTCGGCTGCGCCATCGGCCAGTTGGCCATTTACGCCATCGGCCCGGACAGCGGCTGGGCTCAGCTGCTGCCGGGTTTGTTCATTGCCGGTGCCGCCAACGGCATCCTCAATGCCGCCCTGGGCCATCAGGCCGTGGCCAGTGTGCCGCTGGACCGGAGTGCGATGGGCAGTGGCGCCAACAACACCGCGCGCTATCTGGGTTCGGCCACCGGACTGACGATCTGCGCCCTGCTGCTGCTCGGGTCCAATGGCGCCAGCGATGTTGCCGAGCTGACGCTCGGTTGGCGGCAGGCGGTGCTGGTCACCGTCGGCGCCTCGCTGCTGGGCGCCATCGCCGTGTGGCTGCTGCGCGACGCGCCAGACCGCACACACGCACAGGCCAAACGATGAGCCCGGTCGAATGCCATACGGCGGGGATCGGATGGGTCCGATCGCCATTCACCGCATTCATTCAGTGCATCGGCGCTTCGTGTTCCGCGCTGACGCCAGAGTCGCCACCCCACTGAGGACTACACCATGTCGAACCGCTCCGAGCGCTTTCCGCCGCTCAGTCGCCGCCAACTGCTGCACGCCGCGACCGGTGCATCCCTGCTGTTGGCGCTGCCTCGCATGGCAAGATCGTCCACCGGACCGGTCGTGGAGATCGCGACCGGTCGCCTGCAGGGCCAGCGGCGCGGCCCGGTCCAGCGCTTCCTCGGCATCCCTTATGCGCAATCGATTGCCGGGGCCAATCGCTTTCGACCGCCGCAATCGGTCGAGCCCTGGACCGGTGTGCGTCAGGCCGATCGCTATGCCGACTCCTCACCGCAGCAGCCGGCCGAGATGGCGACGCCGGTCACGCCCGCCTTTCAGCCACCCGACTATGTGCGCAGCGGCGACGACTGCCTGGCGCTGAACGTCTGGGCGCCGGCTGACGCCAGTGGCCCACTTCCAGTGATGGTCTGGCTGCATGGAGGCGGTTGGACCAGCGGCAGCGGTTCCTGCGCGATCTACGATGGCGAGAATCTCGCCCGTCGGGGCGACGTCGTGGTGGTCACCCTCAATCATCGACTCGGCGCGTCGGGTCTGACGGATCTGTCGCGGCTCGGCGAGGATTTCGCCGACAGCGCCAATCTCGGCATTCGCGACATGCTTGCGGCGCTGCATTGGGTCCGCGACAACATTGCCGCTATTGGTGGTGATCCCGATCGGGTCACGATCTTTGGTGAATCCGGCGGTGGCTGGAAGGTCGCCACGATGCTCGGCGTGCCCGCGGCCAAGGGCCTGTTCCATCGAGCCATCATCGAGAGCGGCCCGTTGATCCGTTTCATGGAACCTGCGGCCGCCGATGAGGTGGCCCAATCGTTGCTCAAGGCCCTGGGGATCTCCAGCAGCGATCCGCAGAAGTTGTTCGAACTCGACGCGGCCGACATCATCGCCGCCGAGGCGGCGGTGCTGGCCGCGACACCGATGTCAATGAGCACTCCCGGTTTCCCGACCGGCTTCTGGCCGGTGCTCGACGGCGAACTGATTCCGGCACACGTGTTCGATGGTCGTGCCGCGCCGAGCAGCCTCGATGTGCCATTGCTGATCGGCCAGACGGGGACCGAGTTCAGCCTGTTCATGCTGGGTGATCGATCGGCCTACGACCTCGACGGCGAGCAGCTGCAGCAGCGCGTCTCGCAGACCTTCGGAGCTGCAGACGCCAGCGGGATCATCGATCGCTATCGCAGTGACTACCCGGCGGACAATCCCTCGGCGCTGTGGTTCCGGATCTACTCCGACTACGGCATGGCCGTGCTCAGCTCGGAGGTCATGGACGTGCGCGCGGTACCCGGTGCCGCCCCGGTCTATGCCTACCGATTCAATTGGAAGACGCCCATCCACGAGGGCAAGCTGCATTCGCCGCACACCATCGAGATCCCCTTCGTCTTTGACAACGCCACCACCGAGGCCGGCCGGATCATGACCGGCGGAGGGGCTGAGGTGGCCGCCCTGGCAGACCGCGTCTCGACGGCCTGGGTGAACTTCGCGCGTAGCGGGCAACCGTCGGCCGAAGGTCTGCCGCCCTGGCCGGCCTACAGCCGCGCCGATCGGCACAGCCTGCACATCGACAACAGCAGCCAGGTGCGTCCGTACATCGATGCGCAGATGCGCGAGCTGTTTCGGCGCAAGCTCTGGCAGCAGGCGGGCGTGAGCGGATGATCGCCGCTGTTCGGCTTCGGCCAGGAGACCCGGCATGAGGATCGGAATTCTGGGTTCGGGCAACGTGGCGCGGGCATTCGCTGCCGGCTTCAGCGCCGAAGGCCACCAGGTCATGCTCGGCACGCGCACGCCAGCGCAGTTGCAGGAATGGGCAAACGGGCTGGACGCTGCCATGCAGGTGGGTACACCGGCTCAGACCGCGGCATTTGGCGAGCTGATTGTCCTGGCCGTGGCCGGCGTTCACGCTGCGGCGGCCATCGCGCTGGCGGGGCCCGCGCACTTCGCCGGCAAGGTGGTGCTCGATGCCACCAACCCGCTGGACAAATCCGGCGACCGGCCGGTCCTGCTTGGTGCACCGGGGACGTCTGGCGGCGAGTTGATTCAGCAGGCCTTGCCGGATGCCCGGGTGGTCAAGGCCTTCAATACCGTCGGCTACTCGCACTTCTATCGCCCCCGGTTCAGCGGTGGCCCGCCAGACATGTTCCTGTGTGGCAACGATCCGACGGCCCGGCAGGTGGTTGCCGGCCTCTGTCAGGACTTCGGCTGGCATCCCGTCGACGTCGGCGGCATGGAGGTTGCCCACTATCTGGAGGCGACCGGCATGCTGTGGATCACCCTGTGGCGCAACACCGGAGAATGGGACAGGGCCTTCAAGTTGCTGGGTCGATAGTTCAACTGACGCCGCTGGCCTGCCGCCCCCGAGTGCGGTCGCATCCCGCCATCCATCGATATCCCGTTGCCAAGGTGCCCGTGCCGGCTCAGTGCAGAGTTGCTCCCGCGAGTGTCGCTCTGATGGGCTGGCGGGCGTAGCCAACTGCAGGGGCCGATCGCACAAGCGTGGTCCTGAAAAGAAAAAACCCGGCAGG
Source organism: Lysobacterales bacterium (assembly GCA_041395325.1). Classification (GTDB taxonomy): domain Bacteria; phylum Pseudomonadota; class Gammaproteobacteria; order Xanthomonadales; family SZUA-5; genus JAWLAT01. The sequence goes on from JAWLAT010000001.1 coordinate 329,520, forward strand.
TTGCCCTGCCGGGTTTTTCAATGCCGCCTTGTGGTGGCGATCAGTCGCGGCGCATGGCCTGCAGACCGATACCCAGGCTCAGCAGCGCCAGCAGCAACAGGCTCCACTGACCCAGCGCAGGGACCGGTATCGCGCCGGTGCCCACCACCAGACTGTCGGTGTTGTTGCTCAGATCCGGGTCGGCAGTTGCGCTGCTGACCGTTGCCGTGGCCGAGATGTCACCGGCGAGCACCACGACCACCGTGATCTGGCAGTTGCTGCTGTCGCCGTTGGCCAGCGTGGCCACGCTCCAGCTCAGCGTGTTGCCGGTGAGAACGGCGCCGCAGGTGCTGCTGACGAAGCTCACCTTGCTCGACAGTTCCAGCGTGAAGTCGATGCCAGAGGCCGTGCCCGGGCCGTTGTTGGTGCCAGTCACCGAGTAGACATAGCCTTCACCCACCGCCAGCGCACCGGCCACGTTGGACGTCAGCGTCACCGCCATGTCGGTCTCTTCGGCGCCCGTGATGGTCGACGTCGAGCTGTTGTTGCCCGCGCCCGGGTCCGCCGTGGCGCTGGTGATGGTCGCCGTGTTGACGATCTGACCCAGGTCGGCCACCACCACAGTGACGTTGCAGACCGCGCTCGCCGCTGGCGCCAGCGTGCCGACGTTCCACGTCAGGGTCGGGTCGGCGAAGGCCGCGCCGCAGTCATTGGAGACATGGTCGACCTGCAGCGGCAGCGAGTCGCTGACCACCACACCGGTGGCTGTCGACGGTCCGGCGTTGCTGGCGGTGAGCTGGTAGACGAAGCTGGAACCGACCAGCACCGGCGTCGGCACACCGGTCGCCACCTTGGTCACGCTCACATCCGCGCTGGCTGTCAGCGTGTCACTGTCAGTCGCGCTGTCGTTGGCCGCATTGGGGTCGCTGCCGCCGCTCACGGCCACCGTGGCCGTGTTGTCGAGCGTGCCGGTGGCCGCCGGGTCGATGGCGCAAGTGGCGGTGTAGGTCACGCTGCCACCGACGGGCAGGGTCACGGCGTCATTGATGTTGCCCGTGCCGTTGGCCGCGCAGGTTCCGCCGGCGGTACCCACGCAGGTCCAGTTCACCGAGGTGCAGGCTGCCGGGAAGGTGTCGGCCACCGTGCCAGTGGCATTCGAGGGACCCGAGTTGGTCGCCACGATCGTGTAGACCGTGTTCTGGCCCGGCGTGGACGACGCCGTGCCGTTGGTCTTGGTGATCGCCAGATCGGACATGCCGCCCAGGGAGTCACTGTCAGTGGCGCTGTTGTTGCCAGCAACCGGATCGGTGACGCCGCCGGCGACGGCCACTGTAGCGGTGTTGTCGAGCGTACCGACGGCCGCCGGGTCGATCGCGCAGGTGGCCGTGTAGGTCACGCTGGCACCCAGCGGCAGGTTCACCGCGTCATTGATGTTGCCCGAACCGTTGGCGGTGCAAGTGCCGCCGCCGGCGCCAACGCAGGTCCAGGTGACCGTGGTGCAGGCCGCCGGGAAGGTGTCCGTCACCGTGCTCGCCAGGGCGTCGGAAGGACCAATGTTGCTCGCCACGATCGTGTAGACGGTGTTCAGGCCGGGGGTGGACGCCGCGGTGCCGTTGGTCTTGGAGATGGCGAGGTCGGCCACGACGTTGATGCCGGTGGTGGTCATCGCCGTGTCGTTGGCCGCGTTCGGATCCGGCGTGTTGGACGCGACCGTGACGGTGGCATTCAGCGTGCCGGTAGCCGAGGGCGCGACCGCCGCAACAATGGTCGCGGTGCGGCTGACGCCGTTGGCGGTCAGGCCGGCCCAGGTGCAGACCACCGGGCTGACGGCGTTGCAGGTGCCACCGCCGTCGGCGTTGGCCGAGACGAAGGTGGTGCCCACCGGCAGCGGCAGCGTCACTGTGACGGTGTCGGCATCGGCCGGACCGTTGTTGGTGGCCACCGCCGTGTAAGTCAGGTTGGTGCCCGCATTGACCGGGTCCGGCGCATCGGCCAGGGTGACCGACAGATCGGCAGTGCCGCCACCGCCTTCCAGGCGTGCCACATAGAAGTCGTAACCGTTACCGGCCCCGGTATGCACGCGGCCACCCAGCAGGATGCGGTCCATGGCGTCGACCAGCACGTCGTAGGCCGCGTCCAGCGAGCCGGCCTGGATGTCCAGTTCGACTACGCCAGCGGTGCCGAACATCGGGTCCAGTGTGCCGTCATCGAGAATGCGCACCACGGCGCTGTTGCCGCCGGCTGCGCCGCCCGCGACGATGCCGCCGCCGCTGTCGAGGCCGACACCGTAGGCGATGTCGAAGCCGGGGCCGATGTCCGCCGTCGACAAACCGGTGCCGTTGAAGGTCGCATCAAGCGCGCCAGCCGTGGTCAGGCGAGCTACGGAAAATGAGGCCGCGCCGGGGGTCGTTCCGACGACCACGACACGATCGCTGCCATCGACCAGCAGGTCGTAGCCGCCGTTGACGGCCACGCCGAATGTCCCGCCTGCGCCGAAAGTCCCGTCCAGTGCGCCGGTACTGGTCATTCGAGTGACCTGGGTGCCGGACAAGTTCAGCAGGTTGCTGCTGGCGACGACGATGCGCCCGCTGCCATCAATGGCCACCGACTGACCGGCCTGACCGGGAATCGTGGCGATACCGGCCGTCCCGAACGTTGCATCCAGCGCACCGGCGGGCGTTACGCGCGCCACGATGCCATTGGTGCCGTCGGTGCCGGCCAGAACGATGTTGCCGCTGCCATCAAAGACCGCATCGAAGGCCCGCGCGTCGGTGCCCACATCGATCACCAACTCGCCGTCACCATCGAAGGTGGCGTCCGGGGTGATGCCGTCGGGGAGCAGGCGCAGGATGCCGATCTCGGCATTGTCATAGCGGCCGTTGACCGGCCCCAGCAAGACGATGCGTCCGCTGCCGTCGACCAACACCTTTTCGGCCGTGTGGCCACTGGCGGGGTCGCCGTTGAAGGTATGCGTGAACCCGAGTTGAGGCAGACCCGCGTCGTTGAGCCGTTGATAGACAAAGTCGGCATCGGTGAAATAACCGGTGTAGCCGCCGATGACGACGTCGGTGCCGCTCAAGGCCAGGGACTGCCCGCGATCAGCAGCGGTACCGAAATCCGCGATCGCGATACCGGTGCCGCCAAAGGTGAGATCCAGATCACCCGGAGCTGCGGTCGCTATCGCACCGTAGCCAGCACATGCCAAAGCCATCGCCCATTGCAGCCGATTCATCAATTTCTCCCGTTCCCCGCAGGCAGATTGCGCTTATTGCCAAACCAGCATTGCTGGCAAAGGCTCGAATAATCGCGAAGGCTACCATGCTGATTGCACAAGGTGACAGAGACTGCAGGGCCTGGAGGGCGCATCCGGACTCGCTGCAGAGGCCGCCCCGGCGCGATCCGTCGCTGGCCAGGCCACGCGCCAGCGCGTCGCTATCCTCCCGGCTGGCAAAGGCACTGCGTCCGCCGCTCAGCGGTGACCCGGCGGCGCGTCCAGCGCATTCGATCCCTTGAGCGGCAAGCTGACCTGGGCGCCAACGCTGCCTGACGTAGCACTGGCCCGCTTGGTGCCTGGTTCGAGCGATGGCGAGGCCGCAGCGCCCCGTTCAGGTAGGTCTGAATCAATGCACTGCTGCGGGGCCGTCTTCTTCAGTTCAACCCTGCACGCGTTGGCCCCGGGTGCCTGCCCTTGCCCGGCTCACTGTGCTACCGTTCGGCAAATATCAAAGTCGGGCGGCCGAGAGCCAATTGCGGCGGCCTGAAACCAACTAATCAACGGTAAATCCGGGTCGGGGGAAAAGAATGATGCGCATCGTGCTGGGAAGTCTGTTGGCGCTGGGCGTTTCTGCAGCCATTGCGCAGAGTGGCGGTGGGCCCGAGGTCAATCAGGCTGAAGTCGCCCGTCTGGCCGGACTCGAACCCGCGCAGCGACGCGCCGAGCTGAAGGCGATGGATCCGGAAGCGCGGCGCGGCCTATGGTTCGCGGTGATGAAGCAGGTTCGCGCCAACCGCGGCGTGCAAACGCCGGCGCGCGGCAGCTACCGTGCCGCCGTTCCGGAGGGCGCATCGGCGCCGCCTCGCGTAGCGGCGCCGGACGCACCCGCTGGTGTGGCCCAGGCAGGCCAGATCCAGTACGACTCCGGTCCCATGTCGATCGACTTCGGTGGCGGCGCGATCATCGGTAACCGCTTCGATACGGTGGCAGGTCGCACGATTGCCAGCGCCAACGTCACCGCGGTGCAGGGTGTGGTTGTTCCGGGGCCGGCCTTCACCACATCGTCGGCCGGCTTCGTGCTGCTCGGTCCGCAAACGGGCGGCGGTGGGGCGATGGCGGTGTTCAGTACATTTACCGGCGCTGCTGGCGCGACCGACACGGTGGATTTCTCCGTTCCCAATATCGCCATACCAGGCAGTTACTACGTGCTTTTCGGTGACTTTGCCAACAGCTATGTCCCGGCATTTGGCGGCGGCACCGCCGATGGTCAGGGTCGACACGGCGTGGTCGGCTACACCGGTGGCATGGGTCCGAACATCACCAGCACCTTCGATTTCGGTGGCCAGTTCAACGGTTTCGTGCGCGCGAGCGGCACGATTGTGCCGGTGGAGTTGCTGCCCAGCCCGGAGTGATTCAGCCTCTGGGCTGACCGGAGGGTAGTGCGCTTCGCCGCGGCCCTCGGGCGCAGGATTGCCATTGTGTTTCCAAGCTGTGCCGCGGCCAACGTCGCGGCATCGCTTTTTATGGGGCGCCTGTGTCTGATTGCGCTGCCAGGGCCGCGCGAGCCGCGGTCACTTCGGGGCTGCCGGGGCCCGTCTGCTGCAGTCGCGACAGCCAGCGCTCGGCGGCCTCTCGATCATCTCGGTCGACCGCCAGAATCACCAGCGCCAACTGGGCCCGCAGATAGCCGGGCGAGAGGGCCACGCTGCGTTCGAACCACTGCCGAGCTTCTTCCGGGCGACCATGGGTGCTCAGGAAGGTGGCGTAGTTGTAGGTCACCCTGGCCTCGAAGGGGGCGTCACGCATCGCCTGCAGGAAATCGGCTTCGGCGGCTTCCGGCTGGCCGCGGCGATCCAGGCCGACTGCACGATCGATGCGCGCGCGCCAGTGAGTGGGGTCGCAGTCCAGTGCCTGTTCCAGCGCCGTGGCTGCGGCTTCGGTCTGGCCCTGCACCTCTTCCAGGCTCGCCAGCGTCCACCAGCTCTGCGCCGAGCAATGCGAATCCAGATGCTGTCGCAGCAGGGCCACGGCCTCGTCGACCTGGCCTGAGCGAAAGCGCGCCAGCGCCAGCACAGTGATGATCTGCTCGGCCGGCTGATAGTCGATCTCGCGCGGCTGCTGCAGGAAGTCCCAGGCCGCATCGGTCTGGCCGGCGCCGAGCAGCGCGGCCAGATGCATCTCCACATGGTTGGGGCTGTTCGGTGTCGCCTCGACAAGTTTGCGGGTGTAGGTCAGCGCGTCCACATAGCGTCCGGAGAACAGCAGATGCTTGGCAGCGCTCATGTCATTGAGCAGCGACACATGCAGGTGGGGCGCGATGCCGCCTTCTTCGAGTTGCTCGGATACGGTCGTGTTGCCACCGGCGCCACCTTGCAGATAGCCCAGTGACTGGAGGCGGCGCAGCGTCTCTTCGTCGACCGGCGTGCTGATGCTCTGGCCGCTGGCGTGATCGGCGAGAAACAGCTGCAGCTCCTCATGGATCCGCGCTTCGGCATCCGGCGCGGTCTCAAGAAGGTTGTTCAATTCGTTCGGGTCGGCGCTGAGGTCATACAGTTCCGGGCGTGGCCCGTGAATGTACTTGTGCTCGCCATCGAACAGGACCCGCAGCTTGCCCCAGCCATGGGACAGATGGGGAGACAGATTCTCGGCGTAGTACTGGCGCCATTCGCCGGCCTCACCGTGCAACAGCGGCAGCAGGCTGCGTCCCTGCACGGGCGTGGGTACCTCGATCTGCAGCAGTTGCAGGATGGTCGGCACGATGTCGACCGTACCGACGCGTTCTTCGATGCGCTTGCCGCGGCCAGCGCCATCGGGGCTGCGAATCAGCAGCGGCACGTGCAGGGTGCTGTTGTAGGCCAGTACCGCGTGGGTCAGTTCACCATGCTCGCCCAGGCCCTCGCCATGGTCGGCGGTCATCACTACCAGGGTCCGCTCCAACTGACCCAGGCCGCGCAGATGCTCCAGCAGGCGTCCCAACGACTGATCGGCATAGGCGATCTCGCCGGCATACAGGTCATCGGCATACTGCTGATCGAAGGGCGGAGGCGGCTCGAAGGGCTGGTGAGCATCGAAATAGTGGAGCCAGACGAAGAACGGGCGACCGGTCTGACTTTGCTCGTCCAGCCACGGCAGCACCGCCTCATTGACCTGTGCGGCGCGACGCTCGTCGAAGAACAACCGCGCCTTCGGCACGATGCGCTCGCCCAGGTGATCCTCCAGATGGCCGGTCAGCGCATCGTCGAACAGGTCGAAGCCCTGGTTGAATCCAAAGCGGCCGATGACCGGGAAGGCGCCCACCGCCGCGGCAGTGGCATAGCCTTGCGCGCGCAGGATTTCTGCCAACGTAGTCTCTTCGGCGGCCAGCGTGAACAGCCCGTTGTCGCGCACGCCGTGGGCCATCGGGTAGCGGCCAGTCAGGATCGAGGCGTGCGAAGGCGCGGTGATCGGTGCAGCCGTGAAGGCCTGTTCGAACAGCGTGCCCTCATCGGCCAGCCACTGCAGCGTCGGCGTCGCCGTGCGCGGATGTCCATAAGGTTGCAGATGATCGGCGCGGGTCGTGTCGAAGGTCACCAACAGGACATTCCAGCGCGGCGCTTCGGGCTGGCCGCAGCTCAGCAGCGACAGCAGCGGGATCAGCAAGGCCGCGCGACGGGCGCCTCTCACAACGCCTCCAGCAGCTGATCGAGCGCTTCGGGGCTGATGTCGGTTTGCGGCAGGCCGCCAGAAACCAACTCCTGCAGCCCATCGGGGTCGATCTGCAGCGGCTGGCGGGCGAACAGACGCTCGGCATGACGCCGATACAGATCGGCGGCGTGGTAGCGCACGAAGTTGCTGATGACGCGCTCGCGGGCAGATTCGAAGTCTGCCGGCTGCGGATCTTCACGAGACAGCAGCTGGAAGATCTGCAGATGCTCGCGCGTGCGCAGCGGTGGAGAAAGCTGGTCCGGCTGCAGCGGGGCGATCAGGGCCGGCAACGTCGGCGAGATGCGCCGCAGATCCGCACCGCGTTGGCGGGGCAACTCGTCGATCTCACCGCCGACTTGCGCTTGCAGCGCGATGAGGTCCTGTTCGCCGGAAGCCGCCGCTGCTTCCAGTTTCGCCATCGTCGTGCTGGCGCTGGCATCCAGCGCGATGCGCAGCCGGCGCAGTGACCAGCGCACCGGCGTGCTGAACTGGTCCGGGTTCTGATCGTGGAACAGCCGCAGGCGCTGCTCGTCTTCTTCGGCCAGCGCTCGCAACGTCTCACGCCGCTGCAATTCCAGCAGGCGCTGGTCCTCCCATTGTTTGACCGCCGCGGCGACGGCGCTGTCGGCCAGCCAGCCTTCGGCCTGACAGGCCCGACGCAATTTTTCTCGATTGCGCAGGGCCCGCAGCAACGTGGGTGGATCGCCGGGCAGCCCCTGACCCGACTCACGCCGCGCGACACGCGCCAGATGTCGCCGGAAATCGGCCACGCTCAGTTGGAAGTCTCCATCTTGCAGGAGCAGGTCGCTGCCGTCGGACTCGCGCAGCAGCGTGGCGAGCGTGGCATCGTCCGGCAAATCGTAGTCATCGGTATCGCTGGCCAGAGAGGCCTGCAGGGTCGGTTCCAGGCGTTCCAGCAGCAGTCGCTCGCGCAGCGCCGGCAAGGCTTCGATCAGCGTCGCGCGACGTGCGGGAGCGATCGACTCCACCATGAACAGATGGACGCCGTCAGCGGTCGTCAGCGGCTGGCTGGGGACCCCTTCGTCCAGCGCAAAGACGGCCACATCGATGGCGGTCGGGAGTTCGCCGCGCGACAGCCAACCCAACTCGCCGTCGCGGTGACGTGACTCCGAATCGGAGCCGGCACGGGCCAGCCGTCTGAAATCCTCACCCTGCAGAACGCGCTCGCGCAGCGTCGTCAGCTCGGTACTGGCGGCATGGATCGCCGCGGCATCACTGGCCCGCCGGTAGTAGTGCAAGGTGAGGCGCCGCTCTGGCCGCTGGAACTGGTCAGCATGGCGATCGAACTCGGCCTGCAGGTCGCTGCGTTGGACCGGCGGCAACTGCCCAACCTTTTGCCGCAGGCACAGGTCGGTTTCCTGCTCCCGGCGAACCGAAGCTCGGGCCGACTGGAATTCCTCGGTCTGGTCCAGCTGGCGCGCGCGCGCCGTTTGCAGCAGGTCTGCCTCGATCAGATACTCGCGAATCCGCTCCCGGTACCAACCGGACAAATCCGCACCTGGCACCGGACGCTCCTGCTGCAGCCGGCGCAGCACAAACTGGTCCAGCGCCTGGCGGTCCACACTCAGCGAGCCCGATCGCGCGATCTCACCCGGCTGCAACTCTACGGTTGGCGCGTCGACGGTGTCTTCCGGTGATGGCTGACAGGCTGTCAGCCCCAGGCCGAGGGTCAACACAATTGCGCCGGCGCGGGCGCGGGCATGTACAGCGGACAAGGGCATCGTGAGCAGTTGGTGCAGCGGGGATCGGGAAGCTAGCAGAGTGCCAGCGGTCCTGCACACGCTGCAGAGGCCACCTGCTGCTTGGATGCGGGTTACGCTACCGGGCTAACCTGCGCCAGGAGGCACCCTTGTCCAGTCACCCCCGCTACCGGCCGCCTGCGGCGAGCATCGTTTGGCGAGCGTTGCTGCCGCTGCTGGCCTGGTTGCTTGCCGCCTGCTCGGCGCCGACCGATTCGCGCTCCGAACCGAGCGCGGGCCTGGGTGCCGATTCCTCGCCCGTCATCGCCAGCTGGGAGGGTGTGGTTGCCGAAGTGGAAGGTGGCGAGCGGCGCGCTCGGGTCGAGGTGCGCCAGGCGGACTATCTCGACTGGCTGGCCTGGCGAGGCCTGACCGCCGAGCCGGCCCATTTGCAGGACTTCGCGACCGCGCTGGTGCTGCAGCGGATGGCCGAAGCGCGTGCGGCGGGACTGCCCGAGCCGGTTCGTTCCGAGGCGGCCGAGCGGCTGCGGCAGCAATTGCTAGGCGAAGTCCTGCTTGCCCGCCGGGAGCAGGAGATCGTGGTCGATGAAGCGGCTGTCGAGGCGGCCTGGAAAGCGGTTGGTGGAGAGGAACACCGGCCGCGGCGCTGGCAGCTGCGCAATCTGTTTCTGCGTTTGCCGGCCGATCCGGCGGCGCAGGTCAGCGTGCGTGAACGCATGACGGAGCTGCGTGAACAACTGCTGGCCGGCGCCGATTTCGCGACGTTGGCGGCCGAGCACTCGCAGTCGCAAACGCGCTTTCGCGAAGGCCGGCTGGGACTGCTGCCGCTGGACCGCTTGCCGCCGGCCGTGGCCAAGGCCGTCGAACCCCTGCAGGCCGGTCAGCTCAGCGAGATCGTGCAGACGGCCGATGGGCTGTCCCTGTTCCTGTGTGAGCGCGTCGATGAGGCCGGTGTGCTGGGCGGCGATGCCTTGCGCGACGTCATTCGCAAGCGCCTGCGCCGACAGGCACAGACGGCGTTGCCGCGCGAATTCGACGCCGACCTGCTGCGCTCGGCAGGTCTGCAGCCAGGCCAGCCCGAGGCCAGGCGGCGGTTGCCGGAACTGCGGGCGCAGGCTGCCATCGAGGCGGGCCTGCTGGAGGACCCGTCCGTGCAGCAGCAGCTGCGCTGGCGCACGCTGATGCAGTTGGCGCAAACGGAGCTGATCCGGCAATCCGAGGAGCAGGCAGGCGAGCCCGATGAAGCCACGCTGCGCGCCCAGTTCCAGCGCATGAGCGAGCGCGGACAGAGCTGGCAGCGTTTCCACGTTGCTGCCATCGATTTCGGAGCGGCGACCGAAGAGACCCAGGCGCAGGCGCGGCAGATCGAGGCGGCCATCGCCGCCGGAGAGCTGTCCTTCGGCGAGGCCGCTCAGGCGCATTCACGCGATGCCAGCGCCGCACAGGGCGGCGATCTGGGTTGGTTCACCGTACGGACGCTGGCCGAGCGGGACTGGATGATGATGCGCGCCGTGCGGCAGATGGCGCCCGGCGAACGCAGCGGCCTGATTCACTCCGGAGATCGGCTCTGGCTGTACCAGTTGATCGAGCATCAGCAGGGCGCGGAGGTCCGCTTCGAGGATGTTCGCGACGAACTGGCGCGACGGCATCGACAAGGCCGACCCCGTGCTCTGCAGCGCAAATTGCGCGCCGAGATCGCCGGTCAAGTTCAACTGTTGGGCCAACCGTCTGGTTGAGTCCCTGCGGCTGAACGTCGAGTTGCGGGGCGCCGGCTGCTGACTGGAACTGGAACTGGAACTGGCTACTGGATACGGCTGCGCAGCAGCATTACCGTTCCAGTCGCAACTCGTGATAGCGGTCCGGTGCCAGGTCCAGCCAGCGCTGTTCGCTGCCGTCGCTGCGCACGGCCAGAACTTCGACGGCGTCGGCCGAGTCGCCCAGGCCGACCAGCACCCGGGCGTCGTTGGCAGCCAGATAGCTGCCGTCGGTGGCCACCCGCCGCCACTGCCATGAGCCATTGGCGCTGCGGATGCCCAAGCGCAGTCCCAGTGCATCGCGGCCGCTGGGCGTGAGTACGCGCAAGCCGATCCAGTGATGCGCACTGTTGCTGCGATTGAGCAGCAAGCGCGCCGGGCCGCTGTTGTTGGTCAGCAGCAGATCGCTGCGACCATCGTTGTCCACATCGCCCAGCGCAAAGGCACGGCTGACTTCCAGTCGCTGAAACTCGATGCCGGCCTGATGGCTCACATCCTCGAAGTGGCCCTGCCCGTCGTTGACGAGCAACTGGTTGCTCTGCTTCAGTGGCAGCGGATCGCCGGCCTGCACCTGTGCCTCGATGACGCGGACTTCGCCGTTGGCCACCACCACATCCAGCGCACCGTCGTTGTCGACATCGATCAGCACGGTGCCAAAGCCGGTGTGGGGCAGGCTCGAGGCCGCCATCCCAGTGTTCATCGAGGCGTCGATGAAGCCGCCCCGTCCGTCATTCAGGTACAGGGTGTTGTGATCGCCGCTCAGGTGCGTCATGAACAGATCATCATCGCCATCGCCGTCCAGATCACCGGCGACGATGCCCATCGAGGCCTGCGCGCGACCATCCATCGACACCGCCGTGCCGCTGAGCAGCGCGATGTCCTCGAAGCGTGGTAGACCGTCACGCAGCCCCAGATTGCGCCAGAGCAGATTGCGGCGCAGGTCATTGGCCACGTAGATGTCGATACGCCGGTCGCCGTCGAGATCGGCCGTCACCACACCCAGGCCGCTGGATGGCTCGGCCTGGATGCCACTGGCCCGGCTGATGTCCTCGAAGCGACCGTTGCCCAGATTGCGGAACAGGCTGTCGGGCTCGCCGTCGTAGGCATTCGGCCCGCAGAAATCCGGTCTCCCCGATCCGGAGCGGCAAGCGCGGTGACGATCGAGGCTGAAGTTGACGTAGTTGGCGACATACAGGTCCAGCCAGCCGTCGTCATCGATATCGACGAAGCTGGCGCTGGTCGACCAGCGCGGATCGTCGACGGCGGCCACCTCAGTTTGTTGCTCGAAGCGGATTTGCCCGTCGGTGGACACGTTGCGCCACAGCTGGTTGGCACCGAAATTGGCCAGATACAGGTCGATGCGGCCGTCGTTGTCGTAGTCGCCGGTAGCCATGCCCATGCCATAGCCGTCGGCGCGCAGGCCGCTGGCCTCGGTGACATCGACGAAGCGCAGCTGCCGTTGGCCATCGGGCAGCATTTGCAGATCGTTGCGGAAGACGCGAGCGCCAGGCTGTGCCGGCGGTGGGAACACCGGTGGATGGGTCGGATCGGGCGGCTTCAGCGCACTGCCCTGCAGCAGGATCACATCCAGATCGCCATCGCCATCCAGGTCCGCCAGTCCACCGCCGGCGCCGACCGGCTCGACGAACAGCAACTCGCCGCGCATGTCGTTCCAGTGCTCGAAGCTCAGACCGCTGGCCGCGGCCACATCCTCAAACAGCCAGCGCGGATTCGTCGCTGGCGGCTCGGACTCTGGAAGCGTTGCCGCCGCATCCCCGCTTGCTGTCGGCTCCGAGCATGCGGTGGCCAGTAGAGCGAGCAGCAACGGAAACAGACAGCGGGTTCGCATGCGATCGACCGAGCCAGGGTGGCCGCGCAGCATAGCCCGGATGCTCCGGCCCTCGCAGGGGACGGTTCAGCCGCCCCCGGGCACCTGGATGCGCAGAGCCAGTGGGCGCTCGGTGGGCTCCCACGCTTTCAGCGGTCGCCGAGCCTCGCGGTACAGAGTCAGTCGTCGGCGGGCGATGTGCAGGGATTCGACCAGCGCAGCCTGCGCCGGCGCGGCTTGCTCCAGTGCGCTCACGACGGCCTGTTGCCAGCGCGCGGCGCGCTCGTGATCGCCAGAGCCGGCCAGCAGCATGGCCAATGTCTCGACCTGCAGGACATTGGGCGACGGCGTCAGTGCCAGAGTCTGGTCCCGCGCGGAATTCAACGACTGCCGGTCGGCCCTCGGGTCGGTCGCCAGCAGGCGCCATTGCAGCAGTTGCAGCCGTTGCCGCTCCGGGTCGTCATGCAGATCGCGCCGCAATTGCTCAGCGGCAGCCGCCCGATCGGGCAGCGCCAGCAGTGCTGCGGCCTGCCAGAAGACCAGCTCCGGACTGGCGGCCCCAGCCGCTCGCAGCTGCGCGTACTGCGCCAGGGCGCCGCTCATATCACCGCGCGTGTGCAGCAATCGGGCCAGTTCCAGCCGCGCACGCAGCTGCTCCGGATGATCGTCCAGCAGCGCCTGCAGCAGTCGCTCAGCCTGGGTGGGCTGGCCGGCCAGCGTCAACAGCCGGGCCTGTTCGGTGCGCACCCGCAGTTGCATGTCGGAGTCGGCTACGCTGCGATTCAGCGCGGCGTCGATCTGCGCCAGTGCGGCTTCGTGGCGACCCAGTTGCGACAGCGCCAACGCCCAGTTCAGTCGTTCCTCGACGCCATCGGGGTCACTCTGGACCGCCGCCCCGAACAGCCGCGCAGCGCGGGCATGGTCACCTTCGCGCGACGCCCGAATGCCACGACGGGTCAGCATTCGCGAGCCGCGGTCCATCTGCTGCATGGCCGCCTGCCAGGGGTCGTCACGCTGCAGCGGCAGCTGGTGCAGATTGCTGTCGGGTACCCGCTCCAGTGCCGCCGCAGCGCGCGTCGCATCGCCCTGCAGGCGCCAGGCGGTGCCGAGAGCGTAGTTCAACTCGGCCGCATTCGGTTGTTCCTCGGCCAGCGGCAGCAGCCATTCCAGCGCTGCGGGCGCGTCGCCGCGCTGCAGGGCGAGCTGGCCCATGCCGAAGCGCGCGGCGGCGTCCTTGGGCCGCGCAGCAAGTACGGCGCGATAGCCCTCGGCGGCCTGCTCGGCTTGTCCCTGGCGGCGCGCCATATCCGCCAGCTGCAGGCGGATCTGCGGGGCTTCTGGCGCCAGCGCCAGCGCTGCCTCCAGATACTCGGCAGCGCTGGGATCGGACTTCTCCACCAGCAGCAGTGCCAGCAAATAGGGCCAGCGCGGCTCCAGCGGCTGCTGCAGGATGGCTTCGCGGTAACAGCGCTCGGCGCTGTCCGGATAGCGATAGACATGAAACCACTGGGCCAGGGCACCCCAGTCGCGGGTATCGGCTTCCCACAGCTGCCGAAACTGCTCGCGCACTGCCAGATCCAGCTGCGCCAGATCCGGCGGTGGTGCCACGTCGATCGCGGGCGGTTCGGCTGGCTGGCAAGCGCACAACAGCAGGCCGAGTGCCAATCCCCGCCATGCACGACATCGAGACAGCGCCCAGCGGCGACGCTTCATGCCAGTGCTCCGGTGATCGACGCGTAGCCCAGTTGTCGCGCGACCGCACCGCAGTGCTGTTCGACCGTCTGCAGCAGGAGTGCCTCCAGTGCGGGTTCCGGCCGGGCCTGGATACGGTGCTGCCATGACACGAGCCAGTCCTGAAGCCGGCCCTGTTCGATGCGGCAGTGTTCGCCCAGTTGGCGCAGCGTGGCGGCCGGATCGGCACACAGTCGTTCGTGCGGCAGCAGCAGCACCTGGTGGGCGAGCTCCGGGTCGGCTTTCAGCCACGAGGCCAGCACGCCATAGCTGGAGGCCCATTGCCGGCCGTAGCCGCCGACCTCGTCCCCGACCGCGAAGGCTGCCTCGATCGCGACGGCCTCGGCCACGTCGGCACACTCGGCCCGGCGCTGCGGACCGAACTCGAAATGGCCGCTGAGGGCCAGTTGGCGACCGACACTGGGCCAGCGCGCCGACAATCGGCTGAAGCGCTCATGCTGGCGGACCAGCGACTGCACCTGACTGGCGGGCGAGCGGATCGGCACGACGAAGCGCGCATCCGGAAACAGTCGCCGCAGATAGGGCAGGCGCAGCAGGTTGTAGTTGCCCTTGCACAGGTAGCGCTGGGCGCCGCGGGCCAGCAGCAGTTTGCGAATGTGCCGAGCGTAGAAACTGTCGAAGCGGGCTTGCTGGTCGGTGGCAGCCAGGCGCTGGTCGACGGTCGGGTCATGCCGCTGCGGGAAAAAGTGCATCCACAACAGCTCGTCGCAGGCCTCCGGGCTGAGCGGTGTCACCTTGATGCCGTCGCCGTGCGCGCGCATGCGCGGTGCTGGGGTTGGCAAGGGCAGTTGCTCACGCAGGCGGGTCCACCAGTAGGGAAACCAGACCGGTGGGAAGTCGCAGTAACGGGCACTGGCTACCGACGGCAGGGACGCCAGCGCCTCCAGCAACAGGGTGCTGCCCGAGCGCGCGACGCCGGCAATGAAGATGGGCTCGCGCAGCGGCACCTCGGCCAGCGCCGAGCCCAGCAATGCGCTCTCGCGATCGGCCAGCCAGGCGCAGGCGCCGCGCGTGGCATGCAGCAGGCGGCTGCTCAGACGCAGCCCCAGGGCAGGCGGCCGGAATTCGCCGTCGCCGCGGCTGACCTCGGCGGGGCTGGTCGGGGTGACATCGTGCATGCGGCAAGGTTAGCCGAGAGCGGGTCGGGCTGGGTGGCACCGATTCGCCGCAGCCGGCGTGCGCATTCGTTGCCTGCTCGCAACGAGTCCTCGTGAAATTCGCGGGTTAAACTGCGCGGTCTGGTTGTGGACGGATGCTCATGTTGCGTTATCTGATTCTGCTGGTCGGCCTGCTGTTGTTGCCTGCCGTGGCCGAGGCCTACATCGGTCCGGGGTCCGGGATCGGTCTGCTGGGTTCGCTGTGGGCCTGGCTGGTTGGCATTTTCGTGGTGCTGATGGCCATTCTGTTCTGGCCGCTGCGTTGGGCACTGCGCCGTTTGCGTGCGCGTCGCAACGAAACTCCGTCCGGAGAATGATGCGCCTGCTGCCTGCGGCGGCACTCGTGCTGCTGCTGTCTGCCTGCGGAGAGGCGCCGCCCCCGGTGCCGGCCCAGTCGCGCCTGGTGGTGCTCGGCTTCGATGGCATGGATCCGCAACTGGTCGAGCGCTGGATGGATGAGGGCCTGTTGCCCGAGTTCGACCGGCTGCGCCGTGACGGTCACTACCAGCCACTGGGCACCAGCAATCCGCCGCAATCGCCGGTGGCCTGGTCCAGCTTTGCCACCGGGCTGGGTCCGGGTGGCCATGGCATCCACGATTTTCTGCGTCGCGACCCCGCCACCTATCAGCCGGATTTCTCGATTGCCCGCTACACGCCGCCGAGCACGCTGGACCTGTTTGGCTGGCGCCTGCCCTTTGGCGAGGGCACGCTGGAGAACCTGCGCCAGGGTCAGAGTTTCTGGATGGCGGCCACCGAGCAGGGCCAGCGCGCGACCGTGCTGCGGGTGCCGGTGACCTATCCGCCCGAGCCCATCGAGCACATGCTGTCCGGGATGGGCGTGCCTGATCTGCTCGGCAGCCAGGGCACCTACACCTACTACTCGACCCGCCCGCCGCCGCCACCAGGCAGTGGCGGTCGCGTGGTGCAGATGCGCCTGACCACCGATGGCCGCGTGCAGACGCAGCTGGACGGGCCAGCGCATCCCCTGAGCACCGATGCAGCCCCGCTGAGCCTGCCCTTGATCCTGCAATTCGACGCCGACGGCGCGCAGATCGAGCTGGGCGGCCAGACCCGCCGCCTGGCCGTGGGGGAATGGAGTGATTGGTGGCCGCTGCAGTTCGAGCACGGGCTGGGCAGCATTCCCGGCATGGTCCGCCTGCAGCTGATCAGCACGCTGCCGCGGCCGCAGCTGTATGTCTCACCGATCCAGGCCGATCCGACCGAACCGGTGCTGCCGCTGAGCGCACCGCCCGAGTACGCGCCGGCACTGGCCGAGCGCATCGGCCGCTACCACACGCTGGGCATGCCCGAGGAAACCTGGTCGCTGAATCAGGGGCATCTGCCCGAGCAGGCCTTCCTGCAAATGATCAAGACCACGCTGGCCGAGGGCGAAGCGATGCTGGCCGATGCGCTGGCCGCCGACGACAGCGAACTGGTGGTCAAGGTCTTCGTGCAGACCGATCGGGTCAGCCACATGTTCTGGCGCGGGCTGGATCCGCAGCACCCGCTGTATGCCGACAGCTCGCCCGAGGCACGCGAGGCGGTGCAATGGATCTACCGCGAGGCCGATCGGGTACTGGGCGAGGTGCGCCGCCAGCTGCGGCCCGATGATCGTCTGGTGGTGCTGTCCGATCATGGCTTCGCCCCCTTCCGCCGCGCCGTGCATCTGAATCGCTGGCTGATCGAGCAAGGCTGGCTGGTACTGCGCGACGGGGCCAGCGAAAGTGCGCCGCTGTTCGCCGATGTCGATCTGTCGCGCAGCCGCGCCTATGCGCTGGGACTGAACGGCTTGTATCTGAACGTGCAGGGCCGCGAAGCACAGGGCATCGTGGCGCCGGCCGATCGCGACGCGCTGCTGAGTGAGCTGGTCGAGCAGCTGTCGCAATGGCGCGATGAGGATGGCCAGCCGGTGGTGCGGCGCAGTTTTCGCGGCCAGCGTATCTATCCCGGACCCTACCAGGATCAGATGCCGGACCTGATCGTCGGCTACGCCTCAGGCTATCGCGCCTCCTGGCAGACCAGTCTGGGTGGCGCGCCGGCGGCGCTGATCGAAGACAACCTGCAGCCCTGGAGCGGCGATCACTGCATCGATCCGGAGCTGGTGCCGGGCGTGCTGTTCCTCTCCTTCAAGCCGGAGCAGGCGCCGCCGGACATCGCCGGCATGGCGCACTTCCTGTTGCAGCACACCCCGGCCGGTCCATGAGCGCGATGGGCTTGCTGGACTTGCCGGCGCCGTTGTTGCAGGCGGTGGATGGCTGGCTGGCGCTGCTGTTGCCGGCGCTGCTGCGGGTGTGGCTTTACGGCGCGATCAGCGGCGTGGTCAGCATGGCGTTGTACCGGCGCTGGTCGGCGCAATCGAAATTGGCCGCGCTGTCCGACCGCACGCGGGCATTGCGACAGGAGCTGGCCGGCTACGACGGTCCCTTCGATGGACTGATGACGCGGGTCGGCGAACTGCTGCGCCTCAGTGGTCGTCATCTGCGCCTGAGTTTCGTACCGGCCATGCTGTCGGGCCTGCCGGTGCTGTTCCTGCTGCCCTGGTTGTCCAATCACTTCGGTCACCAATGGCCTGCCGCCGGCGAGACGCTGCAGGTGCAGCCGCAGGGGCTGAGCGTCCCGGTGGAGGCACTGCAATGGTCGGGGCCGGACGGTGCGTCCGCAGTGCGTTGGGATCCGGACAGCGGCAGCTGGGCGCTGAGCTGGCCAGCAGCCGAACAACCCGTACAGCTGCGCCAGGGCGAACAGCGACTGCTGACGTTGCCGCCGGCGGGCGACTACGCGATTCCCGTGCTGCACAAGCGCAGCCTGCCGTTCAACTGGCTGATCGCCAACCCGGCCGACTATCTGCCGGAGGACGGCCCGCTGCAGGCCGTCGCGCTGGACCTGCCGGCGCAAGCGCTGCATGGGCTGGGTCCGGGCTGGCTGCGCCATTGGCTGGCGATGTATCTGTTGCCGCTGCTGGCGGTTTCGCTGTGGCTGCGCTGGCGCTGGCGGTTGCAGTAGCGCATACCGCGGCCATGTCGAGGCGCTGCCACCCAGGTGCACCCGCCGTGCGCCGGGCGCCATCGACGTCCCGCTGGCAGCCCGCTCGCTACAATCCGCGCCTGTCATCACCGTGAGACTCCGATGAGCCCGCAGCGACGTCGCATTGCCGTGGTCAGCAGCTCACGTGCCGACTACGGCCATCTCTACTACGTGCTCAAGGGTCTGCAGGCGGCGGCCGATATCGAACTGCTGCCGGTCGCGATGGCCGCCCACGGCTCGCCGCGCTTTGGCGAGACCTGGCGGCGCTTTGCCGAAGACGGATTTCCGCTGCCCGCACCGCT
The DNA here is from genome assembly GCA_041395325.1 of Lysobacterales bacterium. Taxonomy (GTDB): domain Bacteria; phylum Pseudomonadota; class Gammaproteobacteria; order Xanthomonadales; family SZUA-5; genus JAWLAT01. The sequence continues at coordinate 347,935 of JAWLAT010000001.1, forward strand.
GGAATGCCTGCTCGATTCGGACAGCGACGTGGGCATGGCCAAGACCATCGGTCTGGCCACCTTGTCGCTGGCCGACTGGCTCGGACGCGAGCGGCCGGACCTGCTGCTGCTGATCGCCGACCGTTACGAAATGCTGGCCCCGGCCTCGGTGGCGCTGGCCCTGCGCATCCCCATCGCCCACATCGAGGGCGGCGAGATCTCGGAAGGGGCGGTCGACGATGCGGTGCGCCATGCACTGACCAAGCTGTCGCATCTGCACTTCGTGCCCACCGAGCAGGCCCGTCGACGGGTACTGGCGCTGGGCGAGGAAGCCTGGCGGGTGCATCAGGTCGGCGCGCCCTCGCTGGATCATCTGCGCCTGAGCACGCTGCCGGACGTGCGGGATCTGCTGCGCGAGGCCGAACTGGACCCCGAACGCGCCCCGGTGGTGGTGGCCTGGCATCCGGTCACGCTGCTGCGCGACCCGGCAGCCGAGTCGGCCTGTCTGTTCGAGGCGCTGGCCGATTGCCCGCAGCCGATCGTCTTCTGCTTCCCCAACGCCGATGCCGGGCGCGAGGCCTTCATTCGCCAGGCGGAAGCCTTCTGCGCCGGACGTGCGCAGGCCAGGGTCTTCGTCAATCTCGAACACCGCGCCTACTGGGCCCTGTTGTGCCTGGCCGCCGCGCTGGTTGGCAATTCCAGCAGCGGCATCATGGAATCGCCATCGCTGGCACTGCCCTGCGTCAACATCGGCGACCGCCAGGCTGGTCGCGAGCGGGCCGCCAACATCATCGATGCACCGGCAGAAACGACCGCCATTCGCGCTGCGCTGCAGACGGCGCTGAGCCCCGACTATCGGGCCTCGCTGGCGGGGATGCGCAGCCCTTATGGCGATGGCCACGCCGCCGAACGCATCGTCGAGCGGCTGCGCAGTGTGCCGTTGGACCCGCGGCTGCTGCGAAAACGGGCGCTGCCGCTGTGCGCCGATGCGCCGGCCTTCGACCATGAGTGCTGAGTTACCGCTGGCCAGTCCGGACTTTGATGCGGCCGAGGCCGAGGCACTGCTGCGCGTGCTGCACAGCCGTCGCTGGAGCGTCGGTCCGGCGCTGCTGGACTTCGAGCAGGCGATGGCCGAGCTGGCCGGCCGCCGGCACGGGATCGGCGTGAACTCCGGCACGATGGCCCTGCAGATTGCGCTGGAGGCGCTGCGAATCGGGCCCGGTGACGAAGTGATCGTGCCGGCCTACACCTTCGTCGGCCCGGTCAACGCGATCCTCGCCGCGGGCGCCGCGCCGGTGCTGGTCGACGTCGATCCAACGACGTTGAACATCGATCCGGCCTCAGTGGCGGACGCGATCGGTCCGCGCACTCGCGCCATCATGCCGGTGCATCTGTTCGGTCGCCCCGCCGCGATGCAGCCGCTGCAGGCCCTGGCCAGCACTCATGACCTGAGGTTGATCGAGGATGCCTGCGAAGCGGCCGGCGCAGCCGACGCGCAGGGGCCGGTCGGTCGCCACGGCGACTTTGCCTGTTTCGCCTTTTATCCGAACAAGTCGGTCGCGGCCGGCGAGGGCGGCATGCTGGTCACCGACGATGCCGAGCTGGCACTGCGCGCGCGACAGCTGCGCAATCAGGGCCTGGACCCGCTCAGCGGCAAGGCGATCGACGATCACCCGGGTCACAGCGCGCGGCTATCCGAATGGCATGCGGCGATCGGTCAGGTCCAGTTGCAGCGCTTGCCGTCCGCACTACGACAGCGCGAGGCCATCGCGGCGCTGTACCGCGCGCGCCTGTCCGCTGACCCGCGCTTCGAGTTGCTCGCGCCCGCCGAAGCTGGCCAACGCCTGGCCTGGTTCACCTGGCCGCTACGTCTGGCCCCCGAACTGCACCACCGCCGCGACGCGCTGATTCAGTCCCTGCGCGCCGCCGGGATCGGCTGCAACACCTATTTCACGCCGGTCCATCAGCTGCCCTATCACCGTGGTCGCCATCGCCAGGTCGCCTTGCCGGTCAGCGAAGACATCGGCCGGCGCTGTCTGGCCGTTCCCTTGCATGGGCAGATGGGGGCAGCGGAGGTGGATCGGGTGTGCGAGGCGCTGGATCGATTGTTGCCGTAGATCGCTCCGAGTTCTCAGGGCTGGACGATCTCGATCTCCCGATCCACCCCCTCCAGTTCGATCGGCTGCACCGTCCCGTCCGGCCAGCGCACCGCCAGCCGGTTGACCGCGGATTGATCGCCCAGGCCGAAGTGCAGACGAGACGGCGTCTGCGATAGATAACTGCGGTTGCGGCTGACGCTGCGATGCTGCGTGCCAGCGGGGGTTTCCAGGGTGACTCGGGCGCCCAGTGCTTCGGTGTTGGGCGCGCGGCCGCGCAGGCGAATCGAGAGCCAGTGGTGAGCGCTGCGCTGGTCGTTGCGCAGCAGCAACGGTGCGCCGTTGACCTGGGTCAGGAGCAGATCAAGATCGCCGTCGCCATCAACGTCCGAAGCGGCCAGGCCACGGCCGACGATCGGCTTG
>JAWLAT010000002.1:0-312851 GCA_041395325.1 Lysobacterales bacterium
GCAACACTTGATTCTGCGAATCTGCATCGCTTGGTTGCTCCGCGCCAGATTGCGTCATGGTATTGGAAATTCCGTCTGGATCTCGCGGTCAAGTCGACGCATCGCAAATCCCGGACGACCATAAGCGATGAGCAGCAGCTCACAATCCCGGTTCCCACTGAACGACGTGGTCTGGCCCGGTCGCGAACCAAGGCCGGTCAGCCGCTGCCGCCACCGCGGCGCACCAGGCCGTGCTTCCAGGCGTACACAGCCGCCTGGGTACGGTCATTGACGCCGAGCTTGGCCAGCAGGTTGCCCACATGGGTCTTGACCGTGGCCTCACCAATGCCCAGGCGCGCTGCGATGTCCGCATTTGGTAGACCTTCGGCGAGGAGTTGCAGCACGTCGCTCTCGCGCACGCTCAGTCCTTCGGAATCGATCGCACCGGCTCCGCGCACCAGCCGTGGGTCGAGCTTGCTGCTCAGCTGCATCTCGCCCCTGGTCGCCGCCTTGATGGCCAGGATCAACGCATCGGCATCCATGTCCTTGGTCAAGAACCCTGCCGCACCTTGCCGGATGGCCTGTCGGGCTTGCCGTTCATCCTGCACGCTGCTGAGCATCAGGACGACCGTGTCCGGTGCAATCTGGCGGATCGAATCCAGCCGATCCACGGCGTTGTCCTCGCCGAGCAGCAGGTCCAGCAGCACGACATCGATGGCTTGGCCACGCAGCCGCTGCAGCGCCTGATCGATGCTGGCGACAGCCGCAACGACCTCAAAACTGGGCTCGGTTGACAGAATGGCGGCCAGACCATCGCGGACCACCGCGTGGTCATCGACCAGCAGAATCTTCAACACGGCGCCCATCAGGTTGGCGACCAGCGCGCGGAAGTCGGCGCCGCCTCGATGTCGTTGGGCGTGAATGCGAGCTTCACGGCGACCCGGGTACCCCGGCCAACCGTCGATTGCAGCCGCAACTCGCCGGCAACGGCTTCGGTGCGTTCGCGCAGATGCACCAATCCGCGGCCGGGTACCAACGCCAAATCAAAGCCACGGCCGTCATCGGCGATCTCCAGAATCCATTGATGATCGTAACTGCGGCGCAGGGTGACGGTGGCCTGGCAGGGACCGGCGTGTCGGGCCACGTTGGCCAGGGCTTCATCCAGTATTCGCAGCAACTGCTCGGAAACACTGGCGACAGGCTCCTCGCCAGCTTCGCAGCTCATCTTCAGCGCCAGTCCAGTCGCCTGCTGCCAGCGTCGTGCGCGATCAGCCAGGCGTTGTCGGAAATCCCCGATTCGGCGAGGCTGCGGGTGGAGCGTGGTGACGACCTCGGCCAGTTCATCACGAATCTCCGAACACAAGCGCTCGGCCTCACCGAGCGCCGCCGCGGACTGACCACCGCTGCGACGCAATGCCGCCAGTTGCAGACCCAGGGCGAAAGCCTTCTGCTTGACGGTATCGTGCAAGTCGCGGGCGACCCGTTGTCGTTCTTCCAACGCGGCCAGGCTGGCGCGGTCGTGCAGCAACTGATCCAGATCTGCCGCCATGGCATCCAGATCGGCAGCCAGTACGCCCAGTTCGTCGCTGTGACCGCCATGAATGCGACCACTCAGCTCACCGCGTCGCCAGGCCATGACCTGCCGGCGAATACGACCGAGCCGGCGACCCAGGTAGAGACTCAGCAGCACGCCGCCGCTCACCGCCAGCAACAGCGCGGTCAGTACCAGCATGCTGCCTTCAAAGCTGCGTGGTGCCAGCACCGACAGTCCGGGGCGCGGTACGGCCAGTTTCAAGCTTAGAACGGCCGCCGTGCCATCGCGCAGGCGAAGGGGGGTGGTTGACTCATGAACCAGCCAGCCTGCGGTCGGAGCCTGTGCATCCGCCGGGCCACTTCGCGCCAGGCGACGCCCGTTCTGATCGGTCAGCGTCAGCTGCAGGGGCTGATCGCTCAACTCGACCAGGATATGACCGGCACCTTCGGCCAGACCACCCCGTGCGCGCTCCAGCAGGAGCCGCTCGCGGTCCAGCGCCAAGGCCAGAATGTCCGGATCGGCCGGGTGGTTCTCCAAACCGACGGCCATCGCCGCGCCGACGGCATCCAGACGACCCTCGGCCAGCCCGGACTCCAGTCGACGGGTCTCGACGCGCAGCACGTAGTAGTCGGCCAATCCCAGCGCCGGCAACATCCACAGCAACTGCAGCAGCAGCAGCTTGACGGCCAGACCGCCACGTCCGGCTGGCCACGACCTGGAGATGCCGGTGCTGCCCATCAGCGCGTACTCAGCTGGCAGCTGTCGTCGCGATCGGCGCGACAGGTGGCGATTCCGATCGGCTGGTAGCGACCGTCCGCATCACGCCAGGCCAGTTCGAGTCGCAGCTTTCCGGAAATGGCCTTGCGTTGCGCCTTGGTCAGCGCCTTGTCCAGACCGCGCAGTCGCGAGGTGACGTCGTGCATCAGGGCCTCGGTGGTATTGGATGCCTGCAGCAGCGCCGATCGCGAGGGCAGCATCAGGTCGGACAGATCGGGCAGGTCCGTGCTGCTCAGTTGCACCGGTATGGCGATTCGGTCGCTGGCCAGCATGGGCGGCACCGGGATCAGCACCGGATGCACACGGGGTGTTCTGCTCAGCTCGCGCAGCTGCAACCAACGGCCTTCGGTGGCCTGTTCGGTGTGCAGTTGCAGCACAATGGCGGGCATCCGTATCTGATGCTCGGCTGCCGGCTCGAATGCCGGTGGGGTCAAGCCGCCCGGATCGGCAAGGCGGGTCATGAACAACTCGGTGGCGCCCGCCGTCGCCTGGTCCAGAAAGGCCTCACCCAGACTGCTGTGCCGCGCCAGTGCCGAGCGCAACATCCGCTGGACATAAGGCTGCAGTTCTGGCCACGTCGGACTGGGGAAGACCGAATGCGGTGGTCCGCCGGACAGGCTGACCACCTGCTCCAGGACCAGCGTAATGGCCTGTCGGCATTGGCTGGTGCAAGCTGCGGTGACGCCGCCAAAGTTGCTCTGGGTCTCATCCCGGATCAGCTCGGACACCGACTCCAGGCGCTGCCGGCCCCATTGGCGCATCCGTTCGGTCATGCCCTCGGTACTGCCAAAGGCGTTGGCAACCAGTGCCAGCACATCGCTGTGCTCGCTCGAGCACAGATTCACCGCAGCGGTTTCGGTCACCGCGAGGGGCTCGCCATGCGGCTCCGGCGCGTTCTCGACGATGGACTCAGCCGGTGCCACTTCCAGCGCCCGGGTGCCGCGAACCCAGCAACGGGCATCGGCGGCCAAGGGGCGCAACATCTGGAAGCCGGCCACTCCAACCTGCGGACGCGGGCCCTCGATCGGTTCTCCGCTGGACAACGGGCGCAGGTCGATGCGAATGCTGTTCGACGGCATGCTGATCGGGCTGCCATTGCGCCCGAGTGCCATCAGACGCAAGTACATGGTCCCGGTGGGATAGTTCTCGTGCAGCATGCTGGTCAGAGCCACTGCTGCCGGCAGGGCGCTGTTGGTGCGGTTGCCGCCGAGCAGATACTCACCGAGGTCGACCTCGAATCGTTCCGGCAGCGAGCGATCACTCTGGCGCAGAACCTCACCTGCAGCCAGCATGCCAGCGGGCGCGCGCCAGTCATCGACGGTTTCGTCGAACGGGAATCGGGACAGCTGCCAGCGCATGCGCCTGGCGACCTTGCCTTCGTTGCGCACCGAGAACCACCACCTGGCCTGAGTGGGGTCGGCGATTTCGACCCGATCCCGATCAAAGCGAGACGCGGCATCCTGCGGATCACCAGCGCCGTCCCAAGCGGCCAGATGGACGGTATAGCGCCGACCAGCCAGTACCTGGATCAGCTGGGCGCGCGCCAGCGGGGACAGCTCGGCCCAGTTGAGTTGAGTGTCGCCCAGGGCAATCTGCTGCAGCAGCCCGGACAGGCTCTCGTCAGGAATGGCCCGAAGTCGCGCCTGAGCGGTCAGCTCAGAAAGCGGCAACAGCATCGACAGGACCACCAGCCAGGCCAGCGTGACGAGCTTCGGTGCCGTGATCGGGCTCGGGGGAGTAGCGCGTAGGGATCGCTTCATGGACATGGCATCTGCAAGGGGGCGAGAGCAGCCGTTGAGGTTAATCGGAGTGTGCTGGCAGTGCAGTCATCTCGACCAGCGGACTCTCCGGTGGAGCGTGCGTTCATTCGGGTGGCGGCTGGGCAATCCGGCTGTCCAGGTCGAAGCGCCCGCCATGCCCGAGCACGTGCAGTTGCATGCCGGTGACGCTGAGGACTTCACCAGGGTCGGCCTCTGGCATGGAGCTGTGGCCCAGGCGCGCCGGGTCTATCACCGTGATGGTGCCGCTGCCGACGACCTCCAGCGTGTTGTCCGGATCAATGAAGGCACCGGTGTCCTCGTCGATGCCCAGGGCCACCGCGAAGGGGTTCAAGGCGACCGCCGCGACCAACCGACCAAGCCGGTCGCGCTGGCGAAAGTGCTGATCGATCATGATCTTGTTGGACAGGCCCAGCCCTGGGGCGAGGGTCACCATGCCGGCTCGCGGCGTCTGGCCTTCGTCACCGCCTGCGATCATGTGCTCGGGCATGATCGCGGCGCCGGCTGAAGTGCCGGCCAGATGCATGCCGGCGGCATGACGCCGACGCAGAGCCTTGGCCACCGCAGTGCCGCCAAGTGTGGTCGACAGCCGCAGCTGGTTGCCGCCGGTGATGAAGATGCCGCTGGCTTCCTCGATCACCGCCAACAGGGCTGGATCTTCGCAATCGTCGCGATGGGTGAAGTTCAGGACCACCGAGCGGTCGGCGCCGATGTCGTCGAAGAGTTCCTGATAGATCCGGCCGGTGTCCTCACGCCTGGAGGCGGTGGGGATGATGCCGATGGTGGGACTGCGGCCGCACAGCCGGACGAAGCGCTTGAGGATCTTGAGGTCACCGAGTTTGTCTTCGGCGCCGCCGATCGGGATCAGATAGCCCCGCTTGGCATTCTTGGCCACTTTTGCCGGACACACCGCGTGCCGTCTCCCGCTGTGAAAGGCGGCGAACTATAGCGGAAAAGCCGTGACGGACCCGGTGAGCCCTCAACTGGCTCGTCGGCGGCAGGTGAAGAAGCCGTTGAGCGTCAGACGGCCGTGGGCCGGATCGGCGCTGAGGCGCTCGGGGTGCGGAATGTCGCTGCAATGGAACTGCATGCCGTCGTAGAAGATCAGCCGGTTGAAGCGCGGTGTCACCGTGCCGACCGTTTCGAACCACTTGCCGCTGTCGCGCAGGTAGCCCGGCGCGAATCCATAGCGTTCAGTGAACGCCTCAGGCGCAAGTTGCCCCGAATCGTGGATCAGTCGCGCGGTTTCGCTTTCCGGGCGCAAGGCATGAAAGAAGCGCGTGCCGCCCAGGGACGGATCCTCGAACAGATACAGCACCGAGGCAGCGACCGATTCGCCGGGGCGGGCTTGCAGTCGGTCCCGGTGACAGATCCATTGTCGTGGCTGCAGCTGCGCCGGTGCGTCGGTGACCAGCGCCAGGCGGGTGTAGGCCTCCAGACAGCGCCGAGCATCCAGGCGCGAACGAATCAATCGATCGAAACACTGCTGCAGTTGTGCGGTGATGCCGTCGGGCAGATGCAACTCAACACCGGGGTAGGCGTTGTGAGGCAGGCGCTGAAAGGCCGCCCGATGCTCGGCAGCCATGGCGACCCAGCGCCGCGGTTCGGCCAGCACGTTGTCGATGACATGCACCTCGATACCCTGGGCGAGTTCAAGCGTTTGGACCTGCAGATGGGGATTGAACATGAGCGGCCGTTCGATCGGGTGACCCATTGCGTGGGACTGTACGAGTCTGACGCGGGCCAGGGCGAGTCGCCACGCGCGCCGGAGCAGGGTTATGCTCGACGGTTGCTGCTCATTGTGCAGGAGAAGTCCCGATGCGTCCGAGTCGACCGCTGCTGTTGCCCCTGTTGCTGGTCTCAGGTCTGACTGCCTGTCAACCCCAGACTGACAGCGCGACACCGGTTGCGGCATCGAGCACGGCTGCTGCGCCGACAGCACCAGTGCCGACTCGCGGTGAGCGCGTCGACAGTGCCGCCGGTCCGTTGGAACTGCGCACGATTGCCTCGCCGCTGGTCAATCCCTGGGGCCTGGCATTCCTGCCCGACGGTCGCATGCTGGTCACCGAACGTATCGGTCAGCTGCGCATTGTCGAGAGCGACGGCAGCCTGTCAGCGCCGCTTGCCGGTGTACCTGCCGTGGTGGCCGAAGGGCAGGGCGGCTTGTTCGATGTCGCACTCTCGCCGGACTTCGCTGCTGATTCGCTGGTCTACCTCAGCTACGCCGAGCCGGGTGAAGGCAAGCTGGCCGGCACCAGCGTGGCCCGTGGACGTCTGACCGAGCGCGGGCTGGCCGACGTGCAGGTGATCTTCCAGCAATCGCCCAAGCTGGATACGCGCCATCACTTCGGCGGTCGGCTGGTGTTCGATGACGCCGGAATGCTCTACATCACGATGGGCGATCGCGGTGTGCGTCCGACCGCGCAGGATCTGTCCAGTCATATGGGCACCGTGGCGCGCATTCACCCTGACGGTCGCGTGCCGGAGGACAATCCCTTCGTCGGCCGCGATGATGCGCAGCCGGAGACCTGGTCCTATGGCCATCGCAACCAGCAGGGTGCGGCACTGAACCCCTGGACCCGCGTGCTGTGGACGAATGAACACGGCCCCAAGGGTGGTGACGAGGTCAACATCCCGCAGGCCGGCCACAACTACGGCTGGCCGATCATCACTTACGGCATCAATTACTCCGGTGAGCCCATTCCCGAAGCGGTCGGCACCGAAGCCCCCGGCATGGAGCAGCCACACCACTACTGGCCGGTCTCACCGGGCATCAGCGGCATGGCCTTCTACGACGCCGACGCCATACCCGCCTGGCGGCGCAGCGTGTTCATCGGTTCGCTGGCGCAGATGGCGCTGATTCGTCTGAGTCTGGACGAGGCCGGCCAGGTGGTTGGCGAGGAACGGCTGCTGCAAGATCAGGGTCAGCGCATTCGTGATGTGCGTGTGGGTCCGGACGGGGCGGTCTACCTGCTCACCGACAACCCGGAAGGGCGAATCTGGCGTCTCGGTCCCTGGCCGAGCTGAGCACGCGTCAGTGACGATTTCCGGTCCTGTGGTTGGCGCGCTATGCTGCTGAGCATGCGTCGACTCCGTCTCCGCCGCCAGCGTATCGCCCTGATCGGATTGCTGTTGTGCAGTCTGCTGTGGACGCAGCTGGTGGTGGCGGCCCATTCGGTGCATTGCCAGCCGGCCGCGAGCACGACTTCCTCGCCCTGTCATGGGGATGCCGGCAAGGCGCTGGCCGATGACCAGGCTGATGCCGCCTGCCAGGCCCATTGCCAGTTCGATGCCAGTGGGGATGGCACCCGGCTGTTGCTGCCGCCACCGCTGCCGCCTGCGGCAACGGCGCCAACGGTTTGCCAGCGCACCCTGCTGCCGGTGCGAGCAGCCTGGCCAGCTGCGCTACCCCGGGATCATCACGGACCCACCGGGCATCCTGCGCCCATTCTGCTGATCTAGCGCTACGCCTGACGTTTCTGTCGTGCCTGCGAGCGCAGGTGCCCGGACCGCGTGTCCGTTGCAGCGTTGAGTTTTGCCGATGAACATCACGATCAGCCCAGTGTGGCTGCTGCTGGCCTGTCTGCCATGGCCGCTCATGGCCACCGATATCGACCCGCCTGCACCCGCGGACCTGCTCACCCAGTCGGCGGCAGTGGCCATGGCATTGGCCGACGACCCCTGGCAGCGAGGCAGTGCCCTGCGCGAGCGCGCCCTGCAAGCCGAGGCCGTCGTGGCCGGCAGCTTGCCGGACCCGCGGTTGACCCTCGGCGCGGCCAACTTCCCGGTCGAAAGCCTGTCCTTCACCCAGGAGCCGATGACTCAATGGACCGTCGGCCTGAGTCAGCGACTGCCCCGTGGCGACAGTCGACCGCTACAGCAGCATCAACAGCGGACGCTGGCGGGGGCTGAACCGCATGCACGGGCCGAACGACGTGCCCGGCTGGCCTGGCAGGTGCGGCAGGCCTGGCTGGCCGCTGGCGCCGCCGAGCAGCGAGCGGCCTTGCTCGCCCACGAGCGAGCGCTGTTGACGCAGCTGCTGTCGCTAGCGGAAGTCGGCTACGCCAGTGGCCTGCGTCCGGTTGGCCAGGACGATCTGCTGCGAGCCCAGCTGCAACTGGACCGGGTCGACGAGCGCCAGCTGGCGCTGCAGCAGCAGGCGCAGGAGGCGCGAGCGCAGTTGGCCGAGTGGATTGGCCCCGCTGCGCTGCAGCTGGCCCTGCCGGATCAGCTGGAGGCGCTGAGCGTGGCCACCTCTGGCGCAAGGGAAGTCGATCAGATCGGGCGGCACCCCGCGCTGTTGGCCTTGCAGGCGCGAATCGAGGCGGCTGCGACCGGCGTCGATCTGGCCCGCCAGCAATATCGGCCGGAATGGTTGCTCAGCGCCCAGTACGGGCATCGCGGCAACGCACCGGACGGCCGCGACCGGGCTGATTTCATCAGTCTGGCCGTGTCGGTGGATCTGCCCTGGTTCACCGCCAAACGGCAGGATCCGGCACTCGCCGCGGCCGCGGATCGGGCCGAAGCACTGCGCCAGGAGCTGGCCTTGCTGGAGCGTCAGCTGCGCGCTCGCGCCGCTGCCGTGCAGGCCGCCAGCACCCGGGTGGAACAGCGCCTGGCGCTGTATGACGCGCAACTGCTGCCTCGGTTGCGACAACTGGCGCAGGCCTCGCAAGCCGCCTTCCAGCACGACGCCGGCGACTTCGATCCCGTGTTGCAGGCGCATCTGTCCGAGTTGGAGGCGCGTCAGACACGTCTGAACCTGCAGGCTGAACTGGCCCGCTGGCAGGCGGAGGGGCGCTATCTGAGCGGCGTCGATGAGCTTGCAGCGGAGGGGGGATCATGAATCGCTGGATGTTGCTGCCGGCTTTTCTGGCCGGTGTCCTGTTGATGCTGGCCTGGCAGCGTTGGCAGCCCGGCTCCGAAGGTGGTGCGGGGGACATGGCGAAGCCGCTGTATTGGGTCGCGCCTATGGACCCGAACTATCGCCGCGATGGACCGGGCAAGTCGCCCATGGGCATGGATCTGGTGCCGGTCTACGCCGAGGACGCGCAGACCGACAGCCCTGGGACCGTCCGGATCACCGCGGAGGTGATGCACAACCTCGGCGTGCGAACGGCGCAGGTCCGCAGGGGCCGCTTGCCCACGACCTTGCGCACGGTCGGCTATGTGCAGGTGGACGAGGACCGGATCCGCCATGTGCACACGCGCGTGGAAGGGTGGATCGAACGCCTCCACGTGCGCGCTGTAGGCGATCCGGTGGTGCAGGGTCAGCCGCTCTATTCGCTCTACTCACCGCTGTTGGTGACGGCCCAGGAAGAGCTGCTGCTGGCCTTGGACAGTGGCAGCGAGCGGCTGCTGCGGGCGGCGGAAGCACGTTTGCGTGCGCTGGATCTGCCGTCGGCAACGATCGCCAGCTTGAAGCGGGATCGAGAGGTCCGGCGCACCGTGGTCGTACCGGTACCGCAATCTGGCGTGATCAACGCCTTGCAGGTACGAGAGGGGTACTTTGCCAAGCCCGACATGACACTGCTGGACATCGTTGCGCTGGATCCAATCTGGGTAGTGGGCGAGATCTTCGAGGCCCAAGCCGGCCAGATCTCGGTAGGTGACGCGGTGGAGATCAGCGTTGATGCCTTGCCCGAGCGTCGCTGGCAAAGTCAGGTGGACCTCGTCTACCCCAACCTCGATGCCGGCACGCGGACGGTTCGGGTTCGGTCCCGTATCGACAATGCCGATGGGGCGCTGCGGCCGAACATGTACGCGCAGCTGCGCATCGATACGCAGCCGGGGTCCAGCCATCTGTTGGTGCCGCGGGAGGCACTGATCCGGGTCGCTGGACAAACGCGCGTGGTGCTTGCGCTGGGCGAGGGCCGCTTCAAGTCGATCGCCGTGGAGCCGGGTCAGATCGGGGAGCGCGAGGCCGAGGTCCGATCGGGACTGCGGGCGGGGGATCGCGTGGTGGTGTCGGCGCAGTTCCTGCTCGACTCCGAGTCCAGCCGGCAATCGGATTTTCAGCGCATCGATGGTGCCCAGAGTGACCAGACGGCGGATCGGCAGTGGCTGTCGGCCGAGATCCGTGCCATTGACGCCGATGCCGGCACTCTGAAGCTGCGGCATGGACCGGTGGCGGCCTGGCAATGGCCGGCGATGACCATGGATTTTCCGTTGGCCGAAGGGGTCTCGGTCGCCGCACTGGAGGTGGGGCAGGCGATTGCCATCGAAGTGCAGCGAGAGGCCGGCGGGCGCTTTCCGATTGTCACCATCGACAGCGAAGCGCCCACGGCGCCGATGCAGTCGACCGACTCGAGTGGGTCAACTGAGTCGCTGGACCACGGCTCAATGGACCGCGGCGCGATGGACCATGGCGCGATGGACCACGGCTCGCTGGACCACGGCTCGCTGGACCACGGCTCGATGGACCACGGCGCGATGGACCACGGCGCGATGGACCACGGCGCGATGGACCACGGCGCGATGGACCATGGCTCCATGGGCCACGGCTCGGAGGATTCGGGTGCTGATCCGCAATCCGGCCCCGACCCTGATCCATCCGGGTCCGACCGTTGAGTGACCGCCAATGATCGCCGCACTGATTCGTTGGTCGATTCACAACCGGGTGCTGGTCCTGCTGGGCACCTTGATCCTGCTCGGCTGGGGCTTGTTCGCACTGCGCCAGACACCCGTCGATGCCATTCCCGATCTGTCCGACGTGCAGGTCATCGTCAAGACCAGCTTCCCGGGGCAAGCGCCACAGGTGGTCGAGGACCAGGTCACCTATCCGCTGACCACGGCCTTGCTGGCGGTGCCAGGGGCGACCACCGTTCGCGGCTATTCGTTCTTCGGTGATTCCTATGTCTACGTGATTTTCGATGAGGGCACCGATCTGTACTGGGCCCGTGCCCGGGTGCTCGAGTACCTGAGCCAGGTCAGTGCCCAACTGCCACCGACGGCGCGGCCGCAGCTGGGCCCGGACGCCACGGGGGTGGGCTGGGTCTATCTGTACGCCCTGATCGATCGCAGCGGTCGGCATGATCTGTCGCAGTTGCGCAGCCTGCAGGACTGGTTCCTCAAGTTCGAACTGCAGAGCGTGCCCGGCGTGGCCGAAGTGGCCACGGCCGGCGGCATGGTGCGGCAGTACCAGGTGACCGTCGATCCGGAGCGGCTGCGGGCTCTGAACATGCCGCTGGCCCACGTCCGTACCGCCATCGAACGGGCCAATCAGGAAGTCGGTGCCTCGGTCATCGAAATGGCCGAAGCCGAATACATGGTGCGCTCCAGCGGCTATCTGCAAGGACTTGAGGATCTGCAGAGTGTCCCGCTGGGCGTCAGTGCGCTGGGCACGCCGCTGTTGCTCAAGGACGTTGCCGAGATCGGCGTCGGACCGCAGATGCGCCGCGGCGTCACCGATCTGGACGGCGAGGGTGAGGCGGTCGGCGGCATCGTCGTCATGCGTTATGGCGAGAATGCCCTGCAAACCATCCAGGCGGTCCGCGAGCGACTGGATGAGTTGCGCCGCGGGCTGCCGGAGGGCGTCGAGATCGTCACCGTCTACGACCGCTCCGGGCTGATCGAGCGTGCCATCGACAATCTCTGGCACAAGCTGATCGAAGAACTGCTGGTGGTGGCCGTGGTCTGCGCCGCCTTCCTGTTTCACCTGCGCTCGTCGCTGGTGGCGGTCATCAGCCTGCCGATCGGCATTCTGGTGGCTTTCATCGTGATGCACCTGCAGGGCGTCAACGCGAACATCATGTCGCTGGGGGGGATCGCCATTGCCATTGGCGCGATGATCGACGGCGCCATCGTCATGGTGGAGAACCTGCACAAGCACCTGGAGCGGCCCGGCGCCAGCGAGCGCGAGCGCTGGCAGGTCGTTGCCGAGGCCACCACCGAGGTGGGGCCGGCGCTGTTCTTCAGCCTGCTGATCATCACGGTCAGCTTCATTCCGGTGTTCACGCTGGAGGCGCAGGAAGGGCGGTTGTTCGCGCCACTGGCCTACACCAAGACCTATGCCATGGCTGCAGCCGCCGCGCTGGCGGTGACCCTGGTGCCGGTGCTGATGGGTTGGTTCATCCGCGGGCGAATTCTGCCCGAGGACCGCAACCCTCTGAATCGCTGGCTGAAAAGTCTCTACTTGCCGCCATTGCGGTGGGTCCTGGGCCATCCCCGACTGACGCTGTCGTTCACGCTGCTGGTGCTGCTTGTGGGTCTGTTGCCGCTGCGGCACATCGGCAGCGAGTTCTTCCCGCCGCTGGACGAGGGCGATCTGATGTACATGCCCACGACCCATCCCGGCATCTCGGTCGGCAAGGCCCGCGAGTTGTTGCAGCAGACCGACCGCCTGATCCGGACCGTACCCGAGGTGGAGCGGGTGTTCGGCAAGGTTGGGCGCGCCGAGACGGCGACCGATCCGGCACCGCTGACGATGATCGAGACCTTCGTCCAGTTGCGGCCGCGCTCGCAGTGGCGCGACGGCATGACCACCGAGAAGCTGATCGAGGAGTTGCAGCAACGCGTGGATCTGCCCGGCGTCACCAACGCCTGGGTCATGCCGATCAAGACCCGCATCGACATGCTGGCAACGGGCATCAAGACGCCGGTGGGGATCAAGATCGGTGGTCCCGAACTGGCGCAGATCGACGCCATTGGCCGACAGATCGAAGAGATTCTGGCCGATTTACCTGGGACGGCTTCGGTCTACGCCGAGCGGGTGGCCGGTGGTCGCTACCTGCAGATCGACGTGCGTCGGGACCAGGCGGCACGCCATGGCATGAATGTCGCCGATGTGCAGATGCTGATCGCCAGCGCCGTCGGCGGTGTCAATCTCGGCCAGTCCGTCGAAGGGCGCGAGCGCTATCCGATCAACCTGCGCTATCCGCAAGGCTACCGAGATAGCCCCGAACAGCTGGCCCTGCTGCCCATCGTCACGCCGGCCGGTCAGCGCGTCGTGCTGAGTGATCTGGCCAGTATCCGCATCGAGGATGGACCGCCATCAATCAAGACCGAGAACGCGCGGCCCAACGGCTGGATTTACATCGACATCAGCGGCATCGACGTGGGGCACTACGTCGAACAGGCACAGGCGGCCCTCAATGACGCACTGGTGCTGCCAGCGGGGTATTCGATCAGCTGGTCGGGTCAGTACGAGTACATGCAGCGGGCCAAGGCACGCCTGGCCTATGTGATCCCGTTGACCTTGGCGATCATCGTGGTGCTGCTGTACCTGAATTTCCGCACGTTGACCGAAACGGCGATCGTGATGCTGAGCATTCCCTTCGCGCTGATCGGCGGTATTGCGTTGATCGCCTGGTTGGGCAATCCCTTCAGCGTTGCGGTGATCGTGGGCTTCATTGCCCTGGCAGGGGTGGCCGCCGAAACCGGCGTGGTGATGCTGCTGTTCCTGCAACAGGCCTGGCAGGCGCGACAGGCGACATTGCAGGATGAAGACCGAGTTGCCGATCGCGAGGATCTGCGATTGGCGGTGATCCATGGGGCGGTGGAGCGGGTGCGGCCCAAGCTGATGACCGTGGCCACGGTCATTGCCGGCTTGCTGCCAATCATGTGGGGCACTGGAACCGGGTCCGAGGTGATGCGTCGAATCGCTACGCCAATGGTGGGCGGCATGTTGAGCTCAACCGTGCTGACGCTGATCGTGATCCCGGTGCTGTACTTCAGTCTGCATGCGCGGGGATTGCCGGATCGTCGGGACTGAGCTGAGCGAGGGGTGTGGAGTCCACCTTCAGGCGGGTCTCTACACCGGCTTCACCGCAGTGCAGCAAGGAATTTCGCCTCGACGCTGCTACAGTCCGGCCCATCATCACTGCGACCGACTGCCGTGCAAGGGATCCTGCTGCTGCCTCCGGGCAGTTTTTTTGGCGATAGCGATGGTAGCGCTACCACTGAGAAGTCGGAGGTCGCCTCGTGAGCGGTGCGAACGGCCCGCTGTACATCGGTCTGGATGTCGGCAGCCAGAGCGTCAAGCTGCTCGCCTATGACGCCGAGAGTGGCTCGGTCGTGGCTCAGTACGGCCACCCGCTGGAACTCATCGCCGGAGAGGATGGCAGTCGCGAGCAGCGGGCCGAGTGGTGGATCGATGCGGTTCGGGCCTGCTTCGGCCGCCTGAGTTCCGCCCAGCGGGCGCGGATTGCGGCGATCGGCGTATCCGGCCAGCAGCATGGCCTGGTGCCGCTGGATGCGGCCGGCAAGGTGCTGGCACCGGCCAAGTTGTGGTGCGACACCAGCACCCAACGCGAGTGCGACGAGATCATGCAGTCGGTCGGCGGCGGGATGCGCTGTGTCGAGGCGGCGGGCAACCCGATCCTGGCTGGGTATACGGCCTCGAAGGTGCCGTGGACGCGCAAGCACCGCCCGGAAGCCTATGCGCGACTGGCGACCATCCTGCTGCCGCACGACTACG
Organism: Lysobacterales bacterium; assembly: GCA_041395325.1. Taxonomy (GTDB): domain Bacteria; phylum Pseudomonadota; class Gammaproteobacteria; order Xanthomonadales; family SZUA-5; genus JAWLAT01. The sequence goes on from JAWLAT010000002.1 coordinate 14,486, forward strand.
TCAACTTCTGGCTGACCGGCGAGCGCTGGATGGAGTGCGGCGATGCCTCGGGCACCGGTTGGCTGGACGTCCGCAACCGCCGCTGGTCCGCCGCGCTGCTCGCTGCGACCGATGCCCAGCGTGACCTGGCCGAATGCCTGCCGCCACTGGTCGCACCCGACAGTGTGTTCACGCTGGCGCCGGTGAGCGCCGAGGAACTGGGCCTGCCACGCGGTGTTCGGGTCAGTGCCGGTGGCGGCGACAACATGATGGCGGCGATCGGTACCGGCAACGTCGAACCCGGCGTGCTGAGCATGAGCCTGGGTACCTCCGGCACGCTGTTCGCACATGCCGACCGGCCGGTGGTCGATCCGGCGGCCAGCTGGGCTGCCTTCTGTTCGTCCACCGGTGGTTGGCTGCCGTTGATCTGCACGATGAACTGCACGCTGGCGACCGAAAGCGTGGCCCGCGCCTTCGGCTTCTCCAGCCGCGACGGCGACGCCGTCATGGCCGAGACCCAGCCGGGTGCCGCCGGCCTGCTGATGCTGCCCTTCTTCAATGGCGAGCGCACCCCGGATCTGCCGCATGCGCGGGCGGGCCTGTTCGGCATGGATCCGGTCAACCTGACCCGCGGCAATGCCTATCGCGCCGCCATGGAAGGGGCGACCTACGCGCTGCGCAACGGCCTGGACGCACTGCGCGCGGCCGGGCTGCAGTTCGATGCGATTCGGCTCACCGGCGGCGGCAGCAACTCCGCAGCCTGGCGACAAATGGTGGCCGATGTCTTCGATCTGCCGGTCGACGTGCCCGAACAGGCCGAAGGTGCCGCCTTTGGCGCCGCGCTGCAGGCGCTGTGGGCCGATCGCAAGGCCAGCGATGCCGGTGCCGATCTGGTCGGCATCGTGCGCGAGCACGTGCGCTTCGATGCCCAGCGATCGGCGCGCCCGCAGGCGCCGGCCGTTGCCGCCTATGACCTGCATTACCAGCGCTTTCAACGGCATTTGCAGGCCGCCACGCAGCTCTACGCGCGTCCGACTGACAGTCACTGAAGCCAACCCTTTCACTTCAACACCAGACGAAGCAGACCATGAGCACACCCTTCATCGGCGCCCGCGAGTACTTTCCCGGCATCGGCTCCATTCCCTACGAGGGCAGGGGATCGGACAACCCGCTGGCCTTCAAGCACTACCAGGCCGACCGTCTCATCGGTGATCGGACGATGGCCGAGCACCTGCGCTTTGCCATCTGCTACTGGCACAGCTTCGGCAATGCCGGTCACGACCCCTTTGGTCCCGGCACCCGGCGCTTCCCCTGGGATGAGTCGGATGACCCGATGACGCGCGCTGGCGCCAAGCTGGACGCGGCCTTCGAGTTCTTCACCAAGCTGGGCGTGCCCTACTACTGCTTCCACGACGTCGATCTGGCGCCGGACGACGACGACATCGGGCGCTACGAGCGCAATCTGCAGCAGCTGGTGAGTCTGGCTGCCGAGCGCCAGCGTCAGACCGGCATGAAGCTGCTGTGGGGCACGGCTAATCTGTTCTCGCATCCGCGCTACATGAACGGCGCGGCCACCAATCCGGATTTTGCCGTGGTCTGCCGGGCCGCCGTGCAGGTCAAGGCGGCACTGGAAGCGACCGTGGCGCTGGGCGGCGAGAACTATGTGTTCTGGGGTGGTCGCGAGGGCTACGCCTGCCTGCACAACACCGACATGAAGCGTGAACTGGACAACTTTGCCCGTTTCCTCACCGCCGCGCGTGACTACGGCCGGAGCATTGGGTTCGACGGCGTGTTCCTGATCGAGCCCAAGCCGATGGAACCGATGAAGCACCAGTACGACTTCGATTCAGCCACGGTGGCCGGCTTCCTGCGTCAACATGGCCTGGCCGGCGACTTCAAGCTCAATGTCGAAGCCAATCACGCCACCTTGTCCGGTCACACCTTCGAGCACGATCTGCAGGTCGCCGCCGACCATGGTCTGCTCGGCAGCATCGATGCCAATCGCGGCAATGCGCAGAACGGCTGGGACACCGATCAGTTTCCGATCGATCTGTACGACACCGTCGGCGCCATGCTGGTGGTGCTGCGTCAGGGCGGTCTGGCCCCGGGCGGGCTGAACTTCGACGCCAAGGTGCGGCGCGAATCCACCGATGCGGACGATCTGTTCATGGCGCATATCGGCGGCATGGACGCTTTCGCCCGCGGGCTCGAAGTGGCTCACGCGCTGCTGACCGATTCGCCGTGGGAGCAATGGCGGCAGCAGCGCTACGCCAGCTTCGACAGCGGCAATGGCAAGGCATTCGCCGACGGTCAGCTGGGCCTGGCCGATCTCCATGCGCTGGCTCGAGCGCAGGGCGAACCGGAACAACGCAGCGGCAAACAGGAGCGCTACGAGAATCTGCTGAACCAGTATCTATTGCGCTGAAATTGGGCAAACTGCGCGGCAGGCCGGCGGCATGACAGCGCTGGTCATTCACTCGGCTTGCGAAGAGGAGACCAGCGGCATGACACCCGACCACAGCGGCGCCGCCGCAGCAGATTCGAATACCCGCTTCATCATCCTGATCAGTCTGGTCGCCACCCTCGGTGGCTTCCTGTTCGGCTTCGACAGTGGCGTGATCAACGGCACCGTCGATGGCCTGCGTGCGGCTTTCCAGTCCGACAGCGCCGGCACCGGCTTCAACGTGGCTTCGATGCTGCTCGGCTGCGCCGTGGGCGCGTGGTTCGCCGGCACGCTGGCCGACCGTTATGGCCGCCGCACGATGCTGATGCTGTCGTCGGCCTTCTTCCTGATCTCCGCCTGGGGCTCGGGTATTGCCACCTCGTCCTTCGAGTTCGTCATCTATCGTGCGCTGGGCGGTCTGGCGGTCGGCGCAGCCAGTGTGATGGCACCGGCCTACATCAGCGAGGTGGCGGTCGCGCGCTACCGTGGCCGGCTGTCGACGATCCAGCAGATCGCCATCATCTCGGGTCTGTTCGCTGCCTTCCTCAGCAACTATTTGCTGGCCAAGGTGGCGCAATCCTCGATGTCGCCGCTGTGGCTGGGCTATGAAGCCTGGCGCTGGATGTTCTGGGCCGAGATCATTCCGGTCGTCATCTTCGGCATCTCGCTGTTCCTGATTCCCGAGAGCCCGCGCTATCTGGTGGCGCAACGCAAGCGCGACCGCGCCAGCGCGGTGCTCAATCGCCTCTATGGTCCGGCTGAGGGTCAGCGCAAGCTGGCCGAGATCGATGAGTCGCTCAAGGGCGACCACCAGCCGCGGCTGTCGGATCTGATCGATCAGGCCAGCCGCAAGATCCGGCCAATCGTCTGGGTGGGTATCGGCCTGGCGACCTTCCAGCAACTGGTCGGCATCAACGTGGTTTTCTACTACGGTGCTGTGCTCTGGCAGGCCGTCGGCTTTTCCGAGAGCGACGCGCTGCTGATCAACGTGTTGTCCGGTGCGCTGAGCATCGGCGCCTGCGTGGTGACGGTGTTGCTGATCGACAAGATCGGCCGCAAGCCGCTGCTGTGGTTTGGCTCACTGGGCATGGCGCTGACCCTGGGCATCCTGACGGTGGCCTTTGCCAGCGGCAGTCTGGAAGCGGGCCGGCTCACGCTGTCGGACGGCATGGGCGTGACGGCGTTGGTCGCGGCCAATGCCTACGTGGTGTTCTTCAACATGTCCTGGGGCCCGGTCATGTGGGTGATGTTGGGCGAGATGTTCCCCAATCGCATTCGCGGTTCCGGACTGGCCGTGGCCGGCCTGTTCCAGTGGGGCTCGAACTTCCTGATCACCTGGACCTTCCCGATGTTGCTGGCCGGCCTGGGTCTGGCGGCGGCCTACGGTCTGTACACGCTGGGTGCGGCGCTGTCGGCGCTGTTCGTCTGGCGCTATGTGCATGAAACGCGCGGGCGGGAACTGGAGCAGATGGAGGGCTGAAGCGGTGGCCCCGGCATCAACCCCCAGCGGGCGGCGCAACCGAGTCGCGCTGCACCAGCTCATGGGCGAGCACCTGGTCGACCCGGCGGGGGGATTTGCCCCCGCGCGGGCGGATGCGGCGCAGCAGGATGTCCAGCGCCGCATCGGCCATGGCCGCGATGGGCTGGCGAATGGTGGTGAGCTCGGGCCACACCGTGGTGGCGGCCGAGCTGTCGTCGAAGCCGACCACCGACAGATCCTGCGGCACATGCAGGCCACGACGATGCGCGACCGAGACCACCGCGGCCGCCATGTCGTCATTGCAGGCGAAAATGGCGGTGGGCGGCTGCGGCAGCGACAGCAGCGCCTCGGCCGCTTCCAGCCCGGAGCGGTAGGTGAAATAGCCCTGCTGCACCAGCTGCGGATCCGGCTCCAGGCCCGCCGTGGCCAGCGCAGCGCGGTAGCCCTCGAATCGCCGAGCGCTGGCGGTTTGGTTGGGATGGCCCTTGATGCAGGCGATGCGTCGATGGCCCTGGCTGATCACGTGGTTGACCAGTTCGCGCGCGGCCGTGAAATCGTCGATCCGCACGCGCGACATCTCGGTGTCGAGCCGCCCCCAGCCGATGGCGACCACCGGCACGCCGGCGCGAGCCAGTTCGGCCGTGACGATGGGCGATTCGCACAGCGGCGGCGGCAGGATCACGCCGGCGACGTGACGGGCCAGCGCCTGTGCCGCGGCACGCTCGGCGGCCTCGTCGTGATCGTCCCAGGCGTCGATGACCAGCTGCGCCGCAGTCCGGGCCGAACCACGCAGCGCACCGACCAGCAACTCGCTCAGATAGGCCGCACTGGGGTTGGAATGGATCAGCGCCACCCGCGTGCCCTGGGCGGTGGCGAGCGAACTGGCGGCCAGATTGGGCGTGTAGTTGAGTTCGCGCACCGCCTCCTGCACCCGCTCGCGGGTGCTGTCGCGCACGTTGCCGTGGCCATTGACCACCCGCGACACGGTCATCGGCGAGACGCCCGCCAGCGCGGCGACCTCATCGATGGTCACGGCGCGACTCTTGCGACGAATCGAACGCTTGTTTTCCAAACCGGATTCCTGCTGGCGATGCGAAAGCGCGTGTTGCCGGGTCAATGCGTGCAACCAAAGGCAACGTGAAGAAGCTCATGTTAGCGGCAACAACAGCGAACGGCGATGGATGGTGGCGGCTGGGCGCGCTGCTCTTTGGCTTGTGGCTCGCCGCAGCGGGTCCGGCGCAGGCCGAGGATGGCTACGAGCTGTGGCTGCGCCATCCGCCGCTGCCGGCGGCGCAGGCCGACGTCTGGCGGGATGAGTTGCAGTCGCTGGTGGTCTCGTCCGACTCGGACACCGCCAAGCTGATCCGGCAGGAACTGCAACGTGCTGCGCAGGTCGCCGGTTTCGGTCGATGTGGCGGAAGGCGAGGGCGTATTGATCGTCGGTACGCCGGACACGCAGCCGGCCCTGGCGGACCTGCGTGAGGAGCTGTCCGAACTGGGCGACAACGGCTATGTGGTCCGTTGGCTGGAACGCGGTGATGAGCGCTCGCTGGTCATCGCCGGTCACGACGAGATCGGCGCGCTCTACGGCAGTTTTCACTTTCTGCGGCTGCTGCAAACCGGTGTAGCGCCGACGCAGATCGATGTGCGTGAGCGGCCGCGGCTGCAGCGGCGGGTACTCAATCACTGGGACAACCTCGATCGCACCGTCGAGCGCGGCTACGCCGGTTTCTCGATCTGGGACTGGCACAAGCTGCCCGACTGGCGTGATCCGCGCTACGCCGACTACGCCCGTGCCAATGCCTCGCTGGGCATCAATGGGTCGGTGCTCAACAACGTCAACACCAATGCGCTGAGCCTGACCGCGCCTTATCTGGACAAGGCGGCCGCACTGGCCGACGTGTTCCGGCCCTATGGCATTCAGGTCTATCTCAGCGCCCGCTTCAGTGCGCCGAAGGAGATCGGCGGGCTGGAGACGGCCGATCCGCTGGACCCGCAGGTGCGGCGCTGGTGGCAGGACAAGGTTGACGAGATCTATCAGCGCATTCCGGACTTCGGCGGCTTCCTGGTCAAGGCCAATTCCGAGGGCCAGCCTGGACCGCAGGACTACGGCCGCTCGCACGCCGAGGGCGCCAACATGCTGGCCGAGGCGCTGGCCCCACACGACGGCATCGTCATGTGGCGCGCTTTCGTCTATTCGCACGAAGAACCTGAGGATCGGGCCAAACAGGCCTGGAATGAATTCGTGCCGCTGGACGGACAGTTCCGCGACAACGTGATGATCCAGGTCAAGAACGGCGCCATCGACTTCCAGCCGCGCGAGCCTTTCCACCCGTTATTCGGCGCAATGCCCAAGACCCCGCTGATGATGGAGTTCCAGATCACCAAGGAGTATCTGGGCTTTGCCACCCATCTGGTCTATCTGGGCGGGCTCTACGAGGAGGTGCTGCAGTCCGACACGATGGTGGCCGGTGCCGGTTCCACGGTCGCCAGCGTCATCGACGGCAGTCTGCAGCGCGAGGCGCTGCCCAAGCACGCGCTGACGGGTATGGCCGGCGTGGCCAATATCGGCACCGACCGCAACTGGTCCGGCTCGGTTTTCGATCAGGCCAACTGGTATGCCTTTGGCCGGCTGGCCTGGAATCCGCATCAGTCCAGCCGACAGATCGCGCGTGACTGGATCGCGCTGACGCTGTCGACAGAGCCCGGCTTCGTCGATTCGATCAGCCAGATGATGATGGACTCGCACCAGGCGGTGGTCGACTACATGACCCCACTGGGACTGCATCACCTGATGGGCCGCGGCCATCACTACGGGCCAGGTCCCTGGGTGAGCGGAGGCCCGCGTGCGGACTGGACCTCGGTCTACTACCACCGCGCCGATCGACGTGGCATCGGTTTCGACCGCAGTCGCGCTGGCAGCGATGCGGTGTCGCAGTACGCCGAGCCGGTCGCCAAGCGCTACGACGATCCGCGACAGGTGCCGGAAGACTACTTGCTGTGGTTCCACCATCTGCCGTGGGACTGGAAAACCGCCTCCGGCCGCACGCTGTGGAATGAATTGATCGTCCGCTATGACCGCGGTGTCGACGCGGTGCGGGCGATGCAGCGGCTGTGGGCCGGAATGGCCGACCAGGTCGACGCCGAACGTCATGCCCAGGTCACGGCTTTCCTCGGCATCCAGGCGCAGGAAGCGCAATGGTGGCGAGACGCCAGCATCGCCTATTTCGCCACCTTCGCCCGCCGACCGCTGCCACCGGGTCATCCGCCACCACCGTTGTCACTGGAGGCCTATCAGGCCATGGAGTTCCCGCATGCCCCCGGTCATTGGTGAGACCTTGGCCCGCATTCGGACATGGCGCCACCTGGGTGGCGTCGCACTGGTGCTGCTGCTGAGCCACGGGGCCGCCGCCAGCGAGTCTGCGCCGCTGCTGCACCCCATGTTCCAGGATCACGCGGTGCTGCAGCGTGATGTCGCGATACCCGTCTATGGCTGGGCGGAGCCGGGCACGCTGGTCGAGGTGACACTCGGTCCGCAGCAGGCTCGTGTGCGTGCCGATGACGGGGGCCAGTGGCTGGCGCGGCTGACGCCGCTGCCTGCCGGCGGGCCTCATCGATTGGTGATCGAGGCAGGAGCGTCCAGGGCAACGGCCGAGGATGTGCTGATTGGCGACGTCTGGCTGTGCTCCGGCCAATCGAACATGGTGCTGCAGGTGCACCGGAGTCTGGATGCACGCGCCGAAATCGCCAACGGCCGCAACGACCGCATTCGGATGCTGACCGTCGGCGAGACTGGCAGCGTGTCTCCCCTGGCCAGCTTCGCGACGCCAGTGCAATGGCGGGCGACGACGCCGGAAAGCGTCGCCGACTTCTCGGCCACCTGCTACTACTACGCCCGCGCACTGCAGCAGCAGGTCGACGTGCCGATGGGCCTGCTGGTGGCGGCCTGGGGTGGCTCGCGCATCCAGGCCTGGATCAGCGCCGAAGCCCTGCGCGCCCGCGGCCATCTGGATGGTGAACTCGATGCGCTGGCCGCCTATGCCAGCGATCCGGTCGCTGCGGCGGCCGACTGGGGCCGCTTGTGGCAGCGGTGGTGGCAGTCCCAGCGCGACCACGGCGACGACCAACCCTGGGACCCGACCCAGCCGACCGACGCCGGCTGGCGGGTCGCGCCGAGCGAGCTGGGCGCCTGGGAACACTGGGGCGTACCCGAATTGGCCGACTACAACGGCATGCTCTGGTACCGATCCAGCGTCGAGCTGACTGCCGATCAGGCCAGGCAATCGGCCACGTTGGTGCTGGGTTCCATCGACGAAGTCGACATGAGCTGGGTCAATGGGGTGGGTGTGGGCAGTGCCTACGGACCGGGCCAGAATCGCGAGTACCGGCTACCCGATGGCCTGCTGCAGGCCGGTCGCAACACGGTCGTCATCAACGCGCTGGACACCTATCGCGACGGTGGATTGGCCGGCCCGGCTTCGGCTCATGCCCTGATCCTTGCCGACGGCAGCCGCGTGGCCTTCGATCAGGGCTGGCAATGGCGACCGGCTGGCGACGGTTCGCCACCGCGGGCGCCCTGGCACACCGCCGCCGGCATGTCGACGCTGTACAACGGCATGATCGCGCCGATCGGGCGCTACGGGATCCGCGGATTCCTCTGGTACCAGGGTGAATCGAACACCTTCGAGGCCGCCGACTACGGCAGTCTGTTGAGCAGCCTTACCCAGGACTGGCGCGGTCGCTTCGGCGCCGATCTGCCCTGGCTCAATGTGCAACTGGCCGGCTATGGCGCTGCGCCCACGGCGCCGGGCGAGAGCGGTTGGGCGCGTCTGCGCGAGGTTCAGCGCCGTCATACCGAACTCGATCCGCACTACGGCATCGCCACGGCGGTGGACATTGGCGACCGCTACGACATCCATCCGCCCAACAAGCAGGAGTTGGGTCGCCGTCTGGCGCGGTTGGCACGACACCTGATCTACGGCGAATCTGATCTGGCTCCCTCTGGGCCGCAGCCAGTCACGGTGCGGCGGGAGGGTGGCGCCGTGGTGGTTCGCTTTTCGCAGGTCAGCGACCGTCTGGTGGTCTACGGGGCCAATCGACCGATCGGCTTCGAGCTGTGCGCGCCCGCGGTGGGGCAGGGTGAAGCGCTGGAATGCGAGTACGCCGAGGCCGCCCTGGCGGGGTCCGCGGTCAGCCTGTACGCCACCAATGCCGATCGCGCCACGGTGGTGCGGCATGCCTGGGCCGACAACCCGCTGATCAATCTCTTCGATGGCGCCGGTCTGCCCGCACAGCCCTTCGAGATGGCCATTTCCGACGCATCCAGCGAGCACTGACACCATGAGCACCGATGCCGCCAGCGCAGCCCAGGGCTCGGCCCGCGATCGTGAGATCGTCGAGGCCAAGGTCATCGTCACTTGCCCGGGACGCAATTTCGTCACGCTGAAGATCATCACCCGCAGCGGCGTTTACGGCCTGGGAGACGCCACCCTCAACGGCCGTGAGTTGGCCGTGGCCAGCTATCTGAGCGATCACGTCGTGCCCAATCTGATCGGTCGCGACGCCGGGCGCATCGAGGACCTGTGGCAGTTCCTCTATCGCGGTGCCTACTGGCGTCGCGGGCCGGTGACGATGAGTGCGATCGCCGCAGTCGATGTGGCGCTGTGGGACATTCTGGGCAAGATGGCCGGGCTGCCGCTGTATCGATTGCTCGGCGGTCGATCGCGCGAGGGTGCGCTCGTTTACGGCCACGCCAATGGCCGCGACATCGCTGAGGCCAGCGACGCGGTGGGACGCTTCATCGATCAGGGTTTTCTGGCCATACGGGCCCAATGTGGCGTGCCGGGAGTGGCCAAGACCTATGGCATCTCCAATGCCAAGGGCTACGAGCCGGCCGAGAGCGAGTTGCCATTGGAAACGGTCTGGAACACGCCGCGCTATCTGGCGGTGGTGCCGCAGTTGTTCGAGCGCCTGCGCGCCGATCACGGTCCGCATGTCGAATTGCTGCATGACGTGCACCATCGCCTCAGTCCGATCGAGGCCGCACGGCTGGCCAAGGATCTGGAGCCCTACCGGTTGTTCTGGTTGGAAGATGCCACGCCGGCGGAGAACCAGCGCGGCTTCGAGTTGATCCGCCAGCATTCGGTTACGCCGCTGGCCGTGGGTGAGGTCTTCAACTCGATCTGGGACTGCAAGCACCTGATCGAGCAGCAATTGATCGACTACATCCGCACCACGATCGTTCATGCCGGCGGCATCACCCATGTGCGCCGGCTGGCCGATTTCGCCGCGCTGCATCAGGTGCGGACGGGCTTCCACGGCGCCACCGATCTGTCCCCGGTGTGCATGGGCGCGGCGCTGCATTTCGATACCTGGGTGCCCAACTTCGGCATCCAGGAGTACATGTTCCACAGCGAGGAAACCGACGCGGTGTTCCCGCACGACTACGGCTTCGAAGCTGGCCGCCTGTACTGCGGCGAACAGCCGGGTCATGGCGTCGACATCGACGAAGCGCTGGCGGCGAAGTACCCCTACAGCCCGAAACAACTGCCAGTCGCCCGTCTCGAGGACGGATCGATGTGGGATTGGTGATCATGCCAAGTCGCCGACTGTTTGCTGTCCTGCTGGCCACGTGCGGTGCCGCGGTGATTGCCGCCGACCGTCCCTCGGTGCAGTTCGAGGATTTTCGCTATCGCGGCATGGATGCGATGTTCGATCAGCCGCTGCCGGCCGGGCATTTCCGCAATCCGATTCTGGCCGGCTTTTACCCCGATCCCAGCATCACCCGTGCCGGCGATCGCTACTATCTGGTGCACTCGACCTTCGCCTGGTTCCCCGGCATTCCGGTGTTCGAGAGCCGCGATCTGGTGCACTGGACCCAGATCGGCAGCGTCATCCATCGACCGGACCAGCTTGATTACCGCGGCCTGGGCGTCTCTCGCGGGGTCTTCGCGCCGACCATCGAGTTCCACGATGGCACCTGGTATGTCTTCAACACCGCGGTCGACAACGGCGGCAATTTCCTGGTCACCGCCAGCGATCCGGCCGGGCCCTGGTCAGATCCCATCTGGCTCAAGGACATCGACGGCATCGATCCCTCGCTGTTCGTCGATGAGGATGGCCAGGGCTATGTGCTGAACAATGGGCCGCCCGAGGGTGAACCGCGTTATGACGGTCATCGGGCGATCTGGCTGCAGGCCTTCGATCTGGCCAGCATGCAACCGACCGGACCGCGCCAGGTGCTGATCGATGGCGGCGTCGATCCTTCGGCCAATCCGATCTGGATCGAAGGTCCGCATCTCTACCAGCGCAATGGCTGGTACTACCTCGTCTGTGCCGAGGGCGGCACCGGCCCGCAGCATTCACAGGTGGTGCTGCGCAGTCGCGAAATCTGGGGGCCTTACGAGCCTTACGAGCACAACCCGATCCTGACCCAGCGCGACCTGGATCCGGATCGTCCCTTTCCGATCACCAATGCCGGGCATGCCGATCTGGTGATCGGCCCGGACGGGCAATGGTGGGCCTCCTTCCTGTCCAGCCGGACCTATGGTGAGGGCCACTACAACACCGGCCGGGAGACCTACCTGCTACCGGTGCGCTGGGACAACGACTGGCCGCACATCCTGCCGGCGCATACCCCGATTCCGACGATCCTGCCGGCGCCGGCAGGGACCGTGGATGCGGATCAGGGGCCGCTGAGCGGCAACTTCAGCTGGGTCGATCAGTTCGACGGACCAGCGCTGGATCGGGCCTGGATCAGCCTGCGCGGTCCGGCCAGCGATTGGGCCAGTCTGGATGTCGAAGCGGGCCGGCTCAGCCTCACGCCGACCGACGACCCCATCACTGGCAAGGGCCAACCGGCCTTTCTGGCCCGGCGTCAGCAGCATCTGCGCTTCGAGGCCGAGCTGGGTTTGATGGTTCCGACCAGCCCCGCTGTGGAAGCTGGCTTGCTGGCCTTTCAGAACGAAACGCACTGGTACTACTTCGCCGCGAGCAAAGGCGCCGAAGGCCTGCTGCTAAGTCTGCGCAAACGCGTGGGCGAGAACAGCGAAGTCGTCGCTGAGACGGTGCTGGCAGAACTCGACACGCTGCGCCTGCGGGTCAGCGGCGACCAAGCCGACTACCAGTTCAGTTATGACGCCGGTGACGGCTGGCAAATGCTGGGCGGTGTCCAGGACGGGCGAATGCTGAGCACCGATGTGGCCGGTGGATTCGTCGGCGCCACGCTTGGCCCTCATGTGCGTTGGGCCGAACCATCCGGGGAGGAGGAATGATGAGCCAGCGCAAGTTGGCGGTTGCCACCGCGCGTCGACTGATGGCCGGGATCGGGATTGTGGCCCTCGCCGGGCTGGTGGCCTGCAGCGACGAGACGCCACCGGAACCGCCCGCCTCGAGCCAACCTGGCTACCTCGACACCTCGCTGAGCTTCGAACAGCGTGCCGCCGACCTCGTCTCCCGTCTGACGCTGGCCGAGAAGGCGGCGCAGATGCAGAACGACACGCCGGCGATCGAGCGCCTGGGTATCCCGCCCTACGAGTGGTGGAACGAGGCGCTGCATGGTGTCGCTCGCGCCGGATCGGCCACGGTCTTCCCTCAGGCCATCGGTCTGGCGGCGACCTTCGATGTGCCACTGATGGACCAGATCTCGGCGGTGATCAGTGACGAGGCGCGAGCCAAGCACCACGAAGCGTTGCGCAATGGTCAACACGGCCGCTATCAGGGACTGACCTTTTGGTCGCCCAACATCAACATCTTCCGCGATCCGCGCTGGGGCAGGGGACAGGAGACCTACGGCGAAGATCCCTTTCTGACGGCGCAGATGGGCATCAGTTTCGTCCGCGGTCTGCAGGGCGACGACCCGAAGTACAGCAAGCTGGACGCCACCGCCAAGCACTTCGCCGTGCACAGCGGGCCAGAGGCCGATCGCCACACCTTCGATGTGCATCCCAGCCAGCGCGATCTCTACGACACCTATCTGCCGGCCTTCGAAGCGCTGGTGACCGAGGGCCAGGTGCACGCGGTGATGGGCGCCTACAACCGTGTCTATGGCGAGTCGGCCAGTGCCAGCCAGTTCCTGTTGCGCGAATTGCTGCGCGAGCGCTGGGGATTCAAGGGCTATGTGATGTCCGACTGCTGGGCCGTGGTCGACATCTGGCAGAACCACAAGATCGTCGCCACGCCACCAGAGGCCGCCGCGCTGGCGGTGCGCAACGGCACCGAGCTGAACTGCGGCAGCACCTATGCCGAACAGCTGCCGATCGCGGTCGAGCAAGGGCTGATCAGCGAGGCCGAACTGGATGCCGCGCTGACCACGCTGATCACTGCCCGCATGCGGCTGGGCATGTTCGATCCGCCCGAACAGGTCAAATGGGCGCAGATCCCGTATTCGGTCAACCAGGCACCCGCGCACGACGACTTGTCCCGGCGCGCCGCGCAGGCGTCGCTGGTGCTGCTGAAGAACGAGGGGCTGCTGCCGCTGTCGAAGGATCTCAAGCGGGTCGCCGTCATTGGTCCGACGGCCGACGACGTGATGGCGCTGCTGGGCAACTACTACGGCACGCCGGCGGCGCCGGTGACGATTCTGCAGGGGATCCGCGAAGCGCTGCCGAACGCCGAGGTCGTCTATGCCCGCGGTGTCGATCTGGTGGATGGCCGCGACGACCCGGGCGCCACCCCGCTGATCGAGGCGCAGTATCTGCGTCCGGAGGCCGAGTCCAGCGAGCGCGGATTGCGCGGCGAGTACTTCGCCAATCGAGAACTCAGCGGTGAGCCCGTGCTGGTGCGGGTCGATGCCCAGGTCGGTTTCCGTTGGGACCGTGGCTCGCCCACCGACAATCTGCAGGCCCGTGGCGAAGCCGGGCCGGGCGAAGTGCTGCCGAATGATGGTTTCAGCATCCGCTGGCGTGGCCAGCTGTTGCCGCCGGTCAGCGGCGAGTATCGGCTGGAGGCGGCGGCCAATGATGGCTTCCGTTTGTACCTGGACGACACGCTGCTGATCGATCAGTGGGCGGATCATCAGCGCCTGCACGCGGCCAGTGTGGCGGTAGAACTGGAAGCCGGGCGCAGTTACGCCATTCAACTGGAGTATTACGAAACCGAGCGCGATGCCGGTGTGCGGTTGGCCTGGGCCATGCCCGGTGCTCGGCCACCACTGGAGGAAGCCATCGAAGCGGCCAGGTCTGCCGATGCCGTGATCTACATCGGCGGCCTGACCGGCGATGTCGAAGGCGAGGAGATGGATGTCGATTACCCCGGCTTTGCCGGCGGTGACCGCACCGACATCCGTCTGCCGGCCGGTCAACGACAGCTGTTGCAGGCCTTGCACGCCACCGGCAAGCCGGTGGTGCTGGTGCTTACAGGTGGATCTGCATTGGCGGTGGACTGGGCACAGGCACAACTGCCAGCGATTTTGATGGCATGGTATCCGGGGCAACGCGGCGGCAACGCCGTGGCCGATGTGCTCTTTGGCGACGCCAACCCTGCCGGTCGTCTACCGGTGACCTTCTACAAGGCCGAAGAGACACTGCCGGCCTTTGACGACTATGCGATGGCCGGTCGCACCTACCGCTATTTTGGCGGTGAGCCGCTGTATCCCTTCGGCCACGGCCTGTCCTACACGCGTTTCGACTACGGTGAGGCGAAGCTGGACCAGCCCTCGCTGGCGGCCGAGGAGGGTCAGGTCGAGCTGTCCTTCGACCTGCGCAATACTGGTCAGCGCGCTGGCGAGGAGGTGGTGCAGCTGTATGTGCAACATGTCGACCGCAGTCCCGCTGACGCCCTGCAGGATCTGCGCGGTTTCCAGCGCGTGGCGCTGCAGCCGGGGCAGTCGCAGCGGCTCAGCTTCACGCTCAGATCTGCAGACCTGCGTCGCTACGACGAGGCCGCGCAAGGCTACGTGGTCTCGCCAGGTGACTACGAATTGCGGCTGGGCGCCTCGTCCGCCGACATCCGCCAACGGGTACGCGTGCAGGTCCGCCAGTGACACGGACACCCGCCCAAGGCGACGGCTCGTCTCGTCTGGATGCCAGTCAGTTGCGTGCGCTGCCCACGCGGGTCGATCGGCCCGACTACGATCTGGCCAGCGTCCGCATCGGCATCGTTCATCTGGGCGCCGGTGCCTTTCACCGGGCGCATCAGGCACCCTGCATCGATCGGCTGTTGGCCAGCGAACCGGACTGGGCGATTTGTGCCGTCTCGCTGCGCAGTACCGAGGTGCGCGAGGCCCTGCGGCCTCAGGATGGCTTGTACACGCTGGCGTTGCAGACCGAACCGCCGCAGTGGCGGGTTATCGGTGCGATCCGGGAAGTGCTGTGCGCTGCCGATGAAGGCGCCGCCGTACTGGCAAGACTGGCGGGTCCGCAGGTCCGCATTGTCACGCTGACCGTGACCGAGAAGGGCTATTGCCTCAGCGGCGGCGAGCTGGATCTGGCTCATCCGGACATCCAGCACGATCTGGCCGAAGCTGCGCAGCCGCGCTCGGTGATCGGCTGGCTGGTCGCCGGTTTGCGATTGCGCCGCGAACGGGGGCTGGGTGCCTACACCGTGGCCAGCTGCGACAACCTGGCCAACAACGGCCGTCTGTTAGAGGCCGCCTGCCTGCGTTATGCCCAGGAGCTGGATCCGGACCTGGCCAGCTGGATCAAACGCGAAGCCAGCTTCCCTTGTTCGATGGTCGACAGCATCACGCCGGTCACTGATGCTGCGCTCCGGCAGCGCGTCGACGATGTGCTGGGACTGCACGATGCGTGGCCGGTGCAGCGGGAGCCCTTCACGCAATGGGTGATCGAGGATCGGTTCTGTCAGGGCCGGCCCAATCTGGCGGCCGCCGGGGTGATCTACAGCGATGACATCGCCGGTTTCGATCGGGCCAAGCTGCGCCTGCTCAATGGGGCGCACTCGACGCTGGCCTATCTGGGCAGTCTGCTGGAGCTGGACAGTGTGGCGGACGCCATGGCCCATCCGCCATTGGCTCAGTTTGTAGATCGGCTGATGCGGCAGGACATCCAGCCCTCGCTGCGCCCACCGGCCGGGCTGGATGTGGGCGACTACATCACGGCGATCCAGTCGCGCTTCCGCAATCCGGCCATCCGCCATCGGCTGGCGCAGATCGCCTGGGATGGCACGCAGAAGCTGCCGGTGCGTCTACTGGGTACGGTGGCCGATGCACTGACCGCGGGGCGTCCGCTGCAGCGTTTGTGCCTGGCGGTGGCCGGCTGGATGCACTTCGTCCGCCGACAGGCGCAGGCTGGCGTTGCACTGGTCGACCCCATGGCGGCCGAGTTGAAAACCTTAGGGCAGTCCTGCGACGGCGCACCGCAGACCGATGTGTCGCGTTTCCTCAGCCTGAGCGGAGTCTACGGCGCCTTGGCCGGGGAGCCCCGCTTCGTCAGCGCGCTGCAGCAGGCCTATGGCGCGCTGGGCGACGGCAGTGGAGCCGACGTGGCGCCGGCGCTGTTGGCCGAGGCCGAGGGCTGAGCATGCCAGGCCAGACCCAGCGCCTTGACCCGAATGCGCGCCAGCGCCGTGTGCGCGGTCAGGTAGAGGCTGTGCCCATCGTCGCCAAAGGCACAGTTGGCGACTGCCGTACCGGTGTCGATGCGGCCGAGCCGCTGGCCCGAGGGATCGAATATCCAGACGCCGCCAGGACCGGTCGCAAACAGATAGCCGTCGCTGCTCATCGCCATCCCGTCCGGCAATCCTGGCAAGCCTTGCTTGACCAGATCGCTGGCGTCGGCGAAGCGATTGCGCTCAACGACTGCACCGTCGGCGTCGAGGCGATAACGCATCCAGATCGGGTGCTCGGGGTCACTGTTGGCCACATACAGGGTCATGCCATCGGGCGACAGGGCCACGCCATTGGGGTAGCTGAGCTGGTCGTCGATCAGATGCACGCTGCCGTCCGGGTCAAGCAAGTAAACCCCATTGTGCGGCTGCTCCTTGACCGGCGAGTCGTTGATCTCCTTCAGCCCGTAGGGCGGGTCGGTGAAGTAGATCCGCCCGTCGCCGCGCAGCACCACGTCGTTGGGGCTGTTGAAGCGCTTGCCGTCGAAGCGGTCGGTCAGTGTGGACTTCTTGCGAGTGGCCGGATCCAGTCTCGCCAGCAGACGCGAACCGGAGTCGGCCAGCAACACGCTGCCGTCTGGCGAGGGGAACAAGCCATTGGCACCGGCTTCGCGCAGGGTATCGGCTTCCGGACCGACATAGCCGGACGGCTGCAGGAAGACCGCCAGGCCCCCGCTGTCAGACCAGCGATACATCGTGTTCTGCGGCACATCATTGAACAGCAGAAAGCCGCCGTCACCCTCGCGCACCCAGGCCGGACCCTCGGCCCAGGTCATGCCATCGACCAGCTTCTCGATGCTCGCCTGCGGGTCGACCTGGGCGGCCATGGCGGCCTGCTCCAGATGCACCTGTCCGATCTGCGGGTAGGGTTTTTCCATGGTCTCGGCGGCTGGGGTCTGGCTGCCAGGCAAGAGGCAGGCGAGCAGCGTCAGGGCGGGCAACGAACGCAGCATGTCGAATCTCCCGGGTCGGTGGCGATGGCAGCCGGAGGCGTCATCTATCGCCATCCGGTGCGTCAGTTCGGTGTCGCTCGGGTCGAAATGATAGCGCTAACGCAACGGGAGGGCCGATGCTGCTCGCACTGATCATGCTGTTGCTGGCGGTGGGGTTGATCGTGTTCAGCACCACCCGCTGGCAGCTCCATCCCTTCCTGGCGCTGCTCGCCGCGGCGCTGTTGTTCGGGTTGGGCAGCGGCATGCCCATGCCGCTGCTGGTTAGCGCGCTCAAGGAGGGCTTCGGCGGCACCATCGGCAATGTCGGCATCATCATCATCGCCGGCACCGCCATCGGCGTGTTCCTGGAGCGCTCCGGTGGTGCCTACGCGATCGCCGAAGCGGTGCTGCGACGGATCGGTCGTCAGCGCGTGCCGGCCTCGATGTCGGTCATCGGCTATCTGACCTCGATTCCGGTCTTCGCCGACTCGGGCTTTGTCATCCTGCAAAGCCTCAATCGGGCGCTGACCCGTCGGGCCGGGCTCTCGCTGGCGACCACCTCGGTGGCCCTGTGCTTCGGCCTGATGGTGGCGCACACGCTGATTCCGCCCACGCCCGGACCGATCGTCACCGCCGAGGCGCTGTCGGCCGATCTGGGGCTGGTCATGGCGATTGCGGTCCCGGTCAGTCTGCTGGTGCTCGCCTTCAGCTGGCTGTGGGCGACACGGATCGCCAGTCGGATCGCCATCGAGGCATCCGCCGACGTCGATGACGCCGAGATCGAAGCGCGCCTGCGGCAGGCGCCCAGTGCCGCGCGCGCCTTTCTGCCCATCCTGCTGCCGCTGTTGCTGATCATGCTGGGCTCGATCAGCAAGCTGCCAATCGCGCCTTTCGGAACAGGCACGTCGGCGGCCTTGCTGCAGTTCATCGGTGACCCGGTCATCGCCCTGTTGGTCGGCTTGCTACTGGCGTTGACACTGCCGCAACGCTTCGATCGACAGATGCTGTCGCAGAGCGGCTGGATGGGCGAAGCGATCGCCAGTGCCGCCTTCATCATCCTGATCACCGGTGCTGGCGGTGCCTTCGGCAAGGTGCTGCAGCAGTCCGGCATGGCCCAGGGCCTGGGTGCACTGATGTCCGGCTGGGGCCTGGGCTTGCTGTTGCCCTTTGCCATCAGTGCGGCCATACGTGCCGCGCAGGGCTCGGCGACGGTGGCGATGATCACCACCGCCGGACTGGTGGCGCCGCTGCTGCCGGCATTGGGACTGGACAGCGAGTTGGGGCGGGCACTGGCCGTGGTCGCCATCGGCTCTGGCGGCTTCTTCGCTTCGCACGCCAACGACAGCTTCTTCTGGGTGGTGACGCAGCTGACCGGACTCAGTCCGGCGCAGGGCTATCGCGTGATCACCACCGGCTCCAGCCTGATGGCGGTTCTGTCCGGCACCCTGGTCTGGGGGCTGGGACAGGCGCTGCTTTGAACGACAACCACAGGGCATTGCCATGTACACGAGCCTGACCCGCCATGCCACCGACAGCGGACCACGCTGGGCGGTGGACGGTCACTATCTGCCGACCGACTTTCGCCTCAGCCAACTGTTGCGCCAGAGGGCCGTCGATCTGCCCGCCGCATTGGCCCAACTGCCGCGTAGCGAGCCGGCGCAAGACCCGTTGCTGGCCCCACTGGAACCCGAGCACGAGGTTTGGGCCAGCGGGGTGACCTACCTGAGCAGCCGAATGGCGCGGGAGGCCGAATCCAGCAGCAAGGACGTCTATCAGAAGGTCTATGCGGCCGAGCGTCCGGAGCTGTTCTTCAAGGCCTGCGGCTGGCGGGTGGTGGGTCACGGCGAGCGCATCCGCATCCGCGCCGACAGCGCCTGGAACGTGCCCGAGCCGGAATTGACGCTGGTGCTCAATCGGCATGGAGAGATCGTGGGCTACACCGTCGGCAACGACGTGTCCTCGCGCAGCATCGAAGGGGAAAACCCGCTCTATCTGCCACAGGCCAAGGTCTACGACGGCAGCTGCGCGCTGGGCCCGGCGATTCGATTGTGCGGTGCCGACTCGCTGCGTCGGTTGCCGATTTCGCTGGAGATCCACCGCAACCAGCAGCTGGCCTTCAGCGGGCGCACCGGCACCGATCAGATCAAGCGTCAGCTGGAGGAGCTGGCGGGCTATCTGTTCCGAGAACTGGCTTTCCCGCAAGGTGCCTTTCTGCTCACCGGCACCGGCATCGTGCCTGGTGAGGATTTCTCGCTGGCCGCCGGTGATCGGGTCTGCATCAACATCGACGGAATGACTCTGGAGAATCAGGTCCAATGACGGCGACACCCACGCTGCAACCCATCCTGCTGGACGGCCGCTGGCAGCCAGCCAGTGAACCCATCGACCAGTTCCGCGCCATCAATCCCGCCACCGCGGCGGTGATCGAAGATCGCAGCTATCCCGTCTCCGGTTGGTCGGATCTGGCGGCATTGCTGCAGGCCGGTCGCCGCGCTGCCGCCACGATGGCGACGCTGTCGTCCGAACGCATCGCCGACTTCCTCGACACCTACGCGACTTGCCTGGAACAACGAGCCGGCGCGCTGGTCGAGGCAGCGCACATCGAAACCGGCTTGCCCCGCAAGCCGCGGCTGGCGCAGGTGGAGTTGCCGCGCACGACGGGCCAGTTGCGACAGGCCGCCGCCGCCGTGCGGGAAGGCAGCTGGCGCCGCGCAACCATCGACAGCGCCGCCAACATCCGCTCCTGGCTGGCGCCGCTGGGTGGCCCGGTGGTCGTGATCGGCCCCAACAACTTTCCCTTCGCCTTCAACGGTGTCGCCGGTGGCGACATGGCGGCGGCGATCGCCGCCGGCAATCCGGTCATCGCCAAGGCCCATCCTGGCCATCCGCACACCTCGATGCTGTTGGCCGAGGCTGCCCTGGAAGCGATTCAGGCGACCCAGATGCCGCCGGCCACGGTCCAGATGTTCTTCCACACCAGTCCGGAGCTGGGTTTGCGGCTGGTGTCCGATCCCGACACGGCCGCGGTGGCCTTCACCGGTAGCCGTGCGGCCGGTCTGGCCCTCAAGGCAGCGGCCGACCAGGCCGGGCGACCGATCTACCTGGAACTGTCCAGCCTCAATCCGATCTTCGTGCTGGCCGGTGCGCTGGCCGAACGAGGCAGCGCGATTGCGACCGAGTTGCACGGTTCCTGCGCGCTGGGCGCTGGACAGTTCTGTACGCGTCCCGGCCTTGTCGTGCTGCCGCCCGGCGGCCCGACGCTGTCCTTCGTGGCGCAGCTACAGAGCCTGACCGAGGCGGCGACGCCAGGCACGCTGTTCACGCCACACAGCCCGCTGGCTGTGGACGCAGCGGTGCAACGGCTGCGGGGCGCCGGGGCGCAGGTGCTGGCTGGTGGCGAGATGGCCACTGAGGTGACTGGCTTCGCCTATCGTCCGACGCTGCTGCAAGTGTCGGCCGAGCGCTTCCTGTTGCATCCCCAAACCCTGCAGACCGAGGCCTTCGCCCATGTCTGCCTGCTGGTGCGCTGCGAACGTGACGATGAGTTCGAGCGCATTGCCGCGTCGCTGGAAGGCAATCTCACCGGCACGATCTACAGCGCCAGCGATGGCAGTGACGACGCCCTCTGTGACCGCCTGGCAACGTGCTTGCGACCCAAGGTGGGGCGGCTGCTCAACGACAAGATGCCCACCGGCGTGGCCGTCAGTGCGGCGATGAACCATGGTGGGCCCTATCCATCCACCGGTCACCCCGGCTTCACCGCTGTGGGCATGCCGGCGGCGATGACGCGCTTCGCCGCTCTGCATTGCTACGACAACGTTCGCCAGCAGCGCTTGCCCGCGGCCCTGCGCGACGCCAGTCCGGATGGTCGGATGTGGCGCCTGATCGACGGCCAGTGGACTCGGGCTGATGTGGGGCAGGGGGGCGCATGAGTGCACCGTCGAGCGCCGCCATTCTCGGTGATGGCGCGACACTGACGCGGACCCGGATCTCCGGCACCGGTCCGGCGGGCCAGTTGCCCATCGATGCGCAAACACTGCGCGAGGCACCCAGTGGCCAGCTGTTTGGTCTGACGCAGAATGCTGGGATGGGCTGGCGGGTGGCCGAAGTGGGGCGCGATCCCTATCTGATCGTCAGCACCCAGGGCGGCCTGCGCGATGGTGAGGGCCGGCCTGTGGCATTGGGCATGCACACGGGCCACTGGGAGATCGACCGGCTGGTGGGTGAGGCTGCGCGAACCTTCAGCGCCCACGGCAAGCTGCCCTTTGCCGTGATGTGCAGTGATCCCTGCGATGGTCGCACCCAGGGCACCGTGGGCATGTTTGACAGCCTGCCTTATCGCAATGATGCCGCCATCGTGATGCGGCGGCTGATCCGATCGTTGCCGCAACGCCGCGGCGTACTCGGCATCGCCACCTGCGACAAGGGACTGCCGGCGATGATGCTCGCCCTGGCCGGCTGCAGCGATCTGCCCGGGGTGATCGTGCCCGGCGGGGTGACGCTGCCGGCCCGTGGCGCCGAGGACACGGCCAAGGTGCAAACGCTGGGCGCGCGCTTCGCGCACGGCCTGATCGATCTGCCCTATGCCGCCGAGATGGGCTGCAAGGCCTGTGGTTCGCCAGGCGGTGGCTGTCAGTTCCTGGGCACCGCCGCAACTTCGCAGGTGATTGCCGAGGCGTTGGGCATCGCCCTGCCGCACAGCGCGCTGGCACCGTCGGGCGAGCCGGTGTGGCTGGACCTGGCGCAACGTTCGGCGCTGGCGTTGATGGCACTGGTTGATCAGCAGCGACCACTTCGGACGATCCTCAGCCCCGCCGCCATTCGCAATGCGCTGGTGGTGCACGCGGCCTTCGGCGGTTCCACCAATCTGCTGTTGCACGTGCCGGCCATCGCCCACGCCGCGGGTCTGGCGCGACCCCAAGTGGCGGACTGGATCGCCGCCAATCGCGCCACGCCGCGACTGGTCGATGCCCTGCCCAATGGCCCACGCCACCATCCCACCGTGCAGGTCTACATGGCCGGTGGCGTGCCCGAGGTCATGCTGCACCTGCGGCGGATGGGCCTGCTGGAGTTGGATGTCCCTACGGTCAGTGGCATGAGCCTGGGCGAGAACCTGGACTGGTGGGCCGACAGCGCCACACGCCGGCTGGCTCGTGAGCGCCTGCGTGAACTCGATGGCATCGATCCGGATCAGGTCATCATGGGGCCCGACGCGGCGCGCGCCGCGGGCATGAGCAGTGCGCTGGTCTTTCCCACCGGCAATCTGGCGCCGGCCGGATCGGTGATCAAGGCCACCGCGATCGACCCTACGGTGGTGGACAAAGACAACGTCTATCGTCATCTGGGCCGGGCCCGGGTCTTTGCCAGCGAGCGGGCCGCGATTGCCGCGATCAAGCGGCAGGGCGAGGGCGCGCTGCAGCCCGGCGAGATCGTCGTACTGGCCGGCTGTGGCCCGATGGGCACCGGCATGGAGGAAACCTATCAGCTCACCTCCGCCCTGCGTCATCTGCCCTGGGGCAAGCAGGTGCCTGTGCTGACCGATGCGCGCTTCTCCGGTGTCTCCACCGGTGCCTGCATCGGTCATGTGGGGCCCGAGGCCTTGGCCGGTGGGCCCATCGGCAAGCTGCGCGACGGCGATCTGATTCGCATCCTGATCGACCGCAACAGTCTCGAAGGTCGGATCGACTACGTCGGCGAAGATCCCGATCTACTGCTCGATCCTGAGGCCGCAAGCGCATTGCTGGCGGCGCGGCCGATGGACGAGACGCTGTCGGCGCATGCCCGCCTGCCCGCCGACACCCGGCTATGGGCCGCGCTGCAGGAAGCCAGCGGCGGCACCTGGGGTGGCTGCGTCTACGACGTCGACGAGATCATCGCCACACTGCAGGCCGGATTGGCCGCGCGTCGCGCGTAGCCGGCCTGGAAACGGGAGCGCGCCTCGGCCGGCGCGCTCCGTTGGCACGACCACTATTGCGTCGGGCAGGCCAGCAACTGGTCATGGTCGGTCGCCGCTCGGACATCGGCCAGGGCGATCTGCACACCAGCGCTGGCCTGCAGCGCGAAGGGCACGTCCAGCGCCGCCGTATCGGCACCGGCCGTGCGCAGGCACTTCAGCGGTATGCCGATGCGGGTCCAGGCGCCCTGATCCAGCGCAGACAACGTCGCGGTCAGTGGCAATGTGACCACCTGCGTTCCACCGCTGCGGGCCTGCAGATCGACGCTGGCGTCGGCGGGTAACGCATCGACGCGCAGGGTCACGACCAGCAGCACATCACCGTTGGTTTCGCGATCCAGGTCGAGTGGTTGCTGACTGAGCAATGCCATCCGCGCCGCACCCTGCCAGACCAGCAGTCGGGCCCCTTCCTGCTTCTCGTGATCAATGCTGCTTAGGCTCAGTGTGCCATCGGCGGTGCTGGCCTGCGGCGCAGAGACCACCACGGCCTGCTCGTCGGCACCTAGCAACAGCAACTGCAGGCCGACGGCCGGCGCACCGGCAACCAGGAACTGATTGGCGCCGCTGCCGGCATCGGTCAGTCCGGAGTCTTCCGACAACGCCGCCAGGGCACCATCGTCGGCATAGCTGAGGCCGAAGCCATAGGCGAACTGCGGGTCATAGTCCGACTGGCCTACGTTGAGCGGTGACTGGTCGGCACGCCGTGGCCAGGAATAGCTGAGCTTGCCCTTGAAGTCGTGCTGCACGGCACCGTCGCGGTTGCGCAGCAGCACATCGGCCACACCGCCGCCCTCCGATCCGGGCAACCAGGCGGCGACGAAGGCCTGTGCAGCATTGATTTCGCGATTGACCCACAGCGGCCGACCACTCAGGAACACGGCGACCGTCGGGATACCCTGTTCGCTCAGCGAGCGCAGCAGTTGCAGATCGTGGTCGTCGCCTGGGCGATAGGCGAGGTTGGGCAGATCGCCCTGGAATTCGGCATAGGGGTTCTCGCCGAAGACCACGATGGCGGCATCAGGCTTCTGCTTGAACTGTCCGTCGACGGCCAGTTCGGCCTCGCCGCCGGCCGCTTCGATCTGATCGCGCAGGCCTTCCCAGATGGAATCGGCGTTCGGGTAGTCGGCGCGGGTGGTGCCGCTGCCTTGCCAGGTCAGCGTCCAGCCGCCGGACTGCTTGGACAGATCATGCGCACCGTCGCCAGCAACCAGAATGCGGCCGCGTGGATCCAGCGGCAGCAGGCCCGCGGCGTTCTTCAGCAGCACCAGCGACTCGCGCACGGCCTGGCGGGCTACCGCACGGTGCTCGGCCGATCCGAGTAGCTCGAACTGACCGCCCAGCGCGCGCTCGGACGGGCGGGGCGCCTCGAACAGACCCAAACGGAACTTGACCCGCAGAATCCGGCGCACCGCATCGTCCAGCCGATCCAGCGGCAGCCGGCCCTCCCGCGCGTGGGCCAGGGTGCTCTCGTAGAGCCCCTTCCAGCTGTCCGGCGCCATGGCCAGATCCAATCCGGCGGTGTAGGTGGCCAGACAATCGGTGGGCGTGCAGCCCGCCACCTGGCCATGGCCGTTCCAGTCGCCGACGACGAATCCACCAAAGTTCATCCGACCCTTGAGGACGTCGGTCAGCAGGGCCCGATGACCATGCATCTTGGTGCCGTGATAGCTGTTGTAGGAGGCCATCACCGCCTGTGCACCGGCCTCGATGGCCGTGATGTAGCCAGCGGCATGGATGTCTCGCAGATCGGCCTCGCTGGCGATGTTGTCACCCTGATCGCGGCCCCCTTGAGTTCCACCATCGCCCAGGTAGTGCTTGACCGAGGTCATCACGTGTCGCTCGTCCAGAAACTCGGGCGAGCCGGGCATGCCCTGCAGGCCTTCGACCATGGCCGGCGCGAATACCCTGACCACTTCGGGATGCTCGGCATAGCCCTCGTAGGTGCGTCCCCAGCGATCGTCCTGAGGCACGGCCACCGTCGGCGCAAAGGTCCATTCCATGCCGGTCGTTCGCGTCTCGATCGCGGTGATGCGGCCGATCTGTCGGATCAGTTCGACATTGCGGGTCGCACCCAAGCCCACGTTGTGCGGAAACAGGGTCGCGCCGACGATATTGCTTTGACCGTGCACCGCATCAATGCCAAACAGCACCGGGATGGCCTTGCGACCGTCACTGCTGTCCATCGATTCGGCCCAGAAGGCATCGGCCAGCGCCAGCCACTCCGCTGGCGTGGCGTTGTAGCGACCGCCCGGATCGGAGTTGCCGCCGGCCAGGATCGAGCCCAACCGATAGGTGCGCAGATCCTCCGGCGTCAGGCTGGCGATGTCGCCCTGGATGATCTGTCCGACCTTTTCCTCCAGCGTCAGACTGGCCAGCACGGCATCTACACGTGCCTCCAGTTCTGCATCGACTGGCATGGGCCAATTCGGCTGCGGCCATTGGTTGGGATCGATGTCACCCGGTCCGCGATTTGCGCTGGCAGCGGGTGTGGATTGCGGTTCCGGCGACGGCGGGGAACAACCACCTAGGAGGCTCAGCAGGAGTGCGGCAAGCAAGCCTTGCCGGGCGAGCCTGGGCGTGATTCGTGTACGACGCATGTGGCCTTCCCCTTGTTGGTCGGTTGGCGCGGAACACCCTTCAGCCGGAAGCGCATCCTTGCGCGAGGGGCCTCCGAAGTGGGAGCGCTTGGGTAGAACAAAGCGAAACCGATTAATACCCGGATTCAAAGCGGGCGAAAAATGCACTCGTGAAAATTTTGTTGTCGGTCAGGTTGCACGGTGTCAAATCGGTCATTTCTCATAAAGTCAATGACTTGAGTGCATTCTGCCGCAAAAATGACAGCGTTGCCATGCTGCGGTGCACGATGACTTGCCCGGCGGCCGGTGTCATCTTCCGGCCCAGCGCAAATGATAGCGCTATCAATCAGACATTTGTGGGGGGCACAGATGCACGTTCACGGAACTTGGAAGCGCGATTCGGTCGCCCGGGGGGGTAGCTCGATCGCCATCGATTTTGGGCTGAATGTCGACGTTGGGGTCGGCGAACTGAGGGTGCCGCAATGAATCGGAACAGGAGTCGCTTCAAATCCAAAGCCATGTTCACCTTTGTCGGTGGCGTGCTGCTGATCAACCCGGCGTTTGCCCAGAGCAACCAGGACAATGATTCCGAGGAAGCTCGCACGCTGGACGCGATGGTGGTGTCGGGACTGCGCAACAGTCTTGAGCAATCGATGAACACCAAGCGCGATTCGGCCGGTGTGGTCGATGCCATCAGCGCCGAAGACATCGGCAAGTTCCCGGACACGAATCTGGCCGAGTCACTGCAGCGCATCACCGGTATCTCGATCGAGCGCCGCGATGGCGAAGGTGCGCAGGTCACAGCGCGCGGCTTTGGCCCGCAGTTCAACCTGGTTACCCTCAACGGACGGCAGATTCCGGGCGCGGATGGTTTCTCCAATGGTGACTCGGTCACCGGCGGCCAGGGCGCGGGTACGCGCGCGTTCAATTTCGCTCAGCTGGCTTCCGAAGCCGTCTCTGCAGTCGAGGTCTACAAGACCGGGCGCGCCGATGTACCCAGCGGCGGTATTGGCGCCACGATCGACATCCAGACCGATCGCCCCCTGTATCACGAGCCCGGCATCCGGGCGAATTTCGGCCTGAAGGGCCTCTATGACGACTCTGCGCCCTTCGAGAACGACATCACGCCGGAAGCCTCGGGCATCTTCAGCTATACCTCCGATGACAAGCTGTGGGGCGTGAGCCTGACGGCCAGCTATCAGGAGCGTCACGGCGGTTCGGTGCAGGCCACCGAGAACGCCTGGAACATCCAGGAGTGGACAGGTACCAGCTCGGCACTGCGACCCGGTGCGACGGTCATCAATCCGCCGCAGATCGGCCAGCTCTACGGCATGCCGAATGACATTCGCTATGCCTTCTCCGACTTCGAACGCGAGCGCATCAATGCGCAGGGCGTGTTGCAGTTTGCCCCCAGCGACAGCCTGACGCTGACCCTGGACTACACCTACGCCACCAACGAGATCGCCGAGGATCGTGGCGAGCAAACCATGTGGCTGCAACGCAGCAACAGCTTCACCCACCTGGAGTTCGATACCGGGCAGGCGGTGGCGACGCCGGTCTATCTGCGCGACATCGTGGGTGGCAAGGACTTTGGTTTCGAACAGCAGCGCAACGAGCAGAAGTACAACCTGAAGTCACTGGGCTTCAACGCCGAGTGGCAGGTCACCGATGCCTTCAGCCTGAGCTTCGATGCGCATGACTCGAAGACCGCCAGTCTGCCCAATGACCCACTGACCGGGGGCAGTGCCACCTTCTTCAGCTTCGCCGGCACCAACTGTGTGACCGAGAATCCGTTCACGCCGCAGGCGACGGGTTCCTGTCCCGGTGGCTGGGCGCAGGAGTTCTTCTTCAACACCGG
Organism: Lysobacterales bacterium; assembly: GCA_041395325.1. Lineage (GTDB taxonomy): Bacteria > Pseudomonadota > Gammaproteobacteria > Xanthomonadales > SZUA-5 > JAWLAT01. The sequence goes on from JAWLAT010000002.1 coordinate 42,268, forward strand.
TCTGCCGATCGCTTCGCGCACCTTTTATCCGACCGTCGGTGATGCCGTGGCGGATGTCGGTGGCGTGTTCAATCCGGATTTCGGACCGGATGATCTGGCCTCGCAGATCATGCGCATCTGGTACACGCGCCAGGACACCGAGATCAAACAGGGCCGCATCGACGGCAAATTTGAATTCGACGAGGGTCGCTTCACCTTCGGTGTGGATTCTTCGCGCGTCACCGCCCGCCGTCGGGACAGCAGTGGCCAGGCGACTCTGGGCAACTGGAGTGCGGCCGATGCCGGTCTGGTTCCGGGCATGGTGCAGTTGCTCGAGCCCTTCAATCTGGCCGGGTTGTTTGACGACTTCAACACCGCTGGCGTCCCGACCAGCGCCTGGCGTGGCCAGGCCAGCGTGCTGGCGCAGTGGGCCGTCACCAGTGGGGCGGTGCACCCGCAGACGGGCGCTTCCTATGGCAACTGGGACGATCCCAGCATGCCCGACGGCGTGCTGCGTTACGACCCGCAGCTGAACAACGACAACCGGATCGAGGAAGACACCCAGTCGGCCTATTTCCAGCTGGACTACCAGGGTGAGCTGGGTGGCATGACCACCTATACCCGGGTGGGCCTGCGCTACGAGAAGACCGACATCGAGTCGACCTCGTCGATTGCCGTGCCCGATGCCATCGTCTGGCAGGCGAACAACGACTTCTTCATCCAGCGCTCGGCCGAGCTGCAGCCCTTCAGCGAGGAATCCAGTTACAGCTATCTGCTGCCTAATCTGGACTTCGCCATCGATCTGCGCGACGACCTGAAGGCCCGTGCCTCGTTCAGCAAGACGATTGCCCGTGCGCCCTATGGGAATCTCTATGCCGGTCCGACGCCGAACAACCCGACTGGCTCGATCCTGATCGACCCCAGCACGCGGGCTTCGGGCAATGCCCAGAATCCGTCGCTGGAGCCATTGGAGTCGGACAATCTGGATCTGGCGCTGGAGTGGTATTTCGCCGATTCCAGCTTTGTTTCGGTGACCTATTGGGACAAGCGCGTCGACAACTTCGTCGGATCAGCCGTGTCGCGTGAGTCGCTCTATGGATTGCGCGATCCGACGGCAGGTCCGGATGCGCAGGAAGCGCTGGCCTTCCTGCTCAGTGACCAGTGTCGGGCACAGGTGGGTGCCGCCGGCAACGATCTGGAGGCGGCCTGCTCGGCCAACGACACCGCCTTGTTCACCGCGCTGGCGCTGCTGCGCAACGGCCCGGCCACCGGTGGCCTGGGCGCCTATGACGGCAGTTCGTCGCAGATCCTGTCGATGGAGAACACCTACGATCTGGTCGGCGAGGCCGACGATCCGTTCTACATGTTCGACATCAACCGTCCGGTCAACCAGAACAAGGCCAAGATTCGCGGCTGGGAAATCGGCGGGCAGTACTTCTTCGGTGACTCCGGCTTCGGCATCTTTGCCAACTACACGATCGTCGACGGCGACATCAGCTTCGACAACACGGTGCTCGATCGTGATCAGTTCGCGTTGCTGGGTCTGAGCGACACCGCCAACGCGGTACTGATGTACGAAAAATACGGCTGGTCGGTGCGTCTAGCCTACAACTGGCGCGACGAGTATCTGATTGCGACGAACCAGAACGGATCCAATCGCAATCCCTTCTATGTGGAGGAATACGAGCAGTGGGATATGAGCGTGAACTACCGCTACAACGACAACCTGTCGTTTGGTTTTGAGGCGCTCAACCTGACTGGCGAAGATGTGCGCTGGCATGGCCGCTCGCCGTTGCAGGTGGTGCGTCTGATCGATCAGAGCCCACGTTACCTGTTGGGGGTGCGCTACACCTTCTGATCCCCCGGAAGGTGCTGCGGGCCGGAGCGCCCGGGTGGTCGCCGTGCCCCAGCGACGCCACCCGGGTCGGCCTGACCGAAGCGCGTTTGCCCATCGCGGCCGCTGCCAGACCCCGGGCAGCGGCCGCTCTTGCATCTGCCATTGCGGCTGTGGAATGTTCAACAGAACGACCGGAATCCACGTCCGCTGCCAACCAGGACTGTCGATGGCCCGCTACGTACTGCTGAACAATGTCGACCACCACGATCTGCGCGTGGCTACCCATTTCGGAGCGGCCTTCGGTGATGCGGTCGGCATGGTGCCTACCTATCCGACCGAATGGGCGGAGGTGCAGCGGGAGTACCCGATCTTTCTGCGCCGTGATAGCGAGGGTCAGTGGCAGTCCGTGGCGTTGCTGGGGTTTGAGGCGGGCGAGAACCTGTTTCTGCGCGGCGATCGCTGGAATGCGGACTATCTGCCGGGCCACGTCGCTCGTGGTCCGTTTCTGATCGGTTTCCAGCATCAGCAGGTCGAAGGTGAGGAACGACGGGTCCCCGTCATTCATGTCGATCTGGACCATCCGAGGCTGGGTGCAGGGCAGGGCGAGGCGGTGTTCCTGCCCCATGGAGGCCAGAGTCCGTATCTGGATCATGTGGTCAAAGTGCTGCGTGGCATCCGCGATGGGATCGATGCCAGCAAGGCGATGTTTGCGGCCTTCGATGCCCTGGGTCTGATCCAGCCGGTCGAAGTGGAAGTCAAGTTTGACGCCGAGCAAGGCGCCAAGCTGACCGGCCTGTCTGGCATTGATGGCCAGCGACTGGCCGAACTGGATGCCGAGGCACTGCACGGTCTGCACCGACAGGGCTATCTGGAGGGGCTGTATCTGCTGCTCGCCTCGGCCCACAACGTGCGGCGATTGCTGGCGGAGAAGCAACGACGATTGCGAGACGCCGCCAGCAGCTCCGCCACTGGCCAAGCCGCCTGACGGCAATGTCGAGAGTCACCGGCGAGGTCGAGTGCATCAGCGGCTGGACGCCGCAGACCCTCGATGTCGACGCGCTGCTCGCGCGAGATCGGCCGCTGCTGTTGCGTGGATTGGCGTCGGACTGGCCGTTTGTGCAGCAGGGCAAGGCTTCGCCTCGGTCCGCGATGGACTATCTGCGAAGTTTCGATCAGGGCCTGCCGGTGCAGTATTCCTGGGGCGGGCCAGAGGTCGAGGGTCGACCCTTCTACAGTGCCGACTGTACTGAGATCAATTGCCAGGTGCGTCGCGAGCCGCTGGCGCAGGTGCTGGACCAGATCGCCGCTCACCTAGACGATGCCCGACCGCCACTGATCTATGTGGCGTCGCTGCTGGTGGACCGTACGCTGCCGGGTCTGAGCGCCGTCAATGATCTGGGACTGGCCAAACGCGGCATCGATGCGCCACCGACGATCTGGATCGGCAATCGGGTGACGGCTTCGTGCCACTACGATGCGCCCAACAACATCGCCTGCTGCGTGGTCGGCCGGCGACGCTTCACGCTGTTTCCACCCGATCAGATCGATCACCTGTATCCAGGCCCGCTGGATCCCACGCCGGGCGGGCAGGCGGTCAGCATGGTCGACATTGATGCGCCGGATCTGGCGCGCTTCCCGCGCTATGCCCAGGCTGTTGGGCACGGCCAGGTTGCCGAACTGGAGCCCGGTGATGCGATCTACATTCCCAGCCTCTGGTGGCACCACGTGCAGGGTCAGTCGCCCTTCACCGTCTTGTTGAACTACTGGTGGAGCAGCGTGCCAGCCCACATCCCCACGCCGATGCACGCGCTCTATCACGCCATCTGGACGCTGCGCGATCGTCCGGAACGCGAAAAGCGCGCCTGGCGCGAGATCTTTGACTACTACGTCTTCGGGCCAGCCGACCGCGCTGGCGAGCATCTGCCTGAAGCGGCCAGGCAGGTGCTGGGGCCCATCGATGAGCGGATGGCCCGGCAATTGCGGGCGATGCTGATCGCCAAGCTCAATCGCTGAGTGCGCTCAAGCCGCCGTTACCCATGTCCGCGGGAGTGAAGCATTGAACCAGCCCATGATCCGCAAGGTGGTCATTACCGGTGGGGGCACGGCCGGTTGGGTCGCCGCTGCTGCGTTGTCGCACCAGTTCCGAGACCTGCTGGAGATTGTCCTGGTGGAGTCCGATCAGGTCGGTACCATCGGTGTGGGCGAGTCGACAATTCCGCCATTGCGCAGCTTCCACCGGCTGCTGCAGATCGACGAACGCGAGTTCATGCGCGCCGTGGCCGGCACCTTCAAGCTGGCCATCAGCTTCGAGAACTGGTCGCGCCCGGGCGAGTCCTATGTGCATCCCTTCGGCAACACCGGGCTGGGCACCTGGAGCTGCGACTTCCACCACTTCTGGTTGGACAGCCTGCGCCGAGGCATGCAGACGCCCTTTGCCGACTATTGCCTGGAATCGCTGGCTGCGCGCGCGGGGCGCTTCAACCTGCCGATGGGCCAGCTGTCGGCGCAGCCGCAATGGAGCGCGCGCTGGGCGCCCGCTGGCGGACAGCCGGGTGAGCAGCCCGGTCTCAACTACGCCTATCAGCTGGATGCGGGCCTGTATGCGGCCTTCCTGCGGCGATTCGCCGAGAAGCACGGTTTGCGTCGCGTCGAGGGTCGCATACAGCAGGTGCTGCAGGATCCGGAAAGCGGCAATGTCACCGCGCTGCAGCTGGAGTCAGGCCAGCAGATCGAAGGCGATCTGTTCATCGATTGCACCGGCTTTCGTGGCCTGTTGATCGAACAGGCACTGCAGACCGGCTACGAGAACTGGAACCACTGGCTCCCCTGCGACCGGGCCGTGGCGCTGCAGGTGGAAGCCACCGGGCCGGCCGTGCCCTACACGCGAGCCATTGCCCATCAGGCGGGCTGGCGCTGGCAAATCCCGCTGCAACATCGCGTCGGCACTGGCTGGGTTTACAGCAGTGCGCACCAGTCCGATGACGCAGCCGTGGCCGGCCTGCAGGGCGCAGTCAGCGGGCGGCCAATCCGTGATCCGCTGCTGTTGCGCTTCCCCACCGGGCGCCGGCGGCTGGCCTGGCATCGCAATGTGGTCGCCATCGGCCTTTCCGCTGGCTTCGTGGAGCCACTGGAATCGACCGGCATCCATCTGGGCATCACCGGTGTGATCCGGCTGATCCAACTGTTTCCGCACCACGGCATCAACCCGGCGCTGGTGCAGCGCTACAACGAGATGACGCGGATCGAGATGGAGCATGTGCGCGACTTCATCATCCTGCACTATCACCTGAATCAGCGGGACGAGCCGCTGTGGCGGCAATGCCGCGAGATGGCCATTCCCGACAGCCTGGCCGCTCGAATCGAGCAGTTCCGCCAGCGGGCGCACGCCTGGCAAGGCGAGGACGAGTTGTTCCGGCTGGATTCGTGGACGCACGTGATGCTGGGACAGGGCCTGCAACCGCAGCAGCATCACCCCTTGGCGCGCGGGCTGGCCGATGCCGACCTACGCCGTCTGCTGCAGGCCATCCATCAGCCCCTGCGCCAGGCCGTCGATCAGATGCCCAGCCATCAGGCCTTCATCGATCGCTATTGCCCGGCCGGCGCCGAAGTCTGGAATCAGCGCCGGCTGGCGGCGCCCGCCTGAGCACCCATCGTGCTGCTCCGACCTCATCAGGCGCTGCAGATTGAACAGCGACGCGTCGGTCCGGAGCGTACGCCGCTGTTGATCATCGACTCACTGGTCGACGACCCAGATCGCCTGGTGCGCAAGGCGCAGCGCGCTCATTTCGCACCGCAAGGCGCCTATTTCCCTGGGCTCCGTGCGCGGGCTCCGCTGTCCTACGAGGCCTTTGTCGAGCAGGCGCTGAGCCCACTGTTGCGAGAGTGTTTCGGCTTGCCTGCCGGACGACTGCATTTCCCGATGTGCCACTACTCGCTGGTGACGCTTGCACCGGAGCGATTGCAGCCGCTGCAGCAGATTCCGCACGTGGATTCCACGGACGAGCATGGTCTGGCCAGCGTCCACTATCTGTTCAAGGGTTCTTGGGGCGGCACCGACTTCTATCGTCATCGGGCCACAGCTCTGTCGGTGATCAATGCGGCGTCCAGCGATCGTTATTTCGCGGCGCTGCAGTCGGAAATGCAGAGCCACCGAGGCGGCGGGTACATCAACGGTGACACGGACTGCTTCGAACGTATCGGCGGGGTCGAGGCCGCCTACAACCGGATCGTGATCTATCCGCGCAACCTGTTGCATTCCGGCCGCATCGACAACGCCCAGCTGCCGCCTACCGATACCATCCAGGGCCGCCTGTCGATCAACTGCTTCATCGATGCCGTCGTCTGATCCGATGCTGGTGACGACAAGTGAGAAAGCGCTGGATACGCTTGGGCCGGTCTGGCTCGTGTCCAGAGCTTGTCGGATCACTGATCGAATTTGCCGCAACCGCTGACGAGCACGGGCAAGATTCCGTGGGCCCAACACGCGGACCCGGCGCGTATGCCGGGCCCGCTGTCGTTGGTTTAGTCACGCCGTAGCAGCAGCACGCCGGTCCCCACCGCGAGCAGTGCCAGCAACCACAGACCCAGACCATTCAGCGACGGCACGGCCACCGCTCCGGTGCCGACGGTCAGCGTCTCGGTGTTGTTGCTCAGGTCCGGATCGACGCTCTGGGTCGTCACACTGGCCGTGGCCTGGATGTCACCGGCCAGGACGACCACGACATCGATCTGACAGCTGGTGGAGGCACCGTTGGCAACGCTCGCGACGGTCCAGCTCAGGGTATTGCCCGTCAACACCGCACCGCAGTTGCTGGAAACGAAGCTGATCTTCGAGCTCAGTTCCAGGCTGAAGGCCAGGCCGGCGGCGGTGCCGGGGCCGTTGTTGAAGCCGGTTACGACGTAGCTGTAGGCATCGCCGACGGCCAAGGTCGTGGGGGCAGTGGCCGTCAGCGAGATGGCCACATCCGCAGGCTGTGCCCCAACCAGGGTCGAGGTGGCGCTGTTGTTGCCGCCGACCGGATCGGTGCTGGCGCTGCTGATCGTCGCCGTGTTGTCGATCTGCCCCAGACTGGCGACGCTGACGTTCACCGTGCAACTGGTCGATGCGCCTGGCGCCAGGGTGCCGACGTTCCAGGTCAGCGTGGGTGCAACGAAGCTGGCACCGCAATCGTCGGACACGTAGTTCAGCGTGGCGGGCAGCGTGTCGCTGACGACCACGCCGGTGGCCGTCGAGGGGCCGGCGTTGCTGACCTCCAGCAGATAGCCGAAGGTCGAGCCCAGCAGGATCGGATCGGGGACGCCCTGGGCGACCTTGCCGATCGACACGTCTGAACTGGCGCCGAGGGTGTCGCTGTCGGTAGCGCTGTCATTGGCGGCGGTCGGGTCGGTGATGCCACCGGCCACCGCGACACTGGCCGTGTTGTCCAGGGTGCCGGTCGCGGCCGGATCGATGCTGCAGATGGCCGTGTAGGTCACGCTCGCGCCGACCGGCAGATTGACGACGTCGGCAATGTTGCCGCTGCCATTGGCCGTGCAGGTGCCGCCCGCGACGCCGACACAGCTCCAAGTCACACTGGTGCAGGCAGCCGGGAAGTTGTCGGTCACGCTGCTGCCCGGGGCATCGGAGGGTCCGGCGTTGCTAGCGGTGATTGTGTAGGTCGTGCTGGTGCCCGGCACTGCGCTGGCCACGCCGTCGGTCTTGCTGACGGACAGATCGCCCTGCGGGGTCAATGTGGTGTCGGCGGTGGCGCTGTCGTTGGCCGCGTTGGGATCGGTGATCGGGCTGACCACGCTGGCGGTGTTGGACAGTATCCCCGTGGCACCTGGGAGGATCTGACAGGTCACGTCGAAAGTGGCCGTGTCACCGACCGGCAGGTCGATCATGGCGCTGATGTTGCCGCTGCCATTGGCGGGGCAGGTTGCGGCGCCGGTTGCAGTGCAGGTCCAGGTGCAGCCGGTCACCCCGGCCGGGAAAGTGTCGCTCAGTGTGGCACCGATCACCGCAGCCGGCCCGGCATTGCTGGCCACGATCTGATAGGCGATCGCGGTACCCGGCACCGCGCTGGCCGGAGCCGTCTTGGTGACGCCCAGATCCGCATCCACGGCCACCGGCGGGAAGTTGAAGCTGCCGATGTGGTCCAGCGCCGCACCGGCCAGCGACATCGGCGCCACGTTGGTGTTGTCCAGCGTGAAGTTGGGCGCCGTCCCGATCACCTGTGCGCAGACCCAGTCGGTTGCGGTGGCGCCGGTGGATTCGCCGATGCGATCGAGCACGCCGGGTGTGAAGCCCAGAGCGCCGCAGGGTTGCACGCCATAGGTGATGTCACCAGCGCCATTGTCGGTGCCGGCGACGCTGTCGATGATCGTCCAGGTGGTGGCCACGCCATCCAGTGTGCCGTCGTTGTCGGTATCCACGTCGGTGGCGACGGTCGGCGCCGCCGGTGCGCTGATCAGCAGAAAGCTGACCGTGCCGTTCTCGATGTCGTTGCCGGAACCGCCCAGCCCGGTCCAGCCGGCCCCGGTGGCGGTGTCGACGGTGGCCAGCGGATCCACGACATAGGTGTTGTTCTGCTGCAGGAAGACCATGTAGCCATTGCTGCCCAGCGTGCGTCCGGACAGATCAAAGACCCGGTCGACCGTACCCGCACCGGCGCCGTCACCTTCGATCTCCACCAGATAGGTGCCGGCGGGGATCACCGCCGACGGCATGCCACGAAACTCCAGATACTCGTTCGGACCGTCCGCGCCCGGCGGGTTGTAGACCACTTCGTTGATGTACAGCTCTGGTGTGCCGCCAGCCGGTGCAATCCAGGCGCCGGCAGAGAAGGTCTCGGCGCTGGCGAAGGGACTGGTCAGCGGTGTTTGATAGGCCGCCAGGGCAAAGTCGTAGACGAACTGATTGCCAGGCTCGTCAATGATCAGATAGGCGCGGCCATCACCGATCGCCAATCCGTCGATGTCGGTCTGTCCGGCCGGGTAGGGTGTGATCAAGGTACCCGAACCGTCCATGTTCATCCGGTACAGGCCGCTGCCCAACGGCGTGACATCGTCGTTGGTCATGTACAGCGCACCATCGTCCGGATTGAAGGCCAGACCACCGCAATCAAAGCTGGCGTCGTCAAAGTCGATGAACACGGTGGCGATCAGCGTGCCCAGGTCAACGGCGTAGATCGCCTCGTTGGCAATGTTGCGGCAGGCGTACAGCGTGCCATTGCCGAAGGCCAGCCCGGTCATGGAGAGCGCCATGGCGCCGGGGTCCGTGATCGTGCCCAGCGTGTTCACCGCGCCGCCAATCGGCCACTCCATCAACGTGGTGCCGTTGTTGAACAACAGTCGATCGTTGCCCGGATCATAGGCAGCGCCCCAAACCTGCGCGCCAGTGAAGGCCTGCGTGGACATGTCGGTCAGCACGTCGATGCGGAAGGCACCCACGGCAGCGTCATCGACACCGACGAGCAAGGGGCCAGCGGTTCCGCCTGTAACGACGCGCACGTCCAAGGCAGCGGGTGGGGCAGCTTCGGCCTGCAGCGCACGCGTCTGCTCGGTGAGCGTTTCGGGGCTGTCCTGGCCAGTTGCGAAGGTGCTGCCGAGCGCGAAGAACAGAGCGGTCAGCGTGGTCAGACGGGCGATGGTCATGGCTTGATTTTCCTGGCTGGAGGTCGCCAGTTGCAGGCGACGCGACGCAGTGTGTGGAACTGGCAGCCGCAAGCTATCACGCGTTGTTGACGTCGCAAAGTGACGCCGGCAGGCCATCGATGCAGCCATTGAGTTGCTTTGGGTTTCAGAAGTCCTTGCTTTGGCCGATTGGCGTGTCCGAGCAGGGCGAAAAGGCGCTGGCAGAAACCCGCCTACCAGGCGCGAGAAGGTGCCAGCGGATAGGTTCCCCTTGAGACGGTGCTGTGCAAGACATATAGTATGTAACCCTTACTATGTGTTTGGCCAAGCATGACGGCGCCTCCTCCGATTGGCTTCCTCCTCGCCGACGTCACACGGCTGATGCGTCGCGCCTTCACCAGCGAACTGGAGGGCACTCAACTGACCCTCGCTCAGGCCAAGACGTTGTTGCGTCTGCGTCGCTGTGAAGGTGCGCGACAGGTCGAGCTGGCTGAGTACCTGGAAATCCGCCCCATCACGCTGACGCGGCTGGTGGACCAGTTGCAGGCCGAGGGCCTGGTCGAGCGACGAGCCGATCCGCAGGATCGCCGTGCCTTTCAGCTGTACCTGACGGAAGCGGCCCAGCCGGTGGTGGAGCAGATCGTTGTGGCCGTAACCCGGCTGCAACTGCGGGCCTTGGAGGGCGTCACTCCCGACGCCGTCGCAGTCTTCAGCGCCGTCCTGGAATCGATGCGGGAGAACCTCGGCAGTCGTGTGGCCGACTTGGAAGATGGAGCAGGTCAATGAGCAAGAGTGACAATCCGGCCACGGAAGCGCAGGATCCTTCGTCGGTGTCCGAGCGTGCTCAGGGTCGCGGCGCGCTGCGGCGCTGGCTGCTGCTGGGTGTACCGCTGGCGCTGGCGTTGGTCGGCGGCTGGATCTACCTGCACGGCGGTCGTTTCGTCGAAACCGACAATGCCTATTTGAAAGCCGACAAACTGGCGGTCAGCAGTGAAGTGACCGGAGCGATCAGCCAGGTATTGGTGCGTGAGAACGAGGCGGTCTCAGCAGGCCAAGCGCTGTTTCGAATCGACGCACGACCCTATCAACTGGCCCTGCAGAGCGCCGATGCTCAGCTGGCGCAGGTTCGAGCCGACCTGACGGCATTGAAGTCCAGTTATCGCGAGACCCAGGCGCAGATCGAACTGGCCCAGACGCGGTCGCGCTTCGCCGAGCGGGAAGAGCGTCGTCTGGAGGATCTGCTGGCGCGCAAGTTCGTCTCCTCGGCGGCTTACGATGATGCCCAGCAGGCGGCCGTGCTGGCTCGCCAGGCGTTGAGTCCCTTGCAGCGCGAGCTCGAGCGCATCGCCGATCAGCTGGGTGGGCGTGTTGACGCGCCCTTCGAACAACACCCTCGCTATCGGGTCGCCATGGCCAACCGGGAACAGGCGCAGCTGGACCTGGAGCGCTGTGAGATCCGCGCGCCCAGCGATGGAACGGTCAGCGGTGTGCCGAAGAACGGGCAGTATTTGCGCGCCGGAGACGCGGCGATTGCGCTGGTCACCAGCGGCGATCTGTGGATCGAGGCCAACTTCACCGAAACCGATCTGACGCACGTTCGACCCGGCCAGCCCGTGAGCATTCATGTCGACACCTTTCCTGGCGCTGGCTGGCAGGGTGTGGTCGACAGTCTCAGTCCGGCCACGGGCGCCGAGTTCTCATTGCTGCCGGCGCAGAACGCCACCGGCAACTGGGTCAAGATTGCCCAGCGCGTGCCGGTGCGGATCCGCTTCGACGATCAGGTGCCCAGGGACCTGCTACGGGCCGGCCTCAGCGCCGAGGTCCAGATCGATACCGGTCATCGCCGCGAGTTGATGGGCTTCGGCTTCGGCAGCTGAGATCGAGCGCGTCATGAGTCGTATCGAAGGCAGTCCCGCCGAACGTGGCCTGATTACCGTGTCGGTGATGCTGGCCACGATCATGCAGGCGCTGGACACCACCATCGCCAATGTGGCGCTGCCGCACATGCAGGGCAGCATGGGCGCGACCCAGGATCAGATCGCCTGGGTGCTGACCTCCTACATCGTCGCGGCCGCGATCTGCATGCCGCTGACGGGCTTCCTGACTGCCCGCTTTGGCCGTCGCCAGGTGTTTCTGGTGGCGGTGGCCGGCTTCACGCTGGCCTCGATGCTCTGTGGTGCGGCCCAGAGCCTGGAACAACTGGTGCTGTTTCGACTGCTGCAGGGCGTCTTTGGCGCCTCGCTGGTGCCGCTGTCGCAATCGGTGCTGCTGGACACCTATCCGCGCGAGAAACATGGCTCGGCGATGGCGCTGTGGGGCGTCGGCGTGATGGTCGGTCCGATCCTCGGCCCGTCACTGGGTGGCTGGCTGACTGAGTACTACAACTGGCGCTGGGTGTTCTACATCAATCTTCCGTTCGGGCTGCTGGCCTGGTGGGGCATTGCCGCCTGCGTCCGCGAAACGCCGCTGGACCTGGGACGGCGTTTCGACCTGTTTGGCTTCGCCTTGTTGGGCCTGGCGATCGGCGCGCTGCAGCTCTGTCTGGACCGGGGTCAGTCGCTGGACTGGTTCGCCAGTCGCGAGATCTGGATCGAAGCGATCCTTGCCGCATTGGCCCTGTATCTGTTTGTGGCGCACATGCTGACCCACCCCAGGCCCTTCCTGGAGCCGGGCCTGTTTCGCGACCGCAATTTCAACGTTGGCCTGCTGCTGATCTTCTGCGTGGGCATCATTCTGCTGGCGACGATGGCGCTGCTGCCGCCATTCCTGCAACAACTGGCTGGTTATCCGGTGCTGGACGTGGGATTTCTGCTGGTGCCGCGCGGTGTCGGTACGATGATCGGCATGATGACCGTTGGCGCCCTGGCGCAGCGGGTGGATCTGCGCTGGATGATTGCCACCGGCATCGTGCTGATCGTGGTGTCGCTGTGGGAAATGACCGGTTTCACCCGCGACATCGGCGTCAGCGAGATCGTCCGCACCGGCGTGGTGCAGGGGCTCGGGCTGGGTCTGGTGTTCGTCCCATTGTCGACGCTGTCGTTCTCGACCTTGGCGCCGCGCTACCGCAATGAAGGAACGGCGCTGTTCAGTCTGATGCGCAACATCGGCAGCAGCATCGGCATTTCGGTGGTGGTCACGCTGCTGGCGCGCAATACGCAGGCCAATCATGCCACGATGTCCGAGTTTCTGACTCGCGACAGCTACGCGCTGCAGCAGGCCATCGCCAACGGTCAGCTGCAGATGGACTCGGCATTGGGACTGGCTCAGTTGAATCAGCTGCTCACTCGCGAAGCCGCGACCCTGGCCTATCTGCAGGATTTTCGCCTGATGATGTGGGTCGCACTCGCCGGCTTGCCACTGCTGTTGTTGCTGCGGCGTCCTGCCGCCAGCGCCAGGCCGGCGCCGAGCTGACTGTCCGACTCGCGCGCCGCTGCCACGATGCCGTTGGGAGCGCGCGCCGCCGCCAGCGCTGGCGATCGGACTGGCGTCGCGCGATCCTTCACGTCGTCCTTTGACGATTACGGCGCTTGGCCATCACGCCGCGACGATCGAAGGAATCCGCTCGCCAACAGGAGTGATCCGCGATGGCAACCGATCCGCTCCCTCGATTCACGCTGTCCGGCGGTCGGCGTCACGATCCGCAGGTCGAAGCCTGGCTGTCCACCCGGCCTGCCGAACTGGCGGTGCTGGCGGGAGGGTGGATCCAGCGGCTGCGTGACTGCGGTGATGATGTGCTGGAGCTGATGCACGATGGACAGGCCACGGCCTGTGTGGGTGAGGTGGCCTTTGCCTATGTCGGGATCTACGCCCGTCATGTCAGTGTCGGCTTCTTTCGCGGTGCCGAGCTGAGTGATCCGCTGAAGTTGCTGGAAGGCAACGGCAAGCTGATGAGACACGTCAAACTGTGGCCGAACAGTGCGATCGACGCGCCTGCGCTTGGTCGACTGATCCAGCGCGCCTACTCGGCAGCATCTGCGCCCGCTCGGTGAGCGGGTTCAGTCGCGCGGCCGCGTCGGCGGTCAGTGTGCGGGTACCTGGGCCAATGTCTCGGGCGCCGAACAGCTCGCCTGCACGCGTCGCCGCGGTGTCTGGCCAAGCCCTGGTATCCGGTCCGACAGCCTCGTGATGATGCCGTCGGCACGCCAGTCGTAGATCACCTTGAAAGCGAGTACTCGGGGCACATACTCGCGGGTTTCCTTGTAGCTGATCGTTTCGATCCACAGGTCGATAGGCAGATCGTCGCTGCGTGGCCAGCGTTCAACAGCGCCCGGCCCAGCGTTGTAGGCGGCGGTGGCGAGAACGATCTGGCCGTCGAACTTCTCGGTCAGTTCGGCCAGATAAGCCGACCCCAGGGCGATGCTGTCGTCCGGGTTGGTCAGGCTGGGCTGCTCGATCCCGTGGCGCCGGGCGACGCCGCGCGCCGTGGCCGGCATCACTTGCATCAGGCCCACCGCACCAGCACCCGAGCGGGCGTTGGGGTTCCAGGTGCTCTCGGCGCGAATCAGGCCGCGAACCCAGGAGGGGTGCAGTCCATTGGCGCGGGCCTGCTGGCGCGTCGCCTCGGGCCAGGCCAGCGGAAAGCGTGCCTGATACCAGTTGCGGGTCTCGGCGCCGTTGAGCGCCCACACGGCTGCGTCGTGCCAATTGGCGGCGGCAGCCAGCAAACCGGCGTGCTGCCGCAGCGGCGGTGACCATTGTTGCAGTCCGTACCAGAACTCACGGAAGGCGCGGGTGCGCTGTCCGGCCGACCACCAGGCCAGGGCTCGCTGCAGGTTGATCTCTTCGGTTGCTCCGGTCGGCGGTGTGGCGGGGGTGGCATCGCAGAGCGCATAGGGTGCTTCGATGCGATCGGCGGCCAGGAATCCATGGAAGTTCGCTTCCTGCGCCGCTTGGGTGAACCAGGTCCGCGCCAATTCGGTTTGACCGCTGATCTCGGCCAGCCGCCCGCCCAGCCAACTGAAGTGCGAATCCTCGCGCAGCTCGGCAGGCATGCCCTCCAGCGTGCGCAGCGCGGGTGCATACAAACGCTGCCCGATGGCCGCACGCAATCGCCAGGCCCAGGCATCGGCGTCGAGCCATTCGGCCGGCATGCGATCGAACCAGGGCCCGGCCTGCGGCAAGCGATCGGCAGCGGCGTAGATGGCGATGGCACGTTGCATGCGCGCCTGCTGATCAGCACTGAACTCGTAACGTCGCGACAGCACCTGCCGATGTGTTTCTGCCACTGACGGCTGCCGACGGGCCAGTTGCGCCACAGCAGCGCTGATGGCGTCGGCGAGGGCCGGGTCGACCGGCCACTGCGCGGCGGCCGGCAGCGCCGTGGCTGGCTCGGCATGCAGCGCGTAGCTGCGATCCACCCAGGCGCCGCGATGGCGTGCCAACTTGCTGCGCAACGTGCGTGCGACGTCGAATCGTCGTTGTGCCAGTGCGCGTTCGTAGCGTTGCAGCAGCAGTGCTTCGCTCAGGCCACCCTGACGCTCGAGCCAATCGAAAGCCGGCGCACAGTCGGGTGTCAGGCGATCGGCGCGTTCGTACAGCGCCACCATGGCAGTTCGCTCGACCGGCTGCTTGAGACTGAGCCGGGCAGCGGCGACGCGGCAGTCGCTGGCCAGGTTCAGGCCGGGCGCGTCCAACTGCAGCACCTTGGCTGGCACGTTCGCCTTGGCGAAGTGCTCGATGGCCTTTTCGCGCAGGCTCTTTTCCAGCCGGCCTTCGGGGTGCCGATCGACGAAGCTGGTCAGCCGATCAAAGGGCACCTTGCCGATATCGCGCGCCAGCGTGGCGTGCTCCAGAAAAGCCACCAAAGGATGACTGGCATCGGGTGCAACCCAGTTGCGGCCCGCCTCGGCATCGCGCAACAGGGCTTCGAAGTCCACACCGGACTCGGTCGCCAGAGCGGAGACCGACCCACAGCAGGCGAGAGCGAACAGCCCAAATCGGTATAGGGTCATCATGGTGAGCAACTGCTGACCAGCGGTTCATTCTGGGCCAGCGTCAGTGCATCGGCCTGGCCATTCTGCCGCTCGGTATCGGGAAAGACGATGCGGGCAACATAGTTGTCGCCATCGGGGTCGCGAACGTTCGACAGGCCCTCGAACTCCAGCAGCTGACGATCGCTGTCGCGGTAGGTCACGTCGATGCCGGACACAAACCAGCCGAGCACGCCGCTCAACCCCAGCCGAAACACGCTGGCAGGCTGGCCATCCACCGTGTGCGTATGGGTCTTCTGAACCTTGAAGCTCAGCACCGACAGGCGACTGGGGACGAGGAAATCAAAGCGCAGCTTGTCACCGCGTTGCAGGGTGTCCCAGTTCAGCCGCACGAACTGGTCGAAACCGGCATCGGCGACGGCCTGCTCGGTGAGGCGCAGGGCTTCGCTTTGCCGTCCCTCGTCACCGTCCTGCACATAGACCAGATCCCGATCCGGGCCGTTCTGCAGGCCTTCGGTGTAATTGAGGCGAGCGTCGTAGAGTTCGAAGCTGGGACGCAATGGGTCGCTGCGGTGGTCAATCCGCTTGCGCGCAAAAGCCGGACCTTCCGGGCAACGATAAAGCACCCAGCGCTCCTGCTCCTGACCGCGGTCATCGAGCAGCAGATAGTGACTTTCCCGATACAGGACCTCGGCACTGTCGTCCGGATCGTAGGCAATGCCCTGGTAGGTGACGATCTGAGCCGAGACCGGCACGCTCAGCGCCAGGCCCAGGCACAGGGCCGGCCAGCGCAGGCGCATAGGGCGGGACGGGCAGCGGGCGGTCGGATCCATCGACACTCCATCGGGGCCAGGCCGTGACATTATCCGGCAGGCAGGTGAAGGACGGTGCCTGCTGAGGATGAACGGCAGATCAAGAACTTGCCACAACGCTACGTGGCTCGGCCAACGGAGGGGCCAGCGACGATGGATTCCGTGACACAGATCCTGCTCGGCGCCAGCGTGGCCGCCGCCTGCGTGCCAGCCGTGCAGCGACGGCGGGCGCTGGGATACGGCGCCGTGCTGGGCACGCTGCCGGATCTGGACGTATTGTGGCGCTTCAGCGATCCGGTCGCCGCCTTCACCTATCACCGCAGTGCCAGCCATTCGCTGCTGTTGCTGCCGTGGCTGGCCCTGTTGTTGTGGTGGTTGGTCAGGCGACTGGACCCTGCGCTGAGCGTCGCACCCAGGCGGTGGCTGCTGGCCTTCCTGCTGGCGCTGGTCACGCACCCGCTGCTCGATGCGTTGACGATCTACGGCACCCAACTGTGGTGGCCGCTGGATCCCACGCCGGTCGGTCTGGGCAGTGTCTTCATCATCGATCCTCTGTACAGCCTGCCGCTGCTGCTGGCGGTGTGCTGGCTGGCGCGCGCGCCACAGGGCAGGGCGTCAACTCGGGTGTTGGTCAGCGCGCTGGCCTGGTCCAGTGCCTACCTGATGTGGGGCTGGCTGGCGCAGCAATGGGTCCTGCAGCGGGCGCGAAGCGAGTTGGCCAATGGCCCCCATGCGCAGGCGCCATTGCTGGCCACACCCAGTCCCTTCAACAGCGTGCTGTGGCGGGTCGTGCTGCGCTATCCCGGCGGCTATGCGGAGGCCTACGATTCCCTGCTGGCTGATACGGCAGCCGGACCCTGGCGCTATTTCGACAGCGCCGACAGCTTGATCGACCCACTGGAACAGCACTGGCCGGTGCAGCGGCTGCGCTGGTTCACGCATGGCTGGTACGCGGTTGATGAGCGCAACGAGGAGTTGGTGCTGAGCGATCTGCGGATGGGCTCGGAGCCGACCTACGTATTTCGCTTCGCCGTGGCCGAGCGCGACGGGCTAGCGTGGCAACCCATGCCGGCCAGGCAACTGCCAACCGAGCGCCCACCAATGCGGGTTCTGAGCTGGCTGGGTGAGCGAGCCTGGCAGGGTGGCCAGTGCCTGCCCACGCCTGATCAGCTGTTGGCGACACCGTCGGACGGGGCAAGTCCAGCGGGCCTCGCCTGTGGTGATGACTGACACGCTCTTCATGCCGTGCGGAGTGAAGTATCGTGGTCCATCAATTCGATCACGGAGCACGCAATGAAGATGTTCGGCCTGATTGGCATCGTGGGCGCAAGTCTGCTGGGCAGCAGTGCTCACGCGGCCTGCTCGTCGTTGCTGCAGCATGCCTTTCGCCCCTTGGCCAGCCAGTCTGAGCCAGCGCCCTTGTGCGAGGCCTATGCCGGCAAGGTGCTGTTGATCGTCAACACGGCCAGCAAGTGCGGCTTCACGCCGCAATACGAGGGGCTGGAGGCTTTGCATGCGGAGTTGGCTGATCAAGGACTGGCGGTGCTGGGCTTCCCCTCCAACGATTTCATGGGCCAGGAGCCCGGGACCGAAGCCGAGATTCAGGAATTCTGCACGCTGACCTATGGCGTCAAGTTTCCGATGTTCGAGAAGGTCCAGGTCACTGGCGCTGACGCAACGCCGCTGTACCAGGATCTGGCCGAGGCCGGTGGCGGCCCGCCGCAATGGAACTTCCACAAGTATCTGATTGGCCGGGACGGGCAGGTCATTGCCGGCTACGGCTCGCGGGTCAAGCCGGATGATCCAGCCCTGCGTGAGGCGATTGAAGCGGCGCTGGCGTCGAGCGCAGGCGACAGCCTCTGAGTTGCGCCAGCCCAACCGGTAAAATCAACAGCCTGCGGCAGTATTTCGCGCCGCAGGTCTCGTCGGCCGCACGACGAGTCATGTTGTGACGGCCGGCAGGGCGGCCGGCTGGTCCGCAGCGGCGCTCCGCTACACCCGCCGTTTGATCCAGCGAATCATGCTGCCCAGCACCGGCACATGCTCGAACAGGCCCTGGGTGGCGTCCCAATAGTCCTGATGCAGCAGCACCTGTCCGCGCTCGTCGAAGCGCAGGTGCGAGATGCCGATCGAGTGGGTGTCGGTGCCGCGCTTGAAGCGACGGAAGCGAATCATCATCCGCCAGCGCACGTAGTAGTCGCCCTGACCATTGTGGGTCAGGTCATCGATCTGCACACGACAGGCCTCAACGGCCGCCGCGCTCTCGGCGAGGTAGTGTCCCAGCCGCTCGCGCCCTCGCACCGTTTTCAGGGTGTCGTTGAACCAGACGTCCTCGGCATAGGTTTGCGGCAGCAACAGGGCGACCTTGGCTGGCGTGAAATCGGCGAAGAAGGCGCGAAAGCGATCGAGAGCAGCGGCTTCTTCGCTGGATCCGGGCGTCAGCGGTTGTGGCCATTGCTGCCGAATCTCGGCCAGGCGGGCGGCGTAGTCCATCAGTCTTCCAAACGTGGCGGAGCTGCGCGAAGTCTGCCAGCTGCCAGATGAAGTCGCTGCATGGATTGGCCGGCTGGTTCAGGGTTCGAGAAAGGCCAGCACCGCGTTCGCGACGGCCCCGTCGCGCAGGATGGCGCCGTGTCCCAGGCCCCGAGTGCTGATCAACTCGGCGCCCGTGAGCTGTGCAATGCGTTCGCCGTCGGCGTAGGGGATCACCGCGTCATTGTGGTCGTGTACCACCAACAAGGGCTGCTCCAGCCGGGCACCCTCAGCGGCGATGTCCAGCGACTGCACCGGGATGCCGGTCAAGCGTTCCATCAGGGCAATGAATCGGTTTCGAGCCCGGGCTGGCAGGCCAAGGTGTCGCGCGCCACGCTGCAGGACATCGAGAAAGGCCGACGGTGCAGCGATGACGATGGCGCGATTGGCCGGCAGACCCTGCGACAGCGCGTGGATGATCGCTCCCCCACCCATCGAGTGGCCAATCACCGCGTGAATGGCGCCCAGTTCGTCGCGGATCTCCAACAAGGCGTCGGAGAAGATGATCGGATGCGCGTGGCGTCCAGGCGAACGCCCATGGGCGGGTGCCTCCAGGGCGATCACTCGATAGCCGGCCTGGACCAGGCGTTGCGCCAGCGGTGCGAACTGCGCCGCGTGACCCTGCCAACCGTGCAACGCCAACACCAGCGGGCCGGTCTGTCCCCAGCGCAGGCCAGCCAGGCCAAAACGAAAGGTGATGGGCTCGGCATCGGCCGGCAATGGGCGCGCGCGGCGGCGCCGCACGGGTGTGGTGAACAGACGCGCGGCCAGGCGCGCAGCCAGCCCCGGCAGCAGATTGCCCAGGCTGCGATTCATCGATTGCAGGACGTGCGTGGCCATGGCGAGGCTCCATGAAGTGAGTTGCAAACTGCAACTGATGTCAGCCTAGCGTTATCGGTTGCGGTTTGCAACTGATCTGCTACCGTAGGTGCCATGAAGCGCACCTCTTTGTCCACCGACGCCTGTCCCATCGCCCGCTCACTGGATCTGGTCGGTGAATGGTGGTCGCTGCTGATCCTGCGTGAGTCCTTCAGCGGCGTACGACGATTCAAGGACTTCGAGCAGCGGCTGGGCATCGCCCGCAACATCCTGAGTACCCGACTCAAGAAGCTCACCGAGGCGGGCGTGCTGGAACGGCGTCCCTCCACCGAGGACGCTCGCGAGGTCGACTACCGGCTGACACCGATGGGTCGTGAACTCGGCACGGTGCTGATCGCGCTGGCGCAGTGGGGCCAGCGCTGGACCGATCAGAGCGGTGACGCGCCACGCTTCGTCAATCGACACAGCGGATCGGCGCTGCAGCCCCTGCAACTGATCGATGCGGATGGCGTGGTGCTGCAACTGCGGGATATTGCGATGGTGGTGGGAAAGGCGGCAGCGAGCGGCTAGCCCCCTGATTCTCCGGCTGGTCTAACGCGACGGCGAACCGCACAATGCGGCCATGACGGAAATCCCCAAGCCTGGCCGATCGGTCGCGGCCGACATCGAAACCGCGCTGGCCTCTCTGCAGGCTGGTGAACTCGTTGCCATCCCAACCGAGACGGTCTACGGGTTGGCTGCCGATGCCCATTCGGACGCGGCGCTGCGGCGCATTTTCGCGCTGAAGGGACGACCGGCAGATCACCCGCTGATCCTGCATCTGGGCGATGTCAGCTGGCTGTCGCGCTATGCCGCGAAGGTGCCGGACTACGCACTGTCGCTGGCGCTGGAACATTGGCCGGGGCCGTTGACGCTGGTGCTGCCGGCATCGCGGCTGGTCTCGCGAGTCGCCACCGGTGGCCAGGACACCGTCGCCTTGCGCATGCCTCGTCACACGCTGACCCAGCAACTGTTGCGCGCCTTCGGTCGCGCCGTCGCTGCGCCGAGCGCCAATCGGTATGGATCGATCAGCCCGACCTCGGCAGCCGATGTGCGCGCCGAATTTGGCGCCGAGGCACCTTTGGTACTCGACGGCGGACCCTGCAGCGAAGGCATCGAGAGCACGATCATTGACTGCACCGGTCCCGCGCCGCGCTTGCTGCGTCCGGGATCGATCCGGCTCAGTGAACTGGCACCCGTGGCCGACCGGGAAGGCCCGCGCGCACCCGGTCGGGTCGATCGACACTACGCGCCGCGCACGCCGGCCTGGCTTGCCAGCCAGTCAGACTGGCCGACTGCGGTGGCCAAGGCGCGCCGCCAGGCGATGCGCTGGCGCGTGCTGGGCTGCGGCGCCTTGCCCGAGGGCGTGGCCGGCCTGGCCTTGCCAGCCGAACCGGTGGGTTATGCCCATGGACTCTATGCGGCGCTGCGCCAACTCGATCGGGCTGGCGCGGCGCACCTGCTGGTGCAAGCACCGCCAGCGGATGAGGCGTGGTTGGCCGTGCATGACCGGGTGCGCCGTGCGACACAACCATGGCTGGATCAGGCCGGTGCTTCGGTAGACTACGCCGATCAATAGGAATCCCTGTTCTGGAGTGCTGCGATGAAGACTTCTTTTCGTTGGGCCGTTCTGTTGGCCATGCTGACCAGCTTCTGTCTGGCGACTGGCTGCAACACCGTTCGTGGCGTGGGCAAGGACATCGAAACCGCCGGCAAGTCGATCCAGAAGAAGTCCAACCGGGACGACTGATCCGTGCCCGTCGAGGCGCTGCGGCAGTTCCACGATGAGAGCTGGCAACGTTTGGAAGCGGCCGTCGTCGAGCGCGACCATCCCTGTCGATTGATCCAGCTGGCGACGCATTCGGCCTCGGGTCCGCAGCTGCGGACAGTCGTTCTGCGCGAAGTGGATCGTGATCAGGCCTGCTGGCTTTGTCACACCGACGCCCGCAGCGCCAAGGTTCGAGAAATCGAGGCGGAACCGCGTGTGGCCGTGCTGGCCTACGATGGCAGGGTAGGGCTGCAACTGCGCGGCGCAGGCACGGCGACGTTGGAGCGCGAGAGGTCGGTCTGTGCCGAGGCCTGGTCGACCCTGTCGGTGAGCGCCAGACGGCTGTATCTGGCCGCTGCGAACCAGGAGCAAGCCGATCCCGGTGACGAGTTGGAGGGGATGGCGAATCTCACGCTGCTGCGCATCCGGCTGCAGATGCTGGACCTGTTGCTGCTGCATCCGGACGGACATCGGCGGGCACGCTATCGGGCTGATCAGGGCTGGCGTGGGGCATGGATTCGGCCCTGACCCGATTGCGGATCGGCGATCGATGTTTCTGCACAGCGGGCCTGATCGGGCGTTCAGAAGGCTGAAGCGTCCGCTACTGGGGGCGACGGATTCGACGTCTGCGGGCGTTAATGAGATCGAAGTCGACGCGCTCGTGCGCGTTGATCTAACGCTGACCACGGATTGGGAATGGTTCGAATGACGGGAAGGAGCGAATCAGCGTGTCGTTGAAGGGTTGGAGTGGAATCATCATTGCTGCCGTTGTGGCGCTGCTGGCCTGGTGGTTCTGGCCCTGGCAGGCCGAGCGGCAGCAGGGTCCGGGCTGGCGCACCACCACGGTCGATCGTGGGCCGATCAGTGTCAGTGTCTCGGCCACCGGCACCTTGAAGGCGCTGTCGACGGTCGATGTGGGCACGCAGGTGTCCGGTCAGGTGCTGCAGGTGCTGGCGGACTTCAATGACCAGGTCACCGCGGGCCAGATCATCGCAATCATCGATCCGGCCAATTTTCAGGCGCGCTTGACTCAGGCACGCGCCGATCTGGCCAGCGCCCGCGCGGGCCTGGAAGAGGCGCAGGCCAATCATCGCAATGCCGAGGCCGACTACACCCGCAAGACCGAGCTGAACGCGCGCCAGCTGGTCGCTCGCAGTGAGGTGGATCTGGCGCTGGCCGCCCGCGATCAGGCACGTGCACGCGTCAGCTCAGCCCGTGCCAGCATCGCCCAACGTGACGCGGCGGTCGCCAATGCCGAACTGGATCTGACCTACACCGAGATTCGCGCACCGGTCGACGGCGTGGTGCTGCTGCGTCAGGTGGAGCCGGGTCAGACCGTGGCCGCCAGTTTCCAGACGCCCGTGCTGTTCCAGATTGCCGAGGATCTGGCGCAGATGCAGATCGAGTTGGCGGTCGATGAGAGCGACGTGGGGCAGATTCGGGCCGATTTGCCAGTGCGCTTCACCGTCGATGCCTTTCCCGGACGGCGCTTCGA
The DNA here is from genome assembly GCA_041395325.1 of Lysobacterales bacterium. Lineage (GTDB taxonomy): Bacteria > Pseudomonadota > Gammaproteobacteria > Xanthomonadales > SZUA-5 > JAWLAT01. The sequence goes on from JAWLAT010000002.1 coordinate 65,093, forward strand.
GGGCCGCGTGCGGCAGGTCCGGCTGGCGGCCACCAACGTCGCCAACGTCATCACCTATCCGGTCGTCATCGATGTCGACAACGCCGATCTCAGCCTGCTGCCCGGCATGACGGCCAGTGCCACCATCGAAGTGGCACGGCGCAACGACGTACTGCGGGTGGCCAATGCCGCGCTGCGCTTCAAGCCCGATGGCGTGGAAGAGCCGCAGCAACGCATGGGCGGCGGCATGGACCTCAGTGCCGTGGCTGAGTCATTGCAGCTCAATCCAACCCAGCAGGCTGCATTTGACGCCGACACCGAGCAGCTGCGCCAGCGCATGCAGGAGCGCGCCGCCGCTGGCGGCTGGAGTGGCAGTCAGCGACCGGCTGGCGCCGCGCCGGCTGGCGCGTCTGGCGGCATGGATCCCGCCGCGCTGGCTGAGCGCATTGCCGGACGCATCCTCGCCGGCTACGCCAATTTCATGGCGACACTGGATGCCGAGCAGCGTCAGGCCTTCGAACGCGGTGTGCAGGACACGTTGAAGGCGCGCCGTGCATTCCTCTGGACCTTGCGTGACGGTCAGCCGGAGGCGCTGCCCGTGCGGGTGGGCATCAGCGACGCCACCCATACGGAGGTGAGCGGGCGCGATCTGGATGCTGGGCTGGAGGTCCTCAGTGGCCAGTCCCGCTGATCGGGCCGTCATCGAATTCGAGGGGCTGAGCAAGGTCTACGCCGCCGGCACGGCCGCAGAAGTGGTGGCGCTGCGCAACGCCAGCGCGCGGATCGGCGCGGGTGAGTTCGTGGCCATCATCGGACCGTCCGGCTCGGGCAAGTCGACCCTGATGAACCTGATCGGCTGCCTGGACACGCCCACTGGCGGCCGCTATCTGTGCGATGGCCAGGATGTGGCGACGCTCGATGCAGCTGGCCGCGCTGAACTGCGCCGGCAGAAGATCGGCTTCGTCTTCCAGGGTTTCCATCTGCTGCCTCGAATGACCGCCCTGGAGAATGTGGTCCTGCCGCTGGTTTACGCGGGTGTACCCGGCAGCCAGCGCCAGCAGTTGGGTCTGCGGGCACTGCAGGCTGTGGGACTGGGCGAGCGCGCCAGCCATCGGCCCAGCGAGCTGTCCGGTGGCCAGCAACAGCGCGTGGCCATCGCCCGGGCGCTGATCAATCGCCCGCCCATTCTGCTGGCCGATGAACCCACCGGCGCGCTGGACTCGCGCACCGGCGAGGAGATCCTGGCGCTGTTCGAGAACTTGCGCATGGTCGGCCACACCGTGATTCTGATCACCCACGATCCAGCCGTGGCGGCGCATGCCGACCGCGTGCTGGCCATGCATGACGGTGAACTGCAGGAGCAGGCTCGATGAATCGTGCAATCACGGCGGCGCCGAACGAGCTATCCGGGCCCGCTGTGGCCACGCATGGCCGCGCCGGGCTGGTGGATATCCTGGCGATGTCGGCGCACGCGCTGCGCGGCAACTGGCTACGCAGCACGCTGACGGCGCTGGGCGTGATCATCGGCATCGCAGCGGTCATCGTCATGGTCTCGGTGGGGCAGGGCACGCAGAGTCGGCTGGACGAAACCATCGCCCGTCTTGGCAGCAATCGCATCGATGTGATGGCCAATTTCAGCCGCCAGGGTGCCGTCCGCATGGGCGCGGGCAGCGCCACGACGCTGAGCGTGCGCGATGCCCAGGCCATTCGCGAGCGGGTCGACGGGGCGGCCTACGTCAGTGGCATCCTGCGCGGTGGCACCCAGGTCATTCTGGCCGAACAGAACTGGTCGACCCAGTGGTACGGCGTGGAACCGGACTACTTCACGGTCTACGACTGGAAGCTGGTCGAAGGCGACGGCCTGCTGCCAGACGACTACCGGGCCGCGGCGACCAAGGTGATCCTGGGCAAGACAGTGCGGGAGAAGCTGTTTGGTGACAGCGATCCGGTGGGCGCGCAGATCCGCGTCGGCCGGGTGCCTTTCACGGTCGTCGGTGTCACCGGCGAAAAAGGGCAGAGCGGCTGGGGCGGCGATCAGGACGATGTGATCTTCGTGCCGCTGGAGACGGCGCGGCGGCGGTTGATGGGTCAGCTGCAGCTGCCCCCCGGCGCGCTGATGCAGATTGCCGTCGGCACCCAGACGGCCGAGGAACTGGAACCGGTCGAGCGCTCACTGAACGAGCTGATGCGGGAATTGCACAAGATCCAGCCGGGCGCCGAGGACGACTTCATGGTCCGCAACCTGACTTCGCTGGTCAGCGCCCGCACCGAGACAACCCGATTGATGTCCCTGCTGCTCGGCGCGGTGGCGACGATCTCGTTGATCGTCGGCGGCATCGGCATCATGAACATCATGCTGGTCTCGGTCACCGAGCGGATACGGGAGATCGGCTTGAGGATGGCCATCGGTGCTACGCCGGGCGACATCCAGCGGCAGTTCCTGGCCGAGGCGATGATGATCTCGCTGGGCGGTGGTGCAATCGGGATTGCCATCGGCATCGGCGGCAGCCTGCTCGCCAGTCGCTATGGCGCCCTGCCGGTGCAGCTGGATTTTCAGGTGATCGCCCTGGCCACGGCCTTCGCGGTGGCGACCGGGTTGTTCTTTGGCTATTACCCGGCCCGCAAGGCCGCGCGGCTGGATCCGATTGAAGCCCTGCGGCAATAGGCGACGATCCTTAGAGGAATAGATCCGGCAGCAGTGGTGTGCCCGGCTGAACGGCGTAGCGCTCAAAGTCGTCGCAGCCGGCTTCACGCAGCACGTCCTCGTCTAGCAGAAACGCGCCACTGCGTTCCCGGCTGGGGCGGGACAGGACCGCATGGGCCGCATCGGCCATGATCTCCGGCGTGCGGCAGGCGAGCGGATCGACGCCCGGCAGCATGGCCAACGCGGCCGTGCGGATCACGGTGCGTGGCCATAGCGCGTTCACCGCCACCCCTTGTTCGGCGAATTCGGCCGCCAGGCCCAGCACGCACTGGCTCATGCCGAGCTTGGCCATCGTGTAGGCCAGATGCGGCCCGTACCAGCGTGGGTCAGTAGTGATGGGCGGTGACAGCATCAGGATGTGCGGATTGGCTGCGCGCAGCAGATGCGGCAGACAGACCTGCGAGCACAGATAGGTGCCGCGCACATTGACGCCAAACATCAGATCGAAGCGCTTCATCGGCGTCTGCAGCGTGCCGGTCAAGCTGATCGCGCTGGCGTTGTTGACCAGGATGTCGATACCGCCAAACTGGGCGACGGCCTGTTCGACGGCGGCCTGGACCTGCGCTTCGTCGCGAATATCCACTTTCAGCGGCAGTGCCTGGCCACCGGCCGCCTCGATCTCGGCCGCGGCCGAATGGATGGTCCCCGGCAGCTTCGGATTGGGCACGTTGCTCTTGGCAGCGATGACGATGTTGGCGCCGTCACGCGCCGCCCGCAGGGCGATCGCCAAACCGATACCGCGAGAGGCACCGGTGATGAACAGGGTCTTGCCCTTCAGGCTCTGCATGGTACGGATTCCTTTGGAGATGGCGGGTCAGTCCCGATCACGCTGAAAGCGCGGCAGCAGTTCCAGCAGGCGCTGCAGTCGCAGAGGAGGATCGTCGATCTCCAGCAGTTGCTGTCGCTCGGTCAGCGCCAGTGGTAGTAACTCGGCCATGCGCCAGGCCAGCCAGCTGGCTTCGTCGCGCTGTTGTCGCAGTCGCTCGGGCAGTGCATTGCCCGCACGTTCCAGCAAGCGGTCGAGCAGGGTGGCCAGCAAGCCGTACTCGGGCGGTACCGGCAGAGGCGCTGCTTCGGGCAGCAACTGAACCCTGGCCCGCAGCAACCCATTGCCGGCCACGCGACTGTGCTCGACATGAAATCGTCGTCCGCCCACGGCCTGAATGCCCAGCAGACCGTCGGGCTGGGTGTTGAAATCGATGATGTGCGCCAGCGTCCCGGTGGCCGCCGCCGTCGTCGTCGTGGCCTCGCTGTCCCCCTCGGCGTCAGGGTCGGGCAGCACCGCGCAGACGCCGAATGGTTGCCCCAGTCGACTGCATTCGCGAACCAGGTCCAGGTAACGCGCCTCAAAGATGCGCAGCGGCAGATGGCCGTCGGGAAACAGCACCGTGCCGAGCGGAAAGAGTGGCAGATCGTCCATCAGACGACCGGGTTCGCGTTGCCAAGTTCAGCCAGCAGGCGGCGCGGCAGGTTGTCGAAGCTGCCATTGCTCATGAAGACCACATGATCGCCGGGCTGGACCGTTTGCAGCAGCGTTGCCAGCAGCGCATCGCTGCCGGGGCTGGTCCGCCCGCGCCCGCCCAGCGGCGAGATGGCGCCCGAGGCGTCCCAGGGCAACTCGGGCCGTTCGACCACGAAGGCCAGATCGGCCCCAGCCAGTGCCGGCGCCAGACCGTCACGGTGGGCACCCAGGCGCATCGAGTTGCTGCGCGGCTCCAGCGCGACGATCAACCGGCCATTGCCGGCGAGGGCGCGCGCGGCGTCGATGGTCACGGCCACCGCCGTCGGGTGATGGGCGAAGTCCTCCAGTATCTCGATACCACCGGCACGGCCCAGGTGCTCCAGCCGGCGTCGAACACCGCGGAATGCCGGCAGCAGCCGCAGCGAGGTTGCCGGGTCCACGCCGACCGCCGCCGCGGCGGCAATGGCCGCGACGGCATTCGCCACGTTGTGTCGACCGCGCAGCGCCCATTGCGCACGACCCATCTGCTGGCCGCGGAGGCTCAGTACGAACTCACCGCCATCGGCACTGACTTCTGCCTGCCATTCAGCCGGGATCGCGGGGTCGATACTGAAGCGCTCGACGGGCGTCCAGCTGCCCTTTGCCAACACCCGCTCCAGAGCGGCATCGCCGGCGTGCACGATCAGCCGACCACAGCGTGGTACGACGCGGACCAGGTGATGGAACTGGCGCTCGATCGCGGCCAGATCATCGAAGATGTCGGCGTGATCGAACTCGAGATTGTTGAGGATCGCCACTTCCGGCCGGTAGTGAATGAACTTGGAGCGCTTGTCGAAAAAGGCGCTGTCGTACTCGTCGCCCTCGACCACAAAGCAGTCGCCGGAACCCAGCCGCGCGGACTTCGGGAAATCGTGGGCGACGCCACCAATGAGAAAGCCAGGATCGCGACCGGCGCGATCGAGCAGGAAGGCCAGAATTGAGGTGGTGGTGGTCTTGCCGTGGGTGCCGCAAACAGCCAGGGTTCGACGCCCTGCAAGCACGCGTTCGGCCAGCCACTGCGGGCCGGACCGGTATGGCAGGCGCCGATCGAGCACGGCCTCCACCGCCGGATTGCCGCGCGACAGGGCATTTCCGACCAGAATCTCCGCGCCTTCCGGGCCCAGGTGGTCGGCCGAATAGCCTTCCCGCAGATCAATGCCCAGCGCCTGCAGCTGCAGACTCATCGGGGGATAGACCTGCTGGTCACTGCCACTGACAGCGAGTTGCAATTCCGTGGCCAAAGCCGCCAGGCCGCCCATGAAGGTGCCGCAGACGCCCAGTATGTGGACGGGGGCCGTGCTCATGAGCTGCCCTGTGCCACCGGCATGCCAAACAGCCAGTGGCCAACGGACAATTGAATCAGCAGCAAAGCCATGGCCAGCGCCACACCGCCAAGCAAGGGCAGCTCCAGCGCCTTGCGCAAGATGTGTCCACTGACGATCAATGACCACACCATGATCGCCAACCAGAGCAGAAAGAGCAGCTGCGACAGGCCAGACTTGGGATCGTTCTCGCCGGCCTGCAGCAACAGGATCGTCACGGGCAACATGGCGATGGTGAGCAGCGCGTCGGCGCCGAACATCGCAATGGCGGTCTGCAGGAATCGGGCCTCGCGACCCCAAATTCGCAGCAATGACCAGATCAGTGCCAAGCCGAAGGCCATCCCGAAGAACATGCGGCCGTAGGTCGCTTCCTCGGGCATGGCGCGCAGATAGAGGACCGTCAGCAGCAGATTGAGGACCAACGCCAGCAACAGCAGCGTCGGTGACGCTGGCAGATCGGCCGGTGAGGCGCGCAGTCGCGCGATATCCAGCAGCAGCCCCAGCGGGGCCCGGCGGGTCTCCGGGGCTTCGTTCATGTGGCGGCGCTTGCTGCCGCGCGAATCACTGCAGACAGGCGACGATGCGCTCGGCGATCTCTTCGACCGTGCCGGTGCCCTCGACGCGGGACAACTTGCCCTGGCCGGCAAAATGTTCGATCACCGGAGCGGTCTGATCGCGATAGACCTGCAGGCGGCGACGCACGCTTTCCGGGTTGTCGTCAGCGCGTCCCTCGGCGGCACCACGCAGACTGATGCGGTCGAGAATGATCGCTTCGTCCACGTCCAGTTGCACGGCGTAATCGACCGGCTGCTGCAGACGAGCGAGCAACTGGTCCAGCGCCTGAGCCTGTTCCAGATTGCGCGGATAGCCGTCCAGAATGAACCCGGCGGCAATATCGGCTTCGCCCAGGCGCTCCTCCAGCATGCCGAGCACGATCGCGTCGGACACCAGTTCGCCACGTTCCATCACAGCCTGGGCCTGCTTGCCCAGCGCAGTGCCAGCGCGAACCGCGGCGCGGAGCAGATCGCCGGTGGAAATGTGCGGTACGGACAGCCGCTCCTTGAGCAGTGCAGCCTGGGTTCCCTTGCCCGAGCCGGGCGCACCGAGCAGTACGATTCGCATGATCAGAATCCTTTCAGCGGGAGGCAGCCGTTGGCGGCTGCGCAGGCCCGAATCGCATGGTGAAGCGGCGTAAGAGCAAGTACGCTAACGGAAGCTCGGAGCCGAAGTCAAACCAGTTCAGCCCCCGTTTGCGGGTGGCCCAACGGGAGGTTTTTGGGAGGCTCGACCATGGACCGCCAATCGACCAGGACGTTAAACGATGAGCGCTGCGAACCTGTTGTATGCCCAGTCCGGCGGTGTCACAGCCGTCATCAACACGACCGCCGCCGCGGTGATCGAAACTGCGCGCAAGCATCGCGGCAAGATCGGTCGGGTGTTGGCCGCGCGAAATGGGGTGGTCGGCATTCTGGGTGAGGAACTGATCGACACCTACGAGGAAGACTGGCGCGCCATCAAGGCGTTGCGGCAGACGCCGGGCGGTGCATTTGGCTCATGCCGCTTCAAGCTGGGCTCGCTGCAGACTGATCGTGCACGCTATGAGCGCTTGATTGATGTTTGCCGTGCGCACGATGTGCGCTGGCTGCTCTACAACGGCGGCAATGATTCGGCCGACACCTCGCTGAAGATCTCCGAGGTAGCCCGCGAGCTGGATTACCCGCTGTCGGTGATTGGCGTGCCCAAGACCATCGACAACGATCTGGCCGTGACGGACAGCTGCCCCGGTTTTGGCTCGGTGGCCAAGTACGTGGCGGTGTCGACACTGGAGGCGAGTCTGGACGTGGCCGCGATGGCCGAGTCCTCGACCAAGGTGTTCGTGCTGGAGGTGATGGGTCGGCACGCCGGCTGGATTGCTGCAGCGGCCGGACTGGCCGGACGGGGTCACGACGAGCCGCCGCACCTGATCCTGTTCCCGGAAAAGCCTTTCGATGAGGCTGAGTTTCTCGCCCGGGTGCAGGAGACCGTGGCGACCGTGGGCTGGTGCACCGTGGTGGTGTCCGAAGGTGTGAAGGGACCCGATGGTCGCTTTCTCGCCGAAAGTGGCAGCAAGGATGCCTTCGGCCACAGTCAACTCGGCGGGGCGGCCCCGAAGGTGGCTGGGTTGGTGCAGGACAAGCTGGGATTGAAGGTGCATTGGGCGGTCAGCGACTACCTGCAGCGCTCGGCACGCCATATCGCGTCGGCCACCGACTACTACCACGCCTGGGCCGTGGGCGAGGCCGCGGTCAAATATGCGCTGGCCGGCAAGAGTGGGGTGATGCCGGTGATACGCCGCCGGGCCAGTCGCCCCTATCGTTGGGAGATTGCCGAGGCCCCGCTGGCCGAGGTCGCCAACCACGAGAAGAAGCTGCCCGAGGACTATCTGCGCGAGGATGGCTACGGCATCTCCAGCAAGGCCCGCAGCTACCTCGAGCCGCTGATCCAGGGCGAGGCCTATCCCGAGTATCGCAGCGGCATGCCGCACTATGTGCGCCTGAAGAACCGTCTGCTGCGCAAGAAGCTGCCGCCTTTCGCACTCTGAGGCGCAGCGTGGTTTCGCGGCGCGGTTGGCAGTTTTCGGGCGCGGCAACCGAAGCTATGTCGGCGCCGATTTGAGTCGACGTCTCCGGGGGGGGGCGGCAATACCTGAACGCATGGTTTGCCCCTTCTGGACATGATCAGTTGTTTAAAGGCGCAGATGCCCTGATTGGGCAGCTGCAGCACCCGGATGGGTGGTCGACTTCCGAGGCTGATGGATGGAGGCCGCCGCTGGCGGCCTCCATCGTATGCGCGATCCGATACCCGTTCGCGACAGGCCTGATCGGATGCTCTAACCTCGGCGTTCCCCGACCTCCCGGAACCGATCGATGATCTCTGGCCTGCGAAACAGTCTGTGTCTGCTCGCACTGGCGAGCTCGGTGCACGCTCACGATTCGCACTCCAGGGCGACCTACCTGGGCAATGAGGGCGTGCTGGTTACGCGGGGTCACACCAAGGTGCTGTTCGATGCCTTCTACAGCAACAGCTACGAGGGCTATTACCTGCTGGTACCCGAGGCCATGGCGGCGGCGATGCTGGCCGGTGAGCCACCTTACGACGGCATCGACGCCATCTTCGTGTCCCATGTCCATGGCGATCATTTCACCGCCGAGCCGGCCATCGAGTACCTGCGAGCGCATCCGCAGGTGCCGTTGTACGGGTCATCGCAGACCCGAGCTGCCATCGTCGAGGTGGTCGGTGCCGATGACCCGGTGTTGCAGCGCGTCGTGGCCGTCGACATCTCGCCGACGGACCCGCCAAAGCAGTTGGAACTGGACGGACTCATCATCGAGGTGGTCGCCATTCCGCATGCCGGGAATCGGCCGGAGATCGAGAACCTGTCCTGGCGCGTCACACTGGACGAAGAGACCACCGTGACGCATTTCGGCGATGCGGCGACGGTCGCCGAAGACTTCGATCGCCACGCCGAGCATTTCGCCGCTCGGCGTTCCCAGGCGGCCTTTCCACCGCACTGGTTCTTCGAGGACCCACAGGGCAGGGCGATCATGGCGCAGCATTTCAATGCCGAGCAGATCATCGGCATTCATGTGCCGGCTGCCGCCGCGGGGAAAGGTGACGCCGTGCGCGCGCAGTTGGGCGGAGATCTGTTCACTGATCCGGGCGAAAGTCGCGAGCTGACCTCCTCCGCGGAATAGCGTCTGTCGGCGTGCCCCGGATGGCGGGATTTGACGACTTGGTCGGGTCCAGTCGCTCAGGCGTTGAGTTGGTGATGGCTGATTTGAGGCCCTGGGTGTAATCGCTGCCACTCGTACCAAGGCATTGCGTGTTGCCGGCCGCCGTGCCATGTTATGTCGAGCGAGACATATCATGTCGAATCACTGAGGTGGCCGATGCGCATGCAACAGGGGCTCCGCATTCTCTTCGGGACCGTTGTTCTAACCATGACAGCCGGCGCAAATGCGGCGCCGAGCAATGCAGTCTCCGATGAGGCGATTCGATCCGCCCTGCTGAGTCCCGACGCAGCCGTTCAGGCATTGGCCTGGGTCTCGCTACCGCGGGATGACCGGAGCGATGACCAGGTCCGGGCATGGCATCAGACCTGGATCACGGAGCGCCCGGATGGGAAGACCAAGGCTCTGCTGGCCCGCCACGCTTGCGCAAGACCGGGCGTCTGGCAGCGCCTGTGTACCGAGATGGATCTCTGGAAAGACTGGATCGCCCATGAACCCGGCAATGCGCAGCCCTGGATGCTGCTGGCATGGCAGGCCCAGCAGAACGACGACACCGTCGCCTTGCAGGCAGTGTTGGATCGAGTGGCCCGGAGCGATCACATCGACACGGGCACGCGTCAGGATCTGCTGCTGGCACGCCGGCTGTCGAGCACCGTCATGGGTGGCGACGCGCCAGCGGGTGAGTTGGCCATTCATGCCTTCGGGGTCTGGCTGGCGATGGTGCAGCCGATGCAGACCTACACCGCCGTCTGTCCGACCGGTCGAGGGCAAGCCATTCGTCCGGATCGAGCCGACCTGTGCCGTCAGGTGTCCGGGTGGATGATCGAAGGACGAGAGGGCTCGATGGGTGTCACCCAGATCGGATATTTGATCGCGATGGCCTACGCGGAGTCTGATGAATCAAGGCGTCAGTTGGCGCAGGAGCGTGATCAGTTGCGAGCGTTGCAGGATGCCTTTGTAGCCGATGAAAGGCTGCACTTCGAAAGGGACGATATCTTTCCGGACTACGCCGATGACTATCTCCAACTGATTGTCGAGCACGGCGAGCGCCAGGCCATGATCGACTGGCTCGCCTCTGGGCCTGATGCGCAGAAGCAGCCATGACCGGCCGCTGGATGCGCCGATGGCTGTGGGCGTGGCTACTGTTGTTGCTGCTTGCTTTCGGCTTCGCCACGGCCCTGATCACGGACTGGCTGCCCAGGCCAACGGCTCAGGAGAAGGCAGCCGTTCGCGCGCTCGATGTGGATGCGCTGACCGATGTGAGCGATGGGAACGCCTTCGGCTGGTACTACCTGGCCGAGTTGCAGTTGCAACCCACGGAGTTCATGGCGCTGATCGACTCGGCGCTGTCTGCCGAGGCGGGCGCAGACACCGACGCCAACTGGTCGATCGTCGAGGCGTTGCTGCGCGACAGCGGTCAGACCCGGCGTAGACCCTTCGACAAGGAGCAACCGACCTGCCGGCCGGGTCAGGTCGACTGCCTGACCCATGTCAGCGAGCGCCTGGATGCCGTGCAGCGCGGGCTGGCAGCGAATCGAGACTGGCTGACGTGGGCCATGCAGATCGAAGCGTTCGATCATTTCCACGATCCGTTGGCACTGCTGTCGACGTCATCCATGCCTCTGCAGCTGTCAAATCCTCAAGCGCAACTGCGAATGCCGCTGACGGTAGCGGCAGCAGAATTCGCCAGCGGTCGGCGCGACGCGGGCCTGAATCGGCTGTGCCGCTACAGCGTTGGGTGGCGGCGCGTGCTGGGTGACGCTCGGTCGTATGCGAGCTATGTGTTCGGTCTGACGTTGCTGAGCGATGCCGCTGCGCTGCGGGCGCAGATGCGTGCCGTCTACCCCGAACTTGAATCTTCCAACTGTGAGGAGGCGTTCGCGCCCCTGCAGCCAGCGGACTTGACGCTTTGTCCGCTCATGCGTGCCGAACATCGCCGGCGCGTGGTGGATATTCGGCAACCCGCTGACGACGGCTGGCTGGACGAGATCCTCAATCGAGTGGGCTTCAATCGACGGCACACTCTGGCTCGAATGGCCATTGCGCCGGCGCACTTCTGTCAGTCCGCACATCAGCTGGACCTGCAGGCGCGACGGATCGGCGAGCTGCCGAGTGGTCGCTGTGAACAAGGACAAGCGGCGTTCAATGCACTCGGCTGCCTGTTGGCGGAGATTGGTGAACCGATAATGGCGTCGTATTCGGCGCTGGCTCAGCGACGCCTGGATCTGGATGCCTCGTTGCGCCTGCTGGGTGCCGCGAATTGGCTGCGCAGCGAATGCACGGCCGATCGCCAAGGCTGCCTGGCCCGTCTCCCGCCCGAATGGCGCAGCCCGCTGCACGAATGGCAGCTGGTAGACGACGATCGCAGCCTGCAGTTGGAGCGGTTGTACGAACATGGTGAGCGGCACTGGCAGATCCCCATCGATGCGCCGCTGTTGGTCGCGGGCGTCGAGGCGCACTGAGCATTTCGCTGCGCGTCCGAATCGGCTGATGTGGCAGCGTGGCGACAGTCGCGCTGTTGGTGGCTGCGGTGTTCGAGTAACAGTCGAATGGGGTAGGGCAAGCTGGTCAGCCATGGGTTGTTTGTGGGAGCGAGCTTGCTCGCGATCTTTTGGCTAGGAATTGTTTGAAAAGGCCAAAGATCGCGAGCAAGCTCGCTCCCACTGAAGGTCAGGTGGCTGGCCGCGGTCGGGGTGTTGATGGCGTTGGTGGCTGCGCCATGCCGCGCCTGCATGACGGCTCTCAGCGTTTCGGCCATACAGCCCCTCCGCAGCGTGCCGCTTCGGCCCGGTTAGCTCCCTGCCACATCCTCGTCGCAGCCATTCGCTAAGATCGGCTGCAGTTCAACCGGGATGCTGTCATGGAAGACTTCACCAATCGCACTTTCGATGAGATCCAGGTCGGAGAGGCAGTCAGCCTGCAGCGCTGCCTGTCGCTGACCGAGGTCGAGGCGCTGGTCATGGTGTCGGGCGATGTCGATCCCTTTCATCTGGAGGCCGGCGAGGGCAGGGCGCGGCCGGAGATGGCGGCCGAGGCAGTCGGCGCAGAAGCGTTGCTGTCGGCGCTGGTGTCGCGGCGGCTGCCAGGGCCGGGGGCGGTGATCGTCGCGCAGCGCCTGCGCTTCGAGGGCAGCGTGCATGTGGGTGATGAGCTGCAGGCGCGCATTGAGGTCACCGCGAAGGATCCGGAGAACCACGAAATTACGCTGGCCTGTCGGGTCGAGCGCGGACAGGATTGCCTGGTCGAAGGCACGATGCGGGTGCGGGCACCGACCCGGCGCATCCACTACTCGGATCTGGCACCGCCGCACGTCAGCATCCGCCACAACGACGCCTTCGCCCAGTTGCTGCGCCGCTGCGAGGGCCTGCCGGCGGTGTCCTGTGCGGTGGTGCATCCATGCGACCCGGCCTCGCTGCAAGGCCCGCTTGAAGCCGCCCGGCGTGGCCTGATCGTGCCGGTACTGGTGGGTCCTCAGGCCCGCATCCAGCGCGTCGCCGACGAGCATGAGCTGGATCTCACCGGGATTCGGATCGTCGATGTCGAGCACAGCCATGCGGCGGCCGAAGCGGCCGTGGCGCTGGCCCGCGACGGCGAAGTGGGCGCCCTGATGAAGGGGTCGTTGCACACCGACGAACTGCTCTCGGCGGTCGTGCCCAGCGCCGCCGGTATGCGCACCGGGCGACGGATGAGCCATGTGTTCGTCATGGACGTGCCGGCCTATCCGCGGCTGCTGCTGGTCACCGACGCGGCCGTCAACATCGCCCCGGATCTGGCGCAGAAGGCCGACATCGCGCAGAACGCGATCGACCTGGCGCAGGTGTTGGGCATCAGCGAACCCAAGGTCGCAGTGCTGTCGGCGGTCGAAACGGTCAACCCGCACCTGCAGTCCACGCTCGATGCCGCGGCCTTGTGCAAGATGGCCGATCGCGGCCAGATCCGCGGCGGGATCCTCGACGGCCCACTGGCCTTTGACAATGCGGTCAGCGAGGAAGCGGCGCGGACCAAGGGCATCGAATCTGCCGTGGCCGGTCGGGCCGATATCCTGCTGGTGCCCGATGTGGAATCGGGCAACATGGTTGCCAAGCAGTTGCAGTATCTCGCCGGTGCCGACAGCGCCGGCATCGTGCTCGGTGCGCGGGTGCCGATCGTGCTGACTTCGCGCGCCGACAAGATTCGGGCGCGACTGGCCAGTACCGCGGTGATGTTGATGGTGGCCCGCGGCGGTCACACCGCCCCGACGCAGTGAGCTCAGCGTGGCCGACGCCAGCATCCTGGTCCTCAACGCCGGCTCGTCGAGCCTGAAGTTCGCCGTCTATCGGGGTGAGGGTGAAACTCTGGAGCCGGCGCTGTCCGGTCGCATTGAATCCATCCCGGATGCCCCACGCTTCCTGCTGCGTCAGGCCGACGGCGCCATGGCCGTACAACCGGCACCATCCGAAGGCTGGCCGCCGGGACATCCGGCTGCGCTGGAGTGCCTGCTGGACTGGCTGCAGCGCCGGCTCGATGGGCCGCTGACTGCGGTGGGCCATCGGGTCGTCCATGGTGGCCAGCACTACGCCGAACCGGTTCGCATCGATACGACGGTGCTGGCCGAGCTCAGCGCATTGGTGCCGCTGGCGCCGTTGCACCAACCGCACAATCTGGCGCCGATCCGGCAACTGGCCGAGCAGCATCCCGAGTTGCCGCAGGTGGCCTGCTTCGACACCGCCTTTCATCGCAGCCTGCCGCCGCTGGCGCGCCGCTTTGGCCTGCCCCATGCGCTGCATCAGGCCGGGGTGCAGCGCTACGGCTTCCATGGCCTCTCCTACGAGTACCTCAGTCAGGCGCTGCAGACCGTCGATCCGGTTGCCGCCAACGGACGCTGCGTGCTGCTGCATCTGGGTAACGGTGCCAGCCTCTGTGCGACGCGTGCCGGAAGCAGCGTGCACACCAGCATGGGTTTTTCGGCGCTCGATGGGCTGATCATGGGGACTCGCTGCGGCCGGCTGGATCCGGGGGTGGTGTTGCACCTGCAGCGGCAGGGCATGAGCGCCGACGAGATCGAAGCGCTGCTGTACCGTCAGTCGGGTCTGCTGGGAGTCTCGGGTATCGCGTCGGACATGCGCACCCTGCTGGCCAGCGAAGCTCCGGCCGCGCTGGAAGCGGTGGCGCTGTATTGCCAGCAGATCCAGCTGGAACTGGGCATGGCGGTCGCGGCCCTGGGTGGTCTGGACGCGATCGTGTTCTCGGCCGGCGTGGGCGAGCACGCCGCGCCGATTCGCGCTGCCGTGCTGGAGGGCGCCGGCTGGTTGGGCGCGCAACTGGATCCGGCGGCCAACGCGCGCCACGGGCCGCGACTGACGCTGGCCGAATCGCCCGTCCGGGCCTGGGTGATCCCCACCGATGAGGAGGGCATGATCGCCCGTCACACCCGCAGGCTGGTCCTCTGAGCGCTCATTCGACCCCGTCGGCGAAGATCGGATCGAAGAAGTGGCGAAGCACCAGCTGACGGGTGTGTTCGAGAATCACCGGATTGTCGCCGAGCAGATCATGTCCGAAGCCCGGGTATTCGACCGGCCGCCACATTGGCGGATCGATGCCGAAAGCCTGCTGATGGGCGACGGCCTGGCGATGACGGATACCGTCGGGTCGGCAATGATCCGGTACGTCGTCGTCACCACCGATTTCCACGTGCAACTCGGTGGCCAGATAGCCGTCGCGGGCATGCTCAGGATGGAAAAAGTCCAGCGGCCAATCCAGTACGTTGACCACGTCCGGGTCGGCCGTGGGAATGAAGCGGCGCAGGAAACAGCCCGGTGAGATGGCCTGTGCGAAGGTCAGCACCGGCAGTGCATTGAAGCTGGCCTCGATGCCGGGCGGCAGGGTCGGGTAGTTGGCCAGCGCCTGCTGTCGCTCCTGAAACTGCGACGCACTCTCCAGCGGGCGCTGCTGGCTGATGTCGGCGTACTGGCTGGCGTGTCGGCCAGTGGCGATGGCGGCCAGTCCCAGCACGATGGTGCCGCCATTGGAGGTGCCCAGCGCGCAGGTGCGCAGCGGGTCCACCTGCGGCAGCGCCTGCAGATAGGCCAGCCCTGCGCCGGCATCAAGCACACGGGTCAGAGTCCGGCGCGTGTCATAGGCGTTGTCGCGCGCCGGAACGCCGTCACCGGGATTGTGCAGCGGCGGTGGCACCCAGCCGAAATAGTCCTCGTCATTGTCCTCGCAGAACAGCGGATGGCGGCCGAAGCTGTCGGGCGCCAGCACGATGACGTTGAGGCTCTCCAGCAACGTGAAGACAGCCTCGTAATTGCTCTCCAGGGCCGGCCCGCAGGTCAGGCCGGGACCGTTCTCGCGCAACAAGCCGCCCGACCCATGCAGCAGCAGACAGGCCGGATGCCCCCCGGCAGGCACTGGGCCATCGGGCACACTCAGACGGGCCGGGATGGCATCGCCCGCCAGGCTCTGCAGGCTGATGTCGGTGCGCGTGGCTGCCGGTAGCTGGGTGGTCAACAGGAGCAGGCTGGCGGTCAGCAGGTGCGGTGATTTCATCAGTGGCATCGGGTTGACTCATGATCGTGTACGGCGGGATACGTCATTTGGCGCGAGATCGGATCAGCGTTTTACCGTGACGGTTGCGGCGGCACCCTTCCGTTGGCGATTGTCGGTCGGCCCCAGGTGCTAGCATTTCGCGCTCACGGGCAAGCCGGGATGGCGACAAGATGGCATGGATCAAGCCACGAGGATGGACCGCAGGTCTGCTGGTGCTGCTGGCCGGTTGTGGATTCCAGTTGCGTCAGGCCGAACCGCTCCCAGTCGTATTGCAGGAGCTGCGGGTTGAAGCAGCCAATCCACTGGGTCTGGTGGCACGCGAGCTGGCCAGTCAGTTGCAGCAGAACGGTGCTCGCGTCGTGCAATCCGATTCGGCGACCCAGTTGCTGATCAGCAGCGAGTTGTTTGACCGGCAGATTTTCGCGGTCGACGAGCGGGCCCGGGTCAGTGAGTATGAACTGCGCTTGCAGGTCCGCTTTGAAGTGCGTGATGCACAAGGCGGTGAGCTGCTGCCAACCGATCAGGTCGAACTCACTCGCAATTTCGCCTTCGACGAGTTGGCGGCCATCGGCGCCTCCCAGGAAGAGGCGTTGATTCGCGAGGAACTGACCCGCGATGCGGCCCGGCAGATCCTGCTGCGAGTGGCCCGAGGATTGCAGCCAGCCGGGTGAAAGCAGGCGGCGCCGAGCGCGGTCCCTGATGGCAGCTGGATGACTGCCCGGTGGCAGTCGCTGCGTCGCCCGATCGAAACGGAGGTCACCATGCGAGATCCCTGGCCGCGCTTGCGGGAACTGCCTTTCCCGCCCTTGCGCCGGCGCGCCTTGTCGACGCTGCAGGTCAATCTGGGCTATCGCTGCAACATCGCCTGCCTGCATTGCCACGTCAATGCCGGTCCCACCCGCAAGGAGGAGATGACGCGCGAGACCATCGATCTGGTGCTGCGCTTCCTGGCAGAGCAGCGCGTGCGGACGCTGGATCTGACCGGCGGCTCGCCGGAGATGAATCCGCATTTCCGTGATCTGGTGCGGCAGGCGCGCGCAATGGGTGTGCATGTCATGGACCGGCTCAACCCAACGATCGTCGAAGAGCCCGGCTATGAGGATCTGCCCGACTTCTTTGTTGAGCAGCGTTTGGAACTCGTAGCGTCGCTGCCCTGCTATCTGGAAGACAACGTCGATGCCCAGCGTGGAGATGGCGTCTTTGCCAGCTCCATGCGGGTGCTGCAGCAGCTCAATCAACGTGGCTATGGCCAGCCCGACAGTCGGCTGATCTTGAACCTGGTCTACAACCCACAGGGCCCCAGCCTGCCGCCCCCACAGGTGGCGCTGGAAGCCGACTATCGCCGGGTGCTGGGTGAGCGCTTCGGGCTGGTCTTCAATCAGCTGTTTACGCTGGCCAACATGCCCATCAAGCGCTTTGGCAGCGTGCTGCTCAGTCGCGGTCAGTTCGACGACTACATGACCCTGCTGCAGGGCGCCCATCGCGACGACAACCTCGAACAGGTGATGTGCCGGGATCTGATCAGCGTCGACTGGCAGGGGCACGTCCACGACTGCGATTTCAATCAGATGCTGGGCCTGCCACTGGGGGACGCCGAGCGGCAGGTGCATTTGCGGGATCTGCTGCGTATCGACTTGCGCGATCGGCCGATCCGGGTGGCCGGCCATTGCTTTGGCTGCACGGCCGGGCAGGGTTCCAGTTGTGGTGGAGCGCTCAACGAAGCCGAGCAAGCGGCATGAGCGGCACCAATCGGTGGCGGCTGGCGGCCTGGATGCTGCTGGCCGGGCAGGGTGTGGCTCAGGCACAAACCGAATGGCACTCCGAGGGTTTTCTGGCGCTTCGGGCCGGGGTCACGGACGCACCGGTGGGGTGGCTGCAGGGTGGCTATGGGCGACTGCTGGATGGTGCCGATGACGGCCTGCAGGCCGGCGCGGGACTGGAAGGCCGCTGGTTGCTGGGCTTTGATTCGGGTCTGGCGTGGAGTGGCCGACTGCATCTGGCCGGACGAACCGATCGGGATGCAGGCGGTCGCCATCTGGGCGTGGTGGAGGCCTTCATCGAACGACGCTGGTTCGGCGAGGACGGTCAGCGTTGGCAGCTGCGCGGCGGACAGTTCTTCCTGCCGACCTCGATGGAAAACATCGAACGCGGTTGGGTCAGCCCCTACACCCTGACTCATTCGGCGTTGAACAGCTGGATCGGTGAGGAGTTCCGGCCGCTGGGACTGGATCTGTCCTGGCGCCGAGCACTCGACGAGCAACGCTCGCTGGAGCTGGCTGCGACGGTCTTTCAGGGCAATGACGCCAGCGGAGCCTTGCTGGCGTGGCGCGGTTTTGCCTGGCATGACCGGGTCAGCGTCTACGGTGAGGCGTTGCCGTTGCCGGACCTGTTTTCATTGCGCGATCCGGCCATCTTCGGTGACCAGCGCGACGACGGCACGCAGCCTTTCGGGCGCGATCTGGATGGTCGGCCTGGCTATGCATTGCGGTTGCGTCTGGCTGGTGAGCGCCAGGCTTGGCGCCTGGCGGCCGTGGACAGTCGTGGCGATCTGGAGCTGCACAGGGGCGAATACGCCTGGCGCAGCCGCTTTGTCGTGGCCGGTTGGGAACGTGACGCCCTCAGCGAAGGCTGGGGCTATGCGGCCGAGTGGCTGGCCGGCGACACCCGCATGGGGATTCCCGGCCGTCCCAAGGTCCACTTGCGCTTCAACACGGCCTATCTGCTCGCCAGCTATGGTCGGGATCCCTGGCGCTGCACGGTTCGTGTCGAAGGATTTGACAGCGACGATCTTGACCGAAGCGCAGCGGAGAACAACGAAGAGTCGGGCTGGGCGCTGACGCTGGCGGCCCTGCGGCAGTTCGAGCGCTGGCGCGTGGGTGTGGAGTATCTGTACGTCGATGGCCATCGGCCGGCCGCGGCGGTCGAAGGCCAGCCGCTGCAGCAGGGCGGGCAACAGTTGCGACTGGAAGTGCGTTATCTGTTCTGATTCAGACTTTCGCTCAATCGAGCGAGACGCCCTGTTGGCGTAGCCAGTCGATTGCCGGACCGAGCTCATCGGCGTAGCGACGCCAGCGCCCCACGCTGCTCCGGTACAGCGGCTGGCGTACCTGCACCGAGCTGGCGGTGGCGACGGCGGCCGGGTTGTGCTGAAAATCCAGACAGCGCCGGTCCCAGTCCAGCTCGCAGTGCGCCAGCAAGGCGCGGGCCTGCATCTCCAGATCGTCGACGACCTGTTCGTAGTGGAGCTGCAGCAGATTCATGCCCGGCTGCGCCTGCCAGTGCGCGATGAGCCGGTCGAAGGCGAGCCAGTACCGGGCGCAATCGAGCAGGTCCAGCGCGTAGTTGTAGTAGGAAAAACCCGTCGCAAACAGCTGCCGGTAGTTGCTCAGAATGCTGTCCAGCGGATGCCTACGCAGACAGATCAGTCGAGCGCGCGGCAGGGCCCGGCGAATCAACCCGAGGTAGTGAAAATTCAGCGGCATCTTGTCGATGAAGTGGGCGGTGTGACCGGTTCGTGGTCGGGTGCTCTGCAGGTACAGCTGCCCGAGATGGGCCGGGTCGGTCCGCTCGGCTGCCCGTAGTGTGGCGGCATCCAGCACATGCGCGCCGGTGGTGCCGGCCAGCCGCTTGGCAGCCAGCGAGAAATGGCTCAGCTCGCCGGCGGCAAAGACCTGCGGGTGACTGGAGAGAATCCGTTCGACCAGCGTGGTGCCGGTGCGTGGCAGGCCGACGATAAAAATCGGCTCCTCGCTGTCGTGACCTGCCCCAACAGGCGCATCGGTATCCAGGTGGCCCGCCGCGTCGAACAACGCCGCGTCCGCGCTGAAGTCATAGCCCAGACTGGTGCGCTTGCGCCGCTTGCCACGCGCCAGCCAGCGCATGGCAGCCTGTGGCTCGCCCTGATCCTCCAACTGCTTGGCCACCGCGTGACACAGGTGCAGGCAGCTGTCGACCGGCTGATCGTCGGCACAGCTGGCCGTGGCCAGCTGCTGCAGACGGGCCCATTCGCCGTCATCGAAAGGCGGCTTGGCCAGCTGCGACAGCGCCGACCAGGCGCGTGGATGTTCCGCTTCGATGGTCAGGCAGCGGCGGTAGGCCTGCGCGGCGTCTTCAAGTTCGCCGGTGAACTGCAGCGCGGCAGCCAGGTTGTACTGGAAGTCGGCCCGCCCGGGTACCAGGGAAACCGCCTGCCGGTAAGGCATGACCGCCTCGTCGTGGGCGCCGGCACGCGTCAGCACCACGCCCAGCGTGTCCCAGGTATGCGCGTCATGGACGTCGCCCCGAACGCCGTCCCGAGCGGCTTGCAGTGCCTCAGCGGGTCGATTGAGCGCCAACAGGCAGCGTCCGCGCAGGGCCAGGCAGTCACTGCGGGTCGGCGCCAGCGCCAGCGCTCGATCGACCACCTGCAGGGCCTTGGCCGGGTTGTCGTGCTCGGCCGCCAGCAGCGCCAGCAGGTAATAGGGATCCACGGCCTGCGAGTCACGCAGCAACCACTCGGTGCACAGCCGATGCAGGGTGCGCCAGTCGCGCTGCGCCAGGGCGGCGCGCGCCTGGGCGAGGACCGCCGTCAAAGATCCACGACCTCGCCGGGTCTGGCCAGCTGCACGGTGCTGCCGAACTGGCTCTGCAACCGCTCCGCCAGGGCCTGTCGGGGACCGTCTTCACCGTGCACCAACCACACCGGTGGATGGCCTGCAATGGCGCCATACCACTCGCTCAGGCCATTCTGATCGGCGTGGGCCGACAACCCGCCAATCGTGTGAATCTTCGCCTTGACTCGGATGCGCTCGCCAAACAGCTGCACGTGTTCGGCACCTTCGACCAGGCGCCGGCCGAGCGTGCCATGCGCCTGGTAGCCGGCAATGACCACGTGCGTTTGCGGCTTCCACAGGTTGTGCTTGAGGTGATGAACGATGCGTCCACCGTTGCACATGCCCGATCCGGCGATGATGATGGCGCCGCCATCGGCTTCGTTCAGGGCACGCGATTCCTCCACTGCCGACACCAGCTTCAGATTGGGCATGCGGAATGGGTTCTCGGGACCGTGCCAGTCGGCCAATGCCTCGCGGTCGAAGATCTGGTGGTGGCGCCGATAGACCTCGATGACCTTGACCGCCATCGGGCTGTCCAGATAGATCCGCCAGCGACCGAGCTGCCAGTCATCGTGATGCTGGGCCATCCAGTAGAGGATTTCCTGGCTGCGGCCGACCGCGAAGGCCGGGATCAGCACATTGCCGCCACTGTGCCAGGCCGCCTGAAAAATCTCGCCGAGTTCGGTGATGGTGTCCGCCCGCCGCCGGTGCAGGCGATCGCCGTAAGTGCTCTCCAGCAACACCAGATCGGCCTCATCGATGGGTTCCGGGTCGCGCACGAAAGGTGAGCCTTTGGGCCCCAGATCGCCGCTGTAGACCAGCTTGCGCGTCTGCTCTCCGGTGCCGATCCACAGGCTGACGCTGCAGGCACCAATGATGTGACCGGCATCGGCAAAGCGGAAGGACAGGCCCGGCCACAGTTCCCGCCGCTCACCGTAGTCAACGGTCTGTACCAGCTGGTGTACCGCCGCGACGTCGTCCAGATCGTACAGCGGCTCCAGCAGCGGCTTGCCTTCGCGGCGACGCCGCCGGTTCTGGTGCTCCACATCGGCCAGTGCCAGCCGCGCCGAGTCTTCCAGCATGATGCGCAGCAGATCGGCGGTTGCCGGCTGCGCGTAGATCGGCCCGCTGAAGCCTCGTCGGACCAGCAGAGGCAAGCGGCCGCAGTGATCGATGTGCGCGTGGCTGAGGACCAGTGCATCGATTTCGCCGGCGGGGAAGCCGAAATCGGCGGCATTGCGGCGATCCTGCTGGGCGCCACCCTGAATCAGGCCACAGTCCAGCAGCAGATTGCCGCCATCCGTGCGCAACAAATGACAGCTGCCGGTGACCTCGCCCGCAGCGCCGCG
This sequence comes from Lysobacterales bacterium, assembly GCA_041395325.1. Taxonomy (GTDB): domain Bacteria; phylum Pseudomonadota; class Gammaproteobacteria; order Xanthomonadales; family SZUA-5; genus JAWLAT01. The sequence goes on from JAWLAT010000002.1 coordinate 86,838, forward strand.
AAAGACCAGTGATGCACTCATGCCGGCTCCGTCTTTGATCCCAGCGCCTCAGCATAGTCCCTGCGCCGGCCTGCTGACACCGCCGGGCGACATGGCTGGGTCTCCGGCAAGATGCAAAGCGCGACGACGCATCCGAGCTAAGATCGACGCTTTGCCGAATCGGCCGGTCAGAAGGAGTCCAAAGGTGTCCGATACCCTGTTCGCTCGCATCATCCGCCGCGAGATTCCTGCCGACATCGTCTACGAGGATGAGCACCTGCTGGCCTTTCGCGACATCGCTCCGAAAGCACCGGTGCATGTGCTGTTCATTCCGAAAAAGCCCTTGGCCACGCTCAATGCGGCCGGGCCGGACGACCAGGCGCTGCTCGGTCGATTGCTGCTGGCGGCACGCGACTACGCCCAGCGGGAAGGCTTTGCGGAGGCTGGCTATCGCACCGTGATCAACTGCAATGGCGACGGTGGACAGTCGGTCTACCACCTGCATCTGCATCTGCTGGCGGGTCGTGCATTGAGCTGGCCGCCCGGCTGAGCCCATCTTCGACTGGCCCAAAATGCGCACGCCGGTCATGAGACCGGCGCGCGTGACTGGCGGAACTGGACCGCTGCTGCGGATCAGTTCTCCATATGACTCAGATCGTGCAATTTGCCGTTCTGAGCGGAAAAGTACGCGGCCAGATCCTGCATGTCCTGGTCAGTCAACGTGGCGACGAAGCCCGCCATGATCAGGTTCTCGCGACTGCCATCCTTGTAGGACTTCAGCGCGTGATAGAGGTAGTCCTGATACTGGCCGGCCAGATTCGGGTACTGCGGATCGCCGATGCCGTTGCCGTCGACACCGTGGCAAGCCTGGCAGGGCTGCGACTTGCGCTGACCTTCGCCCGCGTTGCCAGCGGCCAGGGCCGACGAACTCAAGACGCTGCCAAACAGCGCTACAGCGGCGGCGCGCAACGCACAGTGCTTGATCAGTGATCGGCTCATGGCTGCACCTCCGTCGACAGGAAGGCCGCAATGTTGGCGATGTCCTCGTCGCTCAGGCTCTCGCCCTGGGCGCGCATGGTCGGGTGCTGGCGCGTGCCTTCCCGGTAGGCCTTCAGCGCATTGACCAGATAGTCGTAGTTCTGGCCGCCGATCTTCGGCACGTGATAGTGCGGATAGATGTTGCGCTGGCCGACGATGCCATGGCAGCCGGTGCAGGTGTAGACGAGAACCTCACCCGCGGCAGGATCACCCTTGCCGAAGGCCGGGGCTGCAAACACCCCGCAAGCGAGCGCCATGGCGCAAATCAACCTCATCATGGATTCCCCGAAAAGACGGATGGCGAGCCGCTTGGACGCGGCAAGCGCGGGATTATAGGACTTCGCTCCGGGCTTGTCGCCGCCTGAGGATCACGAGATGACCGCCGTTCGCGGTCAGTTCGGGGTCGCGCCAAGGATGCGTGGCTCCGGTTCCAGCCACACACCAAAGCGCTGCTGCACATCGGTCTGAATGTCCTGTGCCAGCGCCAGAATCTGCGCACCGCTGGCCCGGCCATGATTGACCAGCACCAGCGCGTGGCCTGGCGCCACCCCGGCATCACCGCGGCGTTGGCCTTTCCAGCCGGCCGCTTCGATCAGAAAGGCGGCACTGAGCTTGATCCGCTCCGCGCCAGGCCAGGCGGGCAGACGCGGCAGCTGCGATTGCAGTGATTGCCATTGAGCCCGAGTCACCAACGGATTCTTGAAGAAGCTGCCGGCGTTGCCCAACTGCGCCGGGTCCGGCAGTTTGCGACGTCGAATGGCGCGGACCGCCTCGGCCACACGCCTTGGCGTGAGCTCGGCAGATGTACACGTGGCCAATTCCTCGGTCAGCCCGGAGTACTCCAGTTTCGGTGCTGGCTGACGGCTCAGGCGCAGCCGCACGGCGGTAATCCAGAGGCTGTGTGTGGTCTGCTTGAACAGGCTGTCGCGATAGCCAAAGCGACATTGCGCAGCGGTCAGCCAGGACAGCCGCCCAGCCTCGTCCAGCACTTCTACTTCGACACAGTGTTCGGCGAACTCCACGCCGTAGGCGCCAATGTTCTGAATCGGCGCCGCGCCGACGCGGCCCGGGATCAGCGCCAGATTCTCCAGCCCCCAGTAGCCGCGCCCGCAGGCCCAGTCGACCAGCCCGTCCCATGATTCGCCAGCGGCCACCTGCAGGCGTGCGCTGTGTTCATCTTCGTCCAGCACGTCGATGCCGGCCAGACGGTTCAGCAGTACCGGTCCCGACGGGTCGGCGGCAAACAGCACGTTGCTGCCATCGCCCAGAATCAGGGCCGACTCGCCTCGCAATGAGCGGCGCAGTTCACCCAGCTGGTCGCGCTGGCGCAGTTCGATCAGACGCGAAGCGCTGACAGTCACGCCAAAACTATTGGGGACGGGCTCGCTCACGGGCGAGCGTGCTGGGACATCGACCGGATCGCCTCGACCGCCTCGCCGACCAGCGCAGGTCCCCGGTAGACCAGCCCGGTGTAGCACTGCACAAGGCTGGCACCAGCGTGGAACTTGCTGACGGCGTCGGCGCCGCTGAGGACGCCGCCCACGCCAACCAGCGGGATCCGCGCACCCACACGTTCGGCCATGCCCTGCAGGACAGCATTGGCCAGCTGCAGTAGTGGCGCACCGCTGAGTCCGCCGGTCTCATCGGCATGGCGGGCGCCACGGACGGCGCTGCGGTCGATGGTGGTGTTGGTGCAGATCAACCCGTCAATCTCGGTCGCCAGCAGCACCTCGGCAATAGCGTCCATCTGCGTGGCGTCCAGATCCGGGGCAATCTTCACCAGCATCGGTTTGCGTGCGCCATGTTGCGCCGCCAGCGCCTCCTGCCGCTCCCGCAGCGTCGCCAGGAAGCGCTGCAGCGCACCGGCCTCCTGCAGATCGCGCAGCCCCTGGGTATTGGGCGAGGAAATGTTGACGGTGACATAGCTGGCGCGCGCGTAGACGCGCTCCAGGCAGTACAGATAGTCGTCAACGGCACGCTCGTTGGGCGTGTCCTTGTTCTTGCCGATATTGATGCCCAGTACGCCACGGTAGCGGGCCGCTTCAGCATTGCGCACCAGCACATCGACACCGAGATTGTTGAAGCCCAGTCGATTGATGACGGCCTGATGCTCGGGGATTCGGAACATGCGCGGTTTTGGATTGCCGGTTTGCGGCCTGGGCGTGGTGGTACCGATCTCCAGAAAACCAAAACCCAACGCGGCCAGTGCGTCGACATGGGCACCGTTCTTGTCCAGCCCGGCAGCCAGACCGACCGGATTGTCGAAGACCAGCCCGAATACCTCCTGCGGGTAGGCCGGTGGCCGACGACCGAGCAGCGGATTGGTGCCGGTGCGATAGGCCGTCTCGATGGCCAACAGGGCCAGATGGTGAGCGCGCTCGGCATCGAAGGCGAACAGCAGCGGTCGGGCGAGGGCGTACACGGGTTCTGGTTCCGATGAGCGAGTGATGGCGTAGCTTAGCCGGATCGGGTCACGGACCGGTCAGCGAGGGGTAGCTACGGCGAGACTGCTGGCAATGGTCGCGCCAACATCGCTTCGAGCGTCGTCGCGTCGACCGCCGGCGAGTAGAGGAAACCCTGGGCGAGTTCGCACCCGTACTGCGCCAGCAGATCGCGCTGCTCGACGCTTTCCACCCCTTCGGCCACCAGGCTCAGCTGCAGGTCGGTGGCGAACTGCGCAATGGTGCGCACGATGGCACGATGGCGCGCGTTGCTGGACAGATCCTGGACGAAGCCGCGATCAACCTTGAGGCCATCGAAGGCGCTCTCGGAGAAGGACACCAGCGAGGAATAGCCGGTGCCGAAGTCATCGACAACCAGACTGACACCCAACTCCTGCAACGCGGTCAGCTGCTCGCGCAGGGCGGCGCTGGGCCCACGAAAAACGGTCTCGGTGATCTCCAGGTGCAACTGTTTGGCGGCCACGCCGCTGCTGGCCAGCAGCCGCTGCAGTACCGGCGCAAAGTCGGTGGCGGCAAACAAGCGGTTGGACACATTCACCGACAGACGCTGTGGCGCCAGCTCGGCCAGCCGTTGTTGCCAGTCGGCCTGATGTTCCAGCGCGATCTCCAGCATGCGCAGATCGATCGCCGGGAGCATGCCGGCTTCCTCGGCAACGTCGAGGAAATGTTTGGGCAACAACAACCCGCGCTGCGGGTGATTCCAACGGACCAGCGTCTCCACACCGACGATGCGCCCGCTGCTGAGTTCGACGATCGGCTGGAAGTACGGCTGCAGCTCACCGCGGTCCAGTGCAAAGCGCAACTCGGTCTCCAGCGCCAGGCGGCTGCGGGCGGCGGCATGCATCGCGTTGTCGAACAGCACGTGTGTGCCGCCACCGTTGGCCTTGGCACGAAACATCGCGGTGTCGGCATCGCGCAATGCGTCCTCCGGGTCGAGCAGCCCGTCCTCGAGCAATACCAGCCCGATCGATGCACCGGTGAAGACCTGGTGGCCACGGACGCGGAAGGGCTTGCCCAACAGAGCGTGTATCCGTCGCGCCAGCGCCTGCGATTCGGCCTCATCGACCGCTTCGCGGGAGAGCAGGGCGAATTCATCGCCACCATAGCGCGCAATCCAGGCATCTCGGGCCAGTTCCCGATGCAGGCGCTGGCCGAACTCGAGCAGCAACTGGTCACCGGCCGCATGTCCCAGGCTGTCGTTGACCAGCTTGAACCGGTCCAGGTCCAGCAACATGACCAGGCGTCGCTGGCCGCTGGCCTGGCGCAGCTGATCCAGCGCCTCCTGCAGTCGCTGTTCGAAACGGCGGCGATTGTCCAGACCGGTCAGCGCGTCGTGGTGCGCCAGGAACGTCAACTCCTCCTCGGCCTGCCGACGAGCCGTGTTGTCGAGCAGGCTGCCCTCGATGCGCGGCGGTGAGCCGTCGCTCTGGTCGGTCAGCCGAGCGCTGGTCAGGGCCCAGAAGCTGCTGCCATCGCGGCGCAGCAGCTCAAACTCGCGATTGACCACACGCCCACGGGTCTGCAGTTCCAGCAACGTGCGATCACGCGCCTGCGGATCGAGATACCAATCGCGCATGTTGCGCACTTCACGCTGCATCTGCTCAGGTGTGTCGAAGCCAAACATGCTCGCCATGGCCTCGTTGACTTCGATCAGCTCACCGGCCTGGGAGCTTTGGAACATGCCCAACAGCGCGTGTCGAAACAGCAACCGGTAGCGTTCCTCGGCTTCTTCCAGGCGGTGCTGCTGAGCCCGTTCCTCGGTGATATCGCGCAGTGTGCCGATCGATGCAGGTTCGCCGCGATATTCGACTGCGCCAGCGCGGACCGCGCACAAGCGTTTCTCGCCGGTCTTGCGCAGCAGGTGGATCTCATACAGCTGGGTATCGGTGGAGCCGGCTTCACGGTCGGCCTTGCGCTGCTGCTGCGCCGCCAGATCCTCCGGCGCGACCCAATCGAAGTAGTTGACGCCCAGCAGCTCCGATTGCGCATAGCCCAGGATCTCGGCGAGCTTGTCGTTGGCGAAGATCACCTGACCGTGCTGCATCAGGAACACGCCATCACGAGAATTCTCGACCAGATTGCGGTAGAGCGCCTCACTTTGTTGCAGCGCTTCCTCGGCCTGCACCAGATCGCCGATGTCCAGCACCGAGCCCTCGATGAACAGCGGTTCACCACTCCGGTCGCGAATCAGACGGGCGCTTTCGCTGACCCAGATGACACGGCCGTCGATGCGTCGCCAGCGCGCACGTTCGTTGAGGAAACCGTCGTTTCGCAACAGTCGCCGCTGCAGGCGTTCGGCATCAGCGGCATCAACGTAAGGGAATTGGGGCGCCGGAACGGGGCTGCTGAGCAACGGGTCGACATCGCGATAGCCATGCAACTGCGCCAACGCCAGATTGGCCTGCAGCAATCGACCGTCCTGGCAGCGGCGCCGATACAGGCCCAGTGCCGACTCCATCGCCAGGGACCGGTAACTGTCCAGTTCCCGCTCGCGCGCGGCTAGTTCATTGTCGTAGCGCCGGACGTCAAGAATGAGGGAGAACAGATAGGGCGTGCCCGCATACTCGATCACGCAGCAGTTGAGCAGTCCGTCGTAGCACTCACCGCGGACATTGCGGACTGACACCGGTTGCGCGGCAGCGAAGCCACTGCGCTTGAGCAGGGCCAGCAACGCCCGCCGTGCTTCGTCGTCGCGCCACATGCCGACATCGACGCTGCTTCGACCCAGTACCTCACTGGCCGGCAGTCCCAGCAGTGACAGGAAGGGCCGGTTGATCGCCACGATCTGCGAGTTGTCGACCCGCGAGGCCAGCGCCAGCGCGCCAGGACCGGCGAAAGCCTCAATGAAGGCCTGCAGTGGCGGCGGTGGCGACGCATTCATGACGGCAGTATAGCCGTTCGCGATGTGAGCGAGGGGTCAGGCCAGTGCGTCCAGCAAGGCCTGCACTTGCGCATGCTCGGCGTTGAGGGCGCGACGCGCCTGGCGCCAGTTTGGATAGAGTCGGCCGACGGCCTGCCAGAAGGCCGGGCTGTGGTCGCGATGTTGCAGGTGGGCCAGTTCGTGAGCGCAGACATAGTCGGCCATGTCCGCAGGAAGAAAGATAAGTCCCAGGTTCAGGCTGATGTCGCCGCGGGGCGACAGGCTGCCCCAGAGACTGCGCATGGCCCGGATACGCAGCTGGCCTGGCCGCAGCCCATGCGTGTCGGCCAGCTCCGCGATGGTGGTCCGGGCACGATCAAAGAGCCGTCGACGCAGGGCGCTGCGCAGCAACTGACGCAGGCGGGGCTCAAAGCGCGGATGGGATGGATCCAGCCCGATGCAGATCGGGTCGCCGTCCAGATCGACCCTGGCGGGCCCTGAACGACATTGCCAATGGCGAACCTGACCCCACAGTGGCAAGCAGCCGTTGGCGGTCAGCTGCAATCGATCCTGCAGGTCATGCTGCAGTTGCGAATGCCGTTCGTGCTGGGCGCCGATCCATGCGCGGCTGTCGCACAGAAAACCCGCCACGGCGGTCGCACTCACGCGCGGTGGCAGGCGCAGTTCCAGCATTGGTCCGGACATGACCAGCCGCAGCCGGCGACTGCGCGGCGAGAGCACCACCGAGGTTGGCATGCCAACCGGCACAGACGCGGTCAGCAGCGCCTGCAACTCGGCCAGGATGGCTGGTGGCAGCGCCGGCTTCATGGAGTCGAATGCCTGGGTGCGGGCCCCGGTGGTTCCAGCGATCAGCCGTCGAAGCCGAACAATTCGTCGAGGCGACCGAACAGCCGCGTCAGCTCATGCGTCATCAACGCAAAGCGGGCGTCCAGTTCGGCAGCCGCCTCCTGGCGATCGCTGTCGAGTTTCTCCAGGACCAGATCGAGGAACTTCAGCTTGCGCAGCTTCAGCTGGGCGTCGATCACCACGCTGATGCGCTGGTCGTAGACCAGGCCCAGTCGGTTGACCACCTTGCCGTTGCGCAGATGCTCACGGATCTCCTCGGCCTCCAGATCATGCCCACGGGCGCCGATCACGGTGTGCGTATCGGCCGGGTCACGCAGCTCGCATTCCTCACCGAGTTCGAAATCGGCCGGCAGCGGCTCTTCGCCTGCCAGCCAGGCGGTGAGCAGGGCCGAAGGATCGGTATGAGTAGTCAGCGGCTTGGCCGGAAAACTCCCCAGCGCTTCGCGCAATTCGTGCGCCACCGCTTCGGCGGTCTTGTCGCTGCCGCTGTCGACCACCAGCAGGCGACGCTGCCGGTCCAGATAGGCGCTGGTCGAGGAACGGACGACGAAGGCCTTGGGCAGCAACTCGCTCATCGCCTGTTCGGCTAACTCGCGTCGACGGCGCTTGCCCGGCGGGCGTCCGGTTTCCGATTCGATCGCCTGCACCTGTGCGTGGACGTGCTCGGCCACTACGGCTGGCGGCAAGATGCGCTTTTCCTGTCCCAGGTTCAGCAGCTCAAAGCCGGCCAGACCGTGCAGCAACTCCTCCTGCTCAGGCCCGAAGGGTGAGACGAAGCCCATCGAGAAGGACTCCAGTGGCCCACAGGGTGGGCGACGCCGGCTGGCCATGGCTTCGGCCAGCTCGCCGGCGGCCGGCACCGCATCACCTTCCCAGCGCAGCAGCGACAGGTTCTTGAACCACATGGCACACCTCTGGGTGATGGGGGGCGCGCAGCGTAGCGGAGGGGCGGGGGAGTGCCAAGGGCGGTGACGAGCTTCGAGTCCACAGGGCAGGTTGTCAGCAGCAACCAGACCGCCTGCGAGTCTGACGATCTCAGCCTTCTTGCACGATCACGGGCAGCACTTGCCCCAGCAGCCAGTCGGCGGCACTGTGACGGGGTGCCTCCGGATGGCCACTGAGGGCGGCGAAATCGAACAAATCGCGGTCGGCCAGTTGCGAGGGGCGAATGTTCTGCAGGGCTCGGAAAATATGCTCGATGCGACCCGGGTTGCGCCGTTCCCAGTCGTGCAGCATGCCCTTGATCGCCTGTCGCTGCAGGTTCTCCTGCGAGCCACACAGATTGCAGGGCATGATCGGATAGCCGGCAGCGTCGGCGTGGGCCTGCAGATCCTGCTCGCTGACATAGGCCAGCGGTCGGATCACCACATGGCGGCCATCATCCGAGCGCAACTTCGGCGGCATCGCGGCCATCCGGCTGCCATGGAACAGATTCAGGAACAGGGTCTCGACGATGTCATCGCGATGGTGGCCCAGCGCGATCTTGGTCATGCCCTGCTGCTCGGCAAAGGCATACAGCGCGCCCCGGCGCAGCCGTGAGCACAGGCCGCAGTAGGTCTTGCCTTCCGGCACGACCCGCTGCACCACGCTGTAGGTGTCCTGTTCGAGGATATGAAAGGGCACGCCCAGCTGTTGCAGATAGGTCGGCAGGATGGTGGGGTCGTAGCCGGGCTGCTTCTGGTCCAGATGCACCGCGATCAGCTCGAATGAGACCGGTGCCTTGGCCCGCAGCGCCAGCAGGATCTCCAGCATCGCGTAGCTGTCCTTGCCGCCGGACAGGCAGACCATGACGCGGTCGCCGTCCTCGATCATCGAATAGTCGGCAATGGCCTGACCCACCAACCGGCGCAGCCGCTTGGCGCGCTTGAGCTGTTCGTGACCGGTGCTGCGGGGATCGGTAGACATGGACATGGCTGGCGACAGGCAATCGCGCATTTTAGCCCGCATGGCGCACAAAGGCTTGTCGAGGTGACGCGCCGAACCAATGCTGTGTAGTTGCCGCAAGCGACTCCAGACCTCAGCCCGGCTATGTCGCCGCTTCCGCGGGTCCATTGGCTGGGGTCGCTTCGCTCGCCAGGTCCTGCGGCGGCCTCAGGGCGATCAACGTTGCACCCGCCGAACCACTGGCCGGGTGGGCGGCATCGAACAGCCGCGGGCGACCGTCGCTGTCGATGGCCAGCAGGGCGATCGCCTGCGGGTGCTGCTCGCGATAGCGGCTATAGCCGAAGTTCTCGGTCAGCCGCGTGGCCCGCATACGCCAGCCGGCCTCCAGTGCCTGCTCCAGCTCCTTCAGTCCGACCTGTCCACCCAGCCAGCGTCGCGCAGTCAAATGTCGCTCGATCGGCTGCGTGCTCTCGCCGCCGGCGCTGAACGGCAGGAAGAAACGCCGCGCCGCCCCGAACTCGGGCTCGTAGCGCAGACAGGCCAGGGCATTGAGTTCGCTGCGATGCGACACTGCCAACAGCAGGCCCATGTCGGACAGATCGAGCAGACGCTCGGTACGCAGATCGGCAGGGTCGCCGTAGAAGGCACTGAGCTCGGCCATGCGCGCCTCGCGCACGCTGTTCCAGTCCGGATCGAGCAGTTGCACCGGCACGCCTTCCTTGCGCAGCGCCTGCGCCAGACTGCGGCCGAGTCGGTTGGCGCCGACGATCAGCAGGCCACGCGGCCGCGGTTGTGCCACCCCCAGCCAGCGGGCCAGTGGCGCGGCGGTGGCGCTCTGGATCAGCACGGTGCCGAGGATGATGGCAAAGGTGAAGGGGACCAGTTTCTCGGCCTGCAGATAGCCGATCGCTTCCAGTTTCAGGGCGAACAGGGCCGACACCGCGGCGGCGACGATGCCGCGCGGGGCGATCCAGGCCAGGAAGGCGGTTTCGGGCCAGCTGAAGGTGGTGCCCAGCCGGCAGCACAACACCATCAGCGGGCGCGCGACGAACTGCACGAACAGCAGGAAGCCGATCGCTGGCAACAACGTCTTCTGCAACAGCAACAGATCGACCCGGGTCGCCAGCAGGATGAACAGCACCGAGATCAGCACCGTCGCCAGATGCTCCTTGAAATGGGCAATCGGCTCGATGTCCAGATCCTTGCGATTGGCCAGAATCACGCCCATCAGGGTGACGGCCAGCAGACCGGATTCGTGCGCCAGTGCGTCCGCGCCGGTGAAGACGCCCAGCAGCACCGCCAGCGTGGCGTAGTTCATCAGATAGTCGGGCACCAGCCGAAAACGCAGCAAGCGATCCAGCGCGAAAGCACCCGCACCGCCCAGCAGCACCCCAACCAGGGCCATCTTGCCCAGCACCCAGGCAGCCATGGCGCCATCGCCCGAGCGCATGAACTCGAACACCAGCACGGCGAGGATCGCCCCCATCGGATCGACCACGATGCCCTCCCAGCGCAGCGCATCGCCGACGCGGCGGCTGGGCCGCACGCTGCGCAGCAACGGCGAGATCACCGTCGGGCCGGTGACCGACAGAATCGCGCCGAGCAGAAAGGCCAGCGGCCAGGCGAGGCCGCCGATCCAATGTGCGCCGCCGGCCAGCAGCAGCCAGTTGACGCCCACGCCCCAGGTCGACAGGTTGCGAATCATCCGGTGATGACCGCGGATCTCCGCCAGCCGCAGCGTCAGCGCGCCCTCGAACAGGATGATCGCCACCCCCAGCGACACCAGCGGCAGCAGCAGCCGCCCCAGCAGCGCATCGGCATTGAGCAGGTCCAGACCGGGCCCCAGCAGCAGGCCCACGCTGAGCAGGAACAGAATCGCCGGCAGGCGCAGGCGCCAGGCCAGCCATTGCGCAGCAAAACCCAGCGCAATCACGCCGGCGAGGATCAGGGCAGGGGACAGCGACATGCCAGCTCGAACGGCAATGGGGCGAACAATCTGGCAGCGGGACGCGGGGGGTGCAAGCTTCAGCGAACCGGGATGTTCCGGTGCAACGATCGCGTCGTCTTCCGAAAATCGTTGAACGTTGCGCGCTGGCGGCGGCCGCCAATCGACCCTGTCCGCTCGGCGCACCAATTCGCAACCCGGCCACGACGGTCGAGCATGCCGCTCCGCCATACTCCTGGCCTGACCGGAACGGGAGAGGGGCGGTGACGATCGACGCCAGTGCCAGGGCCCACGTGGTGGCGCTGCTGCTATTGATTCTGCCCATGTCGGGATTTGCCGCCTGTCCGCCGCAGGGTCAATCCGTCGAGCAGGCCAAGGCCTTGATCGACAGTGGCCATGTCATCGACGATCAGGCCACCCGGCAGTCCTATGCCCTCGAACTGGCCGACTGCCTGGCCAGTCCAGACCCACTGCTGCGCGATCGACTGGCCTACACCGGCCTGGCCACCTGGCTGCGCGGGGGGCAGCTGGAAGTGGCGACTCGACAGGCACTGATCGAGCGCTTGCGGGCGGTGGTGGCGGCCGGGCCGGACCCGTCCGGGTTTCATTGGAGCTTCTCGATGATGGTGCTGTCCGAACTGGTCCGCGCCGACCGCATCGACCCGCAACTGGCGCCAGCGGAACTGGCCGCCATCGTGACCCAGGCAGCCGCAGCCTATCGGCGCATCGATGACCATCGAGGCTACGATGCACAAGCCGGTTGGCGCCATGCACCGGCCCACGGCGCCGACTGGCTGTTGCAACTGGCGGTGCATCCGGGCGTGGGTGCCGACGCGCTGGCCACACTGATGCAGGCCTTGGCCAGCCAGATTGCCCCAACCGGGACGCACGCCTACATCCACAGCGAATCCGAGCGCCAGGCCCGCAGCGCGTACTTCGCCTATCAGCGCGACTTGCTCGACGCGGCCTGGTGGCAAGCCTGGCTGGACACGCTGGTCGCGCCAGGTGAACTCGGCCAGTGGGGCGCGGCCTTTGACAGCGAGCCGGGTCTGGCCCGGCGCCACAACACGCTGGCCTTCCTGCACGAGCTGGGCTTCGCGGCCCGCGCCAATCCGTCCGAGATCAACGCCCAGTTGGCGGCGATGGTGGATGGCGCGGTGCGGACGGTGAAGGGGGGCTAGGAATTGAGGGTTGAGGGATCAGGGGTCAGGGATCAGGGGGCGTCAGCACCGATTGACGTCGGGTGCTGTGGATTCTCCCAAACTGGAAGCATCCTCCTGCATGATTTCTCGGGGAGCGCGGTTATGCTCGGCGGCTGACGTCGGAATCGACTTCGTCGGTCTATCGACAGGCAGCAACTCCCGACGGGTCGCGAAAGTGCGGTGCTCTCCTGACCCCTCAGCCCTGATCCCTCAGTCCTTCAAAACTCAACCCAAACCGCCCCAGATACTTGCGCAGCCGATCGGCGTCATTGCTCGATTGCTTGCGCTCGCGGCTGGCCTGAAACAGCGTTCGGCCGGCCTCGCTGAGGCTGCGCGAAGCACGGCAGACGGCAATGACCTCCGCCAGCTGTACCTGATCGAAGCGGTCGATCTGCTGCCATTGCGCGCCGAACAGGCTCGCCGCCTCGCGCTCGTGGTCGGGGTCCGCTGATGAGCGAGCCGGTTGTGCGCCCCAGATCCGCTGCAAACGAGCGATTTCCTCCTCGACCACCATGAGGGTGATTCGGCCCTGTTCGGACAGCGTGGCCATGCGGGTGACCGAGGCGCCCAGATCGCGGAAATTGCCGGGCCAGTGCGCCTGCGGGCTGGTGGCGAAGGCCAGATACCGCTCCCGCGCCTCCTTGCTGTAGCTCACTCGCTCACCATGGACGCGGGCGTGCCGCTCCAGTTCAAAATCCAGATTGGGCTCGATGTCCTCCAGCCGCTCGCGCAGTCCGGGCAGATGGAAGGTCCACAGGTTCAGTCGGGCATAGAGATCGTCGCGAAAACGGCCTTCGCTGACGGCTTCGGCCAGATCACGGTTGGTACCGGCGAGCAGCTGGAAATCGCTGCTGACTTCCTTGTCGCCACCCAGCGGCGGGAAGCGCTTGTCCTCGATCGCCCGCAGCAGCATGGCCTGCTCGTCCAGACCCAGCTCGCCGATCTCGTCGAGGAAGAGCAGCCCGCCGTCAGCGCTCTTGAGCAGGCCGGCGCGCTCGCCCTGGGCCCCGGTGAAGGCCCCGCGTACGTGACCGAACAGGGCGCTGCCGGCCCCGTCGCCGCGCAGCGTGGCGCAGTTGACCTCGACGAATCGCCCCTTCAGCTCGTGTCGCTGCTGCTTCAGATGAAACAGGTTGCGCGCCAGCATGCTCTTGCCAGCGCCGGTAGGACCCATCAACAGGATCGGCGCCCGCGAGCGCACGGCCACCCGTTCGATCTGCTCGATCATCCGATTGAAGGCCACGCTGCGGGTTTCGATGCCGCTCTTGAGGACCTCGGTGCTCTCGTGGCTGGCACGCTCGAAACGCTGGGCGATCTGGTCGTAGCGGGCCAGGTCCAGGTCGATCAAGGTGTGGCTGCCCGGATCCCCGGCGCGCTGCTTGCGTGGCGGACTGGTCTGCAGCAATCGAGCAGGCAGGAAGCGCGCCTCGGTCAGCAGGAACAGGCAGATCTGCGCCACGTGCGTGCCGGTGGTGATGTGGACCAGGTAGTCCTCCTGATCGGTGTCGAAGGCGTAGCTACGGCAGAAATCGAACAGCCGCGTGTACATCTGCTCGAAATCCCACGGGTCAGGCACATGAAAATCGTGCAGCAGTACCTCGGTCTGCGGGGCCAATTGGCGCAGGTCCGCTCGCACTTGTTCGGCCAGCGACCGCGATCGACGCAGATCGACCAGCAGTTCGATCCGGTCGGGCAGGAAGTCTTCGAAAGCCCCCAGGCTCACCGAGGGACGCCATTTCTCCCAGCGACCAGCGCCGCGACCGGAATCGAGCTGGATGCCTAGGAAACCGAGAACGATGGTTTTTTTCACGTCAGGGCCCAGGGCCCAGGGCATAGGGCCCAGAGGCGGCAAGTGGTGAGAATGCGGCACTTTGGAGTGCGGCGAGCATCGCCGCTTTGGCTGCGGTCAGCTCCGAACGTGCATGCGCAAACTGAGCCCATCCCGGCTGTACTCAGATATCGAAGGACCAAGATCATATATCCATTCATATAAGTTCAATCCAAAAATATAGGATCTGATGCGGTCATTGAGGTGCCTCAGGACCGGGGGCTGCTCATAACATATTGATTTAAAAACCATCGTGCGAAATCTCGCCAACCTGGCACGCTTGCTGATAGGTCCTTCCCGGGTTCGGCTCGCACTGTCGGACCAGCGGCGGTCGCGCCGGGGGAGCCCGGCGCGACCGGAGCCTGAAGAGAACAAGGAACGACGATCATGAACAGCAGCTACCAGACCATCGAAGAGACCGGCGGCGTACCGATCCGGATGTGGACCCACGGCGTCCCCGTCGAGGAAGAGGCCAAGGCGCAACTGCGTCGGCTGGCGCGTCTGCCGATCGTCGCGCCCTTCGTCGCGGTGATGCCGGATGTGCACCTGGGCATCGGGGCGACCGTGGGTTCGGTGGTGCCGACCCGCAACGCCATCATTCCGGCCGCGGTCGGTGTCGATATCGGTTGCGGCATGATCGCCGCCCGCACCAGCCTGCGCGCGCCGGATTTGCCGGAGAACCTGGCCGGCATTCGCAGCGCGATCGAGGCGGCGGTGCCGCATGGTCGCACCAGCAATCGCGGTGGCCGCGACAAGGGTTCCTGGGGCAAGGTGCCGCAGGTGGCCGACGCTGCCTGGGCCGAGTTGGATACCGACTTCCAGCGCATCTGCGAGCGGCATCCGCGCCTGAAGAACACCAACAACCGGGTTCATATGGGCACGCTGGGGACCGGCAATCACTTCATCGAGCTGTGCCTGGACGAGGCGGATGATGTGTGGGTGATGCTGCACTCGGGTTCGCGTGGTGTCGGCAATGCGATCGGTACGCACTTCATCGAGCTGGCACAGCGTGACATGCGCAACCACATCGCCAATCTGCCGCACCGGGATCTGGCCTATTTCGAAGAAGGGTCGCCGAACTTTGACGACTACGTCTTCGCAGTGGACTGGGCCCAGCGCTTCGCCCGCAACAATCGCGCGGTGATGATGCGCGCGACGATGCAGGCGCTGCAGAAGGCGATGCCCAAGCGCTTCAAGGTGACCGAGGAGGCGGTGAACTGCCATCACAACTACGTGCAGAAGGAAACGCATTTCGGTGAGGAGCTGTTCGTAACCCGCAAGGGTGCCGTCAGCGCGCAGGCCGGGCAGCTGGGGATCATTCCCGGCAGCATGGGGGTGAAGAGCTACATCGTCCGCGGCCTGGGCAATGCTGAAGCGTTGTGCTCCTGCTCGCACGGTGCCGGCCGCGTCATGAGCCGTACCCGGGCGAAGAAGGAGATCACGCTGGCCCAGCATCGCGAAGCCACCGCGCACGTGGAATGCCGCAAGGATGAGGCGGTGATCGATGAATCACCGGCCGCCTACAAGCCAATCGACCAGGTGATGGCCGCCCAGCGCGATCTGGTCGAGGTGGTGCACACCTTGCGGCAGGTGGTGTGTGTGAAGGGATGAGGGCTCAGGGCTCAGGGCTGAGGGGTCAGGCGAGCGAAGTGCTGCCTGCCCTCAGCCCTAGGCCCTCAGCCCGGCGAGGAACGAGCCATGAGAACAGACTTTCACAAGGTCCTGATTGAACGGCCGCGGAGCGGCTGGCGCTGCAAGCGTCAGCCGTTGCCGCGCCTGCGGGTGACCGACTGGGATGGCGAGGACTTCGCCGACCGGCCGCTGCCGCGACCACGGCGCACCAAGCATTTCGACGACCTGCTTGGGCCGCTGCGCAAGTGGCTGCGCAAGCAGGTCAATCGGCCCTGGGACAAGGTCTACAGCGAGCTGGTAGCCGGCATCGACCGACGCAGCACCGTGGGACAGCACCTGATCGACCACGTCATGTGGGAAGTTGCGGTCAACGTTCATTGGGACGACCAGGGCCGGCTGATCGAGCGCGAGTACGGCTGGCGGGAGCTTCGGCGGGGTCTGTTTGTGCATCCGCGCACCGGCATCCTGCGATACCAGGCCCCGGAAGCCCGGCGTGAATTGCAGGCACGGGAGCGCACCGCCGCGGTCCGGCGGGCCGTGACCGACCTGAACCAGACTCGACGGCTGGGGCCGGAACGGATCCTGCAGCGTTGCGACGGCCTCTGGTACGAACTGCGAGTTCGGCCGTTGGATCCTGAAGATGTGTGGCGCCTGCGCGTGCGGGATGGAAAGTTGCCGGCGCGGTTGCTGGCGATGCTGGCGCAACGGCGCATCGTTGACGGTGATGAAGTGCTCGGCCGCCGGCAGCTGAGCAAGGCGGAACTGCGGAGGCATGGATTGCAGAACATGGCGGTAGAAGATCACGAGCAAGCTCGCTCCCACTGAGCCCGGGCCGTCTAGCACACCGAATGCGCTGTCGACAGGCTGGGACCGCCCCATGCTCCAAGGTTGCGTGCTGGGCCTTGAGCCCTAGGCCCTGAGCCCTGCGCCCTACATCCATACAAAGAACACTCGAGCAGCATCATGCACATCACACACACCGAGGCATCCAGCCTCATCCACATCGACGGCAGTCGGGGCGAAGGCGGCGGGCAGATCCTGCGCTCGGCGCTGAGCCTGTCGGTGCTGTTGCAGCGGCCGTTGCGGCTGTCGCGGATTCGTGCCGGTCGGGCCAAGCCAGGACTGATGCGTCAGCATCTGGCCTGCGTACAGGCGGCGGCGCAGATCAGTGCCGCCGATGTCGAGGGCGCGCGGCTGGGCAGTACCGAACTGACCTTTGTCCCGCACGCTCTCTGCGGTGGTTCGCACCATTTCGCCATCGGCAGTGCCGGCAGCACCACGCTGGTGCTGCAGACGGTGTTGCCGCTGCTGCTGTGCGCCGATCAGCCAAGTCGGCTGAGCATCGAGGGGGGCACGCACAACCCGATGGCGCCGAGCGTCGACTTTCTGCAGCAGGCCTTCCTGCCGCAACTGCAGCGCATGGGCGCGGATCTGGACCTGCAGCTGGAACGCCACGGCTTCTTTCCGATGGGCGGCGGCCGCATCGTGCTGCAGGCCCGGCCAGGACGCTTGCAGCCGCTGTCTCTGCTGGAGCGTGGTGATGCTGCGGGCATTGATGTGCTGGCCATCACGGCGGGACTGCCGGCCCACATCGGCTTGCGCGAAGCGACGGCCGTGGCCGATCACTATGGGTTGCGTCGTGAGCGGCTGCAGCCGGTGGATCTGGGGCCGCGCTATGGCACCGGCAATGTGCTGGCCCTGGCGGCGCGCTTTGCCAACGTCACCGAGTGGGTCACCCGTTTCGGCGAGAGGGGGCTGCGTGCCGAACAGGTGGCAGAACGGGCCTGCCGGGAGCTCGACGGCTATCTGGCCCACAACGGCGCGGTTGGCGAACACCTGGCGGACCAGTTGCTGCTGCCGCTGTGGTTGGCCGGCGGCGGTGAATTCACCACCGGTGCGCCCAGTTCTCACCTGCAGACAAACGCCGACGTCCTGCGACAATTCGGGGCCGCCGAGGTGGAGATCTGTCCGCAAGGCGGACACTGGCGCGTCAGCTTGAAGTCACTCGCGGCGCCCGGGCACTCACGCTGAGCAGCCATCCAAAGCGTTGCTGTGACCGAAACGGCACAGGCACAAACCCGTTGGGCGGTGGCACCTGCGCCACCGCCGCAACTCGATCGCGCCTCCGACAACCAATGCCTGGCTTCGGTGGCATGTCAGCTCAAACCGGCTGGTCGGCGACCGCCTGATCGGCCGGCCGTCGATGCCGGGCGAACCAGGCGAAGATCCGATCCTTGCGGGTTTCGAAGCTGTCGTAGAAGGTCGGCACGACCAGCAGCGTGAGCACCGTGGAGGTGATCATGCCGCCGATGATCGAGATGCCCAGCGGTCGGTAGAAGTCCGAGCCCTCACCCAGCCCGATGGCCACAGGCAGCATGCCGGCGACCAGTGCGAAGGTGGTCATCAGGATCGGCCGCAAACGTTGCTTGCCGGCCATGATCAGCGCGGTATCGCGGTCGATGCCTTCGGCTTCCTGCTTGCGCGCGCAATCGATCAGCAGGATCGCGTTCTTGGCCACCAGACCCATCAGCATCACCACGCCGATCAGGCTCATCAGATTCATCGTGCCGCCGGTGAACTTCAGCGCCAGCACCACGCCGATCAGCGACAGCGGCAACGACAGCATGATCGCCACCGGCGTCAGGAAGCTGTGGAACTGCACCACCAGGATCAGATACATCAGCATCACGGCGATGCCCAGCGCCCGCAGGATGCTGCCAAAGACCTCCTGCTGGTCGCGGCCGGCACCACCGACGGCCAGATCGTAGCCGGGCGGGAAGTTCATCTCCCGCGCCAGCGCCATGGCCTCGCCGAAGACCTCGCCGAAGCTGCGGCCCTGCACATTGGCCGTCACCGCGATCGTGTTCTCGCGATTGAAGTGCTCAATCGCCGCCGGTCCGGTGCCCATGGTCACCGTGGCGATCTGGCTCAGCGGAATGATCTGGTTGCCGGCGGCGATGATCGGCAGCGACTCCAGGTCGGCCGCGGCGGCGCGGTCCTCCGGCGACAGCCGCACTGCGACATTGCGCGTCTCGCCGGCCGGATCCACCCAGTCGCCCACTTCGACGCCAGCGAAGGCCACACGCAGTGCCGTGGCGGCGTCGCTCATCGAGATGCCAAGGCTGGAGGCCAGACCGCGATCGATGTCCACCTGCAGTTCCGGCTTGGGTTCCTGGGTGGACAGGCCGATGTCGACGGTGCCCTCGACCTCGCGCAGCTTGGCCATGTACTCGGTCACCAGTTCGGTCAGCTTGCGGCTGTCCGGGCCCCGGAACTGGATCTGCAGCGGCTTCTGTCCCCCGTTGTTGAGATCGTCGGCGACGGTGAACTCGGCGCCCACCAGCCGGGCGATGTCCCCACGCAGCGCCTGCGCGATCTGCCGCGCCGTGCGCTCGCGATCGGCTTCCGGAATGAAGTCCACATAGACCTGCGCCCGGCTGACGTTGCCGCTGGTGCCGACGGTGGTCTGGGTGTATTCGACCTCCGGCAGGGCCCTGGCCAGCGCCGCAGCCTGCTCGGCCTTGATGCGGGTGTACTCCAGGCTTGAGCCCGAGGGCGCGGTCACTTCGATCTGCACCGCGCCGTTGTCGGTTTCCGGCAGGAAGCTGGTGCCCACGCTCTGCGTGGCGATCATCGCGAAGGCGCCGAAGAAGGCGCCGAAGGCCAGCAGCCACATCGAGATGCGGTGGTGCAGCGCCCAGGCAATGACCCTGGAATAACCCTCGGACTGTCGATCGAACCAGACATTGAAGCGTTCCAGCGCTCGGCCGATCGGCCCACGGCGCGCGTCCTTTTCTTCCGCATGGCCGCCCCAGTAGGCCGACAGCATCGGATCCAGGCTGAAGGCGACGAACAGCGAGACCAGCACCGACGCGGCCACGGTCAGACCGAAGGGCTTGAACCACTGGCCCGGCATGCCGTCCATGAAGGCAACCGGCACGAACACCGCGATGATCGCCAGCGTAGTCGCGGTGACGGCCAGGCCGATCTCGGCGGTGCCCTCGCGCGAGGCGGTCATCATGTCCTTGCCCATCTCCATGTGCCGCACGATGTTCTCGCGCACCACGATGGCATCGTCGATCAGCACGCCGATGGCCAGACTCAGGCCCAGCAGCGACATGAAGTTCAGCGTGAAGCCGAAGACCCAGACCGCGATGAAGGCGGCCAGCACCGAGGTGGGCAGGGCCAGCGCGGTGATCACCGTCGAACGCCAGGAATTGAGGAACAGGTAGACGGTGAGGATCGTCAGCAGCGCGCCCAGCGACAGCGCCTCGATGACGTTGTTGAGCGAGGTGCGAACCGATTCGCCGTCGTTGAAGACGATCTTGACCTCGACATCCGTCGGCAGTTCGGGCGCCAACGCATCGAGCCGCTGCTGCACCAGATCGGTGACGGTGACCGTGCTGGCCTCGCGCGATTTGGTCACCGCGATGCCCACGGCCGAGTGACCATCGAGCAATGAATAGCTGCGCTGCTCGGCATGGCCGTCCTCGATCCGGGCGACCTGACCCAAACGCACCGTCGCTTCGCCTTGCCGCTTGATGATGACGCGCTCGAAGTCGCGGGCATCCTTCAGCCGGCCCAGCAGGCGGATGCTCTGTTCGTTCATGCCTTCTTCGACATGACCGACCGGCGCCGCCAGATTTTGTTGCCGCAGGGACTGCACCACATCGGTAACCGAGACATTGGCCTCGCGCATCGCGGCGCTGCGCAGGAACACGGTCATCTCGCGAATCTGCTCGCCTTCCAGATCGACCAGCGCCACTCCCGGAACCGTGCGTAGATCGCGTGCGATCACCTGTTCGCCCAGCCGAGACAGCTCCATCGCCGACAGCGTGTCGCTGGACAGGGCGATGTTCATGATCGGCCGCGCGGCCGGATCGACCCGGCGCAGGTAGGGCTCCTTCATCTCGGTCGGCAGCTTGTCGCGGACGCTGGCGATCGAGTCGCGGATCTCCTGCGAGGCTTCGATCAGGTTCTTGTCGAACTCGAAGAACACCACGATCGTTGCCACGCTGTCGCGCGCATAGGAGCGGATGTCACGGATGCCGGAGATGCCCGACATCGCGTCCTCAATGCGATTGAGCACCTCGCGCTCGACCGTTTCCGGCGAGGCGCCAGGGTAGGGCACCGTCACCACCAGCACCGGCGGCTGCACATCCGGTGTCTGGTTGGTTTTCAGGTTGGTCAGCGCGAAATAGCCAAAGACCATCAGCGCCAGCGTCACGACCAGTGTGACCACCGGTCGCTTGATACTGAACTCGGACAGGAACATGGCTCAGTCTCCGCGGGCGGCGACGGCGGTCGCGTCTTCGCTGCTGCGCTGCAGCTGGGCGGCACCGCCATCCTTCAGCGCACCCAGCGGATGGGCCAGCACGAGGTCACCTTCGCGCAGCCCGTCGGTGATCTCGATTCGTCCCAGGCGCGTATCGCGCTCGCCCAGCTGCACCTGAGTACGCAGCGTGCGACCGTCGGCGAACTGCCAGACGAAGGCCTGGTCGCCATCGCGGACCACTGCGCGCTCGGGCAGCATGATGGCCGGCCGGCTGGCCGAATCGATGCGACCTTCGGCGTACAAACCCGCCACGCCGGGCGCGCCATCGGTGGGCAGGGAGACCAGCACCTGCACCTGTCGGGTGGCCTCATTTGCGACCGGGTTTAGTCGCTGCACCTGGCCCTCGAATGTCTGTCCCGAATAGCCGTTGACGCGGAAGTGCACGGCCGCGCCGGGCTCGACCCGGCCCACCTGGTCGGCGGCGATCATGCCGACGAAGCGCATGGTGCTCACATCCAGCACGCTGAGCAGCTGCATGCCCAGCTGGGCGGTGTCGCCGGCCGAAACGTTGCGCGCGCCGACGATGCCGGCGAAGGGCGCACGCACCTCGGTCTTCTCCAGTGTCTGTCGCGCATCCACCACGCGCGCCCGCGCCGAGGCCAGGTCCGACTGGCTCTGGTTGCGCTTGCCTTCGGCGGCCTCAACCGCCTCAATGGCGACCAGACCCTTCTCCGACAGCTGCTGCATGCGGACGAACTGCCGCTGCGCCTGATCCATCGCCACCTTGGCCGAGCGCTCGCTTTCCTGAGCCGACAGCAACTGACCGCGGATGGCGGTCGGATCGATGCGCACCAGCAGATCGCCCTTGGCGACCGCATCACCGTTGTCCTTGAGCACCTCCAGCACCACGCCGGCGACTTCGGCGCGCAATTCGGCCTGCAGTTCCGGCTGCAGCGAACCGGAGATCACCGGACCTTCGGTGAGGGCGACCGTCTGCGCCTGCAGCAGGTCCTCAGGCACGATCAGCAACGGTGCCTGTTCCGCGCTGGCCACGCTGTCGGGTGCGGGCCCACCGCCGCAGCCGGCCAGCAGCGTCAACCCCGCCACGGCCATCATCAATGCTCTGCTCATCACGTCGATCTTCCTTGCAGTCAGAAATGTGCAGGACCGGTTCCGATCGGCACCTCAGGCGCCGATCGCTTTTCACGCGGTCGTCATGGCTGCACATGAGGCCGCAACGGCGCGTCGCGTTCATGTGCCACAAGACCCGCGGTTCGTCCTTCCGCCAGCGCCCGACGCACGACCGCTCCACCGCCCCGGTGCGGCCGTGAAGCTGCCATTGGACCTTGGTAGCGCCCGACTGGGCGCCCAAAACCGCACAACCGATGGGGAGCGACAGTCATTTCCAATCTGTCTGCCGACACGCAACGGCAAATTCCGGCACGTCCCGGCGTGTTTCGCAGGCTGACTGTCGCGTGAACGACCAGCAAGCACGGTGTAGCCGCCTGTCAGGTCAAGGGTGGGAACCGGCATGTGGGTCGCCAACGAGCCGGGCGCCAAGCTGCTGCGATCCGGCGGCACCAGACAGCCAGGGGCATCTGTGGCACACCCGACGCAAGCGCTGGTCAAGTCTCGTCGGCTGTGTTAGCGGCACCTAATGCAATCGGTCTCGAATCTTCCGAGACCCATTCGATACAAACTGTCGCGAACGCTGACTTTCTCTCACCTGACCCTGCCTATCAGTCACAAGCTTTGCAGTCCGATGCCCATGTGGCGCGCTGGCTTGCGTGATTGGCGCCCGCCTCTTAAAAGGGCGTGTCGGAGTCATCACGGCCCGCGGCGGACCTCAAACACGAAGAACATCATGCATAACGACTTAGCCCTCCCGATGGCGCCCGTCCGTGACGTGTCGCCCACAACGCCGCCTGCTCAACGGAAAATGCCGGTCGCTTTCTGGGGCGTAGCCCCGATAGCGCCTGTGCACCTCGGCTTTGATTCGATTATTCCCGCGTTGCGCGGCGCGCGTAGAAAGGGCTGGCCACTTACCGTGCTGCTGGCTGATACCCATCTGTGTCTTTCACATGGGATTTCGAGCGAGGAAGCGCGGCAACGTGCACTCTACTACCGCGCTTATTTGGAGCGGCACTGTGGCATTAGCGCCACATATGTGCTGGGAAGCGACCTGCATCAGAGGCCCGTCTACATGCAGGCGCTGATAGCAGCAGCTGCAAATATTTCCGTCTCCCGAGCGAAGGGCTCCCTCCCCTCAAGAGTGTCAAGCAAGGCGGGTCCAGCGCCGCTGGCAGTTTCAAGCCTGATGTATCCAGTTATGCAGTGTTTGGATGGGGTAGTGGCTGGCGCCCGAGTCATCATTGCCGATCAAGGACAGAGGAAAATATACAGCCTGCTTAGTGCGATGCCTCCGCTCGACCAATCCGGAAATATGAAAGCTAGCAGGGCCGCACCTAGGCTATTCACCGTGGCTAACGGAGTTGACATCGAGGGAAAGCCCTTGCGGGACAGCAGTTCGAAGACCCGAATTTCTATCCACGAAACCGAGGGTTCATTGGCAGAAAAGGTTCATCGGATGTATGCGCCACCAGGTGGTCAACCGCTGGTTCCCGGCAGGAAAAACGCGCTCCTGTGGCATGTGAAATATTGCATGGCTCCGTGGCTTAAGGAGGCAACAACGCTCCACTTGAGTGGAGGTGCGAAACTCTTGTTCATGGATTTCGATAGTTTCGAGGATGCGTACAACCGTGGCCAGATTCACCCCCGCGACTGCAAGCCGGTGCTTGTCGAGGCCTTGTGGCGGCGAATACAACACGCAAGAAGTCAGGTCGGTGATGAGCTTGGCAGCTGGGTAAAAAAGTGAACGTCAGAAACGTAGAGAGGGCTCGTTTGTTGATCGTCGGCGGTGGCCCTGCTGGAACAGGACCCCTCATATACTGCGCCAACCGCGGTTTGCTCCATGAGGTCCTGCGTGCCGGAGTTGTGGTTGTCGACCAGAAGGAGGGGCTGTGCGTCGGCAGACTGGGCGATTACCTAATCGGATCGAACTCGTCGGCCTCGTCGTTTATTGAAAGTCTCGAGCACCCTCATTCCGAAGGAATCTTCGCGACGGCTCTCGCTAGCCACGCGTATCGGAAGCTCCAAGAAGACCGCTGGGCTACAGCTCCACTGCCTGATGTTGCGCAACTGCTTGAGTTGATCGGTCGGGATCTAGCGCAAGCAATTGCGACTTCATGCAATTCGCAATTTCAATCGCGTTCTCGTGTATCAGCCATAAGAACTCTTCCACACGGTGGCTTCGAATCAACGCTGACGACTCCTGTTGGCGAGCACTGCGTAACATCCGATAGCGTGCTTCTTGCTACGGGCGGCCATCCACGCTACGACGAGTCCGTTGCGCGACAAGTCGTGAACGCGCTCGGGCGCTCAGGCGTATCGCAACAGCCAACTTTTTCCCATTCGGATTCGGTCCTGTCCGGGCGCAGTCTTCCTGCGATAAAGGCACGACTCAGCCAGTCGCAGGGCGAGGCCGTTGTCTTCGGCGGATCGCACAGCGCGTTCTCGGTGGCCGCCCTACTCGCACCTTACGCGCGACAAGTTTCCATCGTGCATCGCAAACCCATCAAGGTGTTTTATCCGTCCGTCGAGTCCGCCCATGAGGAGGGCTACTATGATTTTTCCGAGCATGACATCTGCCCGGAAACGAAGCGCGTGTTTAGGATTGCGGGACTCCGTGGCCACGCTAGAGAACTTTACAGGCAGGTAACGGCGAAGGGCTACCGTGGAAACGTGCGTTTGATTCGGAGCGCGGGTGACGAGATCACGGACGAAATTGTATGGCCGAGACAGGGCGCGATCATATTCGCTCTTGGGTACCACTTTTCAAAAGTGCCGATGTTTGACTCTGACGGACGCGAACTGGAGTTGCTGGGCGACTATACCGGAGAGTACGTCGACTCCATGTGCCGTCTTCTCGACAGCTCAGGTTGCAGTATCCCGGGAGCATACGCAGTAGGCATGGCTACCGGGTTTCGACCCACGGGAAAACTTGGCGGCGAGCCAAGCTTTAGCGGCAGAGATAACAGTGTTTGGCTCTGTCAGCATCTGCTCGGAGAAATTCTCGCCCAGGCAACTTTGGTTTAATAGGAAGATCATGAACTCCATCAATAGGCCGCCGCTGCTTCTAGCAGCAATCATCGTCGGGCTCTTTTCGATGCTTGGCGCATTCTCTATCGACATATATTTCCCCTCATTCAAAGAGATGGAGATTTATTTCTCCACCACCCCCGCATCTATCCAGCAAACATTAACGGCGTACATGGTGCCGTACGCCATCGCATCATTTTTTTACGGACCGATCTCGGACGCTATTGGCCGAAAAAGGCTCCTGCTCATTAGCTTAGTTGTTTTTGCGGTTGGTTCGGCGGGAGCAGCCTTATCTGACAGCCTCGAAGGAGTGTTGTTCTGGAGGGGCATACAAGGTCTAAGTGCCGGCGCGGGAAAAGTGCTGGGTCGCGCGATCATTCGCGATCTTTACACAGCGAGCGATAGTCAGAAGGTAATGGCTTGGACAAGTGTGCTCTTCGGAATAGCACCGGCGAGTGCCCCAGTAATTGGCGGGTGGCTGCAGCTGACCGTTGGATGGCAGGGACCATTCTGGTTCGTTGCGCTATTCACGATCGTCTTAGTCATCAGCACCGCTGTTGTGTTTCCTGAAACGCATCCGCGAGAAAAGCGAATTCCGCTGCACGTTGTTCCGCTCGCACGACAGTGTCTCGCCCTTTTAGGAAGCACGAGGTTCGTGGGCCTGTCGTTGGTCCTTGGGCTCGGCTTCTCGCCAGTATTTCTGTATATCGCTTCGTCCGCTGCTGTTGTGATGGACCACTGGCGTCTCGGCGAACTTGGTTTCATCTACTTCGCTGGCCCGCTGATCTCGGGAATGGTCGCTGGCGGGCTCATTGCAGGCAAGGTGGCTGGCAAATTCTCAAGAGAGTCAACGGCCCTTGTCGGACTTTGGATCACAGCGGCAAGTGGTGCGGCAGGACTGTTAGGCGCTTTTCTCGAGGTCCCGTACTTCCTTGCCGTTATCCCGATTGCGATGATGGCTGCGAGCTCCGCGCTGGTTTTTCCCGCGGTCACAGTGGACATACTCGAGACTGCACCATTAGCACGCGGTACAGCATCGTCCCTGTCTAACGCAATTTCGCTCGGCATCATGGCGTTGGTAGGCGGACTCTTGAGCCCCATGGTCTCGCATTCCCCGACGGTCTTAGCAGCAGTTGCTCTTCTTCTTGCTCTCGTTGCATGTGGGAGCTGGTTCGCTACCCGCGTTGGGAAAGGCGTCCCACTCGCAGAAGCGTTGTAACCCTGGAGAACTACAGTGAGCGAAGAGAACAAGAGTTTTTTCTCCAGCGATGAGTACTATCAGGTACTTACGGCCCACATAACCGAGCAACAGACTTCTCGAGAGGTCGATTTTCTAGAAGAGCGACTGAAACTACGATCTGGAGATTCGGTGCTCGATGTTGGATGTGGCGCGGGGCGTCACGCGATTGAGCTTTCGCGCCGGGGCTATCGGGTTACTGCCATTGACGCTTCCGCTGCCGCGCTGCAAAGAGCACATGACGCGGCCGCTTCCGCCGGCTTCAAGGTTGAGTGGATTGAAGGTGGCAATCGCGCACTTAGCCAACTGTCGGGAACCTTTGATGCAGCATTCAGCTGGCAGACGTCACTCGGGATATACGAAGTAGATGGTGGTGATCAACAGACGATCATGTCCATCGCACGGTGTCTGCGACCCGACGGTAGGCTCGTGTTAGAGACGACCAGCCTCACTTGGCTGTTGCAGAACTTCACGGCTCGAGACTGGCGGGAAACATCAGTTGGTGCGGTAGTGCTCGAGAAGCGAACGTTTGACGCGCTATCTCAGACGATGCACACGAAGGCTACAACGATCGTGAACGGTATAGCGAAGGAACCCATTTCACTCTCGCTTCGACTTTACAGCGCGCCCGAGGTCCGCGAAATGGTCGAGAGGGCTGGATTACTGGTAGTTGAGGTGCATGGCGGCACCGATTTGTCTGCATACTCCGTTGCGAGCCGCCGTCTCGTAATCACAGCGGTCAAGCCGTAGCTGGAGCTGTCATGAATCCGTCGCTATGTTTCTATCGATCTTGGATGTTAGCGGCGTGCACGGCCGCTGGCGGTGTGTTCGTGTCGCAAGTAGCTGCTGCTGAAGGCGCTCCTGAAACGAGTGGCGTTCGTTCTGAGAGGTGCTACGGATCGGGTTCAGTGCGTGGCATCGAGCAGGCCATCGTTCGGTCACCCGTTAGTGGCACCGTATCGTTATTGCTCGTGAACACATCGGATGTAGTCCGAAAGGGCCAGCAGCTTGTCGTGTTGAACCGCAACGAGCTTGATCACAGCCTAGTTGAAGAGAAAAGGTCCTTGCTTACACAAGGTGAGGCTGAGCTTCGGCGTGCTAGAGCAATTCGTTCGAAGGGGATGTTGGCGGAGAGTGCAGTCGAGCGGTTGGAGACTGAAGTGCACGTTTTGCGCGCCAAGTTAAAGCGGGCTGTTAGGGAAGGTCTGAACAAGTCCAGCCCTGTCATGGTCTGATACGACCATCAGGATGAGGAGCTCGGCTGATGGACCAGATGAGTTTCGGTGACGCCGAGTACGCCGGCAAGCGCAAGCAGACCCGCCGGGAAGTCTTTCTGGCGGAGATGGAGCGGGTGGTGCCGTGGGTCGAGTTGCTGAGCTTGATCGAGCCCCACTATCCGAAGGCAGGCCGTGGTCGGCACCCCTATCCGATTGCCACGATGCTGCGGGTGCACCTGATGCAGAACTGGTTCGGGCTGTCTGATCCGGGCATGGAAGAGGCGCTCTACGAGATCACGCCGATGCGGAATTTTGCACGGCTGCGGATGACCGGCGCGATCCCCGACGAGACGACGATTCTCAACTTCCGCCGCCTGCTTGAGGTTCATGAGCTGGCGCCCAGGATCCTGGAGGTGGTCAACGGCCATCTGTCGAGCAAAGGCCTGCTGCTCAAGCGCGGAACGATCGTCGATGCCACGATCATCTCAGCGCCTAGTTCGACCAAGAACGCCACAGGTGAGCGCGATCCGGAGATGCATCAGACCAAGAAGGGCAACCAGTGGTACTTCGGCATGAAGGCGCACATAGGTGTGGACTTGGAATCGGGCTTGGTCCACACGGTGCAAACCACGCCGGCCAACGCAGCTGACGTCACCGAGGTAGCCAACCTGCTGCACGGTGAGGAGTCAGTCGTCCACGCCGATGCCGGTTACACCGGTGCATCCAAGCGCGTGGAAGGATCTCAGATCACCTGGCACGTGGCCGAGCGACGGCACAAAGTGCTGTCGATCGTCGACGGGCCGCTGCGCCAAGCCATGCAGGACCTGGAGACCCTCAAGGCTCGAATCCGAGCCCGCGTTGAGCATCCCTTCCGCGTCGTAAAACGACAGTTCGGCTTCCAGAAGGTGCGCTTCCGAGGCCTGGCCAAGAACACTGCGCACGTGTTGACCCTGTTTGCATTGTCCAACCTGTGGCAGGCCCGTAGGCGACTACTGCTGATGACAGGGTAGTTGCCTCTGAAGCGAGCCTGATGAAGCGGAAAAGGCTGCGAAACCTGTGAAGAATGGCAACCGAACACCGAAATCGATCCCGGTACGAGCCAATCTGGCAGATTGCGCCGGCCAAACCTACGAATGTGGGTCTCCGGAGCGGTGCCCCGGCTTGTTCAGAGGATCCTTAGCGCGTGGGAATCCGGACTTGTGCTTTCTCACGCGGATGGGACTGTGGCTTTGGTTGAGGTCGGAGATGGTCAGTACGTGTCCGAAGGTGAACCTTTATTGCAAGTGGAGGTAGATCGTCCGGCTGTTGTCGATGCTTGGCTGCCCGGACGGTGTGCGCCTTTCCTCAGGATCGGCTCAAAAGTGCAAATCAACTCACCCTTTGGTCAACCGCCGGCGACCGCAACGGTAACTGCGGTCGGTCAGGCGTTGGAGCATCGGGTCGGCCGGGTCCGTGTGTTTGCCGAACTCGTCGAACGCCGCCAAGACTTTCGCCCAGGACTTCCGGTCGAGATTGGCTTTATTGAACTCGGATCGAGCACTCGATAGGCAATGAGTCCGGCAGTACGTTGGCCGCTTTCCGCGGTGATCATAAATCTCGCGCTATTGATTGCCGGCGGCTACAGCCTGGCAAAGCTATCCTTCAGACTTTACCCGGCAATCGAATCTGCTGAAATCACGGTCGTAACTCGATTGCCTGGTGCGAGTTCAGAGGTGACAGACCGACTGGTCAGTCAGGTGCTTGAAAAGGAACTCATTAGGTCAGTGGTCGGCGCTAGCGTCGAGGCCACGTCAAGCTCGAGCGTTAGCGAAGTGCGTCTTGAGTTTCGTTCTGCGGAAGCCGCGCAGCAAGCACTACCTTCGGTAATTCAGAGCGTTAGCGCAGCGTCTGTCGAACTACCCAAGGCAGCGTTGCACCCGGTAGTTTCTCTGGGAGATCCGGACGGCAAGGCCATTGTTTGGCTTGCTCTTCATTCGGAACGGCGAAAGCCCAGCGAGCTCTTCGAGCTTGCGAGCAACCTCATCTCTTCCGAGCTTAAGCAGATCCCGGGCGTTTCAGCAACGCAGGTTGTTGGACCTGAGCCTGCACTTCGTGTTTCGTTGCATCTAGACAAGATGAACGCCTTAGCCGTAGATGTCGGATCGGTGCTCAAGGTGTTGGAAATCGAGGGCCCGGCGACACCGTCTGGCCGCTTCATCACTGCATCACGAACAATGCCTCTTGAGTTGAAGGGATCGTTTTACGATTCTGCTCGTTTGGTTGACTTGAGCGTAATAACCAGCGACGGGCGCTCGATCCGATTAGGTGAAATTGCCACAGTTACGCAAGGTCAGGACAATACGCCCTTTGAGATCCGATACAACGGGCGCACGGCTGTGGCGGTTGGCGTTCTCAAAAGTCCAGATGGAAATGCGATCTACATTGGGCAAGAGCTGCAGGAGGCGCTGGCACGAATCAATTCCGAACTCCCCGGTGACGTTCGCCTGGATATCGGGTTTGATTCAACGAAGTTTGTGGCAGAATCTGCATGGAAGATTCTGCTTGCGCTCGGTGAAGCGGTAGCACTCGTTTGCATCGTTGTTCTAATTGGCGTTGGCTCGTTGCGTGCGAGCGTCCTTCCAGTTGCGACTATCCCGGTGTCATTGCTCGGCACTGCGGTCCTAGTCAGCCTCGTAGGGTATACCGTAAACGAGGTCACGCTTCTGGCGGCGGTGCTAAGTATCGGCGTAATTGTAGACGACGCGATCATCCTCATCGATCGCGCACACGCGCGGTTCCACCGTGCTGGAAGCTGGAACGGATCGCTAGATCGGGCCTCGCGCGAAACGGCACTCCCAATGTTGGCTATGACGCTGGCCATCGCAGCAGCATTTCTACCTTCGCTCTTTCAGCCAGGACCAATCGGAAGGGTGGTATCTGAATTCGGCCTAGTAATCGTGTCCAGCACCGCGCTTTCTGCATTCGTTGCACTCACGCTAGTGCCCGCGTTGGGAGTGCGACTATTGCGGCCAATCCCAAAGGATCGCACCCGCGCATTTGATGCTGTTTCAAGGCAGTATTCGCGGCTAATATATAGAATCCTTTGGCAGCCGAGGGTGTTTCGGCGCTTGACATGCGCGGCCGTGCTCGTGGCGGCTTCAGTCTCGGTTGTTGCCTTATTCTTGCGGATCCCAGCGCGGCTTTCGCCGAGCGAGGATCCCGGCTTCGTCTTCTTGTGGGCTGAAGCAAGCCCCGGGGTCCGGGCAACAGCCGAAGCACTTCGGATGAATGATGTGTTCGACGAAGTGTCCAAAATTGACTCCGTCGAGGGAAATTTCTCCTATGTGGGATTTCCGAAGGAAAATGCATCCATGGGCTTTATTACCCTGTCCAATTGGAGTGATAGGGGTCGTTCCGCCAGCGAGGTCGCAAATCTGATCCATCGTGCAGGGCACGCAGCTCCTGGTGTGCGCGTGTTCGCAAGTGTGCCAGACCTGTTGTGGGGTAACGCGCAGAGCTCTGAGGTTGAAGTGCAGCTTCAGGCGTTTTCAGGTGACTATGACCAGGTATTGCAAGTGGCGTCCGCAATTGTTGACGAGCTAAGAATATCGCCTCTCTTCGCGTCGGTCCGAATTCGTACAAATGCTTCCGAAGATAGTTTAGAGGTTGCGGCTAGGCAAGCTAGCGTCGAACAGTTTGGTGTAAGCTCAGCGCAAATTGGGGCTACCTTAAGTGTGTTGTTTAGCGGCGTCGAGCTTGGGCGATTTGATGTAGGTGGCAAACAGTTACCGGTGATAGTACAGGCGGCGTCTGTAGATTCAACACTCACGCCGAACCTTGATCAGGCGCTCGTTCAGAGTGCCCGCGGGCTTATCCCTCTCTCTTCGGTAGTTGAGGTGCAAGCGGCTTTTAGTCCCACTGAGATTTCGCGCGCCGGCGGTCGAAGAGCTATACGAATAAGCGGTGAGCTTGCTGTCGGGGCGAGTGCGCGGGACGCCGTTGGTCTGATAAGGTCCGTAGCTGCCCAGCATTTACACGGAGAGGCCGGAATCGTATTTGGGGGACGGACCGAGCGCTTCATGCAGTTTCAGAGCTCAGTACAATTTGGCCTCTTCTTTTGCGCTTTCAGCCTGGTTGCAGTTATCGCGATGTTCTTTCAAAGCCTGCGCTTTGCTGCTATCGCCTGTACCTGTTTGCCGGTTACTGTCTTTGGCGCGCTCCTTGGCTTGGAAATTACCGGAGGTACGCTCAATCTGTACTCAGCGATGGCGCTGCTTGCGGTGTGCGGGTTGTCAACGAAACATTCGGTATTTTTTCTTCAATCACTTGGGGGTCGCGCTCCGACTGGTCGCAACGTCCTCTGCGCGGCGAGAGAACGATTTCGGCCTATAATCATGACGACAATAGCAATGCTTGTAGGTACTCTCCCGTTGATGTTTGCGGACGGCGCAGGTGCGGGCGGCCGTGCATCTGTGGGCGCAGTTGTATTCTTTGGGTTGGGCTTAAGTAGCCTCTACGTCATGCTGTTGCTCCCAGCACTATATCGAGAGTACGGATCGCATCGGATTTCACAGCGCTAGGGGGAGAGAAGGGTGGTAGAGTGGATAAGTAAAGTCGAGCGGGTCTTGATAGCTCGATCAGATGCCCTGGTTGCCGCTGTGGCAAAGGATGCTGGCTACAGTTTGGATGACGCAAGAGCGTTGGTTTTGGCGGCACTTACGTTTTTGAAAGGCTTGAATGGCGGGCGCTTTGGCGAAAGGTCGAGGGTGCTTCTCTCGGCGGGGTCAAGTTCTCATCGCGTCCCTTGGGGCAAGGTGCTAATCGTCATCCCGAATAACGCGGTTGCTCCGCTGGCGGTGATCCTGCCTGTCGCTTTCGCTCTTGCGGGTAACACAGTCGCTTTTGCTGGTGGGAGGTCGTCGGGCGAGTCTCTTGGAGTTGTATCGCAAATCTTCGAGGGTGCCGGGGCGCCCATCAGGTTTGAGAAGGAGGGTGCGCGAGCTGCCGTCGATCTTGCACTTGGACTAGACCCCGTAGATCTCTTGTATGTGGTCGGCAGCTCCAGCATGTACCCGTCTTTGGCGCAACGTGCAGCTGAACGAGGTGTAGATCTAATCTTCGAAGGTGAGGGTGGCGGCAGTTTAGTTGTTGACAAGGGCTCGCCATGCCACCTGAGGGCGGCGGTCGACGCCTTGATTTCCGCAAAGTTGCGCTGGCGAGGGCAAATGTGTTCAGCCCCCCTGGCAGTTTTCGTTAATTCCGAGGTCCTTAATGAGTTCGAGCGCATTGTCTCGGATGCGTGCCTCACTTCCGACTGGGGAGAGCAAGCGCCCGTTTTACTGAGTGCTGAGGCACAGGCTGCGCTAAGTAGAGTTTCGGAGGTATTACCGGGGGCACGCCGTGACTGGTCGCAGCCGCTTTCACGGGTGCACGCCATTGGGCCGGTTGGAGCTACGGAAATATTCAGCACAGAGATTTTCGGGCCGGTCTTCTTGTACGAATCGTGGAGCGAGGTCGATGGGCTAAAGCGGCAGCTGTCGATGTCTCGATTTGGACTCCAGCTCACAGTCTTCAGTGAAGATGAGCACCTAATTCACCAACTGATTGGCTCGGCTCGCGTGGCGCGCGTCTGCTTAAACATGCAACCAACAAATCAGGATCCATTATTGCCCTGGGGTGGCTACAGAAGAAGCGGGAGAAGTGAAGTGGTTTCGTTTCTCGACAAAGCCTACAGGAGCGTGCTAATTGAAAGCTGGTGAAGAAATTGCTGTCTTAGATGGCGGGGAGCTACTTTCGCAGCTTGAACGTTTGTTGGGGTCTGGGCTCTCATTCCGACAACTCCCGGGAGGCTCGGACGGGTTGAGCTTCGTAGTTGAACGAGGACGGCGCGGTCGCGTCGCGCTGCGGCTTTGGCACAACCGAACTATCAAGGACGTAGTCCGAGAAAACTCCGTCCTTCGATTGCTTGAGAACGTCGGGGTCAAGGCGCCGTCGCCGTACTTCGAATACTTTACGCTCTCTGACGGCCGCGTGGCCGCGCTCCGGTTGTTCATTGTCGGGGAAAGTGTGGATGAGCTGAGAACTGAGGAGATCGACGAAGTTGCGCGCAGCCTCGCAGTGCTTCACGGTTCAAGCTTGCCAGAACATTTTGATGACTCAGGCCATATGTGGCCGCGGGCTTGGGAGATTGGGTTCCTCGACGAACTCGAGCGCATTTCTCCAGACTTGGCAGGGCGTTGCCGCCGTGTCCGAGAGGACATCACGCAATTGAGAGTCGAGCAGTTGTCGAAGTCAATAATTCATGACGACGTCTCGCTGGCTAACATCCTGCGCACCGACTCCGGATGCTGCATCATCGATTGGTCCGATGCGCACATCGACCTATCGATAGCAGACCTCGCAGCGGCGCTAACGCAGCTAAATCTCGGCTCGTCAGCGAAGCGTCGCTTCGTTGACGTCTACAAGGAAACACGCATGGACAACTGTGAACTTGAGTCCCTTTCCACTTTTGTGGAGCGACGTGGATTGTTTATGGAATTCTACCGAATCAAGGCTTCAATTAGCGACCCAACAAGATCAAAGGCATGGACGGAAATATGAGCAGGATTCTTGGCGGACGCAATGCCCCAATTCCCTACGGCCCAAGCTATCCCAAACAGGTTGTGAAGTGCGAGGGGCCTTACGTTTACGATGCCGGCGGTTCGAGGTATGTGGATTTGTGGATGGGATTTGGTTCCCTGCCTCTTGGCCACGCGGACGAGCGTTTTATCAATTCAGTGGTTGATACCGCCAAACATTGCGGATTAATGCACAGCTATGCTCATCCGCTGGAAGAATCGGTCGCAGATTTATTGTGTTCGCTCTTGCCTTCAGCGGATAGTGTCCGATTTGCGCTCACTGGGCAAGAGGCGACCGGCTATTGCGCTCGCTTGGCTCGAGCCGCTACGGGAAGGGAGCGGCTACTGCTTGTGGAGGGGGGCTACCATGGGGTTAATGACGCTACGAGTTACCGTTCGCCGGCTGGCATTCCAAGACGGAACATCGAGCTTGTGACACGAATCAAACATAACGACGTCGATCGGTTGAAAATAGAGCTGCGCTCCGGCGAGTTTGCGGCATTTATGGTGGAGCCGGTACTCGGGAACGACGGGGTGCGGCCATGCAGTAGCAAGTTTTTGTCGATTGCGCGCGAGGAATGCACGAAAAGCGGAACGGTGCTCGTATTTGACGAGGTGATGACTGGATTTCGCAAAGATATCGGCTGTGCCCAGTCCGACTACGGTATTTGTCCAGATCTGACTGCGACTGGAAAGGCCCTCGGTGGCGGAGTTCCGATTTCCGCTATCTGCGGTGCAGACGCAATTATGCGGGGGTTTGTTCCGTACGGACAGGTTGCTCAAGAGGGAACATACTACGGCTCCCCGCTCTCGCTGGCTGCGTCTAACATCGCGCTCCGAACATACGTCAATGAAGATGTTCCAAAGCGTATTAGTTCCATAGTCGACGATATTTTGCGTCCGCTGCGCCAGTGGAACAGCCAAGAGCGAATGGTGGAAGTGTCCTCGTACGGAGGGATGTTCAGCATCCGATTTGATGTGGATCAGGGTGGGGACGGGGCCATGGTGTTTAGTGCGTTCTCACGCAATCTTGCGGCTCGTGGGATATTGCTCCCTCCAGTTGCAAGTGAATCAGCGTTCGTTTCTGTCGCACACGCGAATTTAGTAGAAATGCTTGGTGAAGAAATCCTTGTCGCGGCGCAAGCAGCTGTAGCGGAGTGGAGGCGGGGGTTGTGAATGCTGATATTTGTGACAAGATTGTGGTTCTGCCGGTGCGCTTTAACTTTTTGCACAAAGGTCACGAAGCATATATCCGTTCGGTCCTCCAGCAGGATGTGAGACAAGTTTACATTTTTCTTGGTCGCTGTAACGCTGTCCGCGTCTCATCGGACCCTTTCGACGATGTTGAGCGGCGGTTCATGATTGATGCGTTTCTCAATTCCATTGCAGGTGCAAGCGATCGGGTTCGAATTTTCCCCGTATTCAACCGAGCGCTCGGCACAATTGTGTGGTCCGAAGATGAAGTGCAACGGTGGTATGGGTACTGCGCAGATATCTTAGCTCGCTTCGGTCTGCCGCGGTGGGATGCTGTTATCTCAGGAAACCCCTACGCCGGCGCAAATAGAAAGTTGCAGCATTTCGTGAACCCGTATGACTTGGTTCCAGAAAGTGAGCAGGTCTATATGCCGTGTGGTAAACCCCTGTGTGCAACCTTCGTGCGGAATCTGTTGTATGCGGACGACCTGGACTGGCAAGCGTGGGTGTCTGAGGCTACGGCGAGTATCGTGAGATCGCAGCTTAAGCGGTTGGACATGGCCTCCGGTCCACTCGAAGCTCTTTCGCACCGCGTCGTTTGCAACTTGCCGGCCGCGAGCGGAACGGCTCACTATTCGCAGGTTATCGCCGATGGAGAGTTTAAGGATCAGGTCGCACGATCGATCATACTCAGGCACTTTTCTGAGCGTTTTAGTTCCGCTGAGGTAGCGATCACTTCGGAGCCGTATACTTTCGCTCTTTCGGGGGTGCGCGGTGTTCAGGCTGTTTCGCTTTCTCGCATTGTGCGGTCCGAGACAGAAAGCAGTTTGGAATATGTTTTTGATGTGGTCGGGTAGCTTAAATTGCATTGAGTATTGATGTGCTCGCGTAGGGCTGCTTCTTGCCAACTTTGGCGTGCTTGCAGCGCGTTGGGCGATGATTTCGACGTTCACACTATAGGGCACACGGGCTCCAAACTGCATGGCGGGCTTCCTTTTTAGTGCTTGGTCGGTTCAGGCTCGAGTCTGCGATCAGAGGTCGGGACACTCATACTTTCCTGAGTCGAGCCATGGTAGATGCGAATGCGTAGCGTTACCTTGACGGCCTGCCAGACCAGGAAGGCAAGAATGGCCTGAAGTGTTCAATTCAAGCGCGGCGGCATCGAAATCCCGGATTCCGCCCACGGCAAAGCCGCCGATCCCAGTCGGCGGCGGCTTTGAACCCCAAGGCATCAGGACGATTTCGGCTTTCGCTTCCCAGCCAGCAATCTGGCTACGCCTATCCCTTGCAACCACTGCTGCCCGATGCTCTCGGCATAGGCGAGGATGCCGTCGGCGGCTCCGATCACCCGGTAGAAGCCTTTCTCGGTGCCTTTGACCTGCAAGGTCCAGGCGCGTTCGGTGAGGTCGAGATTGCGCAGTACTGCCGGCCGCTGCTGACTGCTGGTGTCGATGCCCAGCGACGCGAGTACCGACGGCACCCCGGCTTCGATCTTCCCGCGCTTGTTCGGATGCAGGATCCGCCCAGTCCAGTCAACCAGACCAAGGTAATGACGGATGGAGATACCCAGCGACAGCCCCCCACTGTCAAATTAGTTGCCGCCCGGATAGAACTGTCTTTGGGGGCGACTGGAGTGAGAGATGGCACGGTACGGACAGGCGTTCAAAGACAAGGCGGTGGCGCGGTTGTTGCCGCCGGAGAGTGCCGATGTAGCGGTGGTGTCCAGGGATCTGGGGGTATCGGTCGCGACGCTGGAGCGCTGGCGTGCAGACGCGTTGGCCAGTGGTCGCAAGAATGGCGGCTGGACGGCGACGGCTCGCTTTGAGGCGGTGTTGACGACGGCTTCGATGAGCGAGGAGGCGCGCAACGCCTGGTGTCGTTCGCAGGGCCTGTATCCCAGCGAGCTCGATGAGTGGCGTGCGGCTGCGGTGGCTGCTCTGGATCAATCTAGCCATGCTGGGCAAGCCGAGGACAAGGCCGACCGGCGCCGGGTGCGTGAACTGGAACGGGAGTTGCGGCGCAAGGACAAGGCGCTGGCCGAAGCCGCTGCGCTGCTGGTGTTGTCAAAAAAAGTCGAGGCGATCTTCCGTCAGGACGCGGACGCATGATTGTGCTGGAAGATCGCCAACGACTGATCCGCGACATCGAAGCGGCGCGTGCGGCTGGCGCGCGGTTGCGGCCAGCCTGTGCGCTCGCGGGCATCGATCCACGCACCGTCCAGCGCTGGCACGATGGTGCTCAGATTGCGGCTGATCGGCGCCCGACGGCGTCCCATCCGCGGCCGGCCCACGCCTTGAGCCAGACCGAGCGGGCGCGAATCCTGGCGGTGGTCAACGAACCTCGCTTCGCCCAGCTGCCGCCGGGTCAGATCGTGCCGCGACTGGCCGACGAGGGGATCTATCTGGCCAGCGAACGCAGTCTTTACCGGGTCATGCACGCGGCCGATCAAGTGACTCACCGTGGTCGCGCCAAGGCACCCCAGATGCGACGCGCGCCGACCACGCATACCTCACACGGGCCCGGCGAGGTGTGGTGCTGGGACGTGACCTGGCTACCGGCACTGGTCGCCGGCCGATGGTTCTACCTGTACCTGATCATCGATCTGTATAGCCGCAAGATCGTCGGCCACGAGGTCCACGAAGCTGATGCTGCCGAGCACGCCACCGAACTGCTCAAGCGCACAGCATTGGCTGAGGGTATCCACGCGGCACTGCACAAGCCCAACTTGCATGGCGACAATGGCGCCTCGCTCAAGGCCACGACCGTGCTGGCCATGCTGCAATGGCTGGGCATCAAGCCTTCCTACTCGCGCCCGCGGGTCAGCGACGACAACGCCTTCGTCGAATCGCTCTTCCGCACCGCCAAGTTCCGCCCCGGATTCCCCGCCAAGGGCTTTGCCGACCTGGACCATGCCCGTCGCTGGGCTCAAGGCTTCGTCGACTGGTACAACCACGAGCATCAACACAGCGGCCTGCGCTACGTCAGCCCGGACCAGCGCCATCGCCGACTGGATGCCGAGTTGCTGCAGCGTCGGCACGCGCTCTACCAGCAAGCCCGCAGCCTCAACCCCCGCCGCTGGAGCCGCCAGACCCGCAACTGGCAACCCATCGGGCCGGTCACTCTCAACCCTGAGCGAGATCAGCTTGCCATGTGCAGCAAACCCGCCGCCGAACAGACCCAAAAGAACGGGTTGGCCGCATGAATGAGGCGGCAACTATGTTGACAGGCACCGCAGCGGACCCGGCACGCCGGCCACCGGCTCGATCAGCTTGTCGATGTCGTCCAGCCGTCTGGCCGTCTCTCGGATCCGTTGCTGGATCGAAGTGTAGTCCGACGATTCCAGATCCTCGGCCATGCCCGCCCGCACGGGGTTCAGATCGATGTAGGCCATGACTGACAACAGCGCTTGCTCATCCAGCAGCCGCTGGCATTTGAAGCGACCCTCCCAGAAGCGGCCGGTCACCTCGTCCTCGATGTTCGCCATCCGAGCAATGTGCTCGTTGAGGCATTTCATGAACTCCGACACTGAGCAGA
Source organism: Lysobacterales bacterium (assembly GCA_041395325.1). Classification (GTDB taxonomy): domain Bacteria; phylum Pseudomonadota; class Gammaproteobacteria; order Xanthomonadales; family SZUA-5; genus JAWLAT01. Next base: position 125,746 of record JAWLAT010000002.1, read on the forward strand.
GGCGAACGCGGATCTGCTCCATCTTGTCCGCCTTGCGCAACAGATTCGCCACCCGCTGCTGCCTCTGTTCGTCGGTCTCGTCCGCAGGACCGCCATACAGCGCAGTCCAGCGCTCGGCACACGCCTGATCGGACCAGCTCTCGACCCAGGCCGGATCGAACTGCAGGGCCAGATGGAGGTGGTTGGACATGGCGCAGTAGGCCAGCACGCGCACAGCGAAGATCGAGCCCAACTGGTTCATCCGATCGACCAGCCACGAGCGGCGGTGCTCGTATGACTTGCCGGTGAGTTTGTCGAAGCCGCACAGCCAGGCGCGTCGAACACAGCGGCTGACGCAGTGGTAGTTGCCGAAGGAACCGGCTGGAGCGACGGCGGAGCGAGCGGTGGTCATGGGCGACAGCGTGGCGCAAAGTCATCGTGCTGTCTGTAGGCCGATGGCGCGGATTCGTGGCGGAATCTGGCGGCAGAGGAGGGTGGAAAATTCTGGTAGTTTGTGGGTGTCCTGCTTCGCGACGTGTTCTGGTAGCGGAACTGATAAAGATTGCGATGAATTCCCTTTCGCTGCGGCGAAAGAAGGTGGAAAGCAAAAATTCTCGGATGGGAGGGTATCAATTAAGGCCGTGCTGTCGGCCCACAATCAAGAGGGAGGCCGTCATCTTTGGAATAGGCTCCTGAGCCCACAAGCATGCGGTATCAAAGACTATCGCCAAGACTACGCTCATTCTGGATTTGTAGTCGTGCCAACGAATACCTATCCAATTACCGTTGGACGTTGTGCCGACGGACGACTCATTACTGGCTCCGGAGGATAGCGGTTCATGAACTGGCGATCAATATTGAGCGAATGGGAAGCTGAAGCTCGTTCAGCCATCGATGCGATACCTGATTGCGTACTGTCTAGCCAAGAGCGAAGCGAGGTGTTCTCCGAGGAAATGTTTCGTGTAGGTTCTGATGGCGATGCCGTGCAATCTGCGGAATCACGGCTTGGACTAGTGCTTCCGGAGGATCTGAAAGCCTTTTATCAGACTTCCAATGGGTGGAAGCAATACGGATTTGATGAGTATGATTTGACCATCCTGCCTGTGGAATCTATAGTCCGGCTGCGAGACTTCAAGGGTGATCTTCTCGATCGTGTCTCTGAGTATAATTTGTGCGATGACCCAGGTTCTCTAATTCTGCTCACTGACGATTGCCCAAGCGGTGTGTACGTTTTAGGCATTAAGAATCAAAACGGATCCTCAAACTACAGTGCGGTAGTTCTCAGATTTCATTCCCATCCGCCCTTTTATCTTTCTTTTTCTGATCTAATGAATTCAGAGCGTCAGCGATGCTTGAAGTCATTGAGGGGAATGGCGCAGTAACAAGGTATCCGTCCGACTGCCCCCATCTATCCCATCACCGCCGGCACCGAGGACACCCGGCACCCGAAGGGCACGCCGGCACCGAGGACACCCGGCACCCGAAGGGCAGACACCGAGGACACCCGGACTCTCAGCGGCACACCTGACGTTGGTGCGAATAGCTCGTGACGCAGACACCGAGGACACCCGGACTCTCAGCGGCACGCCTGACGTTGGTGCGAATCGCTCGCATTTAGGTGGATTGCCTCAGTCGGTTAAGGCCAGATCGGTCGATCTGCGGTCGTTTGGTGCTCTGGACGCACGAAAACCCGTATTCGAGGCACGCCGAAGCCGCCGAATCATGTCGGTGGCTGCTCTCCTCGCGTCAACTAGGCCGGTTTGGGCTTGGCCCGCCGCTCGTTCAGCAGTCGAGCCACACCGATGCCCTGCAGCCAGCGCTGTCCGATGTTCTCGGCGTAGGCCAGGATCTGCTCGGCGGCACCGATCACTCGGTAAAAGTCCGATTCGGTGCCCTTGACCTGCGCAGTCCAAGCACGGTCGCTGAGTGCCAGTCGATCGAGCGCCGTTGGTCGTTGCTCGGAGGTCCCGCGAAGCCCCAGCACATCCAGCACCGAAGGTGCAGCTCCATCGATCTTGCCCCGTTTGGTCGGATGCATGACACGCCCGGTCCAGTCGACCAGTCCGAGGTAGTGCCGCACTGAGATCCCCAGCGACAGTTCACCCGGCACACCGGCGACGGGTCTGAGCAGTTTGTCGACATCGCCCAAGCGCTCAGCTGTTTCACGGAGCCGCTGTTGGATCGACGTGTAGTCGCTGGTCTCCAGATCAGGCGCCATCGCTGCTCTGATCGGGTTCAAGTCCACATACACCATTGCCGACAACACCGCCTGCTCGTCCAACAACCGCTGGCACTTGAAGCGACCCTCCCAGAAGCGACCAGTGCAACCGTCTTCCAGGTTGGCCAGCCGTGCGATGTGCTCGTTCAAGCACTTCATGAACTCACTGACCGAGGCCAGCCGCTGGCGAATCTGAGCGATGCGCTCAGGTTGGCCCAGCCAGACGTAGATCCGCCTGGCCCTCTGCTGTTCGGAATAGTCAGCCGGGCAATACAGCCGCAGCCAGCGGTCCAGACATTCGACATCGGTCCAGCCCTCGACCCAGGCTGGGTTGAACTCCAGGGCCAGATGCAAGTGATTGGACATGGCTGCATAGGCCAGGATACGGACGCCGAAGATCGAAGCCAGTTCGGTCAGCCGCGTCACCACCCAGTCGCGGCGATGGTCGTAGGACTTACCGTTCAGTCCGTCCGAGCCGCACAACCAGGCACGCCGCACACAGCGGCTGACGCAGTGGCAGTAGCCGGTCGAGCCAGGCGGCGCAATCGCTGATCTCGCGGTGGTCATGAAGCACAGCGTGCCGCATCATCTGGGCGGTGTCTGCCGGCAAATGGCGTCGGTTCGATGCGGATTAATCTGCTTTGAAGTGTTTGCGTGTCCCGGGAGGAGGCTCGCTGCTGCCGTGGCGTTCGCGCTGACGAAGGCGTTTCACGTAGGCGCCGTCGGCCAGTTCATCGGACTCCAAGTTCAATGCGCAGTTCGCCAATGACGCCAGCGCGGCGTCGCTGAGCTTGAAGTCATCGGGTAGCTGTCCGTTATTTCGCGCGCTGTTCTCTTCGATGGCGGCAAACAGCGCCTTGAAGAAGTCGGCCCGCGACGGGCGGGATGCCACGGTGGCTGCCGCGGTCAATGGGTCCGTGGCCTGCATGCTGGCGTTTTCCGCGTCGTTGGCTAGTTCTTGAAGGAACTGGCCGAGCGACGGCCAGTATTTCAGGTCGAACTGGCGCCGGAGGGAGTTCAGGCGATCCTTGACCCAGGAGTTGAACAAGCCGTTGTGCCGAGATGCCGCTTCGATCACGTCGCACACGTGGTAGTGCGTTTCGCTGCTAAAGCCGGAGGTGTTGTTCAGAGTGGTACGGCGCTCCATTAGATCCACCAGCTCTTCGGTCTTCCGCGAGATCTTGCGGTTGACGGATGTCAGTTCGTTCCGTCCGTCGCGTGCCAGGGCGATCTTCTCTGGGCTCCAGAATGCGGCCGTGCTCAGCAGCAGGTCCAGGAAGACCTTGAGCGCGGGCGGATGCCGGTGGAGCTTGTCGTGCAACTCCTTGAAGGCATCCTTCAGTTCGGTGCCACGGACAAGCAGGCGGTCCGCCACGGCATTCTCGCTTGGCAGGATGTTGTGCTCGATGTTGTAGCGCTTTCCCTCGATGAGGGTGTTCTGGCAGGTTTCCTGAGCGCTTATTGGCTGGCGTGAACTCATGCCCTGTCTCTGATGATGCAGATATTGCACAGCGTATTTGAGCCGGACGGGCTTGTCGGTACCCGAAACGTCGTCTCTCGACTGGCGCTCAGGTACCTGTTCCTGCGCGCTCGGAGATCTGAAGCCGATCTAGCAGCGCTGGTCGTTGCGGTTGTCTCTTGATTCGCCGATGCCGTGGTTGAGACATGGTAAGGCTGCTGGATGGATCAGGCGGAGTAGTCGCGCGCCGCGTTCTGGCAAGCGGAGCCGCTGCGCCTGAAGTTTCGACACTCGAAAAAAGTATCAAGCGGCGCCATTTGATCTCGAACTACATATCGCCGAGGCGAGCGCCGTCGACGGGGTTCATCAGCCACGTTGCGATGTCTTTGCCCAGCGCCTTCATGGTACGGCCGAGCACGGAGCAGGATCCCTTGTAGCCTGCAAAGGCCCCGCCCATGGAATTTCGACGGCCCTTGAAGCTCGCGACCAGATTGCCGTCTTCATAGAGCTTGCCAGTGATGCGGGCGTATTTCTGGTGACCGATGAAGGCATTGCCCTGGCTCACCGCGTCCACGATTTCGACCTGCAGCACGCGGCCGGGCGCGGCGGTGTCCAGCCTGTCGGCCAGCGACACCTGCACGCCAAGCTCTGCGCCGAATTCCTTGGTGTAGGCCGGCAGTTGTCCGTTGAGTTTGACGCACTCCTTGCGGACCTTTTCAGAGATTTCGGCCTCTTCAGCGTATGGCGTTTGTTGCGCCATTTGAACTTCTGAGGCCTTGGCTTCGATGGAAGCCAAAAGCAATGCTGAACAGAACAAACCCAGTGTGTGCTTCAAGTGTCTTCCCCCTGTCACTTTGAGAATCGGGCCGATGGTCTTGTTTGCATGACCCAAGGCGAAAGCGAGCCTATCACCCCATTCCGCCATTGACACCGATGACTTGGCCATTGATGTAGCCGGCTGCTTCAGAGGCCAGAAATGCCACGGTTGAGGCGACCTCGTCGGGGGTGCCGGCGCGGCCGGCGGGAACCATCTGCTTGATCTGCTCGGCGGAGAAGGCCGCATCGGCCATGCGGCCGCTGATCACGCCTGGAGCGACCACGTTGACGGTGATTCCACGCGATCCCAACTCGCGGGCCAGTGATCGGGTGGCTCCGTGCAGACCGGCCTTGGCCGCGGCGTAGTTGGTCTGCCCTCGGTTGCCGAGCACCGCGGCCACCGAGGACACATTGATGATCCGACCCCAGCGCGTCCGGGCCATCGGCAGCAGCAAGGGCTGGGTGACGTGGAAGAAGCCATTCAGCCCGACATCGATCACCCGGTGCCATTGGGCTGCGCTCATGCCGGCCATGGTGGCGTCGTCGTGAATGCCGGCATTGTTGACCACGATCTGGATCGGACCACCGGTCAACAGGCGCTGCAGCGCTGCCTCGCAGTCCGCTGCGTTGGCGACGTTGAAGGCCACCGACTCGGCGCTGTGGCCGCGCTCACGCAAGGTGGCGACCAGTTGCTCGGCGCGCTCGAGGCTGCTGTTGGCGTGGACGATCACGTGGCAGCCCGCGGCCGCCAGTGCGCGACAGACCGCACCGCCGATGTCTCCGCTGCCGCCCGTGACCAGGGCGCGTCGCTGTGCAGTCATGGTCAGGTCTCCTGGATTGCTAAAAGGGGCAGCGTTGTCTCAACCCCATGAACCGTTGATGCCACAGGGCGCCGGCATGACCGCAGCACGACCCTCGGCGAGGCAGTCGCCGGCGTGCTCGACGCGAAAGCGGTACTGCCAACCGGCGTCGCTGGCCGACAGCTTGTCGCCATACACGTCGAGAGGGCCGGGCAGGTCCTCGATCCAGTCGCAGGCAATCCGCACCGAGCGCAGCGCGACCAGCAGGCCGGGCAGCGCGCGGCCGCCTTCGGCGCGCGCCAGCAGTCCGCCATGCACCGCCATCGATTGCGCCCCGAACTCGCACAGATGCACGCCACGCAGGCGGCCATTGCTGCGCAACGGCATATCCGCTCGGACATGAGCACGGCTCTGACAGTGGATGTTTGCCTCGTCCCAGCTCAGCACACGGTCCAGCAGGCACATGCCGCCCTGGTGCGGAATCAGCTGCAGGATGTCGTCACGCTCGATCATGAGTTTCACTCGGGGTAGAGGCGGCCAGCTGGGCGGCCAGGAGCAGGTTGAATGCCACGCCCAGGGCCACGGTCAGGCCGATGGCGCGCAGCACCGGAATGCTGGAGCTGCCGAGCAGACCAAACACCAGCACGGTCGAGATGGCGCAGAGCAGGATGCCATGCAGCGTGCGCCGACGTGCCAACGGGTCGTGTCCGGCACGCTGGAAGAACAGGGCGTAGTCCAGCCCGAGGCCGCTGGCAAGAATCAATGCGACCAGGTGGAACAGATTGAAGGCCACCCCGCACAGGTGCAGCGTCACTGCGGTCAGCCAGGCGGCCAACAGCACCGGCAGCAGCACGCGCAGGACCCGGCGCGGATCGCGCAGGAAGCCCATCAAGGCTGCGCCGAGCAGGATGAAGGCGATGGCCAAGGCCCACAGCATGCGTTCGCGGTAGCTGGCGGCCAGCGTCTGCGAGGCCTGCTTCAGATCCAGCAGATGCAGGTCGGAACCCACCTCGGTGGCGTAGGTCCGCAGGGCGGCCGGGTCATGTACCCCCGCGAGGGCGATCACCGCCACCGGGGCTTCGCCGACCGGCAGCAACGACGCCAGGCGCGGACCCAATACGGTGTCGGCCAGCGCAGCAGCCTCCACCGGCGCAGCGGTACGCGCTGCGGCCACTTCTTTCAGAAACGGTTCGAAGGCGCCGCGGCGGAAAGGCAAGTCCAGCAAGGCCACCTCCAAGGCCGACTGCAGCGCATCGGCATCGGGCAGTTGCGCCTGGCGTGCACGTTGGGTACGCAGGCTGGGGAGATAGCGGCAGGGCGGCTCCACCGCGCCGACTGCAGCCGACGACACCAGGGTGTCCAGACCCGGCAGTAGATCCTCGCAGCGCTGCAGCAGTGACTCGCGGTCGTCCGCTTCCAGCACCAGCATGTAGCGCACGTCGCTGGCGCCGAGGGCGCTTCGCAGCTCGGTGTCGCGCTGGATCAGTGCTTCGGGCACCGGGGTCAGCCGGCTGAGCGCATCATCCCAGAGCGGCGCATCGCTGAGCGCCAGTCCGCCGGCCCCGGCCAGTGCGAGCAACAGGGGCCAGGCTGGCGATCGGGGCAGGGCGCTGCGGGCGCGATCGAGCCGTGCCAGCCAGCGCAGATCGGCCACGTCCACCGTCGCCTCGGGCAGCAGGGCGGGCAGCAGCCAGCGCGTGGTGAGTGCTGCGGTGAGCAGGCCGGCGATGGCGAAGACGGCCAACTGGGCCAGACCGGCCACACCCGAGGCCAGGAAGCTGGCATAGGCCAGGCAGGTCGACACCGCGCCGGCAAACAGCGTGGGCGATATCGCCGCAGCGTCCTGCGCTGCGCTGCGACCAGGGTGGCGATGACTGAACAGATGTACCGGATAATCGAGCGCCACGCCGATCAGGGTGAAGCCGAAGGCGAGGGTGATTCCGTGCACCGAAACGAAGCAGAGCGCGACCGCGCCCAGACCCGCCAGCGCGGCACTGGCCAGCGGCAGAGCGCCCAGCAGCGGCAGGCGCCAGCCACGGTAGGCGATGCCCAGCAGCAGCACCATCAGCGCGCTGGCCGTGATGCCCAGCCGAGTCGCTTCGCCCTGGGTCCGCGCCCGCATCAGCACGGAGAATGCACCCGGACCGGTGATCTCCAGCGTCAGCGCAAGCTCGTCCTGGGCCCGGTCGAGTGCATCACGGATCGCTGCCAGCGCCGCCTCCTGCGCGGCCGGATCAAAACCGGCGGCCTGGGTCTCGGCCAGCAACAGGGCGTGTTCGCCCGCGGCGTCGAACCACACATCAAAGCGCCGTTCCGGCTCGGTGACGGGTTGCCAGTGCTCGGCCAGGCGCAGCATTTCCAGCGTGGGATCGCGCACCAGCCAAGGCTCGATCAGCGCACCGGCGGGTGAGGCCAGATCGCGCATGCGTTGACTCAGGGCATCCCGCAGCAGCTCGGCATCGAGCGGCGCAGCATCGAAGCCGGGCGTCAGCAGATAGCGGTTGGCCAGCAACGCTTCGTCGACGGCTTCGGGATCCGTTGCTCCATTCAGCACCCGCCGGAACAGCGGACGGGTGTCGAGATCGGCACGCATGGCCTGCGAGACATCGGCGAGGGTCTCGTCGTCGGCGCCCGATATCGCAATGAGCAGCAGACGCGTGCCGGGTCCTTCGCCCAGACTGTCCAGCAGCAGGCGCTGGTCCGGCGTTTGCGCCGCCGGCATGAACAAACGCAGGTCGCCACCGGGGCTGAGCCGGAAGGCAGCCAGGGCGGCGAATGCGATCAGGATCGCCGCCCACAGTCCCGCCAGTGCGACGCGGCGGCGTGGGCTCATGGAGCGGCGTCGGCCAAGGCGCAGCGCTGGACAAAGCGCTGATCGAGATCGCTGCCCTCGGCCGCGGCGGACTCACCGAGCAGCATCCGACTGACACCGCCATCGGCCTGCGTGACCTGCAGGCAATCGAAGGACGCCCCGCGCCCATACAGATCCAGCCCGACGATGCGCTGCTTGCGCCGGCTCTCGCGCGGGCTGAGCGTGATCTGCCAGCCTGCCTCCGGCGATCCCTCAAAGGCGACCGCGTAGTGATCGGTCAACAGGCTGCGCTGGCCGCTGAGCAGGGCGCGGAAGCTGTCCAGCAGGGCCGCCAGTTCGGGCGCCGGCGCAGCGAGAAGCGCCGGGTGGGCTCGCCCTCGCGCACCAGTTCGACCCGTCCGTCGCGCACCGTGCTGCGCTCGGCATGGGGCGCCTCCACCACCCGCACCAGGGTGTCCGCATCGGGCTGCTCCAGCCGACCGAAGACGGTCAACGGCACCGTCAACAGCGCCGATTCGCGGCGCTCGACGAAGGGCGTGACGGTGGGCGCCGGCTGCGCCAGAGCATTGAGCACGGCGTCGAGTCGGTGGTCGGGCTCAGACGCCTCGGCCGCGGCCAGATTCAGTATCAGCAGGGCTGCCAGCGTTGCGCGCATTGGTCTGCCAGAAGTCGTAGAAGTTGAACCAGTTGTAGGGGGCCAGTCGAACATGGTGCTCCAGCCGGTCGGCGTAGCGCTGCAGCAGTTCGGCCAGCATGGCCGCGCGCCCGGCGCGTGGGATGCGCAGGCCCGGACTGAACAGCTCGAAGTGCAGATCGTAACGCCGTCCCCCACGGTACAGGCCGAAGCACAGCACCACCGGGATGTGCAGCGAAGAAGCGATCAGCATCGGCGCGCTGGGAAAGGGGGCTGGCCGGCCCAGGAATTGGCAGTCCACCGAAGGTTCGCCAGGACGAGCGCGGTCGCCCAGCAGGCCGATCAGTGCGCCCTGGGCCGCGGCCTCACCGATCGCCAGCACGATCGAGGTGCCGCCCTGGGACGCATCGATCACGCCGCGCGCCAGGTCCGGATTGAGCGCGTCCAGCAACTGGGTGATCTCGGGATTCTGCCGCTTGTCGAGCACCACACGGACGTCCGTGCCGGGCCGAGTCTGGGACAGGGCCCGTAGCGACTCGAAGCTGCCGTGGTGCGAACCGAGCAACAGCACCCCGCGGCCCTCGTCCATGGCCGCATGCAGCACGTCGAGCCCGTGCACTTGAACCTCGAAGCGTTCGAAACGCTCGGACAGCAGGAACACGCGGTCGAGAATCGTGGCGGCAAAGGTGTGGATGTGCCGGGCGATGTCCCACAGCGTGGCGGGACGATCCAGTACCCGAGACAGATACTCGCGCGAGGCCCGGCGTTCGGGCCCGCGGCGGAGCAGGAAGTACAGGGTGATCGGGTAGAGCACCAGGCGTCCCAGGCTGCGACCGCCGTTCAACGCAAACTTGCTGAACAGCCACAGGGCGAAGCGGCTGCCGCCTTCGGGGCGCTGCTTCCAGCTCATGAGCCCTGCCCAAGCTCGCCGGTGGCAAGTAGCTCATCGCCATGGCTGATCCGAAAGCGCAGCCGGCTGGGATCGAGCCATTCCAGCTGCAACTCGGCGGTCTGACCCGGCAGCAGCGGCCGCACGAACTTCACCTGCGGCAGGCGACAGGGTCCTGCCGGCCAGCCGCACAGGGTCTCGGCGGCGATCATCACCTGTTCCAGCAACAGCACACCAGGAACGACCGGATTGCCCGGAAAATGGCCGGGAAGGCTCGGATGCTCGGCGGGGATGCAAAAGCGGTGGGCGGGGATCGGATTCATGCGCGTGGGTCAGTGACGGGTTGGACAAGTCTCATTGGACCAGACTGCGCCAGAAAGCCGGTCCGAGCCGGGCGATGCGCGAGACGAAATCGTAGAAATGCCTGTAGGGCTGCTCGGGGAAGTACCGCTTTCGCCATACATACTCGGCCAGGAAAAACGCCCCGACGATCACATGGTTCAACAGGTTGGCGAACAGCGACCACAGTGACAACGGCACACTGAAGGGCGGCGTGACACCGGCACTGACCAACAGACCATCGGGTACGGCCAGCAGGGCCAGCAGCAGGTTGAGGGCGGCAAGCAGGGCGAACAGTGCGGCCCAGGCCGCGGTCAAGCGCCGGGCGTAGGGCGCGATGCGCGGATTGATCGCATCCGGCTCGCCGTGCAGCGTCCAGATCATGTGTTCAATCAGCGGCCGGCGTCCCGCGCTCAGGGTGCGCGCGAACAGCCAGGCGAGAAAGGCGTTGAGCAGCACCGGTGGTGCCAGCAAAGGCAGCGTGCCCAGTTCGCGGTCGTGCAGCCAGAGCAAACCGGCGGCGCAGAGCAGCAGGGCGACCCAGGCCATCGCGCGTCCCCGTGCCAGTGCCGGCCACAGCATCAGCAAGGCCAGCACGAAGCCTGCGACCAGCGCCAGCACGGCTCTCCCCGTCCACGCCGCGGCATGCGCCAGCAGCGGATAAGCCACCGCCAGCACGGCCGGCAGGCGGGAGATCACGTCGTGCGCTGTTGCTCGACGTGGGCCGAGAGCGCGCGCAGGTTGGCGAAGATCAGCCTGTTCTCCTCGTTGTCCGAGCGCAGCTGAAAGCCGTAGCGATTGGAGATCGCCAGCGCCAGCTCCAGCGCGTCGATGGAATCCAGCCCCAGGCCATCACCAAACAACGGCGTGTCGGGCTCGATTTCGTCGGGGCCGACGCTTTCGAGGTTCAGGGTTTCGACGAGGAGGACGGCGAGTTCGCGTTCGGCAGTGGACAGTTCAGACATGGCGGATGCCCCGGTCGAAGCCGGGCTACTGGATACAAGAGGGAACCGGCGTAGCCGGAGGCGGAACGCCGCAAGCGGCATGCTGTCGCGGAGAACCGGTCGGGCCAGGCGCAGCGGGCGCGGAGTGTATCATGTGCGGTTCCGGGTCCGCCGCATCGGCAGTCGGCAATGCCGTTGATGGCGTTGCGCCCGACCTGCGATCCGCCGCTCGGCTGGATCGGCGCGCCCCGGCAGACATTGGACAGACCGACACAGGCAGGACGCAGTCAGCGTGAACAACCCCGACGTATTGATCGCTGGCGGTGGACCGGCCGGGTGCACGGCCGCGATCCTGCTGGCTCGCGCGGGATGGCGCGTGGCACTTTTCGAGAAGGCCAGACATCCGCGCTTTCACATCGGTGAGTCGCTGTTGCCGATGAATCTGCCCATCCTGGAGCGGCTCGGTGTACTGGAGGCGGTTCGCGACATCGGCGTGTACAAGGCGGGCGCCGACTTTCCCGCCGACGACGGGCAGTGGAACAGCTTTCCCTTTCAGCGTGCCTTGAACCCGAGCCACGAGCACGCCTTCCAGGTTCGCCGCGACGAGTTTGACGCGCTGCTTTGCGAACAGGCGCGGCGTGCCGGGGTGGACGTGCGCGAGGGGACGGCGGTGACCCGAGTCGACTGGCGCGCACCGGGCGAAGCGGAGGTCAGCGTGTGCGGCGAGTCCGGTGAGCAGCGGCTCCGTCCGCGCTACGTGATCGACGCCAGCGGGCGGGACACGCTGCTCGGCCGGCAGTTGAAGCTCAAGCGCAAGAACCCACGCCATCAGTCGGCGGCCATCTTCAGCCATTACCGCGGGGTCACGCGGCGCGAGGGCGAGCACGCCGGCAACATCAGCATCCTGCGTTTCCCGCATGGCTGGGTCTGGCTGATTCCGCTCAACGACGGGCTGATGAGCGTCGGGGCGGTCTGCTCGCCGGACTACCTGAAGTCGCGGCGAGGCGATCGCGAGGCTTTCCTCGATCAGACCCTGCAGTCCATAGCGGCGGTGGCCGGGCGCATGCAGCAGGCCGAGCGGGTGGCGCCGGTGCATGTCACCGGCAACTACGCCTATGCCTGCACGCAGATGGCTGGTCCCGGCTGGATCCTGATCGGCGATGCCTACACCTTCATTGATCCGGTGTTTTCCTCCGGCGTGTATCTCGCGATGGACAGCGCCGAGCAGGCCGCGCGCGTGGTCGATGGCGCCTTGTGCGACCCCGCCAGCGAAGCGAGCTTGCAGCGGGCCATGCAACGGCGCCTGCGGCGCGGACTGGCTGAGTTCTCCTGGTTCATCTACCGCTTCACGACCCCGGTCATGGCCGCGCTGTTCGCCCGCCCACGCAACCACTGGCAGATCGAACAGGCGGTGATCTCGCTGCTCGCCGGCGACGTCTTCGACAATCCGGCAGTGCTACGACGTTTACGCGCATTCCGGGCAATCTACGCCCTGACCGCGATCCGGATGAGCCCTCGAGCCCTGTGGAACTGGTGGGAACGACGTCGCGCAGCGCGCGCCCGTTTCCAGGAGGAGACCTTGCAGATCGACCCGACGGAGGGAAGTCCTCGGTGAGCAGTGCGTTTCGGCACGCCGACCTGGGATGCGGCCATACTCGACTGCGGGTGGACTATTGTCAGGATTCGATCGAAAGCCTGCTGGCGGACCCTTGCACGCTGGCGGTGCTGGGCTTCGGTCGCAGTGCGCCAGGCAGCCATGACGATCCACGCTACTTAAACACCCATCTGGAACCATTGCACGCGCCGGCCCCTTTTGAGGTGTGGCGGGCAGAGGGTGACGTGTCGACCGGGAAGCAGGGAGACATGGCCTGGTCGCACTCGGGAGGGCTGGCATTTGGCTCGCTGACGATTGAAGAGTCAGCGCTGGGGGGCATCCGGCCCGCGGCGGAAGCTGCCTATACGCAACTCCTGGACCATCTGGAGAACAGCGCCCATCCTGCGCTGCTGAGGACCTGGAATTACGTTGATGCCATCGTGGAGGGCGCCGGCGACCGAGAGCGCTACAAGGAGTTCTGCGTTGGTCGTGCGCGCGGGATTGGCGAGCGCCTGGCCGCCTTCCCGGCGGCCACCGGCATCGGCCTTCGTGACGGCAGGCGAACCCTGCGCATCTACTGGCTGGCGGGTCGCCGCCCTGGCGCGGCGATCGAGAACCCCCGTCAGGTGGAAGCCTGGCGCTATCCCCGTCAATACGGCCCCCAACCGCCCAGCTTCTCTCGAGCGACCTTGCCGGCCGACACTTCGCTGCAGCTGCTGCTGTCGGGAACGGCGAGCGTCGTCGGACACTCATCACTCCACGCCGACTGCATCGCGCTACAAGTGGACGAGACGTTCAAGAACTTCGCGTCTCTGCTGGAGCTGGTTGCCGCGCGGCAACCCCGAATTCCGACGTGCTTTGGCGCTCAGAGCGTGCTCAAGGTCTATCTGCGGGACCCGTGCGACGCGCCTGCATTGAATGCCGCATTGGCCAAGCACCTGTCCCCTGATGTTCCACGTCTGGTCTTGTTGGCGGACATCTGCAGGCCCGAGCTCCGTGTGGAAATCGATGGTTTCCACGGCTTCGGCGACCCGTGATGGGGGCTTGAGTGGCGCGCGACCCCGGCGCACTTTCCGGGAAACTTGATCACTGGCGTGGAGCTTGGTGACAAGCAGATAATTGCGCCTGCGGCAGGGTCATGCCCGCCTCACACGATACGCACAGAGCATGTCCACAGTACCTGGCCCTTCGCCCAACAGCCTTGATCCACTTCCGATCGTCGCCCCCAGCGACCTCGACCGCCTGCTGAGCTTCGGGACTGGCGGCACGATTGATTCGGCCGGATTCCTCGCCGACGTTCGAGCAACGGCATTGGCTCTCCCGGACGGGCGCTACGCGGTCAACCTCTGCGAAGATCGTTATCGTTTTCTGGTCAGCTTTTGCGCCGTTGCCTTGCGTGGACAGACCAATCTGCTGCCGCATTCGCGCGCGCCTGATGTGGTTGGGGAGGTGTTGGCGTTGTATCCGTCCAGCTATGCCCTGGCCGAATACGAACCGTCCCGCCAGCCGCCGCGCTTTCATCGACTGTCGCCGAACGACGCCAGATCACCGGTCAGCGTGATTCCACGGCTGCCACCCGAGCACGTGGTCGCCATCGGTTTCACCTCGGGCAGCAGCGGCCAGCCCAAGCCCAATCTCAAGACCTGGGGCTCCTTCAGCGCCAGCACCGCGCTCAACACGGCGGTGATCCGTGCCCACGCCGGCGATCGTGCGAGCATCGTTGCCACCGTGCCTCCGCAGCACATGTACGGGATGGAGACCACCGTGCTGTTGCCGCTGCTGGGCGGCTTCTCGGTCCACGCGGGCAGACCCTTTTTTCCGGCGGAGATTGCGGATGCGCTGGCGCAGGCGACTGCGCCGCGAGTGCTGGTGAGCACACCGGTTCATTTGCGGACCCTGCTGGCCTCCAACGTCCCATTGCCGGAGCTGGCGCTGGTGCTGTCGGCCACCGCGCCGCTGCCAACCGAACTGGCCGGAGCCATTGAGAATCGCTACTCGACCCGCGTGATCGAGTTGTTCGGCTCGACGGAAACCTGCGTCGTGGGCTGGCGTCGTACGGCATGCGATGCCGCCTTCACACGCTACGACGGCGTCGAGTTCCAGCCGGCCCCGGACGGCACCGACGTGTCGGCCCCCTGGTTCGTGCAGCCGGTGCGATTGCAGGACAGCATCAAGGTGCAAGGGCCCAACTTCGTCTTGCATGGGCGCAGCAGCGACCTGCTCGAGATCGCCGGCAAACGCGCTTCACTGGGCGACCTCACCCGGCGCCTGCTGGAGATTCCGGGCGTCAATGACGGGGTCATGTTTCAGGGTGATGAGGGTGATGCCGCCGGCGTGCGCCGCCTGAGTGCGCTGGTGGTCTCTGATCGACCCGTCGCCGAGGTGCTGGCAGCGCTGCGCGCGTCGATTGATCCGGTCTTTCTGCCCAGACCACTGAAGAGCGTGGACCGTCTGCCTCGCAACGAGACCGGCAAGCTGCCCCGCGCAGCACTGCTGGCAGCGTTGCGCGGCCAGTGATGGGAGCTACAGCGCGCTGAGCTGCAAGTTCCGTGAAAGATCCGTCAGCACGTTGCTGACCCAGCTCAGGTAGTTCTTGTGGATATACCGCTTGCCGCGCTTTTCGCGGTAATCGAGGTTGTCTGACGACACATAGCTCAGCCGCACCGTTGATTCATCGAACTCGATGGCCACACGCGCGACGTGCGAACGCAGATGCAGGGTCGCGTCGATCTTTCCGGGCGCTTCGTTCGCAACAATCCAGCCACGGCCGATCAGCGCACGCTTGATGTCCGACGCAACCGTGTCCATCGACAGGCCCTTGGGCACAGCAACGGGGTCAGGATCGACCAGCTCGGCAGCCGCCTGAGCGCTGAAGGGCAGGGCGATCAAAGCCAGCAGTGCGAACAGCGCAACACGCCATGACATGGCAATCTCCGCTTTCAAGATGGAGCGCGCAGGCTGCTCAAAAATGCGGCTTTTGACAAGGCCCGAGCGGGACCGGGATCGCCTAGGTGACCCAGGCCAGCATCCTCCGGTGTCCGATCAACCGAGCCCAACGCGTGCCGATGTCCAGCCAGCATAGATAGACCGCCTCGCCCGCCAGCCTGCGGAGCAGGACCAGGGAAAAGCGCACGCGCGGCTCGGCCGCACACAGTTCGTAGTCGAAGCCGAGTTGTCCGGCGAACTGTGCGCAGCGCGCCAGGTGATAGCGACTGCAGAGCAGCAGGACCCGGGGTCGCCCAACCCCCAGCAGCGTTCGAGCATGGCGCAGGTTCTGCAGGGTGTCCCGGGACTGGTCTTCGAGTTGCACATCAATGCCTTGAGGCAGACCCAGTTCACGCAATCTCGCCGCGCCGACTGCGGCCTCGCTGGGCTCGCCTGGCGCTGCCCCGCCGAGCAGCATCAAGGGACGATCGGGTTTGGCATGGGCCAGCCTCAGCGCGTGCTGCAAGCGCGCCTCGAACTCGCCGTCAGGCGCACCGGCGCGCAGCCGCTTGCCGAATACCAGCACGCAGCCCTCTGACTCGTTCAGCTGTTGACTGCGCACCGCTATCCAGCTGGCTCGCAACAGGTAGTAGAGGTACAGCAATCCACCGCTGGCCATGCACGCCAGCAGGGCGACCCCCATCGAATGGGCGATATCGCGAGTCAGATAGGGGGCGTGTTCATTCGCCGGCATAGCCAAAAAGTGTGCGACAACTCGGGACCGGCCGCCAAGGTGGATTGCGCACACGGCTTGGCGTGTGACACGGCAATGGCGATAATTCCGGCCCGCATTGTGGTGTCTTCCTGTTGTCCCGACCGCTGCCTCCCGCCATCACCGCCTATACCGCCACCAGCGCCACCGGTCACGGCACTACCGCACTTCGTCGTGCGCTCCGCACCCGACAGAGCGGGCTGCGTCGAAATGATTTCGGCGATGGCGAGCCTCTGGACACCTGGATTGGCCGCGTGATGGATGTCGAGCAGACGCCGCTGCCGGCGTCGCTGGCGGGGTGGGAGTGCCGCAACAACCGTCTGGCCTGGCTGGCGCTGCAAGCCGATGGTTTCGTCGACCGCGCTCTGGCGGCCCGACAGACCTACGGCGCCGCGTCGGTGGCCGTGGTCATGGGCACCTCCACCTCCAGCATCGGTGCCAGCGAAGAGGCCTACACCCGGCTTGATCCGGCCGGCAACTTCCCGGCCGACCTGGCCCGTTCGATCGTGCACACACCGCACTCGCTGGGCGACTTCGTCCAGCACGCGCTCGGCCTCACTGGACCCGCGGTCACCGTCGCCACGGCCTGCTCTTCCAGCGCGAAAGTGTTTGCCCAGGCAGCACGACTGATCCAGACCGGCGTAGTCGATGCCGCAGTGGTGGGTGGTGTGGATACGCTGTGCGGCAGCGTGCTGTTTGGTTTCAACGCGCTGGAACTGGTCTCGCCCGAGCGCTGCCAGCCCTTCGATGTCGCACGGCGCGGGCTGTCACTGGGTGAAGCCGGGGGCTTTGCGCTGCTGGAGCGCAGCGGCGACGGGCCGCGGCTGCTCGGCTGGGGCGAGTCCAGTGATGCTCACCACATGTCCAGCCCGCACCCGGAAGGGCTTGGTGCCCGTCTGGCGATGGAAGGGGCTTTGCAACGGGCCGGCCTGACCCCGGCCGACATCGACTACATCAATCTGCACGGCACGGCGACGCCGAAGAACGACGAGATCGAAGCGGCGGCCATCGCCGCGGTGTTTCCGGCCAGCACCTGGGCCAGTTCAACCAAGGGCTGGACCGGCCACACGCTGGGCGCTGCCGGCATCATCGAGTCGGTGATTGCGCTGTTGGCGCTGGAGCACGGCGAAGTGCCGGGCACCCTGAACAGCGTCACCCTGGATCCGCTCTGCGGCCCGCAACTCAGACTCGAGAATGGCGAGCGTCGTTGCCGACACGTCATGAACAATTCCTTTGGCTTTGGCGGCAACAACGCCTCGCTGGTGTTCGGTCAGGCATGAGCCGCTTCGCCTTCAAGGTTGACGGCATCGGCTTCTGGGCCAGCGGCCTGCCCGGCTGGGAGGCCGCGCGCGCCTTCCTGGCCGACGGCACCGTGCCGGAGACGGCGCCGCGCAAGCCTGCCCCGGACCTGTTGCCCCCGAACGAACGCCGCCGCGCGCCCGATACGGTCGCACTGGCCATCGAGATCGCCATGGCGGCTTGCCGCGATGCCGGGGCCGATCCGGCCCTGCTGCCTTCGGTGTTCACCTCCACCCACGGCGATCTCGCGATCACCGACTACATGTGCGCGACGCTGGCAAGCGCTCCACGCAGCATCTCGCCGACCCGATTCCACAACTCGGTGCACAACGCGGCGGCGGGCTACTGGACCATCGGCGTCGGTTGTCACGCGCCGGCCACCGCGGTGTCGGCCTACACGGCGAGCTTTGCCCAGGGGCTGCTGGAGGCCGTGGTGCAACTCGCCGACGGCGCCCCGCAGGTGCTGCTGGTCGCCTACGATGCCCAGGCGCACGGTGCACTGGGCCGGATCAGTCCCAGCGAGGGCCTGCTCGGTGCGGCGCTGGTGCTGTCGGCCGGCGACGGTGCCCCGCACTCGCTGGCACTCGAAGCCGGCAGCGCCGAACCGCCCCATGACCCGCTGAGTGCGCGCTACGCCGCCAACGCCATGGCGCCCATGCTGCCGCTGATCGCCGCACTGGCCGCAGGCAGCGGGCAATGTGAGCTGGTGGCGGGACCAGGCCTGCGGCTGCGCGTGGCGCTGAACGGATGAGCCCGCTGCCTCCGCAACGCATCGCTGTGCTGATTCCCGCCCTCAACGAGGCGCTGCGCATCCGCGAGGTCGTGCAAGGTGCGCTGGCCCACTGTCCCAACGTCATCGTGGTCGACGACGGCTCCAGCGACGACACAGTGGCGCAGATCAGCGATCTGCCAGTCCAGCTGTTCCGCCACGCCGAACGGCGCGGCAAGGGCGAAAGCCTGCGTGATGGCTTCCGGCTGGCGGTCGCTGCCGGTTATGTGGGCGTGCTCAGTATGGATGGTGATGGCCAGCATTCGGCCGACGATATTCCGCGCCTGCTGGCCGCCGCCGCGGTGCATCCGCAACACATCGTGGTTGGTGCGCGCCTGCAGAAGCGTGCGCAGCAGCCCACCTACCGGCGCCTCGCCAACGAGTTCGGCGATTGGGGCATCGCCTGGGCCACCGGTCGGCGCATCGCCGATACCCAGAGTGGCCAGCGCTACTACCCCATCGAGGTGGCCGCGCTGGACGTGGCCAGCGATGGTTTCGTGTTCGAGGCCGAGATCCTGATCCAGGCCGCACGCCAGCTCGGCGTGCACTGCGTGTCGGTTCCCATCGAGTCGCGATACTCGGGGCCTGGCCTCGGCGAAAAGCTGCGCCGCTCGCACTTCCGGCCGCTGACCGACCTGTGGCGCATCACCTCGCATGTGGTCGGCCGGGTGTGGACCTACGGCCGGATCATTCCCCGCTACGTCGAAGCGCGACGCAGCCGGCCGCTGATCTGGATCCCCGAGCAGCAAGCTGAGACCGATGCAGCGCACGCGACGGTCACGGCAGCGCGAGCAGGCTGAACGCATGGATACCCGATTCGATGCAGTCGTACTGGGCGGCGGACTGGCCGGCCTGACATTGGCGTTGCAGCTGCGCCAGCGCTTTGCCGAACTGCGCATTCTGGTGCTGGAGCGGCGCGCCCATCCACTGCCGCTCGCCGCCCACAAGGTCGGCGAGTCAACGGTCGAGATCGGGGCCCACTACCTCGCCGACACGCTGGGGCTGCGCGATCACCTCGAAGCCGAGCACATCCGCAAGTTTGGCTTCCGCTTCTTCTTCTCTGACGGCCGGCGCGATCTGGACGGCGTGACCGAGCTGGGTGTGCGCCGCGCGCTGCCCACGCCCGCCTGGCAGATCGATCGTGGCGTGTTCGAGAACTTCCTGGGCCACGAGGTGCGTCGGCGTGGCATCGATTTTCGCGACGATACGGTCGTGCGCGACTTCAAGATCGAGTCTGGCGCAACGCCGCACGTCGTCGAGTTCGAACAGGCCGGCGAGCGCCACACGGTGACCGCGGACTGGTTGATCGATGCCTCGGGTCGCGCCGGGCTGATCAAGCGGCGGCTGGAGCTGGCGGCGGACAACGACCATCACGCCCACGCCATCTGGTTCCGTCTCAACACGCGTCTGTGCATCGACGATTGGGTCGACAACACGACCTGGCGGGCCGAATGCACGCCGCCCGAGCGCTGGCGTTCGACCAACCATCTGGTCGGGCCCGGCTACTGGGTCTGGCTGATTCCCTTGTCGACCGGTGCGCACTCGGTCGGCATCGTCGCCGACAGCCGCCTGCATCCGCTCGAGTCGATGAACAGCTTCGAGCGCGCGCTGGACTGGTTGCAGCAACATCAGCCTCTGTTGGGCGACCACGTCGCGCAGGCCCGCGAGGAACTGCTCGATTTCGCTTTCTTCAGGAAGTTCTCCTACCGCTGCAAGCAAGTGTTCTCGGCCGATCGCTGGGCACTCGCTGGCGAGGCCGGCGTGTTTCTGGACCCGTTCTACTCGCCCGGTACAGACTTCATCGCCATCGCCAACACCTACATCGTCGAACTGGTCGCCCGGCAGCGCGAAGGGGCCTCGCTGGCGCCCTACGCCCACTTCTACGAACAGCTGTTTCAGTCCTTCTACGAGAATACCCTCAGCCTCTACCAAGACCAGTACCCGCTGTTCGGCGACGCCGAGGTGTTCCCACACAAGGTGCTCTGGGACTACACCTACTACTGGGGCGTGCTCTGCCAGCTGGTGTTCCAGAACCGGCTGACCGATCTGGCGCTGCTGGGCGAACTCAGGCCCGAGCTGGAGCGCGCCCAGCGACTCAATCAACAGATGCAGCAACTGTTCCGCAGCTGGCATGCCGAGCGGCCCGGCAGCAATCCCGCCAGCTTGCTGGACCAGGGCGAGCTGGACTGGTTTCACGAACTCAATCGTGGTCTGCACGACACGCTCGACGAGGTCGAGTTGCGTCAGCGCCTGCGCGCCCACGTGGCGCTGCTCGATCAACTCGCCGAGGCGCTGATCGCTCGTGCGCAGGCCAGCGACGCGGCGGCGCCGCTCAGCCTGTTTCCGCCGACGCCGGCCGTACAGGCGGGTGCTTGGGGGCGTGCCTAGGCCGTAATCCGTCCGTCAGGCGCGCCGCGCTCATCTGCTGGAGCAGCAGCGCGTCCCACACCTTGGCTCGCAAATCCTGGCGCCCGAGGGAATGCCAGGGTGGTTCAAGTCCCCGGGTGTTCGCTACCTCGCCAACGCCAGATCATGCAGCAGTGCGGCCAGGAAGCGCGCCGCTTCGCCGCCGGTGCAGGCGCGGTGGTCGAAGCACAGGCTCAGTGGGATCACTCGGTGGGATTCGATGCCGCCCATCACCGGAGTGGCCTGGTGGCGCAGCTTGCCGGCGGCCAGAATTGCCACGCAGGGCGGGACCAGCACGGGTGTGGCGTAGCGGCCGGCGTACATGCCGAAGTTGCTCAACATGATCGTGTAGTCGCGCAGCTGCTCCGGCGGGATCTGGCGCAAGCGAACCTGCTCGCGGATGCGCTCGATGCGGGCCCGCAGCGTGGCGGCATCGGCGACCTGGCAGTCGCGCACGGCGGGTACGAACAGGCCGTCTTCGGTGTCCACGGCCAGTCCCACATCGACCCGGTCAAACAGCCGCCGCTCCTGGCTCTGCGCATCGAAATGGGCATTCAGCGCCGGCACCTGTCGGCTGGCGTGGACGATGGCTCGCAGCAGGCGAATGGTGATGTCCTGGCCCGGTTGCCAGGCGTGAATGTCGGCGTCGTCGAACAGTGTGGTCGGCACGACCTGCGCATGTGCCTCGGCCATCGTTCGGGCCATGTTGCGGCGCACGCCGCGCAGTGGCTCGGCTCGGCCGGTCAGCGGGGAGGGCACCGCTGCCTCAGGGGCCGTGGGCACTTCGCCCTCCACGTCCAGATCGACTTCTTCCAGACTGCGCGCGCCCAGCGGTGTGTTGTCCTCGACCGGCGCCTGCTCGGCTGCGGTGATTGCTGCCGAACCGTCCTTCGCAGCGCGTTTGACATCCTGCAGGCTGACCGTGCCTTCCGGCCCGGTGGCCTTGACCCTGGCCAGATCAACGCCCAGCTTCTTGGCCAGCGCGCGGACGGCCGGCACCGCCTTGATGCCAAACAGGGCGACGGCACGCTCGCTGACGACCCGGTTGCTGGATTCGACCGCGCCTACCACGGTCGCATTGTCGGCTGGCGGCTCGGCGCTGGCCGATTCGGTCTCGGTGGTTTCGGTCACCTTCTCGACAGACACAGGCGCATCCGCAGGCTTGACCGGCTCGTCGGCGGGTGCCGCTTCTTTCGCCGGCTGACTGGGTGCCGCAGCACCATGACCATGGCCGGTGTCCTCTGCCTCACTGCGCTGTGGGCCCTCGCCCAGTTCGAAATCGGCCAGCGGGTGCCCGGTCTCGACCACATCGCCGGGCTCGCCGTAGCGTTTGACCAGCTTGCCGGTGTAGGGGGAGGGCACATCGACGACCGCCTTGGCTGTCTCCATCGAGACCAGCGGCTGGTCCAGTTCGATCTCCGAGCCCTCCTCGACATACCAGGAGACGATCTCCGCGTCGGGCAGGCCTTCGCCGAGGTCGGGGAGTTTGAAGGTCTTGGTGGTCATGGCTGGCCTCAGGGCTGAGGGCTTAGGGCTGAGGGATCAGAGACCGGCACGCAACCGCCCCTCAGCCCTCGACTCTGAACCCTATCGATAGCGCATCACCTCTCGCACCGCCGCGCTGATACGCGCGACCGAGGGGAGGTAGTTCATTTCCAGGCGGAACAAGGGAATCGGTGTGTCGTAGCCGGTGACCCGGCGCACCGGGGCGACCAGGTCGAACAGCGCTTCCTCGGCGATCCGGGCGGCGATCTCGGCGCCGAAGCCGCCGCTGCGTGGGGCCTCATGCACGACCACGCAGCGGCCGGTCTTGCGGACCGACTCGTGGATGGTGTCGAAATCCAGCGGCTTGAGCGTGGCCACGTCAATCACTTCGCAGCCGATGCCCTCGGCGGCCAGCGCGTCGGCGGTCTCCAGACACTCCTTCACCTGAGCGCCCCAGGTCACCAGCGTGCAGTCGCGGCCTTCGCGCAAGACAAAGCAGACATCCAGCGGGAAAGCCTCGCCGTCGTCGGGCACGGCTTCCTTGTATTGCCGGTAGATGCGCTTGGGCTCGAACCAGATCACCGGGTCGGGATCGCGGATGGCCGCCAGCAGCAGGCCGTAGGCGCGCGCAGGCGAGGAGGGCATCACCACGCGGACACCTGGCAGATGGGCAAACAACGCCTCGTTGGCTTCGGAATGGTGCTCCGGCGCGCGAATACCGCCACCCCAGGGGGCGCGCAGCACCATCGGGCAGGTCAGCCGGCCGCGGGTGCGGTGGCGCAGGCGGCTGGCGTGGCAAGCGATCTGGTCGATCATCGGGTAGATGAAGCCCTCGAACTGGGCTTCGGCCACCGGGCGCATGCCCTGGGCGGCCAGTCCGACGGTGAGACCGGCAATGGTCGTCTCATCCAACGGCGTGTCGAGCACGCGCCAGTCGCCAAAGCGCTCCTGCAGGCCCACGGTGGCGCGGAACACACCGCCATTGATGCCCACGTCCTCACCCAGCACCACGACCGATTCGTCGCGGGCCATCTCGTAGGCCAGGGCCTGCGTGACGGCTTCGATCAGGGTGATCGCCTGAGCCGGACTGGCCGCTGGCTCCGTGCCGGTGTCCGGCGAGATCTCCGGCGGATTGCGGTCGTCTGCGTTCATCAGCGCGTCCCTCCGGCAAAGCCTTCGACCTCGCGCCACTGTCGCTGCAAGTCTGGCGGCATGTCGGCATAGACATGCTGGAACATCGACGCTATCGGCGGCCGCGGGGTGGACAGATAGGCCTCGACCTCGGCGTCGATCTGCTGTCGACATTCGCTCAGCCAGGCCTGTTCGTCGGCGTCGCTCCACCAGCCCTGCTCGGTCAGCCAGTTGCGCAGGCGGCGCAGCGGTTCGCGGGTCTGGGCCGCCTCGACTTCCGCAGCATCGCGATAGCGGCGGGCGTCGTCGGCAGTGGTGTGATCGGACAGCCGGTAGGTCACCGCCTCGATCAAGGTGGCGCCTTGCCCGTCGCGTGCGCGCTGCAGGGCTTCGCTCATGGCCTCGTGCACGGCGAACAGATCATTGCCATCGACCTGCAGACCGTGGATCCCGCCGGCGATGGCCTTCTGCGCCAGCGTCTGCGCGCCAGTCTGCAGATGCCTCGGTACGCTGATGGCCCACTGGTTGTTGACCACGACCATGACCAGCGGCAGCTGCCGCGCGCCAGCGACATTCAATGCGCCGTAGAAATCGGCCTTCGAGGTCCCGCCATCGCCGCAGACGCAGACCGCTGCCCGCGCTTCGCCGCGGATGCGGAAGGCCAGCGCGGTGCCGGCGGCATACAGGCATTGGGTCGAGATCGGCACGCACCAGGGAAAGTCGTGGCGGGCCGGTTCCTGCTGAAAATCATTGCCGCGTTCGTCGCCACCCCAATAGAGCAGGATCTCGCGCGGCCGCACGCCACGACGGATCTGTGCACCGTACTCGCGGTACATCGGCGCCAGCACATCCTCGTCGCGCATGGCGGCGCCGATGGCCACATGGGTGGCTTCGTGGCCCAGGCAGGAGGCGTAGGTGCCCAGCTTGCCCGTGCGCTGCAGCGCCACGGCCTTGCCGTCGAAGACCCGGACCAGGCTCATCAGGCGATACAGCTCGAGCACCTCGTCCCGTTGGCTGGCCAGCGCTGGCAGATCCTGCAGCGGCTTGCCGTCGGCATCGAGGTAGGCTCGATGTTCGATCTCGAAGCGAGCAATGACAGACACGTTCCCTCCCGAACGCGGCGAAAACAGAACCGGATATGCCAGCGGGGCTGGCCATGCCGCACGGATCGGATGGCGGCGGATGGTTCACCAGCTTTGATAGCAGGTCGGTGCGGTCAGTCGCAAGCGCAGGACGGACCTGGGTGCAATGCTTGAGTGCGAAGGGCACGGCGACAATAATCAGCGCCCCACCATCATGCCGGGGCACGCCCATGCAACGCTGGATCAAGCTGCCCAATGGCACTTTCCTGGACGCCAACCGAGTCGTCCTGATCGGCAAGGTCGAGACCTTCGCCAAGCTCGATGACGAAGGCAACAACGCCGGCGTGCAGTATTCGGTGAGTCTGCAGACCGAGCTCGATCGCGAGCATCAGTTGCTGGTGGCCGGTACCCGCGAGGAGATCTCGGCGCTGGTCCGCAGCCTCTTAGGTGCACAGGGCGGGGCCCCCGCGCCGGCAGCCAGTTGAGTTCGGATCAGCGTCTGCGCGCGTGGCTGGCCGAGTATGGCCAGTCACTGCGCAGCGCCTTGCGGCGGGCCGGGTCGCAGTTGCCGCTGTCGGATCTGGATGATCTGGAGCAGGAAGTGCACATCCGGCTGTGGCGCGCGCTCGGATCTGAGAGAGAAATGCGCCAACCTGCGTCCTGGATCAAGCAGACGGTGCTGAGTGTCACCATCGATGCGCTGCGGCGGGCCAACAGCCGCGGGGACCAGTTGCCCAGGGCCGAATTGAGCACCTTGGACGAATCCCCACCGCAGCAGCTCGACGATGATCCCGCGCGCTGGTCCGCCTCCCGCCAGGATGTGGAGCGGATCGAAGCACAGCTGGATCGTTACGAGGTGGATACCCGGCGCGTGGTGCGGCTCTATCTGGCCGGATTTTCGACCGATGAGAGCGCGCAGATGCTGGATTGGACCGAGGCCAAGGTTCGCAATTTGCTCTATCGCACGCTGGCCGATTTGCGTGCGCGCTTGCAGGAGAAGGACCATGAACGCTGATCGACCCTCCGCTGCTGCCCAGGACGCCGCCCGCCTGCTGGCTGGACGACTGGATGCCGAGCAACGCGCTGCGATCATCGATCGCTTGCTGGACGATCCCGAGTCGCTGCAGGCGCTGCGGTCGGCCTTGCCGCTGCAGATGCCGGCCGAGCAGTTGGCACAGCGCGTGGCTGGCCAGACCCGCGGCAGTCGCTGGTTCAGCGGCTGGTCGCTGGCGGGTTGGGTCGGTGCCGGCGCCGCTGCCGCACTGATGCTGCTGGCTGGTCCGGTCGCCGGTCCCGAGCAGATGATCGATGAGACGCCGCAGCATCTGGTCGCCGACGTGCTCTACAACGGTTCCTTCGAACCGGGCGCGTCGGGGGAACTGTTTGGCGGTGATTTCGAGGGCTGAATAGCCCGATTGCCAACCCGTTGGCAGATTGTGGCGACGGGTTGAGAGATTTCTGAGAGCGTTTCGTTTCAACTTGCGTCTTGAGTTTACGTCGGCCGCACACCGACGCGCGAAAGGTCACCGGGCAAGAAGGTCCTCTTTCATTCGCCCGAAGGAGAGGGCTTTCAGCCCGGTGGCCTCGCACCTTCCCCGAGCATTCCGCTCACCATGCCTCTCCGTTGAAATTCTCGCGCTGGTCAGCCGGCGCTGTCCGCAGCGGCGCTGTGATGCGCAGTTCCCATCTGCCCTGAACTCGCCTGGTTCGGGCTACTCGGTGACTGATCCTCAGGCTTGACCCTGGCGTTGTGCCTTTGCCCACTGCCCGGCCAAGGACCGTTCCCGTTCACGCCGCTGGCGATCACGTTCTCGTCGGCGGCAGAGACGGCACCGCACGGCGGTGGTCGCAACATCACCTTTGGCCACCTCGTACCACCATTTCTGCTGGGTCGCTCGCCAGATCTCTTCCGCGCCGCAATCCTTGCAGCAGAAGGGCAGGTCCTCGTACCAGCCGCGGGTGACGAAGGCCGGAACGCTGTAGCTGTTGCTCGGAGCCAGCGCCGCCGGATTGCAGACTGCCGACCCATGGGGTCGAGTCGCCATAGGCCTGCCTGTCGCGGCAGCCATGGTCTTGGCCTTTGCCCGAAGCTGGCGCCGGCTGATGATCTCGGCTCGACGTTGCTTGCCGCTCTTCATCATCTGCCTGGCCGATTACGCCCGTGGGTCTGCCGACTGTGCGGGAGGGACCCGCCGCGTGCTGGCGGTGCGTGCAAGCCAGCGATCGAGCTGATTGGCGAAGGCCTGCCGATCAGCTGCGGTCATCGCTTTGGGTCCGCCGGTGTCCACGCCACTGGCCCGCATGGTGTCGAGAAAGTCGCGCATGTTCAGCCGCGACTTGATGTTCTCTCGCGTCAGCATCTGGCCCCGCGAATCCAATGCCAGTGCACCTTTGGCGATCACCTCATCGGCCAGCGGAATGTCGCTGCTGATCACCAGATCGCCGGCCTGGCAGCGACGCACGATCTCGTGGTCAGCCACATCGAAGCCGCTGTCCACCGGCAGAAAACGAATGTTGTCCGCGCGTGGCACCCGCATCGGGTGATTGGCAACCAGGGTCAGCTGCACGCCGGTGCGCTGGGCGGCGCGGAAGAGGATGTCCTTGATCAGCGCCGGGCAGCCGTCGGCATCAACCCAGATGGCGGCTTCAGGTGTCTCGGTCACGTCAGAGCGTCTGGTCAATCAGCAAGCGAACCGGTCCGGCCGGCGGATTGTCCAGACCACCCGAGCTGCCCTGCAGGTCGCCGGGCTGTGCCTGCGCGTTGCCGCTCTTGCTGATTCTCGCCTCGACCACCACGCGCGGGAAACGCGACAGCACCATGCCCTCGACCATGCCCATGCTGTCGTCCAGGCGGATGGTGATCGGCAGGCTGGCGGCGGCCAGTCGCTGCACGGCCAGTGGCATCGGTGGTCCATTCTCGGCCTTGGCGAAGACGAACAACATGTCGTTCGGGCCGACCTGACTGGCGAGCGCGTCGTCCAGGCTCACTTGCACGTCGATGCCAGTGCCGCTGCCGCTGTTGGCTGGCTGCGTTGGTGGCGGACTCGTCGGCGCAGGCGCTGCAGCCACGACGCCTTCGTCAGGCAAGGGATCCATGCCCAGCCGGCCGCGCGCCTGATTGATCTGGCCGCGCAGCGCCGAGCGCGCGTCCGGATCGTCCATCAGTGCCAACAATCGATCCCACAAGGCCAGCGCACCGGCATAGTCGCCGGCCTGGGTGCGTGCGAAACCCATCAGCCACAGGCCACGCTGGTGGTTGGGCTCGATCTCCAGCACCTCGCCCAGCAGGCGCTCGGGTTCACCCAACAGCGAGCGCGGGCTACTCGACAGGCCCAGGCTCTCGGCGTACTCGACTGTGATGTCCAGATCCTCCGGCCGCGCCTCCCGGACCCGGGCATAGGCATCGCGGGCATCTGCAAAGCGGGCCAGTTCACGATAGGTACGCGCCAGCAACAGCCAACCCTCGATGTCCTCGGGGTTGGCCTCCAGTCGCTGGCGCAACTGATCGGCCGCGCCGGCCAGTTCCGGGGCCTGCTCTTCAGCGGTCCCGGCCTGGGCAGACGCTGGCGGGCGCGCGTCGGCGCTGAAACTCATCGCGCGCGGATCGCCCACGCCCAGATACAGCAGCAGAGCGGCCGGTGGCAGCAGCGCAGCCAGCAGGACGGCCGTCACCTTGGCCGGCCGACTGCGGCCGCTGACCGGCTTGTCCATCAGCAACAACAACTCGTCCGACAGGGCCTTGCGACGGGTCTCGAAGTTCTCCTCGTCCAGCAGCCCGTCGGCTTGAGCCTGCTTGAGCAACTGCAATTTCTCGCGCAGCTGTTCGGTGCGACTGGCCAGGGTGGTTTGGCCGGGCCGACTCAGCAATGGCCACAGCAGTAACGCAAGGGCCAGCAACAGGGTCAGGCCGGCAATGGCGAGGAAGGCAGTCTGCATCGGGTTGTCCGTGAAAGGTCGGGTGTTACCAGTCGTGCTCGTCGTCAGTCGGTGCCGGCTTGGCACTGCTCGTGGCGGTCTGGCGGCGACGGCGCAGGTGGATGCCGACGGCAACCAGGCCGCCGAGCAGGATCAGCGCCGGCCCGAGCCAGAGCAGCAGCGTGTTGGCGTTCAGCGGCGGGCGGTAGCGAACGAACTCGCCGTAGCGATCCACCAAGAAAGCGACGATCTCGTCATCGCTGCGACCAGCTGCGATCTGATCGAAGATCTCGCGCCGCAGATCCTTGGCGATCTGCGCATCCGAGTCGGCCAGATTCTGATTTTGGCACTGCAGACAACGCAGCTCGGCCACCAGCGCACGAAAACGCGTCTCCTGGTCAGCGTCGGCGAAGGGCAGGGGATCGATGGCCCAGGCCCTGCCGGCCAGGACCAGTCCCAGCAACAGGCTCAGGCACAGCCGCAGGACGGCGCTCATGAGCCACCCCCGGCCAGCAGCGGCAGGATGGTCTGTTCCATCACATCGGGTGAAACAGGCCCCACGTGCTTGTAGCGGATGATGCCCTGCGCATCGACGACGAAGGTCTCGGGTGCGCCGTAGACGCCGTAATCCAGACCCACGCGACCATCGATGTCCCAGGCGACTGCCTCGTAGGGATCACCGAACCGCTGCAGCCAGGCGATCGCATCCTCGCGCCGGTCCTTGTAGTTCAGTCCGATCAGCCGGACCTTGCCCTGCCGTGCATAGGCTTCCAGCACCGGATGCTCGATGCGGCAGGCGGCACACCAACTGGCAAAGACGTTGAGCAGATAGGGTTGACCCCGCAACTGTGCCGAATCGACACGCGCATCTGGATCGCGCAGGTTCTCGATGGCGAAAGCCGGCGCCGGCTTGCCAACCAAGGGCGAGGGAATCAGTTTGGGATCCTTGCCCAGACCGCTGAACAGCAACACCCCCAGGGCCACGAACAACAGCAGGGGCAGCGCCAGCCGCCAGTTCATGCGTGCGCTCCAGCCGCGCCCTCGGCTGCGGACTGCCGGACCCGACGATAGAGCCGTGATTCGGCGGCGGAAATCAGACCGCCCAGCATCATGAAGATCGCGCCCAGCCAGATCCAGCGGATCATCGGCTTGTGGTACAGCCGCATCGCCCAGGCTTCGTTGGCGCCGACCGGCTCTCCCAGCGCGACGTAGAGGTCACGGAACAGCCCCGGGTTGATCGCCGCTTCGGTCATCACCTGACCGCCCCGATAGCCACGCTTCTGCGGCCGCATTTCGGCCACCAGTTCGTCGTCGACCAGCACCTGAATCAGCGCCTCATCGGCACGGTAGTTGGGACCATCCAGATGCCGCATGCTGACGTAGCGGAACTGGTAGGCGCCAATCGTCTCGGTCTGACCCGGCTCCAGGCGTACGTCGCGCTCGATCGACAAGGCCTCGGTCAGCATCACGCCGATGATGAAGATGGCCACGCCGACGTGGCCCAGCGACATGCCCAACATTTCGGCCGACAGCAGCGGGCGCCCGGGCTGCCGACGCGCAACGCGTCGCAGCAGGAACACCAGCGTGCCCAGCGCCACCCACAGCGCGCCGATCAGTCCCAGCACTGATTTGACGCTGCTGTCGCCGCTGAGCCAGGCCAGCAGCAGACCGGCGACCGCCGCGATGACCGCGAACAGGCGCAGCGGCTGCAATACGTCCGCCCAACGGTCGCCCTGCCAGCGGGTCAGCGGGCCCAGCGGAATCAGCAGCACCAGCGGCGCCATCAGCCAGTAGAACAGGTTGCCGAAGTAGGGCGGTCCCACCGAGATCTTGCCCATGCCCAGCGCATCGACCAGCAAGGGATACAGCGTGCCCAGCAGGACCATGGCGCAGGCCGTGGCCAGCAGCAGGTTGTTCAGCAGCAGCAGAGCTTCGCGCGAGCACCAGCCCAACGGCGGACCACCCGCGATCCGCGGTGCGCGCAGCGCGTAGATCAACAATGCACCACCGGTGACCACGCCCAGAAAGATCAGAATGTAGAGGCCGCGGGTGGGGTCACTGGCAAAAGCGTGCACGCTGGTCAGTACGCCCGAGCGCACCAGGAAGGCGCCCATCAGCGACAAACTGAAGGCGGCAATGCTCAGCAGCAGCGTCCAGGTTCGGAGCGTGCCGCGCTTTTCGGTCACTGCCTGCGAGTGGATCAAGGCGGCGCCGATCAGCCAGGGCATGAACGAGGCGTTTTCCACCGGGTCCCAGAACCACCAGCCACCCCAGCCCAATTCGTAATAGGCCCACCAACTGCCCAGGCCGATGCCCAGAGTGAGAAAGCTCCAGGCCACATTGGTCCACGGACGTGACCAGCGCACCCATTGTTGATCGACCCGGCCATCGAGCAGGGCTGCCACGGCGAAGGCGAAGGCCACCGAGAAGCCCACATAGCCCACATAAAGCATGGGTGGATGGATGATCAGTCCAGGGTCCTGCAACAGCGGGTTGAGGTCGTTGCCATCGGCCAGTGGTGGCAAATGGCGCAGGAAGGGATTGGAGGCAAAAATGGTCAGGATAAGGAACCCGACACTCACTAGACCCAACACCGCCAGAACGCGACTGATGAAGCTCAGCGGCAGGCCGCGGCTGAATACCGCCACGGCCACCGTCCACAGGGACAGGATCAGTGTCCACAGCAGCAAGGAGCCTTCGTGCGCCCCCCACACCGCGGAAATGCGATAGGCGACCGGCAGATCCAGGTTGGAGTTCTGGGCCACATAGGCCACCGAAAAGTCCTGCGCCACGAAGGACTGCGCCAGCAGCAGGAAGGCGAGCAGCAGAAACAGGCATTGGCCATAGGCCAGCGGCCGGGCGGAGCGCATCAGCGCCTCATCACCCAGATAGCTGCCGGCCATCGGGACGATGGCTTGAATACCGGCCAGCAGCAGCGCCAGCACCATGCACCATTGACCAAGTTCAGGAATCATGGCGCCGAACCTCCGTTGCTGGTGGCCTCCGAGGCCGTTCGATGCTTGGCCTTGTCGATGGCCTCGGCCACTTCCTTGGGCATGTAGGTTTCGTCGTGCTTGGCCAGCACCTGGGTGGCCGTGAAAATGCCATTTTCGATGCTGCCGGTGGCAATCACACTTTGACCTTCCTTGAACAGGTCCGGCAGGATGCCCTGATAACGCACCGGCACCTCACGGAAGCGGTCGGTGACGACGAAATTGACCAGCAGGCTCTGTGGATCACGACGGGTGCTGTCCTCCAGCACCACGCCACCGAGTTTGAAACGCCGTCCGACCTCGACCTTGCCGTCGGCGATGTCGGTGGGCGAATAGAACACGTCCAGATTCTCGTTCAGCGCCAGCAGCACAAAGGTGCTGGCGACGCCCAAGCCCAGCAGCAGGGCGACGATGGCAATCATGCGTTGGCGGCGAAGTGGATGCATGGTCAGGACAGTCCTTGGCGAGTACTTAGCGGCTGCGCTGCAAGCGGCGGCGGGCCAGGCGTTCGGCGACCAGCCGGCGCAGCTCGCGCTGGCGCAGGTGCTGACCAATCAGGTCAGCGACCAATGCTACAGCTCCGATGCTGTAGGCGGCCATGATGAAGCCCCAGTGGCCCTGGCTTTCCAGCCACTCAAGCATGCGCCTGTTCCTCCAGGCCCAGCGCCTGATGGACCCAGGCCTTCTCGCTTTCCTGCTCGATCAGTGCCAGCCGCAAGCGGCCGAGCAGCGACCAGCCAAAATACAGTTTCGACGCCAGCGCCGCGCCCAGCAGCGGCCAGGCCATCGATGCATCGATCGAGGATTCGCCGAACAGGCGCACGGTTTCGCCCTGATGCAGGGTGTTCCACCACTGCACCGAGAAATGAATGATCGGCAGGTTGACCACGCCGACGAGCGACAGCACGGCGGCTGCGCGTGCGCCGCGACGAACATCGCCGTAGGCGCTGGCCAGTCCGATCACGCCCAGATAGAGGAACAGCAGCACCAATTCGGACGTCAGGCGCGCGTCCCAAACCCAGTAGGCGCCCCAGGTCGGTCGCCCCCAGAGCATGCCGGTCAGTAGCGTGACGGCGGTGAATCCAGCGCCGATCGGGGCGATCGTCAAGACGGTCAGTTCGCTGAGCTTGGTGCGCCAGATCAGGGCCGCGGCGCCTGACAAGGCCATCGCCACGTAAGCGAACATGCTCATCCAGGCTGACGGCACATGCAGATAGATGATCCGGTAGCTGTTGCCCTGGTAGTAGTCCTCGGGCGCGTGGAACAGGCCCCAGTACAGACTCAGTGCCCCGAAAAGCAGTGCCGACCAGCCCAGCCAGGGCCGCCACAGACCGGCTACCCGGTAGAACACTGGTGGCGAGGCATAGCGACTCAGCCAGGTCCAGAAACGGTTCATGCTTTCGCCATCAATCCATGCCAAGGCGCAACGCCATCGCCGCCGCGAACGGCGCCAGTGTCGCCAGGAACACACTCAGGGCAGCCGCCAGCAACAGGGGCGCCGCGCTGGCTCCGGTGCCGGCGATGACGGCACCACAACCGAAGATCAGCAGCGGTACGTAGAGCGGCAACACGATCAGCGCCAGCAGCATACCACCGCGCCTCAAGGGGACGGTCAAGGCGGCGCCGACCAGCCCGATGGCGCTCATGCCCAGCGTGCAGATCCCCAGTGCCAGCAACAGTATCGGCAGCAACTCACCCTGCAGCCGTAGCAGCAGTGCCAACAGCGGCGCGGCCAGGGTCAGGCCGATACCGTGAACCAGCCAGTAGGCCAACAGTCGCGCGGACAGATGCAATGGCAGGGGCACCGGCGAGATCAACACATGGTCGAGCTGGCCGTCATCACGGTCCGGTCGGAACAAGCCATCGACCGACAAAAACAACGCCAGCAGCACGGCAAGGAAGGCGACCGGCGCTGCGGCGGTGGCCAGAAATGGGCCCTCTGCGCCGACGCCGATGGCAAACAGGGTGCCCACCAACAGCGCGAAGGCGAAGGGATGCAGCAGATCGCCGCGGCGTCGCCAGGCCAGTTGCAGATCGCGTTGCAGCGCGGTGTAGAAGGCCCGCGACAGACTCAGTTCCATGTCGGCAGTTCCAACGCACAACGCCGCACCGGCAGCACCGCTGGCAGCTGGCCATGGCCGGTCAGCATCAGCGCGCCGCCGGCGGCCACGAACTCGGCCATCCAACCGGCCAACAGGGTGGCCGACTCGGTGTCCAGGTTGGCGAGGGGCTCATCCAGCAGCCACAGGCGGGCAGGTCGCAGGGCCAGTCGAGCCAGCGCCGCCCGGCGGCGTTGGCCGGCGGACAGCGTGCCAGCGCGGAGCTCGCCGAAACCGGGCAAACCGACCTTCTGCAACGCCGCAGCGACACTGCAGATCGGCTGTGCGCCGCGCAGGCCCAGATCGAAGTGCAAATTCTCCGCCAGCGTGAACTCGGCCTTCATCGCCGGTTCGTGGCCCACCCAGGCGGTGTGCTGGCGCAGCCACGGCCAGGCACCGGGCAATTGCTGGCCATCGAACTCGAAGCCTTCGTACTCGCACTCGGCCAATCCCAGCAGCGAGCGCAGCAGGCTGGTCTTGCCGGCGCCGTTGGGCCCGGTCAGCCAGATCGCTTCGCCGGCATGCAAATCGAGATCCAGCGGTGCGAACACCGGCTCACCACCGCGCAGGCTGAGGAACTGACGCAACTGCAGCAGGGGCTTGGTGCTGCTCATGAACTCCCGGTGCGAGTCTGATGGCGGTGGCGCGAGATCGCCCGGAGGCGAGGCGAAGGGCGCGTATGCTAGCGGCAATGAACGTAATCGTCAGGCCCGTGGCGAGTCGCGAGGTCGATCTGCGGAGGGCTTTCCTCGGCAGCCGCTATCAGCTTCAACTGGCTGGAGAATGGCTGGATCTGTCGTTGGAGGAATCCAACCGGGCATTGTTGCCGTGGCTCTCGGGCGATGCCTGCTGGGCGGTGATCGGTGCGGTCAACCCCGGTGCCAGGCGCTACCCCGAGCGTCTCAACGATCGTCGCCATGCCGCCCTGCGGGCACGTTGCCGGCGTGAGGGGCTGGTGGTCTGGCCGGCGCGCGGAATGGCTGCGGATGGCAGTTGGGTCGAAGCTGCGTGGTGGCTGAGCTGCCCGGATCTGCGTGGCATCGACCACCTGGCCTGCCGCTTTGGTCAGCGGGCGGTGATCTGGGGGCGCGGTGGCGGACCAGCGCAGCTACGTGGCTATCCAGCGTTCCCTGCGGAACTGGATGCGAAATAGTCCCGGCACCAGTTCACCAGTGGTGGGACACCCTGTTCCAGGCTGATGGCTGGCGCGTAGCCAAACAGCGCCCTGGCGGCACTGGTGTCGGCGTAGGTTTCCACCATGTCGCCGGCCTGCATGTCGGTGTATTCGCGGGCGATGGGACGGCCCACGGCCTGCTCGATCAGTTCGATGAAGCGCAACAAATCGACCGGCTCGCCCCGACCCAGGTTGAGCACGCGCAGCGGCGCACCCTCATCCGAGCGTTCCGGTGGGTGCGCCAGTGCGCCCAGGATGCCGGCGACGATGTCGGTGACGTGGGTGAAGTCCCGCCGCATCTGCCCATGATTGAACACGCGGATCGAGCGGCCATCCAGTGCCGCCCGGGTGAACAGCAGCGGCGCCATGTCCGGCCGGCCCCAGGGGCCGTATACGGTGAAGAAGCGCAGCGCCGTGGCCGGAATGCCGAACAGGTGCGCGTAGGCATGGGCCATCAGTTCATTGGCGCCCTTGGTGGCGGCGTACAGCGACACCGGGCGCTGCACCTTCTGCGATTCACGGTAGGGAATGTCGCGGGTGTCGCCGTAGATCGAACTGGTGCTGGCAAAGCACAGGTGCTCGACCGGGTGTTCCCGGCAGCCTTCCAGGATGTTGAGGAAGCCGTCGACGTTGGCGCGCAGATAGGCCCGCGGCGCCTCCAGCGAGTAGCGCACGCCAGCCTGGGCGGCCAGATGAACCACGCGTTGCGGGCGTCGCTCGGCGAACAGCGCCGACATCACCGCGGCGTCGGCCACATCGACCCGCTCGACGACGATCCCCAGCGGCGTCAACAGCGCCGCAATTCGATCGTGCTTGAGCTGCGGATCGTAGTAGTCATTGAAGCTGTCGATGGCAATGACGGACTCGCCCCGCTCGGCCAGTGCTCGGGCGGTGTAGGCACCTATGAAGCCGGCTGCGCCGGTGACGAGGGTGGTCATGGGTGGTGCTCCGTAGCCGTCATGTCGAGGGATTCGCCTCGATTCCTGCAAGAGAGTCTGCAAAGGGCTGAGGGCGCAGAGTTGAGGGTTGGGCGAGCGAGTCGAATTCAACGAGTCCGCCGGCCTCGTCTCGCATTGGCGTGGTATCGCGACCGTGATTCATGTCGATCCAATGGTGCCTGTGAGCCCTCAGCCCTGGGCCCTCAGCCCTCGCTCCAAGTGAGGCAAGCACCATCACGCTCGCCGTCAACCAGCCTACCGCGACGACACATACTTCTCCCGCCGGATCCGCGGGATCGGCAGGCCGCTCTGCTTGAGCTGTTCGAAGCAGGCATCGACCATGTTGGGGTTGCCGCACAGATAGGCGATGTCGTTGGCCGGGTCCGGTGACAGCTCCAGCAACTGGTCCTGCACATAGCCACGACGATCGTCGGTCCAGCCGCTGTGGCGGTCGCTGCGTGAGAGGCAGGGCATGAAGCGGAACCAGCTGTGCTCGCGAGCGAAGGCTTCAAAGTCCTCGGCATAAAGCAACTCGCTGCCATGACGGGCACCAAACAGCAGGCAGACCTCGATGCCACGTTCGGCGTGCGCGGCCGCCAGCATCGGCAACATGGCGCGATAGGGCGTGACGCCAGTACCGGTGCCGATCAGCAGATAGCGCCGGTTCTCGTCATTGGGCATCAGGCAAAAACGCCCGTAGGGCCCGCTGGCGTCGACGCGACCACCTTCGGGCAATGCCGACAGCAACGCGGTGGCCGCGCCCCCTTCGACATAGGACACCGCGATCTCGAACAGATCGCCGCCCGGCGCATTGGCGACGGAGTAACTGCGCTTGCCGGGCTTGCCGTCGATGGGGAAATGGATCTGCAGAAACTGCCCGGGGATGTAGGGCAGCGCTTCGTCGTCAGGGCGTGCGAAGGCCAGATGGCGCACCGTCGGTGCCAGCATGCGGCTGGCCCGCAGTTCGAGCTGAAATTGTTGGGGCATCAGGACAAAGGGCTCGCCTTGCGGCGACACCTGTGCAATCGAAAAGGGCGCCTATACTACGCGACCGCGCCAGCCGCACGGCACCCGGCGCACTCCGGCTTGCTGTGACAGTGAGCCGCCAGCTTCGAGGACTCCGCAACATGACCACGCCCAAGGCACTGGCACTGCAGGCCAGTGAGCTGCGCAAGGTTTACGACAATGGCGTCGAGGCGCTGAAAGGCGTTTCGCTGGACGTCGCCGAGGGTGACTTCTTTGCGTTGCTCGGTCCCAACGGTGCCGGCAAATCGACCCTGATCGGCATCGTCTCCTCGCTGGTCAATCTGGGCCAGGGCGAGGTCCGGGTCTTCGGCCACGACCTGCGCACCGAGCGCTGGGCGGTCAAGTCGGCGATCGGGCTGGTGCCACAGGAGTTCAACTTCAATCAGTTCGAGAAACCCATCGACATCGTGGTCAATCAGGCCGGCTTCTATGGCGTGCCCCGGCGTGTCGCCCAGCAGCGGGCCGAGAAATACCTCAAGGCATTGAGTCTGTGGGACAAGCGGGAAGCCGTCAGCCGGACGTTGTCGGGCGGCATGAAGCGTCGGCTGATGATCGCCCGGGCAATGGTGCACGAGCCCCGGCTGCTGATCCTGGATGAACCAACGGCCGGCGTGGATATCGAAATCCGGCGCTCGATGTGGGCCTTCCTGCGCGAACTCAATGCCCAGGGCACCACGGTGATCCTGACCACGCACTATCTGGAAGAGGCCGAAAGTCTGTGCCGCAACGTCGCCATCATCGACCATGGCCAGATCATCGAACGCTCCTCGACCAAGGCGCTGCTGGCCAAGCTGGACCGTGAGGTGTTCGTGTTTGATCTGGTCGAGCCACTGGCGGAGGCACCTTCCGTGGAGGGCTACGCCATCACTCGCGTTGATGAAACGACGCTGGAGGTGGATCTGCCCCGCGGCAGCGCGCTGAATCGCTTGTTCGCCGGGCTGGATCGGGCAGGTGTGCAAGTGGCCTCGATGCGCAACAAGAGCAACCGACTCGAGGAACTGTTCGTGCGCCTGACGGGGAAGGCAGCCTGAGGGCCGTTCCAGTCGCCCGTTCCTGTTTCAGTGGAAGAGCATGCAGTTTCAAACCCTCCGTCAGATCCCATCGCGCCTGCAGACGCATGCATTTCGCCGGCCCCTTGATCTGACTACTGGCTATCTGGAGAAGCCATGTACTTGACCGCGTTTCTGACCATCGTCCGCCGCGAGATCGTGCGGATTCTGCGCATCTGGGGACAGACGCTGGTGCCGCCAGCGATCACGATGACGCTGTACTTCGTCATCTTCGGCAACCTGGTGGGCAGCCGCATCGGCGAGATGGGTGGCTATCGCTACATGGAGTTCATCGTGCCCGGGCTGATCATGATGAGCGTGATCACCAACGCCTACGCCAATGTGGTCAGCTCCTTTTTTGGCAGCAAGTTCGGCCGCTATGTGGAAGAACTGCTGGTGGCGCCGGCCTCGTCCTGGGTGGTGCTGGCCGGCTATGTCACCGGCGGGGTGGCGCGCGGGGTCATGGTTGGTGCCATCGTCATGGTCGTGGCACTGCTGTTCGCCGACTTGCCCGTGCAGCATCCGGGGCTGACCGTGCTGACCCTGCTGCTGACCGCCATCGTGTTTGCGCTCGCCGGGTTCATCAATGCGGTGTTCGCCCGCAAGTTCGATGACATCTCGATCGTGCCCACCTTCATTCTGACCCCACTGACCTATCTGGGCGGCGTGTTCTATTCGGTCAGCCTGCTGCCCGAGTTCTGGCAGAAGGTCTCGCTGGCCAACCCGATCCTCTACATGGTCAACGCCTTCCGTTACGGCATTCTTGGCGTTTCGGATGTGCCGGTCGGTGCGTCGCTGGGCATGATCGCCGGATTCGCCGTCGTTCTGGCGCTGGTGGCCTGGCAACTGCTGGAGCGAGGGATCGGCTTGCGGAGCTGATGATCGCGAGGGATCAGGGTTCGGGGCTGAGGGGTCAGGGATCGAGTCGCTGCGAGAATATGAGACCCGCTGGCTGGCTTGAGTGCCTCATTTGCCAAAGAATCTGGGATGCGAGAACGCCAGTCTTCAGCACTCAGCCAGTTCATCCCACGATCAATGCACGTAGGCTAAAAAACGCCCAAACCGAGGCTCCCCAATGATGCAACGATGGCGACTCGACGGACAGACGGCACTGGTCTGTGGTGCCAGTCAGGGCATCGGGGCGGCCACGGCGCGGGAATTGGCTGCTTTGGGGGCGGATCTGTTGCTGGTGGCGCGCGATGAAACGGTGCTGACGCAGTTTCAGGACGAACTGGAGAGCGAGTATCCGCAGCGCCAGGTGCGGGTATTGGCGGCCGATCTGGCCGATGCCGAGGATCGGCTGGCCCTGTTCGACTGGATCAGCGACCTGAGCGCCCAGGTGCATCTGCTGATCAACAATGTCGGGGGTAATGTCACGCGGCCGGCGCTGGACTACGCGCTGGAGGAGGTTAGGGGCCTCATCGAACTGAACCTGCTCAGTGCTTTCGAGATCTGTCGATTGGCGCACCCATTGCTGTCGGAACATGGACAGGCGGCGATCGTCAATGTCGGCTCGGTGTCGGGAATCACACATGTGCGCTCGGGCGCGCCTTATGGCATGACCAAGGCCGCGCTGCAGCAACTGACCCGCAACCTGGCCTGCGAATGGGCGGCCGATGGCATCCGGGTCAACGCCGTGGCGCCGTGGTACATCCGCACCCGTCGCACTGAAGCGCCGCTGGCTGATCCAGCCTATCTGGAGGCCGTGCTGGAGCGCACCCCGGCAGATCGAATCGGTGAGCCGCACGAGGTGGCTGCCGCCATCGCCTTTCTCTGTTTGCCAGCGGCCAGTTACATCAGCGGTGAGTGCATCGCGGTGGATGGCGGTTTCCTGCGCTACGGCTTCTGAGGATGACGGTTTGAGCGTTCGGCCTTCGGACTATCGGATGCGCGCCGTTGATGCGCAGGCCCTGGTTCGGGTGATTCGTACCGTGCAATTGGCGCGACTGGCCCGTCGTCGCCATCTGGGCTGGCGTTTGCTGGGGGCGCCGCTGATGGCCTGTCGCGCCTTGTGGGCCTCATGGTTGAGCGTGTGTCTGTTTCATCGCTATCGCGACGAAGCCTTCAAGACCCTGTTCACCGGCGCGGTTGTGGCCCGACATTCCTTGCTGATCAAGGTACGCGGCCAGCAGGCCACAGTCAGTGCCGTCGATGGGCCCGAAGAGCCAGAACGACTGTCTGAGCGGCGATCCTGATTGACCATACGCAAGCGTACGGGCGTATGCTTCGCTGCAAGTCATCACCGGAGCCTTGTCATGTCGACCCAGGACGCGCCCAGTCAAAGCCCCGCTGCGGCGGCACCGGCCTTGCGCCGCGAATTGTCGGTGGCGAAGAACCTGTTCTTTGGCGAGATTCTCGAAGAGAACCTCTTTCCCTATCCGCAGATGCCGGCGCGGGATCGCGAATTGCTGGGGATGATGACCGAGGCCATCGATGATTTCCTCGCCGGCAATCGCGAGCAGATCGATGCGATGGATCGCGCTGGCGACATGCCGGCGGAGTTTCTGCAATCGCTGCGCGAGATGGGTCTGTTCGGCCTGATCATCGGCGAGGATTTCGGCGGCATGGCGTTGTCCAATGCGGCCTATGCGCGGGTGCTGGGACAGACCAGCCAGCACGACAGTTCAGTCTCTGTCACGGTCGGCGCGCATTCCTCGATCGGCATGAAAGGGTTGCTGCTGTTCGGCAATGACGAACAGAAGGCGCGCTATCTGCCGTCGTTGGCCAGTGGTGAGCTGATTGCCGCCTTCTGCCTGACCGAATCCGGTGCCGGTTCCGATGCGGCCGCCTTGCGCTGCAAGGCCGAGCGCCAGGCCGACGGCAGCTGGCTGCTCAATGGCGAGAAGATCTGGATCAGCAACGGTGGCTTCGCGGG
The DNA here is from genome assembly GCA_041395325.1 of Lysobacterales bacterium. Taxonomy (GTDB): domain Bacteria; phylum Pseudomonadota; class Gammaproteobacteria; order Xanthomonadales; family SZUA-5; genus JAWLAT01. Next base: position 166,168 of record JAWLAT010000002.1, read on the forward strand.
CCTCTACACGGTATTTGCCCGGACCGATGGTCCCGAGGGCAAGCTCAGCGCATTCCTGGTCGAGGCGGGCTGGAACGGCGTCAGCCACGGTCCGCATGAGGACAAACTCGGCATTCGCGCGTCCTCCACCACCACGGTGGCCTTTTCCGATGTCCGAGTCCCGGCAGAGAACCTGCTTGGCGAGGTCGGCAAGGGTTTCAAGGTGGCGATGGCCATCCTCAACAACGGACGCACCGGCCTGGGTGGCGGGGCGGTCGGCGGCATGAAAGCCTTGATCCGGTTGGCCACCGCGCAGGCCAAGGACCGCAAGCAGTTCGACCGGCCCATTGCCGAGTTCGGGCTGGTGCGCGAGAAGATCGCGCAGATGGCGATCGACTGTTTCGCTGCCGAAAGCGCCGTCTGGATGGTGGCGCACTACATCGATTCCGATTGCGATGACTACTCGGTCGAAGCTGCGATCAGCAAGGTATTTGCCAGCGAGGCGGTGCAGCGTGCCGCCCACGAGGCCCTGCAGATTGCCGCCGGCAATGGCTTCATGCGCGAGTTTCCCTACGAGAAGATCGTTCGCGACACGCGCATTCTGAGCATCTTCGAGGGCACCAACGAGATCCTGCGCCTGTACATCGCGCTATCGGGCCTGAAGGATGTCGGCAATTCACTGAGCGAACTGAAGAAATCGGCCAGCGAAATCTTCAATGACCCGATCAAGGGTTTTGGCGTGCTCAGCGGCTATGTGGGCAAGCGCCTGCGCGAGAGCACCGGCTTCGGCACCGACCGCATCGTCAGCCAGTTGCCGCCGCGACTGCGGCCCTGTGCGGCGATCTATGAGAAGTATGTGGTCGAGTTGTCCAAGGCCAGCGATGCCTTGCTGCGCCTGCACGGCAAGAAGATCGCCGACGAGCAGTACCAGCTCAAGCGGCTGGCCGATGTGGCGATCGATCTGTTCGTGGGTCTGGCCACGCTGGCTCGCGCCGATGCCATCGCCCGCGAGGGCGAGCATGGCGACGAGGCGATCCGCATCGCCGTGCTGTTCGCCCAGCAGGCCAAGCGCCGCATGGCGGGCAATATCCGCGGACTGCTGCGCAATGAAGACGATGAGCGCGACGCATTGGCCGGCTTTGTACTGGGGGAGGGCCGCTTCGTCTGGGACGTGATCTGAGCGTCAACCCGGCGCTCTTCAGCGGCCGACTTCCCGGTCGTTGCCGACCTTCAGCACGGCGGCCAGCGCTGGCTTGGGCTGGCGCTGGCGATCGAACAACAGCGGGTAGTTGGTCCGCGCTTCGATCGGATAGCCGTTCTTCCAGGACATGCCGTCGTGCAGACCCCACAGGGTCACGCGGTCGATCTGCTCATGCTTGCGCGCGAACAAGGCGAACAGCTCGGCGTAGCGTTCGGCCAGCTGCTGTTGCACGGACTCCGGCAATCCGTTTGGCCATGGGTCCAGAACGCGCTTGAATTCCGGTAGCTGGTACTGCGGATGCAGCAGACCGGTACCGATGATCTGGCCCTCGCGGGTCAAGGGCAGCACATCCACATCCAGCTCGGTGATCATCACCTTCAGGCCCAGGGCCGCGTAGGCGTCGATGGAGGCTTCGATCTCACTCAGCGCGGGATAGTTCAGGCCCCAGTGTCCCTGCATGCCAATGCCGTCGATGCGAACGCCCGCCGCCTGCAGCATCTGCACCATGCGCACGATGCCGGCGCGCTTTTCCGGTCGCCAGGCATTGAAATCGTTGTAGTAGAGCTCGGCATCGGGTGCGTAGCGGGCGGCCAGCGAGAAAGCCTGGCGAACCAGCTCATCGCCATCACCCACGGCGTTGACCCAGCTGGTCGGTCGATACTGACCATCCTCGCCGATCACCTCGTTGACCACATCCCAGGCGTGCACGCGACCGACGTAGCGACCCGCGACCGCCTTGATGTGCGCGCGCATCCGTTCGATCTGGGCGGCGGGTGTATTGGGTTGGTCTTCGGCGTCGGTGAAGAACCAGGCTGGTGTCTGGTTGTGCCAGACCAGTGTGTGACCGACGACGAACAGGCCGTGGCGCTGGCCATAGGCGACGAAGGCATCGGCCGCGGCGAAGTCGTAGACACCCGGTGTGGGATTGACGACCTCGGCCTTCATCACGTTCTCGGCGGTGATGCTGTTGAAGTGCCGCGGCACCAGCGGCTGTGACAACGCATCCTCACCTCTGACGATGGCCTGATTCACGGCCACGCCCAGCCGGAAGCGCCCGGCATAGGCCCCGCGCAAGGTCGTGGCAGATTCGGCACCGACGTCCAGTGTCATGACTTGCTCCTGCAGTCCGTCGGCCTGCACCCTGACCGTGGCATCGCCGCTTGCATCGGGCCGGCCACGAACGATGGCCAGCAAGCGACCGCTGAACAGCTGCCGGGTGGCGGCCGGAAAGGGGGTGAGGTCAGTGGGATCGCCGTTGTCCAGCGCAACCAGATCGGCGGCGCCGGCGACGGACACATGGACTGGCAGGTCCGCAGTCGGCACTGGTCGCCCTTCGGCATCCAGCGCACGAATACTCAGAAAAGCCAGGTCCTCGGCATCGTTGCGCAGGGCATGGCGATCGGACACGACCTCCAGTCGCGCCGGTGCCCCAGTGCTGCGGATCGTCTCGGTGGCCCATGGTTGGCCTTGCCGCCAGACCTTCACCTGCAGCTCGCCGGGCGCATATCGAACCCTATCCCAGCGGAAGCGATACTGCCGAGCCTGTCGCTGTACCCGGCCTTGCGAAACGCCGTTGAGGAACAGCTCTGCTTCGTCGCCGCTGCTGAACAGATGGACTGGCGTGAGCTCGCCAACTCGTTCAGGCCAGTCCCAGTGGGGCAGCAGATGGGCCATGCGCAGCTCTGGCTGCCAGCGGGCCTGATAGAGGTAGTAGCGGTCCTTCGGAAAACCGGCCAGATCGACAATGCCGCTGTAGCTGCTGCGCGAGTCGTAATAGGGCGTGGGTTCGCCCAGATAATCGAAGCCGGTCCAGACGAACTCGCCGGCGACGAAGGGATGGGCATCCAGCGAGGCGAAGACGCGGTCGGCACTGGAGCCGAAATCCACCGCATACAACTCGTAGGCACTCACGTGGCGACGTTGCGAGTCACCACCGCGACCATCGCGAACCGGCGAACTGATGCCGTCGACGACCGGAAACAGATAGGTGCCACGCGTACTGAGCGACGACGCGGTTTCGGTACTGATGATCGGCTTGTCGGGAAAGGCGGCGTGGAAGGCGTCGTACATCGGTGGCGTGCGAATGCGCTCGGTGCCCTCGAACTCCGCTTCCTGTCGAATGCCCTCGCCCTGGTAGTTCAGACCGATCACATCGACCTCGGCGGGCAAGGGCATGTCCGGCTTGGCCCAGTTCATCGCCGTCGTGGTCAGCCGGTCCGGATCCTCCTCGTGGACAATCTGGACCAACCGGCGGGCGATCGCGGCACCGTCGGCATCGGTGTACTGCTCGCCCACCTCGTTGCCAACGCTCCACAGGAACACCGAGGGGTGATTGCGATCTCGCCGCAACATGGCGCGCAGGTCCGGCTCATGCCAGTCACCAAAGACGCGATGGAAGTCCAGCGGCGTCTTTCTTGCGGCCCAGGAGTCGAAGATCTCGTCGATCACCAGCAGACCGAGCCGATCGGTCAGATCCAGCAGCTCAGTGGCCGGCGGGTTGTGGGCCATGCGCACGGCATTGCTGCCCATCGCCTGCAGGATCTGCAACTGGCGCTCGGCGGCGCGCACATTGAAGGCCGCGCCCAGGGCGCCCAGATCGTGATGGTTGTTCACGCCACGCAGCGGGATGTGTTCGTCGTTGACCAGCAATCCACGCTGCGGATCCCAGCTCAGGCTGCGGATGCCGAAGCGGGTTTCGACCTGGTCGATGAGCTCGCCGCTTCGAAACAGCCGAGTGACAGCGAGATGGCGATGCGGGCGTTGTGTGGGTGGCGGTCCCCAGCGCTGCGGGTCGTTGATCAACGCGGTGCTCGTGTAGGTGGCGCTGGTGCCAGCGGCAATCCGCACCGCCTCACGCGGCAAGGTCACCAGTGCGCCGCCGACGGGCCGGTCCTGATCATCGATGCGGTAGATCTCGGTCGAAACCTCGACGCTGGACGGTTGCTTGCCATCATTGTCGATGCGCACGGCCAGTTCGACCCGCGCCTGGCTGGCGCTGACCTCGGGCGTGCGCAGCTGCACACCCCAGTGCGCCACGTGTACCGAGGCCGTGGCCGTCAGCCAGGCCGATCGATACAAGCCACCGCCTGGATACCAGCGGGCCGACTCCGGCGGGTTGTCCAGCCGGATCGCCAGCTGATTGGACTGTCCCGGTCGGACGTGCGGCGTCAGGTCCAGCCGCCAGCCGTTGTAGCCATAGGGCCAGCCGCCCACCAGCTCGCCATTGAGCCAGACGCTGGCGTAGGACATGGCGCCATCAACGTCGAGAAAGTAGCGTCGAATCGAGCCGCTCGCCGGGATCTCCAGCGTGCGGCGATACCAGCCAATCCCCCAACTGGGCAGCCGACCCATGCCACCGTAGGGGCCCTGCGCGATGAACGGCCCGTCAATGGCCCAGTCATGCGGCACGCGCACCTCGGGCCAGTCGCTGTCGTCGAAATCCGCCTGTACGAAGGGCAGGGTGCTCCCCGGATGACCGTCTGGCCGCTGGTGTCGGTCGCCCGGATCGGCGATCAGCGGATTGGCCGTCGGCAGGATCCAGGGACGCAACACGGTCCGCTGCTCATTCACTGCCGGCGCGGCCTCCGGTCGCGCGTCGGCAACCTTGCCATCGGCGCTTTGTTCGATCGTTGGGCGCACCTCGTAGTCCAGCGCGTGGCCGACGCCGGGTGGGTCGCCCCGATGGAAGCGCCAGCCCTGGTCCAGCCGGATGCGCTCGCGGGCCGCGGACACCTCAATTGGGCATGCGAATGCGAGCAGGCAGAGGCACGCGAACATCAAGGCCCGTCTGGTCCTCACAGGCGATAGGCCCGCTTGGGCAATCGATAAGCCAGGTCGACCGCGACCTCGGTCGCCTCGTCCTCATCCAACCGGTGTTCGGCCACCAAACGAGCCAGGAAAGCGCAGTCGACGCGCCTCGCCACATCGTGGCGGGCCGGGATGGACAGGAAGGCGCGGGTATCGTCGTTGAAGCCGACGGTGTTGTAGAAGCCGGCGCTGGCCAGCGTCTGCTCGCGAAAGCGCCACATGCCTTCGGGTGCATCGTGAAACCACCACGCAGGCCCCAGGAACAGGCAGGGATAGTGGCCGGCCAGCGGCGCCAGTTCGCGGGCGTAGGTGCTTTCGTCGAGCGTGAACAGGATCAAACGGAAATCCGGCGCGGCGCCGACGCGATCCAGCAGCGGTTTCAGTGCTCTGACGTACTCGGTCGGCAGCGGAATGTCGGCGCCCTTGTCGCGCCCGTGGCTGCCGAACAGAGCGGCATTGTGATTGCGGTAGCAGCCCGGGTGGATCTGCATGACCAGGCCATCGTCCAGGCTCATCAACGCCATTTCGGTGAGCATCTGGCCACGGAACAGCTCGGCATCCTCGGCATTGGCCTGCCCGGCGATGACCTTGGCGAACAGGCGACGTGCGTGCTCGCTGGACAGGTCCGCCGTCGCGCAGCTGGGGTGTCCGTGATCGGTCGAGGTCGCGCCGTGGGCGGCGAAGAAGGCACGTCGCTGCCGATGTGCCCGCAGATAACCCTCCCAGCTGTGGACGTCTTCGCCAGTCAATTCACCGAAGCGCTGCAAGGCGGTGGGGAATTGTTCGTGCTCGGGATCGATGACCGGGTCGGGACGGTAGGCGGTGATGACACGCCCGGACCAGCCACTGCGCTGCAGGCTGGCGTGGTGCCGCAGATCATCCAGCGGCGACTCCGTCGTTGCGATCACCTCGATGTTGAAGCGCTCGAACAGCGCACGCGGGCGGAAGGCATCGGTCTGCAGGGCGTCGGTGATGTGGTGGTAGTAGTCGTCGGCCGTGCTCGGGTCCAGCCGCATCCGCAGGCCGAAGACCTCGTGGAAGACGTGGTTCAGCCACAACGAGGACGGGGTACCGCGAAACAGCGGCCAGTGCTTGGCAAGCAGCCGCCAGGCCGCCAGCGGATCGACGTCGGCGCGTTGGCCATCGGCACGCGGAATGCCCAGCTCATCCAGTCGCACGCCCTGACTGTGCAGCATCCGGAACAGGTAGTGATCCGGCAGCAGCAGCAACTCGGTGGCGTTGGCGAAGGGCGCATTGCCGGCGAACCAGGCCGGATCGGTGTGTCCGTGTGGCGAAATGATCGGCAGCGTCTCCACCTGGGCAAACAGCCGGCGGGCGATGTCGCGCTGGGTGGTGTCGCTGGCGAACAGGCGATCGGGATGCAGACTCAGTGGGTGTATCGGTGTGTTCATCGGTCGGGTCGGGGGCCAGGTCGGCGAAGAGTAGGGTTGGGATGGTCGGCGCAGGACTCAGCGGCAGCTCCGCCCGCGGCCGCCACGCAGATAGCCGCGCAGCCAGGTCAGCGCCGGTCGCTCACGGCCCTCGGCATCGATCAGGAAGGCCTGCTCCTGATGCCGCCACAGACCGGGGCGATAGCCCCACAGGGTGACCCCGGCCACGGCCGGATGCTCCCAGAACAGCGGGAAGATTCGCTCATAGTCCGCCAGCTGTGTGGCATCCGTCGGCCCGTCGATGTCCAGTTCGGTCACGTACAGCGGCAGCCCAGTCTCGGCGGGCAGATCCAGCGCCGCCCGGTGCACCGACATCGGCACGTTTGCCGTGGTGGCGAAGGCATGTCCCTGCACACCGATGCCATCGAGCAGATGCTCGGCCCGCAGCAGATCGATGAGCGCGCGGTAGCGCTGGGCGTCGCCGGGCGTGTTGGTGATGCTGTAGTCGTTGATCAGCAGCTTCGAGTGCGGGAAGTGCTGCCGGGCCAGCCGGAAGGACTGCAGGACCCATTCCCAGCCGCTCTCGCCCTCACCACCCAGTGCCGCCAGATAGTTCCCACCACCATCGTCATCCTTGGCCGGCGGATCGTGCAGGGGCTCGTTGACGACTTCGACGTAGTCCAGTCGCGGATAGCGAGCCGCCACCGCGGCGAACCATTCCTCGATCTCCGCGCGCTGCTCCTCTGCGGGGAGGTTTTCGATCCATTCCGGTTGCTGGTTGCCCCAGATCAGCACATGCATCTGAAAGGGCAGGGCATGTTCCTGCGCCATCGCGTAGGCGGCGTCCAGACCGGACCAGTCCATCTGGTCGCGTGTCGCCTCGACCACACCCCATTTGCCGGCATTCTCCGGCGTGATCTTGTTGAAGTAGTCGGGCAATTGTCGAGCCTGATGCGGGCTGTGGATGCCACCGAGGAACTTGCAGTGCCCCGCGGCGAGCGGCTCGGCCTGCGCCGATGGACCGAGAAAGATCGATAGCGCCAGCGCGTTGCGAAAGAGCCGAATGCTCATGCCGAGGCCTCCAGTTGAGCCGGTTGCAGCAAGGGCACCAATCGATGAATCACCAGCAAGGCCAGCAGATAGGCCGATCCCGCCATCAGAAAGACCGGCACGTAGCTGCCGGTGCTTTGCAGCAGGAAGCCGGTGAAGGTGGCGATCAACATGCCGCCAACCGCACCGGCGAAGCCGCCCAGCCCGACGACCGAAGCGACGACGGGCCGCGGAAACAGATCGGAGGTCAGGGTGAACAGGTTGGCCGAGAAGCCCTGATGGCCGGCCGTGGCCAGGCCTATCAGCGCGACGGCCACCCACAGCTGCTCGGCCTTGGCGGCAAAGACGATCGGCACCACACACAGGGCGCAACAGAACATGGCTGTCTTGCGTGCCCGGTTCAGGCTCCAGCCCATTCGAACGAAACGGCCGGCCAGCCAGCCGCCGACGATGCTGCCCACATCGGCCATGATGAAAATCACGATCAGTGGTGCGCCCAAGCCGAGCAGGGTAAGGGCGTGCTGGTCGTGCAGGAACTTGGGCAGCCAGAACAGAAAGAACCACCAGATTGGATCAGTGATGAACTTGCCGGCCACGAAGGCCCAGGCCTGGCGGTGCCGCAGGATCTGCGACCAGGGCAGGCGTATCGCGGGATCCGGCGGATCACTGCGAATGTAGGCGAGTTCTGCCTGGCCCAGACCGCGACTGGCTTCGGGTTGCCGATACCACAGCAGCCACACGATCAGCCAGGACGCACTGAGCACCGCCGTCCCCAGAAACGCCGCCTGCCATCCCCACACCGAGGCAATCAGAGGCACCGCCAGCGGTGCCACGATGGCGCCAATGTTCGAGCCGGAGTTGAAGATGCCGGTGGCGAAGGCCCGTTCCCGCTTGGGAAACCACTCGGCTGTGGTCTTGATGGCCGCGGGGAAGTTGCCGGCTTCACCCAGGCCAAGGAAGAAGCGGGCGATGGCAAAGCCGACAACTGAAGCAGCCAGCGCGTGCCCCATGGCCGCCACGCTCCAGATGCCGATGGCGATGGCATAACCGATGCGCGTACCCAGGCGGTCGATGATCGCGCCGGCACTGAGCAAGCCGATGGCGTAGGCCGCCTGGAAAGCCGTGACGATGTAGCCGTACTCGATTTCGTTCCAGCCGATCTCAGTCTGCAGGAAGGGCGCCAGCACCCCCAACACCTGGCGATCGATGTAGTTGATCGTGGTGGCGAGCAACAGCATCGCGCAGACACGCCAACGGTACCGGCCGACCCCGGTTGGACCTGCGTTGCTGCCATCGTTCATGCTGCACTGCTCCAAGTGAGGCCGGGTGTGGCGTCGAATGGGAGCGCTACCATTAGCACAAGGCAAGCGAATTGCCATGCTGCTGCGCAGCGTGCACCCCAGGAATGGTAGCGCTACCTTTTCGCTGCCTCGAAATGCGGGCGGGTTCGGCGACGATTGCTGGACCGACGAAAAGTCGAACGCAGCGCCTCGCAGGACGACCAGACACCTTTGGGAGGGGAGTTCAGTGAGCAGGTCCTTTGCACGTTCCAGGCTGTCCCAGGCGCTCGCGCTCGCTTTGCTCGGTTTGAGCAGCGTGCCGCTGCTGGCGCAGCAATCCAGCGATTCCGACGCCGATCAGTCCGAGCTCGACGCGCAGGAACTCGACGAGATGGTGGTGACCGGCTATCGCCGCAGCCTGCAGTACTCGACCGAGAACAAGCGCGAAGAGAAGGGCTTCACCGACTCGATCTTCGCCGAGGACATCGGCAAGTTTCCGGACCTCAATATCGCCGAGTCTCTCAATCGGATTCCCGGCATCCAGCTGGACCGCGACGTCAACGGCGAGGGCCTGAACATTGGCATTCGTGGTCTGCCCCAGAGCTTCACCAAGACCCTGATCAACGGCGGCGAGGCCTACACGGCGTCGATCGGCCTCAATCGCGGCAATCAGAACCGCGAAGTGGACCTGAATCTGTTCCCGACGGAATTCTTCAACAAACTGACCGTCTACAAGTCACCGCAGGCCAGCTTGCCCGAAGGCGGCGTCTCCGGTGTTGTCGACATGCGCAGCGCGCGTCCCTTCGACAACGAAGGCCAGCACCTGAACTACACGGTACAACTGGACCGCAACAGCATTGCCGACAAGGTCAACCCACGCGGCTCGGCGCTCTACAGCTGGACCAACGACGACAGCACCTTCGGTGCGCTGGCCGGTGTGTCGGTCGTGCGCAGCCGGATTGGCGTACGCGGCTGGGAGTCGGTGGGCTGGATGAACCCCTCACTGAACTACGTGCAGTGCGGCATTGAGGCACCAGCCGGCGTGGACCCGCTGACGACCCGGCCGGCCATCTGCAATCCCGGCGGTGGCGGTAGCTTGCAAATGCCCAACACGGTGCCCGACAACGCGTCGACCATCGCTGCTGGCTTGACGCCAGGCGCGACGGTGGACCGCGATCTGCTGCTGGCGCTGAATCCGGGTCTGTCGATCGACCAGTTCACCGAAGCGCTTTTCCCACGCCTGGGTCGGCCGGTCGACATGGCCGGCGATCGTGACCGCGATGCCTTCGTCGGTTCGCTGGAATGGCGACCCAGCGACAAGGCGCACTTCTACGTCGACATGCTGTTCTCCAAGGCCGGCTATGAGAACAACCGCATCGACATGAATCTGGTCGGCCGCACCTTCGGCCCGGTGGGCTTCATTCCCACCAACACGCAGGTGGACAGCAACAATGTGGTGACCAGTTCGACGCTGACCAATGCACAGTTCTTCCTCGAAGCGCGCCCGTATCAGGACGAGGCCAAGTACTGGAATATCGGCCCTGGCGGCACTTTCTGGTTTGGCGATGACGACCAGATCAAGCTGGATCTGCAGGCCAACTGGAGCCGCAGCTGGTTCTTCCGCGAATCGCCGACCATCCTGGTGACTTCGCCCTTTGCCAACGTGCAGTACACCAACGACGGTGGCGTGCCCACCTTCGATACCGGCGGACTGGATCTGAATGATCCGAACCTGGGTTGGTCGCTCAACGGTGGTCGCGTCAATCTCAACAACGAAAAGCGCGTGACCGAAGGCGGACGTCTGCGGGCCGATCTGCAGTTCGGCGACGACGACCGCAATGTGCGGGTGGGCCTGTCCTACGACCAGTTCGAGCGCACGATTACCGCCTTCGACAACAGTGCGGCCTGGCGCGACTTCGTCTTCGCCAACATCACCGACGCCGAACTCGCCAATTTCCTGCGACCCGGCCCGTCGGGTTTCATCACCGCCGATTTCGCCGGCTTCTTCAACGCCACCAATTACCAGCAGTTCTTCGACTCGGCGCCCGAGGCCAACACCTCGCAATCGGTCGGCGCCGCTTCCGGCGGGGTGAACGAAGACAATTTCGCGGCCTACGTCGAGGTCAATGGCGATACCGAAGTCTGGGAGCGCACGCTGCGCTTCAATGCAGGCGTGCGCTACATCGACACCGATCAGGAAATCAGTGGTCCGGTGACCTTCGGTGGCGTCCGCGAAATCCAGCGACTCGACAGTCAGTATGACGAGTGGTTGCCGTCCTTCAACGCGTCCTGGGAAGTGGTCGACGATGTGCTGCTGCGGGTCGCCAGTTCGCGCACGCTGACCCGGCCCAATCCGCGCTCGATGCTGCCAGCGACGACCTTCTCCGACCCGTCCGCCGAGATCGCCGACCAGGGCAACCCGAATCTGGCGCCCTATCTGTCGACCAATGTGGATCTGGGCATCGAGTGGTACACCGGTGGTGAGGGACTGGTGGCACTGAGCCTGTTCAACAAGCGCGTGTCTGGCTACACCTTCCAGGGCATCAACGTGCGGCCCTTCCGCGATCTGGGCATTCCCTTCGAGAGCCTGGCGCCTGGACAACAAGCGGCGTTGAATGCCAATGGTGGTCTGGACGCGCCAGTCAACGTGCGTCAGCAGGTCAACGCCGATGCGACGCTGGATATCCAGGGCTGGGAGTTCATCTGGATCCAGCCGCTGGACTTCGTCCTCGATGGCCTGGGCTTCATGGGCAACTACACCGACATCGATCTGGAAGCCACCGGGCAGGATGCCGCGCAACTGGCCGGCAATCTCTTCGGAATCTCGCCGGTGCTATGGAATGCCACGGTCTATTGGGAAAAGGACGCCTTCGCCGCTCGACTCTCCTACAACTGGGCTGAAGGTGCGGCGCAGCGGGCCTTGGGCAACAACGAAAGCGGTCTGAACTATGCCCAGTATTTCGGTGTGGATCGTGGCCAGCTGGATTTCTCGGCAAGCTACACGATGGAGTGGCTGCCCTCGCAGCCGCAGATCACGCTCAACGTGATCAACATCACCGATGAGCCGCTGGAGAACTATCTGGCCTTCCGCAACGTGCCGGGTGAAACCTATGACCCGGGCCGCACCATTCTGCTCGGTGTTCGTGGTTCGTTCTGATACAAAGCCGTCGCGCCCCGCGGCCCCGGTCCGACTGGTGCAATGCGCCAGCGGACCGGGATCTTTGCAGCGGGGCAGGGCGGTGCGATGCCCTGACCGGTATCTGCCCCAAGTCTTCTTTCATCGGCCACAGGGAATACGCAGCTCATGAGTTCAGCGTCTGAACGACTGCCCGTCAGCGAGAAGATCGGCTACAGCCTGGGCGATCTCTCGGCGAACCTGATCTTCCAGACACTGATCACCTTTCTGGCCTTCTTCTACACCGATGTCTACCGGATTCCTGCCGGTACCGCGGCCACGATCATTTTCATTGTCGGTTTGCTGGGCGCCTTCGTTTTCACGCCGATCGTCGGACTGCTGGCCGATCGAACGCAGACCCGCTGGGGCCGGTTTCGACCGTGGATCCTGTGGACGGCGATTCCTTTTGGCGTGCTCTCGCTGCTGGCCTTCAGCACACCGGACCTGGGTCCGCAGGGCAAGGTGTTCTACGCGCTGACCACCTACACGCTGCTGGTGATGGTCTATGCCGCCAACAATCTGCCCTATGCCGCGCTGTCGGGCGTACTGACCGGCAGCATGGCCGAACGCAACAGCCTGTCGGCCTATCGCTTCGTGGCGGTGATGGTGGCGCAGTTCGTCATTCAGGTACTGCTGCTGCCGCTGGTGCTGATCCTCGGTGGCGGCGACAAGGTACAGGGCTTCCAGAACACGATGGCGCTGTTCGCGATCGTCGGCACGGTGTTCTTTCTGATCACTTTCTTCACCACCCGCGAACGGGTCGTGCCGACCGTCGAGCAACGCTCCAGCGTGCGGCAGGATTTGACTGACCTGCTGGGCAATCGACCCTGGGTGATCATGCTGCTGCTGACGATCCTGGTGTTCGTCACGCTGGCGTTGAAGGGCGGCACCTACATCTACTACTTCCAGTACTACCTCGACCACGAGGCGCAGGCGGCCTTTCTCGATCGCATCGGCTTCAATGGCTTCATTGCTGGCCTGAATGGCCTGCTCACCGGCATGGGCCTGACCGAGTTCCAGTGGCCCAAGGATCCAGCCACCTCGGCCTTCAGCCTGTTCAACGGCGGCGGCATCATCATGATGATCGTGGGCATCGGCTTCTCCAAGGCGCTGGCCGACCGCTTCGGCAAACGCGATGTCTTCGGCGCTGCGTTGTTCGTCTCCACCCTGTTCATGCTCGCGTTTTACACCTTCCCGCCCGATGCCATCGGTCTGGTCTTTGTCTCTCAGATCCTGCACGGCTTTTTTTATGGCATCACCATTCCGCTGCTGTGGGCGATGATTGCCGACGTGGCCGACTACTCCGAATGGCGCAATCACCGTCGCGCCACGGCAATCATCTTCTCGGCCATGTTGTGCGGACTGAAGGTTGGCTTGTCGGTCGGTGGCGCGCTGGTCGCAGCCATTCTGGCGGCGTACGGCTATCAGCCAGGCGAGCCGCTGCAGAACCCGGAAACGGTGGCCGGCATCCGGCTCGCCGTCAGCATCTATGCCTCATTGCCATTCCTGGCTTGCGTCGCTCTGTTGTTCCTCTACCAGATCAACAAGGGCATGGAGAGCCGGATCGAACGCGAACTGGCGGCCCGACGCGAGCCGCTGGCCAATCCGTCGTGACGACAGGAGGTCCCTGATGGCGATCGACCCATCGACATTGCAGCAACTCACGGCTCGCGCGATCTCGGCGCCGCTGGTCACACATCTGTACACCGCCGACCCATCCGCGCATGTGTTCGAAGGGCGGATCTACATCTACCCCTCGCACGACATCGATGCAGGCATACCGGCCAACGATCTGGGCGACCAGTATGCGATGGAGGACTATCACGTCTTCTGTCAGGACTCGCCGGATGGTGAAGCACGGGATTGCGGCGCAGCCCTGCATGTGCGTGATGTGCCCTGGGCGGCTGGCCAGATGTGGGCACCGGATGCAGCCACCCGCGATGGCCGCTACTACCTGTATTTCCCCGCCAAACGCGCCGATGGCGTCTTTCAGATCGGCGTAGCCGTAGCCACGCGCCCGGAAGGGCCATTCACGCCGGATCCCGAACCGATTCTGGGCAGCTATTCAATTGATCCTGCGGTCCTGGCCGATGATGATGGCGAGCACTACCTGATCTTCGGCGGGTTGTGGGGCGGACAGCTGCAGCAATACCGCAACAACGTGCATGCCAGTACGAACGTCGAGCCGGACGATGACGAGCCTGCGCTGGGTCCGCGCATCGCACGGTTGTCTGCCGATATGCGGCAGTTCGCCCATGCGCCACGAGAGATTCAGATCCTGGACGAACAGGGCCAACCCTTGCGCGCCGGCGATCATGCGCGTCGCTATTTCGAAGGGCCCTGGCTGCACAAGTACAACGGCCGCTATTACCTGTCGTACTCGACCGGCAACACCCACACGCTCTGCTACGCGACCAGCGACAATCCCTACGGTCCCTATCACTGGCAAGGTGTGGTGCTGACGCCGGTGGTGGGCTGGACGACGCACCATTCCATCGTCGCCTTTCGCGACCGCTGGTGGCTGTACTACCACGATGCGTTGTACTCAGGCGGGATCGATCACCTGCGCTCCATCAAGGTGACCGAATTGACCCATCTTTCCGATGGACGCATCCGGACCATCGATCCCTATGGACGGCGCTGATTCGACCCTGGCGCGAAAGGAGACGCCAGTGATCCTGGCCGACGCCATGGCGCCCTGGGCCCCAGGCCCGCTGCAATCGATCGGATCGACGAACTTGCGGGTTGCGATCGCCGCCGATGCCGGTGGCCGCCTGGCCAGCGTCAACTGGCGGGGCAGGGAGTGGCTGCAGGGTCACGGGGCAGGGCACAAGGCGATGATTGCCTGGGGCTGTTTCCCGATGGTGCCCTGGGCCGGCCGATTGCGAGACGGCCGTTTCAATCTGGATGGCCGCCAGATTCAGCTGGCACGCAATTTTGGCCACCATGCGATCCACGGCCTGGGCTTTGCCACCGATTGGGACACGCTCTCTCGCAACGGCCGCACCGCGACGCTGGAGCTGCAGTTGCCCTGTGATCAGCACTGGCCCTTTGGCGGTGTTGCCACGCAGCGCTTCGATATTGATGACGACGGCCTGCAGTTCACGTTGTCGGTGACAGCTGGCTCCTCACCAATGCCTTGTGTGCTGGGCTGGCATCCCTGGTTTCGCAAGCCGCAACGCCTGCAATTTCATCCCGAACTGCAGTATCCGCGAGATGCCGATGGCATCGCGACCCGACCGCCTGGTGCAGTCCGCACTGGTCCTTGGGACGACTGCTTCATTCAGCGCGAACCGGTGGTGCTGGAGGCCGACGGCCAACGCCTGCAGATCACCTCGAGCTGCGATCACTGGGTGATCTACGACCAACCCGCGAGCACCACCTGTGTGGAACCGCAAAGTGGCCCGCCGGACGCCTTCAATCTTGAACCGGCCAAACATCTGCTGCGACCGGGTGAAACCCGCAGCGAATGGATGCGCTGGCAGTTCAGCATGTTGAACGACTAGCTCGAACGCAGAGTGCGTTCGGGCCAGCCTGCGACGCCACGCCCGGCGTCGCTCGGGACAAGCCCGGATTGAAAGAACGTGCGACCTGCGGCGAGCGCAGGTCCACGAGCCTTGTTCGCTAACTTCGTCTAATGTGTATTATGTCAAATGCAGGATAGACCAGTCTTGCGTCCTGTGGCCGATCACCAACGGTGACCGACCACAGCAGCTTTATCGCTTAGGCGCATTGACGCAGCGAATTCGACGCCGAACGCACAGTCAGTACGCTGCGCGGACGAATGGCCTTTCGTTCGGCCGCCAGCGCACCCGCAAGTTGGCCATCGCCAGACCGAACAGCTGCCTCGAGCAACAGCTGATCAATCAGATCACGCTGGGCATGGCTGCCACCGAAGCGATGCGCACCACTGCGAATCTCACGCAGCAGCGCAACCGCAGTGCGGGCATCGCCTTGGCCCAAGGCAATCACGGCGCGTGCCGCTGGCAAGCCGACCCAACGCGTGAAGTCGGCATTGTCCAGGTCGCTTTCCGTCGCACTCCGCATAACGTCGAGTAATGCGGTTTGTCGATCAACCTGACCGGCACCGGTGTAGGCCATCATCGCGTGCCAGTCGTTGAACGCGTACTGGCCGGCGCCGCCGATCGCGGCCCAGCGTTCGGCCACTGGCTCAAAGCGGTTGCCCACATCCACCCCACGCAGTTGCAGGCGCCACAACATCGATGTGGCATCGAGCAAATCCATCACCAGCGAGGATTCCAGGCCGATCGCCTCGTCGAACAGTCGCAAAGCTTCATCCTGGTGATCCAGTTCCAGGTGGAACAGCGCCAAATGCCAAGTATTGTGCGTGGCCAGGAAGCTGCCTTCTGCCCAGGTGGCTCGATTGGGCTCAAGCCAGGCAATGCCGCTGAGCGGCGCGTTCCGCATTTCATGGACGTGTGCCATCGCATGCCAGGCCCAGCTGTCCCGCGGCTGCAACTCCACAGCGCGTTGTGCCTGTGCTTCCGCAGCGGCGTAGTCACCCGTTTCTTCCAGGCCAAAGGCATGCATGCCCAACAGCGCATGCCAGCCCGGCATGCTTGCATCCCACGCCGTAAGCGCACGGGCAATACGATCCCGCAACATGCGCGAATCACCGCGGAAGAAGTCGATCTGATGACCGACCTGCAAGGCAAGACTGTCGCGCGGATAGCGGATGCTCAGATCTTCCAGTCGCAGGCCGGCTTCGCGCCAACGCCCGGCGGCCAGCGCGCGGGCGGCTTCGATGTGTGCACGTTCGCGGTCGTCAGCGTCAAGCGCCGCAGCAGCATCGCAGCTGGCGCGAGCGACCACATCACCACCCGGGTCAGTGCCCAGCAAGTGCAGCCAGGCATTGAGCACATGCGCCATCGTCATCGTGGGGCTCGCCGCGAGTGCAGACGCAACACTGGCCACCGGGTCATCCACCATGCACAGCAACGCATTGGCGGCCTGCTCGTAGCAGGCCAGGCCTTGCGAGTTCGCGCCACTCACACGGTGTCCGTTCGTATCAATCAAGTTCACTACTTCCACTCCTTCTTGAACAAAATCCGTCATCGACGCCAGGATCGCCATATCGAATGCAGTTCGATCGGCCGCCAGCGTCGGACGTGCAAGAAGACGTTCGTGAAGGTCGCTCTGGGCCAAAGCGCCGCGCTCGCATTCATCTGCGAGACATGATTGAGACGAGATCGCCAGCTCGTTGTCAGCCGCAGGCGGTGTCCTCAAGTGTGACGACGGTACGCTTCAGCAGGTCATCCGGTCTAACGCACACTCTCGGCGCGCTATCTCTGAGGCGCCAACGGCATGGAGTGAAAAATGCTCCCTTGGGCGGGCCACGTCGCTTGGCAGCCTGCGACTGCCCTGCCCCACCCAGGAGCCGACCTCGGGACCTGATCGGAGCGTTCCCGCCAGATACAAAAAAGCCGGAGGGTCGCCCCTCCGGCTTCAAAAACCGACTTCCTGTCGATCAGGCGGGGGTCACGTCCTCGGCCTGCAGACCCTTTTGTCCCTGGGTCACTCTGAACGTCACACTCTGGCCTTCCGTCAGCGTGCGGAAGCCAGTGCCATTGATGGCGCGGAAATGTACGAACACGTCAGGGCCATCAGCGCGGCTGATGAAGCCAAAACCCTTGGCCTCGTTGAACCACTTGACGGTACCCGTTTCCCGATCAGACATGAAACTCACTCCAAACTAGTCACGATAAGCACGATCACCCGGCGGGCAGATCGCTGTTTACTGGTATGCCGGGTGTAGCGTGAAACACGAATGGAGCCGATCAGTGGATCGTCGCATCGAGTCAAGCGGGGCCGAGCAAACACAGTACTGTCAGAGTAACAGAAGCTTTGTAACTTGGCGATGACACTTGGCGCTCTCACCGTGCCCGTACGTCTGCTAAAGCGCAATGCTGGTCAACCGGTGACGCTGAACAACATCGACGCGTTCAATCCGATCCCGTAGCAGCGGGCAGTCGCGTCAGCAGCAACTGCCGCAGCTCGCCCAACTCGGCCCGCAACTGCAGTACGTCGGCGTGCAGATGCGATTCGATCGCGGCATCGCGCGCTTGTTCCTCGGCCAGACGCTCCGCGTCGTGCTCGGCTTGCAGCGCGCTCACGATGACGCCGATGAACAGATTCAACAGCGTGAATGTCGCCACCAGAATAAAGGGAATGAAAAACAACCAGGCAAATGGAAACTCGGCGATTACCGGTCGCGCGATACCCATGGACCAGCTCTCGAGGGTCATGATCTGGAAAAGCGTATATGCGCTTTTACCGATAGAACCGAACCAATCGGGAAATGTTGCGCCAAACAGGTTGGTGCTGATGACAGCGGCGACGTAGAAGATCAGACTCATCACACCGAAGACCGCACCCAGACCAGGCACGGCAGACAGCAAACCGGCGACCACGCGACGCAGACTGGGCACCACGCTCAACAGGCGGAAGATTCGCAATACTCGCAAGGCCCGCAACACGGCCAAGGGGCCGGAGGCTGGGACCAGCGCAATGGCCACAACGGCAAAGTCGAAGACGCTCCAGGGGTCGCGAAAGAAGCGCCAGCGATGGACCAGCAAGCGGGCAACAATTTCGATCACGAAAACGCCCAGAATCACGTGATCGATGCCGATCAGCAACGGTCCCCAACTGGCCATGATGGCCGCCGATGTCTCCAGACCCAGGATCACGGCATTGATCAGGATCAGCGCAATGATGAAAGCCTGAACCCTTCGGTGTTCGAGCAGCTTCTGCAAGCGCCCAGCCCAGCCCGTCTGTCCGGGCGAATGCTGCAAGTCCGTTTGCATTCTGGATTTCCGTGTGTATTTGTCGACGTCAGAGATCGCCGGTCAGTGGCTGGGCAGGTACACGTCTGGGACGAGCGCGCTTGCGACTGCGCTCGGCCAGTTGCCGTGCCAGGCGCCGCAAGGCGTGATCCAGAGCCGACATCACCTCGGTGGATCGGGCCTCGCTGTGCAGTTGACCGCCATCGACCAGTTCGGCGGTGACCAGCGCACGCTGATCCACGCCGCCTTTGGGACCATTCTCGTCGACCAGCCGGATTCGCAGTGCGTGCAGGCGTCGATTAAAGCGATCCAGCAAAAAGCGAACCTGGCGCTGCACCAGGGAGTCGTGATCATGGTCTTCGACGCTGACTCGGGATAGCAACTGGATGCGCATGGCCGCTCCTGCAAGGAAGGAAACATGGCTGACCGGGGAATGGCGCGAAAGTTCGCGTGAACTGACTACTCGCTTGAATCGTGGAACACCGGTCGGTGTTCCCGCAGCCACTGTGCCATCTGTTCGGCCGGCAAGGGGCGGCTGGCCATGTAGCCCTGGTAGTAGTCACAACCGTGGCGCAGCAGAAAGTCCAGCTGTTCCGAGCGTTCGACGCCTTCAGCCAATACGTCCAGCCGCAGGCTGCGACTGAGCGCGATGATGGCTGCTGCGATCTCACCTTCCGACGAACGAGCGCTCAAGTCCTCGACAAAACTGCGGTCGATCTTCAGCGTGTGCACGGGGAAGCGCTTCAGATAGGCCAGTGACGAGTAACCGGTGCCGAAGTCGTCAATCGCCAGCGTCACTCCGAGCGCGCGAAGGGCCACCAGCGTATCAACGGCCTGCTCGCCACCTTCCATCAGCGAGCTCTCGGTCAGCTCCAGTTCCAGGGAGGCCGCCGCCAGGCCGGTCTCCTCCAATACATCCTGCAACTGCCACACGACGCCCGGTTGTTGCAGTTGCCGGGCTGAAAGGTTCACTGCCAGCCTCAGCCCGGACAGTCCCTCGGCCTGCCACTGCACCATCTGTCGACAGGCGTTGCGCAGCACCCAGTCTCCCAGGGGCAGAATCAGGCCCGTTTCCTCGGTGACGCCAATAAAGCGCGCTGGCAGCACCATGCCGCCGCCCGGCGGGAACCAGCGAACCAGGGCCTCGACACCGATGACCGCGCCATCACTGACGCGCATCAATGGCTGGTAGTAGAGCTGGAACTCGTCATTCAGCAGGGCGCGGCGAAGCTGTCCATGCAACGCCAGCCGTTCGTTGGCGGTACGAGTGAGTTCAGCCGTGTAGAACTGATAGGTGCTGCGGCCACTGGCCTTGGCCTGGTACATGGCCGTGTCGGCGTTGCGGATGATGTCGCCCGACTGCCGCCCATCGGATGGATACAGCGCAATGCCGACACTGGCGCTGGCGTAAACCTCGTGTCCACCGGGCAGGAAGTAAGGCTCGTCAAACACCTGCAGCAGATTCTGGGCGGCCAGTGCTGCCTCGGCCGGCGAATCGATCGACTCGATGACCAGCAGGAACTCGTCACCACCCAGCCGGGCCAGCATGTGGTTCTCACCCAGCTGCGCGTCGAAACGCTTGGCAATGCCAACCAGCAACTGATCGCCCAGATCATGGCCAAGGCTGTCGTTGACCGTCTTGAAACCATCCAGGTCGATGAACAGCACGGCGATGCGATCGCGCTCCGGATCGGCACGACGCAGACACTGGTCGAGACGAGACTGTGCCAGCAGACGATTGGGCAGATCCGTCAACGGGTCGAAATGCGCCAGTCGTTGCAGGCGTTCCTCGGTCTGTTTGAGGCGCGAAACATCCGTCAGCACTGCCACGTAGTGCTGCACCCTGCCCTGCTCGTCGCGAACCGCGTTGATCGTCGTCCATTCCGGGTGGGCCGCGCCGAGCTTGTCGCGAATCCATAACTCGCCCTGCCAGTAGCCCTGCTCCTGCAAGCGCTGCAGCAGCCGCTCCACCATGGCGCCGTCGTGACGGCCGGAATCCAGCAGGCGTGGATCCTGGCCCAACACCTCGGACTCGGCATAGCCCGTGATCTCGCAGAAGGCGCGATTGACGCTGCGTATGGCCGGTGTGAGATCCGTGACCAGCACGCCATCGCGGGTGGCGTCGATGACAGCAGCGGATAGCCGCAGGCGATCTTCGCTGGTGTGGCGTTCGCTGACATCCAGCACGATGCCGACCATGCCGGTGACGTCGCCGCGCTCATCGCGAATCACGTTGCCTCTCGAGTGCATCCAGCGCTCACCCTTTTGCGGGAGCTGGACCCGATACTCGATGTCCATTGGCCGGCCCTTCTCCACCGCAATCTCAATGGAGCGTTCAACAGCAGGCAGGTCGGCCGGGTGTATCCGCTGACGCCAGGTCTCGTTGTCGACCGTGTCGCCCTCGGCGTCGATCTCGAACATCTGGTAGTGCTCGTGGGACCACAATGCCGTTCCAGCAGCACGATCCCAGACCCAGGCACCAGCCTGGACAGCCTCCAGCGTCATGCGTAGACGCTCTTCGCCCAGTTGCAGTCGGTCGACAGCGCGCATCTCCTCGATGAAAGCACCCAGCGCGTAAGCAGCGATGCGCAGCACGCGCTCTTCGCTGCTGCGCCAGTTGCGTTCGCGGCTGACCGAATCAAAACCCAGAAAGCCCCAGAAGCGATTGTCCAGAATGATCGGGACTACCAGCAGACTGAGAATGCCCTGGCTTTCCAGCAAGGCGCGCTCGTCCGGTGGAAACTCATCGATGCGACCGCAGATCACCTGGTCGGCGGACAGCAATCCGACCCAGCGCGAGTAGTACTGACGAAGCGGCAGATTCTGCAGGTCCGGATTGTCGATTTGCGCCTCGATCCCGTCCCGGACCCACTCGTAACGCTGACTGGAGTAGATCTCGCCGTGAGTGGAATCCTCTCGGTTCTCAAACAGATAGACCCGGTCGGCTGCCGTTCCTTCGCCCAACTGAGCCAGGACCTTGGCGATGGCGGCTTCCGGATGCTGCCGCCCCTGCAACAGCTGCGGCACGGCCGATGCGGCCAGTTCGAGCGCGAGCGATGCTTCCTTGTGTTCGCCGATATCGACGACCACGCCATGCAGCACGCTGGGACCACCGTCGGGCGCGGCCTCGGACCAGGTGTGATCGTCAACCCACATCCAGCGCCCGTCGGCGCGACGCAACCGATACTGGTGACGATGGCTGGTCCAGCCCTGGCGAGATTGACCGCGGGCCTCATCAATCACCCGCTGCAGATCATCGGGATGAATCAAATCGGCATAGCGCACCCGGGATGTGACCAGGTCCTGCGGTTCGTAGCCCCAGTCGATCACATTGGCGCTGGCTTCGAGGATCACCCACCCTGGGGCGGGATCCCAGCAGAAGGCGACCGCCGGCGTCCGTCGAAAAACGTTGGCGCCAGCGGAGACGGTGCCATCAGCAACCGTTGAGGGCACAGTCGTCCCCGGGTTTTCCCCCGCCATCACCGCTCCCGAGCCTCCATGCTTGCCGCGAGTATAACGATGCTCGCCACCCACACCGCCAATTTACATACCGTTACATATTACGCCGGTACTCGCCACCAACGTCATACAGCGCGTGACTGATCTGCCCCAGCGAGTGCGTCTTGACCGCCTCCATCAGCGCGGCAAACACATTGCTGCGCTCCCGCGCGGCTGTCTGCAGAAACGCCAGACCTGCGGCAGCCTGTGGATTCCTGCGAGCCTGAAAGGTTTGCACGTTGGTGATCTGTTGCGCCTTTTCCGCTTCGGTGGAGCGAATCAACTCGATCTCGGTGGCTGTCTCACCGGCATGATCCTTGGGCAGATAGGTATTCACCCCAATCAGCGGCAGACTGCCGTCGTGCTTGCGCGCCTCGTAGTAGAGACTCTCTTCCTGGATCTTGCCGCGCTGGTACATCGTGTCCATGGCGCCCAACACGCCGCCGCGCTCGCTGATCGCCTCAAACTCCTTGTAAACGGCCTCTTCCACCAGATCGGTCAGATATTCGATCGCAAAGCTGCCCTGCCAAGGGTTCTCGCAGTAGTTCAGACCCAGCTCACGGTTGATGATCAGCTGAATCGCCACCGCTCTACGCACGCTTTCCTCAGTGGGCGTGGTGATGGCTTCGTCGTAGGCGTTGGTGTGCAGGCTGTTGCAGTTGTCGAACAGTGCATAGAGCGCTTGCAAGGTGGTCCGGATATCGTTGAACTGGATCTCCTGCGCGTGCAGCGAGCGGCCTGAGGTCTGGATGTGGTACTTCAGCATCTGGCTGCGGGCGCTGGCGCCGTAGCGCTCACGCATGGCGCGGGCCCAGATTCGCCTGGCCACCCGGCCGATCACGCTGTACTCCGGATCCATGCCGTTGCTGAAGAAGAACGACAGATTCGGCGCGAAATCGTCGATCTGCATGCCGCGCGCGAGGTAGTACTCGACGATCGTGAAGCCATTGGAGAGCGTGAAGGCCAACTGGCTGATCGGATTGGCCCCGGCTTCGGCAATGTGATAGCCGGAAATCGACACCGAGTAGAAATTGCGGACCTGCCGCTCAACGAAGAACTGCTGGATATCGCCCATCATCCGCAGCGCGAACTCGGTCGAGAAAATGCAGGTGTTCTGCGCCTGATCTTCCTTCAGGATGTCCGCTTGCACGGTGCCGCGCACAGAACGCAGCGTCTCTGCGCGGATGCGCTCGTAGGTCGGCGCATCGACCAGTTGGTCGCCACTGACACCGAGCAGCGCCAGACCGAGTCCGTCGTTGTGATCGGGCAGCATGCCGCCGTAGCTGGGGCGTGAGTCTGCACCGAGAATCTCGTCGATACGGGCGCGGGCCGCTTCCCAGCGCTGCGCGTCGGCACGCAGATATTTCTCCACCTGCTGGTCGATCGCGGTGTTCATGAACATCGCCAGGATGATCGGTGCAGGGCCATTGATGGTCATCGACACCGAGGTGCTCGGCGCGCACAGGTCGAAGCCGGAGTAGAGCTTCTTCATGTCATCGAGCGTGGCAATGGAGACGCCCGAATTGCCGATCTTGCCGTAGATGTCGGGGCGCTCGGCCGGGTCCTCGCCATAGAGCGTGACCGAATCAAAGGCGGTCGACAGCCGCGCCGCGGCCGAATCCTGACTCAGATAATGAAAGCGGCGATTGGTCCGTTCCGGCGTGCCCTCACCGGCGAACATCCGGGTGGGATCCTCGCCTTCGCGGCGATAGGGATAGACCCCGGCTGTGTAGGGATAGGCGCCCGGCAGGTTCTCGCGCGCCAGGAAACGCAGCAGCTCACCCCAGCTGCGGTAGTGCGGCGCAGCGATCTTCGGAATGCGCTGGTGACTGAGTGATTCGCGATAGTTCTCGCCCCGGATCGGCTTGCCGCGAACTTCGTAGACATACTCGTCGCTGGTGATGCCACTGAGCCGCTCCGGCCAGCGCCGCAGCAACTCCACGTTCTCACCGTCCAGTGAAGCCAGCGCATCCTGGTAGCGCTGGCGCAGCGGCCGCAAACCACTGCCGTCATCGTTCAGCAGCGCGGCATCTTCATAGCGTCCCAACGGCGACGGCAGCGCCGGATCCTCGAACTCGCGCAGCACCTCATAATGATGCTGCAGTCGGGCGGCCACTTCGGCCTGCTGCTCGATGCGCGTGTTGACGCCCCTGCCCTGCTCCGCAATCTCGGCCAGATAGCGCACCCGGGCACCAGGAATCAGCACGGTGGCCCGCGGTTCCTTCAGGCTGGTGTCGAGCTGCGGCGACCAGTCATCAGCGGACAGATCGAGTTTTTCGCGCAGCAGACGGCACAGCTCAACAAACATCCAGCTCAAGCCCGGATCGTTGAACTGGCTGGCGATGGTCGGATAAACCGGCACCTCCTCGTCCTTGAGCGCAAAGGCAACCCGATTGCGCTTCCACTGCTTGCGCACATCACGCAGGGCGTCTTCGGCCCCGCGCCGGTCGAACTTGTTCAGCACCACCAGTTCGGCGAAGTCGAGCATGTCGATCTTTTCCAGCTGGCTGGCGGCGCCGTAGTCACTGGTCATCACATACATCGGGAAATCGACCAGATCGACGATGGCCGAATCGGACTGACCAATGCCGGCGGTTTCGACGATCACCAGATCGAAGCCAAGCGAGCGCAGGTAGCTGATGGCGTCGCTGAGCACCGCACTGGTGGCCTGATGCTGCCGGCGTGTTGCCATCGAGCGCATGAAGACACGCTCGGAGCGCAGCGCATTCATGCGGATCCGGTCGCCCAGCAACGCGCCACCGGTGCGCCGGCGGGTGGGGTCGACGGCCAGCACGGCAACGCGCTTGTCGGGGAAGCTCTGCAGGAAGCGATTGAGCAACTCGTCGGTGACCGACGACTTGCCGGCACCACCGGTTCCGGTGATGCCGACCACCGGTACGCGACCACCGGCGAGCCGCCAGCCCTTGCGCTGGCGCTCCAGTTCGGACTCGGTGAAGCTGCCGTCCTCCAGCGCGCTCAGCACGCGGGCGATCTGCAGGCTCTCGCGGCCCTCGGTCGCCGGTGTGGTTTCCGGCAGACGGTGCTGCTGCGTGCGATGAACGAGGTCCTCGATCATCGCCTTCAGGCCCATCTTCATGCCGTCATTGGGGTGATAGATCCGTTCCACCCCGTAGGACTGCAACTCGGCAATCTCTTCCGGGGTGATCGTGCCGCCGCCGCCACCGAAGACCCGGATGTGCGCGGCGCCACGTTCGGCCAGCATGTCCACCATGTAGCGGAAATACTCCATGTGACCGCCCTGGTAGGAGCTGACCGCAATGCCGTCGGCATCTTCCTGAATGGCCGCATCCACCACGTCGCGAACACTGCGGTTGTGACCCAGGTGGATCACTTCCACGCCCTGCGCCTGAATCAGGCGCCGCATGATGTTGATGGCGGCGTCATGGCCGTCGAACAGGCTGGCGGCGGTCACGAAGCGCAAGGGGCTGCGTTCGGGCTGGGTACCCGCCAACGGCAGCGTAGGGGCCGGGCTGCTCATCGGTTCCTCCCGAGATCGATGAAGACTAGAGCCGGCTATTGTAACGATGTGGCCAGTGATCGCTGGGTGGCGACCAAATGGCGGCTACTTCAGATCCCGCACCCGCAGTACTGCCTCGACGCATTCGCTCAGCAGCGGCGTGAAGCGCGCCACGCCGGCTGCATCGAGCAGATCCTGGCGCACTTCGATCAGCAGGTACGGCAGGCCACGGTCGATCGCGTGACGCTCGAGCGTGTGGCCGAGCATGTCCGCACCCGAATAGGGTTCATTGTCGCCAACGACCAGCCCCTGTGCCGACAGAAAGCCCAGCGCCGCCGCGGCACGTGGATCGGGCGGGCGCCACAGGATGCCCATCTCCCAGGGACGGGACTGGCCGGCGTACACCGGCGTGAAACTGTGGATGCCCAGCAGCAGCGGACGCTGGCCCGCAGCGATCCGACGATCCAGCTCCAGCCGGATCTGCTCATGGTAGGGCTGGTGATAGCGGCGCCAGCGCTGCTCACGCTCGACAGCATCGACCCGCTGGTTGCCTGGAACGCTGATGCCGTCGCTGATCGGCAAGACCAGCGTGGGGTCATCCCAACCGCGATTGCAGTCGATCAGGATCCGCGACCAGCCCGCTGACAGGACGGCCGCACCCAGCTGCGCGCCAAGGCTGCTGGCCAGCTCGGCGGCGCCGATGTCCCAGCAGATGTGGGCCGCACGAGCGGCAGTGTCCAGGCCCAGATCGCCATACTCGGCAGGCAGCGCACGACTGGCGTGATCACACAGGACAAGCAGGTCCGGTCGGTTCCCCGGCTGCCAATGGTAGTCAGCGGGTATCCCGACGCTGGTTGAAGCAGGCATGTGGCAATGATGCCGTCTGTGGCCCCGACCCCGCCAGTCCTCCAATGCGTCAACTCCACGGCCACAAGTGCCGCGTTGCGTCACCTTGGGGCTTGACTAGTCCATACGGCTGCGTATAGTCACCCATACGCCGCCGTATTGTGTTGGCGTTCAGTTTCAGTCACTCACTTGGGGAGGTCGTGATGAGCGTCGTGCGTGCATTGCTGTTGCTGTTGGTTGTGTTGGGTAGCTGGTCGACGAGTGCCGCTGCCAGCACCTATACCAAGACCCGCTATCCGATCGTGCTGGTTCATGGCCTGCTCGGCTTCGACAGCCTGATCGGCATCTACGACTACTTCTATGGCCTGCCGCAGGATCTGCGCAGCGGCGGCGCCACCGTCTATGTCGCCAACGTCTCCTCGTCCAACTACACCGAGGTTCGGGGCGAGCAGTTGATCCGCGATCTGGACACGCTGCGGGCCGTCTACGGTCACAGCCGCTTCAACCTGATCGGTCACAGCCACGGTGGACCGACGATTCGCTACGTCGCCTCGGTGCGGCCGGACCTGGTCGCCTCGATCACCTCGGTCGGCAGCCCGCATCGCGGCAGCGATGTGGCCGATGGCATCGCCACGGTCGCGCCACCGGGATCGGTGCAGGCCTCGCTGGTCGCCGGTCTGGTCAATGCATTGAGCGTCTTCATCGAGTTCCTCAGCGGCGATGACGATCCGCAGGATGCGCTGGGCGCACTGATTTCGCTGTCCAGCAGCGGCGCCGCCGCCTTCAACGCCGCTCACCCACAAGGCATGCCGAGCAGCAGTTGCGGCCAGGGCGCCAGCGTCGTCAACGGCATTCGCTACTACTCGGTCGGTGGCACCAGCGTGCTGACCAACATCTTCGATGTGTCCGACGGCTTCCTCGGCGCCTCCAGCCTGTTCTTCGGTTTCGAAGCCAATGACGGACTGGTCGGCCGCTGCAGCTCGCATCTGGGCGTGGTGCTGCGTGACAACTATCCGTGGAATCACCTAGACGAAGTGAACCAGATCCTGGGCTTGCGCGGTTTGTTCACGCCGTCGCCGGGTTCGGTCTACCGCAGCCAGGCCAATCGCCTGAAGAATGCCGGTCTCTGACGGCTGAGACCTCGATGAACCACCGGATCCGCTGGTGGACCGCATGTGCGACCCTTGCCGCCGGCCTCGTGCTGGCGGCTTTTTTCTGGGCGAATCATGACGATCCTTTGCTTGCGAGCTTGACACAGAGCAACCCGGCAGATGTGCCTCCAACGCCCGCGGTGGTCACATCTCCCGCCCCGCCCCCTGACTCCGCAGCACCGCAAGAGCGCGCGAACGTTCTCGAGCAGCCACAAGCCTCGCAAGGCTGGCCACGCGCGCTGACGCAGAGATTGGCCTCTAGCTCGCTGCGCGGCAGCGCGCCCGACGGGCAGATCCGCTTCGATGCACAGGGCCGCCTGCAGGTCGATGCCGAACTCAGGCGCCATCTCGAGTGGTGGTTGAGCCTGCTGGGCGAGATCTCACTGCCAGAGATCCGCCAGTGGTTTGGCGAAAGCCTGCTGGGCCTGGATGATGCACAGCGTCGGTCGACACTGGACTTCTTCGACCGCTGGGTCGACTACCTCCGCGCGGCCGATGCCGCACTGCCGGATGGCAGCACCACCGAGCGCCTCGAGGCCCTCTCGGCGCTGCGGCGTCAGTGGTTTGGCGACGCGGCCGCCGAAGCCCTGTTCGGCGACGAGGAACGCTACACCCGCCACGTGTTGACGCGGAGAGCACTGCTGCAGGACACCCGCCTGTCACCAGAAGAGCGTGCAGCCGCCTTGGCCGATCTGGACCAACAGCTCTCGCCCGAACAAAGACAGATGCGTGCGCAGACGGTGGACCCGCTGCTGCTGAGCGAGCAAACCGCCCAGTTCGAGCAATTGAACATCAGCCCCGATCAGCGCCACGCCGAACGTGCTGCGCTGGTCGGTGAGTCCGCGGCCAATCGACTGGCGCAACTGGATCTGCAGCGGCAAGACTGGGATCAACGCATGGCCGCCTTGCGCGCCGCGGCCAGCGACTGGCCGTCAGTGCAACAGGACGCTGTGGCCCGTGAGGCGCAATTGCAGGCGTGGCTGGATGGCCAGCAATTGACTGACGCCGAGCAGCGACGAGCAAGGGCCCTGCTGGCATTGCCGGAAGGTGCGAACTGAAGTCAGCGCAGACCGGTGAGCCCAAGCTGTGCTGCGGCCGAAGCCGTTTGATCAGCCGCGGCGCCGACGAACCTCGTTGCCCTGATCCGGATTGGCGGGCTTGTCGCCGCCACGCGGAGGCGGCTCGGTACCGCCAGTGCGACGACCTAGAAAGCCCTCCTGCACCTGTTTCCACATTTCCAGATTGCGCTGGGTCAGGTCCTTCATCATGTTCCAGGGGGCCTGACCGAGCAGCGACTGCAGTTGGTGACGGAACTGATGCTGCTGATCCTGAAAGACCTGCAGGCTGCGCTCCAGATACTGGCCCATGAAGCCTTGCAGCGAATCGCCATAAAAGCGAATCAGCTGCTGCAGCACGTTGGCCGACAGCAGGGGCTCCCCGGCTTCCTCGCGCTCGGCGATGATCTGCAGCAGCACGGTACGGGAGATGTCCTGGCCGCTCTTGGCGTCATGCACCTCAAATGGCTCGTCGTCGATCACCAGTTGGCGGATGTCCTCCAGCGTCACATAGCTGGAAATCTCGGTGTCATACAGACGCCGATTCGGATACTTCTTGATGATTCGGACGCGGGCCATGGTCTGCCCTACCAACCCATGTAATGACCACCGTTGATCGACAGGTTGGCACCCGTGATCCAGGCAGCTTGTTCGGCACAGAAAAAGGCCACCGCATAGGCGATTTCTTCCGGCTCACCGAGCCGACCAATCGGAATGTGGGCAACGATCTTGGCGCGCACCTCTTCCGGCACAGCCATCACCATGTCGGTGGCCACATAACCGGGAGAGACGGTGTTTACGGTGACACCGAATTTGGCATTTTCCTGCGCCAGCGAGATGGTGAAACCGTGCATACCGGCCTTGGCGGCGGCGTAATTGGCCTGGCCGTACTGGCCCTTCTGACCATTGACCGAGGAGATCTGCACGATGCGGCCCCATTTGCCGCCGCGCATGCCATCAATGAATTGCCGGGTCACGTTGTAGCAACTGCTGAGATTGGTGCCGATGACGTCCTGCCACTGCTGCGGACTCATCTTGTGGAAGGTGGTGTCGCGCGTGATGCCGGCGTTGTTGACCAGAATCTCGACCGGCCCGAGCTGTTCGTTGATCTGCGCCGCCATCGATTCGCAACTGGCAAAGTCGGCCACATCGCCGGCGACCAATGCCACCTCAATGCCCCTGGCCCGCAATTCGGCCTGCCAGGCTTCGGCTTTCTCACGACTGCGGTAGTTGGTTACGACGCGATGACCCTGTTTGGCCAGTTCGCAACAAATTGCCGTACCGATGCCACCGGTACCGCCCGTCACCAGCGCTACGCGTGAGCTCATGCCTGTCACTCCCTCCCGAAGTTTGACGGCATTCTACACGGCAGGCTCGGTCGCGGTGGAATCCGCTCAGGCGAGTAAGTTGTGATGGCACGGGCCAAAATGGCGCTGCAGGTCTCGCCTTCGGCCGGCGGCTGTCCCAACCAGTGCAAGGCCGAGCGCAACCATTCGATGGGCGACTGGCCGGACAAGTCCGCCGCGCCCGCGCTCTTGGACAGCTTTTGTCCTTGTGCATCGAGCAACAGCGGCAGGTGACCATACTGCGGGGTCGGCAGATCAAGCTGACGTTGTAGGAGCATCTGTCGCGGTGTGGAATCAAGCAGGTCTGCGCCCCGGATCACTTCGGTCACACCCTGCTCGGCGTCGTCCACGACCACAGCGAGGTGATAGGCCCAGTAGCCGTCGCGTCGGCGCAGGACGAAATCACCGACCTCGTCACGCATTTCCTGGGAGTACGGCGCCTGGAAGCGGTCCGCTACGGTGATCGTTCCTGCTTCCACCCGCAGCCGCCACGCGTGGTCGTCGGCTGACCCGACCGGTCGCACGCAGGGGCCTGAATGCCGACCGCTCTGCGGCGCCAGGTCCTGACGGCTGCAGGCGCAGGCAAAAACCAATCCCTGCGCTCGCAGCTGATTCAAAGCCGCCAAATAGGCATCTCCGCGCTGGCTTTGTCGCCAGACATCGCCATCCCAGTCCAGTCCCAGGCGCTGCAGGTCGGCCAGGATGGCTTCTGCCGACCCGGCCACTTCCCGCGGTGGATCGAGATCCTCGATCCGCACCAGCCAACGCCCGCCTACCGCCCGTGCCGACAGAAAGCTCCCGACGGCGGCGAGCAGCGATCCGGCGTGCAGGCGGCCACTGGGCGTTGGGGCGAAGCGACCGACAACGCCAGCTGAACGCGATTCCGTTCTGCGCACCGGGTCGCTCATCAGATCCTTGATCGCCTGCCTGTCGTCCACACACTCTACGCAGGAAGTTCGATTCGCGCAGTCACGATCCGACCGCAATCGGTCTGCTGTACTGTCGCGGGTCTGCCCGTCGTCATCGGGACGCCGGGCCTTGTCATGGAGAACAACATGCTGCGTATCGGTCTGTTTCTGGCGACCAATCTGGCGGTGCTGCTGCTGCTGAGCTTGATCGCCAAGCTCACCGGGCTCGATCTCTACGCTGCCCGCTCGGGCACCGATCTGGGTTCGTTGCTGATCTTCGCCGCGATCATTGGTTTCGCCGGCTCCTTCATCTCACTGGCCATGTCGAAGTGGCTGGCGAAACGGTCCACCGGCGCCCATGTCATCGAGCAGCCGCGCAACGAGATGGAAGCCTGGCTGGTCAACACGGTTCGCCGCCAGGCCGACGCCGCCGGCATCGGCATGCCTGAAGTAGCGGTCTACGACGCGCCGGACATCAATGCCTTCGCCACCGGCATGTCGCGCAACAATGCCCTAGTCGCCGTCAGCACCGGTCTGCTGCGCAACATGAACCGGGACGAGGCCGAGGCGGTGCTGGCGCACGAGGTCTCGCACGTGGCCAACGGCGACATGGTGACCATGGCGTTGATCCAGGGCGTGCTCAATACCTTTGTGATCTTCCTGTCGCGGGTCATCGGTCGGATCATCGACCAGGCGGTGTTCAAGAGTGAGCGGCCGGGCATCGGCTACTACGCCATCGTCTTTGTGCTGGAAATCGTATTGGGTCTGCTGGCCAGCATCATCGCGATGTGGTTCTCGCGCTGGCGCGAGTTCCGCGCCGATGCCGGCGGCGGTCGGTTGGCCGGGCGCCACAAGATGATCGCCGCGCTGCAGCGCCTGCAGGCCAACCATGGGCCGGCGGAGTTGCCGCAGGAAGTAGCCGCCTTCGGTATTTCCGGTGGCGTCGCTCAGGGTCTGAAGAAGCTGTTCATGAGTCACCCGCCACTGAGCGAGCGCATTGCCGCGTTGCAAAAGGCGGAGTAGTTCGGAGATTGGCGGCCGGTGCACCGGCCGCCCTCGTCTCAACTCAACAGGAACAGCGCGAAGCGCTGCTGATCGTCCGTCCAGCAGCGGCGCGGCTCCCAGCCCGCCGCTCTGGCCAGCAGACGGAACTCCGACAACTGATACTTGTGTGAGTTCTCGGTGTGAATGGTCTCGCCTTCGGCAAAATCGAAGCAACGCCCGGCAATCTGCACCCGTTGTGCCTGGGTCGAGCGCAGATGCATCTCGACACGACCGTGATCATCATTCCAGCAGGCGAGATGTGCCCACTGCGCCAGCACGAAATCCGCGCCCAACTCGCGGTTCATCCGCTGCAATAGATTCAGGTTGAAGGCCGCCGTGACGCCGGCGGCGTCGTCGTAGGCCGGCAACAGCACATCGACATCCTTCTTCAGGTCCACACCCACGATCAGGCGGCCCTTGTCGCCCAGTTCCTCGCGGCGCAGGCGCAGGAAGTGGTGCGCCTGCTGCGGTGACAGGTTGCCGATCGTCGAGCCCGGGAAAAAGCCCAACCGATTGCGCACTTCCGCTGACACCGGCAGGCGCTGCAGCTGACTGAAATCGCCAACCAGCGGCTGCACCTGCAGGCGCGGATGACGGGCAGCCAGCGCCGCTGCGGCGTCGCGCAGAAACTCATCGGCCACATCGATGGGCACATAGCTGCGCAAGCGCGGCAGGCAGCGCAGCAGCAGATCGGTCTTGCGCGAACTGCCGCTGCCGTACTCGATCAGCACTTCGGCCAGTCGCCAGGGCTCGAGCTCAGGCACGGCGTCGGCCAGTTGCTCCAGCAGGCCGGTCTCGACCCG
This sequence comes from Lysobacterales bacterium, assembly GCA_041395325.1. Classification (GTDB taxonomy): domain Bacteria; phylum Pseudomonadota; class Gammaproteobacteria; order Xanthomonadales; family SZUA-5; genus JAWLAT01. The sequence continues at coordinate 198,983 of JAWLAT010000002.1, forward strand.
GGTCAGGTAGTACTCCGGCAATTCGGTGATCTGTTCGAACAGTTCCGATCCACGGGTGTCGTAGAACCACATCGGCGACAAACGACGCGGGCGTTGCCCGAGACCGTCGAGCACGTGCTGCAGGAATTGCGCCCGCTCGGAATCGCGGTCGCTGCTCGCTTGGGTCTTCATCACAGGCTCCTCGCCAGGCGAACACCACTGAACATCCAGCGCTGTTGCGGGTAGTAGAAATTGCGATAGGACAGGCGGGCGTGCCCGGCCGGTGTGGCCCAGGCACCACCACGCAGGACGAACTGGTTGCACATGAACTTGCCGTTGTATTCACCTAGGGCACCGCTGGCGGCAGCGAATCCCGGATACGGGCGATAGGCCGAGCCGGTCCATTGCCACAAGGCATCCAGGGTCTGGTTGCAGCGGTCATCGCGCTCGACCGCATGCTCCCACTCGTGTTCTTCCGGCAGCCGGGCGCCGGCCCAGCGCGCATAGGCATCAGCCTCATACCAGCTGACGTGGCTGACTGGCCGCTCGGCCTGCAGCGAGCGCAGGCCGCCAAGGGAACTGACCGACCACTGTGCCGCATCGCGGCGCCAATACAGCGGCGCCTGCCAATCTTGCGCCTGCACCAGCGCGTAGCCATCGGCACACCACCAGCGTGGCTGCCGATAGCCACCGTCTTCAACGAAAGCGAGCCACTCGCCTTCGGTCACCAGTTCACTGCTCAATTCAAAGGGCTCCAGCCAGCGGTGATGGCGCGGACTTTCATTGTCGAAGGCAAAACCGACGCCCGCATGTCCGAATGACTGCAGACCGCCGTCGAAGGCCAACCATTGCGGCGCATGCTGTCGCAGCGCAGGGCCCAACCAGCGCTCACCGCCGCGATAGGTCGGCGGAAAGGGGTGCGCGGCAAAGGCGTGCTGCAGATCGCTCAGCAGCAATTCCTGATGCTGTTGTTCATGCTGCAGACCCAGTTCGATGCGATCGACACAGTGCGGCGCAATCCCCCCAGCCGCCAGCAGCCGGGCCATCTCGGCGTCGATGCTGGATCGCCACGCCCCCACTTCCGACACCGTGGGCCGCGAGATCAATCCGCGCTGGCCGCGTGCGTGGCGAGGCCCCACCGCGTCGTAGTAGCTGTTGAACAGATATTCCCGCTGCGGGTCGACGGGATCACGTCCGGCAACGCCATCGGTCAATACGAAGCGCTCGAAGAACCAGGTCGTATGCGCTCGGTGCCACTTCACCGGGCTGGCATCGACCATCGACTGCAGGCACTGATCCTCGTCCTGCAGCGGCTCTGCCAGCCATTCGGTGTGGTCACGCACTGCCTGATAGCGCGCGGCCAGCGCCGAGGCGTCGGTGGCCGCAGCTTCGTCTTGCTTCAAGTCCAGCACGGACGTCCTCCCGTCGGTCGCGCAGGTCAGCTCACCACCCTACCCCATCCGCCATTCGGGTACCGCGACAGCGACCGCGGCTGTTGCCAACGGCAAGGTGGGATGGCCACTCGAACTTGAACTGTCCAAACGCTGTCTGCCGAGGCAAGCCAGGGGCAAGAGGCCATTCCAGCTTCGCCGCCGCACGTTACAATGTCGAGTTATTCCCAAGCTCAGGATCTCGTCATGGCCGACGGCAACAAGGCAGGCGCCAAGACCGCACTCGACCCCTCCGATCTGTACGACGTACGCTCGCTGCTCACCGATGAAGAGCGCATGGTGCAGGACACCGCGGCCCGCTTCACCGACGAACGCGTGCTGCCCATCATCGGACCGTGCTTCGACGAAGGTCGCTTCCCGACCGAACTGATCCCGGAGATTGCCGAACTGGGTCTGTTGGGTCCGACCTTGCCGGCCGAGTACGGCTGCGCCGGTCTGAACGCCGTGTCCTACGGCCTGATCTGCCAGGAGATGGAGCGCGGTGATTCCGGCTTGCGCAGCTTTGTCTCGGTGCAGAGCAGCCTGTGCATGTACCCGATCTATGCCTTCGGCTCCGAAGAGCAGCGCCAGCGCTACCTGCCGGGCATGGCCCGCGGCGAGATCATCGGCTGCTTCGGCCTGACTGAATCGCACGGCGGCTCCGACCCTGCGGCGATGAAGACCCATGCCAAGCGCGACGGTGGCGACTGGGTCATCAATGGTTCGAAGATGTGGATCACCAATGGTGGCCTGTCGCACATCGCAGTGGTCTGGGCGCACACTGACGATGGCGTCCAGGGCTTCATCATCGAGCGCGGCACGCCTGGATTCGAGGTGCGCGATATCCATCGCAAGATGAGCCTGCGCGCCTCGGTCACCAGCGAGCTGTATTTCGACAACGTGCGCGTACCCGATGCCAACCGCCTGCCCAATGTGCGCGGCCTGAAGGGCCCGCTGTCCTGCCTGACCCAGGCGCGCTACGGCATCACCTGGGGCCCGATCGGTGCGGCCATCGCCTGCTACCGCGAGGTGCTGGAGTACAGCAAGACCCGCATGCTGTTCGGTCGACCACTGGCGGCCACCCAGACCGTGCAACGCCGGCTCGCCGAAATGGCACGGCAAATCACGATGGCGCAGCTGCTGTCGCTGCAACTGGGCCGGTTGAAAGACGCCGGCACCATGCAACCGACCCAGGTCAGCCTGGCCAAGTGGAACAACTGCCGCATGGCCATGGACATCGCCCGCGATGCGCGTGATCTGCTCGGCGGCGCCGGCATCACCACCGAGTACTGCCCGATCCGACATCAGCTCAATCTGGAGAGCGTGATCACCTACGAAGGCACCGAAACGGTGCACGAACTGGTGGTGGGCCGCGAGATCACCGGCCTGAACGCATTCTGATTCGGCTGAGCGACGGGTCGATCTGATGCGACTGCTGCTCTGTCTGCTGCTGGGCCTGTGCGGTGTGATCGATGCCGTGCAGGCCAAGCGCGTCTACAGCTATCGCGACGCCGACGGCATCCTGCACTTCACCGATCAGGAACCCGACACCGACCAGCCGGTGCAATCACGCCTGCTGCGTGCCGAGCCCAAACAATGGGTGGAGGCCTTGGAGGATGGCAGCGCCGAGGACAAGCGCTACAGCGTCGTCAACCATCTGGCTGGCCCCGTCGAGATCGAACTGCAGTTCACCGAGTCAACCAACGTGCTGTCGGCCCCGGAGTTGCCGGCTCAGCTGGTCATTCCGGCATTGGCCACCCAGCCGATGCTGCGGGTGATCCCCGAGGATCCCACGCGATCCTCAGGATTCCACTTCCAGTTCCATTGGATGCTGGGTGATCCCAGCGCTCAGCACGACGACCGCGTGCGCTATCGACTGCCCTTTCGCGACGGTGAGCGACACACCGTCAGTCAGGGCTTCGGCGGTCAGTTCAGTCATCACGATGAGCACGCCTACTTCGCCATCGATATCGACATGGACGAAGGCACGCCGGTGCTGGCCGCCCGCGACGGCATTGTGATGCTGGTCGAAAACGATTTCTTCGGCGCCGGTACGGATCTGGCCAAATGGGGTGATCGGGCCAACCATGTGCGTATCCTCCACGCCGACGGGACGATGGCGGTTTATGCCCATCTTGCGCTGGAGACAATTGGCGTGAAGGTGGGTGACCGGGTGCGTGCCGGGGACCTGATCGGCCACTCGGGCAACACGGGCTTCTCCACCGGCCCGCATCTGCACTTCGCCATTCAGCGCAATGCCGGGATGAAGCTGGTCAGCGTCCCCTTTCGCTTTGCCCAGCACGCCGAAGTGGACCTGATTCTTGATGGCATGGCGCTTGGGAAGGCACCGATGCTTGCCGAACCCGAAGCCGAGCTTCCAGACAGCAGCACCGACTCGGCCAACGGTGGTCGCTGACGCCAGCATGGATCGCCATCAGGCGCTGCTCAATCTGCTCGACGCCAGCGCCGAACGGGCCCAGACCGAGCCAGTTTCGCTGGGCTCGGTGTTGCATCAGCTGGATGCATCCAGCTTTGGCCTGATCACGCTGGTGCTGTGCCTGCCCTATCTGCAACCCATCCCGCTGGGACCGCTGGCCGGGCTCGGCGGCACCGTACTGGCCGCTCTGGGCTGGCAGATGCTGGCTGGCCGCGACGAACCCTGGTTGCCCCATCGGGTTCATGAACTGCGACCCAGCGCCAAGGTCTGGTCGCGGCTGGCGCGGGCTTGCCACTGGCTGATGCGCTGGCTGCGCTGGTTCTCGCGCCCGCGCCTGACGCGCTGGACCGAAGGGCCACGCACGCAGCGCCGGATCGGTCTGCTGGTGCTGAGCGGCGGGGTCCTGCTCGCGCTGCCCATGCCGGTCGCCCCGTTCACCAATTCGCTGCCGGCGGTGTCGATGTTGTGTGCCGCAGTGGCGCTGCTGGAACGTGATGGCGTGATGTTGCTGCTCAGTCTGCTGGCATTGCTGGCCACCGGCATCTATTTCGTTGTCGTGATCGCTGCCTACATCGAGGTCGGTCGCGGCGCCCTGAGCTGGCTCGGTGCCTAGTTCCAGCGGAGCAATGCAATCACTGCAGTGACTTCCGGGAGTGCGTGCGCGCCGCGGCTTCACCTATGCTTCGCGGCTGCACAACCGGGGGATAGTCCATGCGCAAGTGGCTGAAGCGAATCGCCTTGCTGATCGGCGTTGTGGTGCTGGCGGGTGTCGCACTGCTGGTGCACACGATGTACTTCAAGCCACTGATGCCACGCTGGTTCTACGAGCGGGTGTTCCTGGAGTTCGCGCTGGACAATCCGGAAATCCTGACCAGCATGGGCATGCTGCGCCCACTGGGCCTGCGCTATTACGACGCCGAATGGGGCGATCGCTCACCGGCGCAGGATCAGAAAATGCTGGACAAGCTGAAGAACGACCTGGCCACCCTGCGGCGCTACGACCGAGCCGACATGACCGGTCAGGCTGCGCTGAGCTACGACATCCTCGAGTATTTCCTCGACGTGCAGGCACGCGGGGAGCGTTGGCAACTGCACAACTTCCCGGTCAACCAGCTGTTCGGTGTGCAGAGCAATGTGCCCACCTTCCTGGCCACTCAGCACCGCATCGAGGACCAGACTGACGTCGACAACTACCTCGCGAGGCTGGAAAAGCTGCCACAGGTTTTCGATCAGGTTCTGCAGGGCCTGCGCCTGCGCGAGGACGCCGGCGTGCTGCCACCTCGCTTCACGGTGGAGAAAGTACTGACCGAAATGCGCAACTTCGTCGACCAACCGGCCACCGAGAACATCCTCTACACGGCGGTCGTCGAGAAGCTGGACAAGTTGCCTGCGGAATCGGCCTGTTGCCGCGACTCACTGCCGCAGATCGCCGCACAGATCGAATCGGCGGCCTATCCGGCCTATGCCAAGCTCATCGCCTACTTCGAGCATCTGCAGACGCTGCCGCTGAGCAACGACGGTGTCTGGCGCCTGCCGAACGGTGACGAGTACTACGCCTGGGAGATCGAGAGCAACACGACCACGACGATGAGTGCCGATGAGATCCACGCCATCGGTCTGACCGAGGTGGCTCGCATCGAACAGGAGATGGACGCGATCCTGCAGCGCCAGGGACTGGCAGAAGGCAGCATCGGCGAGCGGGTGCAGACGTTGGCTCATCGACCCGATCAGCTCTATCCCGATACCGAAGCCGGTCGCGAGCAGATCCTCGCCGACTACCAGGCCATCTACGATGACATCGATCCGCAACTGGATCGCTGGTTCTCCAAGCGTCCGAAGGCCCCACTGAAGGTCGAACGGATCCCGGCCTTCAAGGAAGCGACTTCTCCGGGGGCCTACTACAACCCGCCGAGCATGGATGGCTCCAGGCCCGGCATCTTCTACGCCAATCTGCGCGAGGTCTCGGAGATTCCGCGCTTTGGCATGCGCACCCTCGCCTTCCATGAAGGCATTCCGGGCCATCATTTCCAGATCGCGCTGGCCAGCGAGTTGGAGGGCCTGCCGATGTTCCGCACGCTGGTGCCTTTCACCGCCTATTCCGAAGGCTGGGCACTGTATTCGGAGTTCCTGGCGCACGAAGCCGGTTTTCATCCAGATGAGCTGAGCGAACTGGGACGGCTGCAGGCCGAGATGTTTCGCGCTGTCCGGCTGGTGGTGGACACCGGCATGCACGCCAAGCGCTGGAGCCGAGAACAGGCGATTGACTTCATGCGCGACAAGACCGGCATGGGCGAGAAGGAAGTGGTGGCCGAGATCGAGCGCTATCTGGTCAACCCTGGTCAGGCCCTGGCCTACAAGATCGGCATGCTGAAGATCATGGCGCTGCGGCAGAAAGCCGAGCAGTCCCTCGGCAATCGCTTCGATATTCGCGAGTTTCACCGCGTGGTATTGCTCAACGGCGCCATGCCGATGCCGTTGCTGGAGCGCGAAGTCGATCGCTGGATCAGCGAAACCGGCGTCTGATCACCGTTGCGAGGAGGTGACCGGCAAGCGGACCTTCGTCACGCTCCGATCCCTCCTTGACGCCGGCACGACACGCGTAGCGAACGCGCTCGCTAGACTGCACGTCATTTCCTGCGGGTGTGCATGATGCGATTCATTGTCTGTTGCGCGGCCGTCGCGACGCTGGCGGCGAGCGGCCCCGCCTTCGCCACGACCGATTTCGAGGTCGGCCCTCGCCTGCTGGACAGCACCGGGCTGGCTGGCGACACGCTGGGATTCAGCATCGCCGGCCTGCCTGTCAGTGATGGTAGCCAACTGGCGGCGGCAGGCGCCCTGGGTGGCTATGTCGCCATTCTCAAGCGGCAGACGGGTCAAACCCAGTTCACCATCAGCCAGCGCACCAGTTCAGGCGTCGCCGACGACAGCTATGGACTGAGCGTGGCATTGGGTGGTGTCGATGGCGAGTATCTCGCCGTCGGCGCCCCAGGGGATGACGCCTTCGGAAACAACGCCGGCCGTGTCTATCTGCTGCGGCGCACTTCCACAGCGACTGACTATCTGCCGCTGGCCACGCTGGACCCGCCCGCTCCCGCGGTGACCGCCAATTTCGGAACGGCGGTGGCCATCGCCGACGACGGCAGTTTTCTGGTGGTTGGCGAACCCAAGGGCAGATCGGGCGGAATCGAAGTGGGGCTGGTCCACATTTATCCGCTCAATGGTGCATCCGTCGGTCTGCCGATGACCCAGGTCGGTGCGTTAGGCATGGAAGCCCGCTTTGGTCAGTCGGTGGCGACGCACGGCACTCGCGTAGTCGTCGGTGCACCGTTGGCCGACGATCCGATGATGCTGGCGGATACCGGCGCCATTCAGGTGCTGACCATCACTGCCGGCATTCCGAGCCCTGATGGGCCCGCGCTGTTTGCCGCGGACCGAGCCGCTGAGGACCGATTGGGACTGTCGGTGGACATCGAAGGAGATGTCCTGATCGCCGGTGCGGGCAATGACGACAAGCTCGCTGGAGGTGACGCCGGGTCGGCCTATGTGTTCCGCCGCGTTGGCGGGAACTGGCAGGAGGAAGACAAGCTGCGCTCGATTTCTGCGCAGGCGCAGGAGCGCTTCGGTCAGTCGGTCGCACTCAATGGCGACCTGGCGATGGTCGGCGCCTATTGTCTCAACGTGTCCGGATGTGTCGGTCCTGGCGCGGTGTATCTGTTCGCACATGCGGCGGGCAGCTGGACCGGCAAGCAGCCGCTGGGTGCTGCCGATGCCAACAGTTTTGGTCATGCGGTGGCCTGGACCGGCACGGACAGCATGGTCATCGGTGCCTTTGGTACGGACGCGACCTTCCAGGATCAGGGCGCCGTCTATGCAGCTTTTCCGACCGATCAGCTGCTGGTGGATGGCTTCGAATGATCCTCAGTGGTGCAAGCGTTCGTAGATCCGCTCCGCCAGAGCCCGACTGATTCCCTCAACCCGCATCAGTTCTTCGATGCCGGCCCGTTCCAATCCCTTCAGACCGCCGAAATGCTGCAGCAGCGCCTTGCGCCGTTTGCCGCCCACGCCGGCGATGTCCTCCAGCACCGAATGCGTCTGCTGCTTGCCACGCCGGGCCCGGTGCCCGGTAATGGCAAAGCGATGGGCCTCATCGCGGACCTGCTGAATCAGTAGAGCAGCTGGCCGGTTGCCGGATGGGCGCAGCGGCTGATCGACGCCCGGACGCCACAGACTTTCCTCGCCGGCGCGGCGTTCCTCGCCCTTGGCCACGCCCAGCAGCGTCAGATCCTGCAGACCCAGGTCGGTCAGCACCTCGATCGCCTGTGCCAACTGCCCTCGCCCGCCATCGATCAGCAGCAGATCCGGGGCTGTTCCCTCGCCATCGCGCAAGCGCCGGAAACGCCGCTGGAGCGCCTGCCGCATCGCCGCATAGTCATCGCCCGGTGTGATGCCGCTGATGTTGTAGCGACGATAGTCATTGCGCAGGGCGCCCTCTGGACCGAATACCACGCAACTGGCCACCGTCTGTTCGCCCTGCGTGTGGCTGATGTCAAAGCACTCGACCCGCTCAATCGTGTCGACGTCCAGCAGCTGCGCAAGATCGTCGAATCGGCGCTGCATCGAGGCGGCATCGGCCGCGCGGGCTTCCAATGCAGCGGCCGCGGTGCGCAGACCCATTTCCACCCAGCGCGCCCGGTCGCCGCGGGGATTGGCAATCAGCTTGACGCGCTGGCCATGCGTGACCGACAGCAGTTCGGCCAACGCCTGCTGATCCTCGATGGGATGACTCAACAGCAATTCGCCAGGCGGCGGCAGTTGCAGATAGTGCTGCAACAGAAAGCCACGCAGGATCTCGGCCGGATCGAGGCTGCCGGCCGAGCGCGGGAAATAGCTGCGATTGCCCAGACTCAACCCGCCGCGAAAGTACAGGAGTTCGACGCAGACCTGGCCATCGGCCACGTGGACGACCACCACGTCGAGCTCGCCGCGCTCGCCCTGCACGTACTGATTGGCCAGCACGCGCTGTAATGAGGCCAGCTGATCGCGCAATTCTGCCGCTCTCTCGAAGGCCAGATCACGCGCGGCCTGCTGCATTTCCTCGCCCAACTCATCCAGCAAGCGATCCGCTCGGCCCTGCAGGAACAATTCGGCGTGATGCAGCTGGCGTGCATAGTTGTGCGATTCGATCATGCCCACACAAGGTGCGCTGCAACGCCCGATCTGGTGTTGCAGGCAAGGTCGGGATCGATGCCGATAGACACTGTCCTCACACTGACGCAGGCGAAAAAACCGATAGACGTGGTTGAGGGTCAACCGCACTGCCTGGGCACTGGGATAGGGACCAAAGAAGCGTCCCGGACGTTGTCGCGAGCCCCGATAGAAGCCGACCTGGGGAAACTCATGGTCGGTGAAATGAATGTAGGGGTAACTCTTGTCGTCACGCAGGTCGATGTTGTATCGCGGCTTCAGCGACTTGATCAGCTGAGCTTCCAGCAGCAGAGCTTCACCCTCGGTGCGAGTGACAATGAACTCCATCGCCGCCACCTGCGCGACCATCGTGGCAATGCGCGGATCACTCGGGGTGCGGGCAAAGTAGCTCTCGACCCGTTTGCGCAGATTCGCGGCCTTGCCGACGTAGAGCACCGCGGCCTTGTGGTCGAGCATCCGGTAGACACCGGGTCCGCGCGGCAATCGTCGGGCGAAGGCGCGGCCATCGAAAGGCGTCTCCGCCTCGTCGAGAGGCCCCGCATCCTCAGCCTTCGAAGTCGGGGTCGGCGCTTCGGGATCTGGCATCTCGCGATCGACGCCACGCGCCTTCGCAGCGCTCATCCGTCTCCAATCGGCAGGCGCGACAGCTTGCCGCCCTTCAGATCCAGTCGCAGAATCTCATGTGCGCCGGTGTTGGCAATCCACACCGCATCTTTGGCCACGCACAGACCCATCGGCTCGGTCAACGCATATTTCAAGTTGATGGTCTTCACCTCACCCTTGTTGAGCGCATAGACCTTCAACTTGTTGTTGAAGCTGTCGCAGAGCCAGATCAGATTGCGGGCAGCGTCCACGTGCACCGCCATCGGATGCTGCAAACGCGCCAGTGTGGCGTTGCCATCCACATCGCCAAAATCGAACGGCCCCAGGCCTAGCAAGGTCTGAACCCGGGCATCAGCGAGGCGAACCGCACGCAGCGCCGAGTTGCCGCTGTCGGCGACGTACAGGCTGTCCCGACCCACGCTCAATCCACAAGGCTCGGCGAAGCTGGCGAAATTGCCGCTGCCGTCGGCCAGATCTTCGCGGCCATTGCCGGCCAGGATCGACAGGCGATCACGGCCCAGATCCAGTTCCAGGATCTGCTGGAAACCTGCCACCGCGATGAACAGCCGCTCGTTGTAAATGGCGACATCCATCGGCGAGGCCAACGGGGTCTGCTTGGGCAGCCCCATATCGAAATGGCGCAGATCGGCCAGCTTGCCGGTACCACACAGCGTTTCCACCTCGCCGTTGGCCAGCTTGACTCGCCGCACCGCGTGGTTTCCCGTGTCGGCAACGAACAACTGGTCGCGCGAGATGGCCAGCCCCTGCGGCCGGTTGAAGCCGGCTTCGGTGCCCCTTGCATCCCACAGCCCGGCATTGCCGGACCCGAAGACCCGGGTGATGTGACCAGTCGGACTGACCTCCAGAATGCGGTTCAGGCTGCTGTCGGCCACATAAAGATGGTTCTCACCGGCCACGATGGCGGCCGGGAAACTGAGCGCCTTGCGGGTTTCCGGCTTGCGCGCCGCAGGCAAGGGCTCGTAGTTGCGCTGATCGGCCAGACCGGCCTGATCCAGCAGCGATTCGATCCGGGCTTCAATCTCGGCGACTCGACCGCAGCCGGGAAAGATGCCGACCAGACGACCCTCGCAGTCCAGGATCACGGTGGTCGGCCAGGCCTGTACGGCGAGGCGCCGCCAGGCGACATATTCCTTGTCATTGGCGACCGGAAAGCGCAGATGCAGCCGGTTGATCGCCTTCAGCACATAGCTGTCGTGCGTCTCATGGGCATATTTCGGTGTGTGCATACCCACCACGGCCAGACCGTCGTGGTAGCGGTTCTGCAGCGGCTTGAGCTCTTCCAGCAGTTGGTGGCCATGCACCACCGAGGCATTGAAGAACACCAGCAGGACCACCTTGCCGCGGAGATCTGCCAGGCGAGGGGCTTCGTCGGTATTGACCCAGCCCAGACCCTCCGGCCACTCATGCAGATACAGCCCCTGCCCGCTGCTCAGATCCATGCCCGACCCGCCTTGTTCCGATCCGCTACAGTCTAGCAATCCCAAGGTGCGCCGGTGGGGTTCAATTGGGGACTGCCGCCGTCGCTGCGGCAACAGTCGATTCAGCGGCGGCGACGCGTTCGCTGCTCGATCCAGTCAAACAGCCCCCGCACACCGATTTCGATGCGCCGGTAGGCCTCCAGGAAGTCCTCGTGATCACCGTGGTAGGGATCCGGCACATCGTCCAGACCACTGTCGCGCGCGAAGTCCATCAGTCTCTGAACCCGGTTGCGCAAGGCCTCGGGACAGCCTGCCTGCATGTAGGCCAGGTTCTCGTCATCATGCGCCAGCAGCAGATCGAAACCATCGAAATCTTCGGCGGAGAGGCGTCGAGAACGGTGTTGCGTCAGATCCAGACGCTGCGCCCGACCCAGCGCCTGCACCCGCAGATCGGCCCGTTGGCCGCTGTTGGAAGCATGTGTCCCGCGCGAAGCCACCTGCACGAAACGCCCCAGCCCGCGGCGTTCGGCCTCGCGTCGGGCCACCGCCTCGCTCAGTGGCGAGCGGCACAGGTTGCCCATGCAAACGAAGGCCAGCCGCAGCTGTCGACGAGGCTCGGCCTGCTCGATGACCGGCGCTGCCTGTGCAGGCTGGGCGTCGGCGCTGGGCGGTACGCTCGGCCCGCCGAGCTGGCCGGCCACGCGGAACAGATCGGCTTCAGTATCCACGCCGGCCGGCACCGGCTCGATCGCCGGCGCCACGATGATCGGCAGCCCGTGCTCCAGGGCACGCAACTGCTCCAGTGACTCGAACTGCTCCAGTGGTGTCGGTGCCAGCGCGGTGAACTGCCGCAAGGCACCGACGCGATAGGCGTACAGGCCAATGTGACGTTGCGCCGGCAGGCCAGCAGGCAATTCGGTTTGCGTCACCGCAAAGGCATCTCGCGCGTAGGGTATCGGTGCACGCGAGAAGTAGCGGGCAAAGCCCTGCTTGTCACAAACCACCTTGACCACATTCGGATCGAACAGCTGTTCGGCATCATCGATGGGCGCAGCCAGCGTGGCGATCGCCGCCTGTGGATGGCGGGCCAGCAACTGCGCCACCTGGCGCAGACAGGCCGCCGGCATCAGTGGCTCGTCGCCCTGCAGATTGACCAACACGGTATCGTCGCTCAGCCCCAGCCGTTCGGCGCATTCGGCCAAACGATCGCTGCCGCTGCGGTGCTCGGGAGAGGTCAGACAGGCCTCCACACCAGCGCGCTCGGCCACCTCGGCAATCCGCAAATCATCGGTGGCGACCACGACGCGCACCTGACCCACTGACTGCGCCCGGGCAATCACGTGGGCAATCAGTGGCGAGCCAGCAATCAGACGCAGGGGCTTGCCCGGCAAACGCGATGCGCCAAATCGAGCCGGTATGGCAATGACGACGCGACTCATGAGGCAGCCGATCCCGCAGCGGTATCCAGACAGTCCCACAGCATTTGCCAGAAGGCCTCCGGCAATTCGGCGGTGACCGTCAAAACCACCACCTCGGCCGCTGGCCATGGCGAGTGCAGCTTCATCGCATCCTTCTCGGTGATCAGCCAGGGGGTGGATCGATCCTGCACTGCTTCCCGCAGCTCAGCCGGGTCCACATGGTCCGGCAAGGCCTCACACCGCATCAGTCGTGCCCCCAAGCCGGTGAGCGTATCGAAAAAGCGTTGCGGATGAGCGATACCAGCGGCCGCGCTGACGTCGCGGCCCGCCAGCCACGACAGTGGCAAGGGCGTGCCATCCTGGAGCCTGAACAGCCCGCTCGGTCGCAGTTCCATCCGATGCGCCTGCGGCCAGTCGCCGCCATTGCTGACACGCAGTTGTGCCTGCGCAGCGCGCTCCGGTGGCGCCCGCAGCGGACCGGCCGGCAGCAGCCGGCCGTTGCCGAAGCCGCGGCGGGCGTCGATCACCACGATCTCGCATTGTCGAGGCAGGCCCAGATGCTCCAGGCCGTCATCGGCGACCAGCACGTCCACCTGGGCGGAGTCGTCGTCAATCAGCGCTTGGGCGGCGAGCCGGCGATCGGCAGCAACGGCCACAGGCACCCCGCAGCGGCGCTGCAGCAACAGCGGCTCATCACCGACCTCAATGGCCGAACTATCGGGTTGTACGCGGCGCAGCGCGTCGCCACGTCGGCCATAGCCTCGTGAAATCACGCCCGGGTGTCGCCCCTGCTGTCGCAGATGATCGACCACGGCCGCCACCAGTGGCGTCTTGCCGCTGCCACCAGCGGTCAGATTGCCTACGACGATGACGGGAACGGCGAGGGACTGCGCCGGCGAACGTTCAGCACGGCGCAGGCGTCGTTGACGCAGCCAACCATAGAGGCGCGACAACAATGCCAGTCCCGGCCAAGGCCGCGCACCTTCGTACCAGATGGCATTGAGCCGCCGCTCCAGTGCAGCGCGCCACATGCTCAGGCCAACTGCGAGTGGTACAGCGCCGCGTAGGCACCACCGGCGGCCAGCAACTCGGCGTGACTGCCCTGCTCGATGATCCGGCCCGAGTCCATCACCACCACGCGATCGGCCTTCTCGACCGTGCTCAGTCGATGCGCGATCACCAGCGTGGTGCGGCCCCGACTGATCTCGGCCAGCGCCGCTTGAATCAGACGCTCGGATTCGTTGTCCAGCGCCGATGTCGCCTCGTCCAGGATCAGAATCGGTGCGTCCTTGAGAATCGCCCGGGCCAGCGCGATACGCTGACGCTGACCACCGGACAGCTGTGCGCCATTCTCACCAATGCGCGTGTCCAGGCCGGCCGGCAACTGCTCGGCGAATTCCAGCACATGCGCCGCGCGCGCCGCCGCTTCGATCTGTGCCGGTGTCGCCGCACCTGCCGAGCCCAGGGCGATGTTGGCGGCGATGCTGTCATCGAACAGCACCACGTTCTGGCTGACCAGGGCGATCTGCCGGCGCAGATCCGCCAGCGCATAGTCCGACAGCGGTACGCCGTCGAGCCGTATCTGTCCGCTGTCCGGATCATGGAAGCGTGCCAGCAGCGCGGCCAGCGTGCTCTTACCGCTGCCTGATCGACCAACCAGTGCCGTGACCGTCCCGGCAGGCAGATCCAGATCGACCCCATCCAAAGCCCATTGCCGCTCGCTGTCGTAGCGCATGCGGACCTGCTCAAGACGTACATCGCCGCGGGCCCGCGTCAGCTCGCGCTGACCGCCGGCGGGCTCGGGCTGCTGGTCCAGCAGATCGAAGACGCTCTCGGCGGCAGCCAGACCTCGACCGATCATCGACTGCACATTGGTCAGGCGCTTCAGCGACGGCAGGATCAGCAGCATCGCGCTGATGAAGGACATGAAGGCGCCGGGACTGAGGCTCTCCAGCCGGCCCGGCCGGGTCGCCATCAGGATCACCAGCGCCAGTGCAAGGGCCGCCAGGAACTGCACCGTGGCCGTACTCAGGGCGCTGGTCGCGGCGATCTTCATCTGGCCACCAAAATGGTGGCGATTGGTCGCGGCAAAGCGACTGCGAAACAGTGGCTGGGCGGCATAGATCTTGATGTCGCGCTCGGCGCCGACCGCGTCCTGGGCCAGCTGCGCCACGTCGGCCATCGATGCCTGCACCCGTCGCGAGATGCGCCGGTAGCGCCGCCCCACATAGCCCACCAGCAGCCCGATCAACGGACCGATCAGCAGCACCATCAAGGTCAGGGAGACCGACCAGTACAGCATCACACCGACCAGGCCGATCACGGTCAGACTGTCGAGGATGAGGATCTTCAGACCTTCGGTGCAGGTCTGGCCCACCTGTTCGACGTGATAAGTCAGCCGCGCGCTGAGTTCGCCACTGGGATGGCGGGAGAAATAGCTCGACGGCAGGCCGAGGTAGCGCTCGAAGCAAGCCTGACGCAGATCGCGAATGACACAGCGGCTGATCCGTGCCACCGAATAGTCGCCCAGAAACAGGCCGGCGCCGCGAGCGGCGAACAACAGCAGAATGACCCACGGCAACCAGGCAATCAGCTGTGCATCGCGGTCGACGAAGACCTCGTCGAGCATGGGCTTGAGCAGCCAGGTGAAGGCCGTGGAGACCCCGGCCTCCAGAATCAATCCGAAGATTGCCGCCAACGCCAGCCAACCGTAGGGCCTGGCCCAGCCGAGCAGGCGGCGATAGGTGCTGCGAGCCCCGCGCGCGGCCGCTGGCTCGGCACTGACGCTCATTCGGCCTCCGTATCGGCCCTCACGGTGGCGATCGAGATCCGTTCAAAGCCGAGCTGACCCAACGCATCCAGTGCGGTTACCACCAGCTGATGCTCGGCACGGGCATCGGCCCGCACGATCACGCCCTGACTGCGGTCATTGCCGGCGCTGCGCTCCAGCGCCGTTTTCAGCGTGTCTACACGCGCGTTGAGCACCTCGTTGGAGGCGACATAGAAGCGGCCGTCGGCGCTGATCTGAATGACCAGCGCTTCCAGCCGATCGGTCTGCACCTGATCTTCGCTGGCCTGTGGCAGCGACAGCTTCATCCGAGTCTGCTCGTCGAAGGTCGCCGTCGCCATGAAGAAGATCAGCAGCACCAGGATCACGTCGATCAACGGAATGACGTTGATCTCTGGCTCCTCGTGGATCTCCTCGGTGAATCTCATCGCGCCGCCGTCCGAACTGCAGGTTGAGCGGCCGAGGGCTCGGCCGGCCGCTCCAGACTGTCGATCAACAGTGCGGCCTCACGCTCCAGGCCGACACCCAGACTGACCACGTGGCCACGCAGATAGCGGTGGAAGAAGTAGGCAAAGATCGCCACGACCAGGCCGCTGGCGGTGGCCACCAGTGCCTCGCCGATGCCGCCGGCGAGCTTGTTGGCATCACCGATGCCGGCGGTGGTAATCACCAGAAACATCCGGATCAGACCGATGACGGTGCCCAGCAGGCCCAGCAGCGGCGAGATGGTCGCGATGGTGCCGAGCGTGTTGAGGAAGCGCCCCATGCCGTGCACGACCTGGCGACCGATCTCTTCGGCCTTCTGCCGCATCACCTCGCGCGAACGGCCGCGGTGCAGCAGGATCTCGGCCAGGACCTCACCCAACGGGGAGTTCTGCTGCAACTTCTGCAGATGGGCCGGATCCAGCTTGGGCGAACGCGCCCAGGCGCGCACTTCCTCGCCCAGACCGGCCGGCAGCACGGCGCTGCGGCGCAGCGACCAGAAGCGTTCCAGCACGATGCCGATGGCCAGCACGGAGGCGGCCAGCAGCGGGATCATCACATAACCGCCAACTTTCAACAGATCGAACACGGAGGGCTTCAACTTCTGCGGGCCGGCCGCGGATGATACTGGCTAGCGCCGCTGGCGGCACGATCCAAAGGGCCGGATCGCGCCCGGAATGCAGCTGGGCTTCACATCGTGGTGGGCGAACCACTCTGACCGAACTACGATCCGGCCGTCCGGGAGCGCCGGTTCATGGTCGGCATGGCGTGGAGCACCGACGGGGACGTCGGCGCTCCGAGTGGGCTGCCTCAGGCGGTGACCACGGGGATTTTGCCGATGCGGGCCTGCCATTCGCGTGGCGCCTGCTGGTGCACCGAGGTCCCCTGAGAATCGACGGCCACGGTGACCGGCATGTCCTTGACCTCGAACTCGTAGACCGCCTCCATGCCCAGTTCCGGGAAGGCCAGCACTCGCGAGCCACGAATGGCCTTGGAGACCAGATAGGCCGAACCACCCACGGCAATCAGATACACCGCCTGGTGGTCTCGGATCGCCTCGATCGCGGTCGGGCCGCGCTCGGCCTTCCCAACCATCCCCAGCAGGCCAGTCTGCTCAAGCATCTGGCGGGTGAACTTGTCCATTCGCGTGGCCGTTGTGGGTCCAGCCGGTCCGACCACTTCGTCGCCCACCGGATCGACCGGGCCGACGTAGTAGATGAAGCGGTTGGTGAAATCGACCGGCAGCTTCTCGCCGCTGTTGAGGATCTCGACCATGCGCTTGTGGGCGGCGTCGCGACCGGTCAGCAGCTTGCCATTGAGCAGCAGCACGTCACCCGGCCGCCAGCTCAGTACCTCTGCGCGCGTGATGCTGTCCAGATCCACCCGGCGCCCCTTGGAGGCGTCATAGGTCAGCTTGGGCCAGTCGTCCAGCGACGGCGGCTCCAGTTGTACCGGACCACTGCCATCGAGCACGAAGTGGGCATGTCGAGTGGCGGCACAGTTCGGAATCATCGCCACCGGCAGATTGGCCGCATGGGTCGGATAGTCGTGGATCTTCACGTCAAGCACGGTGGTGAGTCCGCCCAGGCCCTGTGCGCCGATGCCCAGCGCATTGACCTTCTCGTACAGCTCGACGCGCAGTTCTTCGATGCGGTTGGACGGGCCGCGTGCGAGCAGATCGGGCATGTCGATCGGCTCCATCAGCGCTTCCTTGGCCAGCAGCATCGCTTTCTCGGCGGTGCCGCCAATGCCGATGCCGAGCATCCCTGGGGGGCACCAGCCGGCACCCATCGTCGGCACGGTCTTCAACACCCAGTCGACGATGGAGTCCGATGGGTTGAGCATGACGAACTTGCTCTTCGCCTCCGAGCCACCACCCTTGGCCGCCACGATCACATCGACGGTGTCGCCCGGGACGATGCTGACATTGACCACCGCTGGCGTGTTGTCGCGGGTATTGCTGCGCTTGCCGGCCGGATCGGCCAGCACCGAGGCGCGCAACTTGTTGTCCGGGTGGTTGTAGGCCCGTCGCACGCCCTCGTCGCACATCTCCTGCACGCTCAGTGTCGCGTCCCAGCGGACGTTCATGCCGACCTTGAGAAAGACCGTCACGATGCCGGTGTCCTGGCAGATCGGCCGATGGCCCTCGGCGCACATGCGTGAATTGATCAGGATCTGCGCCATCGCATCGCGAGCCGCTGCCGATTCCTCGATCTCGTAGGCCCGGGCCAGATTGGTGATGTAGTCCTTGGGGTGATAGTAGGAGATGAACTGCAGCGCGTCGGCGACGCTCTGAATGAAATCATCCTGGCGAATGGTGCTCATATTCGGCCCCTGAACGTGACAATGAGGAACTGCAGGGCTCGGCCCTGCGGCGGCGCCCCGAAATGGGAGGTTTCAGCGGCGCCGAACGATGGGTGAGATCAGCAGCGCTCGCCCAGCCAGCGATGGATGGCGCTGGGTACCTCACGCTGGGCGCGCGACGACACATAGATGCCGATGTGCCCGCCGCGGAAGGCCAGCACTTCATAGTCGTCGGTGCCGACCACATCCTTCATCGCCTTGGACGCGTTGGGCGGGACCAGATGATCCTGCTCGGCATAGATGTTCAGCACCGGCATCGAGACATTGGCCATGTCCACCGCCGTCTCACCGATCACCAGCCCACCCTTGACCAGCTTGTTGCCCTGGTAGAAGTCCTTGACGAACTGACGAAAGGCCTCACCGGCCTGATCGGGCGAGTCGAAGATCCATTTCTCCATGCGCAGGAAATTCTCCATTTCCAGCTTGTCATCCAGGATGTCGACCATGCCGACATACTTCTGATGGTTCAGCCGGAAGGGCTTCAGCGTCAGATAGCAGTAGTTCATCAGGTCCGCCGGCACGTTGCCGAGCGAATCGACGAAGCGATCGACGTCCATGCTGCGCGTCCAGTGACTGAGCATGTTGTCCGGAGTGTGGAAATCCACCGGTGTGACCATGGTGATCAGATTCTGCACACGCTCGGGATGCATGGCCGCGTAGCAGAGACTGAAGGCGCCACCCTGGCAGATGCCGAGCACATTGATGCGCTCCAGCCCATGGCGCTCGCAGATCACCTCGACGCAGCGCTGGATGTAGCCGTTGATGTAGTCGTCCAGCGTCAGGTAGCGATCGGCCCTATCCGGATAACCCCAATCGATCAGGTAGACGTCCTCGCCCAGCGACAGCAGATTGCGCACCAGCGAGCGGTCGGCCTGCAGATCGACCATGTACGGCCGATTGACCAGCGCGTAGACGATCAACAGCGGCACCTTGGCGGTGGGCTTGCTGTCGCCGCGATAGCGATACAGCACCAGCTTGTCTTCGCTGTAGATGGCTTCCTTGTCGGTGACGCCGAAATGGACATCGTCCATGCGGGTCAGCGTGCCCAGCGCCGCGGCAATCTTGGACTGATAGCGCAGCGCCTCGTCGACGAGGGCTTCGGGCTTGAGAGACAGTGCATCCATGACTTAGGCCTTCTTGCGCTGAGCACCGGTCGCCTTGGGAGCGGCGCGACGCTTGCTGGTCGAGGTGGGCGTGCTGCGAGTGGCGGTCGCAGTCGTCTTCGTCTTGCCAGCAGGCGCCTTGCTGGCAGCAGCCTTGGCCTTGCTGGCGGGCGCCTTGCTGGCCCCGGCCCTGGTCGCTGCCCCTGGTTTGGCGGCGGTACCGGGCTTGGCTCGAGTCGACACGGGCTGTGTGCTGATTTTCGGCTTGCGGCCGCTGGGTGGTGACGAGGGCGCCACGTCATCGTCGTCATGGATCGCGTGACTGGCGGACTTGAGCGTGGCCACCTCGCGACGCAAGGCATCGACTTCGGCCTTCAAGGCAACGATGGCGGCCTGATCACCGCCCTTGCGCACCGCGCGACGGACTGCCTGCAGGCGTTCAGCCAGCGTGTTGACTTCACTGCGCGTGGGCATGCCCAGGCTGGCGCTGATCTGTTCGACCACCTTCTGCACCTGCAGACGCAAGTCGGACTGGGCGTCGACCAGTTCGCCATAGACCTGTCGGAACTCGTTGCCCAACGCCGTTTCGGCGTAGGCCTCTTCCAGACCATCGATGAACAGATCGTAGAGGGCGCGCAGATTGTCGACGCGGCGTCCGCCAGGTTCAGCGCGATCGGCCAGCTTGTCCTGGAAGCGCTCCAGGCCCGACTCCAGCACTCGGGCCATCAACAACCCATAGGCCTGATTGGCGGCTCGCAAGCGTTCCTGTGCCGCCTGCAATGCCTGCGCCTGCTCGACGTACTCCCGAGCCATGCCGTAGGCGGGTAGCCGCCCGAAGGCTTGCGAGTCGGCCTGCAGCGGGGCCACGCCGTCCTGCCACATCTTCAGCCATTGAGCGAAGGACTCACCAAACGGCGTCCCGGCGAAAGGTAGTCCCTGGGCCAGCGGATTGGCCTGGCGGATTTCGTCGACCATTCGCTGTGCTGCCGACTTCAGGTCCTGGGCACCGAAGGCCGCGGGATTGCTGGCAATCTGCTGCAGAAAGTTCAGGTAGCCACGACCATGGTCCAACACCTGATCGAGGATATTGCTGGCATCGGAATGGCCGGGCATGCCGCGAAACATCCGCGTCCATTGTTCCAGTCCCTCGTGCCAGGGCGCGGCCGTGCTTTCGGCCTGCACGCTGCGCATGGCCTGACCAGTCAGATCCTGAAAGCCTTTCCAGTAGTCCTGACTGAGCTTCAGCCAGTCGTCCATCGCCTTCTGCGTCGCCATGGGAACCCTCCGCAATGATCAGCTCATGCTAGCAGCCTGACCGATGGCCTGAAACGAAAAAGGGCCGGCAGTGCCGACCCTTCTTCTCAAGCATCCTGGACCTTGGATCAGGCCTTGGCTGCTTCCTTCGCTGCCTCGTTGTCCTTGGCGCGGGCCGACAGATCCTCGCGGATACGGGCCTTCTTGCCGGACAGGTCGCGCAGGTAGTACAGCTTGGCCGCACGGACCTTGCCGCGACGCTTGATCTCGACCGATTCGATCGCCGGGCTGAACGCCTGGAACACGCGCTCGACGCCGGTACCGTGGGAGATCTTGCGCACCGTGAAGGCCGAGTTCAGGCCGCGGTCGCGCTTGGCAATGACCACGCCTTCATAGGCCTGGACGCGCTCGCGATTGCCTTCCTTGACCCGCACGTTGACGACCACCGTGTCACCCGGGCCGAACTGCGGAAGCTGACGATTCATTTGCTCGGCTTCGAGCGCCTGGATGATCTTGCTCATGTGCTTGATTCCTGAAAACAGCTTGAAACGAAAGTTAGCTCACCATTATAGGGTGAAACCTGCCCGACTTAGAAGCTTTTTTTGTTCGTCAGACAGATTGAGCCGATCAAGCAGTTCCGGGCGCCGTGCCTTCGTCTCCAGCCATTGTTGTTGCAGGCGCCAACGCGCGATCGCCGCATGATCGCCACTGAGCAGCACCGCTGGCACCGAACCTTCCGGCAGATGTTCCGGCCGGGTGTAGTGCGGACAGTCCAGCAATCCTGAGTCACCAAAAGAATCCTGCTCGGCCGATTCCGCCGTGTGCAGCACACCCTCCTGCAGACGACTCACCGCCTCGAGCAACACCAGCGCCGGCAATTCCCCTCCGGCCAGCACGTAGTCTCCGATGGAGATCTCCTCGTCGACATGCTGATCGAGAAAACGCTGATCCACGCCCTCATAGCGACTGGCGATCAGCACCAGTCGCGGCAACGCGGCTAGCGCCCGGACTCGGGCCTGCGTCAGTGGCCGCCCGCGGGGGCTGAAGTGAATGACTGGTGCAGTCACGCCTTCGGCATTGGCACGGATCGCGTCCAGTGTCCGCCGCAGCGGCTCGACCAGCATGACCATGCCCGGCCCGCCGCCGAAGGGACGTTCGTCAACGCGACGATAGGCGTCGTCGGTGTAGTCACGCGGGTTCCAGCAACGCAGTGACACCTGGCCACGATCCAGCGCTCGCCCGATGACACCCAGACGGGCCATCGACTGCATTTGCTCCGGAAACAGACTGATCAGATCGAAATGCACGACTCGCTCAGAAATCGGCGTCCCAATCGACGTCGATTCTCCTGGCCTCCAGATCAACCCGTCGGACGACCTGGTCCATGACGAAGGGCAGCAAGCGCTCGCGCTCGCCCTGCACCACCATCACGGTGCCGCCGCCCGCATCGAACAAATGACTGACGCGGCCAAAGTCAACGCCATCCTGATTGCAGACCTGCAACCCTTCGAGGTCAGTCCAATACCAACCCTCGCCTTCCGGCAAGGCACTGCGCGGCGTTTCGATCAACGCACCCGCCCATGCCTGCACAGCTTCCGGGGTATCAAAACCGGAGACTTTGGCCAGCAGGCCCTTGGGCAGCTGGCGGCTCTGCTCAATCTGAAGGTTCAGCTCGCGACCATCCAGTCGGAGGCGCAAGGGCGCATAGTCGAAGAGCGCCTCGGCTGGATCACAGTCTGATCGGATCCAGCACCAGCCGCGCACACCATGGGCGCGGCCCAGGCGGCCGAGCGAGACCCATCGGTCGACGTCGGCCATGTCGGCGTGACTCAGGCGGCCGCGGCGGCCTCGGCCGGTGCAGCCTTGCCGGCGCGCTTGACCAGCGAACGCACGGTGTCGGACATGCCAGCACCCTGCCCCACCCAGTAGTTGACGCGTTCCAGATCGATCTGCAGCGGCACTTCCTGGCCAGCAGCGATCGGGTTGTAGAAGCCCACGCGTTCGATGTTGCGACCGTCACGACGGCTGCGCTCGTCGGCCACGACGATGTGATAGAAGGGGCGCTTCTTGGCGCCAGCGCGCGCCAAACGGATCTTGACCATGAAGGTATTGCCTGTCTAGAGAAAACCAAGCCCGCAAGTGTAGCCTGAGATTCAGTGACTTGGAAGCGTCCAGGCCTTGGTGCGCAACACTTTTCGTGGCTTTGGAACCACCCACTCGAACAGCGGACTGTCGCTGCGCAGGTACAACGGGTGCCGCGGCTGACCTGCGGCGGTCGAACCCAGCGCCAGCAACGGCTTGCCATATCGCGCCAACAGTCGGCTTACGGCCTCACTGCGCGCGACGGGTGCATGTGCGCCCCAAGCGACGATGATGCGATCGGCGCGCCGGGCCAGGTGTCGCAGCCAGCGGTCGTTGGCCGGTCCAACGGGATCGGTCGCCGCGAACAGATCCTTGGGCCGCGTCGCTCGCCAGGCAAAGAGATTGCCCACCAGCAGGCGCTCGGCGCCCAGTCGTCTGGCAAAACCCTGACAGCGACGGATGGTGGGATCGTCCTGCTCGGCATCGGCGGTGCTGGGATTGAGCATGACGAGCAACACGCTGCCGTCCCCACCCGCACCGCTGAAGGTCCGCTCAAGCGCATATCGATAGCGGCCGCAGCGACTGAAGTGTGCTTTGCGGCCGGTTGCCCCCTGATTGGTCACGCCATTTCTGGTCAGATCAGACGGATCTCGCGCAGGCGCTCCTGCAGATAGCCCTGCGCGGTGATCGATTCCGGATAGCGGTTGGGGTTGTCTGCCGAGATGCAGCCCGGCAGCGTCTCGATGACGAAGTCAGGATTGGGGTGCAGGAAGAAGGGAATCGAATAGCGCGGCTGCCGCGCCTTCTCGCCGACCGGGTTGACCACGCGATGGGTCGTTGAGGGCAACACATGATTGGTCAGCCGCTGCAGCATGTCGCCGATGTTGCAGACGATCGCATCACCCTGGGTCGTGACCGGTAGCCAGCTGCCATCACGTCGCAACAGTTGCAGGCCCTCGGCGCTGGAGCCGATCAACAGGGTGATCAGGTTGATGTCTTCGTGCTGTCCGGCGCGAACCGACGGGGTTTCGGGGTCGCCGATGGGGGGATAGTGAATGGGCCGCAGAATCGAGTTGCCATGGTTGACCTTGTCATCGAACCAGTCCTGGCGCAGACCCAGGTGCAGGGCAATGGCTTGAAGCATCACCCGACCCAGTCCGTCGAGCGCTTCGTAGAGGCCGTAGCCGTACTGGCGAAAGCCCTCCACTTCGGTCGGCCACAGATTGTCGGGCATCTCCTCGGCATAGGGATGTCCAGCCGGCAACTCCCGACCGATGTGCCAGAACTCCTTCAGGTCCGGGTGATCGCTGTCCTTGGCCGTCTCGATCTTGAATCCGGTGTAGCCGCGCGCGCCACCCTTGCCAGCTAGGTGGTAGCGCCGCTTGATCTCCTCAGGCAGCGCAAAAAAGGCCTGGAAGACGCGATAGGCCTGATCGATCAGCGTCGGATCCAGACCATGATTGCGGATTCCAACGAAACCGAACTGCCGGTAGGCGGCGCCGAGCTCGGCCACAAAGGCATCGCGATGACTGAAGAACTGCTGGAAGTCGAGGGTAGGAATGCTCATCGGTGATCGACCTGCGGAACAGACCCCACAGTGTATCCGAGCGCTGCCGGTCCGCGGCTGCAGCGGGCCGCGATGGCATACTGCGCACCACTGCGAATCACGGACCCGACCGCATGTCATCACAAGTCCAGTGTGCCCGCCTCGGACGGCTGGCCGAAGGTCTCGACAAGCCCCCCTACCCGGGTGAGCTGGGTCAGCGCATCCAGGCGCAGATCAGCAAGCCGGCCTGGGAGCAGTGGCTGGCCCACCAGACCATGCTGATCAACGAGAACCGACTCAGCCCCAGGGATCCGCAGGCGCGCGCCTGGCTGGCCGAACAGATGGAGCGCTTTCTGTTTGGTGGCGATGTGGAACAACCCGTCGGCTACGTGCCGCCGGAGTCCTGAGGTGCGGCGCTATTTCGGCACCGACGGCATTCGAGGACGCGTCGGCAGTCCCACGATCTCTGCCGATTTTGCCGTTCGACTTGGGCGCGCGGCCGGTGCAGTGCTCGGCCGCGGCCATCAGCACCCGCTGGTCCTGATCGGCAAGGACACGCGCATCTCCGGCTACATGTTCGAGTCCGCCATTGAGGCCGGTCTCAGTGCCGCCGGCGCGGATGTGGTGCTGCTCGGCCCGATGCCGACACCCGCGGTGGCCTATCTGACTCGCCATCTGGGTGCCCAGGCCGGCATCGTGATCAGCGCCTCGCACAACCCCTACCCGGACAACGGCATCAAGTTCTTTTCCGCGCACGGCGAGAAACTGCCGGACGAGGTCGAACTGGCGATCGAAGCCGAACTGGACGAGCCATTCTCCACGGTCGAATCGGTACGGCTGGGCAAGGCCCGCCGGCATGAGGACGGCGCCCGCCAGTATCTGGACTTCTGCCTGTCGACGTTGCGCGGCGACTTGCCGGCGCTCCGTGGCCAGCGCATCGTGGTCGACGCCGCCAACGGCGCCGCCTACCGACTGGCCCCCCGCTTGCTGCAGGAACTGGGCGCGGATCTGCACACGATCGGCGTGGAACCCGATGGGCTGAACATCAACCAGGGGTGTGGCGCGACCGATCTGGATGCGCTGATTCAGGCCGTGCGCGAGCAGAACGCCGCACTGGGTGTGGCACTGGACGGTGATGGCGACCGCCTGATGCTGGTCTCGGCCAGCGGACGGGTGATCGATGGCGACGACATCATCTGGCTGCTGGCCAAGCGTTGGCAGAACCAGGCGATGCTGCGAGGACCGGTGGTCGGCACACTGATGACCAATTTCGGGATCGAGCACGCGCTGCAGCAGCGCGGGATCGGCTTCGAGCGCGCCGCGGTCGGTGATCGCTATGTCCTGGAGCGGATGAAGCAGCGCGGTGGCAATTTGGGCGGCGAAGCCTCCGGCCATGTGCTGTGCCTGGACCGCGCCACCACCGGAGACGCATTGGTCACTTTGCTGGCAGCACTTGAGGCCGTAGACGGGTACTGTGAGCGGCTCGATGAATCCCTCGCCGATCTGCAACGCGTCCCCCAGCGCACCGTCAACGTCCCGTTGCGCGGATCTGCCCGCAGCCTGCTCGAACACCCGCAACTGACCCGCCTGCAGGAACAGACCGAAGCGGCCCTGACCGGACGCGGACGCCTGGTGTTGCGGCCCTCGGGGACCGAACCGCTGCTGCGTGTGACGGTGGAAGGGCCGGATGGCGACGAAGTGCAACACTGGTCGGACCGCCTGGCCGCCTTGGCCAGGGAACTGGACCAGAGCCAACCTTGAAACCCACCGCCGCCCGGCGGTGCCTGATGGAAGCATGAGATCCCGATGACCGAGATGATGGACAGCGCCGGCATGGAGCGCATCGCCCTGCGCGAGTACGCCGAAGGCGCCTATCTGAACTATGCGATGTACGTGATTCTGGATCGGGCCTTGCCGTTCCTGGGTGATGGCCTGAAGCCGGTGCAGCGACGCATCGTCTATGCGATGAGTGAATTGGGCCTGTCGGCTCAATCCAAGCCCAAGAAGGCCGCTCGCACCATCGGTGACGTCATCGGCAAGTACCACCCGCATGGCGACTCCGCGGCCTATGAAGCGATGGTGCTGATGGCGCAACCCTTCAGCTATCGCTATCCGCTGATCGACGGCCAGGGGAATTTCGGCTCGCCGGATGACCCCAAGAGCTTTGCCGCAATGCGTTACACCGAAGCGCGGCTGACGGCCTATGCCAAGCTTTTGCTGGACGAGCTCGCGCAGGGCACCACCGACTTCCAGCCCAACTTCGATGGCACGCTGGATGAGCCCGGCTGGTTGCCGGCGCGCGTACCCAATGTGCTGCTCAACGGCGGTGCTGGCATTGCCGTGGGCATGGCCACCGACATCCCGCCGCACAACCTGCGCGAGGTGGTGTCCGCCTGTCTGCACCTGCTCGATGAGCCCGAAGCCGATACCGCGGCCTTGTGCCGCCACGTGCGCGGCCCGGATTTCCCCACCGAAGCCGAGATCATCACCCCGCGCGACGAGTTGCTGCGCATCTACGAAGGCGGCAACGGTTCCCTGCGTGCCCGCGCCATCTGGCGACGCGAGCCCGGTCAGATCGTCATCACCGCCCTGCCCCATCAGGTCTCGCCATCCAAGGTGATGGAGCAGATCGCCGACCAGATGCGCGCCAAGAAGCTGCCCTGGCTGGAAGAACTGCGCGACGAATCCGATCACCAGCATCCCACTCGGCTGGTGCTGGTGCCGCGCTCCAACCGCGTCGACGCCGACGAACTGATGGGGCATTTGTTCGCCACCACCGATCTGGAGCGCAGTTACCGGGTCAACATGAACGTGATCGGTCTGGACGGCCGCCCTCAGGTCATGGGCCTGCGGGCCTTGCTGGTCGACTGGCTCAGCTTCCGGCGTGAAACCGTCCGCCGTCGCACCCGCTACCGCCTGGACAAGGTGCAGGCGCGCTTGCACATCCTCGAAGGCCTGTTGATCGCCTACCTCAACCTGGATGAGGTGATCCGGATTATCCGCACCGAGGACGAACCCAAGCCGGTTCTGATGGCACGCTTCGGGCTCACCGATCTGCAGGCTGAGGCGATCCTGGAGACCAAGCTGCGCCACCTGGCGCGCTTGGAAGAGATGAAGATCCGCGGCGAGCAGGACAAGCTGCTGGCCGAGCAATCCGAGTTGCAGGCCATCCTGGGATCGAACGAACGGATGACCGATCTGATCCGCGCTGAACTGACGGCCGATGCTGAACGCTATGGCGACGAACGTCGCTCGCCGCTGGTCGAGCGCGAGGCGGCCAAGGCCCTGTCCGAGTCCGACCTCACGCCAGCCGAGCCCATCACCGTGGTGCTCAGCGAGAAGGGTTGGATCCGCGCTGCCAAGGGGCATGAGATCGAGCCCACCGGGCTGGCCTATCGCGAGGGCGATGCCTTCCTGATCTCGCTGCGCGCGCGCAGCAACCAGTCATTGGCGATTGTCGATTCGGGCGGCCGCGCCTACGCCACACCTTGCCATACGCTGCCGTCGGCACGCGGCCAGGGCGAGCCACTCAGTGGCCGCTTCGATATCCCCTCAGGTCAGCGCGCGGTCGCGCTGGCCGCCAGCGATGCCGAGGCACGCTGGCTGCTGTGCAACAGTCACGGCTACGGCTTCGTCACGGTGTTCGGCAATTTGCTCAGCCGCAATCGGGCCGGCAAACAGTTGCTGAACTTGCCCGAAGCGGCCAGTGTTCTGCCGCCGCAGCTGCTGCCAAGGCCCGTTGATGAGCTGTCCGTGGCGGTGGCCACCAACACTGGGCAGTTGCTGGTCTTTGCCCTGAGCGAGTTGCCTGAACTGGACAAGGGCAAAGGCAACGCACTGATCCGGATTCCCAAGAGCAAGCGCGAGGCCGGTCAGGAATGGGTCGTGGCCGTTGCGCTGCTGGGCAGCGAACAGCACTTGATCGTGCAGGCCGGGGGGCGCACGCTAAGACTCAAGCCGGCGGATCTGGCACCTTTCCGCGGCGAGCGCGCACAACGCGGTGGCCATTTGCCGCGTGGTTTGACCCGAGTCGACGCCCTGCGGGTCGAGGGCGGCTAAGGAGACGCGATCGGCATGGCGAGCGACAAGGAAGCCAAACCCCGCCCTCGGCGCAGCAACGCAGGGAAGCCTCGAGCAAAGGTCGAGGCAACGACCCGACGGCAGAGCAAACCCAAGTCGAGTTCGCCCACCGATAAGCCGAAGACTCGGCAGTCGGCCGCGGCCATCAAGGACAAGCCAACTGCAGCGGTGAAGGCCCGCACCAAGGCTCAGTCGAGATCGCCCGGCGCCTCACCGCCCTCTGCTGCCGAGAAGCTATGGGCCGACGCCCAGGCGGCCGCGAGCAAGCGTCGCGAGGCTGACCCCAAGGCCGACGCCACCGCGCTGTTTCGTCAGTTGCTGCGCGACAAATGCCTGCGCGCCGGCATGGTCGGTAGTCTGACCAGTGCAACCGGATTGATCCCTGGACTGGGCACGCTCGCCGGACTGGCCATCGACGGTGTGGGTGATCTGACCTACATGGCCCGGCTGCAGCGACAGCTGGCGCTGACCACTTTCGCAATCTATGGGCGCGAACCGACGGCAAAGGAACTGGACCGCATCGATCGCTGGATCCTCACCTTCGGTGCCGGCGGCAGCGAACTGGTCGAACAGGTCGGCAAGTTGATTGCCCGTCAGCTGGCCAAGAATCTGGCCGGACGGTTGTTGCGGCGTGGCCTGCCGCTGGCCGAGATTGCCTACAGCACGGTGATGCATCTGGCCGGCACCTACATGGTGGGGCGGCGCGCGCAGCTCTACTGCATTGGGCTGTCCGATGCCGAGGCTGAGGTGCTGCTGGAGAGTGAGCGCGGCATCAAGTTGCAGGCCAAGCGAATCCGCATGCTGACGCAGGAATCCCTGGAACTGGTCGAGGAGCGTTTTGGAATGCCTGGACGCACCCTGGCCAATCTGGTCCGCAGATTCACCGGCGGGCAAGCTCGTGGAGACGACGAATGAGACTGGTCTACCGCGCCGAGAACCTGATCGATGGCCACCTGGTTCGGCACGCGTTGGAAGCGGCGGAGATCCACTGCTTCGTCAGTGGCCAGTACAGCACCGGCGGCATCGGCGAGTTACCCACCTTCGGGCTGGTCAATGTGCTGGTTGCCGACGAGGATCTCGAGGCGGCACAGCAGATCGTCGCGGAACTGAGCAGCGCGCTGCAGGAAGCCAGCGAGATGCAGGATGCCGACGATCAGGAAACGGGGCCGGACTGGGAACCCAGTCCGGCCTGAATCGTCGCAATCAGGGACGCGCAGCGAGCGCGTCGTCTTCACTCTTGCTGACCACCAGATCAAGCTTGCTGGTCTTCAGCCAGAGCAGGATTGGCGCGCAGAAGAACACGGTCGACAAGGTGCCGATGGCAATACCGAACAGCACCGTCTCGGCAAATCCATAGGTGACCGGACCACCCAGAATCAGCAGCGCAAACAGCGCCAGTGCCGTGGTGATGCCGGTAATGATCGTGCGCGACATGGTGTTGTTGATGGCCTTGTCCAGCACGGCTTCCGGATCCTGCTTGCGGGCCTGCCGGAAGACCTCGCGGACGCGGTCGAAGACCACCACCTTGTCGTTGATCGAATAACCCGCCACCGTCAGCACCGCGGCCATGACCGTCAAATCGAACTCGGTCTGGAACAGCGACAACAAGCCCAGCGTGATCAGCACGTCGTGGACTTCGCCCGCGATCGCCGCCAGACCGAATTTCCACTGAAAGCGCAGCGCGATGTAGATCATGATGCCGATGACCACAAAGGTCACGGCGACGACGCCGTCCTCGGCCAGTTCCTTGCCGACCTGGGGACCGACGAAGTCGCTGCGATTGACGGACGCATCGGCGTGACGGGTCTGCAGCACGGACAGGACCTGCTGCGCCACCTGATCGGCCTGATCCTGACCCTCCTGCGGCCCGATGCGAATCGACCACTCGGTCGTTCCGCCCAGACTCTGCACCACGAAGTTGCTGTAACCCGCTGCTTCCAGCGGTTCACGCACATCCGCTGCAGCGACAGGCTCGGCGAACCGAACCTCGATCAGGGTGCCACCGGTGAAGTCCAGACTGAAATTCAGACCGCGCGTCAGCAGCAGCGCCAGCGAGGCGACCATCAACACGATGCTCAAGGTGACCGACACCTTGCGCCAGGACAGAAACGGCAAATTGGCCTTGGGATTGAAGATTTCCATGTTCGTCTCCGCCCTTGATCAGACCGACAGGGTCTTGGGCTTCTTGCTGCTGCGATAGATCAGGGCCATGAGCGCACGGGTCACCGCCACAGCAGTGAACATCGTGGTCACCAGACCCACCGACAGGGTGATGGCGAAACCGCGAATCGGCCCCGAAGCGAAGGCGATCAGACTGACTGTCGCGATCAGCGTCGTCACGTTGGCATCCAGAATCGTGGTCCAGGCCTTGTCATAGCCGGCCCGCAACGCCGCCAGCGGCGTACTGCCATTACGCAGTTCTTCGCGCACGCGTTCGGAAATCAGCACGTTGGCGTCGATGGCCATGCCCAGTGTCAGCAGAATGGCGGCGATGCCCGGCATGGTCAGCGTGGCGCCGAAGATCGACAGCACGGCGATCAGGCAGACCAGATTGAGCACCAGTCCGATGTTCGCCACCAGGCCGAACAACTTGTAGTAGATCGCGGCGAACACCATCACTGCGATGAGACCCACCAGCACGGCATTGACGCCGCGGGTCACGTTGTCGCGACCGATGCTGGGGCCCACCACGCGCTCTTCCACGATGCGCACCGGTGCCGCCAGCGAACCGGCCCGCAGCAGCAGCGCCAATTCATCTGCCTCACCCTTGCTGGATAGTCCGGTCGTCTGAAACTGACTGCTGAAGACGCCCTGGATGGTCGCGACCGAGATCACTTCCTCGATGGTCACATCGCGCAACTTTTCCTCGCCGTTTTCGTCCGTGTAGGGCTCCTGGCGACTCTCGACATAGACCACGGCCATGCCGCGTCCCACATTGTCCTCAGTGAAGTCGAGCATCCGCTGGGCGCCGACGCTGTTGAGCTTGACCGACACCATCGGCGTGTTGGTGCTCTGCGAGTCAAAGCCGCTCTGCGCGTTGACCAGATGCTCACCAGTGACGATGGGACGCTTCTTCAGCACCACCGGTGTGCCTTCACGACGCTTGTAGATGCGATCGTCGAAGGGCACTCGGCCGGTGCGCTCGGCTTCGATCGGATCGACGCCTTCGTCGACGGCGTGATAGGACAGCGTTGCGGTCGCGCCGAGGATGTTCTTGGCGCGCGCGGTGTCCTGCACGCCGGGCAACTGCACGACAATACGCTCGGAACCCTGCTGCTGGATGACCGGCTCGGCCACACCCAGTTCGTTGATGCGGTTGCGCAGTGTGGCGAGGTTCTGCTGGATGGCCGCGTCCTTGACCCGCTGGATCACCAGCTCGGGCACCGTGATCTTCAACCAGGTGTCGCGCTGGGGCTCAAAGCGCAGGTCCGGATAGATTCGACGCAAGTCCAATTCGGCCTTGCTGCGATTGGCGGCATCGGCCAGTTCCACATCAATCTCGTCCGCTGCCCGCGTCACGCTCAGGTAATCGATACCCTGTTCACGCAACGAAGCACGCACGTCATCGACGTAGCGGTCGTACTCGCGATTGGTCACGTCTCTCTGATCGACTTCCATAAGGAAGTGCACACCACCCTGCAGGTCCAGGCCCAGCGGCATCGAGTCAGCGCCGATGCCCCGCAGCCAGCCCGGCACCGTCGAAGCCAGGTTCAGCGCCACGACGAAGGCATTCTGCTTGTCGTCCTTGCGCAGATCGGCCTTGATCGCATCGGCGGCCAACAGCTGGGTTTCGGTATCGGTGAATCGAATCAGCAGGCGCTCGCCATCGTTGACGATGGACTTGTAACTGATGCTGCGTCCCTGCAGGCTGCCCTTGACGCTCTCCTCGAGCACCTGGTCGACACTGTTGCCGCGATTGGCAGAGATCTGCACCGCCGGCTCCTGCGGAAACAGGTTGGGCAGTGCAAACAACAGGGCCAGCAGCAGCACCAAGGCCACCAGCCCGAACTTCCATTTCGGGTAATCAATCATGTTGGTTCACCAGCGACCGTGAGCGGTCAAGCGTTCTTCAGGGTGCCCTTGGGCAGGACTGCGGTGACGGCCTGCTTCTGCAGCTTGACGGTCGTACCCGCGGCGATCTCCAGCACGATAAAGGACTCTCCCAGCTCCTCGACCCGACCAGCGATGCCTCCGTTGGTGAGGACCTCATCGCCCTTTTTCAAGCCCGCCACCAACGACTTGTGCTCGGACATGCGCTTTTGTTGCGGGCGGATCAGCAGGAAATAGAAAATCGCAAAGAAGACGCCGAGCATGATCAGCGACGGCCAGATGCTCTGTGGCTGACCGGCCGCCTGCGCGTGCGCCGCGGAAATGAAGAAGTCCATGTGGTGCCTCGAATCGGAAAGACACGTGGGGCAGCCCCACGACCAGCCGGCGAGTATGCCACAAGGTACCGGGGCAGGAATCCCGCGAGGGCCTGAGGCATGGGTGGCGACGGCTTGACGTGGCGCGGGCTAGCTTGGCTTCACCTCATCGGGCAAAGTCGGCGTTATCGCCCTTTGCAGTGCACGCCATGTCCGAACCGGCTACCGAACTACCTGAAAGTCTGACTCTGGATCCGGTGGAAGCCCGCATTTTGGGCTGTCTGGTCGAAAAAGCCGCCACCACGCCTGACACCTATCCATTGACCATCAACAGTCTGGTCAGCGCCTGCAATCAGAAGACCAGCCGCGATCCATTGATGAACCTCAGCCCCGGCGAAATTGGCCATGCCCTGAGGCAGATGGCCGAGCGGGACCTGGTGCGACAGGTCTATGGCGCCCGAGTCGAGCGCTGGGAACACCGGATGGACGAGGCCTACGAACTCACCAGCCGCAAGCGTGGTTTGCTGGCGGTGCTGCTGTTGCGCGGACCACAGACGCAATCGGAACTGCTGACCCGGGTCGAGCGCATTGCCGCCTTCCCTGGCGCGGAACATGTGCACGACGAATTGCAGCGGCTGGCCGAGCGCTCTCCGGCATTGGTCGTCTGCCTGGGGCGTGCCTCGGGCCAGCGCGAGGACCGCTGGATGCATTTGCTGTCCGGCCCGGTTGATCGCGAACAATGGTTGGCCCAGGCGGGCAGCGACAGCCCAACCGGTGGCGGCGGCAACGGTCTGGCCGAGCGGCTCAGCGAACTGGAGCGCCGCGTGGCCGAGCTGGAAGCACGACTGCACGGCTGAGTCCGCCACCAGCGGTCCTGAGCCAAGCCCGTCGGACTCTTGATGTCAAGTACACATTTGGGGTTGCGCATACAACCGGAGTAATCTCGGCGAACTGGTGCCGATCGGCTGACCAGGGAGGGGGGAATGCCGCGAATCCTGTTGATCGAGGCGTCCGCGACCAGACGTCGTGCGCTGTCGACGATGCTCTCGCAAAAGGGCTTCGAAGTTCGGATGCTGACCAGTTACAGCGAGGCCCTCAGTGCCCTCGCCCACCCCTCGCAAAGCGAATGCGAGGCGATCGTCGCCAGTTGGCCGGAGTATTCCGATCACCGTGCCGACGACCTGTTCTCAATGCTGCGCTCGCGCACCTGGCAAAGCCTGCCGGTGTTGCTGCTGGCCGACTCCACCGATGGCGGTGCCGTCAATTGGCTGATGAAGCGTCCTGCCAGCGCATTGCTGTTGTGGAGCGACTATTCCGATGCACCGGATGCGCTCGAGAAGCTGCTCAATCCGGCTCAGGCTGGAGAAACCCCAGATGAGGACTCCAGCCAGAACAAGCAGCTGCGTGTGCTCTTCGTCGACGACTCGCCCACGGTGCGCGTGGCCTTCCGGCGCTTGCTGACCGCCGAGGAATACCAGGTCGAAATTGCCAGCTCGGTCGACGAAGGCTACGAAAAGGCCCTGGCGCAGCCTTTCGATATCGCCATCATCGACTACTTCATGCCGGGTGAGAACGGCTCGGCGCTGGTGCGACGTCTGCGCGAAACGCCGGCCACCTCCAGCGTGCTGCCGGCCATCATCACCGGCACCTATTCCGATCGTGTGATCACCGAGTCGCTCAGCGCGGGCGCGGTCGAATGCATGTTCAAGTCCGAGGCGCGTGAGTTGTTTCTTGCGCGTTTGCGATCGCTGGCCCGAACCGTGCTGGACCGCATCGAGATCGACAACGAGCGTCGCCGACTGCACGGCATTCTCAAGTCGGTCGGCGAAGGGGTCTACGGCGTCGATCCAAAGGGCAATATCCAGTTCATCAATCCGGCCGCCTTGGACCTCCTGGGCTACGGCCATGACGAGGATCTGACTGGCCGCAATGCGGCCACGCTGATCCATTTCGCTTTCGAGGACGGCACCCGCATTCCGCGTCAGGCCTGCTTCCTGAGCCAGTGCTATCAGAATGGCAATCAGGTATCCGCCTGGCAGACGGTGTTCTGGCACCAGAACGGCTATCCGGTCCCGGTCGAGTGCACCGTCTATCCGCTGGACATCGACGGACGCCGGGAAGGCGCCGTGGTGGCCTTCCGTGATGTCTCGCAACGACGCATTCTGGAAGAGGAACTGCGTTGGGCGGCCAGTCACGACTCGCTGACCAAGCTGCACAATCGCGCGCATCTGGAACAGGCCCTGCAGCAGGAGGTTCAACGGCTGCGCCGCTCGGACCAGGTCAGCGTGCTGCTCTTCATCGATGTCGATCGCTTCAAATACATCAACGACACCGCCGGGCACGCCGCCGGCGACCAGTTGCTGGTCGAATGCAGCCGGCGTTTGAAGAGTCGCCTGAGGCAGTCCGATTCGATTGCGCGCATGGGTGGCGACGAGTACGCCGTGATCCTGCGCAACATCGGCGGCGGCGACCCGGCCCACATTGCCGATGAGTTCCGCAAGTCGCTGTGCAACGAAGTTTTCAGCTACGGTGAGAAGACCTACCGGATCACCGCCAGCATTGGCGTGGCGCTGATGGACCGCGCCACCGTGTCACCAGGCGATGCGATGGCCAATGCCGACATCGCCTGTCACATCGCCAAGAACCGTGGCCGCAATCAGATCCATGTCTACGACGCCGACAACGACGAACGCGCCAGCATGGACGTGGAGCTGAACTGGTCGGCCCGGCTGGAAGAGGCACTGACCGACGATCTGTTCGTACTGTGCTATCAGCCGATCATGCCGGCCGGCGCCATCGAGTACGACCATCTGCCGCAACAGGACGGCGCGATCTGGAATCGCTATCTGCGCAAAAACGCCGCCCGCAAGGTCTATTTCGAGGTGCTGCTGCGGATGCGCAGCCCCGATGGGGAGTTCGTCGCGCCCAATGCCTTCCTGCCCACGGCCGAGCGCTACAACATGATGTTGCAGGTTGACCGCTGGGTCATCAACGCAGCATTCCGAGCGCTCAAGGAGGCGAACGAGCCCGACCTGAGCATCGGGCTGTCCATCAATTTGTCGGCGCAGTCGTTGGGTGCCGATGGCATCGGCGCCTACGTCACCGACAAGCTGATCGAGTACAACATCGATCCCAACATGATCACCTTCGAGATCACCGAAACCAAGGCAGTGAGCAATCTGACCGAGGCGCGCGAGCTGATCAGCGAGTTGCGCGGCCTGGGCTGCCGCTTTGCGCTGGATGACTTCGGCTGCGGCTTTTCCTCGTTCACCCACCTCAAGCACCTGGACGTGGACTACCTGAAGATCGACGGAAGCTTCACCCAGGGGATGATCGACGACCCGGTCGATCGCGCGGTCGTCTCGGCGATCAACAACATCGCTCACTCGGTCGGCAAGCGCACGGTGGCTGAGTACGTCGACCGCCCCGAAGTGCTGTCGGAGCTGCGCGACTGCGGAGTCGATTTCGTCCAGGGCTACTACGTCGGCCGCCCGCGGCCGCAGCTGCGCCCGAGTATTCCGCAACTGGAGGTGGTTGATCCGGTCGAGGACAACCGTGTGGCGCGCACCGGTTGAGGCATCCCCTGCGTTGCGGGTCCATGCAAAGCAGCGGCGCATCTCTGCGCTGCCCATGGGGCCGAGGCTGAATCGATGAGCATCGAACGCAGCCTGCTCTGGTACGACCTGGAAACCTTCGGTACCCATCCCGGAGCC
This sequence comes from Lysobacterales bacterium, assembly GCA_041395325.1. Lineage (GTDB taxonomy): Bacteria > Pseudomonadota > Gammaproteobacteria > Xanthomonadales > SZUA-5 > JAWLAT01. The sequence continues at coordinate 235,271 of JAWLAT010000002.1, forward strand.
GATCGCATCGCACAGGTCGCCTGGCAGCGAACCGATGAACAGCTGCAGCCCATCGAAGAGCCGGTTTGTCTGCGGGTGCGCGCGCCCTGGTACTACCTGCCGGACCCGGAAGCCTGTCTGATCACCGGCCTCACCCCACAGCGATGCGCCGATGGCGTCGATGAGCCAGAACTGGCCCAACGACTCTGGCGGGCCATGAGCGAACCCGCGACGGTCAGCGCCGGCTACAACAGCATTCGCTTTGATGACGAGTTTGTCCGCCACCTGTTCTGGCGTCAGTTGCTCGACCCCTATGCACGCGAATGGCAAGGCGGCAATCAACGCTTCGATCTGCTGGATGTCGCTCGCTTGTGCCATGCCCTGCGACCCGAAGGTCTGCAGTGGCCGCTGCGCGACGATGGCTGTCCCAGCTTTCGGCTGGAAGAACTGGCCACTGCCAATGCCCTGCCCCAACCCCAGGCCCACGACGCCCTGAGCGATGTGCAGGCGACCGTCGCTCTGGCCAGACTCCTGCACAAGCAGCAGCCACGCCTGTATGCCTGGGCCCGGCAGATGGCCGACAAGCAGCGCGTTCGCGATCTGCTGCAGGCGGGGCGCCCCCTGGTACATGTCTCCGGTCGCTACTGGGGGCCGTTCGGTTGTGCCCGTCTCGTGCTGCCCTTGGGACAGCACGCCGGCCAGCGCAACAAGATTGCCGTCTATGACCTGATGCAGGACCCGCGGCAATGGGCTGGCCTCGAAGTGGATGCGCTGGCCGAAGCCATCTTCCGGCGCCGGGATGCTTCCCCCCCGGAATGGGTCCGGCCAGCGGTCAAGTTTGTCCACATCGGTCGTTGTCCGATGCTGGCGCCGGCCAGTGTCCTCCAGCAGACCGATTGCCAGCGAATCGGCATCGACGTTGCCATGGCGCAGCAAAACGCTGCCTGGCTGGTGCAGCAGCCGCAGCTGGGCGAACGATTGCTGCAGGCATTGCAGCACCGGCCAGCGCCTGCAGAACCCGAACCAAGCGCAGAGATCGATCCCGAGCTCAGCCTCTACCAAGGCTTCGTTTCGCGTCTGGACCGGCAACGCTTGGACGATTTCCGATCCGAATCCTTGGCGGGCGGACAGATGCGCGACGGGAGTGCACCCTCAATCGGAGGCTTCGTCGTACCCGAACCGCGATTCGCGCTGCCGGCCTTTGACGACGCTCGGCTCGCTGAGTTGGCGTGGCGCTGGCAACAAGCCGAGGCCGATCCCACCGATCCCCACTGGCGCCAGATCCTGAGTCACCGCGCGGCGAACGGGCACGGCAACACGCCCCCCTGGCCGACATGGCGAGAACAGCTGCTCACCCTGCAGACGAGCGCTGAAACATCACAGCGCGTCATCCTTGATCAGCTCCTGGCCTGGGGAGATGGCATCACCTCACGCCTGAGCTGATTCGCCAACCGGCATCTCAGTGCTCGGGCCGACTCGCCGCAGGCCACAACGGCAGACTCCACCATTGGCCATGCCCGGTGTCGACCTGCGACACGCGCAGCAGGTCATGCTCGGCGTCCAACTCGAAGCGATAGGCAGGATTGCGCAGTTCCTGTGGCATCTCGGCCAGCAGCGCGCTGACATCAGCGTGCCCATCCTGGCTGCGGATCCAGTCGGCCAGCTGAAACAGTCGAAAGCGCGCGTCCAGATCCAGCACGCGGTGGTAGTAGCGGTCGTTCGAGTTGGACCCGTTCAGCACGATGCAGCCACTCGAATTGAAGGCACGCTGCCAGCCATCGCAACTGAAACCCGGCATGGGCGGCTCCAGCGAACGCCTGGCCACGCGATCGGCATGCGTGGTCTGACAGAACAGGGCCGGTTGCAGCGCCACCAGCGCCCGAGTGTGGCGGGGGTTCCAGAACAGAGCCTTCCACGGGGTATCGAGGAGCAGTTCTTCCTCCGTGGCACCGCTCAGCAGGGCCTGCCACAGCTCGTGCTCGCCGGCAAACGCCCGGCACTGCAGCAACTCATCATCTTCAAGCAATGACAGCGCAGCCGCGCAGGAATCCGGCCGCGGGAGGTCCGGGACTTCGGCCGCAATCTCGGCGGCGAGCCGCAGCAGCCGATTGATGATGGCAATACCCAGCATGTCGGTGATCAGGTTGTTGCTTTGCGCACGCAACTGCCGCCAGCTGGTGATGTGGATGCACAGCCGATCGAGTGCGCCCGCTGTATCGCCGTCGATGTGCTGCAGTGCGGCGGCAAGCGCTACCGGCTTGCCTGTGCTCGGCGGCCCCATCGGGATCAAGGCCAGCTGCATGTCGGCGCGGACGTGATCGAAATCGATCAGGCCAGTCTCAATGGCCAACCAGCGATTGTGCTCTGCCAACATGGCCCGAGCTTCCACCTCACGTGAACGAACCCGCGGCAAGCAGCCCTGATCGTCGACGTCTGGCCAGACTTCGCATTCCCAGTCGGTTTGCGGCCACGGCGCGAGCTTGGGATAACGACCTTCGGCGACCGTAAAGGCATAGTCGTCTTCCGCCACGCGACGCGATTGACTCCGCACAGCCCGGTCCTCGGCGCTGATCGTTGCGATCAGATCGGCATCCAGATCGAATGCAGCCAGACGAAGATAGTCGGCTGCATTGCGCTGGCCGCGGGTCTGCGCCAAATCGGACTGCAACGCCTCCATGGCGGCCTGCTCGCGCTCACTGGTGCGTGGCAGCCAGTCCGACAAAATGACCGCCAGGCTCAGCAGGCCGAGCAGCGTCAGCGCTAGGAGAACTCGGCTCAGCAAACGCATCGGCGGAGTTTCTCTGCGCTGGCCCCGCCAGGCGCAAGGAGGTCAAGTGTGCGGGAACTCATCCGTGGACTGCCGTCACAGCGTCTCGGTCTCGGCCATCATCAGGTCCACACCGCCACTGGCAAAGTTGGCCAGATCTGCCGCAGTCGCCTGCCCTTGCGGTGACGCCAGGGCAGCGCTGATGGCCGCCAATGAATCGAATTCCAGTGTGGCGATCATGTAGCTGGCGTGCTGACCGCCCAGCCCCATGATCGGGCCGCGAGTCACCTCGAAATGCCGCATTCCGGGAACCTGACGCGCCAGCGGTGCATGAACCTGTCGATAGTGCGCATCGAAAGCGGCCGGATCAGTCGGTTGACCATAAATGACGTAGAGCTTGGCCATGGCACGTGGCTCATGTCGGAAGGATGCTCAGGATGCCACCGTAAACTCCCACTGGATACAGACCCTGGTCTTCGCGAACAGTCTCGACGGCCGGAAAAAACAAGGGGCCGCCAGCGGCGACCCCTTGGTCATGCTCCCGCGGCTGCGGGATCGTCAGATAGCGCTCAGTACCAGAAGTTGTTCAGCACATCGAGCACTTCGCCGGTGGCCAGGTCGACCAGCAGCAGGTCGTCGGAAATGCGGATCCATTCGCAGCCCCAGGGCGGCGAGCTTAGACCGTAGTAGCGCCAGTCGATGTAGTAGCTGGGCGCGTAGTAGACCCGCGGCAGCAACAGCCCCACGTACCAGCTGCGCAGGTGATGGCCGCGCGGGTGGTAGTAACGACTCGTGGAGCGATAACGCGACCCCGACCAACCGTGGTACCAGTGGCTGCGCCAGTCGTTCCAGCCACGACGCCAGTTGCGGTTGTCGAAGCGCCGGTCCCGGCGCCAGTCGCGACGATCATGACGGTTGTCGCGGCGGTCGTGGCGATAGTCGCGGCGGTCGTCACGTCGATCGTGGCGATAGTCACGACGATCATCGCGCCGATCCTGACGCCAATCTCGACGATCATCGTGCCGGTCCTGGCGCACATCGCGTCGGTCTTCACGTCGATCCTGACGGTAGTCGCGGCGATCGTCACGTCGCTCTTGTCGGTTGTCGCGACGGTCTTCGCGGCGCTCCTGGCGAACCTGGCCCGGGTACGCTTGCTGCTGTTGTCGCGGCTGGCCCTGTGCGTCGTGAGCCGGCCGGGCCGATCGGGTCGCCGGAACGCCGCGAATCTGCTCCCGCGCTCGACCGCCCGAATCCTGGTTGCGCTCGACCTGCTCCTGGCGCTGCCCGCGCTCATCGCGACGGTCGCGATCCCGATGCCGTTCCTGCGCGAGCACTTGCGTGGCCGACAACAGCAGGAGCGACCCGAGGGTGATCGTGGTCATTCGGTTCATGGTAACCCTCCTTGCGCAGACGACTGCCGTCTGTTGGGTGCCAGCATGCATGTGGAATTCTGAACGTCGGGCGTATCCGGACCCTGTCGGCCCCGACCCGCACGCCACTCGTTCAGCTTTGTGAAGGCGGGATTTCACGGTACGCAGCAGCCCGGTGAAGGAGTTCACAAGGCGATCACCAACCCGTCGCGTCACACTGGGCTCGGCTGCCTCACCAGCCGCTGCTGCTCGAAGGCATGGGCATGGCGCTCATCGGCGGGATGAAAGCGGCGATTCTGCAGCGTCCAATGGTGCCGATCCCAAGCCGGAAACCAGGTGTCGGCACCGTCCACCACCGTATCGACGACGCAGAGATGCAGGGTCTCGGCACGGTCCAGTGTGAGCGCATAAAGCTGCGCTCCACCGATCACCATCAACCACTCGGAACCTGCCGTCCGTTGCAGCGCCTCGGCCAGGCTGCCGACCCGCTCAGTGCCGGTCACCTGCCAGCCGGCCTGATGGCTCAACACGAGGTTACGGCGACCCGGCAAGGGGCGTCCGATCGACTCGAAGGTCTTGCGCCCCATCAGAATGGGCAAGCCCATGGTGATCTGTCGAAAATGGCGCAGATCATCCGGCAGTTGCCAGGGCAATGCCCCACCGCGGCCGATGGCTCCCTCGCGGTCCATCGCCACGACCAGCGCCAGTCTCGGCTGCGAATCGGACATCAACCTTCCACCGGCCAGTACCAGACCCGGCGGATGAGGCCGTTGTCGATCTCGTAGGTGCCATGTGCACATTGTTGTCGAGCCTGCCCTTCGTGGCGCCAGCTCAGGCACTCATGCACGGCTACATAGCGACCATCGCCATGGAAGGTTTCGATCTGCGCCCTGACGTCGGGCAACTGCGCGAAGTACCCGTGCAGCCATTGCAGCATCGCCGCCCTGCCCCGCGCCTCCACCCGCACCTGGTCGCCATCGATGGCCAGCCAGCTCAGCTCCTCATGCAGCCAGCGCCCGACCTGCTCAGGCGAGTGCGCATTGAAGGCCGCCTCATAGCCCTGCACCACGGCCGCCGTCGAGCCAGTACTGCGCCCCGACGAGCTGGGGGAGGTGGACGCACAACCCACCAGCAACAGGGTCAGCAGCAGCGCCCACAATGACGTTTTCAGACTGCGACCGGGGCTCGGATGGCGGGATGGCATTGATAGTCCTCGAAGCGGATGTCATCGTAGCCGAAGGCAAACAGATCCCTGCACTCGGGATTGAGCCACAACCTGGGCAAGGGCAGCGGCCTTCGCTGCAGCTGCGTTCTGACCTGATCGACGTGATTGTTGTAGATGTGCAGATCGCCAAAACTGTGCACGAAATCACCCGGCTGCAGCTCGCAGACCTGCGCGATCATCTGAGTCAGCAGTGCATAGCTGGCGATGTTGAACGGCACACCCAGGAACAGATCGGCACTGCGCTGATACAGCTGGCAGCTGAGTCGGCCATCGGCGACATAGAACTGGAACAGGCAATGACAGGGCGCCAGCGCCATTTGTGCCAGCTCGCCGACATTCCAGGCGCTCACCACCAGTCGGCGGGAGTCGGGGTTGCTGCGGATCTGCGACAGCAACTCGCTGATCTGATCGATCTGACCACCGTCTGGCGTCGGCCAGCTGCGCCATTGACGCCCGTAGACCGGGCCCAGTTCGCCGGCTTCATCGGCCCACTCGTCCCAGATGCTGACGCCAACCTCCTGCAACGAGCGCACATTGGTCTCGCCGCGCAGGAACCACAGCAGCTCGTGCACGATCGAGCGCATGTGCAGCTTCTTGGTAGTGACCAGCGGAAAGCCCTGCGACAGGTCAAAGCGCAGCTGGGCGCCGAAGAGGCTGCGCGTGCCGGTTCCGGTGCGGTCGTCCTTGTCCACGCCGGTGTCCATGACCCGTTGCAGCAAGTCCAGGTAACTCTGCACGATCAGGTCTCCTTCGCTGCCACCGCTTGAGCCATCGGGGGCCAGGCCGGCTGGCGATAGGCCCACCACATCAGCCCGAAGCCCAGCGCGATCATCGGCAGCGACAGCAGCTGACCCATGGTGAGCCAGTCGAAAGCGAGAAAGCCAATGTGCGCGTCGGGTTCGCGTACCAGTTCGACCACCGAGCGGAAACTGCCGTAGAGCACCAGGAACAAGCCCGATACCGCAAAGCGCGGCCGCGGCTTGCGCGTGTACAGGTACAGCACAACGAACATCGCCAGACCTTCCAGCGCCGCCTGATACAGCTGCGAGGGATGGCGCGCGAAGGCGTCCAACGCCCCGCTCTGGTGCAGTCGCACGAGTTCGGCGTGACTGTCGATGGACATCGGCAGCGCCTTGGGGAAGACCACCGCCCATGGCACGTCGGTGGTTCGGCCCCACAGTTCTCCGCCGATGAAATTTCCCAGGCGCCCCAAACCCAGACCGAGCGGCACCAGCGGCGCAACAAAATCCAGATAGTCGAAGGGGTGGCGACGATTGCGGTGCGCGTACCACAACAGAGCGAGAATCACGCCGAGCAGGCCGCCGTGAAAGCTCATGCCACCCTCCCAGACTCGCAACAGGCTGAGCGGATCTGCGCGCAGCTCGGCCCAGCCGTAGAACAACATGTAGCCCAGTCTGCCACCGACGATCACACCGATCATTCCGTAGAAGAGCAGGTCGTCGAAGGACGCTCGATCCAGTCCACGCCATGGATCCCGCGCCAGGCGCCGTTGACCCAACCACCACACCAAGGCCGCTGCGGCCACATACATCAGTCCGTACCAATGGATCTGCAGCGGGCCCAGCGAAACCGCCACAGGGTCGATGTCGTGTAGCCAGGCCATCTCAGACAGTTCCTCCAACGCGGCCGATGAAGCCCTTCAGATACTCACTCTCGGGCATCGCCGGATGCACCGGGTGATCGGGCGCCGCGTGCAACTGGGCGACGATGCCCAAGTGGCAGCGGTGACTGGCTGCCGCGTGCGCCAACGCATCCAGCAATGCCTCCCGCGGGTAGTGGTGTGAGCAGCTGAAGCTGGCGATGTAACCGCCGGGCTCAACCAGTCGCAGTGCGATCGCGGCAAGGCGACGATAGGCGATGTTGCCCTGGGGGAAGTCCTTGCGTCGCTTGACGAAGGCCGGCGGATCGATGATCACCAGACCGAAGCGCTCACCGGCCGCATGCAGGGCGACCAACTGCTCGAAAGCGTCGCCGTGACGCGCGCTGATGATGGAATCGACCTCGTTGGCCTGAGCATTGCGCTGCAGCAGTGTCAGCGCTTCGGCCGAGCCATCGACGGCCACCACTTCACTGGCGCCCGCCACGGCGCAGCTGACCGCGAATCCACCGAGGTAGCTGAACACATCCAGCACCCGTCGACCGGCCGCCAACGCCGCCACCCGCTGCCGGTTGTCGCGCTGATCGTAGAACCAGCCTGTCTTCTGGCCGGCACGAGGGCTGAACCAGAAGCGATAGCCGTGTTCGACCACCGGGTGCAACTCGGCCAGCTCTCCCCAGGCCACTTCGACCGTTTCCTGCAGGCCCTCGGCACGCCGGGCAGGACCGATGTTGCGCCACAACAAGGTAGAGCGGGGAAAGCGGCGCCGCAGAATGGCTTCCAGTGCTGGCCGCATCGCGTCCATGCCTGCGGTGCCGGACTGCGCCACCAACAGCTGGTCGAAGCGATCCAGAATCAGTCCCGGCAATCCGTCGGCTTCGCCGTGGACCAGCCGCGCGTGAGTCGGGTCCGCCAGTCCCTGACGAAGGTCCAGCGCCTGCTGCATGCGACGTTCCAGCCAGTCCTCATCCAGTACCGCGTCAATCTGTCGGTCCAGCACACGCACCGCAATCAGCGAGTTGGGATTGAAATAGCCTCGGCCCACCGATTTGCCGGCACAGCTGAGCGATACCTGGGCGCCGGCGGCCAGCCCCAGACGTCCGGGTGGCGTGACCAGCTCATTGGCGTAAACCCACAGATGACCCTGGCGTAGACGCCGGCCTGCAGTGGATTTGATCTCGATGGGAAGTTCGGACATGCGGAAATTGGGCGACGCGATGGCCCGCGAGTGTACCTGTCCGGCGAATCAATCCGACGTTGGTCCAGACGACCCGCGGGCGAGATTCACAATCCGGCACCCCCGAAAGCGTGTGTCGGCGTTACCCTTGCCTTCCCAACGCTGTCATTTTCCCCATGCCCCCCGAATCGAGCCCTCTGCACCGGATCGTCGACAGCCTGCGCCGTTGGCAGGCACAGCGTCGCCAGGGCTGGCAGCTGGACGTCGTGCGAGCGTTGCAGGTCGAACTCAATGCCGCCGTGGGGTTGGCGGGTGATGCGCACCCGGCACTGGCTCAGGCCCTGCGCGATTTCGCCTTGTATGTGGCTTCGCTGGTCGATGGCGAAGTGGTCGAACCGACCGCCGAACAGCGGCGTCGATTGCTGCAACTGGAACAGGAAGCTGTCACGCAGGTCCGCGCCAGCGAGCCCGCCAAGCGAGGCAGTGCCGACGCGCAAGTGGCCATCCTGGCCGACGACAATGACGTCATCGCTCGACTGGCCGAGGCGCTGGCCGGGCAGTCGCTGCAGGTTCGACGCACGCAGCGCGTCGCCGAATTGCTGCCCTGGCTCGGCGCCAAGGGTCTGCAGGCCGTGTTGGTCGATGGCGAGAAGCTGCTCGAACTCGGCATGGTGGCCGATCGCATCGAGAGTCGCCGCAGCAAGGACCGATTGGGCCCGACCGTGGCCTTTCTCAATCGCCGCCGCCTGCTGGATGAACGCCTGACCGCCTTGGCTGGCGGTGCCGACGTCTGCCTGGAGGGTGACGACGGCAGCTATCTGCTGGCGCGGGTGCTGGAACTGGTCGAGGCGCAGACCCGACAGGAACACCTGCGCGTGCTGATCGTCGAGGACGATCGTGGCCAGGCCATGTATTGCGAGACCATCCTGCGCAAGCAAGGGATGGACGTGGACACGGTCAGCGATTCCCGCCTGGCACTGCAGAGTCTGGGCGAGTTCCAGCCGGACCTGGTGCTGATGGATCTGCACATGCCCACGCTGGATGGCATGCAACTGACCGCACTGATTCGAGAAGATCCCCGCTGGGGGCTGCTGCCCATCGTCTTTCTGACCGGCGAGCAGGATGAAACCCGCCGCTTTGACGCCTTGCAGATCGGCGGTGATGACTATCTGCTCAAACCGGTGCGTCCGCGCCATCTGGTCACCAGCGTGGTGACCCGGGCGCGCCGCGCGCGTGCGCTGCGGCGCAAGTTCGAGCAGCTCGCGCGCACCGCGCCCGAGCGGCATTTGCACGCTGGCGAACTGGTGGCGCACTTGCGCGCTCTGGCCGGTCAGGCCGGAGACTACAATCTGCTGCTGCTCGGCACCGACGATGCCCGCCTGGGCAATGACGAGCTGCCCTATTCGGCCGAACGGGAGCATGAAGCGCAGATCGGCACGCAGCTGGCACAGACGCTGGGCACGAACGAGGCACTGGCTGCCTGGGAACGCGGCAGTTTTCTCGTTCTGCTGGGCGATGCGCCGACTGAACAGCTGGATCAACGCACCGAGTCATTGCGCCAGCGCCTGCAGGAACTCGCGGTCCGACCAGCCAGTGCCGCGATCGTGCCCTTCCGTGCCGGCGTCAACGATGTCGAAACGACGATCACACTGGCCAGCCAGACGTTGACTCTGGCCCGTCATGGCGGCGGTGCGCGGGTGCAGCGGGCGCTGACCGGGTTGAAAACCGAACTGGATGCCGCCGCCAGCTTCGCGTTGCAGGTGGCCTTGGCCAAGGCGGGCAGCAAGGGCACGGTGGACTTCGAGTTCCAGCCCTTGGTGCCTTTGCATGGACCGGTGCGCCCGCAGTTTCAGCTGCACCTGCGCCTGCTGGGCGAGGATGGGCGCCGTTTCACCCGCCGACAGTGGTTTGACGTGGCGCGTCAGACCGGCGCATTGAAGCGGCTGGATCAGGCGCTGCTGAACCACACGCTGGATCAGCTGAAGGCGTTGCGGGAGCGCTACGCCACGCTGCGCCTGATCATCGCGGTCACGGCCGAAAGCCTGCTCGACAGCGATTTCCGCAAGACACTGCTGGGTGGCCTCGCCAAGCGGCAGCTGACCGAGCCGGGGCTGATCCTGGCGGTGGACGAGAACGACGGCTCGGGGGCTCAACGCAAGTTGCTGCAGCCGCGACTGGAACTGGCGGCAGCGCGAGTGGCGCTGGGTCTGGCACGGATGCCGGTGCATCCGCGCGCGCACGAACTGATCGATCTGCTCAAGCCCGAGTGGGTCGCCATCGATGCTGCCCGCGCGCTGGTCGATCCCGATGCCAAGGCGGTCATCAGTCATGCCCACGAACGCGGCGCGGAAATGGTCGCTCAGGGCATCCCGGACGCACCAGCCATGGCGCGCCTGTTCGCACTGGGTCTGGACTATGGCATCGGTGATTTCATCGGCCCACCCAGTGGAGATGCCGAGTTTGATTTCGGCGCCTGAGCGCGGCGGCCCGCGGTAACATCAGGGGCTGCTTCGAAGGGGGAACAACCGATGCGCCAAACTCACGGCTACACGCTGGAGCAGCGTGATGATGTGGCCTGGCTATGGCTGGATCGACCCGATCTGCACAACGCTTTCGACGATGCGCTGATTGCGGCGTTGACGGTGGAACTGGAGGAACTGGCCAAGCTGCCACAGCTGCGAGCGCTGGTGCTGGCCGGTCGCGGGTCCTCGTTTTCCGCTGGCGCAGATCTGAACTGGATGCGGCGCATGGCCGCAGCCGGCCGCGAAGCCAATCGTGATGACGCCCTCGGCCTGGCCACGCTGATGCGCACCCTCGCCTTCTTCCCACGTCCTACCTTGGCCCGCGTCCACGGTGCCGCCTACGGTGGCGGTGTCGGCCTGATTGCCTGTTGTGACATCGCGCTGGCGGCAGACAGCGCCCGCTTCGGTCTCACCGAAGTCCGGCTGGGCCTGGTGCCTGCCGTGATCTCACCCTATGTGGTCGAAGCCATTGGCGCACGCCAGGCGCGGCGCTGGTTCCTCACCGGCGAGTCCTTCGACGCCACCCAGGCGCAGTCGATGGGTCTGGTGCACCGGGTGCTGCCGGCCACCGAGCTCGATGGCGCCGTGGCACAGCAACTCAAGCTGATCCTGCGTGCCGGCCCGGCCGCCTGCAGTGTGGCCAAACAGCTGGTCTTCGGCATACGCGGTACCGATGAGGCTCGACAGGGCAAGATGGATGCGCACACGGCCGACCTGATCGCCAGCCTGCGCGTCTCGCCCGAGGGTCAGGAAGGCATCACGGCCTTCCTGGAAAAGCGCTCACCCAGCTGGGAACCGGCATCCACCGAGTCCTGACCGGCGACCACCGCGGTCCGAAGTCGGACCGCGGCTGTATGAGCTTCAGTCGAAGTTGACGCGGGCTTCCGTACCGGCCTGGACTTCGACAATCTGACTGCGCCCGAGGGCTCGCACCGTATAGCGACCGGGCTTGAGCGAGATCGCTTCACCGCCCAGCACGCCGGCCGCCACGGGGCGTTCGCCATCCAGCACGCTGAAAGGCTGCTGCGCGGCCTGGGCGATGCTGCGGCTCAACGCCGCGGCATCCTTGGCCTGGAAGTAGGCACCGCCACCCAACGACGCCCAGCGGCGGAAGTCCTGCTCCAGCGCATAGTCATCGACCGCGAAGCCGACGATGTTCAGCACCACCTCGAAGCCCTGTTGGCGCAGTTGCTGGACCGCCGCCTCGGGATTGCCCCCGCAGGTTTCCTCTCCGTCGGTCACGAGGATGACGATCGCGCGGCCTTCAACCCCGGCCAGATCATCGGCTACGGCCGCCAGTGATGCCGCAATTGGCGTCTTGGCCAGATTCTTGGCCTCGATTCCGGCAATGCGCTGCCCCATGGCAGCGGCGTCCAGCGGTGCCAATGGCACCAGCAGATCGGTGTCGCAGGCATTTGGCTGACGATGTCCGAACACCCGCAAGGCCACCGGCGTGTCGGCCTGGATGTCCTGGCGTACCAGCGACTGCAGGGCCTGGCGGGCGATGTCGATGCGGCGCTGGCCGGACAGCTTCTGCAACATGCTGCCGGAGGCGTCGAGGATGAGCTCGATGCTCAAACGCTCGCCCGAGGAGGCGCCACCGGCTGGCCCGGGCTGACCACTCGCATTGGCTGCCCCAGCGGTGACGCGCAGGCTGCCCGGTTGCGCCGAAGGCACGACCTTGAGCGGCCTGCTGGCCAGACTCTGGTTGCTGCGACCGGTCAGATAGTGCAGCTCATAGTCACCGGGCTCAGTGGGGGCACCCAGCGCCAAGGGACTGCCGCGGCGGGTGTAGGTGTAGTTCAGATAGTCGTTTGGCCGGCCCACCGGCGTGACTGCCACATAGTCCAGATCGTTGTCAGGACCACTCCAGCGCACCGCGAACTCGCTGCCGGCTTCGACCTGCACCGGACCGTCAACACTGGCCGCTGCGCCCCCCACCCGCAGGGGCGCACGGGCGTAGATGCGGCTGCTGTCGGCGCTGAGATAGCGCAGCTCGTACTCGCCGGCAACCTCGGGCACCGCCAGCTTGACCGGGTTGTCGCGGGTGTAGGCGTAGTCGCCGTAGTCACCGCTGGCGGCATCCGGCTTGACGATGGTGATGAAATCCAGCCGGTTGCCGGTGCCCTGCCAGCCGATGCTGATCGTGCTGCCGAGCGCGGCCTCGGTCGGCGCCTGCAGACTGGCCGCCACGTCACCCACCCGCAGTGGCTGGCGGGCGATGACGATCGACGCCGAACCGGTCATGTAGCGGATCTCGAAGTCACCGGGAGTCGTGGGTGCTTCCAACTCGACCGTGCCCGAGCCTTCGCCGCGCACGTAGCTGTAGTGCTCGTAGCTGCCGTCCTCGGCCGTCGCCGGCAGGATCGACAGAAACTCCTGCGCCCCACTGGGACCGGACCAGCGCACCGACAGCTTCTGTCCCACGCCGACTTCCGCTGGGGCCTGCAGCGAGGCGGTGGGCATGACCACCTCGATCGGGCGACTGGCCAGCGTCGGATAGGGGCTATCCGCTCCGAGCAGCCGAATCTCGTAGGTGCCTGGCGTCGTCGGCGCGGCGACACTGATCTCGGCCGATCGCGCATAGGCGTAGCGATCGTACTCGCCGGCCGGCTGCGCCGGCTCAACGATGCTGACAAAGGCCTTCGGGTCGACGCTGCCGACGATCCGAACACTCACCTGACTGTCGACGCCAACCTGATCGGCAGCCTGCAACTCCAGCGCCTGCGCCGTACCGCTGCATAGCAACCACAGCGCCAGCAACCCACCCATTCCGCTTTTTGACATCCCACGCTCCCTGTGTTGGACGGACACCGCTTCAATACGGCAAGCGAAAGCCGCGGGGACAGCCCGCAGGCACGCATCGCGCCGTGACCCCTCAGTCCTCGTCAAACAGCGCGTCCAGCGCTGAACGAGCGGGATCGACCGCCGGCTTCGGTGCCCGTTGCAGCGGCTTCACCGCGAGCCACATCGCGATGGCATCACGCGCCTCGGCCACATCGTGCACGCGCAGCAGCATGGCGCCTTGTTGCAGCGCCAGCAGGTTGGCTGCGACGGTGGCCGCCAGCCGCTGCTGTGGATCTTCGCGACCGGTGATCTGACCCAGCATCGACTTGCGGCTCAAGCCCGCCAGCACCGGCCGCTCCAGTGCCACCACATCGCCCAGGTTGGCCAGCAGCGCCAGATTGTGTGGCAGGCTCTTGCCGAAACCAAATCCGGGATCGAGCAGGATCCGGCGGCGATCGATACCCGCAAACTCGCAGGCCAGCATGCGCTCGGTCAGAAAGCCGCAAACCTCGCGCAGCACGTCTTCGTAGTGCGGCGCCTCCTGCATGGTCTGCGGCTCGCCCTGTCGATGCATCAGACACACCGCTGCGCGGCTGTCGCTGGCCACTTCCAGCGCGCCGGGGGCGCGCAAGGCGTTGACATCATTGATCAGGCAGGCGCCGGCATCGATCGCGGCACGCATCACCGCCGGCTTGCTGGAATCGATCGAGACCAACGCATCCGTGCGCTGGGCCAGTGCCTCGATCACCGGAATCACACGCCGCAGTTCTTCGGTCTCGCTGACTGCGCCGGCACCGGGTCGGGTCGATTCGCCCCCGACATCAATCAAGTCGGCGCCGGCGGCGAGCATGGCCTCGGCGTGGGCCAGCGCGGCATCCAGTCCCTGGTGGCGACCACCGTCGGAGAAGGAGTCCGGCGTGACGTTGAGAATGCCCATGATCCGCGGGCGGTCCAGGCGCAGTGGCCGTCCGGCGCAATCCACAAATGGCGTCGTATCCAGTTGCACGGCAGTTCTCCTGATGGGAGCGGGTCGCTTGCTGCGACACCGGGCCATCGCACCGGCGTCGCCGCATTCGGGCCCGCGATGGTGCCACTGATCCGGCCCCGGTGAACCGTCCATCGGCTGCGCGCGCGCTTTGCCACACCGGTCACGCTCCACCCAGGTCGCAGTTGGGTAGTTTCACGGCCTGCTCACGGGGAAGTACACGATGAACACTGAACGGCCATCCAGCCGGTGGTCAGCCGCGTCAGGCTGGACCCGCCAAGCCTTGCTGGCTTTGGGAATGTTGTCGGCATGGCCGGCATTGGCGCAGGACTTTCTGTTCTCATCGGGATTCGATGAGCCCCCGGAAGGACCGCACACCGCCGCTGAAGCCGCGCGCTTCCTCACACAGGCGACCTTCGGTCCCACCTTTGAAGAGATCGAACACTTGCGTTCGATCGGCTACAACGCCTGGTTCGCCGAACAGCTGGCCGCGCCGAGCACGCTGCACCTGCCCTATCTGTACAACCTGCAGAGCCAGGGCATCGAGGTCTATCAGAATGCCCGCCAGGAGGCCTGGTGGAATGGCGCGCTGGCTGGACAGGATCAGTTGCGCCAGCGGGTAGCCTACGCGCTCAGTCAGATCCTCGTCGTGTCCGACCAGAGCGGTGCCATCGAGGGGACCCCCAAGGGCATGGCGCACTACTACGACCTGCTGGTCGCGCAGGCCTTTGGCAACTACCGGCAGCTGCTGGAAGACGTCACGCTGCACCCGGTCATGGGCAACTACCTGTCCATGTTCAAGAACCAGAAGCCTGATCCGGTCGAGAACATCCGACCGGACGAAAACTACGCCCGCGAGATCATGCAGCTGTTCTCGGTCGGACTGATTCAGCTCAACGCGGACGGCACTCCGGTGCTGGTGAATGGGCTGCCGGTACCAAGCTACGACCAGACCACCATTCGCGGCTTCGCCCATGTGTTCACCGGCTGGAACTGGGCCAATTGCCCGCGCACCAACGGTGGACAGCCATGGGAATGGCAGTGGTGCCCCATCGGTCCGGTGCCGTGGCCGGAACCGGGCTGGGACATTGGCTGGGAATTGCCGATGCAGGAATGGGAGAGCTATCACGCAGTCGACGACACCAAGCAGCTGCTGAGCTACCCCGGGGTCAGTCTGCCGGGTGGCGTGCTGCCGGCTGGCGGCCTGGCGCGCGGCAATCTTGAGCTGGCGCTGGACAACGTCTTCGGACACCCGAACGTGGGACCCTTCCTCAGCTACCGGCTGATCCAGCGATTGGTGTCCAGCAATCCCAGTCCGCAGTACGTGGGTCGCGTTGCAGCCGTGTTCAACAACAACGGCCAGGGGGTGCGTGGTGATCTCGGTGCCACCGTGCGCGCCGTACTGATGGACCCGGAAGCGCGCCAGCTGGCCACACCCGCCAGCGGCCGCGGCAAGTTGCGCGAGCCGTTGTTGCGCGTGACCCAGGCCTGGCGCGCGCTGCATGCCAGCACCGGTGATGGCCGCTATCGCGCCTGGAACCCGGAGTATTCATTGGCCCAGGCTGCCTTGCGATCGCCGACCGTGTTCAACTTCTACCTGCCGGATTTCCAGCCCACCGGGGAGCTGAGCAATCTCAATCTGGTGGCGCCGGAATTCCAGATCATGACCGACACCTATGCCGCCCGCGTACTCAACGGGCTGGGTGGCAACGTCTACTGGTCGTGGATCGGCAACGGTGGGGATCCGGAAGACATTCGCGTCAATCTGGCACCCGGCATGGCGCTGGCCAACAACCCCAGCGCCCTGGTCGACTACTACAGCCTGCTGTTCACCTATCGCAGCATGTCGGAATCGATGTTCCAGACTCTGGTCAACCACGTCAGCAACATCAGTGCCGGCAATGACGACGGACGCCGCCGGCGCGTGCAGGACACGATCTGGCTGATCCAGTCTTCCCCCGAATACGCAATCGAACGGTGAGCGCCATGAATCGACGAGAACTGCTGAGAAAGACGCTCTGCGCCACCGCCGGCAGCGCCATGTTCACAGCGCTGGGCGGGAAGCTGCAACTCGCCCATGCGGCGGTCAAGAGTGGGCGAGTGCTGGACGGTGTCGACTATCGGGCACTGGTCTGCGTGTTCCTCTACGGCGGCAATGACAGCTTCAACATGCTGGTCCCGCGAGACACGCCGCACTACAACGTCTACGCCACCGGTCGCGGCGGCCTGGCCATTCCACAGGGCGATCTGCTGCCGTTGACCTCACTCAATGCGGCCAGCGACGGCGGACTCTATGGCCTGCACCCGAGCATGGCGGGACTGCAGGGCTTGTTCGGCAGTGGCCGGGCGGCGCTGGTCTCCAATGTCGGCCCGTTGCTGGCGCCGATCACCAAGACCCAGTACCAGAACGGCAGCGTGCCCGTTCCGGCGCAGCTGTTTTCCCACAGCGACCAGCAGGTGCTGTGGCAAACCCCGCAAGCTGCGACCGCCAATCGCCGCGGCTGGGGTGGTCGATTGGCCGATCTGTTTTCCAGCACCAACCCGAACCAGCAGTTGTCGATGAACATCTCCCTGGCGGGCGAGAACATCTTTCAGGCCGGTGAAAGCGTGGTGCCGTACTTCGTCAGCACCGACGGCGCGGAGGGTTTCAATTTCGTCACCCAGCCCTGGGAGCAGGAGCGTCGGCAGACGTTTCTGGCCCTGCGCGATGCCAGCTACGCCCACCCGTTGCAGCGCCAGTACGCCAGCGTGGTGCGTCGCGCCATGGACAACGAGGTAATGGTGAATGCGGCCTTGAGTGGTGCCGCGCCGCTGACCACGGCCTTCCCCGATACCTATCTGGGCCGGCAATTGCGCATGGTGGCGCGTCTGATCAGTGCCCGTGGCGCGCTGCAGATGCAGCGGCAGATTTTCTTTGTCGGCGTCGGCGGCTACGACACCCACGACAACCAGCTCACCGATCACACCAATCTGCTGGCTGAGCTCTCCGGTGGCTTGCAGGCGTTCTACTCCGCCACGGTGGAAATGGGCCTGGAAGACAGCATCACCTCGTTCACGGCGTCGGATTTCGGTCGCACGCTCAGCATCAACGGCGATGGTACCGATCACGGCTGGGGTGGCCATCAGATTGTCGTGGGCGGCGCCGTACGCGGCCAGCGTTACTACGGTCAGTTCCCCAATCTGACAGTCGAAGGACCCGACGATGCCGGCTGGGGTCAGATCATCCCCACCACCTCGGTCGATCAATACGCAGCCACGCTGGCGCGCTGGTATGGCCTGCCCGACAGCGACCGATCCATGGTCTTCCCCAATCTGGGCAACTTCGCCACGCCCGACCTGGGCTTCATGAATCCACCGGTCTGAACTTCACCGCCGCTGCACAACCGCGCAGCGGCGGCCATCTTCAGATACCTTTGCGGCCTTCCCCTTGCAGGAGCAGGCCATGCAGCTCAATGAAGTTCGTGCCGTCGTCAGTGGCGGCGCCTCGGGTCTCGGTTTCGCTGCCGCACAACGCTTGATTGACGGCGGTGCGCGCGTTGCACTGCTGGACATCAACGATGAACAGGGCGCTGAATCGGCGCGCGAACTGGGGCGCAACGCAATTTATCTGCACGCCGACGTGACCAGCGAAAGCGGCATCGTCGACAGCCTGGCTGCGGCGATGAAGGAGCTGGGCGGTATCAACGTGGTGATCAACTGCGCCGGCATCCTCGGCGCCGGCCGGGTGCTGGGCAAGAACGGTCCGATGCCTTCGTCGCAATTCGAGCAGACGCTGCGGATCAACCTGCTGGGCAGCTTCAATCTATCCAAGGCCGCCGCCAATCTGATGCAGCACAATGCCCCGGGCACCGACGGTGAGCGTGGTGTGATCATCAACACGGCGTCGGTGGCCGCCTTTGAAGGCCAGATCGGTCAGGCGGCCTATGCCGCATCCAAGGCGGGACTGGTCGGCATGACCTTGCCGATGGCGCGGGAACTGGCGCGGTTCGGTATCCGCGTCATGACCATCGCCCCTGGCATCTTCCTGACGCCGATGGCGGCCGGCATGCCGGAAGAGGTGCAGGCCTCGCTGTCAGCACAGATTCCCTTCCCGTCCCGGTTGGGCAAGCCCTCCGAGTTCGCCGACGCGGCCGCCTTCATCATCACCAATCGCTACATGAACGGTGAGTGCCTGCGCATCGACGGCTCGGCGCGACTGCAAGCCAAATAGGCCACACGATGGGTGCGATTGGCCCCTGCGAGCTGCCGTCACAGGCGCTGCTGGCGCGCTATGGCCCGCCGAAGGACTTCGTCGATGCCTATCGTTGCGAGCTAGCGCGCACGGTCACACAGGCGGAGTACGTCGAGCAGTTTTATCGCAGCGCGGCCTTCAGACCCGAGCGGCTGCTGCTGGGCCTGTTCGGTCATGGCGCCGGCGATACCGATGCGGCGGCATTGGCGAGTGGTGAGCGGGATCGGTTCGCTGCCTGGCGAGTCGAGGCGCGTAGCGACGACCAGCTGCTGCTGTGTGATGTGATGGGTCGCACCCGCTCCTGGCTGCATTGTCAGTCATTGGGCGAAGGCGTGACCCGGCTCTACTTCGGGTCGGCTGTGGTCGGACGAGCGGGCGGCGACGGCGGACCCAGGCTGGGCTGGCTGTTTCACGCCTTGCTCCCCTTCCACCGGCACTACTCGCAGCTGCTGCTTGGCAGCGCCCGTCGGCGCCTGCTGCGAGCACGGTAGGCGCGCCGAATGCCTTGGCTCCGTGCCGCTGCCCTGCACTTTGCCGTGGTCTTCGGAACGGGGTTCGCGCTGGGGATGATCCGCGTGCCGTGGCTGGTGCCGCGCGTGGGCGTGCGCTGGGCCGAGTTGATCGAGTTGCCCCTGATGATGTTCGCCAGCGGACTGAGCGCCCGGTGGGTCCTGCGCCGCATTCCCTTGCATACGGCCAGGGCGCAGCTGCTGAGCGGCGCCTCGGCCTTGGTTTTGATGGTCACGGCAGAGCTGCTGTTGGCCTGGGCGCTGTTTGGTCGCGCACCGAGTGCCGTGATCCTGGACCGTGATCCGGTGTCTGGACCCGCTTATGCACTGGCACTGATCTGGTTCGCGCTCGCGCCGTTGGCGCTGGGTGGCCGCTGGCGCGAGGGCGGCGCGCCGCGCGATTGAACCCAGCACTGGCAGTCAGTTGTTGGGACGACTTGCCAGAATCCCCGCTGCGAACTCGTCCAGAGCTTTCCCTGAACCCGTCGATGGGACAGCCCTGTGCCCGTCAATGGGCATCTGGGCCGCCTCCTCGCGTCGCCTGAGCCAGAGCTCAAGCCCGCAGCGGCAGGCTGCGCAAGCGCTTGCCAGTGGCATGAAACACCGCATTGGCGACCGCCGGCGCGATCGTCGGGGTGGCCGGTTCACCGACGCCCCCCGGCGGCTGCCCTGAATCGACCAGATGCACATGGACCTGCGGCATCTCATCCATGCGCAGACAGGGAAAATCATGGAAGTTCGATTGCGCCACGCGTCCCTCGCGCAGTTCCAAGGCCTGATGCAGTGCGGCTGACAGGCCGAAGGCAATCGCGCTTTGCACCTGGGCTTCGATGGTCAGCGGATTGATGTAGATGCCGCAGTCAATCGCGCAATGCACCCGATGCACCTGCACGCGTCGGCCTCGCACCGAGACCTCGGCGGCCTGCGCCACATAGCTGCCGAAACTGTGGTGCACGGCCAGGCCCTTGCCTCGGCCTTCGGGCAAGGCGCGGTCCCAACCAAACTCGCTGGCGACGCGATCGAGCACCCCGAGCATTCGTTCGGCCTTGGCCTGACCGAGCAGTTCGCGCCGATACAGCAAAGGATCCTGACCGGCCTTCGCGGCCATCTCGTCGATGAAGCACTCCATCGCAAAGGCGGTGTGCGTGTGACCGACCGAGCGCCACCACAGCACCGGCACACCCAGTTCCGGCGAATGCATGCTCACGTGACGCTTGGGAATGGCCGCCAGATAGGGAGAGTCGGAGACCCCCTCGACACTGGAGTGATCAATGCCGTCGCGCACCATCGCAGCGAAGGCCGTGCCGCGAAGAATGCTCTGGCCGACGATCACATCGGAAAAGGCAGCCGGCTGCCCAACGTCGTCCAGGCGCGCCCGCAGCCGATGCAGAAACATCGGTCGGTAGTAGCCGCCACGCATGTCATCCTCGCGCGTCCAGATCAGCTTGACCGGCCGTTTCGCAACCTGAGCCACCTGCACTGCCTGGGCAATGAAATCGCTGGCCGGATTGGCCCGGCGACCGAAGCCACCACCGAGGAACAGCGTATGGATGCGCACCTTCGCGACCGGCAGTCCGGTGAGTTTGGCCACCGCCGCCTGATCGAGGGTCTGGAACTGCGTGCCGGTCCAGACATCGCAGCCACTGTCGTCGATGCGCACGGTGCAGTTGAGCGGCTCCATCGCTGCATGGGCCAGATACGGCACTTCATAGTCGGCCTGCAGCAGTCCCTCGGGCTCGGACAACGCCGCGTCGGCATCACCTTCGCTGACCACCGTGGCGCCGGCCGAACCGGCCAGCTCCCGGTAGCGCTGCCACAACTCGGTGCTGGTGAGCTCGCTGCCAGCGCTTTCATCCCACTCCAGCAGCAGCGCATCACGCCCCTGCCGGGCAGCCCAGAAGTGCGCCGCGACCACGGCCACGGCCTCGCCGATGCGATGCACCGAGTGCACGCCCGACACCGCCTTGGCGGCGCTGTCATCGACCCGCTTCAAGGTGGCTCCGAAAGAGGGTGGTCGCGCCAACAGCGCCACTGACAAACCCTCAACCTGAGCGTCGATGCCAAAAAGCGCCGTGCCGTCGGTCTTCTCGGGCGAATCCAGTCGCGCCGTCGGCTGACCCAACAGGCGCCAGGCCGATCGCGGCTTCAGGGTGACCTCGGTCGGCGCCGGCAATTTGGCCGCAGCCGCGGCCAGCTCGCCGAAACCGATACTGCGGGATCCGGCATGCACGCGACCGGACTTGGCGCGGCAAGTCGATTCGGCCACACCGAAGTGCGCGGCCGCGGCCTGCAGCAGCAACTGACGCGCCATCGCACCAACGCGCCGATAGCGGTCAAATTCGGACAGCACACTGCTCGATCCACCGGTCCCCTGAATGCCCCAGCCCGTGTGGTTGTAGGCCGGCGCCACCGGAGCATGGGCGACCCGAATCGCCGACCAGTCGCATTCCAGCTCTTCGGCAATCAGCATCGGCAACGCCGTCCAGATCCCCTGCCCCATCTCGCAATGAGACAGCAGCACACTGACCAGGCCGTCGGCATCGATGCGCAGGAAAGCGTTGGGATCGACGGCCACCGTGGCCGCGGCGTCCTGAGCGCGCGCATGACGATGCAGCGGACCGGCCACGAAGCCGATCAACAAGGCACCGCCGGTCTGCAACAGGCGCCGTCTCGACAAACTCACCGCGGTGCTCATGAAGCCTCCGAGCTGCTGTCCAGCTGACCGGCTGCGGCATGAATGGCGCCACGAATGCGCTGATAGGTGCCGCAGCGACAGAGATTGCCGCGCATGGCGCCGTCGATTTCGGCATCCGTGGGCGCAGCGTTCTCCCGCAACAGCGCCACAGCCGACATGATCTGGCCCGACTGGCAATAGCCACACTGGACCACATCCTGATCGATCCATGCTGTCCGCACGGCTTCGGCCACGGGGCCGTTGATGCCTTCGATCGTGGTGATTTCCGCACCCGCGGCAGCGGCCGCCGGTATCGAGCAGGACCGGGTTGGTGCACCGTTGAGATGAATCGTGCAGGCGCCGCACTGGGCGATGCCGCAACCGTATTTGGTCCCGGTCATGCCGAGCAGGTCTCGCAGCACCCAAAGCAGCGGCATGTCCGGGGTGGCATCGACTTCGTGTTCGCGTCCGTTGACCTTGATCTTCATGCCCTGCTCCTTCGCTCCGCGCGCGTGCCCGCAGCAGGTTACACCCGGGCTGTTGCCGATGGCGGCCGCATCGTCACGGCTGGTCCCATCAATGGGGCATTTGGGCTTGACCATACGTACGCGTATGGGCGTAGCATCGAGCGGAACGCTGCCGGAGCCCCGCCATGCCCTTCGACAATCGCCTGCGCCGAACCCTGCGCCGACTGGATCGCGCGCCACGCCCCATTCGCCGCTGGCTGGTTTCCAGCGCCCTGGGTCGGACCATCCATTTCGTCGGCACGGCTGGCTTGTCCATTGACGAGCTCAGCCCGGAACGGGCCGTCGTCAGCGTCGCCAACAAGCGCCGCGTACAGAATCACATCGGCACTGTGCACGCCGCCGCGATGGCATTGCTGGCCGAGACCGCCACCGGCCTGGCGCTGGGCATGCATCTGCACGACGAGGCCGTCCCGGTGATCAAGCAGATGAGCGTCGATTTCCTGCGTCGGGCCAAAGGCGGCATGCGCGCCATCGCCGTGCTCGATGCCGATCAACAAGCGTTGTTGCAGAGTGCAGAACGCGGCGAAGTGCTGGTGCCGGTCAGCGTGACCGACAGCGAGGACAACACGCCCATCGAGTGCCGCATGCTGTGGGCGTGGACGCCACGGCGGCGTTGAACCGCCGGACCACGACGCAGCTGATCGCCTAACGATCGCCAACTAGCGAGCCGTTGCCTCCGGCTCCAGCCACGCACCGCGCAATCGCTCAGGCAGTCCGGCGTCGTCACCGGGTTCCAGCAGCGGCGCCAGGGCCAGATCGGCGAGCGGCAGCTGCGGCAGGATGTGGCGGCGAGCATGGGCCACGACGACATCCTCACGCCAATCGGCACGATCGGCCAGTCGGGCCATCGCGGCACGCGACTCCCGCGCTTCACCGACACACTCGAAGGGTTTGTGCGCCTGCCATTCCAGCAGCGCCTCGAATCCGCCGATCTGCGCCGGGTCATCGAGCAGGTTGCGGCCGAAGATCCGGGTCAGCGCCGGCTTGGCCAGAAAAGGTGCCAGCGCCAGGAAGACGAAGTGGCATTTGGGACACTCGCCGCACCAGCGTGACTGCGGGCGGTCGCCACTGAGGCGAAAGTTGCGATTGCAGCTGGAAAACTCATCGAAATAGCGTTCCAGCCGCGCGAAGCGCCGTGTCACGGCCAACTCGCTCAGCGGTCGCAGCAGCGAGTAGTAGTGCAGATCGGCCGCGACCCGCTGCCGAATCCAGGCGGCGAAAGCCTGTTCGAAGGCCGGCCCCTTGCTCCACTGGTGATTGACGGGCCGCCCATCGGCTTCAATCAGCGTCGGCACACCGGCTGAGGCCTCATTGGAAAAGACGATTTCGTCGAAGCCGTAGAGCAACGCCGCCAGCACCAGAATGGCCGAGTTGATCGCCGTGACCGGCACATGACCGTTCCAGGCGCCGAGCCGGTTCAACTCGATCAGTTCGGGCGCAATGCGGCGCCGGATGTTCAGGCTGGGCCGGCTGATCCGCGCGGCGCACTGGGCGATCAACTCGGAGGACCCGACCCAGGTCAGCGCGAAATGCTCGTCTCGCTGCAACAGCAGATCGGCACTGACCAGCGAGTCCTTGCCGCCGCCCAGTGGCAGCAATGCACGTCGCGGCAAGCCCAGCGGCTTCGCCGCGTAACTGGACTCGATCGGCGATTGACCGCCGTCCTTCGATTCAGCGGTGCCCTGCCCGGCGACCAGCGACGGGACGCCGACAGCCACATCCGGCCAGTGCAGCAAGCTGTCCAGATCCAGGCCATTGACATGCGCGAACTCGGCCAGCCCGTGCCGATACACCGCGTCCACCAGCGTCTGCTCGTCAGCCTCGGGCGAACGTTGTTCGAAGACGATGCTCGGACCGGCACCCGCGACCGCCTTGTAGTAGCTGGTCCCTGCCAGCCAGTGCAGCATCGCCAGGGCCCGATCGAAGGCGGCCTGCCGCGCGGGCGACAAGGTCGGTGCGCCGGGGAAATCGATGGTCTCGGTCAACTCCAGCGCATCGACGGCGTAGCGCAGCGTGGCCTGGCCGTCCTGCCAGCGGGCATCGACAAAACGGAACTGGCGCACGCGCCTGGGTTCGATGGCCACGCTCACAGAATCACCTCGGGCAACAGGGGCCGGCGATTGTAGGTGTTGGCCATCACCGCGCCATAGGCACCAGCCTGGGCCAGCAGCAGCACATCGCCTTCCTCGCAGACCGGCAGCCGACGCTCACGCGCCAGCACATCGCCACTTTCGCAGATCGGCCCGACCACGGTGACCGTCTGCGTGGCCGGCTCATCCAGGCGGTCCAGATTGACGATCGGGTGATGGGCGTCATACAGCGCCGGTCGCAGCAAGGCGTTCATTCCCGCGGCCACACCAACGAAGTCCACGCCCTGCTTGCGCTTGAGCTGAGTGACCGGCAGCAGCAATACGCCGGCGTCGGCGACCAGATAGCGACCCGGCTCCAGCCGCAGCTGCCAGTGCGGATAGTGCGCCTTGACGCGCGCCAGGGCCTCTCCCATGGCCTGCAGGTCAAGCGCACGCTCGGCCGGACCTGGCACACCCAGTCCGCCCCCCACATCGAGCCAGCGCAGCGCTGGAAAGGCCTCACCCAGCGCCGCCAACTGGCCATAGACCTCGCCCCAGTGCTGTGGGTCCAGTACGCCACTGCCCAGATGGGCATGCAGACCGACCACGCGCGCGTCGACCGCCCGCAGGCAGGCCTGGGCTTCGCTCAGATCGGACACCGACAGACCGAACTTGGAGGCCTTGCCGCCGGTGCGCACCTTGTCATGGTGGCCGCGGCCACTACCCAGATCCACCCGTAGCGCCACCTCGGCACCGCGTAGATCTTCGGCCCAATGGCGCAGCGGATGCATCGCGTCGATGGTCAACTGCACGCCCGCCGCCAGCGCCTGCCGATACTCCTCACGCGGCGCGAAGTTGGGCGTGAACAGGATGCGATGCGGCGCCAGTTGCGGACAATGCGCCTGCACATGGGCCAGTTCGGCTGCCGAGACACATTCCAGTCCGAAACCCGCCGCCGCCAGCGCCTGCAGGATGGCGGGGTGATCGTTGGCCTTGATGGCGTAGAACCATTGGTCGACGACACTCAGCGCGCTCAGCCGTGCAGCCTGCTGACGAACCTCATCCACTGCATAGACATAGGCCGGCCCCTGCGCTCGAGCGATGGCCAGCAATGACTCCCGCTGCTGCTGCCACCACGGCGAAGCCACCGAAGGCTCAGCGGTGACTTGCAGTTGCTGCCAGCTGCTGCCGAACAGGCGTTCATCGTCCGTGGCCATTACCCGCGTGCGGATCAGATGCTCGTGCAGGCGCGGCAGCAACGCGTCGGCAATGTCCTCATCGACCACAAAAGTCAGATTGAGGTTATTAGAGGATTGCGACACCAGATGCACACGTTGCTCACCGAACTCGGCCAGCACCTCGCTGAGCCGATGCAGCATGCGCCGCATCCCGCGCCCGACCAGCGTGATGGCCGCGCAGGGCGCGATCACCTTGACCCGGCAAACGCGTGCCAGATCGGCGCACAGTGCTTCCAGCGTGTGTGCGTCGAGCAGATTCTCGCTGGGGTCCAGCGAGACCGTGACATTGGTCTCGGCCGAACCGATCAGGTCCACCGACAGCCCGTGCTGGCGGAATTGTGCAAAGACATCGGCAAGGAAGCCGACCTGCTGCCACATGCCGATCGATTCCATCGACACCAGCGTGACGCCGACGCGATGGGAAATGGCCTTGACCGACAAGGGCGCGTCGGTGCCGGCAGCATCGATGCGAGTGCCTTCCAGTTGCGGCCGTTGGGTGTCCTTGATCCACAGCGGCACACCGGCCTCGCGCACCGGATCCAGACAACGCGGATGCAACACCTTGGCGCCGGTGGTGGCAATTTCCTGTGCCTCGTCATAGTCCAGATGGCGCAGCAGACGAGCCTGCGGAACCCGCCGCGGATTGGCGCTGAACATGCCCGGCACATCGGTCCAGATCTCCACCCGCTTCGCGGCCAGCAGGGCACCGAAGCAGGCCGCTGAGGTGTCCGATCCACCGCGTCCGAGCAACACGGTTTCGCCCTGCAGATTGCGCGCGATGAAGCCCTGGGTGATTTGCAGTGCGGCACTGTCACGTAGCTGCTGGGCCACTGCGGTCGAGCTCTGCACCGGACAGTTGGCACTGAGATGACGGGCCCAGGCACTGCTGTTGGGGGCCGCCTGCGCCAGCAACTGCGTGCGGGCGTCCAGCCAGCCACAACGTTCACCGCGTGCGCTCAGATAGGCCGCGCCGAGCGTGCTCGACCAGAGTTCGCCCAGCGCATAGACCTGGGCCTGCCAGGGAAAGCTGCGCGAAGCTGCCGCGGGTGCCGCCAGCGCGTCCTGCAACGCCAGCTCAACGCTGGCCAGATGTTGGACGTCGACACCCAACTCGACGGCGAAGTCACGGTGCTGCTGGCGCAGTGTGTCGGCCAACGACTGTCGCTGGGCCGGATCGGCGGCGATCAGCGCCTTCAGTTGATCCGTCACGCCGGAGACGGCCGAGACCACCAGCAGCACGGCGAGGTCGTCCTCGCGGCGCTGCCGGGCCAGTTCGGCAATGGTGTCCCAGCGCGCCCGACTGGACACGCTGGTGCCGCCGAATTTCAAGACGATCCAGTCCAAGCCGGGCACCTCATGCTGCACTGCGGCAGAGGTTAGCAGGAAGGCCACGCGGCCAGCGGCATGCGCAAATGGCGCGCCGCCGGCAATTCGCGCCGCTCAATCCGTTCCGTGGTCGATCGGCGCCAGCCGGTCACGCAACTCGGCGGCTAGCTGGCGGATTTGTCGCAAACGCTCGGGATCGATGCGCTGCAGCTGGCGCCACTGCAAGGCCGCCCGCGGATGCTGGGCAAAACGCTCGGCATGACGAGCCAGAAAGTCCCAATAGAGCGTGGTGAACGGACAGGCGTGTTCGCCCAATGCCTCGTCCGGGCGGTACCGACATTGCGCGCAGTAGTTGCTCATCCGCGCGATGTAGCGACCGCTGGCCACATAGGGCTTGCTGGCCATCAATCCGCCGTCGGCATGCTGGCTCATGCCCAGGGTATTGGGCAGTTCCACCCACTCGACCGCATCCACGTAGACCGCCAGATACCACTGGTGGACGTGCTGAGGGCGCACCCCCAGCAGCATCGCAAACAGACCGGTGACCATCAGCCGCTGGATGTGATGGGCATAGCCGAATGCCAGCGTCTGGCCGATGGCCTGCTGCAGACAGCGATAGTCGGTCCTGCCGTCCCAGTAGCAGGCCGGCAGCTGACGATCGGCGGCCAGCGCGTTGCGCTCGAGATAGTCGGGCATCTGCAGCCAATAGACCGCCCGCACATATTCGCGCCAGCCGGCAATCTGCCGGATGAAGCCCTCGACCGCGGCCAGCGGCGCCCTGCCCTCGCGCCAGGCGGTCTCGGCCGCATCGACAACCTCGCGTGGCCGCAACAGCTTCAGATTCAGGGCCGCGGACAGCAGCGAATGATGCAGAAAGGGCTCGTCGCTCCACATTGCGTCCTGGTAGCGACCAAACTCGGCCAGATTGTGGTCGATGAAGTGCCGCAGCCCCCGCCTGGCTTCGTCAGGCGTGACCGGCCAGTTGAAAGCCTCCAGGCTGCCGGGGTGATCGGCGAAACGCTCGCTCACCAGGTCAAGCACCTCAGCGGTCACCGCACTGATCGGAAACTCGAGCACCGGCGGGCGCAGGCCCGGACCCTCGCGGCCGAAGCTTTGCCGGTTCTCGCTGTCATAGTTCCAGCGACCACCGGCCGGCTGCTCGCCGTCCATCAGGATGCCCAGTCGGCGGCGGACCCAACGGTAGTAGTGCTCCTGCACCCACAGCTTGCGCCCACGCGCCCAGCGCCGGGCGTCCTCCAGATCGACCAGAAAGTGATCATCCTCGATCAGCTTCAGCGCAACACCGGCCGTCTCGCAGCACGCGCGTAGTGACTGCAGTACACGCCAGTCGCCGGGGTGGAGCAGGCGCACCTGCTCGGGTTGATGCTGTGCCAGGCTGTGGCCCAGCGCGGTCGCGAGATCGACGTGGTCGTGCTGGTCCAGGGCCAGATAGTCGATCGGCCAGCCACGTTCGCGCAGGCTCTGGGCGTGATGGCGCATTGCCGCCAGGAACAGCGCGATGCGGGCCTGGTGCGACCACACATGACTGCTCTCGGCCGGCACTTCCGCCATCCAGATCCGATCCTGCGCCGGATCAAAGCCAGCCAGCGCCGCACTGTCGGGATCCAACTGATCGCCCAGAACCACCACCAGCCGTCGCATGCGCTCGCCTGCTCAGTTCGCCAGTCCAGTAGCGTCGCAGCCGCTTGCGCAGCCGAGTGTGAAAGCGCAGATCAGCACTTCTGTAGCAGCGCGTCCACACGGGATGACAGCGCAGCAACGGCATTCCTGTCCCGCAGTTCGTGAGCGGTGTTGTAAGCTTCGGCGGCATCCCGGGGGAGAGCAGACGCGGTGGCGGACGAGTTGCAAGACGCACCCATCAAGATTCCGAATTTCGACCTGGTGCGCGAGCTCGGCCGCGGCGGCATGTCGCGCGTCTATCTGGGGCGGCAGCTGGAGCCCAAGCGCGAGGTGGCGATCAAGATCGTTTCGCCGGGCAGTGCGCCGGATCCCGCCTTCCTGGCCTCCCTGAAGCAGGAAGGCGACACGGTCGCCAGCCTCAATCACGACAACGTGATCACCGTCTTCGCCTGCGGGGTGATCGAGAATCACTACTACCTGTGCATGGAAGTGCTGCCAGGTGGCGATCTGGCCAAGCGGATGGAAACCGGCCTCAGCCCGGATGAAGCCGTCGAGGTGATGATCCAGATCGGCAGTGCACTGGGCCACGCGCACAAGCGCGGCATCCTGCACCGCGACATCAAACCCGAAAACGTGATGTTCCACGAGAGCGGCAAGGCCGTGCTGGTGGACTTCGGCATCGCCAAGGAGGCCGACAGCACCTCGTCCTTCACGCAGGTGGGCGCAGTGGTCGGTACGCCGCACTACATGAGCCCGGAGCGCTGCCTGGGCAAGCCCATCGACGCCCGTTCGGATCTGTACGCGATGGGCGTGATGTTTTTCGAGATGCTGACCGGCCACAAGGTCTTCGAAGGGCGCGACACCTTCGCGGTCAGCTATGCGCACGTCTACGAGCCGGTGCCACCGCTGCCGCCGGAGCACGCGCGCTTCCAGCCGATCGTCAACAAGCTGCTGGCGAAAGACCCCAATGATCGCTTCCCCAGCGCGCAGGAGTTGATCGATGCGCTGAAGAAGCTGCGTGCCGGCGCCGCTGGCAGTGCGGAACCCGCGACCCGGCGAGTCGGCACGATGGCGCTCAAGGGCGGCGCGCTGGGCACGGCCGCCCCGCAAACCGCGCGCAAGCCCAGCGACACCAGCGCCGCCACCATGGTCGCCGGACCACTGGATGCTCCGGGGCCTGCCGTCGACCCCGATGGCGCCACCGTGGTGGTGGCCAAGGCCGATGTGCGCAGCCCCACGCGCGGCCACGCACCGGTCGCAGACACGTCGGCAGCCGCACCCAGTGGTGACCTGAAGAAGGCCTTGCCGCGCATCGCCATGGTCGCCGGCGCCTTGATCGCCATTGGCGGGGTTAGCTGGATGATGTTTGGCGGCGGTGGCAGCAAGCCCTCGGCATTTCCGCCCTCGCAGGCGCAGATGGATGCCACCCGCCGACTGGAGATGCAGGACAAGCTGGCGGCCGCTGGTGCTTTCGTGCGCATGGAGAATCTGGACGCCGCCGAGGAAGCCTACATCCTGGTACTGGAGCAATACGACTGCACCAGCGAGGAGGCCCGGCGTGCGCTGATGGCGATGAATCCCGACAAGCTGCAGTCCATCGTCGACAACTGCAAGTGATCCGGCGCGGCCAGGCCGCGCCGTACCCAGTATCGCCTTCGGTCAGACCGGCCCGTCCACGGACGAGCCGGCCATCTCTGGCTGATCAGTCGTCGACCACCGAGAAGTCCAAGTCAAAACGCTCGCTCAGCGTGATGTAGGACCACCAGTAGCTGCCCTTCCAGGTCGGCCAGAAGTTCCGCACGTACATGAAGATCGCCCGCGTCTTCACCTCCGGAAAAACGCTGACCACCTTCGAGGTCGGGGCACTGTTGCGGTAGACCGACATCGTGCTCCAGCGGAAGACATTGGTGGTCAGGTCGGGCCAGGACTTGACCTCATGGCGCGCCTTGCCGGCGTTGTACTTGACCCCATCGTCCGGGAATTTGTTGGTGTTGCCCTTGAACGGCGAGGACATTTCGTAGAGCCAGGCGTCGGTCTTCTGCTGCAGTACCCGCCAGTCACGGATCGTCTCGGTCTGCGACTGGCTGTAGCTCAGTGAGCCCGTCTGATAGCCCACATCGAAGCCCACGGTCGTCGTGACGGACTTCTCGTTGTTGGTATTGGCCGGCGAGGCGTCGTAGAACAACGGCACGCCGCTGGGTGCCGGCACCGACACCTCCACACTGCCATTGCCCCAGCCGCGACGGTTGTGATCGTTCTTCTTCATGCCATTGGGGCTCAGATGCCCCAGGGTCTCCACATAGAGCCACTGGAACTTGCCGCTCTCGGCATCGTTGAGGAAGGCGCGGAAGGTGTAGGTGATGTTGACCGTCACCAGCTGGTCGCTGGGGGGCGTGTAGTCGTTGCTCTTCTTCCCGGTCGGATAGAACGCCGAGCTGCGGGTGTAGATCCACAGATGCTCGATCGGGCCATCGGCGGCCGACAGCGTCTTGGGCAACTCCCAGACGTCGGCGACGGTCGCAGCGAACTGGGCCACGATGTCGACATCCGGCGTCTCGGTCACCGTACTGTCAATCGGGTCGGCTTGAATGACCGGGGGCGGCGTCGCATCCGCCGGCGCGATGCCTTCGGCACGTTCGAAGCCCTCCACACCGGCCGTCACCTGCGCGACGTCGATGATGTGATAGCGGTTGCGTGAGCCCACGCGACCAATGCGCCGCACCAGCATCAGTGGTGTCGAACCCTTGGCCTGGATGCCCAGCAGTGGGAACAGAATCTGCCGGTGCGCCGGCGTCAGGTTGTGCAGCAACGCGCCGCGATCACCTGCCTCTTCCAGTGCCTGGCGAGCCGACTCGGTATCGCTCAGCCGGTCGTTGTCGATCTCGACCAGATCTGTGCTGCTGGCATCCAGTTCGGCTGCCTGCAAGGCCTGCAGGATGGCCGCGGCCGCCGTGGTCGTATTGACAGTGATGTCGTTCATCTTGATGGGTTCCTGTGTCGGATACAGCCATGCCTGTCGAGCGGTTGCTCGCAGGCGGGGATCAGCCCCGCCACCAGACTGAGGCCTCCACGAATCTCTGACATTTCGTCACGCTTACCGTCGCTTACGGTAGTCTTACGGTTCGAAAAGCGTCGGTAAATCAGATGGTTGTGATGAACGAGCAGGCCGACCTCAGCCGTGGCGATCCGGTCGACTTTCGCGTTGGCGAATGGGTGGTTCGACCCGCCGAGGGCGTGATTTCCAGCGCAGCGGGCGAAGTCACGCTGGAACCCAGGGTGATGCAGCTGCTGGTCTATCTGGCGGAGCGCGCCGGTACGGTGGTCAGCGCCGATCAACTGCTGATCGACGTCTGGCGCGGGGCATTCTACGGCGACAATCCGGTGCACAAGTGCGTGGCCATGTTGCGTCGCGCCCTGGCCGACTCGGCACAATCACCCCGCTACCTGCAAACGCTACGCAAGCGGGGCTACCGGCTGATCGCGCCAGTCAGCCTGCCGCAGGATCACGACCCGGATTGGCAGCAGGGGCTGGCCAGGCCATGGCGCGGCGAATGCCCGTTCGTGGGTCTGCGTGCATTCTCCTCAGCCGAGTTCGCGCTCTACTTCGGGCGCTCGCGTGCCATCGCCGGCCTGTTGGCAGCCGTGCGTGAGCAACTGCGTGAAGGTCGCAATCTGTTGCTGGTCCTCGGGCCCAGCGGCATCGGCAAGAGCTCGCTGCTGCGGGCCGGCGTGCTGCCGCGGCTTTGCCATGCGCAGGGTCACGATGGCCTGCGTGTGGGCCGCGTGAGCTGGATCGATCTCAGCCGTGGCGCCCTGGATCGGGACGACTGCCTGGCCCGACTGCGCGCCGATCGTGAACCCGGCCCACCGGCCGGTGCACCGGTGACCGCCGATGCCCTGGTGATCGATCACCTGGAAACGGTCGCCTCGGCTGCCACCTCGGAGGTTCAGCGGCAGCAGATCGACGCCCTGCTGCGCGAACTGTCGGAACGGCCGCGCCTGCTGCTGTTCCTGCTGGCCCGCAGTGATGCCTACAGCGCGCTGCTGCAGACCCTGCCGAGCCTGTTGGAGCTGAAGGCGGGCGGCGGACAGTTTGACGTCCCACCCGTGGGTCGCGGGGAAGTCGCCGAGATGATTCGTGGACCAGCCCGACTGGCCGGCTTGCGCTTCGAGGTAGACGCGCAAACGCGTGTGCGGCTGGACGACGCGCTGCGCGACGCCGCTGCCGGTCACCCAGCCAGCCTGCCCTTGCTGCAGTACACGCTACAGCAGCTGTATGACCGCCGCGAACCGGACGGCACACTCAGCTTCACCGCCTACCGGCAGATCGGCGGCCTGACCGGTGCCATCGCCAGCCGCGCCGAGGCCGTATTTCAGTCGCTGTCTCCAGGCATCCAGGCGGCCCTGCCCGGCGTGCTGACCAAGCTGGTTCGACTGGATGCCGCGGACGATCTGCTCACTGGACGCAGCGTCGATCGCGAGCGCCTCGGCGACGTCAACGAGCAGGCGCTCGTCGCGGCGCTGGTTGACGCCAGGCTGCTGACTGCCGACCACTGGCGGGGGCGGCCAACGATCTCTCTGGCGCACGATGCGCTGCTGCGGGAATGGCCGCGGGCGCATGCCTGGGCACAAGACAACCGGCGCCTGATCAGTGCCCGACAACGTCTGGCCGAGGCCACGGATCGCTGGCAACAGGCCGGCGAGCACCCCGACCACCTGCTCCCTGAAGGGGCGCCCTTGTTGCAGGCGCAGTCGGTAGCAGCGCAGATTCCTGCCAGCCTGCGCCGGGAGGAACGGCGTTTTTTGCACTTGTCCAGTCGGCGCGGTCGCCAACGTCAACGCTTGCGCTGGGGCGCCGTCGGCGCACTGCTGCTCAGCACGATTGCCGCCGGCGTGTTTGCCTGGGACGCCACACGGGCCAGACAGGTCGCCGAGCAACGGCGTCTGGAAGGCGAAACGCTGGTCGATTTCCTGCTGGATGATCTGTCGGAACGGCTGCGTCAGATCGGCCGTCTCGATCTGCTCGGCAGCGTCACCCAGCAAGTCACCCGCTATCTCGATCAGGCCGGCGCGCCCGCGTCAGCGCAGCAGGCGTTGCGACGCGCCCGAGCCCTGCGCAATCTGGCCGAAGTGGATGCTGGTCGTGGGCAACTGCAAACTGCCAGCGAGGCGATCCAGGCGGCGCTGCGTCTGCTGCAGGCTGTCGACCCGGCCGAGCGTGACAACGACGCCTATGATCTGGAGGCTGGCACCGTCCACTACTGGCACGGCTTCCTCGCCTTACAGTCGGCTGATCCGATCGCGGCAGCGACAGCCTGGCAGGCCTATCACGCGGCCGCCGAGCGAATGCTGCAGCGCGATCCGCAGTCCCCGCTGGCACAACTGGAGCTGTCCTATGCGCTGAACAATCTCGGCAACCTGGCCCTGCGTGAGCGCCATCTGGACGACGCCGCGACAAAGTTCGAGCGTTCCATCCAGCTCAAGCGCAGCCTGCATCTGCGTGAGCCCGGGCGCAATGATGTGGCAGCCGATCTGGCCGACAGTCTGTCCTGGCTGGCCAGCGTGCGCGAAGCACAGGGACAGCTGGCCGCGGCGAGCGCACTGTTTGAGGAGCAGCAGGCGTTGCTGCGGCAGGTGGCGGAACGGGCGCCAGAAGATCAATTGTGGCGATACCGTCTGACCACCGCCATTACCCATGCGGGCTTGCTGCAGCTGGCACGGGGTCAGATTGAAGCCGCACGCTCCGCGCTGAGTGAGTCGCTGCGTGCGCTGGAGCAGCTCAGCGCCGGTGATCCCAGCAACCGCGCCTGGCAACGTGATCTGGCCCACGTCGCCATGCAATTGGGCTGGCTGGAGTTTCTGGCTGGTCGAGACACTGCCGCCTCAGTTGCCGTGCGTCAGGCCAAAACGCAGATCGACGACCTGTTGGCGCTGCCCGAGCCCCTGCCCGACTGGCAACGGCTGCGCCTGCAACTGCAATGGCGGCAGTTGGTGATCGAGCACGAAGGTCTATCGACCGCACAACAGCGGGCCATCAGCGACAGCCTGGTCGAGCAATGGCAACAATTGCTGCCGAGCAGTCCGGAGGACGAGCTGACACTTGAACTGGCGGCGCTGCTCAATGTGCAGGCTCGAATGCCCGCAGATCGGGATGCCAGCGAACGCGCGGCTGCGCTGCAGCAAGCCAGGCAGCTGCTGCAGCCCAGGCTGGCGGATACGCTCGATCGACGCGTGCTGGCGTTGTGGGTGCTGACCCTGGAGGGCCTGGGTCAGGCTGACCTCACGGCTACGCAGCGGCAAGCGTTGTTACAGATGGGTTACCGGCACCCCGAGCTGGATGCGCTGCGCAATTTGTAGCCAAAGGTGACAACTGCCCTACACTGCCCGCCCCCATCGTGCAGGAGAGGACCCGATGACCCCGACGACCGTGACCGTCGAACTGTCCGTGGCCCGCGTGGGCTCAGGTGGCAACACCGCCCAGGGCCAGTATTTCTACAGCTTCAATCCCGCCAACATTCTGATCTACGAACCCGATACCCAGGTCATTCTCGAACTGAGCAAGGACACCGCCGACAACTTCGAGATCTGGCGACTGGTCACCAGCGACAACAGCAATCAGCTGAGCGACATGGTGCGCAGCAGCGGCAACCGCCAACTCAGCTTCAGCAATGCCAATTCGGTAGAGCAGCTGATCCTGGTCAGCGTGCTGGTCATTGACAAGGCCAATGACGGACGCATCGTCAATTGCGACCCGCAGATGATCAACGTGCCGCGCGGTGGAATTGGCTGAGCCATGTCGGGCGCGGCAGCGACAACGGCCGCGCCCAGATCCTGCCGGATTACGACAGCACGGCTCGCAGAATGAAGTAGAACACCACGGCCAGGGCGGCACCGGCCGGCACCGTGACGATCCACGACACCATGATGTTGCGCACCACCGAGAGATTGATCGCCGCGATGCCGCGCGCCACACCCACACCGAGGATCGCGCCCACCAGCGTATGCGTGGTGGAAATCGGCAAACCGGTTCCCGAGGCTACCACCACCGTGGAGGCGGCGGCCAGTTCTGCGGCGAAGCCGCGCGAGGGAGTCAGATGCGTGATCCCTTCGCCGACCGTGCCCATGACGCGACGTCCGAAGGTGGCCAGACCGATGACGATGCCGGCGCCACCCAGCAGCAACAGCCACAGCGGCACCGCCGCCTTCTGCTCGACCAGGCCGCTTTGCGCCACGTTCAGGACCGCCGCCACCGGGCCGATCGCATTGGCCACGTCGTTGGAGCCATGCGCGAAGGCCATCGTGCAGGCGGTCAACACCATCAGCACGGCGAAGACCTTGTCGACCGTGGCGAAGCGAAAATCGCGATCGGCTGCGGCATCGACCTTGATGCGCGAAATGAAGAAGGCGCCCACCAGTGCGACGACCACGCCGACCACGGCAGCGATTGCCAGGTCCTGACCCAGCGTCAGGCTCAGGCCCAGGTTCTTGACGCCCTTGATCAGGGTGACGCCAGCAATCATGAAGCCGGCCAGGAACATGTAGACCGGCACCCAGCGGCGTGCCTGCGCCAGCGGATCCTCACGGTCGAAGACCAGAAACTGCACGCTCTTGAACAGCATGAAGGCGATCGTTCCGGCCACCACCGGGGAGATGACCCAGCTCATCGCGATGGTGCCGACTCCGCCCCATTTGACCGCATCGGTGCCAATGGCGACTGCGCCGAAACCGACGATCGCACCGACAATCGAATGGGTGGTGGACACCGGCCAGCCAAAGCGGGAGGCCAGATTCAACCAGGCCGCCGCCGCCAGCAGCGACGCCAACATGCCGTGGATCAGCACTTCGGGCTGCTCCACGATCGGCGAAACGTCGATGATGCCGCTGCGAATCGTGCTGGTGACATTGCCACCAGCCAACACCGCACCGGCAAACTCGAAGATGGCCGCGACAATCAGCGCACCGCGCAGCGTCAGCACCTTGGAGCCGACCGACGTCGCCATCGCATTGGCCACGTCGTTGGCACCGATACCCCAGGCCATGTAAAGGCCGAAGATGCCGGCCAGCAGAATGTAAATGGTGGCGCCGTCCATGGAGCTACTCCGGAGTCGAGGTCGGTCAGCGGGCGAGCAGGCGTTCGAACAGATCGCCGGCGCGAGCGCAGCGGTCGGCGATGGCGCCGATCCAGTCGATCAGGCGGTACAGGAACACCACATCGACCGGATTGAGCTCGCGTTCGATCGCGAACAGTTCCTGCCGCATGGTGCGCTGCAGGCCGTCGTGCTCGCGCTCGATGTCCATCAGCCGGCCGAGCATGCGCGAGACGATGTCCACCTCACGACCACGGAATCCCGCCTCGAACAGCTCATCGAGCTCCTGCACGCTCTGCCAGGTCTGCTGGACCGCCGATTCGGTGCAGGTGACCAGCGCACTCAGGTGCGGGCGCAGCGACGTGGGCAACTGCATGCGGCGACCAAACATCAGTCCAGCCACGTCATTGATCCGGCGCAGCACCTTGTCCTGACCGTCGAGCAGTTCCAGCAGATCCTCGCGGGCCACCGGCATCAGGAAGGTGTTGGGCAGATTCAAACGCAGTTCGCGGCGGATGTCATTGGCCCGCTCGATCACTGCTTCGATCTGGTCACGTGTGGCCGAGGCGGCATCGAAGTCACCGTTCTGGCAGAGATTGCACAGCTCGGTCAGCAATCGACCGGCCTCGCGGACCTCGTCCATATGCTTCTTGATGGGTCCCACGGGGGAACGGCCAAAGATCTGGGCTAGCATGCTCTTCATGATGTCCTTCCGGGCTTCGGATCGAAGCCGCTGCGCAGTTTGCGAAAGTTTTGCTACAGCAATATGACACAGCGGCCCACCCGTGAATCGAACTGCACGATCAGTGGTGTCGGCCCTCGCGCAATGCCCCGCCTGCTCGCAAGCTGGGCCACCTATCCCCTCAGGCGGGTTGCCAGAGCTCGACCTTGTTGCCGTCCGGATCGAGGAACCAGCCGAACTGGCCGTAGTCGTACTGCTCGATCTCGCCGACCACTTCTCCACCGGCCGCGCGCACCTGTTCCAGCGCGCCGACGAGGTCATCGACGGCCAGATTGATCATGAAGCTGGCAGATGAGGGCTGGAAATACTCGGTGTTGGCCTGGAAGGGGCTCCAGACGGTGTAGCCATCCTTGGGCACCTGCGCCCAGGGGAACGTCACGCAGCCATCCGCCGCCGGGAAACCCAGCGCTTTCTCGTAGAAAGCCATCAGCGCAGCCGGATCCGGCGATTTGAAGAAGATGCCACCCACGCCCACGACCTTGGCCATCGAAGTTGCTCCGCAGAAGAGGGGCGCAAGCATAGCCTGTGACACAATGCCGTCTGCCATCGGAATCGCACTCTGATGATCCGATCGCTGACTCATCCTGATCGGCCTTTCTGCTCCCCTTGATGCCTGCCCATCAACGACCCGC
Source organism: Lysobacterales bacterium (assembly GCA_041395325.1). Classification (GTDB taxonomy): domain Bacteria; phylum Pseudomonadota; class Gammaproteobacteria; order Xanthomonadales; family SZUA-5; genus JAWLAT01. The sequence continues at coordinate 273,377 of JAWLAT010000002.1, forward strand.
ACTCGGTGATCTGCTGATTGGTGCGGCGATTCCGCTGACCCTGCCCTTCGGCATTGCACTGGAGATGGCCCTGCTGTGCCTGGCGATCTACGCCCTGCGCCTGCTTTGGCGCCAGCGCGGACGACCCTGGCCCAACGCACTGCGCGAGTACTTCGTGCTGGCCCTGCTGTTGTGGCTGGCCGGCGCCATCTCGGCCATCGACGCCGAACACCCCGGACGCGCTTTGGCGTGGTTGGGTGCGGCCATCGGCTACGTGCTGGCTGGAGCCGCGCTGGTCATGGTCTGCGACGATCCCGACCGTCGCGGCGCCGTTTTGCTCGGTGCGGCCGTACCGGTGGCCTGCTGGACACTCGATGCAACGCTACAGGCGGTCACCGGCTGGAGCCTGGGCGGGGCAGCCTCGGCTGATCGCCTCAGCGGCGTGTTTGGTGCCGATGACTTGAAACTGGGGCCGGTGCTGGCGCTGCTGGCTCCGTTTCTGCTGATCGCCACCCAGCAGATCAGTGCTCGCCGCAGTCGACGATTTGCGCTGATCGTCAGTGGGTTGGCACTGACGCTGGTGGTGCTTCTGGCCGGCGCACGCGCCGGCTGGATCGGTCTGGCGGTGGCTGGGCTGGCCCTCAGCGCACACTGGCAGTTCCACCAGCCCCGACGCTGGCTGCTGGCCCTGACGGCCGGACTACTGGTGACGCTGCTCCTCACGGGACTCGCTTATCAGCAATCAGAACGCTTCGCGGCTCGCATTGACCGCACGCTGACGGCCTTCGATGGCAGCCGCGAAGGGCTGGACCATGCACTTGCGGGCCGACTGCCGATCTTCGAGACGGCCGTCGCTGCCGCGTGCGCCCATCCGCTCAACGGCATCGGTGTGCGCGGCTTCCGACAGTCATACCCCCGCTACGCGGCCAGCGGCGATCCATGGGTTTCGCCAGATGGGCAAACAGGCGCCTCGCATCCACACCATTGGGTGCTGGAAGTGGCTGCCGAGCAGGGCGCCATCGGCTTGCTCGCCTGGCTGCTGCTGACCGGCTGGCTGATTCACCGCTGGTGGCGTGCCGATACGTCGGCGCGTTCGGCTGCGCTCGCTCCGGCGCTGGCGCTGCTGACACTGCTGTTTCCGCTCAACACACATCCGGCGCTCTATTCCAGCTTCTGGCAGGCGCTATGCTGGTGGTGCCTGGGTCTCTATCTGGGATGTCTGTCAACGCGCGCTGGAACCTCGACGGAGCCCCAAGCTTGAGCATCGATCAGCTCACCGACGCCGCTGACCTGGAGGAGACGGCCACCACCGTCGGACGACCCGTCTACAGGCATCTGAGCGACCCGTCGGGTCTGGCGCTGAGTCTGGTGGTGACCACGCTGGACAACGCCGGCACCCTGGCTCGATGCCTGGACAGCCTGCCGCCGCTGCGCGACGCCATCGTGCTCGACTCGGGCAGTCGGGATGACAGTGCCCGCATTGCCGCCAGCCGCGGGGCCCGGGTGCAGGTCCAGAGCTTCCGTGGCTATGGCCCGCAGAAGGCCACCGCCATCGCCATGGCAAGCGAAGAATGGGTGCTGTTGCTCGACGCCGACGAATGGCTGGATTCGACCGCCGCGGATGCGCTGAAAGACCTGTTTCGCGATGGTCCACCAAACACGCCGCAGGGCTTTACCTTGGCCCGACGTGAATGGCTGTTCTGGCAGTTCCAGCACCGCTGGACCCGGATGAATCGATACCTGCGTCTGTTTCGCCGACAGTCCATGCGGATGAGTGACGCGGCGGTCCACGCCGCGCCACTGGTTCCGGGCCCCGTCGGTCGATTGCCCGGATATCTGCTGCACGATGGCGAGAAGGACATCGGCACCAAGGTGGCCAAGGTCAACGCCTATGCCGCCGGCACGGCGCAGGACCGCATTCGCCGGCGCAGCCGCTTCGTCGGCCTGCGGATGATCGCCTACCCGCCGCTGTTCTTCTTTCGCAATTACCTGTTCAAGCGTCAGTTTCTCAATGGCTGGGCCGGATTCATCGCCTGCGCCATTGGCGCATTCTACGTATTCGAGAAATATGCCCGTGTGCATGAGGCCCGACGACGCCAGCGCTGACCGCTGGCTTTGAAGCCGGGCGCACGATCAACCTTGACCGCGCCGGGGTGTGCCGAGGCTCCCTTTCCCTGATTGATCCAATCTCTGCGTATTGGTGCGTCCTGACCAACCCATTCAGCAAGCGCTCATGAATACGTTTGCAGAGACGCGCCACCCACGAAACTGACCGCTAACATCCCTGCACAGCGTTCGAGTGTGCGCGCAGCGGCCGCCAAGAGCCGCATCGCACCGCGATGGATGCGTTCCGATCAACGCAAGTGGCCGAGCCGCTTTTTGGGGAGACAACATGTTCAAGATGAATCGCAATCTGCTGAGCGTTGCGTTGGCTTCGGCCATCCTCGCGCTGGCACAGTCGGCGCAGGCGCAGGCCGATCAGGTGGTCACCGACCAGACCGATCAGTCCGAGGCCGATGACGACACGCCGGAGATTCTCGACGCGATCCAGGCCACCGGTATCCGCGCCAGTATCGAGAGCGCCATTGCCGTCAAGCAGGAAGCCACCTCGGTGGTCGAAGTGGTCACCGCCGAGGACATCGGCAAGCTGCCGGACGTCTCGATCGCCGAATCCATCGCCCGCCTGCCCGGCCTCACCGCCCAACGCGTCGGTGGTCGCGCACAGACCATCAGCATCCGCGGTCTGGCCGGCGACTTCGCCACCACGCTGCTGAACGGGCGCGAGCAGGTCAGCACCGGTGACAACCGCGGCGTCGAGTTCGACCAGTACCCCTCCGAGCTGCTCAATGCGGTCGTCGTCTACAAGACCCAGGACGCCAGTCTGATTGGCCAGGGCCTGTCGGGCACGGTCGATCTGCGCACCGTTCGCCCGCTGTCCTTCGACGAGCCGGTAATGGCGGTGAACCTGCGCGGCGAGAAGAACTCGCTGGGCGAGCTCAACGCCGATTCCAGTGATCACGGCTACCGCTTCAGCGGTTCCTACATCGATCAGTTCGCCGACGACACCATTGGTATCGCGCTGGGTTATGCCCGCCTGGATTCGCCCGGCCAGGCCCGCCGCTGGGGTGCCTGGGGCTATCCCACGGCGACGATCAACGGCATCGACAACGTCAGTCTGCTCGGCGGCTCGGAGTCCTGGGCCACTTCTACCGACAATGTCCGTGACGGTCTGATGGGCGTGCTCGAATACCGCCCCAACGACAACTACGCCAGCGTCCTGGACGTCTATTACTCGCAGTTCGAGAAGGCCGAAACCACCCGCGCGCTGCAGGTGGGCTTGGGCTGGTCCGGCGCCACGCTGACCAATCCGGTCGTGGAGAACGGTCGCCTCGTGGATGCCACCTGGGTGGGTGTGCGGCCGGTCATTCGCAACGACCAGAACGATCGCGAAGACGACATCTTCGCCATTGGCTGGAACAACGAGTGGAAGCTGAGCGACGACTGGTCGGCAACCGTGGATCTGAGCTATTCCAAGGCCGATCGTGAGGAGAGCATCCTCGAAACCTATGCAGGCTCGCTCAGCACCGACACCGTGCACATCGACAGCCGCAGCACCCCGCCAACGCTGAGTTTCGGCCTGGACTACACCGACCCGGCATCGATTGTGCTGACCGATCCGGGCGGCTGGGGCCAGAACGGCTACATCAAGTACCCGGAAGTGGAGGACACCCTGAAGTCCTTCCGCGCCAGCGCCGAGCGCGCATTCGAAGATGGTCATTTCAGCAGCCTGGAGTTCGGCATCAACTACGCCGACCGGCAGAAGAGCCGCTTCGTCGCCGAGTCCTTCCTCGATCTGATCAGCGACCCCACCCAGCTCACGCCAGGCCTGCTGACCGACCCCGCCAACCTGAGCTTCAGCGGCATTCCGGGCGTCATCGCCTACGACGTCAATGCCGCCTTCAACCAGTTCTACGCACCGCGCACCAACGTCAATCCGGACATCCTCAACAAGGCCTGGGAAGTCAACGAGGAAGTGCTGACCGGCTATCTGCAGGCCAACATCGACACGGTCTGGGGTGATATTCCGGTGCGCGGCAACCTCGGCGTGCAGGTGATTCGCACTGACCAGGATTCCAGTGGCTTCGCGGTACCGAACGGCAACGCGGCGCAGGCCGTGCCCTACGCCGGTGGGACCTCATACACCGACATTCTGCCCAGCCTCAACCTGTCGTTCACGCTGGAGCACGAGAACATCGTCCGTCTCGGCGTCGGCCGACAACTGGCCCGGGCTCGTCTGGACCAGATCCGCGCCAACAACAACTTCAATCTCGATGCCGCCACACTGCTCTGGTCCGGCGGCGGTGGCAATCCGGAACTGGAGCCGTGGCGCGCCAACGCCGTCGACGTTTCATGGGAGAAGTACTTCGGCAATCGCGGTTACTTCGGTCTGGCCTTCTTCTACAAGGATCTGCGCAACTATATCTACGAGATTCCGATCCTCTTCGATTTCAGCCAGTTCGACGACCTGGGCCTGAATCCGCCCACCGATATCGGCAACTTCACCCGACCGGAGAATGGCGAAGGTGGCAGCCTCAAGGGCATTGAGGCCTCCTTGTCGGTGCCCTTCGATCTGTTCAGCGATGCGCTGGAAGGCTTCGGCTTCGTCGGCAACTACACCTACACCGACACCAACATCGAACCCGGCGGTCCTGGTACCAGCCAGGCCCTACCGGGCTTTTCGAAGAACACCTCGAACGTGAGCTTCTACTTCGAGAAGTACGGCTTCCAGGCGCGGGTGAGCCGTCGCTGGCGCTCGGACTTCCTCGGCGAGATCCAGGGCTTCGGTGCCGATCGTGCCTTCGTGCAGGTGCAGGAAGAAGCCGTGCTGGACGCGCAGGTCGGCTACACCTTTGAAGACGGCGCCTACGAGGGTCTGTCGATCCTGCTGCAGGGCTACAACCTGACCAATGAGCCTTATCGCGAGTACTTCGACGTCCGCACCCAGCCGCGCAACTACAACGAGTACGGACGCACCTATCTGCTGGGCGTGAGCTTCAAGTTTTAGGCTTGAGGGCTGGAGATTCAGGAACCCGATTCGAATGCTGCGTCGCACTGCCGGTGGCAATGAGCGCGGCGGAGAATCGGTTTCCAACCAGCCTCAATGGCCGACTCACCGCTGGCCAGGGACGGCACCCGGTGACGAGGCCTGGACAAGGCGGTCTGCGACGCCCAATCGTCGCCGGCCCGATGCAGCACCCGGTTCGCGCCGCCCCCCGGCCGACCCGGTCATCCGCGCCCGCCGGTCAGGCCCCGATCGGCGGGCGTTTTTCTTGCAGCGATGTCGGGAAAGCCGCGAAGGATGCGGCCGCCTGCCCCGCTTCGCGTCCCTGGAAATGCGCCGACAAAGCGGCGATTCTCGTCGCACTCCAAAGGGCAGTCGCCCGGAGAGAACCCTATGAGCTCGACGCCTGCACCTTCGCTTGAACGCGCCACGGGTCCCCAGCCCGCCCAGGCGAAACCCGAGCTGTCGTTCTGGCAGATCTGGAACATGTGCTTCGGCTTTCTCGGCATCCAGTTCGGTTTCGCGCTGCAGAATGCCCAGGTCAGCCGTATCTTTCAGACCCTCGGCGCGCAGGTCGACGAAATTGCCGGGTTGTGGGTGGCCGCACCGCTGACCGGTCTGATCATCCAGCCGATCATCGGCTACTGCTCCGATCGCACCTGGACCGGACTGGGCCGCCGCCGGCCCTACTTCCTGGCCGGCGCGATTCTGGCCACATTGGCCCTGCTGGTGATGCCCAACTCGCCGACGTTGTGGATGGCAGCCGGCATGCTCTGGGTGCTGGACTCGTCGCTGAACATCACGATGGAGCCCTTCCGCGCCTATGTCGGCGACCAGTTGCCGCCGCAGCAGCGGCCGACGGGCTTTGCCATGCAGAGCTTCTTCATCGCCGTCGGCTCGGTCATCGCCAGCATCCTGCCCTGGCTGTTCGCGCAGCTTGGCGTCAGCAACACCGCCGCTGCCGGTGAAGTACCCGATTCGGTCCGCTACGCCTTCTATCTGCTGGGCGGTGGTCTGTTGCTGGCCGTGCTGTGGACCGTGTTCAGCACGCGCGAATACCCACCCGAGCAGTTGCAGCACTTCGACGACGCTCACGACGAGCCCGACGCACCAATCGCCCCCGCCGGTCCAAGATTGCTGGGCATCGTCGCGACGCTGGTGGGCGCGGCCGGCGTGATGGCCGTCTGGCGCCTGGCACTGGATCGCAACCTGTACATCCTGACCGTGGGTCTGGTGGTCTTCGGCCTGTCGATGCTGTGGCTGTCCTGGCGCGGGCGCCGCGGCATGTTCACGCAGGTCATGGCCGACATGTACGCAATGCCGACCACGATGCGGCAACTGGCCCTGGTGCAGTTCTTCTCCTGGTTTGCCCTGTTCGCGATGTGGATCTACACCACAGCCGCGGTGACCCAGCATCACTACGACAGCACCGACCCCGGCTCGGCCGCGTTCAATGAAGGCGCCAACTGGGTCGGCGTGCTGTTCGCCTGGTACAACGTCTTCGCCGTGCTGGCTGCCCTGCTGATCCCGACACTGGTGCGCCGATTCGGCATGCGCTGGACGCACCTGGGCAATCTCTGGGCCGGCGGCGCCGGGTTGATCTCCATCCTGTTGATCGACGATCCGTACTGGCTGATCGCCTCGATGATCGGCGTCGGCTTCGCCTGGGCCTCGATCCTGTCACTGCCCTACGCGTTGCTCGCCGACGCCCTGCCGGCCCGCAAGATGGGCCTGTACATGGGCATCTTCAATTTCTTCATCGTCATACCGCAGCTGGTGGCCGCCAGCGTGCTCGGTTTCGTCCTGCGCACCGCCTTCAACGCCGACCCGATCTACGCGCTGGTCATCGGTGGCGCCAGCCTCATCCTCGCCGGTCTGCTGTCCTTGCGTGTGCGCGTCGCGACGCAGTAAGCGGCTGATCGGACATGTGCCTGGCGACTTCGATGGACTGTCGTGTTGCCGAGCGTCCTGAGCTGGACGAAGGAACCATCGAGGCCCATCCCCCCGTCCTTATCGAAGGACGCCTGCCGGAGACCATCATGACCCTCGTCCCCGCTTGCCACACGCCCACCACATCGCCTCAGACCACCGGCGCTCAGTGGGAGCGAGCTTGCTCGCGATCCTTTGACCCGAGCAGGAGGCAAAGCGAAAAGATCGCGAGCAAGCTCGCTCCCACTCACTCGCCAACCGCACGCTCAGCGGCACAACCCAGAGCGATGCCACGAATCCTCCTCGCTCTGAGTCTGCTGGCGATTCTTCCAAGCCTCGCACTGGCTACCGACTACATCGGCACCACCGAGCCGATGGCCGAGCACGCCATCTACTTCGTGCTGACCGACCGCTTCGTCAACGGCGACCCGAGCAATGATCAGCGTGATCAGGGTGGGCCGATGCACAGCTTCGATCGGCCGGTCTACGGGCCGGATGGTGACGAGGCAAATGTCGGCTACCTCGGTGGTGATTTCCGCGGTCTGCTCGATCACGCCGACTACATCCGCGATCTCGGCTTTGGCGCGGTCTGGATCACGCCGATCGTCGACAACCCGGACCAGGCCTTCCTCGGTGGCGACCCGATCAGTTGGTGCAGCAGTCTGACCGATCGCGGCAAGGCGGCCTATCACGGCTATTGGGGCGTCAATTTCTACCGCTTGGACGAGCATCTGGTCAGCGCCGATCTGGACTTCGCCGGGCTCACGACCGGTCTGCGCCAGGCCGGTCTGCTGACCGTGCTGGACATCGTCGCCAACCACGGCGCTCCGGCTTACAGCGCACCGGTTCAGCAGCCCGGCTTTGGGCAGATCTACGATGCCGCCGGCCAGCTGATTGCCGATCACCAGAACCTGCCACCGGAACAGCTCGACCCCACCGGCAATCCGCTGCACGCCTTTTTCCACAACGAGCGCGACCTGGCCCAGCTGTCCAACATCGATGAGCGCAACCCGGCCGTGCTGGACTACTTCGCCGGCGCCTATCTGCAGTGGATCGGCCAGGGCGCGGCGGCCTTTCGCGTCGACACGATCCGCCACATGCCGCTGGATTTCTGGCGTGCCTTCGCCGAGCGCGTCCGCGCCCGGCACCCGGACTTCTACATGTTCGGTGAAGCCTATGACTACAGCGCCGACAAGATTGCCCCGCACACCTGGAACGAGAACGGCCGCTACAGCGTGCTGGACTTCCCGCAGAAGCAGGCGCTGGCCGAGATCTTCGAGAAGGGCGCCGGTTTTGAGGCGCTACTGCCCACGCTCGCCCTGGACGGCGGTCCGTACCAGAACCCCTACGAACTGACGACCTTCTACGACAACCATGACATGCCGCGGATGAATGCCAGCGACGCTGGCTTCATCGACGCCCACCACTGGCTGTTCACGGCCCGCGGCATCCCGGTGATCTACTACGGATCCGAAGTCGGTTTTCGTCGCGGCCGCGCCGAACACGCCGGCAACCGCGACTACTTCGGTGCCCAGCGCATTGCCCAGGCCCCTGACCACCCGATCTACCAGGCGCTGCAACGCATCGCCCGCGTCCGCGCCAACACCCCGGCCCTGCAGCGCGGCCTGATGCTGCCGCTGCAGTTCGAAGGCGACCAGGCCGCCTTTCTGCGCGTGCTGCAACACGATGGGCAGGCCCAGACCGCACTGGTGCTGTTGAACAAGGGCGATGTCCCAGCACGTTTCGAGATCGACAAATGGCTCGATGCGGGCATCTGGGCGCCGGCCGAGGGGCTCGCCGGCGAGACGATCGAATTATCCCCTGGCGCTGCGCTGCGCACTGAGCTGTCTCCGCACTCGGTACGGGTGTACCTGCGCGAAGGCGCAGTCAGCGATGCTGCGTTGATCAAGCGGCTGAATGCACTGCAACGTGCCAGCGAGCGTTAGTCCGTCGGTTCAACGGTCGACGTATCGATGCATACCGCTTTCTCAAGCTGCAGCGCGAACTCCTTGCCGACCAGGGGAAGCCATCCCTCACCGAAGCTTGAGTAGGTGTTGGCGCCCATCAAGATCTGGCGAAGCGGAGCGGGTGGATCCACCGACGCGTCGAAGAACTCAACATGGACCAGTTCCACGTTGAAGCGGCGCCATTGGCCTTGCTCGAGATAGTCAAGATGGGTTGCCGGCTTGGTTCTGACCCCCAGCACGCCGCTATTGGGGAGATGGATGAAGGTCAGATCACTTCCCGGTTTGAGAGTTGACGGTAGATGTTGCCCGTTCCAAAGCCCCCAGACGATCTGCGTCCGTTGGCCGGTTTCGGGATCACAAGCCTGTGCGGCGCGGCGCATCGCCATCGTCAAGCATGACGAGGCGACGAAGACGAACGTGATGATGAAAGGCCTCACGGCGAATCTCCACGCTTTCCTGATGCCATTAGCCCATCCTCCAATCGTGCTGCGGCTACCTGGGCGGGGCAGCCCAAGGTAGAGGCGAGCGCAAGCCTGTCATACCTGTTCCACGTTGAGTACCCCGGTAATGACCAGCATCCCGAGCGCGAACATCGCCCAGATCAGCACGCCGAAAACGATCCAGAGATAGTTGGCCCACGTCAGCGAGTCATTGGCCCTGCCCTGTACATCCCGCTCCGCCTGATTGATGGCTTTCTGCGCAGTCAAGACGGTGTAGAACAGCGGAAAAACCATGATCACGCTGAGGATGTCGGACTGGGGAACCCAGATCTCCTTCATCGACATCCGATCCAGCACATTGCTGGCCAGGGACAGCACCACATAGGTGGTGGCAACGGCGCCATGGGACCAGCGAAACTCTATGCCTTCCCGATCGAGTTTCTCCTGCACTCGGGCGAACAATGCATGCGTGAAGAAGATATTGAAGATGGCCCGCGGAGCCGGCCAGATGTCTGACCCCGTTCGCGCCTTGTAGAACTTCCAGTTCGCGTAGAACCAATAGATGACATAGAGCCCGAGTGTCGCGATGAACAAGATCGAGAACTTGCGGATTCCGACGACGTAGAAGGCGGGCTGGTGTCCGGCCTGGTGTGCCGTGTGGTCCTCGAGATCTGCTTGCGGTGCTGCGTAAGGGTTGGTGTTCATGCTGCTACTCCCGAGGTTCCTTGGTCCGCACGGCACTGGTCCGTTTCTTGTGGGCGAGGAATCGCGGTGCCAATGCGGCGCCAACGAGCACTCAGCACCATTCGCAACAACTTGCATGAGCGAGTCGATAGGGCCTTGACCACTCTGTAGCCCGCATCACGGAATCAGGCAAGCACAAACCAACGAAGTGGCGCCACCATCCAGTGGCACTCGGCTCTTCAGAGCTTTATCCAATCAGAACCACATCATTCATGTGTGTGATTGGCTCCTCCCAGAAGCCGCTGCGCAACGCATCCAACCCGTCAGTCCGCAATCACCAACACCACCGCCGGCGTCGCCCGGGCCACGAGCGCTTCCAGATCCGCATCGGTCGCCGGCTGATTGGCGACGGCGCTGTGCTCGGCGGGCATCAGCGCATTCAGATAGGCGACCTTGACGGCGTAGTTGACGTTCTGCGGCAGATCACCGGTCCAACGGAACACCTGCGCGGCGGAGAGCTTGGCGGTGACCAGACCGACCACTTCGCCGCGGCTGTTGATCAGCGGGCCGCCGCTGTTGCCGGCCTGCACCGGCACCGAGATCTGGTAGGTACGCGAGTCGTCGCGCAGTCCGGTCTGCGAACTGATGATGCCGGTCGAGAGCTTCACGTTGCGCCCCATGATGCCGGTGTGCGGATAGCCCAGCGTGAACACGGTGGCGCCCAGCCCCGCCTCACCGTCGGCCACCGGCAGACCGGTGGGCAGATCCTCGTCAACACGCAGCAGGGCCACGTCATTGCCCTCGTCCTTGGCCACGATGCTGGCGACCAGCTCGCGGCCATCGCTCAGGCGCACACGAATCCGCGAGCGGTCGCGGATCACATGGAAATTGGTGGCGATCAGCCCACGCGTGATCCAGCCGGTGCCGCTGATCGGCTCCCCGTAGGCCACCCGTGGCTTGGGCCGTGACAGCCCGGGCTCGTCGGGGTCGTCGGCATCCACGTTCGTGTCCCGTTGCACGGACGACCGCGCGCCCAGTCCGACTCGACCGAAGCTGCCTCCCAGACAGGCGTCGTGGGCCCGGCCGCTGACATTGCCATTGCTGCCGCGCCGGCTGCCGGCGTAGACAAAGTTGACCAGCTCGCGCAGGGCCACCAGGTCGACGTCAATGTCCTCGCGCACTTCCAGTCGCCGCGCGGCTTCACTGGCCGCCACCTGGGGCACGCCACGCATGCGCATGCCGACAACCGCCTGAGCGATCTTCTCGATCTCGCGGCAGTAGTCTCGGCGCAGTTCGCTGATCTGCGTCTTGTGCATGTCCTGCGACTCCACCGCGCGGTCGTCCGGCGGCGGCGTCTGCGTGTACTGCACCCGCCCTTCGGCATCGGTCCACTTGTAGATCTTCTGTGCCTGACCTGCCAGCGGCAGGGCCAGCAAAAGACACAGCAACCATCCTCGAAGCATGGATCCCCCCTGATCCGTGGCGACCGCAGACGTCGCTTGATGCTAGGCGCAGGTTCCGAATCAGGCAATGCGACAAAGCCGTGGAACTCGGGCAGATTCTGCCGCCATCGTTGCTCCGTCAGGGGCTCTCATCCTCCCGGAACCGGTCGATCTGGTGCATGCGCTCGTGCAGGATCGTCACGATACCCACGTCGCCGCCACGCAGCCGTCGCCAGTAGACGATGTGGCGTTGGAAGTGAAAGTAATAGCCATCAACCCCAAACTCGCTGGGCACGGGTCGGGACTGCGCTTGGTGGACAAGGATGTCGTCGAAGGCCCTGAACAGCCCATTGATGTACTGATCCGCCTGTTCTGCGCCCCAGCGGTCACGGGTATAGCGATAGATTTCGTCCAACCGATAGGACGCCGATTCCTGAATCAGGATCCTGGGCACGCGCTCAACCCCGGTTGCGGGCGATGACCTCGGCTGCGGTCAGTGGGTGATATGCACTCGCCGGCGCGGCAAAGGCATGCTGGAGCTCAGCCTTGAGCCGATCCAGCGCCGCCTGCTCGGCACGCGCCTTGTCGCGCCGGATCAGATCACGCACATACTCGCTGACGTTCTCGAACTCTCCGTCCGCGCCGACATTGGCGGCAACGAAGTCACGCAGCGGGCCACTCAGTCGCACTGTCATTGTGGTTGTCGGCGATCGGGACATAGCCATTTCCAAGGCACACCGCTGTGTTCAATCTACGCAAGATTGAATACACGGGCAAGCCCATGATCTCGGCCAGGTCCAAGCCCTTGCCGAATGCCAGATGCTGTCGCCATACATAGCCGAACGCTCACGCCGGCCCCATGTCCGTTGTCAGTACAGACCGGGGGCTTCCGGCTTCTGAGCCCGCGTATGGCGGCCCCGCGAGCCCTCCACATTCGCTCGGATGCGAGCGAGTGACGCCAGTCCGCCGAATTGCCATCAATTCCACATCGCACTGGGCCCTGAGCCCTGAGCCCTGAGCCCTGGGCCCTAGGCCCTAGGGTCCACTTTCAGCCCCACAGCGGCTTAGCCGACACACCGCGCCCCAAGCCTGGGGGCTATCATCTCCCCTGCCCTTTCTGCGGATGCTCCCGATGCCTGTCGATCTGCGCGCCCTGTGCCCGTGGCTGGTCTGCTGCACGCTCCTGGCTGCCGCTCCCGTTGTTGCTGCGGAAGGCACGACGCTGCGGACCGAGGCCGAACAGTCCGGCTTTCACCGCACCGGCCGCTACGCCGAAGTCGAACGGCTCTGTGCGACTTTCGCCGAGCACTATCCCGATGCGGTGAGCTGCGAGTCCTTCGGCGTGACGCCGGAGGGCCGGACCATGCGCTTGCTGGTGGTCAGTCGTACCGGCGCCTTGAGCGCCGAGAAGGCGCGTGAACGGCGACTGCCGGTGCTGCTGCTGCAGGGTGGCATTCACGCCGGAGAGATCGATGGCAAGGACGCCAGCTTCCTGGCCTTGCGCCAGTTGCTGGATGGCGAGGTGGCACCCAAAGCCCTGGAACAGATCGTCGTGCTGTTCGTGCCAGTGTTCAACATCGATGGTCACGAACGCTTCGGCGCCTGGAACCGCCCCAACCAGCGCGGTCCGGAAGAAATGGGCTGGCGCACCACCGGGCAGAACCTCAACCTCAACCGCGACTACATCAAGGCCGAAGCGCCGGAGATGCGGCAGATGCTGGCGCTGATCGATCGCTGGGATCCGATTGCCTTTGCCGACCTGCACGCCACCGACGGCGCCCAGTTCGAGCACGACATTTCCATCATGGTCGAGCCGGTGCATTCAGGCAGCTACGCGATGCGCGACGCCGGCCGCGCGCTGCGCAACGCGGTCATCCAGCAGCTGACCGAACAAGGTTCGCTGCCTATTCCCTTCTATCCCTCCTTCATCACCTACGACGACCCCAGCTCCGGCATTCAGGATGGGGTGGCGCCGCCGCGCTTTTCGCAGACCTACATGGCACTACGCAATCGCTTCGGCATGCTGGTGGAGACGCACTCGTGGCGGACTTATCCGGAGCGGGTCAAGAGCACCCGGAACACCATCATTGCCCTGGTCGAACAGACGGCCCGCGAGGGGCGCAGTTGGCGACGGCTGGCCGACGCAGCGGACCGCGACAGTCGCGACCTGGCCGGCGAGTCGGTGCCGGTGACCTACACCACCAGCCAGAACTCACGGCAGATCGAGTTCCGCGGCTATGCCTACACGCGCACGCCCTCGGAGATTTCCGGTGTGCTGATGACGCGCTACGACGAGACTACGCCGCAGATCTGGACCATCCCGATCTTCGACGAGGTAATTCCCGGCCTCAAGGCCGAATTGCCCGGCCATGCCTACGTCATTCCGGCTGCCCACGCCGACTGGATGGCCGACAAGCTGCGCCTGCATGGCGTGCAGTTCGAGCAGATGCCCGAGTCATTGTCGGCCGTGTCGGTGCAACAGTTCGAAGCGACTGAGGTGAAGTTTGCGGAGGCCTCTTTCGAGGGCCGGCAGCGACTCAGTGTCACCGGCCAGTGGTCGGCGACCACCACAACGATCGCAGCCGGCAGTCTGCTGGTCCCCGTGGGAGGCAACAACGGCCACCTGTTGGCGGCCCTGCTGGACCCGCAAGCGCCCGATGCCTTCCTCGCCTGGGGTTTCTTCAACAATGCCTTCGAAGGCAAGGAATACATGGAGCCCTATGTGGCCGAAGCCGTGGCACGCGAAATGCTGGCCAAGGATCCCGAGGTGGCGCAGGCGTTCAACGAACGGCTGGCCAGCGATCCCGCCTTTGCCAGCAACCCGCAGGCGCGATTGGAGTTCTTCTACCGCCGCCACAGTGCCTGGGACGAAAGACGCAATGTCTATCCGGTCCTGCGACTGGACCACGCGCCTTAGTCCGCTCGTGTAGGAAGGGCTGGCGCGACACCAGGTTGTCCGGACTCATGCCGACGTCGGCGCGACTTGTGACCAATCCCGGCAATCTGACAACCCTGGGCCGGCACGCGATGCGCTGAGATCCTGGGCCTACTTCCGCCGCCGATGATCGTTCGGGGCAGGCGAATCAGTTTCTGCGCCGAGCGGAACTTTCCCGCTTCTTCACGTTCTGTTCAGGCGCCAGACGCGATCGCGAATGGCGTCAATTAGTTCTTATTGATCAACGTATTGGAGCACATTCTTCATGATGACCTCAGGTCTGTCAGGGCGAAGCCTGGGCGATATCCAGCGGCCGGGGATGGCGGCGACGAGTGGATACTCCCTGCGCTGGCTGTTGCTCGTCGCGCCAGGGATGGTGCTGCTCGTGACCGGCCTGGCGAGCAGCGATGTGCTGACGCAGATCCACTGGCGGCGAGTCCGTGAACTGCTGCTGTGCGGCGCGCTGCTGTGGCTGCTGCCGAGCCTCGCTGGCTGGTTGCTGGGGCGCTCCAGAACCGTCGTGCTTTGCGCTCTGCTGCTGCTTGCCGTACCCGTGCTGCACGGTTTGGGCCCGACCTTGGCCGTACTCGGCCTGTTCCTGCTGGCGCTTCGACTGGGCAGTCTGCTCGGCCTGGGCATCGAGCAACAGCCGCTGATCAGCCTGACCGTGGGCCTGAGCGTGCTGGCTGCGTTGGCAGGCTGGTTGCTGCCCTGGCCCATGCCCTTGCTGGATCTGCTGATTCTGGCGTTGTTGCTGTGCGTCGGCTGGCTGTGGGAACAGCGGCCAGCACTGCTCAGACAGGGCCGTCAGCTGCTTTCCACCTTGCAACGTCGCAGTGCTTTCTGGCCCTTGTGGCTGGTCGGCATGGGGTGGTTGCCCGCAGCCCTTCCCAGTGTGCAGTTTGATGATCTGGCCTATCACCTGGCATTGCCGCTGCAACTTGAGGCCAACGGTTTCGCCCGCCTGGACGCCTACAGCCAGGTATGGTCGTTGGCACCATGGGCGGGCGACGCGCTGCAGGGCTGGGCCGCAGTGCTGGCCGGGCATTCGGCACGCGGTGCCGTCAACCTGCTCTGGTGGCTGCTGCTGTGGTCAGGCGTCTATCGGTTGTGTCGTGCGGCGGCGCTGCCGGGAACCGCTTCGCGCAGCGTGCTGGTCGGCGCAGCCATGCCCATGGGTTGGATGTTGCTTGGCGGGCAGCAGACCGAACTACCCGCCGCCGCCGTGCTGGTTGCCCTGGTCGCCTGGCTGATTGATCCGGCGAAGCTGGGCCCACGACGACAAGGACTGGTGGGCGGCGTCCTGACGGGCATGTTGCTGGGCCTGAAAATCAGTCATCTGGCCTTCGTCGGCCCATTGCTGGCCGCCGCCGCACTGAGTCGACCACGGCGCCTGCTGGCCTGGTTGCCAACCGCCGTTCCGGCCACCCTGATCGTGGCCGGATCGAGCTACAGCTATGCCACCTGGATCAGTGGCAATCCCGTCCTGCCGCTGTACAACGGCTGGTTCGGCGCGCCGCAGTTGCCGGTCGAGAACCTGTTTGATCGACGCTATGCCGAGGGCTTGGATCTCAGCGATGCCTTCGGCCTCTGGTTCGACAGTTCGCGCTATTTCGAAGGCTGGGACGGCGTTGCCGGCTGGCAGTTCGTGCTGCTGCTGGGACCCTTGCTGTGGGGCTGGCGCCACTGGCGCCTGCAACAGCCCAGCGACAGCAGCCTGCTGGACGGTCGGGTGGCCATGGCGGCGCTGCTGCTGGGTGCGCTGCTGCTGTTCGCACAGATGCAGTATCTGCGCTACCTCTATCCGGTGCTGGTCATCGCCAGCGTGCCACTGGCCCTGGGCCTGGGCAGCCTGTCGCAGCAACGGCCACGCCTGGCGACCGGCTTGCTGGGCTTCGTGGTCGTTCTGAATCTCCTCTATGTTCCCAACGTCTCCTGGATCCTGCGCGATCGCATTCTGCCGGCGGGCACTGCCGGTTCTGCGGCCGGCGAGGTCTGGGCAGCACGCATGGCCCCCGAGCGTGAGCTGATCGACGCTGCATTGGCCATCGATCCGCATGCCAGCATCCTGCTCGGCGATATCGGGCTGCCCTACCTCGCGCATTCCAGTGGCCGCGCGCTGACCACGTCCTGGTATGACCCGGAATTGAGCGCCGCTGCCGCCGAGTGCGCCAACGACGCCCGTTGCTGGCCTGCGCTCTGGCAACGCGCGGGGATCAGCCATCTGATTCATCGCGACGGCCTGGGGCCGGCAGCACTCGATGACGCGCTGACACTGCACGCCCGGCCCTTGCGCCTGTCGCAACAGGCCACCCTGTACGAGATCGATCGACCCTGGGCGGTGCAGAGCCCGGTCGTGCCGAATGAGGCGTGGACGATCGCGCTGCCTGGCCGTCCGCCGTGGCGAGTCGAGGTACGCGTCGAAGGGCGCTGTCTGCCAGGAAGCTCGCTCGGTCTGAGTGACCAGCGTGGATTGCTGCAGCAGCGGAACTGTCCCAGCAGCGGTCGGGCGCTGCAGCGCGTCCAATGGCTGCAGGAGGCCGCCGAGCCACTGCAGCTCAGGGCCACAGGCCTGCAGGCCGATGGGCCAGCCACGCTCCACTGGCGGGCGCGCCATGACTTGCTGCTGGCCCGAGAGTCGACCTTGCCGGCGTGGTTGCGGGAAGCTCGACGATGAGCCAGATACTGACGCAAGCCAGCCGCTTCGTCCTCGTCGGCCTGATCCTGCTGGGCCTCGATGCATTGTGCTGCGCCGCCCTGGTCGCCGCTGGCGTTCCCTTGCTGATTGCCAATCCGCTGGCGCGTGCCAGCGCTGCCCTGCTCGGCTTCGTGCTGCACGCTCGCCTCAGCTTTGCGGTGACACGCGAAGGCGCCGACGCTGGTCAGCCCTGGCGCTATCTCGCGGTCTGGCTGCTGCTGACATGGCTCTCCACCCGCGTGCTCGTCGGTATCCAGGCCACGGCGGATACCCGCTGGGCGTTGTGGCTGAAGTTGCCGCTGGAAGCCGCGCTGGCGCTGTGCAGTTTTCTCCTGATGAAGCGATGGGTGTACCGACGATGATCCCGAATCTGTTTCCGCTCCCCGTCACTCCAAAGCGCGTGCGCGAGGCATTGGCCGAGTGCTCGGTGCCAAGGATCGCCGTCGTGATGCCGGCCTATCGGGTCGGTCGACGACCGCTGGCACTGATCGCCCGCATGCCGGCGAGCGTTGGCTGGATCTTCGTCGTCGACGATGCCTGCCCCGAGGGCAGCGGCGATGAAGTGGCGCGCCACTGTGTCGACCCACGCGTTCAGGTGCTGCGCCACGATGCCAACCAGGGGGTCGGCGGTGCGGTGGTGACGGGCTATCAGGCTGCCTTGCAGACACCCGCCGAGGCGGTGGTCAAGCTCGATGGTGACGGACAGATGGATCCAGACTTGATCGATCGGCTGGCTGCGCCGGTGTTGGCCCGGCGCGCCGACTACAACAAGGGCAACCGCTTCCATCAGGTGTCCGACGTGCGGCGCATGCCGCGGATCCGACTGCTTGGCAATGCCTGGCTGTCATTCCTGAGCAAGCTCTCGACCGGCTACTGGCAGTTGTTCGACCCGACCAATGGCTTCACCGCCATTCACCGCGATGTACTCGAGCAGTTGCCCCTGCCTTTTCTGGCCAGGCGCTACTTCTTCGAGTCCGATTTGCTCTTTCGTCTCGGCCAGTTGCGTGCAGTCGTTCATGAGATGCCCATGCCAGCGGTCTACGACGACGAACCCAGCAGTTTGCGGCCGCTGCAACAGATCTGGCCCTTCCTGCGCGGTCACGGCCGCAACCTGCTGCGCCGCATCGTGTACGACTATCTGCTGCGCGGCTTCTCCATGGCATCGGTGCAACTGCTGTTGGGCCTGGCGCTGCTCGGTGGTGGTGGCGCTTTTGGACTCTGGCAGTGGATCGACCATGCCGCGAGAGGGGTGACGGCCAGCGCCGGGACGGTGATGCTCGCAGCCCTGCCCGTGTTGATCGGCATGCAATGCCTGCTCGCCTGGTTGGCGCACGATATGGCGGCATGGCCACGTGAGCCCATCTGCGCCGATACGCCACCGAAGGATCCTCCCATCGCCGTGCGACCGGCAGCCGAAATCAGTTGAGTCGGCGCGAATGAAGCACGCACGGGCGTCGCTCAGGCCGTCGCGCCGGGTGAATCGAATCCGGCCAGTGTCGCCTCGCCAACGGCATCCAGACCGGCCTCGACCACGCGATCACGTCCGGCCTGTTTGGCGCGATACATGGCCGCATCTGCCGCTGCGATCACCTCACGTGCGCAACGGCCTTCGGCCTGAGCGATGCCAATGCTGACGGTCACACCGATACCCTGCGCGTCCGACAGGCGCAGCCGCGCCAGTGCTTGCTCACACAAGCGCCCTGCCTGTTGCGCCCAGACGCCAGGGAAGAGCGCAACGAATTCTTCTCCACCCCAGCGCGCCACCATGCCTGGCGCCGGAACCGACACACGCAGGACATCGGCGATTCGGCACAAGGCTCGATCGCCTTCTTCGTGGCCATGCCGATCATTGAGCCGCTTGAAATGGTCGGCGTCGATCAGGGCAAGCGCATAGCCCCCTGTGCCCGTCGCGGTCTCCGCGTCGAGCTGATCCAGTTGCTGCAGCATGGCGCGTCGATTGGGCAGGCCTGTCAGGCTGTCGGTGAGCGCGAGCTCCGCATTGCGTTGATTCGCTCGCGCCAACGCTCCCAGGGCTCGCAAGCGAGCGCGCAACAACCACAGACTGGCCAGCAGCAACGGCAGCAACAGCAGCAGTCCCAGCCACAGCAGCGACTGGATGCGCTGGCGAAAGTCCGCCTGCAACTGCAGCGACCGGACCTCTGCGCGGGCACGTTCGTAGTCGATCAGTGCAGCACTTTGTTCCAGTCGCAGTCGCAGCAACTGATCGCGAATGGCATTCATCGTGACGAAGGCCTTGTCGTTCATCGCGGCCGCTTCTTCGTGTTGATTCAGCTGCGCCAGCATCGCGGCGAGCGCGCGCGCCAGCTCGACGATGTGCTGCTGCAGTCCGAAGCGCTCGGCCAAAGCCAGCGCCTGCCGCGCCTGCAGGATGGCGTCGTGCAGTTCACCGGCGGCCTGTAGCTGAAAGCTGGCCGCCTGGTGACACCACACCAGCTGTGACTCGTCGGCTGCTTCGGCGCTGGTCTGAAAACAGGACTCGACCGCAGCGCGCGCCTGGGCGTGTTCGCCGCGACGCGCGTGCAGCTCCGACAGATTGACCAGATTGGGGATCAGCGTCGTCGTCCGGCCCAGCACCCGGGCCAGCGCCAGGGAGGCCTGCAGATGCGGCTCTGCCGCGTCCAGATCGCCGTCCTCGATCAGCAATGCACCCAGATTGTTGCGCAGCTTGGCGATGTCGACCTGGCTGCCCTCGGCCTCGAACAAAGCCAGGGAACGCTCGAAGTGCTGGCGAGCCTGCCCGTGATCACCGGAGGCCAGGTGAACGGCGGCCATGATGTTGTGAATCTGTGCACGCAGCGGCCGATCGTCCGTCTGACCCAGCCCGCGCTCGGCGGCCAGCGCGGCGACCATGGCCTGATCCATCGACCCCATGCGGTAGAAATTCTGCGCCACCAGGGTCTGCAATTGCGCTTCCGCCAGCGGGATACCGGCATCGGCGAGCATGGGTTCAGCGATCGCCAATTGCTGCAGGGAGGCCTGGAACTCATTGCGCTGATAGAGCGCCCGGGCCAACAGCAGCTGCCCCTGCAGTGGCTTGAGCCAGCCCTCTGCCAACGCCGCGTCAATGGCGCCCGGCGCGGTCTGAGGATCCTGATAGACGGCGCCCTGCAGCGCCTGCAGTTTGTCGTCCGTCGCCATCGCACTGCCTAGCGAGGCGCAGAAGCAGCCGCACAGGCACAGCCACCCGATCATCCAGCGCCAGATCGATGGCGCCCCATCCGCGTGATTTGTGGTCCCCATCGGGCCAGCGCCCCCAGTCCGCCGACACCCTGATGCATACGCAGGAACCGTGTGTCGCGGGAAAGCCGCTGGCTGTGGTCAGCTGGCGCCGCAGGAGCGCCGCACCACCAGGCGAGCCGGCAACATGGCGCTGCCCGCGTCACTGTCGCCTCGAATCTGTCGCACCAGGGTCTGCACCAGCAGTTCGCCGGCCAGGGCGGTGTCCTGGGCGACCGTGCTCAATGGCGGTGTCGTGAGACTGGCCATCGGAATGTCGTCGAAACCGCCCAGGGCGACCTGCTCCGGCACGCGCAGCCCGGCCGCTTCGAGCGCTCGCAGGGCGCCAATGGCCAACAGATCGCTGGCCGCGAAGACCGCATCGAATGGCACGCCGCGGCCAAGTAATTGCGCAGCGGCCTGTTCACCGACCTGCTCGGTCGAGTCACTGGCGTCCACCTGCAATGCCGGATCTGCCGCCAAGCCGGCCGCTGTCAGCGCCTCGCACAGGCCCCGGTAGCGATCGCGAAATTCCGGGCACTGCAGTGATGTGGTGCCGATGAAGGCGATGCGCCGACGCCCCATGGCCAGCAGGTGCTGGGCCATTGCGCGGCCACCCTGCACGTTGTCGCAACCCACCGAAACCCCCGCCTGACCCTCGACCGCCGAGCCCCAGCGCACGAAGTGTGTGCCCGCCTCCACCAGTTGCTCCAGCTTGGGGCGATAGTGTCGATAGTCGCCATAGCCGAGCAGGATCAGGCCATCGGCCTTGTGGCTGAGCTGGTAGACGGCATGCCAGTCGTCTTCCAGCTGTTGGAAAGACAGCAACAAGTCATAGCCCTGCGCGCCGCAAGCTCGAATGATCGATCCCAGCATGGCCAGGAAAAACGGGTTGATCAGCGAGCCATCCGAGGTGGGGTCTTCGAACAGCAGCAGCGCCAGGGTGTTGGAATGCTGGCTGCGCAGGCTGGAGGCGTTCTTGTCAACGCGATAGTTCAGCGCCTTCGCCGCGGCCAGCACCTTGGCGCGTGTCTCGGCGCTGACCAGCTTGCTGCCACGCAGTGCCCTGGACACCGTGGCCTGCGAGACGCCGGCCATGTAGGCGATATCGAACGAGGTGGACTTGCCCTTCATCGCAGATCCGGCTCACCGAGCCGGTGAAGACTACAACAGCCCTGCGGCCGACGGCGCTGCGAACTTCACGCACCGGCAACGTCTGTCAACATGACTTTCGACGCATGCCGATGTGTATTGGTGTATTACACTAATAACACACCAATACGGATATCTCGCATGCCTCCCCTGATTCGCGCCCGTTTGCACCAGGCCTTCTCCCTGCCCAACCGTTGGCGCGCCTCACTGCCATTGCTGCTGCTCTACGCCGGCCTCAGCCTGCTGACTGGCGCCTGGGCGGCCGAAGCTCCGCCCGATCCAGCGCCGCCCGACAGTCTTCCCGAGTTGCAGAGTCGGCTGCAGGACTTGCTTGTTGAACAGCAGATCCCGGCACTGGGCGTCGTCGTAGCGCGTCGGGGGCAGGTGGAATGGGTGGCCGGCATGGGGACTGCCGATCTGCATACCGGGCGTCCAGCCGACACGGATACCCTGTTCCGGATCGGCTCCATCAGCAAGAGCCTGCTGGCCCTGGCGATCCTGCGTGAGGTCGAGGCTGGCCGTCTGGACTTGCAGACACCGGTACGGGAACTCGCGCCGGACATGCCCATCGACAACCCCTGGTCGGCCACCGATCCGGTGCGCCTGGTGCATCTGCTGGAACACACCGCCGGCTTCGATGACATGCACTTCCAGCGGATGGAGCGTGATCCCAACGCAACCAGCACCCAGGCCCAGATGCAGTTGTTCGCACCGGAATTCCGGGTGCGCTGGCGGCCTGGCGAGCGGCAGAGCTACTCCAATCCCGGCTACGGACTGGTGGCCTACATCCTGGAGCGCCGGACCGGCCGCACCGCCGAGGACTACATCAGTGCTGAGGTCCTGACCCGGCTGGGCATGCATGACACCCGCTGGACCTCGAGTGAGGTGGACGACCGCATCGCGCTGGGCTACGAGACAGGATCGCAGACTGCTGTGCCCGAGGCGGAACTCAGCATGCCGGCCGTCGGCGCCTTGTGGTCAACCGCCTCGGACATGAGCCGCTACCTGCAGTTCTATCTGGACGGGCGCGGCATCGACGGACTGGTCGGTCCCGAAAGTCTGCGCCGGATGGAGACTCCGGAGACGTCGCTGGCGTCTCGTGCGGGCTTCCCCGGTGGCTATGCGTTGGCCAACTATGCCTCCGACCTGGACGGGTGGCGCCTGCGCGGACACAACGGTGGACTGCCCGGCTATCTGGCCTACCTGCAGTACGAGCGCGACGCCGGCGTGGGCTTTGTACTGCTGTTCAACACCATTCCCGAGCGCTCTCGACCAATCCGCCAACTGTTGCTGGGCTATGCCGCACAGGGCTTGCAGCCGCCCGCGAAGGCCCCCGTCACGACACCGGATCCCGCTCGCACCGGTTGGTATCAGCAGGTCACTCATCGCAATCAGATCCTGGCGGGTGTGGAATCACTGGCCAATGTGGCGAAGCTGGAGATCGACGGCGAACACTATCGGCTGGTCCACCCCTTGGCTGGCTCTGCAGATGACGAATTCATCGAGCCCTTGGCCAACCAGCAACTGCGCGACAACGGGCTGAACCACAGCAACGGCGTATTCACGGTCGACGGCGAAGGCACTGACGCGCTGGTCACCGATGACGTTGTCTTCCTGCGCAGCAGCTGGTGGCGCACGGCCCTGCCCTTGTACCTGGTGTGTGGTGCCGTCTTCCTGCTGCTGCTGTGCCTGCTGGCAACGCCATTCTGGGCCTGGCAGTGGTTTCGCCGCCACCGTACCAAAACGACGGTGTCTCGGACCGGCCTGCGCTTCTGGCCGGTGTTGTCGGCCGTGCTGCTGGCACTGCTGCTGCTGGCCTCCACGCAGCTCAATCTCACCCATCTGACCAAGGCCCAGATCGATGCACCCACGCTGTTCATCTGGCTGGGCGGCTGGGCCTTTGGCCTGAGTGCAGTGATCGGCTGCTGGCAGCTGCTGCGCCATCGTCAGCAGGTCGGCGGCCTGTTCGTCCAGGTACTGTCGACCAGTGCCAGTCTGGCGGCGCTGGGCCTGGCCGTGTGGTTGTGGCAGGTGCAGTTGCTGGGTGTGCGTCTGTGGGCCTGGTAGTGCGCGTGCTCGCGCAGATGAACGAACTGATCCGCGTGCGCTGATTCAAGGTGGAGTGACGTCACCGCGGCTGCCTGAGGGTGGCCGCGGTGCATCGTCGGCAGAGGCCTCGTCGCCAGGCTTCATGCGCCGGGGCGCAACGTTGACTGGCGCGTAGCCGATCCCACCGGTCATCCGCTCGAACACGCTCGGGTGGATCTCGTGGTCGTCGGGAATCGCTCTGGGCTCGGCCCGGGGCAGATACCAGCCCTGCCAGCTGTCGCGCGGCCATTCCTGCCACTTCGTTTGCTTGGGCAGGTACTCCAGCAGCGGCCAGGCCCCACTCAGCGAATCGTGAATCGGCCCCAGTGGGTCGGGCGCGACATAGCTGTGCTTGCTGCCCTGCCGGGGTTTGCCGTGAACCAGATGGCCCAGCATCGAGGCGTTGATCCGCAGACCCAGCGCCTTGATCTCCTCGATCATCCACAGCAACGGTATCTTCGACAACGCGCTGTCGACTTCCGCATAGCCGCCGCCAATGTCCGAGTGCACCCCGGCGAACCAGACCTGGCGGCAGTCCTGCGGCACGCTGCCAGCTTTGCTGAAGGGGTTGGGCTGGTAGTCCTGACCCGACTTCCAGTGCGCCACGCGAAACATCCGGCGGCGCTCATCGATGGCCAGCGCGTGGCGTACATGCTGTACCGAGGGGTTGCTCAAGGTGTAGGGCAGCGACTCCAGACTCGGCAGATACCAGCGATCCGGCCTCGGCACGATAACGCTGGCGACGGTGTCCCAAACGCCCAACGCATGGATCGGCACATGCCGGGCGCCGATCACGCGGCGGAAGTGAAAGGAGCGGCTCAGATCCTCATCGGTCGCGCTCTGCTTGTAGGTGCCCAGCGCGCTGTCGGCCATGTTCAGTTGTTCGGGCCGCAACAGACCGATCAGATGCAACAGGCCGGCCAGGACGCGTGCTGTCCAGGCACCGCGACTGAACCCGAACAGAAAGACTCGATCACCCTCGCGCCAGTTCTGCACCAGGAAGCGATAGGCACCCAGGACGTTGTCGTCCAGCCCATAGCCGGTTGCCAGACCCAGCACCCCATTGACGCGTTGTGACCAGCGCCGCCAGGGACTGATGCGGGAAATCGTGCCCACGCCGGGGTTGTAGTAGACCAACTGGTGCGCATTCTTCTGCGCAATGCGATAGAGCTTGAGCACGTTGGACAGGTTGCGGCCCAGCTCATTGCCGGTGCCGTCAAGCAGAATCAGCAGATTGCGACGCTTGCCGCCAGCAGGCTCGGCGCTTGTCGCTTCGCTGTCATGGTCATCTTCGTCCACGTTCATCGTCGTCTGCCCTGCCCGCCCAACTGGAGACTGCACGATGCGCGCGGTTCCTCTCAGGGACTGCGACAACTGTCCACATCGATCAACGCGGCTCCGCCTCGGAGCGTTCCGTCGCATGTGCAAGATCGGTGCTTGCTGCCATCGACACGCCGCCGGCCACCCGCGAAGTGACGGTCAGGTCTCCGGTCACGTTGCCGGTGGTCGCCACCGCATCGGGGATCAGATCGACGGCCAGCAGCAGCCCCAAGGGCTCCAATGGCAAGCCCGCCGCCTGCACCATCGGCAGATTCGTGCCCATGAAACTGGCCTGGCCGGGCAGACCGACCGAACCCAGGCTGATCACCACACCCAGGGCAATACAGGCCAGGATCGTCACCAGCGGCAGCGGCGTGCCGTAAGCCCAGCTGATGAAGCTGATCACACACAAATATTGCGCCGGGCTGCAGACCCGGAACAACGACACCGCCAGTGGCAACACCAGGCCACCGATGTGCGTCGGGTGGCGCAGCCGGTTGGCGGAAACATCGAGCATCGCCGGCAAGCTCGCCAGCGAGCTTTGTGTGCTGGCGGCGACCACCTGTGCCGGCAGTATCCCGGCCGCGAAGCGTCGCAGGCTCACGCCGCCGCCCAGCGTCGCCACGACATAGAGCCCAACCAGAATGCAGGCATAGCAGCTGACCAGCAGCAGCACGTAGACGCCCAACGCACCCAGCACGCTGGCGCCGGCCTGCACCATCACTGGCACGATCAGCGCGAACACGCCCAGCGGCGCCAGCCACAGGACGGCGTGAACGATGACCAGCATGGCGTCGGCCACACCCTGCGCCAGTGCCAGCACCGGCGCGCGCCGCTCGGCCGGCAGCCGGGTCAAGGCCACGCCGAAGCACAAGGCAAACACGACCATCGGCACGATCGCCCCCTGCGCCGCCGCGGCCAGCACGTTGTTGGGGACCAGCGCGGTCAGGCTGGCTGCCACATTGCCGCCCGCCGGCGTCGGCGCGGTGCCGCTCTGCAACGCCGCCAGCAACTGCGGATCGGTCGGAAACAACGTCAGAAAAGCCGGCGCATAGAGCGCGGTGAAACTCGATGACAGGCTCGCCAACCCCAGCATCCACAACAGTGCGCGACGGGCAATCCGCCCGGACGAAGCTACGTCACTGGCCTGAGCGATGCCCAGCAACAGCAGCGAGAACACCAGCGGCACGATGGTCATCTGCAGGGCGTTGAGCCACAGCCCGCCGATGGGCTTTAGCACGCCAGAGATCTGCAGCGCGACCGTTGGTGCATGGCTCGACAGCAGCCAACCGATCAGCGCACCGGCCAGCAGGCCAATCAGAACACGCCAGGCCGCGCTCATCGGGCAGCGCTCGGTGTCGGTCGAGCACGTTCAAGACCAGACCACTGTGACTTCACGGCAACTCCCAAGCCGACCTGAGTCGGTCGTATTCGATCTGTGGCAGCAGCACCAGTCGTGGCCGGGCGGCCGGATCCAGCCAGTCCAGCAGGGCGCGCATCGTCCCTTCATCCATCGCGGTACAGCCCGCAGTCGGCTGACCCGGGGTCTGCCACAAATGCACGAATATGCAGCTGCCGGCCCCATCGATGCCGCCCGCGTTGTGTTCGATCACCACGCCCTGGCGGTAGCGCTGATCACCGTTCAGATGGATGTCACGCCGCATGGGCTCGCTGCTGCCGGCGATGGCCTGCTCACCAACCTCGCGACGATCGACCAGGCGGTTGTAGTACGGCGATCCGGGCACATCGATGCACCAGTCGGTGGCCTCGAGTGCCAGCCAGGGCATCCGGGTCCGGTCCGTCGGGGCGTAGCCGAAGGCCGGCCCCAAGGCGAAGACGCCGGCCGGCGCCCTGCCATCGCCCTCGCGCTTCTGCGTTCCGGGCTGAGCGGGATGCAGGCCCAGCCCCCAAGCGCTCCCCGCCCTGCCCACGCTCACCCTTGTCGGAGAGCCCAGCGGCTGCCAGCGGCCCTCGCCTACTCGCTCAAAGCGCTGCAACTGCCCGCTGCTGGCGTCCCAGTCTGGCGTCAGCACCAACACCAACTGGCGCACTTGCCGGTCTGGCCAAGCGGAATGCCGAGCGACTGGGCCATTGCTGCAGCCCAACAAGCTGCACAGCAGCAGGCCGATCAGAATCGGTCTCATTCGCGCTCTCCTGCGCTCAGCCACTGCAAACCCTCGATCGCCTCGATCCCCAGGCCGGGCGCGTCGCCGACCCGAATCCGGGGCCCATCAAAACACACTGTGCCTCGAACCGGTTGCGCGGCTGCCAAAGCCGGCGCGTCCAGATCCACCCGTTCGATGCCACAAGCCCAGGCCAGATGCGCTGCAGCGGTGACGCCGATCGGACTCTCCAGCATGCACCCGACCAGCAGTTCCAGACCGGCCGCTCGCGCCGCCTGCGCCAATCGCAGTGCCGGTGCCAAACCGCCGCTCTTTTGCAGCTTGATGTTGATCAGCCCGGCCGCGTGATGCTGCAGCAAGGCGGGCAGATCCTGTTCGTCGTGAATGCTCTCGTCGGCCAGCAGCGGCACCTCGGTGGCCGCAGCGATCCGGCCCATGCCGGCCAGATCAGTGGCCGGCAATGGCTGCTCCAGCAATTCGGCGTTGATCCCGGCGGCCGCCAGCCCTCGCAACAAGCTCATGGTCTGGGCTTCGTTCCAGCCCTGATTGGCATCCAGCCGCAAGGCCGCCCCACCTGAGACCGTCGCGTGGATCGCCTGCAATCGAGCCAGATCGGTCTCGGGCTCGCGGCCGAGCTTGATCTTCAGATGACGGTAGCCTTCGTCCAGTGCACTGCGACAGGCCTCCGCCATCCGCGCCGGCGTATCGACGCTGATGGTCAGATCGGTCTGCAGAACAGGGCGATCCCCCGCTTCGTCCACCAGGCACCGATGCAAAGGCAGGCCCCGCCAATGCCCCCACAGATCATGCAGCGCAACATCGATGCCCGCTCGGGCATTGCTGCTGGCGCCGGACTCCGTCGCCTGACGTTGCAGCAATCGGGGCAGATCGGCCACCGACTGACCCACCAGCGCCGGGGCCAGCCTGCGCCAGGCCGCCACCGTGTCGACATGCGTGGCACCGGTGATCTGCGGCGTCGCCGCGGCGCTACCCACCCCGTTCAGGCCGGCATCGGTGTCCAGCAGCAGCACTCGATCGTCGATCTGATCCACACTGCGCAGCGCCGTGCGAAAGGGTCGGCGCAGCGGAATCTGCAGGCGGGCAATGCGCCATCCAGTGATGCGCATCGCGCTCAGTGCCGCTCGGCTGAAAACGGCAGCAACTGCTGCAGATCGGTGATCGCTTCCACGTAGTCGAGCCCACTCAAGGTGCGCAGCGGCCGCAGCGGGGTCACCGCCACACCATTGATGGCAAAGCGCACTTCGCTGCCGTCGGCCTGAGCGATGCGACCCTCGTGGACGTCGTGGATCACCCAGGGCTCACCGTCGACAAAGCCCACCAGCATCACCACATGACCGGGCAGGTAGGCCAGATCACCGGGGGCCAAACCGGCCAGTGCGGCAAGCCGTTCTGCCCGGCCGCTGTCTGCAGAGAACTCAGTGCGACGGTGCACGGGCATGCGGGCCTGATCGCCACTGTTGCGCGGCAGGGTCAGCCCGATGCTGCGGTAGACCTCGGCGACGAAGCCGGAGCAGTCGCGACTACCGTAGTCATGACCCCAGCCGTAGCGCTCACCGAGAAAACGGTAGGCCTGCCGCAGCAGGTTGGCCCGGCTGGCCGGTAGCGGACCGATGCGACTGGCCTGACTGCGCGGCAGCAGCGCCGGACGGAGCTGCAGCAGCCCCTGACCATCACGGGTTGGCAGTTGCAGCACATGCGCGGCCATGACGCCTTGCCCGTTGACCGCCCGGTCCCACGGCCAGTCCTGCCACTCGGGCAAGCGCACGCCCATGTCCAGGCGCAATTCCGACAACGCTGGCGCCTCCGGCGTGTAGGCCAGCCGAGCCTGCGCTGCGACGATCATGCGATCAGATCGCGCCCGATAGTCCAGTGCCGTGGCCCGATCCGTCTGCGCCAGCACACCGTCGGCCACCCAGCCAGCGTAGTTTTCGGACTGGACGAAGCGCCAGCGGCCATCGGCACTGCTGTGCAACACGGCCACCACATCGCCAGGAAACAACGCCGACTCCTGCAGACGATCGATGTCGGTCTGCTGTGGATCGGCGTGAATGCGCTCAAGACTCGGCACTGCCCGGACGGCAGCGCGCCGGGTGAGCAAGGCCCAGGCTGATTCGATCGAATCACCGATCAAGCTGTCGAGATTGGCGGCTTGTCGCCAACGCTCGAGGTCCGCCGTCTCGACCAGCGCTCCGCCGGCGCGATAGCGCGGTGTCGCTGCGCCGGGAAGCAGCTGTTCGATCTGTTGCCGCAGTCGCTCGACCGGATAGGCCTCGGGCAAGCGCGTCAGATCGACCAGCGCCGGATCTTCAGCCAGCGCCCGCTGACGCAGGACCGCCAGCTCGGCCGGCTGCAACAGCACCGCTTCAGCGTTCGGCCAGCGCGCGATCCAGTCCTCGGACGTGAACTGAGCTGGCGGTCCCGGCCACGCCGGTTCGGACTGCCCGGCGACCGACGCGGACAGGCTCGACAGCAGGATCAGGAGGGCCGCACGCAACATCGGCGCAGCATAAACGAAGGTCCAGGCCAACGCTGGCGACGCCTGTCATTCGCCGCCAAGGCTGGAGCATCGGTGCCGGCCTGGCGCACAGCTGCCTGTGGCGATCCACGAATCGAGGCCGCGTCGGTCACTCCATTCCGTTGGCAAAGATGACGTCGGACGGAACCTCCGGCAGTTCGAAGGCGCCGATGTCGCTGCCATCGCCACCGACCGCATTCGGATACGGGCCG
The DNA here is from genome assembly GCA_041395325.1 of Lysobacterales bacterium. GTDB lineage: Bacteria > Pseudomonadota > Gammaproteobacteria > Xanthomonadales > SZUA-5 > JAWLAT01. The sequence continues at coordinate 303,181 of JAWLAT010000002.1, forward strand.
TCCTGCAGGTCAGTGACCCGATCGAAGATGCCGGTCTGATCGCTCAGCCGCGGCCCCGTCGCACGGCCGTTGTCCAGGGCGTCGCTGGTCAGCGCGGGCCGGTGCACCGGGATGCCACCGCCGTGGTCGAACAGCGGCTCCATCGGCGCGTTGCCGTTGGTACGGTCGGAAGACTGGGTCAGAAAGCCATTGGCCCCATCGGTGGCCAGGTTGAAGCCTTCGGAGAGAATCACCGGCGGTGGGGCGCCGTTGGCCACGGTACCAACGATCGTGGACATGGCCGTTGCGAACAGACTGTTGCTGATTCGGGCCGAGGCCAGACTGCCTGCGCCCTGCGATTGCACCGCCAGACCGATCCCGGCAGCGCCGCCCGTGTCGGTCAGCGTGCTGTTGCGCAGGATCAGCGAACTGCTCAGTCCCCCTTGGGCGATCACCGTCAGGCCGACGCGGTCGCCGCCCTGGGCCGAGATGGTCGAGTTGTCGATCAGCGCCGTTGCGTTGTTGCGGATGCGCACGCCGGCGCCGAACGCTGCCGAATTGCCGACCACCGTGCTGCGCAGCAGGGTCAGATCGCCCTGCAGATTGGTGATGCCGCCACCGCCCTGGGCGACGTTGTCCCGGATCACCGAGCCGATCACCGTCAGCCGGCCCGAACTGAAGATGCCGCCCCCCTGCAGCGTCGGCACCGAGCCATTGGCGATGGTCATGCCAGAGATCGTCGCCTGGGTGCCGCTGGCCAGTTCGAAGATGCGGAACTCGCCGGCCGAATCACGTCGTACGGTTAGCAGATGGGCGCCCGGGCCGAAGATCCCGACGCCATCGGGCAACAGCGGCAACGCGCTCTGCAGGTTGATGGTTCGCGGCGTGTTGAAAAATGGCAGTGCAAATCGGATCGCATCGCCCGCCTGGGCCAGACTCATGGCCTCACGCAGACTGCCAGTACCGGTGTCATTGGCGTTGCTGACCAGGCGATCAACACCGGCGCTGGGCAGGATGAGTTCGGCCAGCGTGACGTCGCCGGTGTCGCCGACCCAGCCGTCTTCGAAGCGCAGGGTCCAGACTCCGTTGGGATCCCCCGTTCCGAAAGTCGCATCCATAGAGGTGATCGGGGCCGGATTGGCAACCCCGTTGTCGCCGCTGATCACGGGGGTGAACAGGTCGGCAGTGGCGATGTCGTTGTCGCCGATGTCGGCGGCCGTCCACCAGTTGGTGCCACTGACGCCGGTGAAGTCGTTGCCGAACAGGTACTGGGCGCTGCTGACCAGATTGGCATTGAAGCCGCCGGAGGTGGGCGTCGTCGCGCCAGACCGCTCAAACAGCAGATGCGCGCGGCCATCAGGGGCGATCAGTTGCACCTTCAGATCGCCCACCCAGGAATGATTGGCGCGAAAGAAGACCCGTGCCTGACCCACCGAACCGATCAACCCACCGACATTGAAGCGAATGTCACGCGGGGCGCCGTAGGCCAGCGGACCATTGCCAGTGCCGTCTGGAATCGGACCATAGTTGCTCCCGCTGAAGATCTGCGCCTGTGCGCCGCCGCTCACCAGCAGGCCCGCCGTCAGCAGCAACCCGATCAGCCACGCACGACCATCCAGCGCCCGCGCCTGCCATCCATCCTCAGACGACAAGGCTTCGACGCAACCCTTTTCCCCATTCCATCCGAACATCGCGGCACCTCATCTGCTTGTACACACCGGTCGCCCATCAACCGGCCTGTCCGTGCTTGTGCGAAGCGGCATCGAAAAGGGCCAAGGGCATTCGAAGACGAATGACTCCGATGACGTCGGCGGCTCGTTGCCCGCGCAGTGCGGCCGTCGTCAAGCGGCTCGGAACCGGTATGCCCATGCGCTTGGCGCACGGAATTGCGGCCGCCGTAGACGACCCAACTGCCGGCTAGAATCGGTTGATGGATCCGCAGCGCTACCAGCAGATCAAACAGGTGCTCGTCGCGGTGCTGGAGGCCGACCCAGCCGAACGGGAAGCGCTGCTGGCTGAGCATTGCCGGGACGATGCCGACCTACGCCAAGAGGTCCAGCAGCTCCTCGCCGCGCAGACCCAGGCCAGCTTTCTTGAACACGGCCCCACCGGACTGCCGGACGCAATCGGCGAAGATGACGAAGTCGACGCCGTCGGTGAACGGCTGGGACGCATCCATCTGGATCGATTGATCGCCCGCGGCGGCATGGGCGAGGTCTACGCTGGCACCGACGAGCTGTTGCAGCGGCCGGTCGCAGTGAAGTTGATGAAGGCGGCGCTGCGCATGTCGGCGGTCCGACGCTCGGCCTTCCTGGCCGAGGCACAGGTGCTCTCGGCATTGCGTCACCGCAACATCTGTCAGGTTTACGACTTCTTCGAAGATCGCGCGCAGGACGTGCTGGTGCTGGAGCTGATCGAGGGCGAAACACTGCGCTCGGTGTTGCAGCGCGGCCCGGCACCGCAGCCCATTGCGATCGCCCTGCAGGTGGCCGATGCGCTGGTCGCTGCCCATGAGCGCGGCGTCGCTCATCGCGATCTGAAGCCCGAGAACGTCATGCTCACGCCGGCCGGTCAGGTCAAGGTGCTGGACTTCGGCCTGGCCCGACTTGATCCCGGCCGGTCGAGCCCGCCATCGAGGGCCGACGAGGGCGACACACCGGGTACACAGATCGTCGGTACTCCCGGCTATCTGGCGCCGGAACAGGCGCGTGGTGAGACGGCCACTACCGCCAGCGACCTGTGGAGCTTCGGCCTGCTCCTGATCGAACTGCTGACCGGCGATCGCCCCTACCCCCGCAACGCCAGCAGTGAGGCGCTGATCGCCAGAGCCCAGCGAGGCGAGGCCACCATTCCATCAGGTCTACCGCGCGCCGAAACCCAATTGCTTCGGCGCCTCCTGTCGGCCGACGCCGCCAGCCGCCCCAGCGCCCGCGAGACTCGCGCGACGCTGGTGCGCATCGCCGAACGACCGCGGCGGCGTTTGCGAACGGCGGCGGTGGCCTGCGCCTTGCTGCTGGTCGGCGCAGCCGGTCTGAAGTACACACTGGACTTGCGCCAGCAACGCGAACTGGCGCTGGCCGCACAGGCCAGTGCCGAACAGGCCCGCGCCGAGGCCGAGGATCTGGCCAGCTTCATGATCGGCGAGCTCTACACCGAGCTGAAGAAGGTCGGCAAGCTGCCGTTGCTGGAGCCGGTGGCATTCAAGGCGGTCGACTACTACGGTGACCTGCGGACCGATCAGATCAGCGCCGGCCGTGGCGAACAGGCGCTGGCGCTGATTCGGGTGGCCGAAGTGCTCGACATGCAGGGGCATCTGGCGCAATCCCAGAGCGCCTATGCGCGTGCCCTCGAAGGCCTGCAGTCGCTGGCGCGGGCCAATCCGGAGGATCCGCTGATTCGCTTCCGGCTGGCCCTGGCCGAGCGCAGTCTTGCCGAAGTCATGCGCAATGCCGGCGACTATGCCGGCAGCGAGCCACACGGCCGCCGGGCCATCGACATCGCCCGCGAGCTGACCGCCGGCCTGGAGCCCGGAGAAGGGCCGGATGCGGCACCGAGCGCCGCAGAGCGCTGGTCGCTGTTGCTGCGTGGCCTGTATCTGTACGCCGACAGCCAGTTCCGCCAGGGGCGCACCGAGGCCGCGCTCGCTCTGCTCGATGAGGCCAACACGCTGGCCCTGCCGGCGGTGGCCAGGGAACCGAACTTGAGCGGCGACCTAGGCGACATCCAGTACAAGCGCTGCATGGCCTACTACGACGTGCAGAGGCCAGAGAAGGTAGTCGAAGCCTGCCAGGCATCCTTCGAACTGGACCAGTCACTGGCGCAGGCCCATCCCGACGACGCCAAGCTGCAGGTCAACCTGGTAACGGCCTACTGGATGCTCGGCCGAGCCCAGGCGCTGGCGGGTGATCTGGACACCGCGCTGCAGACCACGGCTCGCTCGGTAGAACTGGCCCAACTCGCCGCGTCCAGCAATCCGGACAACGCCGACACCCAGAACATGGTCGCGGTCACGCGTGTTTCCTTGGGCCGAATCCTGCGCGAGCTGGGCCGCACCGAGGCGGCCCGGCAGCAGTTCGAAAGGGTCTTGCAGATCACCGCACCGCTGATTGCCGCCGGCCGCGACCACGCCATCATTCACAATCACGTGATCGCACTGGCGATGTTGGGTCGGGTCGAGGAAGCTCGGCCTTTTGCTCGAGAAGTGCTTGACTCGGGTTGGCGTCGACCTGAGTTCCTGTCCCTGATCGCCGAGTTCGACCTGCTCCCTGGCGTCGAACTCTCCACCCCCTGAAACCGTTCAGGAGCGCTGCGCACCATGACCGATTCCGCAGCCCCGCAACTGACCCTGCTGCTGAACCGCTGGCAGGCCGGCGACCGGCAAGCGCTGGATGTGCTGCTGCCTGCGGTCTACGCCGAGTTGAAGCGGCTGGCTCGTACCCAGCTCCAGCGCGACGGCAGCGCCACCATCCAGCCCACCGAACTGGTCGCCGAGGCCTATCTCAAGCTCGTCGACGTCGACCAGGTGGATTTCGCCGGGCGTGCGCACTTCTACTCCATCGCCGCCCGCACGATGAGACGCATACTGGTCGAACGCTATCGGCGCCGCGAAGCCGCCAAGCGCGGCAGCGGCGAAACCTTGCTGAGTCTCAACAGTGCCATCGATTCCGGTCAGGAGCGACCGCTGGCGCTCTCTAGCCTGGACGATGCGCTGACCGAGCTGGAGGCCCTCGATCCACGACAGGCCGAGATCGTCATGCTGAAGTTCTTCGGCGGCCTGGACGGCGACGAGATTGCAGCCGCGCTCGCCATTTCCACCCGTACCGTCAAGCGCGAGTGGGCGGTGGCGAAACTTTGGCTGGGCCGGGCCATGGCGCAATCGGAATAGTGTTCAGGGACAGGCGCGACGGGTCGGGACGTCATTGCGGCGCAGGGCTTCAGCCGCGCAGAATCCGGCCCCCGTTGCTGCCTGGCCCGCCATCGAATGGACAAGTTGAAACTGCAGCCCCTGCACCTGACCGAGCGTCCATCATCGGGCCATCAAGGCGGCTTCGGCACCTGCGCGTTCCTGCCTGATGAGGGTCAACGAGCACTGGCCTTTGGCTGGGCGACCACCCACGGAAAGACCTTGGACCCGAACCGCTACTGGCTGTGCGAGCACGGGCCGGATGGTGCCACCCTCCATTGGCTGCCTGACGAGCTGAGTCAGCACTACGCCGGACAAGTGAAGTGGACAGCTTCCACGGCGGACAGCAACAAATTCATGCTCGCCTTTCGCTGCGGGCCGTTCGTTGCCTTGCTGCTCGGCTTGCACGAACTGCAGCTGCTGAATCCGGACACCGGTGAGCGCCACAGCATCGCCATCGGAGGCACCGCGCCCAGTGCCGACCAGGTGCCGTTGCGAATTGGACACGGCCACGCGCTCCGCTTCCCCGTCATCCTCGCCGGCGCAGCAGACCATTATCACGAAGGCCGCCGGCTGGCATTGCTCAGGGTCGATCTCGATGACCGGAGCGCTCACTGGGAGCCACGGGCCGGCGAGACGCTGTCCGACACCGACTATGCGCCGATGATGGCGGGATCCTTCCATGCCATGGTCAGTCAACGTCAGACCTGGACGCCGCTGATCTACTCGGCGGCCTATCGTGGCAGCGACTGGCTGTTCTACGTCGGGCCCAACCAAACCAGCCATCACCGCTTCGGCATGGCGCCATCGACCCTGGGCTTGCACGGCATTGATCTGCGCCTGCAACGCGTCGTCCACCAGGCGTCCGAAGACAGCTTCGGCGACCTCAGTCGCTGCGGTGAATGGTTGATCCTCAGCCCCCATCGGAAGAATGGCCCACGCAAGGGCCGGCAGACGCTGATCAATCTGAACGACGGCCGCGTACTCGAGCCGACACCGCCACGGGGCTACAGCGGCTGGAAGGTGATCGACCACTACGCCGGGTACTGGTGGCTGCTGCCGATGAGCTTGCGCTATGGCACTGAACGCGTGTTGGCTTGCGCTGCGTAGCGGCGAAACAGGACAGAGATACTCCGTACGATCCTGCCTGGCATGGGGGATCGAATCGCCCCACAATGATCGACGATCGATCCGGGCCAGTACCATCGCTTCGAGCGCTCGCAGATGAGCGTCTCAGGCGATGGACGCTGCCACCGAGCCGCCTGTCGTGCCTCTGCCTGGTGCGAATGCGGCTGGGATCTCCGGATCCAACGCCTCTCCCATGTCTTCGAGTGCCGCATGTTGCCTACAACCGATCGAGTGGATCTCTGCCGCCAAATAGCCGCTGAAAGCGCGACCAAACCGCGCGATGAGATACAGAGGCTGAGCATTCGCGACGGCATCAGGGCCGTTGGCCAGGTGCTGGGCCTGAGCGCAGCCCTGGCGCTCACCGCTTGCAGTGAGCCACCCATCGAGGACCGTCAGTTCGCGCCCACGCCACCGAACCCACCCCCACCACAGACGCAGCCTCCTGCACCAAAGACGAGTCCTGCAGAAACCGTCAGTGCCTTCCTGGCCGGATTGAGACCACATTGCGGGCGGGCCTTCGCGGGGCGTATCACGGCCAACGAACCTCCCCAGGAGAACGACCCCTTCGACGGCAAGGCGCTGATTGTCCATGTCCGCGACTGCGGCGAAACCGAACTGCGAATGCCCTTCCATGTCGGCGATGATCGATCACGCACCTGGGTACTGCGTCGCGTTGGCGAGAATCTGCAGCTCAAGCACGACCACCGCCACGCAGACGGTAGCGAAGATGTGATCACCCAATACGGTGGAACCAGCGATGGTTCCGGCAGTGCTGCGCGCCTGGCTTTCCCGATCGACGCCGAATCGCGTGCGCTGTTCGAACGCGAAGGACTGGTGGCCTCGCTCAACAACGTGTGGGCAATGGAAATCGAACCCGATCTCACGCTAGTCTACGAGCTCAGTCGTCCCACAGGCCGGCTGTTTCGGGTCGAGTTCGACCTCAGCCAGCCGGTGCCTCATCCACCGCCCGCCTGGGGTGCGGATTGAGGCGAGTTTTCCCCGCGTCCCGATCTCACGAACCAGTGTGAGGACCCGAAACCGGCTGTACAAGGCTTCGATGGACCTTCAAATAGGCAAGACGCCACGAAGGCGCATTGCAGCGCAGCGGTGACGATGAGCGAACGTCAGATCTGAGGCCGGACTGACGTCAAGCGTCTGGACCGCTGGTTGCGGCTGTACTGCCCGGCTGACCATTCCGAATAGCAGAGGGCCAGGCGGATCGTATCCAGGCAGCGTAATCTGGAGAACGGTTAAACGGGTCGCTTCTAGGAAGTCAGGATCACGCCAGCGGCCGTTGCATCAATTCCCCATGGCCATCACCGCACTCTGGCAACGCTGTTGAAGACATCTACTCTCCAGTGACTCGCTAAACACTAGCCCGATACAGATCGCCGATCATGGTTCCTCAAGAAAAATACTCTCGTGCTCACTCAGAGTAGCAGTCAAGACGGAATAGCTGACACTCCCGATCAAAAGCGCAGAGATCAACGCAATCACCGCAAGTTCGATGAAAAAAAGAACGCCCCGTTCTCCGCGTCTAAAGCGAATCATGAGTGAAAAGCCAGAAATTGCGACACCGATCGCAATAGAAAAAACCGCCAAGACAAACCACGATAACGCTGCAAGCTGCGCCTCGCCCGTCATGTCACCAGTCACAACATCGTCGCTGCAAACACCCCACACAAGAGCCAAAAGGGAAGCACTCACGCCAAACCCTCCCAGCAATCGCAATACCAATTCACCTTTCATCGGAGTCTAATAGCAAAAATTGAATCATAGGGTGGCCAATACACGGGATCTTTGACCAATCTTGGCGGGGAGCCGAACGAAGGTGAATCAGTCAGCCGCCATTGAGCCAAGACGTTGTTGTCGCCTAGCACGATCAGCAAAATATCTGCGTCGTTATAGTCTTGAAGCAAGCCAGCGGGAATCCGAGGCACTTGAATCTCATTTCTAATCTCCCCAAATCCCGGACTGCGCCATATTGATAGAATTCTTTCTGGAAGCACTGTTGCCTTAAGGCTTGAGTAACGCCCAGAGCCCGTGCCGGACAAAATCTCCCCGAATGACGCAGCGATTTCGCCGTTTTCATAGTAGAGTTGCGAATCCAGCAGGCGATGATCGCTTCTATTCAGTATTGCGAAGCTAACTCTCCGCTGCACGCTTGCTTTCGGAGCATCTGCGAAAAACATCCAACCAAGGGCCACCACAAGCAACACGACCACAATCAGACCAAAGCACATTACCCTGACAGGCATCATGATCAATCAGGCTCCAGGTCGGACCAAACTCACGACTTCCTCGCATAGGAGCACTGTTCAAACGGAACCAGGCAACAGTTCTCACAATTCTTGGCATATCGCCGAACCGTTTTGCCCTCCAGCTTGCAGAGCAGCCATGCATACACTCATTGGGTTTCGCGAAGCCCCTACCAGCGAGAATCGTACCGAGACAACCCCCGTGAGCCTATTCCTAGAGCCCGCTAGGCGAGATCAAATCAGGCTTTCGCTCAAAAGGGGGCACTCCAATGTCTACCGCACGCCACTGCAAAACCACACTTTCGTCAGATTCGATAATAAAATTGAGCTCAATCTTGCTGTAGGCATTGATGTTAGCCGGCGGCTCTGGGACATGAGCATTCAGCGAGACGTCCCCAGAGACAGTGCTACGCCAAGACACGGAGACTTCTGTTGAAGGTCGTTGCCTGGAAAAACTCGCGTAACCTGCTCCAGCACCAGCCCTGACCCGCCCCCATTTCACTACGTGGCCATCGAACGCCGCACGAGCCTCTAGAATATCATGATCAGTTTTATTGACTATGTCGGTCGAGAATACCATTTTTCGATTGCATGTGTGCATCGCCCAGGCCAATGGAACCATCAGGATAAATACTGGCAACTTTGCCGATAGGCGATACCGCCTTCGCCCCATGATGGTAATCATCTTCATGCCCCCAAACCTTAGATATCCACGGCACGTCGCCACGACCGGCGGAGGCTAACCACCCATGCAATCCAAGCAAGAACACCGACGAAACACAGTACCGTTTCTGAAACCGAAGTACCCCAGCCCCTGGGCCAGCGCAGCGTTTTCGAGATATACCCAACCAGCAAATACATGGGGATCAACGAAATGAGCAGCTGCGAAGCCCAGAAGATGTCTATCTTATCTCGCCGCCACCGAAGCTTGAAAATTGAGACCAAGATCGACGCCAAAGCCGCAAGCCCAGTCGCCCCAAGTACTATCAGCCCATAAATCATGCCCCCAACGCTTCATCCCAGGAGCGCGCACCAGCATCCAGAAATGGGATGAAAAGGACAGCGACCGGATTGAGCATCATCAATAAACTGAGCACGCTGAATATATCGCAGCCCTTCATGATGACCCGCACCCCTAATCAATAGAAAATCACAAGCCAATTGACAAATCGATGCCAAATCCGTTAGTCCGGATTTCCTTACCCCAGAATTTCACGCTCAATACTATCGGTATCGATATTTGAGTCCTTTCGTGAGGCTCTCGCGAACTCTGGGGTATGCGCGAAGACCATCGACGGCAAACTCTACAACGAGCTCGAGGCGCTCATCCGATTTTGCTGCCAATGCATCTGACAGTTTCAGGCGCGCCTCCTGAGCACCCCTGTCGTCCTGACCTGCCGGTT
>JAWLAT010000003.1:0-307363 GCA_041395325.1 Lysobacterales bacterium
CGGCCGTTCGCCGGTGAGCCGCGCATAATACACCCTTCCTAAGGGGTGTCAACACCTTTGTTCGAGGAAGATCGCTGCGGCCCCATTCTCGCCCAACTGCCACCGTCGCTGTTGCGCAGGTTGGGTCGTGTCCCAGGACGTGGTGTAGGTACGGAGCGTCACCGGTGGTCTCTGGTTTAGGTTTGGGTTGCGAGATCCAACCAGACCAGAGGAACCACCGATGACGAAGGAAATGATGAACCTGCAGGCGCTGTTGGAGAAGGCACCGGACGCCGATGTGCTGCGGGAGATGATTGGGTTTGCGGCTAACCGCTTGATGGAGATGGAGGTCGCCGAGCGGACGGGGGCTGGCTACGGTGAGAAGAGCGCCGATCGGCTGGTACAGCGCAACGGCTACCGGGAGCGGGAGTGGCAGACCCGAGCCGGGAACGTGGCGTTGCAGATCCCGCGACTGCGCAAGGGCAGCTACTTTCCCGGTTTCCTGGAGCCGCGCCGGATGGCCGAGAAGGCGCTGACCAGCGTGATTCAGGAAGCCTACGTCCAGGGCATCTCCACCCGGTCGGTGGATGAACTGGTGCAGGCCATGGGGATGAGCGGAATCTCCAAGAGCCAGGTGTCGCGTCTGTGCGAAGAGATCGACGAACGCGTCCACGCCTTCCTGGAGCGCCCCATCGAGGGCGATTGGCCGTACCTGTGGATCGATGCCACCTACGTCAAAGTCCGCAGCGCCGGGCGGATCGTACCGGTGGCGGTGATCGTGGCGGTGGGCGTCAATGACGATGGCCGCCGCGAAGTGCTGGGCATGGATGTGGCGCCTTCGGAAGCCGAGGTGTTCTGGAAAGACTTCCTGCGCAAGCTGGCCCGTCGTGGGCTACGGGGTGTGCAACTGGTGATCTCAGACAGCCACGAGGGCATCAAGGCGGCGGTCTGCAAGGTGCTCAGTGCCACCTGGCAGCGCTGCCGGGTGCACTTCATGCGCAACGTCCTGGCCCACGCCGGACGCAGCGGGCGGCGGGTGGTCAGCGCCTTCATCGGCACCGCGTTTGCTCAGAACGACGCCCGCTCGGCGCAGGAGCAGTGGCGGCGCGTCGCCGACCAGTTGCGCGCCAGCGCCCCCAAGCTGGCCGCCTTGATGGACCAAGCCGAGCACGACGTGCTGGCCTACATGGGCTTCCCGGCCGCTCATCGCACCAAGCTGCACAGCACCAACCCACTTGAGCGCCTGAACGGCGAGATCAAACGACGAACTGATGTGGTCGGCATCTTCCCCAACGACGCGGCCATCACTCGGCTGGTTGGCGCGATCTTGTTGGAGCAGAACGATGAATGGGCCGTGCAACGTGCTCGATACATGACCTTGGAGACCATGACCGAAATCACCAACACCAGCGAAATCAGTCTGCCTGCTGTGGCAACCTGACGACCGTGGCCCAACCAAACCAGATGGCCACCGTGACCATCCTCTTACACCACGTGTTGGGACACGATCGCAGGTTGCGAATGCATGACCGTGCGCGCACCCACGAAGTGATCGCCAGTGATAGCCTTCATTGGGTACCGGGCCGTGGGACGGACGTCCGATGACGCTCAAACTCAACAGCGATCTGCGTGAGGATCCGCGCTACCCCGTGACCGACGTCAGCGTCGAGGTCAGCGGGGAAGGCCCGTCGTTGTCGGCGCGTGTAGCTGACATCTCACTCAATGGAGCGCTGCTGGACTTCGCGGATTCGCCAGAGGTGAAGCCAGGTGACGGGCTGCAGTTGCGATTCCGTCAAGGTGAAGTGCGAAGCTTCAGCGCCAGTGCGCGCTGCGTGCACGTACGCGATCGCCGAATGGGGGTGGAGTTCCTGGCCTTCGAAGCGGTGGACTTCGAATCGCTGACCGATTTGGTGGGTGAGTTGCGACGAGCCCGCGTTGCACATCTGCTCGCGACGCGGCAAGGACGCGCCGTCTGACGGCTTCGACAACGGTCACGGCATTCGCGGCGCGCCGTCGGAGCGCTACACTATAGATCTGCGCCCGTAGCTCAGTTGGATAGAGTAGCTGGCTTCGAACCAGCTGGTCGGGAGTTCGAGTCTCTCCGGGCGCGCCATTTTTCCAGCTCGTTCAACTCAGGCCTGCCCGTAGCGCAGGCTGGCCCCGAGGAAGCGTCGGGCAATCTGCTCGGCGCGTTCGGGGTCGCCCACGACCAGCGGGTCGGCTATTTGTGCTGCTTGCGGAATCAGCTGTACGTCTCGTGCGAGGTCTGCTACCCGGAAGCTGACGCTGCCTGACTGCCGGGATCCCAGGAGTTCTCCTGGACCCCGTAGTGCCAGATCACACTCGGCAATGTGAAAGCCATCCTGACTGTCACGCAGCGCGCCAATTCGCGCTCGTGCGTTCTCGCCCAACGGTGCCTTGTACAGCAGCACGCAGCTGGACGCCGCCGTGCCGCGACCCACACGGCCGCGCAGCTGATGCAATTGCGCCAGCCCCAGGCGCTCGGCGTTTTCGATCACCATCAGGCTGGCATTGGGTACGTCCACTCCCACTTCAATCACGGTCGTCGCCACCAGCAGATCCAGCTCACCAGCGGCGAAGCGGTTCATGGCCTCGCTGCGCTCCGTGGCCTTTTGTCGACCATGAACGAGTCCTATGCGCAGGTCTGGCAAGCCGGCGGCAAGCTCAGCGTGCAGCACTTCTGCTGCCTGGGCTTCGACTTGATCGGACTCTTCGATCACCGTGCACACCCAGTAGGCCTGGCGGCCCGCAGAACAGGCTTCGCGTACGCGTTCAACCACTTCCTCGCGACGCTGCTGGCCGATGGCCACAGTACGTATCGGACTGCGGCCGGGTGGCAGTTCATCAATCACTGAGACGTCCAGGTCTGCGTACAGGCTCATCGCCAGCGTTCGCGGAATGGGTGTGGCCGTCATCACCAGTTGATGCGGGCAACGGCCCTGCTGCACACCCTTGTCGCGCAACCCCAGTCGTTGGTGCACACCGAAGCGGTGCTGCTCATCGATGACCACGAGCCCCAGCCTTTCGAACTGCACCTGCTCGGTCATCAATGCATGAGTACCGATGACCACCGGCGCGCCAGCGGCGATCTCCTCCAGCGCTTTTGCTCGCGCCTTGCCCGTCACCTTCGCAGCCAGCCAGACGGTGCGCAGGCCGAGCGCGTCGAACCACTGGGTGAGATTGCGGCGATGCTGCTCGGCCAGCAATTCCGTGGGCGCCATCAGGGCCGCCTGGTGGCCGCCTTCGATCGCTGCGAGCATGGCCAAAGCGGCGACGATGGTCTTGCCGGATCCGACGTCACCCTGCACCAGCCGCAACATGGGCTGGCTGCGCGCCAAGTCGGTGCGTATCTGCGATAACACACGCAGTTGCGCCGACGTGAGACTGAACGGCAACTGCGCGAGCAGTCGCTCCTGCAGCGCACCGGCATGTCGCAGGACTGGCGAACGCAGACCGTCGAGCTTGCGGCGCACCAGTCGCAGACTGATCCGGTGAGCGATCAACTCTTCCAGCGCCAAGCGTCGGCGAGCCGGATGGCTGCCGTCCACCAAGCTGTCCAGCGCGGTTTCCGGTGGCGGTCGGTGGATGACGCGCAGCGCCTGACCCAGTGACGGCAGCGCCAGCTGATCGAGCGTCTGTGCGGGTAGCCACTCAAGCGCCTCATCGGTCGGCAACAACGACAGCGCCTGTTGCACCAACTTCTCTATGCGCTCGCTGCTGATGCCTTCGCCGCGCGGATAGGTCGGGCGGAGCTGTGATTCTCCCGCTGGCTCCTCATCCTCGGCCAGGAAGCGGTATTTCGGGTGCGCCATCTCCAGGCCATTGACGCCGCCGCGAACCTCGCCGTAACAGAGGATTCTTCGCCCGGGCTGAAATCCCTGCGCCTGACCGGTGTGGAAGCGGAAGAAGCGCAGCGTCAAGCCAGCCATTCCGTCGACGACTGTCACCAGCAACATGCGCCGACGGCGCAGCACCACTTCCCGCGCGCCGACCCGGCCCACGATCTGGACCGTCTGACCATGAACGACCGCAGACAGCGGGACAATCTGCGTCCGGTCCTCGTAGCGCAGTGGCAGATGAACCCACAGATCACCGACGGTCTGCAGACCCAGTCGCTCCAGCGCCTCGGCTGCCTTCGGGCCGAGTGGGCCGAGCACCTTCAGCGGTTGCGCCGCGCGGGACTGCCAATCGGCCGCCACCACCGCTGGCGCTGCCTGATCTGCCCGCCTCGCCACGGAATCAGAGCACCAGGATGCCGTCCATCTCCACCCGTGCCCCACGCGGTAACGCGGCCACGCCTATGGCGGCGCGCGCGGGATAGGGCTCGTTGAAATAGTCGGCCATGATCTGATTGACCTGCGCAAAGCAGCCCAGGTCGGTCAGGAACACATTGAGCTTGACCAGCTTGTCCAGATCACCACCGGCTGCCACCGATACGGCGCGCAGGTTGTCGAAGACGCGCCGAATCTCGGCCTCGATATCACCATTGACCATCTCCATGGTCGCCGGATCCAATGGGATCTGACCGGACAGGTAGACGGTTTCGCCAACACGCACCGCTTGCGAGTAGGCGCCGATCGCCGCCGGGGCATTCTCGGTGTGGACGCTGCTGCGGGTCATATTGAATCTCCTGCTGGGTCTTCAGGTGCGTTGGACGACCTGCACGACCGGCAGGCGGCGCAGGCGGCGCATCACGTCGGCCAGGTGCGCGCGATCCCGCACTTCCAGCGTGAAGAACAACGTCGCGCTGGAGGCGTCACGCTCACCGTACTCGACGTTCTCGATATTGGACTCTTGTTCGGCGATCGCGGCTGCCACAGTCGCCAGAACCCCCGGTCGATTGGCCACTTCGACGCGCAGCACCACGCGAAACTCGCCTTCGATGTGCTGGTCCCAATCGACCCGCATCATCCGCTCGGGGTGCTTGCGCAGCTCGATCACGTTGGGGCAGATCGTCTGGTGAATGACCAGCCCTTTGCCGGCACTGAGGAATCCGACAATGGGATCGCCCGGAATCGGGTGACAACACTGGCCGAAGCTGACCACCCCGCGCTCGGCCCCGCTGATGCGAACGACTTCGGTTTGGCGTCGCTCGCCATCGGCGTGCGGCCGGTCACCACGGGTGAGCTGGCGAGCGACCACGGCCGGCATCCGATTGCCCAGCGCCAGATCGGCCAGCAGTTCTTCCAGTCGCTGCACCCGGTTCTCGGTCAGCGCGGCCTCGATGCGTTCGGCCGAGACATCGTCCAGACTGGTCCCCAACGCGTCCAGCGCACGATCGAGCATTCGAGCGCCGAGCCCGACGGCATCCTCATGCTGCAGATTCTTGAGGAAGTGACGGATCGAGGTGCGCGCCTTGCTGGTGACGACGAACTCCAGCCAATGCGGCTTTGGCGTCGCACTGGGCGCGGTAATGATCTCGACGGTCTGACCGCTGGACAGTCTGGTCCGCAGCGGCTTGAGCTGCTGGTCAATTCGTGCAGCCACCGCATGGTCGCCCACATTGGTGTGCACCGCATAGGCGAAATCGATCGCGCAGGCATTGCGCGGCAACGCCAGAATCTTGCCCTTGGGACTGAACAGATAGACCTCGTCCGGAAACAGGTCGACGCGGACGTTGTCGAGGAACTCAATTGAGTTGCCGGCCTGGCGCTGGCTCTCCAGCAGACCCTGCAGCCACTCGCGCGCCCGATGCTGCGCTGTGTTGGCGGGAAGTGTGTCCGACTTGTAGATCCAGTGCGCCGCCACGCCGCGCTCGGCGACCGTGTCCATCTCCTCGGTGCGGATCTGCACCTCGATGGGCTGGCCGAAGGGACCGAACAGCGTCGTGTGCAGGGACTGATAGCCGTTGGCCTTGGCAATGGCGATGTAGTCCTTGAAGCGCCCTTCGACCGGCTTGTACAGATTGTGTACGGCGCCCAACGCGCAGTAGCACTGCATCACCGTACCGACGACGACCCGGAAACCGTGCACATCCATGACCTGATCGAAGGTTTTGCGCTCATTGCGCATCTTGCGAAAGATGCTGTAGGGCGTTTTCACGCGGCTGACCAGCCGGGCCGGAACGTTCTCCGTGTCCAGCTTGTGCTTCAGCGCTTCGGCGATCTTCTGCATCGGCTCGCGCCGATTGCCCACCAGCTTGCGCAGTTCGGCCTCGATGACCCGGTGACGCAAGGGATGCAGCGCGCGGAAACCCAGATCCTGCAACTCGGCCTTGATGCGATTCATGCCCAGGCGCTGCGCGATCGGCGCGTAGATTTCCAGCGTCTCGCGAGCAATTCGCCGCCGGCTCTCCGGATTCATCGAGCCCAGCGTGCGCATGTTGTGCAGGCGGTCGGCCAGCTTGATCAGGATGACGCGCAGATCGCGCGCCATCGCCAGCAGCATCTTGCGGAAGCTCTCGGCCGTCGCCGCCTCGCGCGAGACGAAACCGACCTTGTCCAGCTTGGTCACGCCATCGACCAGATCGGCAACCGTCGAGCCGAACTCGGCCTCGACCTCATCCTTGGTCAGGTGAGTGTCTTCCAGGGTGTCATGCAGGATCGCCGCAACCAGCGTTTCGCCGTCCAGGTGCATGTCGGCGAGGATCCGGGCCACGGCCACCGGGTGAGTGATGTAGGGCTCACCACTCTTGCGAGTCTGCCCCTGATGCGCCTGTGCACCGATACGGAAGGCCTTGTCGATGGCCTCCCATTGCGCCCGGTTCAGATAGCTCTCGACCTGCTGCTGCAGGTCGATGACATAGTGCGGCAGCAGCGCGTCGACATCGGTCGACGGCACGGGCGAAGGAGAGGCGACATCCGCACTCATCCCCGCCTCCGCGGTGCTGCCCGGAGCCTTAGTCGTCCCCGCCGCGACTGAGATCATCCTCAACCTCGGCAGCCGCCCATTCCAGCGCCTCGCGCTCGGCGGCCTCGCGTTCACGCTTCTCGACTTCCGCCAGCAGGGCGTGATCGACGCGACCTTCGGCAATTTCGCGCAGGGCCAGAACGGTGGGCTTGTCCTCGTCGACATCGACCATCGGTTCGGCGCCCTTGGCCAGTTGCCGGGCACGCTTGCTCGCCATCAGCACCAGCTCAAAACGGTTGTCGACCTGGGTCAGACAGTCTTCGACGGTAATACGGGCCATTTCGCATCCAGCATGGTTCAGAGTCAACTGCTTAGATTATCAGAGCACGCAGCCCTCGCCAATGACCATTCCGACTGCGGGACATCTGGATCAAGCCGGCCTGGCGAGCGTCGAATTCAGCCGGCATCACGTGACTGGATCTGCGCCAGGATGCTTTCGTCCTTGATCTTGTGGTCGTTGAGCAGCAGCAAGAGCTTGGACAGGATCTCGGAGGTCTTGCGATCGGTGTCGGCAAAGGGCAGGTACAGCTTGCCCGTGGTCTTGGTATCCGGTGCTGGCACGATGCACAGATAGCTGCCCGGCATGATGTGGATCACGCCGCTGCCCAGGTGGATTCGATAGCTGGCCAGCTTGCCGCTGAACAGCACGAAGTTGTCCTCGAAGCGGAGCTTCTTCTGCAGCCCGAGCATTTGTGCCAGTTCCTGCAGCAACTCGCGGCGATGGCGACTGACTTCGGCCGACCAGTAGGCCCCGTCCTCGGCGATGCCGGCCACCGAGACGACCAGATCAGCGTCGCGCATGGCCTCGCTGAAGGCCAGCGGTGGCACCTCGGCAATCGGCAGGCGCTGGCCACCCCGGTGGAAATGGATCTCGTCCGCGGTCACCGCCTCGTCTTCGGCCAGATAGTGGCGCACATCCGGGAATTCCCAATCGACCCGGCAAGTGGCTTCAGGAAAGCGCTTGCTCGCCGTACTCTCGTAGCTGCTCCAGCTGCGCCCCTGCAGCAAGCGATAGGCGGTGGCGCCGTTGACGCAATGACCGCAAAAGCGCCGCGAGTGATCGCCACTCTCCAGTTCGGCCGGTGTGGGCACGTAGAGTTCGCGGAACACCTGCTTGAAGGGCTGCACGATCTGCGCCTGCACGATGTGCTGCTGCCAGTGCGGCAAGGCCTCGGCTGCCAACAGGTCCAATCCATGCGCCAGTTTCAGCGCGCCCTCGATGGGCCAGCGTTGCTCGCCATCAACCAGCACCAGCGCAGCAGGATCGATCATCCCCAGGTGGCCGGCTTCGTCCAGGCCCACCAGGTTGCCGAGCAGGAAGGCCACCGCCGGAATCTGCACCAGCTTGCGCAGATCAGCCAGGGGCAGTACCTCGCCATCACACATCAGCTGTTCCAGCGCCCGGCGGAAGCGGGTTGCCTGCTCCTTCAGCTCATCCACCGCCTGCTTCATGGCGATGAAGTCCGGCAGCTTGCGAATGCCGGCTGGAATGGACTTGAGCGACTTGCCGGCCTTGCTGACGGCCAATACCGGCTTAATGCCTTCGATCCGCACGCAGACGTCCCAGTCTCCGATGTGGGCCGGCTGCAGGCGCGCGGCCGCTTCGCCGCCGATCGCGGCCTCCATGTCCCATTCCATCCGAGCCGCGTCGCGATAGCCGGCCCGCTGGGCCAGATTGGCCAGACCCACGGTCACGGCCGCGCGGGTGTTGGCCTGCCGCTCGGCCCCGTAGCGGGTGCACTCTTTCCACACCTGCTTCAAACGTCGATAGCGTTCGCGGGCGTCATCGGCGTCACGCACCGGCAGCAAGCCATAGGCCTTGGCGGCGATCTGACCGTGCTTGGCCAATGCCTTTTCGATCTTGTCGCGATTCTTGCCACGCAGGGCGTCCAGCAAGGTGATGACCTTGGTGGTCTCGTCGCTGTCGACGCGACTGTCTCGCACCGCCTTGAGATAGCGTTGCAGGGTCTTCTCGGCGATACCCGCCAGCAGCCCTTCGACTTCCTCACAATCAACCCGGCCGCTGTTGGTGCTCTCGCTGTTGTAGACCCGGCTGCGCATGCGTTCGATCCAGCCATGCAATGGCAGCAGGTTCTCGACGCGTAGCGCTCGGAACAGCAACGGCTGGGCCGCGCCCGAGAACGGCAACAACAGCCACAGGGTCTCGGCCTGGAACTCCCGCAACTGCTCAACGACGCGGTCCGGATCGTCGTCTGCCGCCAGCGCTTCAAGCTGACTGAACTGGATCAGGCTGCGGCTCAGATCATCGTAATTGTCTTCATTGACCTGCTTCGGCCCCAGTCCATGGGCCTCGATCAGGCGAGCGCACTGCAGCAACCAGCGAGCGCCTTCGGCTTCGGCCGCCAGGGCGTGCAGGAAGCCGGCCTCGTCGGAATCAGGCTGGCGGCTGGTGGCGGCACACAGCGTTTCCCAGGCCAGTCGGCGAGTGTCTTCGATCAGCCAATCGGCACCGAGGTAGCCCTTGGCGAAATTCTCGCCATCGATCACACCGAGCAGGTCGTTGCTGAAGATCGAGGGCGACAGCCGCACCAGCTGGCAAAAGTCGTCGTACGACCACTGATCCCGTGCACGGAAGTGCACCATCGACGCCAGGACCAGCTTGTGCAGCAAGTAGAGCTGCTCGCCGTAGCTGCTGCGCTCTTCCTGGTCGCGCTGATAGTGCGCATTCCAGTCGCCACGCAACAGCGCCCGGCAGTCCTCCGCGTAATCGACGATCGGAAACTCCAGGTCCAGCCAAACGCGCAAGTCGGTCAGTTGTGGGGCGTGGGTGGACGGGCCACGCCATGAATCCGTGCATTCCGGCGCAGCGTGGCTGTCACGCAACAGATACCGAGCGCGCTGCAAGGCCGATCGGAGGATCGCCGGTTCGCGCCGCGCGGCCAGCGCCTTGGCCACGCAGCGTAGTCCCACCAGACAGGCACACTGCGCCTGGTAGGCCTCGCGATCCGGCCCCGAGTTGAGTCGCGGCACGGGAAAGCGGCGCAGAGCCGGGTTGAACAGGTACTCCGCCAGCCGCTCGCCATCGCTGCCGAACTCGGCCTCCAATCCCGCCATGGTGGCCACCAGCAATGGCCATTCCGGATCTTCATCCGGCTTGCGAAAGGACAATCGGGGGGCCTGGTCACGGTCGTAGCGGTAGTGGACCATCGACCGACGGCTGCCATTCTCCCATTGAGTGCGTTCTTCGCTGCCGATTCGCGCAGGCAGACCCCACAGCGCCGGAATGTGCGCGATGAGCCAGTTCTCGACCGCCTGTACCCGTTCTTGCAGCGCTTGTTCTGACGGCATGTCGCTAGCCTCCCTGTAGTGGCGTCAGGCGCAGGAACAGCAGCTTGCCGGTCTCGCCCAACTCGACTTCCTCGTCCAGTTCGGACAGCCATTGGCCATCCAGCAACATGCGGAAGCGACCGTCGGCGAAGGCTCGCTGCGCCCGGGCGATCTCGGCTTGCACGTCGGGTTCGGCGCTGTCATTCAGCGTGACCTTCCCGCGCGCCCTTTGCCGTGCAATCTCGGCTTCATCGAGCCAGTCAGCCGACGTGGGTTGCGACAGTCGGCGCAGCGTCAACTGCGTGGTGACCGCCTGAGCGATCAGATCGGCCGCGCGCAGACGCTGGACCGGCAGATCCAGCTGCAACGGCCTTGTGTCACCGGCGAATCCTTCGACCGCGTCGGCCAATTCGAAGCTGACATCCAGCAATGCCATGACGTACTCGTAGTCGGCTCGGGCCGGGCAGTATGGCTAGCGGTCCGGCCTGCCTCAAGCCACGGCCTTGAGCCCCCTGGCCCCCATCACCCCCAAACTGCGAAGTTCCTGGGCAACCATCCCTTTCACTCAGTCATCACGTTGCTTGCAGGGTTTTCGCAGAAGTCAGTGTCCCCTGTGTTCACGTTGCTGCGTAGCGGCGTCTAGTAAAGGGTGGACGTGGCACGGCCAGGTCGAAGGAATGGGACAGTGCCAGTACAAGCAGTCGGACAATGCGGTGGTGCAGGGAAGCGGCCATCGTCCACGCCGGGGAGGCTCGGGCCATGAATGATCAGGGACCACAGGACACGCTGACCACCGAGCGTGGCAATCTGGCGCGACTGGCCGCGGCACTGGGCAGCAACAGCGGCGCCAAGCTGGTCATCACCCAGGGCGAAGGCGTAGGTCGGGAAATCGAGCTGCGCGACACCCCGCTGATTGTCGGACGTTCCTCCGAAAGCGATCTGCGCCTGCTCAATCGGGCCGTTTCGCGGCTGCACTGCCGGGTTTGGCGCGACGCCACAGGCTACTGGCTGCGCGATCTCAACTCCACCAATCGGACCTATCTGAACGAGAGGCCCGTCGTCGAAGCGCGTCTGAAGGACGGAGACCTGATCATGGTGGGCGGCACCGTGCTGCAGTTCGCCCAGCAGCGCGAAGTCGATGGCGACACCCAGAGTCAGCTTTACGATCTGGTCACGCATGACAGCCTGACTGGCCTCTACAACCGCCGCCACTTCGAGACGCTGCTGGATCAGGAAATCGCCCGCAGTCGGCGCCGTGGTCGCGAGTTTGTCGTCGCTGCATTGGAACTGGACGGTGTCAGCGGCGTACGCGAAGCCGATGGCACACCGGCCGCCGAGGAATTGATCAAGCGTTGTGCGCGGCTGGTCCAGATGGAACTGCGCGAAGACGACATCAAGGCGCGGCTGGATGACCAGCAACTGATCCTGCTCCTGCCGGAAACACCGATGAGCGAGGCACAGCCCTTGCTGGAGCGGCTGCGCCAGCGTCTGGCAGAAGCCGAGTTCAACGTCTCGGGCAAGGTGCTGTCCAGCACCTTCAGTGCCGGCGCGATCAGCTGGACCACGGCCATCACCACGCGTCAGGAGCTGCTGCAAAAGGTGGATACGGCGCTCTATCAGGCCCGACAGGCCGGACGCAATCGGGTCGTTACGGGTTAGCCTCCAGCGCACCGGCGATCCACTGCCTGGCTTCATCGACGCCCTGGCGCTGCAGGGCCGAAAACAGCTGGCACCCACCCGTCAGCCCTTCCAGTCGACTCAATTCATTCCGAATGGCCTGCAGCCGGCCAGCCGCCGGACCTCGATTGAGCTTGTCGGCCTTGGTCAGCAACAGCAGGCAGGGCAGCTGTCGTGACCGACACCAGTCGAGCATTTGCCGATCGAAGTCGGTCAGCGCTTGGCGCACATCCGACAACAACACGACACCCGCCAGGCAACGGCGCTCACGCAGAAAGCCGTCGACCAGATCCCGCCAATCCTTGCGCATGGCGACAGGGACCTTGGCATAGCCATAGCCTGGCAAGTCGATCAAGCGCCGCTGATCGTCCAGATCGAAGACCACCAGTTGCTGCGTACGACCGGGCGTCTTGCTGGTCCGCGCCAGCCCATTCTGGTCGCAGATCACGTTGATGGCGGAGGACTTGCCCGCGTTGGAACGGCCGGCAAAAGCCACTTCGTATCCCTCGTCGGCGGGGAGTTGCACCCGCTGACCGGCCGCCAGCCGAAAGCTGGCACGACGAAAGAACTTGCTCCAGTCGGCTTGCATGCCATGGTGTCCTGACGGCGGGCCAGTATCGCCGATTGCCGCGCCGGCGGCTCGGCAATCGCTCAGGCGGGGTAGATGGCCCCCAGCACCCGGTCGCCGCGGGCGCCGGTCACGCTGGCCAGACCACCCGGCTGCTGCGACAAACACTGTCGCGCCAGCCAGGCAAAGGCAGCCGCCTCGACGTGATCCGGATCCAGACCGTGCTCGGCGGTCGTCTGGACCGCCAGCGCCGGCATGGCCCTGCGCAATGCATCGAGCAATGCCGGGTTGTGACTGCCACCGCCACACACCAGCAGGCGCACGCAAGACGGCAGACTGCGCTGCAGGGCGGTCGCCGTGGCCTGAGCACTCAACGCCACCAGTGTGGACATGACCGTGGCCGGATCGCTGGCCGACCCCAGTCGTGCGTCGAGCCAGTCTGCGTTGAAATCCTCCCGGCCAGTGCTTTTTGGCGGTGGCTGCTCGAACCAGGGGTCATCCAGCAAGCGCTGCATCAGCGCTTCATCGATCTGGCCTGAGCGGGCCAGTCGACCGTCCTCGTCGCGCTCGCCCAGGCCGCAACGTTGCGCCCACAGGTCGAGCAGGGCGTTGGCCGGGCCGCAATCGAATCCACGCACCGGCCCCTGGCTTGGCAGCAGGGTCAGGTTCGCGATACCGCCCAGATTGAGAACGGCTCGATCTTCAGCGGCAGAACCAAACCAGGCGGCATGGAAGGGGGGAACCAGCGGCGCTCCCTGCCCACCCGCGGCGACATCCCGCCGGCGAAAGTCGGCCACGGTGGTGATGCCGGTGGCCTCGACGATGCGGCTGGGGTCACCGATCTGCCAGGTGAAAGGCAAGTCCAGCCGCGGACGGTGACGGATGGTCTGACCGTGGCTGCCAATCGCCCGGATCTCGCTCGCCGGACAATTGGCGTGCTGCATCAGGGCCATTGCGGCCGCGGCAAAGGCCAAACCGACCTCGGCATCCAGACAGGCCAGTGCATCGATGACAATGTCGACCTGGCCCCCGATCAGCGGCAGCAGCTGCTCACGCAATGCCGGCGGATAGGGGGTGGTTTGAGCGGCCTCGACACACATCGTGCCATCGGCGTGAATCTGCAGCAGGGCTGCGTCGATGCCGTCCGCGCTGGTTCCGGAGATCAGTCCCAGATAGCGGCCAGCCGGCGCGCTCAGGGCGCAGCCCGCATGGCCAGCGCACCTTCCAGCGTGGTCAGTTGGGTGCGCGCGATCACCAGTTCGCCGCGGAAGCGCTGTAGCTCGGACGCCAGCAGTGGCTCGGCGCGGGGCATCGTGACGCTGAGCGGATCACGGTGGACGCCCTTGACGCGGAATTCATAGTGCAGATGTGGTGCGGTCGCCAGGCCGGTCTTGCCCACATAGCCGATGGTCTGGCCCTGAGTGATTTTCTGGCCCTTCTTCAGCCCCGGTGCAAATCGCGACATGTGCGCATAAAGCGTGGTGGTTTCGCGGCCATGCTGCAGCTCGACCACGTTGCCGTAGCCATTCATGCGACCGACGAACTTGACCGTGCCCGTGCCCGCGGCGCGAATGACCGTACCGGCCGGGGCAGCGTAGTCGACGCCCTTGTGGGCACGCACGCGGCCGAGGATCGGGTGCTTGCGGGCCGAGGAGAAGCGGCTGGAGATACGGGTGAATTCGACCGGCGTGCGAATGAAAGCCTTGCGCAGACTGCGACCTTCGGAGTCGTAGTAGTCCGGCTGACCTTGCGCGTTGACGAAGCGGAAGGCCTCATGGGTCTTGCCCTGATTGACGAAGCGCACGGCGACGATGTCGCCGTCGCGCAGGCGCACACCGTCTCGATAGATGCCCTGATAGACCACCGTGAAATGGTCGCCGCCGCGAAGATCGAGCGCGAAGTCGATGTCGTAGTTCAGCACCTCGGCCATCTTGAGGATGGTGCGATCGGCCACGCCGGCATCGCTGCCGGCCTGGAACAGGGAACTGCGAATCGTGCCGCTGGCATATTCCAGGCGGGTTTCGATACGCCGCTCAATCACCTGCTCAACAAAGCCATTGCCGTCGGATTCGATCAGCACGCGGCGATCCTCGCCCAGATCGAACTGCATGCCCTGCAGTCGGCCATCCGCCACGCGGAAGGCAATCTGATCGCCCGGATGAATCTGCACCAGGCTCTGGGTGTGCTCGCTGATGCCAACGACCCGATGCACTTCGGCACCGCCCATGCCCAGGCGGGCAAAAATATCGCCAAGGGTTTCATTGCGACGCACCGTCACGACGCTCCAACCATCGTCGCCCATGCCGCGGGTGAACAGGTCATGCTCCAGCGCCGGCACATAGGCCAAGGGCAGCACTTCCACCTCATCGGCCGACGGCAGCAACAAAGGCACTTCCAGGCGCGGCGCCAGCTGATTCTCGTTTTCGTTGACCTTGGCCCGGGCCGGATCGAGCATGGCGCCGCTGCCAATGACGATCAACGCGGCACCCATGGCGGCCAGCAACCGACCCGCGATCGAGCGACCGGTAGACGACGAAGCCGAGGTCGCCACAGGGAGGGTAGTGCCGGGTTTGCGCTGAGCTTGCGGGTGCTGCGGGTCGCGAAGGGGATGGCTCGATCGCGGCTCGTAGATCACGGCCCGCACTCCATGTGATGTCGGCGCGCAACATTATTCAATTGTCATCGTTGCGTCAAAACTTAAGAGTTCGTTAAGTGCCCGTCGATACAGCACTTTGCCGTCGCTAGCTGACGTGGCGTGAAAACAACAGCGCATTCGCTTTCAGTCAAATGTTGCGTCCGATCGCCTGCGATTCCCCTCCCGACGCGCTACGCTGTGCGGACAGTCCTGCCGAATTCGCGCTCATGGAACCCTTGCCCCGACGCCCTGGCGCCAGCTCCCGCCCTGAACACGGCAGCTACCTGCCAAATCAGCCGACCCGAGGCACCGCGGGCATGTGGCTGCCCATCGTCCTGGCCATCCTGCTGCTGATCATCGGTGGCGCAATCTGGATGTCGCTGTAGAACGACGGCTGTGCCACGGTGTATCGGAGACACGGTCAGCGGCGGCCACCGTGAATCACCAGCGCGATGCCCCCCAGTACCGCCAGTGATGCGATCCACAAGCGCCAACTGGCGGCTTCACCGATCAGCACGATGCCGCCGATGGCGGTGATCACGGGCACCGTCAGCTGGACCGTGGCCGCTGTGGACGCGCGCAACGCCGGCAGCACCGCGTACCAGATCGCGTAGCCCAGACCCGAGGTCAGCGCACCGGACAGCAGCGCCAGGGTGACGCCGCGAGCGTCCATTGACGGGTCGACCAGCAACAGGCCCAGACAGGCCAGTGGCGCGGCCCGGATGAAGTTGCCCGCCGTATCCGCGGTCGGCTGGGCGCTGCCACGACCGACCAGCGAATAGATGCCCCAGGCCACACCAGCGAGCACCATCAGGCCAGCGTCGAGCAGAGGCGGCTGATGCAAGCCGGGAAGCAACAGCCAGACCAGTCCGCCCAGCGCCAGCGTCAGGCCGGTCCAGCCTGACCATCGCCAACGTTCACCGCGTGCAAAGGCGGTGATCAACATGGTCAGCTGGACAGCGCCGAACAGCAGCAGCGCACCGGTGGCGGCGGTCAGGCCCCGATAGGCCCAGGCGAAACTCACCGCATAGCCCAGCAGGGCCAGCGCCCCCAACCAGCTGCCGGCCTGATCAAATGGCCTGCGCGTGCGGGTCAACAGCCACAGCGCGGCGGCGCCCGCAAGGAGTCTGATGGCGGTGAAACTGGCCGGGTCGATGCTGGTCTGCCGCAACGCCAGCCGACACAACAAGGCGTTACCGGCGAAGGCGAGCATCGTGATCGATACCCACAACCACAGCGCCAGGGGACTGCTCGTCAGCGAGGACTTGGAAATGAGCGGCTGACGCATGCGAGCTCCACCTGGCCGCAGACATGCGGTCTGTGGCGAAGTCTAGCCCGGACAATTGATGTTCGATCCGCAGCGGGGGCCGTTCGGCGGTGCCCGCTGCGGAGGGGAAAGACCGACCCGCCCTACTGGCCAGACCGGTCCGGGCTTCTGCTCAGTCGATCGCGACGATTGTGCGGCGCTCGCTGCGAGGTGCGTCCAACAGGTCCAGGACCGAACCATCCGGCAGACGGAAGTCGAAGCTGGATTCAATCTCGTCCAGCGCTCGCACGCGCTCGCACAAGGCATCGGCACGATCTTCGATCAGCTCGGCGCGTTGCTCGACCTCGCGCTCGATGGTGCGCTCGAGCTCATTGGCGCGGCGCTCGATGGCCTCAACGGCACTGGTGTCACCACTGAGGGCGGCCTTCACGGCCAGCGAAGTGATCGAGCCCACCAGTTCGGGAACGAGCTCGCCGATCAGGTCCTCGACGGCATCCTCGAACTCGTGCTCCCGAAAGTCGTGACTGGAATTGGCGCTGCGGATCTGGGCGGTCAGTTCGGCACTGATCTGATCGGCGCGAGCCGAGACCCGCTCGATGGTGTCAGCGTCGGTCGAAAGGCCGGCACTGACGGCCTTCAGCGCATCACTGGCCAGGTGGACGGCGTCGATCGCGATGGCCTTGACCTCCGGGACCAGTTCACGGACGCCCGCCTCGAAGCGACGCACTCGAGCCTCGTCGGCGCGACTGAGATCGAGCACGCGACCATCGACGCTGACGCTGCCATCGGCGAGGCGGATGCTGCGCTCGCCATCCTCTTCTTCGAACAGCAGAGCCTGGTCGGTGATCCGCAGGTCGTAGTCGGAACTGACGCTGCAGGACTTGCCATGTGACCAGGCCGCCGGAGCGCAGAACAACAGGGCCAGCAACAAGGGGGAACGATTCATGGACATCACCTCGGCAGTGGGTGGTGTCATAGTGCACTCATACACCAATGCACAGCATGTGTCGGAAGTCCCGGGAAAGCCGGGACTCGCCACATCAGACCAAAACGCTGGCCTCGTCACGCAGTTGCTGCAGGGTCTGCCGCAACTGCTCGGGCTGTGTGCCACCGGCGAAGATGCCACGTGACACGTTGGCCAGCACACGACCTCGGGCGTTCGGCATGCGCCGAGCGATATCGGCGCAGGTGGCGCCCTGGGCACCGACGCCCGGTGCCAGGATGTAGCTGTGCGGGAGACGGTCGACGATGGCAGCGGCGTCGTCGCAGGTCGCACCGACCACGGCGCCCACCGGCCCGCAACCGGAGCCGCCGGCCAGCCAATGCGCATTGTCAGCACTGATCTCGTCGGCCAGGCACTCGGCCACCGTCCGGCCATCGCCCAGTCGTGCCAGCTGCAGCGCCTGACCCTGCGGGTTGGAGGAGCGCACCACCACAAAGACCCCGCCGGCCGCCTCCGCCGCCAGCTTCACCAGACCCGCCAGGGCGCCATAGCCCAGGTAGGCATGGACCGTCAGCGCGTCGCAACGCAGCGGCGCCTCGGAGCGGAAGAAGGCCTCGCCGTAGGCAGTCGCGGTGGCGTCGATGTCGCCACGCTTGGCGTCGTAGATCACCGGTGTGTCCTGCGCTCGGGCCAGCGCCAGCAGTTGCTCGATCGCCTGCAGGCCGGCGGCGCCGAAGCGTTCGAAATAGGCGGCCTGGGGCTTGACCACGGCCACTTCCCCGGCCGCCGCATCCAGCACCCGACGGGCCAGATCCAGCGCCCCCGCGGCGGTATCGGGTAACCCGCAACGCGCCAGCAAGGCCGACGACGGATCGATGCCGACGCACAACGGGCCGTAGCGGTCGATACGGGTACGCAGGTGCTCGGTGAAGCGCTCGGACATGGTCGGCAATCCCTGGTGGCCAGTGGATGGAATCCATCCGGATGGTGGTCCAGGCAGCGCCGGGACCGTATTGACGTCAATCCTCGATGACGATGATCCGCCCGCTCGTGGCAGCCCATTGGGCCAGTTTCTCGCGACCGATCTTGGCGTTGTGGCGAATATCCACCGGGAACGCGCGCGGATAGACCGCAAAGCGGCAGATCCCGGCGGTTTCTGCCTGTCGCCGAACCAGATCGCGCAACTCCCGCGCGATCCGCTGATGTTCCTGCCGGTCGACGTCGGGCTCGAGTTCCAGCACGACCACCGGTTGCTGGGCGCCGGCCGGGCCGATGCCAACCAGCGCGCTGCGATAGACCTGCGGGTGACTGTTGCAAACCGGCTCGACCTTCTCGGTGAACAGGGTCCCCTGCGCGGTGGTGACCCGCTGCGACTTGCGGCCACAGAACCACAGCCGTCCGGCCTCGTCGAAATAGCCCACGTCGCCCATCCGGTGAACCACGGCATCGCCATCGCGCAGCTTGGCCCGTGCCGTCATCTCCGGCAGGCCAAAGTATTGATCGGTCGCGGTGGGTCCACGCACGGTGATCTCGCCAACCGCGCCACGGGGCAGTTCCACCACATCCGACCACACCGCGTGCGGCTGATCGTCCAGGGCGATGATGCGAACCTGGTTGGCCGGCAGCACATGTCCCACCAGCGTGCCGGCACCGTGATCGGTGCTGCCCTTGGCGGTGGCCAGCAGTTCGGCGCTCTCGACCACCGCCACCGGCAGGCATTCGGTGGCGCCATAGGGCGTCCACAATTGGCCGTCGGCGGGCAGCATCTTGCGCATCCGCTCGATCACCGGCAGCGGCACTGGGGCACCGGCGGAAATGACCCGGCGCAGCGTCGGCAGGCGGATGCAGCGCACGGCGCCGTAGCGCGACAGCGTGTCGACCAGCGCTGGCGAACCGAACAGATTGCTGACGCCGAAATCCTGGATGGTCGCGATCAGCCGCACCGGATCGGCCAGCGCCGGGCGGGTCGGGTCCATCGAGGGAATCACCGTGGTCATGCCCAACGCCGGATCGAACAACGCAAAGGGCGGAAAGGTCGGCAGATCGATCTCACCGGGGCGAATGTCGAAGGCCTCACGCAGCAGCTCAACCTGCGCAACAAAATGCCGATGGCGATAGACCACGCCCTTGGGCACGCCGGTCGAACCGGAGGTAAACAGGATCGCGGCAACGTCCTCGGGGTCGACCTGAACGCTGCCCCGCTCGCCCTGACCACTGCCGGCCGTGTACAGATCCTGCAGGCGCAATCCCGGCGCAAAGCGCGGCCCACCCACCCAGACCCGCTGGCGCAGGGTCCGCCGCGCCCAGCCGTAGCGCAGCCGCCCCAGATGGGCCAAGGGAATGCCAATGAACGCGGCCGGTTCGGCCTGCGCCAGACACTGTCCCAGCGCGGCGCGATCGATACCGGGGTCCACCAGCACCGGTACCGCACCGGCCTTGAACAGCGCGAACATCAGCAGGAACAGTTCCAGGCTGGGCCGCACCATCAGCACGGTGCGGACGCCCTGGCCAATCCCGACGGCGGTCAGACCGGCCGCCAACTGATTGGTCTGTGCCTCGAGCTGCGCATAGGTCAGATGCGTATGCGCCTGGCGACCGAAGCGGTCCTGCCCGGCCGGCACGAAGATGGCAATCTGATGGGGTCGATCGACGGCCATCCGGGTCAGATGCTCGGCGATATTGGCGGTCACCGCCTGACTCCAGCTGCGGCTACCGCAGGGGCTCGCCTACCCAGCTTGCAGCAGTGACCGGACCGACTCACTCCGCTGCGTCCGACGAACCCTGCAGAAAGGCCCGCACGCGCGGCACGATGCGCTCACCGGCATCTTCCAGCACGTAGTGTCCGGCGTCTTCGTAGACCTCGACCTCAGCAGCCGGGAAGCGGGACTGCCAGCCAGCCAGGAAATGATCGTCGAAGACAAAGTCGTGGCGGCCCCACTGAATCAGCATCGGATGATCGGCCAGCCGCTCCAGCCGGTCAGCTGTCGCATGCACCAGATCAAAGCCCGGATCCCCGGCGGCCAGCGGGATGTCACGGACGAATTCCAACGTGGCCAACCGGCGGTCGGCGGTGGCATAGGGCGCCAGATAGCCGCTGCGCGTGGCCAGCGACATCGGCTTGCGCACGGCCAACCAGGTCGCACCGCGGGCGAAGGCATTGAGCCGCCGCACCAGAAAGCCACCCAGCCCGGTGTTGCGCACCAGACCCAGTGTGAAGGGCAGACGCTTGTCGGGTGGCAATGGAAAGGCTGCCGTATTGAGGATAACCAACCGGCGGATGCGCTCGGGATGCTCCACGGCCCAGGCCATGCCGATCATGCCGCCCCAGTCGTGCACGATCAGATCCAGCGGCCCGCTGGGCACGGTCTGTTCAATGAAGGCACCCAGATCGGCCACCCGATCGGCCAGCTGATAGCCGTACTCGGTCTTCGTCGGCCGGCTGGACCAGCCCATGCCGATGTGATCAGGCACCAGACAGCGTTGCGCCGGACACAGACCCAGTACCAGCTGCCGGTAATAGAAGGACCAGGTCGGATTGCCGTGCACCATCAGGACCGGCGGCAGGCTGCTGTCAGCCGGGCCCTCGTCCAGATAGTGCATCTGCTGCCCGCGGACATCGAGGAAATGGCCGCGGAAGGGGTACTCGGGGTGCTGGAAGGAAGCAGTCTGTTCAGTCATCACGGATATCGGGGCTGAGCCGGCGCGGAGGGTGCCGCGAGGTCGCCGGCCTGGCAAGCCAGCGGGCGCTGATGATCACTCGGAGCCATCGTTCGGCTCGACCGCGGCGTCTTCATCAATGGCCTCGCCTTCGTCTTTCGCCGGTTCATCGGTCAACGGCTGGCCATTGCCATCGAATCGATCCAGATCGATCAACTCGAACTTTTCGATCTCCTCAAACAACGGCTGGTATTCGGTCCAGCGACTCGCCAGCGTACCGGAGGTGACGAACAGCGCCACGTCGAGCTGGTTGCCCCAGAACACGCTGTACTGGATCTGGAAGGGTTCCTCGCTGTTGGCGCTGGGAATGCTCTCCTCGGTGCGGATGCAGGTGCGCGTCAACAGGCCCTGATCCTCCACCGGGCACTCGTCGATCACCTTGGCCGAGGCCCGGCGCCCTTCCAGAAACTCTTCGACGAAGGCCTTGGCGGACTGTCCCGTCTTGGCCTGCACCGCGGCAATCAGCTGGATTCTGACGCCCGTCTGATAGGGACCATCTTCCGGGTTCTCCGCCGACAGCACCCACTTGAAGGAAGCCGCATCGTGAGCTTCGCGATAGAACCAGCCGTTGGGGCGGGCGACGCGCCCACCCAGCGGCTCGAGCATGCGCAGTTCGAAGCCATCCGGCACCACAAAGCCCTTGTCGGCATCGGCCGTGGTGTCGTCGGCCACCGCAGTGCCCCCCAACAGGATGCCCAGCAGGGCACAGGTCCAGGATTTCATCGGCGGGCTCCAGCGATTCGGGCAAGCCGCAGATGGTAACTCGTCGAATCGATGCGGCGTTCTGCGTGATGGGTCACAGCGACGCCGTCCCCTGCCCACCCAAGGCGGCGTTATCTGCGCTGACAAGGGACTCAACGGCGCTCCGTTGAGGTGAGATGTGTGCCGCATGATCAAGCGAATCATGCTTCGTCGTGAGTGCGCATCAGTCCTTTCTTGACAAGGGATCGGCATGGGTGAAGGCTGGGCCTTCCCGGCTGCCGACAGCTTCTGACATAGGACGCGGCAATGAATATTCGGCAACGCATTCTGCATCACACCTTCGCGGCCATCGGGCTGGGCATGACGACAGTCGCCCTGGCTGCCGGTGGCCCCAACAGTGCATCGCTGGACAAGGCCCAGGTGCGCGCCTCGCTGCAACCGGTCAGCCTGCAATGCCGCGATGCCGATGGCTCGCTCAGTGCGGCGGCCTGTGCCCCGCATACCCCCCGGCAAGGCAAGGGGATCACGCCCGGTGGCAATGGGACAGCGATCATCAGCAATGCCTTTGCCGATACGGATTGTGTCAGCACCAATGTGGTCTTTGACATTCAGGCCCAGGGTGCCGAGATGGACGGGGGCAGCGGACTGGATCGAATGTACGTCGTGGTTTTCGATGACGGCACGATCGAGTTTTCAGGGTTCTTCGATGTGCCGCTGGGTCCGCCGGTCGTCGGGACGATCGAGTTTTCCTATCCCGATCCGAATATCGGCAATGGCGCGCCCGGCATCGGTCTGTACATCTTCACCCGCACGCCCTTCGACAGTGGCGGCATGAACGAGCTGACCCGCGTCGACCCCTTGGTGGTTCAGGAAGAGACAAACTGCCAGTCGCTGGCACCGGTGGTTGACCTGTCGCTGTCGTCGTCGCAGGTCCAGGCCGGCCAGCCCGTCTCCATCACCTGGCAGGCCCAGCGCACCCAAGGCACCTTCCCCTGCATCGCCTTCGAGGGACAGGGGACACCCTGGCCTGACGAAGCCCTGCGTCCTGCCGTCGGCCTGCAGACCTTTGCTGCGCCCATGAGTCCGGGACAGGTGGAGTTCGCCATGGAGTGCCAGGGTGCCAATGGCCTGCTCGGCGAGGATCGGGTGGTACTCAATGTCACCTCCGGTGGCACCGCACCCATGGTCCAGCTGGATGCCAATCCGGGCCGAACCTCGCCCGGTGGCGTCATCAATCTGGAATGGACCAGCACCGCACCCCGTGAGGGTTTTCCCTGTCTGCCGGCCGGCGGTCAGGGCACCAACTGGGCTCGGCTGGGTCAGCTGCCTGCCAATGGGCGGCGCAGCGTGGCGGCCCCCGCCAATGCAGGCACCATTCAGTTCCAGCTGACCTGCTCCAGCGGCTCGCTGAGCGGCAATGACGTCACCCAGGTCATCGTGGCGAGCAGCTCGACGCCGCCGCCCTCGGTGCAGCCCGGTGCGACCAGTCTGACCGCCAACGGCACGACCGCCGCGGGCACCAGCATCCGCCCGTCGCTCAATCGCGACGGCAGCGCGTTGGTCTTCGAAACCAGCGCCGAGAACATTTCGGCCATCCTGCCCAGCGGCGCGCCCTACACCGATGCCAACGGCAAGAAGGACATCTTCCTGATCACCTCGGCCGCAGCGGTGACCGGGAGCTCAGCGGCCAAGGGCGCCGGCATGCAGGCCGTGCTCTGCAGTCTGGACGAGAATGGCCCGCTCACCGTGGCCACGACCAATCCGCGGCTGGCGGCCACTGGTGCCGGTGCCACCTTCGAAAGCGACGACGGCCAGATCCGCACCTTCCTGGGCGGCCTGGGACGAACCAGTGGTGCTACCAGCAGCGCAGCGCCGTCCACCCCCGGAGCACTGGGCACGCCGGGCAATGGCGTCAGCGCGAATCCGGACATCAACCAGGACGCCACCGCGGTGGTTTTCGATTCCACCTCAACCAATCTGGTGGGCTTTGACACCAACAATGTGCCCGACATCTTCATGAAGGACCCGATGTCCGGAGCGATCGAGATGATCTCGGTGGGTGCCGGCGGCGAACCGGCCAACGGTCCCAGCACCAACCCGTCGATTTCGGCCGACGGCCGGACCGTGTTCTTCCAGACCGAAGCGACCAACATGGACGGGCTGGAACAGGCGCCGGCGCGTCGGGCCAAGGGCAGTGTTCTGCAGGTCTGCGGCAGCACCGCCAATGACGGACTGGGGCGCACCCGTGGCTGTGCCTCGGTCGATCCGATCACCGGTCAGCCGGGCGATGGGCCCTCCCGCAACGTCCGCATGAGCCAGACCGGCGAGTTCGGCGTGTTCGAGTCCGAGGCCACCAATCTGGTGGAGAACGACACCAATGGCGTTTCCGACGTGTTCTGGTTCTCCTGGGATGGTTCCCAGGCCACCGGCGTGGTGCGCGTCAGCACCGGGGCCAACGGTGAACAGGCCAACGGTGCCAGTCGGATGCCCTCGATCTCCGATGACGGCATGACGGTCACCTTCGAGTCCGACGCCACCAATCTGGTCACGCCCGATGGCAATGGGCAGACCGATGCCTTCATCAAGTACGTGATGAGCGGCCAGATCCAGCGCTTTGCCACCACCGGCACGGGCGGCGAACCGAATGGCTCGGCCAGCCAGGTCGTGGTCAGTGGTGACGGCTCGACTGTGGCCTTCGCTTCGGATGCCGACAACATTCTGCCGGGCGACGCCAACGATCGACCCGACGTGTTCGTGGCGCCCAATCCGCAGGTGCTCGATGCCAATGAGCCGGCCCTGCTGATGGCCGCGCTGCCGCTGCCCAATCCGCCCAATCCGAACTGCTCGGCCGGCTATTTCACCGCCGTCATCGACGATGGCCCCGGCCCCGGCGTGCAGCCCGGCATCTTTGGTGGGCCATGGAGCTGGATCCACCCGGACTGCGCGAGCTCTCCGGCGGCGTCAATTTCGGTGGCCTGGATGTCAGCCAGGTCGGCTTCGCCTCGGTCAACCTGGCCAATCAGGCCAACGAGAACCAGCGCCTGAACGTCAATCTGCTCGGCCGACCCTCCAGCAATCCCGGCGGCAGCATCCCGGTGCGCGTCACCATCAATCGCCGCACCGCCACCACCATCGACACGGTGTTCCAGACCGACACCACCATCGATCTGCAGACCCCCTTCCAGACCAGTCTGATCGTGGCGCCGGGCTTCTACGAAGCACTGGTCGCTCCGCTGGGCTTCCCGGCAGAAGCCGCTGGCGGCGCCGCCGAAGGTGAGTTCTTCTTCTCACTGACCACCGGCTTCGTCGACCGGCCCGGCGGCGGCTTTCAGGGCGGCGCCATCGTCGGTGGCTATCACGCCGAGAATCCCTTCGGTGGTGTCTCGGCCTTCGCCGCGATCTGCCTGGGCGAGCAGTACACCAGCTCCATCCGGGTGCTCTCGGCCCCCACCTATGGCCCCAGCGGCGCCGGTGACCTGCGCCTGCGTCTGCTCGACACCAACCAGCAGACGATCTACTCGGTGCCCTGAAGCTTGCACCGTGGCGGCCCTGAGGCCGCCACGGTGGGTTTAGTCGAGCTCGGCCGAGATCAGCTTGAACGCCAGCTCACGATCGTCACCGGACTGGCCATCAGCAGCGGGCACAAAAGACAGATTGCTGCTCATGCGCACGGTGAGGGTCTGGCCGGCGGCCAGGCGAATCGGCCAGCTCAGT
This sequence comes from Lysobacterales bacterium, assembly GCA_041395325.1. Lineage (GTDB taxonomy): Bacteria > Pseudomonadota > Gammaproteobacteria > Xanthomonadales > SZUA-5 > JAWLAT01. The sequence continues at coordinate 25,361 of JAWLAT010000003.1, forward strand.
CGCTGGACCTGGTTGCGCTTGAGCGGGATGGTCTGTGTACTGTCGGGCAGTTCCACCACCAACTCCGGGTCGGCCGATAGCTGCCCCGGCGTCCAGATTTCCAGGTTCAGCTTGCGCGCGGCCCGACCCAGATTGAAGCTGACCTGCAGGGGTGGTGACACCCAGCCATCGGGCCAATAACCCGAAACTGGGCCGGCCTGCACGGCATATCCCTGCAGTGGAAAGGCGACCGCCGAGCGGGCTTCCTGCAGCGCCCCGATCAACGCCGAGCGCTGTCCGGATTCCTCCAGTTCGCGCCGATACAGGAACTTCAGCTGCCCCTTCAGCTGAGCGAAGCGTCGACGCAGCTCCAGGTAACTCTTCTCGTCCAGCACCTGGCCGGGCTGCACCTGCGGGGGCAGACCGGGCGGCACATAGATCGTCCCGTGGCTGGGCGCCGTCTCGGCCGGGTCGCGTTCGCGCGTGTACAGGTAGATGGCGATGGAACGTCGCGAGCGATGGCGCTCGCTTTCCGGCAGATCAATGGCTTCGAAACCGTGCCAGGAGACCTCGTTGGTCTCGAACAGGACGCAACGATTGAAGGCCGGCAAGACCCGCTTGACTTCGTCGACCGTGGAGTCCCACGGGTCGCTGTGCAGATCCAGGCAACCACCCCAGGATTCCTGCCAATCGCCCTCCAGATAGAGAATCAGGTTGAGGCGTCGATGCCAGCCCGTCTTCGGCAGGTAGTTGAAGTCCACATGCGGTGCCAAGCCTTGTCCATGGCGGTTCTCGTGCGTGCCTCCACCCACATAATCGGGGTCATAGAGCAGGTCGTCGATGCCGGTGAGTCTGGACATCAGCTGCAGGAATTCGCCGGATTGCAGCAGCCGGTCCAACTCGCCATAGGCCTCTGACAGGTCACGCAGATCCTGTCGCACCGCCTTGCCACCGACCTGTCCCATCTCGTTGCGCGCATAGCGGTCTTCGAATCCGGGGAAGTCGGCACGCAGCTGGCGGCAGAAGTCCTCCGCGAGGAACCCGTCGACCACCACGTGCCGAAATGGGTTGGCGGAGTCAAAGGACTCGCGCAAACCCTCAAGGCGTTGTTCCAGATCTGCTGCCAGGACCGCCATCACCGCCAACCTCCATCCTGCGATGCCACCATGGATCGCGCGCCGCGCAGTCTACCCGAGCCGCCCGGCTGATCTGCGGGTCGGCCAACAGCGTCCGCACTCGAACGACGACGCGGTGCTATCGTCGGTTGGACCTTGGCCAAACCGGGGCAATCATGGCCGCGCCAGAGAACCAACGCCGGGCTGGACTCGCGCTACTCGTGCTGTCGCTGCTGGCGGCCCTGCTGGTGCTGCCCCTCAGCCCGCCGTTGGCGACCGATCCTGCAGCAGGGCTGCTGCGTACACCCGGCCCCTCCGACCGGCCCGGCTCACGCTCGGACTGGTTCTACCGGCAACGCGCCTATCCGGCCGGCCAGATTCCTCTCGACGCCCGCTGGAACGCTCTGCAGCAACGGCAGCAGATGCGTCAGGCCCGACCATTGGCCGCCAAGGCGGGTGCCACGAGCCTGTGGCGCAGTGTCGGTCCGGCCGGGTTCAATTCGAATGTGGCACCCAGTTGGGGGCGCATGAGCGGTCGGGTGCGTTCGCTGGCGATCGATCCCGGCAACGCTGACCGCCTTGTGCTCGGCACGGCCACCGGTGGGGTCTGGCTGAGCCTGGACGGCGGTCAGCAATGGCAGCCGCTGACCGACGCGGCGCCATCGCTGGCCATTGGTGCGGTCGCCATCGATCCGAGAAATCCGCAGGTGCTCTACGCAGGTACTGGCGAAGGCAACGGCAGCTATTACAGCGTCGGCCTGCTCAAGAGCGTCGATGGCGGTCAGAACTGGCAGGTGCTGGGCGCATCCGCCTTTCGCCGTGGCAGCATTGCGAGCATTGCGATTGACCCCGCCGATCCGAACACCGTGCTGGTCTGCGCCCTGCTGGGCCGACTGCAGGATCGCGACGGCGGCGCGCTGGGCACCTCGATCGGTGGCATCTACCGCTCCACCGACGGCGGTCAGAACTTCCAGCGCACGGCGCTGAATTTCTGTCGCGGCCTCTATGTGGTACCGACCGATTTCAACACCATGTATCACTCCGCCAGTGGCGTAGGCGACGACAACGGGCTCTATCGCTCCACCGATGCCGGCCGCAGCTGGCAGCGAGTGAACAGCGTCATTCAGGGTTCGGATGTGGATCGTCTGGCCGTCGGCCTGTCGAACGATGGCCAACGGGTCTACGTCGGTGGTGCGCAGGGCGGCAACGTGGTGATCCAGATCAGCAACGACGGCGGCCTGAATTTCGGTCCACCGCGGATCACGCCGGCCCCGGGGTTCGACGACTTTGATCCAGGCAATGCATTCAGCTATTGCGAGAGCCAGTGCGGCTACGACAACGTCATCGCCGTCAGCCCCACCGATCCCAATGACGTCCTGTTCGGCGGTGTCGGTCTGTACCGCTCACGCGACGGTGGCAGCAGTTTCGTGCGGATCGGCGAGAACAACACACCGGCGGCACCCGGTCCAGGCCCGTTGCACGTCGACCACCACGTGTTGCTGTTCCATCCGACGATTCCCGGCCGCCTGTACAACGGCAACGACGGTGGCATTTACCGGTCCGGCGATGGTGGCGCCAGCTGGGAGTCGCTCAGCGGCACGCTGGCCACCTTGCAGCACTATCACCTGTCGCTGCATCCCACTGACCCCAATGTCGTCTTCACCGGCAATCAGGACAACGGCACGACCCGCCGAACCACCAGCGATACCTGGACCGAGGTGGCCGGTGGAGACGGTGGATTCTCGGCGGTCGATCACGGCAATCCGCAGATCGTCTATGCCTCGACCACCGAACTGAACATTCTCAAGTCGACCAACGGCGGCAACAGCTTTTTCAGGGCTGGTTTCAACTTCGGCAACGATCCGGTGCAGTTCATCGCACCGTTCGTCATGGATCCACTCGATGCCCGCACCCTGTACGCCGGCACCCATCGGCTCTGGCGCACCGACAACGGTGGCAGCAGCTGGGCACCGATCAGCGCACCGCTGATCACCCGCAGCGGCGAGTCGATCAGCGACATCGCCGTCGCACCCAGCGACACCGGTGTGGTCTACGTCGTTGGCTCGGATGGGACGGTGGCCAAGCTGGTTGCCGGCGTTGCCAGCCAACTCACCCAGGCGCCATTGCCCAATCGCTTTGCCACCGACGTCGTCGTCGATCCACTCGATCCGGCCACCGTCTACGTCAGCTATTCGGGTTTCAACAGCAGCACACCCGGTTCCCCGGGGCATGTCTTCCGCAGCACTGATGGCGGCGCCTCCTGGATCAACATCTCCGACAACCTGCCGGACACGCCAGCCAATGCGCTCGCCATCCGACCGGACCAGCCCAACGAGATCTACGTAGGAACGGACGCCGGCATGTACATCAGCTTCACCGCTGGCGGCAGCTGGGCGCGCATGGACAACGGCCTGCCGAATGCGCCGATCAGCGCACTGGCGGTCAATCAGTCCACCAATCTGCTGGCCGCGGCCACTTACGGCCGTGGCGTCTGGGTCACGGAGATGGGCGATGTGCTGCCACCCGGCCCGCTGGACGAGCCCAGCCTGCTGATGGCCGCGCTGCCGCTGCCCAATCCGCCCAATCCGAACTGCTCGGCCGGCTATTTCACCGCCGTCATCGACGATGGCCCCGGCCCCGGCGTGCAGCCCGGCATCTTTGGTGTGGCCATGGAGCTGGATCCGCCCGGGCTGCGCGAGCTCTCCGGCGGCGTCAATTTCGGTGGCCTGATGGACGTCAGCCAGGTCGGCTTCGCCTCGGTCAACCTGGCCAATCAGGCCAACGAGAACCAGCGCCTGAACGTCAATCTGCTCGGCCGACCCTCCAGCAATCCCGGCGGCAGCATCCCGGTGCGCGTCACCATCAATCGCCGCACCGCCACCACCATCGACACGGTGTTCCAGACCGACACCACCATCGATCTGCAGACCCCCTTCCAGACCAGTCTGATCGTGGCGCCGGGCTTCTACGAAGCACTGGTCGCTCCGCTGGGCTTCCCGGCAGAAGCCGCTGGCGGCGCCGCCGAAGGTGAGTTCTTCTTCTCACTGACCACCGGCTTCGTCGACCGGCCCGGCGGCGGCTTTCAGGGCGGCGCCATCGTCGGTGGCTATCACGCCGAGAATCCCTTCGGTGGTGTCTCGGCCTTCGCCGCGATCTGCCTGGGCGAGCAGTACACCAGCTCCATCCGGGTGCTCTCGGCCCCCACCTATGGCCCCAGTGGCGCCGGCGATCTGCGCCTGCGTCTGCTCGACACCAACCAGCAGACGATCTACTCGGTGCCCTGAGCCGTCGGCGCAGGGATCGCCGAGGCCTGCGGGGTCGCCTGGCGGGGTCGTCGGCGTGGCTTGAGGGACAGCGCCGGCTTCTCGATGAGGTGCCAGGACAACATGGCCAGCGGCAAGGTGGCGACCAAGGAATAGACGAACAACCGCACCGGTTCGGGCTCGTCCATCAGACGCACGACGCATTGCTGCACCGGATAGCCCCACAGATACAGACCGTAGGAGTAGTCACCCGGCAGCCACTTCGACGACAGCGTCGGGCCATAGGCCAGCCACAGCGTGGCATAGGCCGTCGTTAGCGCCATCAGCGCGCCAGCGTGCGGCGTTCCGTTCAGCAGGTAGCAGCCGAAAATCAGTGCCACCAGCCAGCGGCCGTCCAGTGGAATGCGGTGCGCATTGAGCCAGCACAGCGCGCCGATGGCGAACAGCCCCGCCAGCGGCAGATAGTCCGAATGCAGGATCGCCTTGGGCCATTGGGGCTGTGCCACGCCGGCGCAGAGGGCGAGCAGGATGATGGCCGTCGCCAGGCGACCGCTGCGCAGGGCCCCCAGCAGGCCCAGGACGGCCACGGCCAGATACATCTGCATTTCTGCCGGCAAGGTCCAGAGGGATCCATTGATCACATTGGGCAGCGGGTTGTCGGCGAAGACGCCCGGCAGGGTCCAGCGCAGGGCATCGGCCTGGAAATGCAGGTTTCCCCACAGGTACTGCCAGACCTCGGAATGGCCGTAGTACTCCCCGCTGGGCAAGGTGGTGAGCAGCCCGCCCAGGACCAGCGCCGTCGCCGTCACGCACACGGCCAGACCGGGCACGACGCGCAGCAGCCGGGACAGCACAAAGGCCGTCCATTGCCGCCGGCGGGTGTACGAAGCCGTGACCAGAAAGCCGCTGATGACGAAGAAGACGTCCACGGCCAATGAACCCGAGTAGACGCCCGGACCCCAGCCCATCCGCGCGATCGGGTCGTGCAGGCCGGTGGCCGCCAGGGCGTAGCTGTGCCCGTAGATGACGGCCGCCGCCGCGATCAGCCGGATCCAGGCGAAATTGTCCCGACCCTGCTCAAAGGCGGCCGCGATCGTTCTGACCGGCGCGATGGCTGCAGCGCTGTCCGTCATGTCCGCCTCACCGGCCAAAGGGGGCAGAGCATAGCCGTTGCGCGGGCGCGCTGCCGGGGTTGCGGGTTGACGGCTGCTGGCGCGCTCCGCACAGTGCGCCTCCGGATTCTCAGACTGCTTGCCCATGGCCCCATCCGATGTCTACGCCGCTCGTCTGGCCCAGGAGCGGGCGATCTTTGCCGAGCAGAAGCAGGTCCATGACCTGCCCGAGATCTTCCACTACTGGTCCAACACCCATCTGCGACCGATGATGGAGGCCTTTGGTTTCTCCAATCCTGACCAGTTCTACGCCCGCTATCTGGCCGAAGCCGCTCGCAGAGTCGATGGCCCTGCCCGCTTTGTGAGTCTGGGTTCGGGCAATTGCGACACCGAGGTCCGTGTCGCTGCCCTGCTCCGCGACATGGGGCTGCAGGATTTCGTCATCGAGTGTCTGGACATCAACGAGGACATGCTCGAACGCGGCCACGTGCTGGCCCGTGAGGCCGGTCTGCAGACGCAAATCCTGCCGCTGCTGACCGACTTCAATCAATGGTCCCCGGAGGCCTGCTACGCAGCGGCCATGGCCAATCAGTCGCTGCATCACGTGGTCGAACTGGAGCGACTGTTCGACAGCGTCCGGCAATGCCTGCTGCCGCGCGGCTTGTTCCTGACCAGCGACATGGTCGGTCGCAATGGTCACCAGCGCTGGCCAGAAGCGCTGCGGGCCGTCTGGGGCTTCTGGCACGAGTTGCCAGCGGAGCGACGCTACAACCTGCAACTGGAGCGGCAGGAAGACTGGTTCGAGAACTGGGATTGCTCCGGCGAAGGTTTCGAGGGCATTCGCGCGCAGGACATCCTGCCGTTGCTGCTGGAACGCTTTCATTTCGAGCTGTTCCTGCCCTACGGCAACATCATTGATCCGTTCATCGATCGCTCCTTCGGTCACCATTTCGACGCCGCCTCCGCCGCCGACCGGGCCTTCATCGACCGCATCCACGCCCGCGACGAGGCAGGGATCCTCGCCGGGGAATGGACGCCCACGCATCTGGTGGCCGTGCTGTGCCTCGACCCACCGGAAACGCCCTTGCGTTCGCGTGGACTGCAGCCCGAAGCTTGCGTCAGGCCACCAGAACCCTTGTGGTCGGCCCCACCCACCCAGTCGTTGTCGGAGCTCACGGAGTTCCTGAGCCGCTGTGGCGGCACTGACGAGCCCTATCTGAGCGTGCACTACCCACGCTTCAAGCAGGTGCATGAGCTGGTGAGCGAAGGCCCGCGCGCCCGCCGAGTCCTCGACGTGGGCGCGCACTGGTTGCATCAGACGTTGTTCTACACCGAGCAGGATGCCCAGGTCATCGCGGTGGACGGGGCACCGACCTTCTCCCTGCCAAGCGTCCAGGAAGCGGCCCGCCGGGCCGGGATCCGACTGCTGCAGGAGGCGGATCTGGAATCCGCCCAGTCGCTGAGCCAGATCCCCGAGTCGTCCATCGACCTGATCCTGTTCACCGAGATCATCGAGCACCTGACCTTCAATCCGGTGACTATGTGGCAGGAGATCTATCGCGTCCTGGCACCGGGTGGGCGAATCATCGTCACCACCCCGAACTTCTACGCCTTGGGCAGCAGCGCCTGGCATCTGTCGCGCTTCCTGCGTTGGCGCGGTGGCGGGATTCCGATCGAGCACATCCTCGGCAAGCGCACCTTGGGCCATCATTGGAAGGAGTACAGCATGGCCGAGCTGGTCGGCTACTTCCGTCTGCTGTCGGCCGATTTCAGGGTGCGACGAGCTGAGTGGCTGGAAGCCCCTGCGCCCCTGACCAGCCGGCATTGGCGCCCGCGGCTGTCGCGGTGGATCGAGCGGCATCTGCGTTGGTTCCGACCGAACCTGTACCTCGAGCTGGAACTACCGCAGAAAGAGGCGGGCATCACGCTGGAGCCGGAGTGGTAGCGACTGCGCGTCATGGGGCCTCAGCGTTTGGGCTATCTGAACGGCGCGAGGGCCATAAGGAAGGCTTAAGTTTGCCGCCGTAGCTTGCACACCATCGACAACGATGGAGTGGCGTGCCATGGACGGTACCGGCGAACGGGCAGACAGCAACTGGCGACCGCATGGCGGCAGTCAGCGCTGGGACTGGTGCCCGCAGTTGCAGCTCACCCGACCCGGTGACGCCCAACGCGAGGGCGTCGAGCACTACATTCGGGAACGCTTCGCCGCCAGCCACGGCGCCCGTATCGAACATTTCCTGCCGCAGCTGTTGAGCGTCGGCAAGGGTGGCCAGACCTGCGCCGCGGTGGGCATTGCCAGTGCCGGCGAGGGTCCGCTGTTTGCCGAGCAGTATCTGGATGCGCCGATCGAGACGCTGATCGCCGAACGCACCGGTTCGCCGGTGCTGCGCAGCAGCATCGTCGAGATCGGCAACCTGGTCTCGACCTGGCGCGGCGGCAGCCTGCTGCTGTTTGTCGTGCTGAGCGAACTGATCGACCGCTACGGTTTCCGCTATGCCTTGTTCACCGCCACCCCCGAGGTGGAGCGGGTGCTGGCCCGGCTGGGCTACGCGCCGGTGGCACTGGCCAAGGCCGACCCGGCGCGGTTGCCCGACGGTGGCGCCAGCTGGGGTCGCTACTACGCGCGTCAGCCGCGGGTGCTCTTTGGCGAAGCGCCACCGGCCATCGCCGCAGCGCGGCGGCGCCTCACCTATCGTCTGCTGGCGCGCTCGCTGCAAGGTCAGATTCAGCGCTTGACGGGTCGCGAGCCCTTGCCGGGCAACGTGCCGGCCCCGGTGTGCGGCTGATGACGGCGCTGTTGCTGCAGGCCATCGCCGGGCGGGCCGAGAACGAACCGCAGGCCACTGCGCTGATCGGCGCGCAAGGGCCGTGGTCCTTCGCCGAGCTGCAGACGGCCGTGACAGTGCTGGCCGACTGGCTGTTGCCGCGCGTGCTGGATGGCGAGTCCGCGGCGCTGGCCATCGGCCTGTGGGCCGAGAACTCGCCGGAGTGGATCATTGCCGATCTGGCCCTGTGGCATTGCAGTGAGCGCCATCGTGGCTCCATCGCCGCGGTGCCGCTGCCGGGATTCTTCTCCGCCGGACAGCTGGCGCACGTCCAGCGCAGCACCGCGATGCGCTGGCTGCTGTTGGCCGAAGACTGCGATTCGCCGCTGCCGGTGGTGGCCAGTTGGGCGACGCCGATTGCCGGACTGCGGCTGGCCCGGCTGGCCGACCCGACCGACGCCGTCGCGCCCAGCTGGGCCGCCGACACCGTCAAGATCAGTTTCACCTCCGGCACCAGCGGTCAGCCCAAGGGCGTCTGCCTGCCGGCGGCGCTGCTCGACGAAGTCATCGGTGCGCTGGCGCGCCGGATCCAGTCGGGGCTGTCGCTGCAGACGCTGGCGCCTCATCTGAATCTGCTGCCGCTGAGCACGCTGCTGGAGAACCTAGCCGGTGTCGGCGTGCCGCTGCTGCTGGGACGTCCGGTCATCGCCTTGCCGGGTGCGGCATTGGGACTGCAGGGCAGTTCCGGCCTGGATCCGGCGCAGCTGCTCCAGGCGTTGCATCAGCACCAGCCCGGCAGCCTGATCCTGCTGCCACAGTTGCTGCAGGTACTGGTACAGATGCGCCTGCAGGGCTTGCAGCTGCCGGAATCGCTGCGCTTTCTTGCCGTCGGCGGCGGCGTCACCTCGGCGCAGCTGCTGGCCCAGGCCGAGAAGTTGGGCTTGCCCGTCTATCAGGGCTATGGCCTGTCCGAATGCGCTTCGGTGGTCAGTCTCAATGCCCCCGCGGCCAACCGTTGCGGCAGCGTCGGCCAGCCATTGGATCATGTCCAGGTGCGGGTCGTGGACGGTCGCATCGAAGTGCGCACCGCGGTGCCCACGCACTATCTGGGCGACGCACCGGGCGCTGGTCCGCAGTGGCTGGACACCGGCGACCTGGGCGAGTTCGACGCAGCTGGCTTCCTCCACGTCAGTGGCCGTGCCAAGCATCTGCTGATCTCCAGCTTCGGTCGCAACATCGCGCCGGAGTGGGTGGAAAGCGAACTGGCCCTGTGCCCGGCGGTGGCCCAGGCCATCGTCATCGGCGATGCGCGGCCCTGGTGCGCGGCGCTAATCGTGCCGCGACCCGGTCAGGCCGAGGCGTTGCCCGCCCAGCTGGCCGAGCTTAATGCGCGGCTGCCGGACTACGCGCGCATCCAGCAGTTCCGCCTGGTCCGTCCCTTCAGCCCCGCCGACGGCACCCTCACCGACAACGGCCGCCTGCGACGCGACGTGATCGCTGCGCGCGAAGCCGCCCAGATCAACGACATCTACGCATCCACTACCCATGCCCAGGAGGCCCCAATGTCCTTCTTCCAGCGCCTGCAGGCCGAAACGGCCCGCGAACGCGACTATCTGCTCGCCTCCCCGCTGATTCGTCGTTGCCTGGATGGCGACAGCTTCACGCTGGAGGAGTACATCGCCTTCCTCAGTCAGGCCTATCACCACGTCCGTCACACGGTGCCGCTGCTGATGGCCGCCGGCAGCCGTCTGCCGCCCGAGCAGGAGCGCTATCGCGAGGCGATCGCCGAGTACATCGAAGAGGAAATCGGCCACCAGGAATGGATCCTCAATGACATTCGCGCCTGCGGCGCCGATGCAGAGCAGGTCCGTCACAGCCAGCCGGCCTTCGCCACCGAGCTGATGGTGTCCTATGCCTACGACGGCATCAGTCGCGGCAACCCCATGTGCTTCTTCGGCATGGTGTTCGTGCTTGAAGGCACCAGCATCAACCTGGCCACGGCGGCGGCGCAGATCATCCAGCAGCGCCTGGGCCTGCCGGACCGGGCCTTCTCCTATCTGCGCTCGCACGGCAGCCTCGACATCAAGCACATGCAGTTCTTCGAGAAGCTGATGGACAGCGTGCAGTCGGCCGACGATCAGGCGGCGATCATCCATGCGGCGCGTCGCTTCTATGTGCTGTACGCCAACATCTTCCGCGATATCGGGGTGTCGGCCCGGCTGCAGGAGGCCGCCTGATGGCCAGTACCGCGGTCCCGGCCCTGCCCAGTGATCCGCTGCGCGAGCGCTGGATCCTGCTGACCGGCGCCGGTGGTGGCATTGGCCAGGCCATCGCCCGCCAGCTGGCCCAGGCCGGCGCACGACTGATTCTGGTCGGCCGCTCGCCGCAGAAGCTGGCGCAGACGATCGCCTCACTGTCCGGCGGTGCCGAACGCCATCGGCTGCTGCCCGCCGATATCAGCACCGGCACCGGCCAGGCGCAAATCCAAAACGTCCTGCGGCAGCTGGGTCGGCCACTGGATGTGCTGATCAACTGCGCCGGAGTCAGTGATTTCGGCCTCTTTGCCCAGATCAGCCCGGAGCAACTGGCCCAGCTGGTCGCCGTCAACCTGACCGCCCCGATGCAGCTGTGCCGGCTGGCGCTCGATCATCTGCATCCCGGCCGAGGTCGGATCATCAACGTCGGCAGCACCTTCGGTGGCATCGGCCATCCGGGCTTCGTCGGCTATTGCGCCAGCAAGTTCGGCCTGCGCGGCTTCACCCAGGCGCTGCGGCGGGAACTGTCCGACGGTCAGCTACAGGTCGCTTATCTGGCGCCACGCGCCACTCGCACCGCCCTCAACACGGCGTCGGTCGATGCACTCAACGAGGCCTTGGGCAACCGCTCCGATGCCCCTGAGCGCGTCGCGGCCGTTGTCGAATCGATGCTGCGCAGCCCGCGGATGCGTGATCAGGCGATCGGCTGGCCGGAACGGTTGTTCCTGCGCGTCAATGCGGTCCTGCCCAGCCTGGTTGACGGCGCCCTGCGCAAGCAGCTGGGCGTCATCCGTGCCCATGCCAGCGGCACGTCTCCTGCGGCGGCGGTGACCGCCGTTCCTTCCACGCAAGTCAGAGAGAAACAAGCATGAATCGCTCGATCTGGATCGCCTGCCTGGCGCTGGGATTGCCCCTGACCGTTCAGGCCAACGAAGCCGAGGACATTGGCCATCTGCAGACCCGCTGGGCCGAGGTCAACTATCAACTGCCCGAAAAGGACAAGGTCAAGGCCTTCGAAGCGCTGGCCGGCGAAGCCGAGAAGCTGCGCGAGGCGCACCCGGGCATGCCGTCCTATCTGATCTGGGAAGGCATCATCCGCTCCACCTATGCCGGCGCCAAGGGCGGCATGGGCGCACTGGGGGAAGTGAAGAAGGCCAAGGTGCTGTTTGAACAGGCCATCGCCATCGAACCAGGTGCGATGTCGGGTTCGGCGCTGACCTCGCTGGGCTCGCTGTATTACCAGGTCCCTGGCTGGCCGATCGGTTTTGGTGACGATGACGAAGCGCTCAAGCTGTTGCAGCAGGGCCTCAGCTACAATCCGGATGGCATCGATTCGAACTACTTCTACGCCGACTATCTGCTGGAGGAGAAGAAGTATCGCGAGGCCAAGGTGGCCTTCGAAAAGGCGCTGGCGGCACCTGCGCGTCCGGGCCGGGAATCGGCCGATGCAGGCCGTCGGCAGGAGATCAACGCCAAGCTGGCGATCGTTCAGCGCAAGCTCTGAGCGGCGCGCGACCGACCGGCTTTGCGGCTTGAGGGGTAAGCCCCCCGGAGTGTCATGCGGGTATTGCTGGTCGAGGATGATGGGCTGATCGCCGACGGCATCGTCGAAGCCTTGCGCGGCGCCGGCATGGTGGTGAACTGGCTGGCCCAGGGCCAGCCGGCACTGCAGGCGCTGCGCAGCGATCCGCCCGACATCCTGGTGCTCGATCTGGGACTGCCGGACATCGATGGCATGGAGCTGCTGCGCCAGGCCAAGCGCCTTGCGCCGGAACTGCAGGTGCTGGTGCTGACCGCCCGCGACAGCACCGAGGCGAAGGTGCAGGGACTGGACCTGGGTGCCGACGACTACCTCACCAAGCCTTTCGCCCGGGCCGAGCTGCTGGCTCGCCTGCGGGTGCTGGAACGGCGACTGGGCAACAACGTCGGCACCGCCTTGATCGAGGTCGGGCCGCTGCAACTCGACACCCGGCACCTGCAGGCCTCCCTCGATGGCGAGCCGCTGACGCTGTCCCGGCGCGAGTACATGCTGCTGAAGGCGCTGGTCGAGAATGCCGGCGTGATCCAGACCCGCGATGCACTGGAAACGCGACTGTATGGCTGGGGTGAGGAGGTGGCCAGCAACGCCATCGAGGTGCACATCCACCATCTGCGGCGCAAATTGCCGGCCAACTTCATCAAGACCCTGCGCGGCATTGGCTATCTGGTGCCGAAGCCTTGAAGTCGATCCGCGTCTTCCTGACGGTGACGCTGCTGGCCATCGTGACGCTGGTCAATTTTGCCGCCGCGCTGCGCGGCTATCAGGCCAGCATGGTCGAGGCCGAGGCGCTGTTGAATCAGCGCATGACCCAGCAGTTCGAACTGCTCGACCTGAGCCTGCCGACGCTGGCCGAATGGGCCGAACGCCCCAGCCGAGGCACCACCCGCATCGAACGCAGCGTCGGACTGGAATTCCAGTGGATGGATGCCGAGCGACAGGTGCTGATGCGCAGCCAGGGCGCACCGGCCGAGCATGTGATCGAACATGACCCGGGCTTCGGCAAGGCCAACTTCGGCGGCTATCGCTGGCATGTGCTGCTGGCCGAACGACGCGGCGAGCAGGGCTGGATGCTGCTGGCCGAGCGCGACGACGAACGCTATCGCGTCGCCGAATCGGTGATCGTGCCAGCGGTGCTGCCGATGGTGCTGGCGGTGCCGGTGCTGGCGCTGGTGATCTGGTCCCTGCTGGGCTTTGGCTTGCGCCCGATCCGGCGACTGGCCGGCGATCTGGAGCAGCGCGAGGCCAGCGATCTGCGACCGCTGTCGGCGCAGGCGCTGCCGGCCGAGTTGCAGCGGCTGGCGCAGTCGGCCAATTCGTTGCTACGACGGCTGGAGGCTGCCTTTGAGCGCGAGAAGCGCTTCGCTGCCGATGCCGCGCACGAGCTGCGCTCACCGATCGCGGCATTGCGCATCCAGGTCGAGAATCTGGCGCTGCGCGCGCCCGAGCACAGCGCGGCCGTGGACAAGCTGCATCAAGGCATCGAGCGGATGCAGCATCTGGTCGATCAGATCCTGATCCTGAGCCGCCTGGCGCCCGACCAGGTCGGTGGCGTGCGCTGCCGCTTTCGACCAGTCAATGTCGCCGCGCTGGCGCGCCAGCTGATTGCCGAACAGTCCGAATTGCTGGCCGACAAGGCACTGGACATCGCCTACGAAGGGGGCGAGGACTGGGCCCTGGGCGATCCGGAAGGGCTGGCGGCATTGCTGCGCAATCTGCTCGACAATGCGATGAAGTACACGCCCTGCGAGGGCCGCATCCGGGTGTCCAGCGAGCGCCGTGGGGAATGGCTGTACCTGCGGGTGATCGACAATGGCCCGGGCATTCCGGCCGAGCAGCGCGAACGGGTTTTTGATCGCTTCTATCGCGTCGGCGGCGATCGCCATCTGTCCGGTGTCAGCGGTTGCGGCCTGGGCTTGTCGATCGTGCGTCAGGTCATCGATCTGCATCAGGGCAGCATCGAGTTCTGTGATGCGCCGGAGGGCCAGGGTCTGCAGGTCGTCGTTTGTCTGCCAGCGGCTGGCGCGCCATCGAAGGGGCAGGAAGGGGGAAGACATGAGGCGCAGTGATTGGTGGCGCTACGGGCTTGTTGGCGGGCTGCTGTGGCCGCTGGCGGCTCTGGGCGAGGTGCCGACCTTCGAGATCGACATCCGCAACCACCTGTTCGAGCCGGCCGAGTTGAGCATTCCGGCCAATACCAAGGTCAAGCTGATCGTCAACAACCGCGATGCCACGCCGGAGGAATTCGAGAGCTACGAGCTCAATCGCGAGAAGGTGATCATGGGCGGCGCCCGCGCGATCATCTTCGTCGGCCCGCTGCAGCCAGGGGTCTATCCCTTCTTCGGCGAGTTCAATCCGAAGACGGCGCAGGGCACGATCCGGGTGGAGCCCTGAGATGCTCGACGCCGTCCTGCTGGTTCTGCGCGAGGTGCTGGAAGCGGCGCTGTTCATCAGCATCCTGCTGGCGCTGTGTCGCAAGCTGGCGCTGCCCGTCGCCTGGGTCTGGCCAGCCGTGCTCTGCGGGCTGTTGGGCTCCTGGCTGCTCAGCCACTATGCCGCGGCCATCGGCGAAGCCTTCGATGGCTCCGGTCAGGAGCGGGTCAATGCGCTGCTGTACTTGCTGGCGATCGGCTGCTTCGTGCTGATCGACATCGTGCTGGTGCGCGACTGGCGACTGGCGCTGCAGCAGCCCGGCGATGCGCCTGCGCGCGCGGCCCCGTTGCTGTGCACGCTGTTCGGCTTGATCGTGGCGGCCTCGATGGCCCGCGAGGGGTCGGAGGTGTGGATCTATCTGTCGGCCTTCGTCGGCCAGCGTGATGCCTTGCTGGGCGCCCTGATGGGCGGGCTGATCGGCGCCGGTCTGGGCGTCAGTATCGGCGTGCTGGTCTATTACCTGTTCAGCTTCCAGCCGCGGCGCTGGTTTCTGCCGTTGTATCTGCTGCTGGCGGCGCTGGTCGCCGGTGGCTTGTCGATGCAGTTCGCCAAGCAGCTGATGCAGATGGGCTGGCTGGATTCGGGCAACGCCGTCTGGGACAGCGGCTGGCTGGTCGACGAACGCGGCTGGTTCGGCCAGTTCCTGCATGCGGCTTTCGGCTACGACGCCAACCCGGACCTGACCCAGGTGCTGTGCTACCTCGCCGTGCTGATCCTGATCAGTGTGGGCGGTGCTCTGCGCTGGTGGCGGCATGGACTCTCACAGAAGGACCTCAGGACATGATCAAGGCCCTGCGCTGGCCGACCGCCCTGTTGCTGCTCGGGCTCTCCGGCATCGCCACGGCGGAGATTCGCGGCATCTACCACCCCTACGTCAATCAGGGGGAGCGGGAGCTGGAATACCAGTTGCTCTGGCGCGGCGATGGTGAAACCCCCAGCAATCTGCAACAGATCAGTTTTGGCTACGGCTGGACCGACCGCTTTGCCACCGAGATCTATCTGCTGACCGAATCGGTACACCGCCAGAACCGGCGCAGCCGCGGCTTTGAGTTGGAGGCACTGTGGCAGCTGACCGAGCAGGGCGAGTACTGGGCCGACTGGGGCCTGCTGCTGGAAGCCGAGGCCGATCGCGCCGGGACCGAGCGCGAAGTCGCCGTCAGCCTGCTGCTGGAGAAGGAGCTGGCGCAGCGCTGGGTCGGTACGGTCAATGCCCAGCTCGAGTACGAGTTCGGTGACGACATCGACAACGAGATCGAGACCGCGCTGCGGGCACAGCTGCGCTATCTGCACTCACCGGCACTGGAGCCGGCACTGGATCTCTATCTGGATGATCAGGACTACGCCATCGGCCCCACCTTGCTGGGTGCGCACCGACTGGCGCCGGGACGGCAACTGCGCTGGGAACTCGGCCTGCCCATCGGACTGAACGACCGGACCCCCGACGTGGGTGTACGCCTGAGTCTGGAGCTGGAGTTCTGAGCCGCTTCCGGCTGCGGACTCAGCCCTTGCTGCTGCCAGCGACCTTCTGCGCCAGCTCCTGCAGACGGGCGCGCAAGGCATCGTCGACTTCCTCGGGCTGGATCCGGGCGATGATGCCGCGCAGCACGCGGATCTCGTCCTGATCGATCACACCGTCGCGCTCGGCCAGCGCAATCAGGCGTCCCAGTTCGTCGGCGTCCAGACGGCCGTCATCGGCAAAGCAATTGATGGCTTCGACGCTCAGCGCCAGGTGACCTTTCAGCTCGCTCATGGGCATGGACTCCGCAACGGCAACCGGCCCGGTGCAGCGTACCGGACAGGGTCACCAGGCTAGACGATCAAAGTGCGCGGTCGATGAACTGACTGAGCTGGGTCTTGCTCACCGCGCCGATCTGGGTCGAATGGACCTGCCCATTCTTGAAGATCATGAACGTTGGCAGGCCGCGCACCTTATACTGCGCCGCGACCGCCGGTGAGGCCTCGACATTGACCTTGGCCACACGCAGGCGCTCGCCGTATTGATCGGCCAGATCGTGCAACACCGGTTCGATGCGTTTGCAGGGTTCGCACCACTCGGCCCAGAAATCCACCAGCACCGGTTCGGCGCTCGCCAGTACTTCATGCTCGAAGTCGGCGTCGCCGACGTGGTTGACGCGATCGCTCACGATGGTACCCCGCTATAAAATCAATGAATAAGCTACACTTGCTAGAAACCGACTCAAGTTGCAGGATGCACTGGGTCGGACTGGCGGCATGCACGGCCAGGATGCTTTCCCGGGATGCGCTCCGGGGTCACCCTTGGGTGGGGGCAAGTTTGGTCGCAAAATCGGTTGAGGGTCAATCCGCAGACCGTTCGCATGTCCACTCCCCGTATAAGCCCCGGGGTCAACGCCAGGCGCATCGCCAGATGGCCGCGGGGCTGGAAAAAGCATGAGCCAACCAGTACTTACCGACGTCGATTTTCACAGCCTGGGTTTGCACCCCAATCTGCTCCGCGGTCTCGATGAGGCCGGATTCCACCGACTGACGCCGATTCAGGCGCTGGCACTGCCGCCGGCCCTGCAGGGCGAAGACATTGCCGGACAGGCCCAGACCGGCACTGGCAAGACGGCCGCCTTCCTGCTCGCGGTGATGCAGCGTTTGCTGACCCAGCCGGCCATGGCCGATCGCCGCCCAACCGATCCACGCGCGCTGATCCTGGCGCCGACCCGCGAGCTGGCGATCCAGATCCACAAGGACGCCGTGTTGTTCGGTGCCTACAGCGAGCTGAAATTGGGCCTCGCCTACGGCGGCATCGACTACGACAAGCAGCGTCGCGAGCTGGAAGCCGGTGTCGACATCCTGATCGGCACGCCAGGTCGGCTGATCGATTATCTGAAGCAGCACGTCTACAGCCTGCGCTCGGCCGAAGCCGTGGTGATGGACGAAGCCGACCGGATGTTCGACCTGGGCTTCATCAAGGACGTGCGCTTCCTGCTGCGCCGCTGCCCGCCGCGCGAACAGCGCCAGGGCATGCTGTTCTCGGCCACGCTGTCCTATCGCGTGATGGAGCTGGCCTACGAGCACATGAACGAGGCCCGCAAGGTCGAGGTGGAAAGCGACAGCATCACCGCCGCGCAGGTCACGCAGAAAGTCTATTTCCCGGCCAGCGAAGAGAAGCTGCCGCTGCTGGTGGGCCTGATGAAGCGGATGGACGCGACCCGTTCCATCGTCTTCGTCAACACCAAGCATGCCGCCGAACAGATTGCCAACCGGCTCAATCAGGTGGGTCTACCGACCGCCGTGCTCTCGGGCGATGTGCCGCAGAACAAGCGGCAGACGCTGCTGGGCCGCTTCGGCAAGGGCGAGGTCGCCATTCTGGTCGCCACCGATGTGGCCGCCCGCGGCCTGCACATCCCCGATGTCTCGCATGTCTTCAACTACGACCTGCCGCAGGATCCGGAAGACTATGTGCATCGCATCGGCCGAACCGCGCGCTTCGGTGCCAGCGGCGACGCCGTCAGCTTCGCTTGCGAACGCTATGCGATCAGCCTGCCGGACATCGAGGCCTACATTGAACACAAGATTCCGGTCGCCAGTGTCGATCCGGAGTTGCTGGTCGACGTACCGGCTTTCCATCTGAGCAAGGCTCCGCGCCGCGACGACCGCCCCGGTGGGCGCGGTCGCAGTGGTGGCAGTCGCAGCGGCGCGGGTGGATCTGGCCGCGGCGGTCGTGGTCGCCGTGGGGATCGGCCGGCCAGCGCCGACCAGCCCTCGTCAGAGCCGTCTGCACCGGCACCGGCGGAAACCCAGGGTGCCGCGCCAACCACCGAAGGCTCGCCCGCTGACGGCGCAGCGCCAAAACGTCGTCGTCGACGACGGCGTCCAACAGCGGCACCCACCCCACCGGCTGGTGGCGAAGGGTAGGGGCGCAGGTCATGGCGATCACCTGGGCTGAACCGGCACGCGAAGACCTTATCGACCTGGCCGTTCGTGGCGGCGTGGTCGTGGCGGTCCTGCTGCTGGCGCTGGCTCTGGTGCAAGCCTTGTGGCTGTGGCTGGCGCCGCCGCCACCCCTGCCGACGCTGGGCGAACAGATCGGTGGTGCCCAACTGCCCACCGCGCCGAGCATTCCGCTGGCCGATTACCACCTGTTTGGCAACGGCCCGCAGCCGGGCGCGGCGGTCAGCCAGACACCCACGACCACACTCAACCTCACCCTCAAGGGCACCTTCACCGCCGCCGTGGCCAGTCAGGCACGGGCGCTGATTGCCGATCCCGAGGGCGAAGGCAGCTACACGCCGGGCATGTTCCTGCCCGGCGGCGCGCGACTGGAATCGGTGCATTCGGACCACGTGATCCTGCGCGTCGATGGCCGCAGCGAGAAGCTCTCGCTGGGCACCGCCGCCCTGGACACCCGCAGCGCTGGCGGCAGCGCCCGCGCGACCACGCGATCCGCACCCGCGCCGGGCATGAGTCCGCCGGTGCCCAGCCTGCCCGGGCAATCGGCCAGCTTCGTCAATCCGGTGGCCGGCAACAGTGCCGCCGCCTTCGAGGCCCTGCGCGCCCAGGCCGTGGCCGACCCCGCCGCATTGGCGCGCTCGGTCACTGCGCTGCCGGTGATCGAAGGCGGTCGCTTCGTCGGCGTGCGACTCAATGCGGGCAGTCATCAGCAACTGCTCAGTCGGGCTGGCGTGCAGCCCAACGACATCGTCACCGAGGTCAACGGTATTCGCATCGATTCGCTGGGCAGGGGTGCCGAAATTGCTCAGCAGTTGCAGAATGCGCGCAGCGTGCGGCTGACCGTACGCCGCGACGGACAAGATCTCCCCTTGCCACCGATCAACCTGGACTCCACGCCATGACCGAAGGACGCACTCACCAGCCCTGGCGCCGTCTGCTCGTTGCCGCCGCGGCCGCCCTGTTGTGCGGCGCCAGCCTGTCGGCGCAGCAGCAACCGGTCTATGTGTCCGATCCGGCCAGCGGCAACCAGGTCGCTGGGCATACGCTGAACCTGCGCGATGCCGACATCAGCTCGCTGATCGCCACGGTGTCGGAGATCACCGGGCGCAACTTCATCATCGATCCGCGCGTCACCGGCAAGGTCAACGTGATCTCCAATCGCCCAATGAGCGCCGACGAGGTCTACGACGTCTTTCTTTCCGTGTTGCGCGTCAACGGTTTTGCCGCCGTGGGTGCCGGCAACATCATCAAGATCGTGCCCGAAGCTCTGGCCACCCAGGACGCCCCTGCTTCGCCGGGTGCCAGCGCACCCGATGCGCTGGTCACTCGCATCGTCCCGGTCAATCACCTCAGTCCGGCCGAGTTGGTGCAATTGCTGCGGCCGCTGGTGCCGCAATCGGCGCAGCTGCTGCCACATCCGACCTCCTCGACACTGTTGATCGCCGACCGCGCCGCCAATGTCGATCGCATTCAGCAGCTGATCGCCCGGCTCGACCAGGCCTCAGCCTCGGAAGTGGAGGTGGTGCCGCTGGAACATGCGAATGCCGCCGAGGTGGTGCGCACGCTGACACTGCTGCAACCGCCCAGCGCCACCGATGGCAGCGGCAACAAGCTGGCCGCCGATGAGCGCACCAACTCGATCCTGATCGCCGGCGACCGCAGCAAGCGACTGCGTCTGAAGGCACTGATCGCCCACTTGGATACACCGCTCAGCGGTTCGGAGACGCTGCAGGTGATTTACTTGCGCTATGCCGACGCCGAGCAACTGGTGCCGATCCTGGAGACCGCGCTGGCGACTTTCGGCGGCAAGCAGCCCGGCAGTGAGGATGACCGCAGCAAGCCGGCGATCCAGGCGCACAAGGAAACCAATTCACTGGTGATCAACGCTCCGCCGGCGGTGTTCCGTGACCTCAAGGACGTCGTGCGTCAGCTCGACATCCGGCGCGCCCAGGTGCTGATCGAGGCCCTGGTGGCCGAGGTCTCGGACAACATCGCGCGCGAGATTGGCATTCAGTGGCAGGCCACCGACAACGATTTTGGCGACAACGGCGTGCTGGGTGGCACCAACTTCCCCGGGGCCAATGGCACCGGGGGCATCATCGGCGCATCGATTGACCCATCCGTTCTCGGTGGCCAGGCCGGCCTCAACCTGGGCTGGATCCGCGGCACCGTCAATGTGCCGGGGGTGGGCGAGATCCTGCAGATCGGGGCCCTGGCCCGCGCCCTGGCGGCCGATTCGGCGACCAATGTGCTGAGTACGCCGTCGACGATGACGCTCGATCATCAGGAAGCGACGCTCAGCGTGGGCCAGGAAGTCCCTTTCCTGACCGGCAGTTTCGCCACCGGCAGCTCGTCGACCAATGAGAATGGCATCGTCAATCCCTTTCAGACCATCGATCGGCGCGAAGTCGGTCTGAAGCTCAAGGTGACTCCGCACATCAACGAAGGCGACTCGGTGGTGCTGGACATCGACCTGGAGGTCTCCTCGCTGGCACCGGCCAATCAGCAGGGCGCGGTGGACCTGATCACCAACACCAGCGCGCTGACCACGCGAGTGCTGGTGCGCGATCGCGCGATGCTCGTGCTCGGTGGCCTGACCAGCGAACAGCTGACCGATTCGGTGCAGAAAGTGCCTGGACTCGGCTCGATTCCGGTCGTCGGCAATCTGTTCAAGTACCGCGCCTCGAACAAGGAGCGGCGCAGCCTGATGATCTTCCTCACCCCCAGCATCGCCCGCGACAGCGCCACCGAGGCGCTGATTTCGAGCGAGAAATACAACTATCTGCGCACCGAACAGCTGCGCGCACGCGAGCAGAACAGCGGCCTGCTGCCCGATGAAGTGACACCGTTGCTGCCTGAAATGCAGGACTTCCTGCGCCAGGGCCTGCCGCAGGGCGAGCCGATGGCCAGTGAGGGTGGTGAGGGGTATCAGTGAGAGCGAGGGCACAGGGCCCAGGGCCCAGGGCCCAGCAAGGGCGGCTTCGTCGAGACCTGTCGGCTGCTTGTAGCCCAATGGGCAAGAGACGCCCTGCAAACCAACAACGTGTCAGTTCTGCCTACGCCCCTGGGCCCTGGGCCCTGAGCCCTGGGCCCTCATCACGTGACCCAACACACTCGCGACGCGCCATCAGGCCTCTGCGATGACGTCCCCTCCTCCCCGCCCCTCCTTCGGCTTCGCCCGCCGCCATGGCGCCACCGTGGTGGGCTACGACGCCGAGCGTGCGGAAGTGGTCTATCGGCCGGACGTCAAACCCGAGGTGCTGCTGGAGCTGCGGCGCTACTGCGGACGGCCGCTGAAGCTCGAAGCGCTGGGTGTGGAGTCTTTCGATCGACGCGTGCGGGAGCTGTACGAGTCAGGTGCCGATGATGCGGCGCAAATGGCGGCCGACATCGACCAGAAGCTGACGCTGGAGCAGATCGCCGACGCGCTGCCGGAAGCCGACCTGCTGGAAAGTGAGGATGACGCGCCGATCATCCGGCTGATCAACGCGATGCTGGCCGAAGCGATCCGGCAGCAGGCCTCGGACATTCATATCGAACCCTACGAGCAGCGGCTGGTGGTGCGCTTCCGCATCGACGGCGTGCTGCGTGAGGTGCTCAGTCCGCACCGCACGCTGGCCGCGCCGGTCGTGTCCCGCATCAAGGTCATGGCCAAGCTGGACATCGCCGAAAAGCGCCTGCCGCAGGACGGGCGCATCGGCCTGCGCATCGCCGGGCGACCGGTCGATGTGCGCGTGTCGACCATTCCGGCCTCCTTCGGCGAGCGGGTGGTGCTGCGTCTGCTCGACAAGCAGGCTGGCCGCATCGATCTGAGTCAGTTGGGCATGGATCCATCGACGCTGGCGCCGCTGGATGAGCTGATCCAGCGCCCGCACGGCATTCTGCTGGTCACCGGTCCCACCGGCTCGGGCAAGACCACCACGCTGTATGCCGGTCTGGCTCGGCTCAATGACAGCTCGCGCAACATCATGACGGTCGAGGATCCGATCGAGTACTACATCGACGGCATCGGCCAGACGCAGGTCAACAGCAAGGTCGACATGAGCTTTGCCCGCGGCCTGCGCGCGATCCTGCGTCAGGATCCGGATGTGGTGATGGTCGGCGAGATTCGCGACCTGGAAACCGCCCGCATTGCCGTGCAGGCCTCGCTGACCGGTCACTTCGTGCTGTCCACATTGCACACCAACAGCGCCGTCGGCGCGGTCACGCGACTGCGCGACATGGGCATCGAGCCGTTCCTGCTGTCATCGTCGCTGGTCGGTGTGCTCGCACAGCGGCTGGTGCGGCGATTGGATCCAGCGTTGCGCGAGGCTTATCCGGCCACGTTGTCGGAACTGGTCGCTTTCGGCAAGCAGCGCGGCGAGCGCATCGATCTGTATCAGCCCCGCGCCGATCTCGGTGGCCGTCACGCCGGCTACAAGGGCCGCACCGGCCTGTACGAGCTGGTCATCGTTGACGACGCACTGCGTGGCCTGATCCATGAGGGCGCGGGCGAACAGGCGCTGGAAGCCGCGGCAAGGCAACGCACACCCAGCCTGCTTGAGGATGGCTGGCGCAAGTGCGTGGCAGGCGTGACCTCAGTCGAGGAAGTGTTGCGGGTGACGCGCGAGGACTGAGGGTCCGCACGGAACCTCGCGCCAATCCGGCCATGCAGCCTGGTGCGGTCGACGACCGCAATGACAAGGCGGAAGCTCAGACGCGGCCTTCACTTCCGGCAGCCCCGCTCTGCCGGGCAGAGCGGGGTTCGATGACGTTGAATCAATCCTCGAAGCCGTTTTCGAAGTACTGATCGAAGTTGCCCAACGGCACGAAGAGCGGGCCGGCGCTCTTGCAGAGCATGGCATCGATGCCCGCCTGGTCTCGCACGGCGGCGCGGTAATACAGCACCACGTCGGCACCGACGCCAGCACCACCGATGCTCTCGCCATTGGCCAGATTGCCGTGGGTCATGGCGCAATCGCCGAGGTTGTTGTTGCTGCGGTCGCCGTACTCGTTGGCCTTGTAGACCGTGCCAATCACATCGACCATGTGGAAATTCCGCCCCGACTGATTGGTGGGCGTCTGGTAGTCGTTGCGGCTGGGCACCATCCGGTAGCCGAGGCCGGAATTGGCGTCGCGCACCTCCCAGGTGAGCTCAGTTCCGCCTGGCCCACCCGTTTGACTGCGCAGACTGGTGAACTCGGTGTCCTGTGCCACATCATTGATGCTCAAAATGTCGCTGCCCGCATCGCCGATGTCGAAATCCAGGCGCCAGTAGTTGTGGTGCCAGTGCGTCGTTCCGTTGCTGGTGTTGGAGAAGTTGCCGAATCCAAACTGCAGATCGAAGGCGCCATTGGCGTAGAAGATGGCCCGCGAAGTGTAGGCATACCAGGAGGCGTCATACTGCGTGGTGAGCACGACATGGTCGCCACGGTCCTCGATGGACAGTCCCGAGAAACAGTCGCTGCTCGTCCGTCCCGGCAGTTGGAAGGGGCAGTTTCCATACGACTGAGTGTTGGATTGCGAGCGGTCACAGCTCGTGGTCGGCAGAAACGCCGACGTCTCTCCCAGTTGGTTGCGCACGACCGGCTCGGCCACAAAACTGGCCATTGAGTCCTTCCAGTCCCGGTAGCAGGTGGAGCTGGCGTACTCGGCAAACAGAATGGGCGAATGCAAGGTCTTGAGCACCTGGGTGCCCACATAGTGGACGCGGCGCAGTTCCATGCCCGAGCCACGCGGCCCGGAGCTGTTGGCTGGTGTCAGCCAGCACATCTCCCAGACCGGATTGTCGGCTGGCCAGCGCAGCAAATTCTCGTTGGCACCATTGCAGACCACCTGGGCGGTGGCCGACGACATACCCAAGGCCAGAAGCAGCCCCATCCATACCCTCAGTTTCATCAATCAGTCCTCGCTGCTGCAGTTCATTGGGAGCCGATCATGCTCGGATCCCAGTTCGGATCGACCATCTGTTCGGTCTGGAGATCGACGATCGCCTGGATGATCTTGTTGCGGCCATGGTCGGTCGATGCCAGCACATAGACACAGCGTGACTTGAGGTGACAGACCGCGTGGTTGGGTTCCATCAGAATGAAGCCACCCTCGAAGTAGGCTCCGGGCGTCGCTGCCGTGCTCGCCAGCTCCGGATAGGCCTTGACCATGGCCACCGCCTTTGCCATCTCCTTCTCGGTCGGCTTGAGCGTGATGCCGGGCAGCTGGTTGAACTCGATCTCGACCCCTTGCAGGTCGGTGATGAACTCGTAGGCCACCGCATCGGTGTAGTCCCAGCCCCACTCCACCCGCTGCCACTGGGTGCCGCCATCGGGTGTCTTGATCTCGTGCTCGTAACTGCGAACCTTCTCGGTCCGATGGCTGGCGAGCAAGGCCCGCGCGCCGCCGGAGGTCGCCGGCGCATCACTCGCCGTACTCGACGGTGTGCTGGCACAGCCGGTCAGGAACGCGCTCAAGACAAGCCCGGACAGCACAGACGGCCGTTTGCGGCCGGCATGAAGCATCGTTGGCAAACCAGGCATCGGTGAATCAATTCCCCAGAGGCGGGATGCGCAACACCTGTCCCGGATAGATCTTGTCCGGGTCGCTGAGCATCGGCTTGTTGGCCTCGAAGATCACCGGATACTTGCCGGCATTGCCGTACATCTCCTTGGCGATCTTGCCCAAGGTGTCGCCTCGCTGCACCGTGTAGAAACGGGCTTCGTCAGCACCATCGTCAGCCTGGACGTTGTCCTCGACCTTCTCGACGCCAGCGACGTTGCCCAGCGCGACGCGAATCTTCTCGCGCTCGGCCTGGGTGGCGGTCTGACCGCTGACGCGAACCTGCGCCGATGCCGGGTCATATTCCACCTGAACCTTTTCTGCGGGCAGACCCTTCGCCTTGAGATGGTCAATCAAGCTGGTGGCGGGACTGCCACCGACCATGCCGATGACCTTCTCGCCCGCGGATTTGACGAAATCAAACAAGCCCATTGCCTATTCCCGCTGTTCGAAGTAGCTCCCGATTGCACTCCACTCGCGTACTCGATGCAAGCAGCAGCGGCTAATGCTTCGTCAACAAGCATCACAGCCTGGATATCGGTAGGCTGTATCCGGGGGCGCCGCTGACGATCCGCCATGCACGAGCACACCGACATTTTTCTGACCAGTCTGGCCGCCGTGCTCTGCGTGGCGGCTGTGACGACGCTGCTCTTTCAGCGGCTGCGGCTGCCCATCGTGCTGGGCTATTTGCTGGCCGGTGCGATCATCGGTCCGCATCTGGGGCTGCTCAATGTTGCCGACGAAGGCACGGTCACGACGCTGTCCGAGCTGGGCGTGATCCTGCTGATGTTCTTCCTGGGCCTGGAATTCAGCCTGGGAAAACTGGCCCGGGTGGGCGCACGGGGCATTCTGATCGCTGTGCTGGAGGTGGGTTTCCTGCTCTGGCTGGGCACGGCCATTGGTGGTGCTTTTGGCTTCTCCGCCGTGCAGAGTTTCTTCATCGGCGGCATCGTGGCGATCGGCAGTACCACAATCATTGCCAAGGTCTTTGAGGAACAACGGATCGGTGGGGAACTGCGCGGTCTGGTGTTTGCCGTGTTGATTGTTGAAGACCTGCTGGCGGTCTTGCTGCTGGCGCTGTATACGACGCTCGGCCGCGGCGAGGAGATGACCGGCTGGGGCCTGGCGCAGGAAGGCTTGCGGCTGGTCGGCTTCCTGGCGGCGCTGATCATCGTCGGTCTGCTGGTCGTGCCACGTCTGATGAGCGCGGTGGTCAAGGTCAATCGGCCCGAAACCACCCTGGTGACCTCGATCGGCATCTGTTTTGCCGCGGCGCTGGCGGCTCAGCATTTCGGCTATTCGGTGGCGCTGGGTGCGTTCCTCGCGGGCTCGCTGGTGGCCGAGTCTGGCGAGGAACATCGGGTGGAGTCGCTGGTGCGGCCGGTCCGCGACGTCTTCGCCGCAGTGTTCTTCGTGGCCGTGGGAATGACCATCGATCCGGCCATCCTGGTGCGCTACTGGGAACTGGTCCTCGCGCTGACGCTGGTGGTGATGCTGGGCAAGCCGCTCGCAGTCGCACTCGGTGCCTTCGCCACCGGCGTCGGAGTCCGCACCTCGATCCGCACCGGCATGACCTTGTCTCAGATCGGCGAGTTCTCCTTCATCATCGCCGGACTCGGCGTCGCACTGGGCAGCCTGGAGCCCAAGGTCTACTCGATTGCCGTCTCGGTCGCCGCCGTGACCGCCTTCACCACGCCCTACATGGTTCGATTCGCCAATCCCATCGCCGCTTGGGTGGATGCCAAGCTGCCACGACCGCTGCAGACCTTCGCCGCGCTGTGGGGCAGCTGGATCGAGCAGCTGGGCCAGCGTCGCGAGCCCGATGCGGCTCGCCGCAGCGGGCTGCAGCGACTCGGTGTGCTGCTGCTGGTGGATTGTCTGTTGCTGTGGGCCGTGGTCATCGGCGCGGCCCTGGGTGGCGAGGAGCTGAGCGTCTGGCTGGAGGCGCGCACGCCGCTGGCGGCCGAAGCCGCCTACTGGGGTGTGCTGTTCGGCTCGGCTCTGTTGCTGGCTCCGCTGCTGCTGGGCATATTCCGCCTGTCGCGGGCGCTGGCACGGCGGCTCAGTCGGCTGGCGCTGCCACGCAACGACGACGGCGTGGATTTCGGCGACGCGCCACGCCGCGCATTGCTGGTGGGCCTGGAACTGGGGATCCTGTTGCTGGTCGGCATCTCCAGTCTGGCGATCACCCAACCCTTTCTGCCGGCCTTCCGCGGCGCGGCCGTACTGGCGGTGCTGCTGCTGGCCGTGGCGATTGCCTTCTGGCGCAGCGCCACCAACCTGCAAGGCCACGTACAGGCCGGTTCGGTCGCGATCCTGGAAGCGATCACCCGGCGCGCACCGGGCGCAGGTGCCGGCGCCGAAGCGCATGCGCTGGAACAGCTGCAGGAGTTGCTGCCGGGCCTGGGCGAGCTCTTCCCGGTGCAGGTCGATGGCCAGAGTCCGGTGGTGGGCCAGACGCTGGCCGAACTCAATCTGCGCGCACGCACCGGTGCCACCGTGCTGGTGATCCGCCGCGGCGAGGATTCGGTCCTGACCCCCGACGGCCACGAGCGCGTGGCCAAGGGCGACACCCTGGTGCTGGCCGGGTCCAGGCGCGCCGTCGAGGCGGCCGCCGAGTTGCTCGAAGGCGCCGAGTAGTGACCTCCGCCAGCGACCGCTGGCATGTCCTCGGGACGGGCGGAACTTCCCAACGCATGGTCCGGACACACTGAGCCATGTCCGGCAGCGTGGTGATCATCGGTGGTGGGCCAGCCGGTCTGATGGCGGCCGAAGCGGTGCTGCAGGCCGGCTTGCCCGCCGCACTGTACGAGGCCGCCCCCAGCGTGGGGCGAAAAATCCTGATTGCCGGCAAGGGCGGCCTGAACCTGACCCACAGCGAGGCCTGGCCGGACTTCGTGGCCCGCTATCGCGAAGCGGCACCAAGGGTGAGCGACTGGCTGCAGGAATTCGACGCGCTGGCCTTGCGACGCTGGGCAGCCGAACTGGGCATCGAAACGGTGGTGGGCAGCTCCGGGCGGGTTTTCCCAGCCGACTTCAAGGCCGCGCCCCTGTTGCGCGGTTGGGTTCGTCGCCTGCGGCAGAGCGGGCTGGCACTGCACACCGGACATCGTTTCACCGGCTGGGACGCGGACGGCCACCTGCGCATCGAGACGCCCTCATCTGGCACCCTGCAACTGCAGCCGGCGGCGACCATTCTCGCCCTGGGCGGCGCCAGCTGGAGCCGCCTGGGTGCCGACGGCCGTTGGGTGGAGATGCTGCGCACGGCCGCCATCGACGTGGCCCCGCTGGTGCCGAGCAACTGTGGCTTTGAGTGCGACTGGAGTGCCCACTTCGCCGCACGCCATCCCGGTGCACCGGTCAAGCCAGTCGCCGCTGCGCTCAGCGCCGCCGGCGAGCGCGTGCAGGGCGAGTTCGTCATTACCGCCGAGGGCATCGAAGGCAGCTTGGTCTATGCGCTGTCCGCACCGCTGCGGCGGTCGATCGAACAGAGCGGCACGGCCACCCTGTGGCTGGATCTGCTGCCAGGACGCTCACTGACAGCAACGCGAACTGCCTTGCAGCAGGATCGGCGCGGGCGCAGCTGGAGTGAATTCCTGCGCCGGCAGCTTCGCCTGACCGACGTGCGGGCCGGCTTGTTGCGCGAGCTGGCGCCACCCTCGGCCTGGCAGGACCCAGTCCAGCTGGCCGAGCTGATCCACGCTTTGCCGCTGCCGCTGCTGCGACCGCGGCCACTGGACGAGGCGATCAGCTGTGGCGGCGGCGTCCGCCTGGCCGAATTGGATGCCAGCGGCATGCTGCTGCGTCGGCCGGGTGTCTGGTGTGCCGGAGAGATGGTCGATTGGGAAGCACCCACCGGCGGCTATCTGCTCAATGCCTGTCTGGCCGCCGGGCTGGCGGCCGGTCGGGCCGCAGCGGCCTGGGTTCGGCGCGACTGATCAGAAAGGCCCGTGCTCGTCGAGCATTCGGGCTGGCATCATCAGCAGCTTGCAGCATGGGCAGGAAGGGATGAGAGCGACTCCGGCCTCCGCGATGGCCAACCGATGAATCTGTCCAGCTCTCTGGAAGGCCGGCTGGCGACCCTGCTGATCATCGTCGGCATGGCCGGCTTTGGCCTGGGCTTTGGCATGGGCGCCAACGATCTGCCTCCGCTGCTCGCCTGGCTGGCGGCGGCCTTCGTGTTTCTGATGATGGCGCTGTGGCTGGCGCGCCTGCTGGGTCGACCGGTAGCGGCGCTGGTACGCGCCCTGGCCGGTGCGGTGCACAGCTTTCGCGACGGCGACTTTGCCTTTTCCATCCATGCCGATCGGCAGGACGAGTTTGGCGAACTGGTGCAGGCACATAACGAACTGGGCCGGGTCCTGCGCACCGACCGGCAGCAGCGCTTCCAACACGAGTTGATGCTCGACACAGTGGTGCAGAACACCCCCACGGCGCTGCTGCTGAGCAACGCCCGCGGCCACATCGTCTACGCCAATGTCGCCGCTCGTCATCTGCTCGCCGGCGGTCGCAAGATCGAGGGTGCCCACGTCGAAGAGCTGCTCTCGGCCGGACCCAACGGGCTGACCGAGGCGCTGCTGCAAGGGGAAACCGGGCTCTATCACGCCGAGATCGATGGGCATGAGGAGAGCTTCCACCTGGATCGCCGTGACCTGCAGTTGAACGGTCAGAAGCACCGACTGCTGCTGATCAAGCATCTGACCCGTGAGCTGACCCGGCAGGAAGTGGCGACCTGGAAGAAGGTGATCCGGGTGATCAGCCACGAGCTCAACAATTCACTGGCACCGGTGATCTCGCTGTGCCATTCCGGCCAGGCCCTGTTGCGCGCCGGTCAATACGAGCGATTGCCCAAGGTGCTGGAGACCATTGGCGAGCGGGCCAAGCATCTGGAGGGCTTCGTCAAGGGTTACGCCGGCTTTGCCAAGCTGCCGTTGCCCCGACCCGAGTCCATTGTCTGGTCGGAGCTGATCGATGCCCTGGCCGCGCAATGGTCCTTTCGACTGGTCACGCCCGCACCGGCGACCAAAGGGTGGTTTGATCGCACTCAGATCGAACAGGTGCTGATCAACCTACTGAAGAACGCCCATGAATCGGGGTCAGCGGAGACCGATGTGGAGCTGGCCATTCAGCCATTGCCGGGCCGGGTGCGCATCGAGGTGCGGGATCGCGGCGGCGGCATGAGCGCGGCCGTGCTGGAGAACGCCTTGATCCCCTTCTACTCGACCAAGCGCAGCGGCTCGGGCATTGGTCTGGCCCTGGCGCGGGAGATCGCCGAGGCCCATGGCGGGCGCCTGGGTTTGCAGAACCGGGAAGGTGGCGGACTCAGCGTCAGTCTGGAGTTGCCCGACGCCCCCAATCGATCCGGTTGACGGTCAGCCAGTTGGCTACGCGGCCAGTCCGTGGCTGCGCAGCAACGGTTCCAGTTCTGGCTCGCGGCCACGGAAGGCAACGAAGGACTCCAGTGCTGGCCGGGTGGCGCCGACGGCGAGGATTTCCTGGCGGAAGCGCGAGCCGGTGGCCGGATCCAGCACGTCGCGCTCACTGAAGGCGGCAAAGGCATCGGCGGACAGCACCTCAGCCCACAGATAGCTGTAGTAGCCGGCCGCATAGCCGCCGGCAAAAATGTGTCCGAAAGCGTGGGCAAAGCGATTCCAGCTGGGCGGCTGGATCACGGCGACTTCTTCGCGAACCTGCCGCAACACCGGATAAACGGGGTCGACCTGCCCCGGCTGATATTCCAGGTGCATGCGGAAATCGAACAGCGCAAATTCCAGCTGACGCACCAGCCACAGGCCGGCGTGATAGTGACGACCGGCCAGCATGCGCTCGTACAGCGCCTGCGGCAGCACCTCGCCGGTATCGACATGACGCGCCATCCGGTCGAGCACGCGGCGCTCCCAGCAGAAGTTCTCGAGGAACTGGCTGGGCAGTTCAACGGCGTCCCATTCGACGCCACCGATGCCGCCAACCCGGGGCCAGCTGACTTCAGTCAGCATGTGGTGCAGGCCATGGCCGAACTCATGGAAGAGTGTGGTGACTTCGTCAAACAGCAGCAGTGCCGGCTTGCCACCGGTGGGCGGGGCGAAATTGCAGGTCAGATAGGCCACCGGCAGGCGCTGCTGGTCAAAGGCCGAGCGCGACACGCAGACATCCATCCAGGCGCCGCCGCGTTTGGCCTGACGGGCAAAGGGATCGAGATAGAAGCCGGCTCGGGCGCTGCCACCCTCGCTGATCTCGTAGTAGTGGACATCACTGTGCCAGGTGGGCACGTCATCGCGGCGCCGAATCTGCAGACCGAACAGCTCATCGCACAGGTCGAACAATCCCTGCAGCACCTGCGGCAGCGGGAAGTAGGGCTTCAGCTCCTCGTCACGCAGCTCGAACAGCCTTTCCTTCTGCCGTTCGGCGGCGAAAGCCACATCCCAAGGCTCCAGTTGCGGCAGACCCAGCTCGGCCGCGGCAAATTGTTGCAGCTGGTCCCGCTCAGCCAGGGCCGCCGGACGCGCCTTGGCCACCAGCCCATGCAGGAAGTCGAGCACTTCCTGCGGCTCGCGGGCCATCTTGGTGGCCAGCGACAGGTGTGCGGCACTGTCGTAGCCGAGCAGACCGGCGGCTTCGTGCCGCAACGCCAGGATCTGTGCCATCCGTGGACCGTTGTCGTACTGACCGGCTTGCGGGCCCTGGTCGGAAGCGCGGGTCTGGTAAGCCTCGTACAGGGTCCGGCGCAAGTCGCGGTCCTGCGCGTGGGTCATGATGGCCAGATAGCACGGCGCCTTCAGGGTGAGCAGATAGCCGCTCAAGGACTGGGCCTGTGCCGCCTCACGCAGACCGGCGAGTGCGCTCTCCGGCAAGCCTTGCAGGCGCTCGGATGTTTCGAGGTGCAGCTGCCAGGCGTCGGTGGCATCGGTGACCGCCTGCTCGAATTCGGCCTGCAGCCGGGCCAACTCGGTGCTGATCTGACGGAAGCGGCTGCGGGCGGGCTCGTCCAGCGCCACGCCGCCGAGGCGGAAGTCGCGCAGGGCATCGGCCAGTACGGCCCGCTCGGCGGCGCTGTGTGAATCCGCGTCCGGCTGCTGCGAGACGGCCTCAAAGCGCTCATACAGACCGCGGTGCTGCGCCAACTCGGCGTGGAAAGCCGTCAGCGCGTCCAATGCCGTCAGATAGGCCTGTCGCCAGGCCGGCGTGTCGGCCACCGAATGCAGATGCGAGACCGGGGAAAAACTGCGGGCCAAACGGTCAGCTGCCGCCTCCAATGGTGCGACCGCCCGATCGAAGTCCAGTGCAGTCGAGTCGGCCAGAATCTGTTCGACCCGCTGCCGATACTCGGCCAGCCGCTGAGTCACGGCAGCGTCCACCTGTTCCGCTGCCAGGCGAGGAAAATCGGGCCACTGGCGGTCGTCTAGCAGGGGATTGGCGGTGTCGGGGCTCATGCGCATACTCAGCTGGGGTCTGTGTCGGTGGTGTGCAGCGGCCATTCCTGAGGCAGCGGCAAGTTCTCGTCGTCGAGCAACGGGGCGTCGCAGGCGCGCTCACGCCATTCCCGCAGGACCGGACCATCGGCCGCGATGTCATAGCGTTGCCATTGGCCGCAGTCCCCCGCGCCGCGATAGCGAGTGAGGATGGTGATCTCGCCGCGCTGGCGGTCTACCTCGTCCAGGCCATACAGGGTGCTGTGGGCCGAGCTCAGCCTCTCCTCTCCCAGGTCCGGCGGGTAACCGGGCAGGGTCAGCAGCTGGCTGCGTTCCAGTCGACCCGGCGGCAACCAGGCATAGATGAAGCTCTCCTGATAGGCCAGCGACCCACAGCTGATCCGCAGCAGATTGGCGGTGGCGCCAAAGCTGAGCAAGTTCAGCCCACCGCTCTGGTCGCCCGCATGCTGAGCCTGGAAGCGTGCCTCGCAGTCGTCCGACCAGTCCAACCAGTCACGCCAGGCCAGTCGTTGCTGAACCGTGGCCGGTGCACTGAGGCCGGGCAACGGCCGGCGCCAGCGCTGTTCGCCGAGGGCGTCGAAAGTGAGCGGCTGCAGCGCATCCCGTGCCAGCCAGCCGTCGGTGCTGCGGCCAGCGGTCAGATACAGCGCCAGGACGAACGCATCCTGGTCGTCGCTGATGGCAATGGCGTCGCCGCGGACCAGATAGGCTCGGCGCTGCGCCTGTGCCGTCGGCCGCTCGTGAAAATGGGCACGTGGCGAGTCAATCAGGCGGATCTGTCGCCAGTCCTGCGACTGCGTCAGCTCGAAACTCGGTGCAGCCGTCAGTGATTCATGGAAGGCCTCGCAACCCCGAGGCGCACGGGCCAGCTGCATCTGCCAGCGCGCCTCGCCCGCTTGCGCTCGACCCAGCACGCGGTCGTCACCGGCAGCCAGCAGCAGTTTCCACTGGCCGTCGGTCAGCGGACGGCCGTACAGCGCGAAGCGGCAATGACTGCCGTCCTCGCTGCGTTCATACAGGCCCGTCAGCAGCGGACCGTCTTCATCTCGATCAAGAGCCAGTCGCAGCTGCGGGCCGTACTGCCCGGAGGGGAGCAGGGCCTGGGCCGGCGCGGCCCAGGTCAGGGCAGTACCGAGCAACACCACCCACCCGCGCAAACCCAAGCTCCAGCGTCTGACGACTGTCATCGCCGCCGGCCTCGTGTGCGCTCAGCTGGAGCGCTTCATGAACTGGAAGAACTCGTCGTTCGACTTGGTGTTCTTCATCTTGTCCAGCAGGAACTCGATCGCCGCCAGCTCGTCCATCGGGTGCAGCAGCTTGCGCAGGATCCAGATCTTCTGCAGGAAGTCCGGATCAATCAGCAGTTCCTCGCGGCGCGTGCCGGACCGGTTGATGTTCAGTGCAGGGTAAACGCGCTTCTCGGCGACACGGCGATCCAGATGCACTTCCATGTTGCCGGTGCCCTTGAACTCCTCGTAGATCACCTCGTCCATCTTGCTACCGGTTTCCACCAGCGCCGTGGCCAGGATGGTCAGCGAGCCACCTTCCTCGATCTTGCGCGCCGCGCCAAAGAAACGCTTCGGACGCTGCAGGGCGTTGGCGTCCACACCGCCGGTCAGCACCTTGCCGGAGCTGGGCACCACGGTGTTGTAGGCGCGCGCCAGGCGAGTGATGGAATCGAGCAGGATGACCACATCCATCTTGTGCTCGACCAGGCGCTTGGCCCGTTCGATCACCATCTCGGCGACCTGCACGTGACGGGCCGCCGGCTCGTCGAAGGTCGACGCGATGACTTCGCCACCGTTGTGAATCATCCGCAGCATCTCGGTCACTTCCTCGGGCCGCTCGTCGATGAGCAGCACGAACAGCTTGACCTCGGGATGATTGGCCATGATGGCCTGGGCGACGTTCTGCAACAGCATCGTCTTGCCCGCCTTGGGCGGCGAGACGATCAGGCCACGCTGGCCCTTGCCCACCGGCGAGACCAGATCCATGATGCGGCCGGTGATGTCTTCCGACGAGCCATTGCCGCGCTCCAGCGTCAACCGCTGGGTCGGGTAGTAGGGCGTCAGATTCTCGAACAGAATCTGGTTTTTCTTGCTTTCCGGCGGCTGGTCATTGATGTCATCAACCTTGAGCAGCGCGAAGTAACGCTCGCCTTCCTTCGGCGGCCGGATCTTGCCGCGAATGTAGTCACCGGTACGCAGATTGAAGCGCCGAATCTGACTGGGACTGACATAGATGTCGTCAGGACCGGCCAGATAGGAGGAATCGGCCGCACGCAAGAAGCCGAAGCCATCGGAGAGGATTTCCAGCACGCCATCGCCGGCGATGCTGGCGCCACTACGGGCATGGGCCTTGAGCAGCGCGAAGATGATGTCCTGCTTACGCGCGCGGGCGACGCCTTCGAGATTCATCTCGTTGGCGATTTCGAGCAGTTCGCCCACTGACTTGAGCTTGAGCTCGGTCAGGTTCATCGGCGGCAACTGAGGTGCCGGCGGACCCGGTGGGGCCGCTGCTGCTGGTTGCTCGCTGGAAGCACCGACGTTGCCGTCGGCATCGTCCTGATCGATGGCTTCGCGGGGGGGCTGTTCACCACCCTTGTTGCGATCGTTGCGGGGGGAGCGATGGCGGCGCCGGCTCTTGGGCGGCTCGGACGCGCCCGCCTCGGCGCTCCGTTCGGGGGCGCTGTTTTCAGAATTCAAGGGTATCTACCGCAGGCGGAACCGACGCGGTTCCGGAAGTGGCCGCGACGTTAGCATGTGGCGCGGGCGCGGGTCCAGCGGGTCGAAAGGCACGGCCGGTGGCCGTTTGGCGGGCCTTGGAAAGCGCCAGCTGGTGTTGCCGACGGCCCGCCGTGAATCTCATCTGCACGTTCTTGTGACGATCATCACGTTACGATCAGTGACACTGGCGATGCTTTGCCCGGAGGAGACCCTTGCCGCGACCACTGCACTTCCTGCCCGAAGGCGTGCTGGCCTTCGCCCAGGCCGGTGATTCGGGACTGCACGCCCATCGGGCCGTGCAATTGCTGCTGGCCCCGGATCAGCCAATCTGGCTGCAAATTGGAGACGAGGTGCAGACCGCATGTCGCTTTGCCGCGATCGCGCCACAACAGCCGCATCGGGTGCGTGGCGACGGACAACCCCTGGTCCATCTGTTTCTCGACCCCGGGCCAGCAACCTGGCGACGCTGGCTGGCCGATGGACAGGATCCAGAGCCACCGAATGAGCAGTTGTGCAAGCAGCTGCTGCAGGCCTGGCAGTCGCCGACCGCCCCGTTCGACGCTTCGGCCTGTGTCGAGCAATGGCGGGCGCAGAGTCTGCCCGGTCTGCACGCCGAAGTGACCCCGGATCGGCGCATTGCGGCGGCGCAGGCCCACATCGACGCCGACCCCACGGCGAATGATCTGGACCATCACAGTCTGGCCAGGCGCGTGCACCTGTCGGCCAGCCGATTTCTGGCCTTGTTTCCACGTCATACCGGCATGCCGGTGCGCCACTACGTGCTGTGGCGTCGGCTGCTGCATGCCGTCACGCTGTTGCAGCAGGGCCAGAGCGTCACTGCGGCGGCACACGCGGCCGGCTTTGCCGATGTCTCGCACCTGAGCCGCAACGTGCGCCAGGTCCTGGGCGCGTCGCCGTCGGAAATCCGGCTACCGAGCTGATCAGGCCTGACTTGCGCACCCCAGAATCGGGGTGCCCAGTTCAACCGGCTTTGCGCAGACTGCCCTCGATATTCACGCGGGGGCATCCATCATGCGCATCGGCCAGCTGAGCGCCACACTCGCCATGGCAGCCTTGTTGGCGACCAGCTGCGCGCTGGGCCAGGTGCAGACCGAGCCACTGGCGCTGGCGACCATCGACGACGGCAACGCTGCGGTCTATCTGGCCAACCCGGGCGCAGGCCTGCCCAACCCCACTCAGGAGGTCTACTCGCTGCCGCCCGGCACACGCCCTCACGGCGTCGCCTTTCTCGGGCAACAGGTGCTCTACCAGGACTTCGTCAATCCGCGCATTTTCCGAATCAACCCCCAGGCGCCCGGCACCGTGCCGATCATCACGTTGACCGGGCGCACGCGCGGCAATGGCAGCCTGGCCGTGGACCCGTCGCAGCGCTATGCACTGAGCATCGGCGAATCGTTGGGGGCACCCAGTGTGGGCGAGGCCGTGGTGGTGGACTTCGGCCTTACGCCCCCACGAGTAGATCCCGTTGCCGGCGGACTGCGGGTGCTGAGCTTCGTCTCCTCGGCGATCGATTTCGCGCCCGACGGACGTGCCTTTGTCTGCCATACCGATGGCATCAGCGTACTCAGTCCGCCCTATCGGACGATCGATTTCACCATGGCCTTCCCGCCGGTCGTGCAGTCGCCGTCGGTCTGCCGGCTGAGTCGGGATGGCAGCCGGCTGTTCGTCACCCGCGTGCTTAGCGAAACCTCGCCCAGCGTCAACGGCATCCGCACGACCGAAGCCCCCTATTCGGCGGACAGCGTCTTCACCGTGTTGCCCGCGCCCAGCGACGTGCAGGGCCTGGCCGCCATTGCCGTGGCGCCGGATGGACAGGCCATTCTGGTCGGCCAGCAGTTCCTGTTTCCGCCCGAATTCGCCGGCACCCGGGCGCAGCTTTTTCTGCTCCGCGCGCCATTTGACGCCGACACCCTGTATGAGCGGATCGAGCTGCCACCAGCCGTCAGCGGCCTGAACTGCAGCGACGGCGGCCAGCCGATTCAGTGCCCGGGCTTTGAACACATCGAACTGAGCCGGGACGGCTCACTGGCCGTGGTCACCGGCAACAGTGGCGTGCAGACCGGCGATACGGGTGATCGTGTGCCAGCGATCTTCATCGGCCATCCATTCGACGACGACAACCGTTCGATTGCGGTCGTGCAGATCGGCTTGCCGGGCGCGGAAGGCCGTGGTGCCGGCGGCGTGGCCTTCGCCTCCGAAGTGCTGCTGCGCGACAGCTTTGAGTGACAGCTAGAATGGTCCGCTCCAGGCGTCAGGACTCGAAGCCATTGCTGAACAGCGCGTCTGCGCCGCTGCCCGCCGGCAGCACCAACAGGAAGGCACGTCGTGCCGGGAGGTCAGCCAGGCTCAGGCTGCTGCCGGCGATCGTGCCCTGGCCAACCTGCGCCACGTCGCTGCCGGCGCTGAAGCTGTATAGCTGCCAGTTGCCCTGCACCGCCACATTGAGGCTGATCGCCACCGTGGTGGTGGTCGTCGCCTTGTTGAACAGCAGCAGCATCCGTCGCTGACCCGGCAGGTCGACCGCGTAGCTGCCGAGTTGATCGATGTCCGCGCTGATGGCCCGGGTCGACCAACCTTCCACGCGGCTGCCAGCACCGTCGTAGTTCAGGTAGAGGCGGTAAGCCCGCTCGACCAGACTGCCGGCCGCCGGCGCGACCCAGCGGGTGGCCAGATCGACGCCCTCGCGAGCGAAGATCGCCAGCGCCTCGGCCTGTGCCAGTGCGCTGCTGGCACCGCTGTCCGCACCCCAGTTGTATTCGGTGATCGCCAGCTTCATGTCCGGACATTCCTGCGCGATCCAGGCGCGGACTCGCGGCAGCAGCTGCGGTTTGCTGTAGTGATTGGCGTCGAAATCGCCCAGATCGGCAATCCACGATTCCGACACCCAGTTCGGATCATGCAGTTCCTTCAACGAACGCAGGCGTCGCGCCGATACGGCCGCGCTCTCCGAAAAACCGGTGTTGTTGCCGAAATCGACCACACCCTCGCCCTGCGGGTAGTAGTGCAGGTCCAGATAGTCGACCAGCCGTACCCCGTTGCTGACCTGGTGCTGGCAGACCTGGCGCAGATACCACTGCACGAAGGGCAGCCCGCCATGCGCCTGCCGGTCCGGTCCCTCCGCGCAGTTGTCGACGGCCGAACCGAACAGATCGCAATAGCCCCAGGTGACCGGACCGAGCACCTGGGCGCCGGGATCGGCGGCCTTGATCGCCGTCGCGTA
Source organism: Lysobacterales bacterium (assembly GCA_041395325.1). GTDB lineage: Bacteria > Pseudomonadota > Gammaproteobacteria > Xanthomonadales > SZUA-5 > JAWLAT01. Next base: position 63,669 of record JAWLAT010000003.1, read on the forward strand.
GGCCACCGTCTTCTGCCAGATCTCGTCGTAGCTGGCCGGCTGCGGGTGCACGTCCCGGTGGGTGGAATTCCACAACATCGGCTCGTTATCCAGCGCGTACAGGCGCACACCGCCATTGCTGGCACTGCCGTGGCGACCGACCAGATGACTGACCCAGGCCGCCGCCCAGCTGGCATCGGTGGCAAACGATGTGTCGTCCGGGTTGTTGCCGACGATCTCCCCGCCGATGCAGAAGCCGGTCGTATTGGCGGCCGGATTGCACAGCCCGTTGCCGGAGTCCGCGGTGCACCAGAAGGGTGGATTCGGATCGTAAAACCGGCACTCGTCCAGCGTCTGTGCCCCATACAACGCCTGTGAGTAGCCCCACTTCTTGACCCGCTGCGGGTCCGGCGTCCAGCCGATCGTGCCGATGGTCAGGATCGGTTCGCGGCCCGCTGCCAAGGTCGCGGCAAGCAGCTGATTGACGGTGGAGTTCTGCGGCAGGTTGCTGCCGTCGCCGTCGGGGATGTTCTGATAAAAGTAGTCACTGGCGGTGTTGTGCACATCCGCCTGCCAGTTGTAGCGACTGGTCGAGTTGCCGCCATGGCGTTGCACGGTGAAGCCTGGTTCGACCAACTGCGCGGAGTCGGCGAAATTGGCGCCGTAGATGCGCGGATCAATGGGTCGCCGATCGGCCGAAAAGTCGACCTGCACGGCCACGGTTGCCGCCGTTGCCATCGCAGGTCCGATCAGTCCCAGCGCAATCAGCCTTCGGCAGCCGCTCATCAGGGTTCCACCGGTCATCGCAGCCTGACCAACATAGCGCGACGGCAAGATGGCAAGCGCCGATCAGATCATGAAATCGGCGCCTTGCCGTCTGATCAGTAGCGGATACCCAGCTTGCGATAGAGCTTGGCCAGCAGGAAGATCGGGCCAACCAGAAGATATTGCAGATCTTCCAGGAAGGAAGGCTTCTTGCCCTCCACGTGATGGCCATAGAACTGCAGCGCCCACGTGATCACGAACAGCGCCAGCGCGATCCAGCCCGCATGGGGCACCACTGTCAGACTGGCCAGGCACAGGCCGGCATAGATCGCCATCGTCAGCGCGAAGGTCAACGACAGGCGCAGGTAGTAGACCAGCGCGCCCAGCACCGCGCCAACGGCCAACCACGGGTGGATCGTCCACAGCAGAGCCAGCGCACACCAGACGATGATGGGCACGCACAACCAATGAATGGCGACGTTGGTGGGATGTCGATGCGACTCGGCGTAGTGGCCGATCAGCCGATCGACCTGGCGAATATCGCGCCCCAGAGCAGCGGAATGCATGTGGTGTCCTCCCCGTTGACAGGACCACAGCATAGTTCGGCCGCCGCGGGTGGGCATGAACCGGATTATCGCCAGAGATGCACCGCGATGGGTGCCGACTACGGCCTGTGCGTCAGAGAAACTGGCCCACCGCGGGGTTGGCCGTCTCGTCGACATAGCTGTAGCCCAGCTCGGCAAGATCCCGATCAAAGGCGGCCGACCGTTGCGGGTCCACTTCGAATCCGGCCAGCACTCGACCGTAGGCTGCGCCGTGACTGCGATAGTGGAAAAGACTGATGTTCCAGCCTCCGCCCAGATGTTCGAGAAAGCGCAGCAATGCGCCCGGACGTTCAGGAAACTCGAAACGCAGGATGCGCTCGGGCTGCGGTGGGCGCGCCCGCCCCCCGACCAGATGCCGAATGTGCAGCTTGGCCAGCTCGTTGCCGCTGTAGTCGCGCACGGTGTAGCCGGCCTGCCGGAACTGCTCGATCAGTTCGCCCCGATCGGCGTCACCCTGGCGCAAGCTGATACCGACGAACACCTCTGCCGCGCCGGCATCCGCGTAGCGGTAGTTGAACTCGGTCACCGCCCGTGAGCCGAGCAAGCGACAGAACTCGAGAAAGGCCCCGGCGCGCTCGGGAATGGTGACGCCCAGCACGGCTTCGTGGTGCTCACCGATCTCGGCGCGTTCGGCCACATGGCGCAGGCGATCGAAATTCATGTTGGCACCACTGGCGATCGCCACCAGCGGTTGCGAGCGACTGCCACCCTCCTCCAACCAGCGCTTGGCGCCGGCCAGTGCCAGCGCGCCGGCTGGTTCCAGCACTACGCGGGTGTCTTCGAACACATCCTTGATGGCGGCACAGATTTCGTCAGTGCTGACCTTGACCACGCCATCGATGCGAGATTGCAGCAGACGGAAGGGTTCATCACCGATCCGCTTGACCGCCACGCCGTCGACAAACAACCCGACCTGCGGCAGCTCCACCGGCTCTCCGGCGGTCAGCGCCGCATCCAGGCAAGCGGCGTCGTCTGGTTCCACGCCATAGACCGCCACTTCTGGACGCAGCGCCTTGATCACCGTGGTAACACCGGCCGCCAATCCGCCACCGCCCACCGGGACGAACACGGCGCCCAGCGGTCCAGGGTTCTGTCGCAGGATCTCCAGGCCCACCGTGCCCTGCCCCGCAATCACCTCCGGATCATCGTAGGGATGCACCAGATAGCGCCCCTGCTCGTCGGCCAGCCGCCGTCCCTCGCGGGCTGCTTCATCGTAGGAATCACCGACCAGCAGCACCTCGGCGCCGAGGGCGGCCACCGCCTCAACCTTGATGGCCGGCGTGGTCTGCGGCATCACGATCAGCGCCGGCACGCCCAGTGCGCGTGCGGCCATGGCCACGCCCTGGGCGTGATTGCCGGCCGACACGGCAATGACACCGCTGCGCACCACCTCGGCCGGCAGTTGCGCCAGCTTGTTGGCGGCTCCGCGCAACTTGAAGGAGAACACTGGCTGCGTGTCTTCGCGCTTGAGGCGCACCTCGGTATGCAGTCGCCGTGACAGCCGTGGCATGGGTTGCAGGGCCGTTTCCTGCGCCAACTCGTAGACGCGCGCGGTCAGCACGGCATGCAGATAGCGACGCTCGATCTCGTCCATGGTGGGCGCAAGGGGTCGGGGGCTCGTGATGGTGCCATGCCCGCTGTTGCATCGCAGCATCGAGCCTCCGCTTGGGCCAACTTCAAATCAATCTCGGCGCTCAACCAGCGCATCTGACGGCAACCGGCAAGTCCGGGTGGGCGCGCCACTTGGATAGGATGTCCACTGTGCCGCATCGTTGCGAAAGGGTCTGCCTGAACACCCGGTCCGCTTCACCTATCCCCACAGGAAATCGCTCATGGCCAACGTACCCGACTGGCGTCAATCCGTGCAGACGTACTATGGGCAAACCCTGAGCGGCAGTGCCGATCTCAAGACAGGCGCCTGTTGCGATCCCAGTGCGATGAGCCCCCGATTGCGGGCGCTGCTGGCCGACTTGCACCCTGATGTGCTGGCGCGTTTCTATGGTTGTGGATCACCGGTTCCGGTCGCCGTCGAGGGCCTCTCGGTCCTTGATCTCGGCTGCGGCAGCGGCCGCGATGCGTACTTGCTGTCGCGCCTGGTGGGTCCGCAAGGTCAGGTCATTGGTGTGGACATGACGCCGGAGCAGCTGGCCGTGGCTGCGCAGTATCGCGACTGGCACGCGGAGCGGTTTGGACATGCAAGGAGCAACGTCAGCTTCCGCGAAGGGCTGATTGAAGATCTGTCGGCCGCTGGCATCGCCGACGAGAGCGTCGATCTGGTGGTTTCCAACTGTGTTCTGAACCTGTGCGCCGACAAGTCCCGCGCCTTTGCCGAGGCGTTGCGTGTGCTCAAGCCGGGCGGCGAACTGTATTTCTCCGATGTCTTTGCCGATCGACGCATCCCCACCGAATTGCGCAGTGATCCGGTGCTGTTGGGTGAGTGTCTGGGCGGCGCCTTGTACTGGGAGGACTTCCGCCGACTGATGCAGCAGCTCGGTTGTGCCGACGTCCGCATCTGTGCGCGCAGTCCGGTTCCGCTGCTGGACGCCGAAGTCGAACGGCGGATCGGCATGGTGCGCTTCGAGTCCGTGACGGTCCGCGCCTTCAAACTGCCATTGGAAGACCGCTGTGAGGACTATGGTCAGATGGCCACCTATCTTGGAGGCTTGGAGGAAGCACCGCATGCCTTTGAGCTGGACGATCACCACCGCTTCGAGCGCGGCCGGGCAATGAGCGTATGCGGCAATACCGCGGCCATGCTCAGCGACACGCGCTTTGCTCGCTGGTTTGCCGTCCACGGCAATCGCCAGACGCATTTCGGCCTGTTCGATTGCGGGCCGACGCCGACTACGGCGCCCGACAGCGCCGCGCCCTGCTGCTGATTGGTGCGCGGCGGGCAGCGGTGGTCGGCAATGCTGTGCCGGCCATCACAGGTCAACCGATTACCTCTTCACGCGTAGACGACACAGTCGATTGTCGGGTTCATACTGCCGCTCCGCATCCTGAACGACACCGGTGTGAATCACCGTCCGTAAATGGGTGCGCATTCGTCCTGTGCTCTGCTCGGTGCAGGGGGAAGAAGACCGACCATCAATGTCACCACTGCAACATCGGGGTGAGCGGGCAGCCTGAACACGTAGCTTCTCGGGGAATCAGCATGAAGCGCAGCAGTTGGGGTTGGGTAGCGGCCATGGCTTTGGCCGTCCTGTGGGCGTCGGTGGCACAGGCACAGGTCCACGACCTGGTCTTCCGCGGCGGATTCGATGACGTCACCGATGCGCCGGCCAGCAATGCCGAAGCCGCACGCTTCCTGACTCAGGCCACCTTCGGGCCAACGCGAGCCGAGATTGCACGGCTGCGGGGCATCGGTTACGGCCAGTGGATGGAGCAGCAGTTGTCGATGCCCCCGACATTGACTCGGCCGTGGCTTGATCAACTGGCGCAGAACCCTGAGTTCTCGCTCAATTCCGGCCATCGGGTCGATCGCTGGTATGTGCAGGCGGTCTACGCACCGGATCAACTGCGCCAGAGACTGGCGTTTGCGTTGAGCCAGATCATGGTCGTTTCCGATTCCGGTGGAATTTCCACCCGACGGATCGCCGAGTATCAAGACATCCTGGCGCGCGGGGCTTTTGGTCGCTATCGGGACCTGCTTGAGAATGTCACCTTCAGTCCAACGATGGGCGAATGGTTGACTTACCTGCGCAATCGGGCGGCGTACGAGTCCAACGGCAGCACGATCCTGCCAGACGAAAATTACGCTCGCGAGGTCATGCAGCTGTTTTCATTTGGGCTGATCAAGCGGAATCTGGACTATTCACCCGCTTTGGTCGGTGGACAGCCACAGCCGACCTACGACAACACGATCATTGCCGAACTGGCCCGGGTCTTTACTGGTCTGGTTTATGACCGCACCGACTACGCCAATGCGCGCTTCACCAACAACACCAATGTGGATGAAGTGGCGCCGATGATCTGCTTCCCGATGCAGAACCCGCCGTCCAGCACCTTGTACATGGTTGGCGGCGTCACCTATCACGACAATGCGGCCAAGACCATCTTCGACGGCGTCTCACTGCCTGCCGTACCGAACAATCGGACCGGCTGCGAGACCGACCTTGATCGGGCCCTGGACGCCATTGCCAACCATGCCTCGGTGGCGCCCTTCATCTCTCGTCAGCTGATTCAGAAGTTCACCACCTCCAATCCGTCGCCGGCCTATATCCAGCGTGTCGCGTCAGTGTTCAACAACAACGGCAGTGGTGTTCGCGGTGATCTGGCCGCCGTGGTCAGTGCGGTGCTGATGGACCCGGAAGCACGCAACAATCCGATCGGCAACTTCGGCAAGTTGCGCGAGCCGGTCCTGCGGATGACCGCCGGGTGGCGCGCACTGGATGTCATCATGGGCCAGCCGGAACCTTCCGGGAACAGTGTCGGCAACATTTCGATGACACTGGGCTTCAATGGCGATTTCGAGCAGCGGCCGCTGTCTGCCCCCACCGTGTTCAACTTCTTCGAGCCAGACTTTCAGGCGCCCGGACCGATCGAGGCTGCTGGCCTGTACTCACCGGAGTTCCAGATCCTGACCGAAACCACGATCACGCGGATGAACAACACCATCCGCTCCCGCCTGGTCGACTACTACGTTGGGTCCAACAACCCACCGGCTACGCGGCCGTTGGTGCAGTACGCCGACCTTGTGGCGATGATTACGCCGGCCACCTCGACCACCTACGGCCAGCTGATCGACGAACTGAATCTGCGCCTGCTGTACGGCACGATGCCCGGCTCGATGCGAACAACCTTGCTGACGATGCTCAACAACCAGAGTACGCCGACCACCGATGCCAATCGCATCGACCGGATTCGCCAGTTGCTGCGGGTGATCCTGTTCTCGCCCCATTTCGCCGTGCAGAAGTAAGGAGAAGACCATGTCACGTCTGCGTCGCGAAGCGCGTCGGGATTTCCTCAAGCGGCTGACGGCCACGCTGGCCGGTGGCTCGGCCATGTCGCTGCTGCCGCAGCTGCGGCTGATGGAAGCAGCACTCGCGCAAGAGGGTGCCGGTGGCTCATACCGTGCGCTCGTCTGCGTCTACCTGGGCGGCGGCAATGATTCCTTCAACTGGCTGGTGCCCACCGATGCAGCCCGCTACGGGGTGTACTCGACGTCCCGTGGTGGCACCTACACCGGCGCCAATGGACCATTGGGGATCGCGCAAGGCTCGCTGTTGCCACTGACCATGCAGGGCTTGCCGGGCGGTCACAGCTATGGCCTGCATCCGGCCTGCGCCGATTGGGATGGTATCGATCGCAACGGGTCGGTCACGGCGATGCCGGGATTGGCCAGTCTGACCAGCCAGGGTCGCGTCGCCTGGGTGGCGAACATGGGCACGTTGATCGAACCCGTCACCAAGGCCACCTTTAACGATCCGTCGGTGGCCAAGCCGCCGCAGCTGTATTCGCACAACGATCAGACCAAGCTCTGGCACCAGGGTCAGGCGACGGCCAACTTCCGTCTCGGCTGGGGTGGTCAGGTGGCCGATCGGGTGTTCGGTCTCAACGGCGCCATCGCCGGTGGCAGCAAGCTGCTGCCGATGAACATTTCCTTCTCTGGTTCGCAGCGTTTCATGGTCGGCAACCAGGTTTTGCCCTACCAGATGAACAGCTGTGGCAATCCGAACAACGGCGATCAAGTTCCCGGGCTGACGGTGGGTTCGAGTTTTGCCAACTGTTCCGGCACCACCTCGCTGAGTGGCTTTGATGCCTGTGGATCGGGCAGCGATACGCAGCAACAGGAAATTGCGCTGTGCACGCTGCTGAACAGCCCGGGCTCGCACCTGTTCCAGATCGAGCACGCGGAGACGATGAAGCGGGCGATGGATCTGTCGGCGGCCATCCGCTCGGAAATCTCTGGCGCCAGCACGGCGAATCCCTCGCTGCTCACGACGCCCTTCCGGGCGCTGGCCGATGATCAGGCGGTGCCCGGCTACAACCAGATCGCCGATGGTGGCAATTCGCTGGCCGAGCAGCTGGCGATGGTCGCTCGCCTGATCCGGGTGAGACAGGCGCTGGGGCATCAGCGCAGCATCTTCTTCGTCAGCCTGGGCGGTTTCGATACGCACGCCACGCAGATGCCTGACACGGGGCAGCCCCGCTTGCTGCGACGGGTGTCCCGTGCGTTGGGATCCTTCTATCGCGCTCTGGAAGAAATGGGCCTGCAGGACAACGTTACGACCTTCACCATGAGCGAGTTCGCGCGCACCCTCAACTCCAATGGAGATGGCTCCGATCACGGTTGGGGTGGCGTCCAGATGGTGATGGGCGGGTCGGTGCGTGGCGGCCGGCTGTTCGGCACTTTCCCGGATCAGACCCTGAACGGCCCGGACTGCTTCAACCGCGGTCAGATGATCCCGACGACCGCCATGGACCAGTACGCTGGTGCCCTGGCGCAATGGATGGGTCTGGGATCTTCCGATCTGGCCACCATCTTCCCCAATCTCGGCAATTTCACGCCGCAGACGCTGGACATCCTGAATCCGGCGCCCGTCTGATGGCCGCAGGGCCGGCCCAGCGCCGGCCCTGCACCAGATCGGTGCGAGTCTGCACCATCTTTGTGCACACATGATGGCGCGCGCACGCGGTCGGTTGCTGCAGCGCAGCACAAATCGCCGTTCCTGGCACCCGTCGGTCGCTCAATTGCCTTGGCATGCCGGTTGCATTATTCGTGATCCAGGTTCGGCCCGAGCATGGCTGTGCCCGGAACGGACCGTCCCGACCACCCGACCATCAGGAGTTCATCGATGTCTCTGGACAAAGTGAAGAAGCTCGCCAAGGACAATGGCGTCAAGTTCGTCGACCTGCGTTTTGCCGACATGCTCGGCAAGGAACACCATGTGGCCTATCCCGCCAGTTCGATCAGCGAGGAGCTGTTCGAAGACGGCAAGATGTTTGACGGGTCGTCGATTTCGGGCTGGAAGGGCATCAACGAATCCGACATGGTGCTGCTGCCGGAGGCCGCCAGTGCGGTGCTTGATCCCTTCGCCGAAGAGCCGACGATGATTCTGCGCTGCGACGTGCTGGAGCCGTCGACCATGCAGAGCTATTCGCGTTGCCCGCGCGGCATTGCCAAGCGCGCCGAAGCCTATCTGAAGGCCAGCGGCACCGGTGACGCAGCCTTCTTCGGTCCGGAGCCAGAGTTTTTCGTGTTCGACGGTGTGCGCTACGGTGCCAACATGCAGGGCGCCTTCTATGAGATCGAATCCGAAGAGGGGCACTGGAGTTCGGCCAAGAAGTATGAGGGCGGCAATTCGGGCCATCGGCCTGGAATCAAGGGCGGCTACTTCCCGGTGCCGCCGGTTGACTCATTGTCGGATCTGCGTGCCGCGATGTGCCTGACGCTCGAGGCGATGGGCATCGAAGTGGAAGTCCATCATCACGAAGTCGCCACCGCGGGACAGTGCGAGATTGGAACGCGTTTCAACTCACTGACCCGCAAGGCCGACGAGTTGCTGATGCTCAAGTACGTGGTTCGCAACGTCGCTCACCAGCACGGCATGAGCGCCACCTTCATGCCCAAGCCGCTGGTCGGCGACAACGGCAGCGGCATGCATGTACACCAGTCCATCTCCAAGGGCGGCAAGAACCTGTTCTCCGGCAACGAGTACGGCGGCCTGTCGAAAACCGCGCTGTACTACATCGGCGGCGTGTTCAAGCACGCCCGCGCCATCAACGCCTTCAGCAATGCGACCACCAACAGCTACAAGCGCCTGGTGCCGGGTTTCGAAGCGCCAGTGCTGCTGGCCTATTCAGCTCGCAATCGGTCGGCTTCCTGCCGCATTCCCTGGGTCTCCAACCCGAAGGCACGCCGCATTGAAGTGCGTTTCCCGGACTCCACCGGCCCAGGCTACCTGACCTTCAGCGCCCTGCTGATGGCCGGACTGGACGGCATCAAGAACAAGATCGAGCCCGGTGCGCCGATGGACAAGGATCTGTACGACCTGCCGCCGGAAGAGGAAAAGGCCATTCCGACGGTTTGTCACGCACTCGACCAGGCCTTGCGCGCGCTGGACGACGACCGTGAGTTCCTCAAGGCTGGCGGCGTGATGAGTGATGACTTCATCGACGGCTACATCGATCTGAAGATGAAGGAAGTGACCGCACTGCGGATGCACACGCACCCGATCGAGTTCCAGCAGTACTACTCGCTGTAAGCCTCAGCACTCAGCGATCAGGCAAAAAAAGAGGCCGTCCCCCCTCGCTTGGGGGACGGCCTTTTCAATTCCAGGCACTAAGGGGGTCAACCGCCGGAGAGGGGACTCAAGACCGAATTCGTCTTGGTGTACCAGGACATCACCGCAGCCAGAAACATGGCCGCGATCAATGGTCCGGTGACGAGGAAGCCCGCCATGCTGGCCTCCAGTGCGTGGTCGCCCTTGCTGCCGGTCAGCAACCGGGTCAGACCGATGCCGCCAAAGGCACCCAGCAGGTAGCCACCAAACAAACTTCCGATCACCAGCAGCAGCATGTCCACGATGCCATCCTCCGTCGCTCACTGCCTGATACGGCTTGCAGTGCCACCAGAGGACCATTCGTCGCAGCTTTCGTTCAGTTTTCAGCCAGCTCTGTGACCTGTGTTGCAGCTCACATCTGTTCCGGAGCCGACATTCCCAGCAGATCGAGCCCGTTGGACAGGACCTGACCGACCGCACGGCACAGCGTCAACCGTGCTGAGCGCTCATCCGCAGCGGCCGGCAGAATCGGGTGCGCGTTGTAGAAGGTGTGGAAGGCCGCGGCCAGATCTCGCAGATAGGTGGCGAGCAGATGAGGCTCCAACAACTCGCCAGCCGATTCGACGGTCTCCGGGTACTTGCTCAGCTCGATCTGCAGCAGCTGACTCTGTTCGTCGGTCAGTGCCGGCAGACCCGCAAGGCCCGCCTGATCGTCGATCAACACGCCCTTCTCGGCCGCATTGCGGAACAGACTGCAAACACGGGCGTGCGCGTACTGGATGTAGTAGACCGGATTGTCATTGCTCTGCGAACGAGCCAGATCCAGGTCAAAGGTCAGCTGCGAGTCGGCCTTGCGCGAGATCAGGAAGTAGCGCGTCGCGTCCCGCCCGACTTCGTCGATCAGGTCGCGCAACGTCAGATAGCCACCGGCGCGCTTGCCCAGCTTGACCTCGGCACCACCCCGCATGACGGTGACCATCTGATGCAGCACGTACTCGGGATATCCGGCAGGGATTCCGCAATCGAGTGCCTGCAGACCGGCCAGCACGCGCGCCAGTGAGCCATGATGGTCGGCGCCCAACTCGGTGATCGCCCGCTCATAGCCGCGCTGCCACTTGCTCAGATGGTAGGCAATGTCCGGCACGAAATAGGTGTAGCTGCCGTCGGACTTGCGCATGACGCGGTCCTTGTCGTCGCCGAACTCCGTCGTCCGCAACCACATTGCGCCATCCTGCTCGTAGCAGTGTCCCTGAGCGAGCAGCCGCTGAACCGTCTCATCGACCTTGCCGTCGGCGTAGAGAGACGACTCCAGATAGTAGACGTCGAAGCCCACGGCAAAGGCCGCCAGATCTTCGTTCTGTTCCCGCCGCAGCCAGGCCACCGCAAAACTGCGGACGGCATCGAGGTCGTCGAAGTCGCCGCTGCCGGTGACCTGTCGCCCATCCACTTCCACCGTCGCGTGATCAGCGAAGGCCCGGGCGACCGTTGCGATGTAGTCACCGCGATAGCCGTTCTCCGGCCAGGCGGCGTCATCGGGGGCGATACCCCGACCGCGTGCCTGCACCGACAACGCCAGATTCTCGATCTGGACGCCGGCATCGTTGTAGTAGAACTCCCGCGTCACCCGCCAGCCGCTGGCCGCCAGCAGACGTGCCAGCGTGTCGCCGATCGCTGCGGCGCGACCATGGCCCACATGCAAGGGGCCAGTGGGATTGGCCGAAACATATTCCACCCCGACGTGCCGCCCAGCGCCCCGGGCATTGCGACCGTAGTCAGGTCCGCGCTCGAGCGCTGCGGCCACTTCTCCTTGCCAGGCTTGCGGCGTCAGGAACAAATTGATGAAGCCTGGCCCGGCAATCTCGATCCTGTCGACAAGCGCGGAAACCGGCCAGGCCGCCACCAGCGCTTCGGCCAGGTCGCGAGGCTTGCGGCGGGCCACCCGTGCCAACTGCATGGCAGCGTTGCAGGCATAGTCCCCGTGCTCGCGCTGGCGGGTGCGCTCCAGTGTCAGAGGAGGCAGTTCCGCCGATGCGTCCAACAGTCCCGTACGGCGCAGCTCGGCCACGGCCTGGTCGAGCAGCTGGCGCAATTGGGACTTGATCGGTGCGGCGGTCACGGCGTTCTACCCGGGCTGAAGCGGACCGTGCAGTGTACGGCATGGAAACATGGCCGCGCGACGCTATGGCCCAGGCCAGCGAGGTCTCAGGTTTGCTCGGCTTCGCGTCGACGAACCAAAGCCGCTGCCGCGATGATGCCGACTTCGTAGAGCAGCGCCATGGGCACCGCCAGCATGATCTGGCTGATCACATCGGGCGGAGTGACCACTGCGGCCAGAATGAAGGCACCAACAATGAAGTAGCGTCGGCTGTTGCGCAGGTTTTCCAGGGTGACCCAATCCAGTGCAACCAGGATCACCGTCGCCACCGGCACCTCGAAGGTCAGACCGAAAGCCAGGAACAGAACGACGACGAAATCCAGGTACCGGGTGATGTCCGTCATCATCGCCACGCCCTCGGGCGTCACGCTCGCCAGAAAGGCGAAGACCACGGGCAGGACGAGGTAGTAGGCAAAGGCACACCCTAGGTAGAACAGCAGGGCGCTGGAGAACAGCAATGGCATCGCCAGCCGTTGTTCGCGCTGATACAGACCGGGGGCCACGAAAGCCCAGGCCTGGTAAAGCATGAAGGGCGCCGTGATCAGCACGGCAACCAGAAAGGCGACCTTGAGCGGGGTGAAGAAGGGCGCAGCCGGATCGATTGCGATCATCTGCGCGTTGTCGGGCAGGGCTGCCACCAGCGGTTCGGCCAGAACCGTGTACAAGCGATTGGCAAACGGTATCAACGCCAACAACACAACAATCAAGGCCAGAACGGCGCGCAGCAAGCGGTCGCGCAGCTCCGCCAGATGGGACAAGAAGGGCAATTCCTCGTCGTGCTCGGCACTGCTCACGCGTCAGGCTCCGCACCAGGGTCCACATTGCGCGCCTTCGCAGTGGCGAGATCCCCGGTCCGTCTGGATTCTGTCGATCCCGAGGTCGCCGTCGGCTCAGACAGCTCGACACTTTCGACCGCCTCAACTGGCGGTGCCTGCAGAGCGCTGTCCTGTTCCTGTCGCTGGTGCTCTGCATCCGATTGGCGCAGAGAGGCCTGAAAGTCCCGGCCGCCCTGACGTGCCTCATCAAAGGCCTGACGGACCTCATTGGCAGGCTCGCTGACCGACTTCAAGCTGCGTTTGAGCTCATCGGCTGCCAGCTCGCGTTCGATGTCCGAGCGCAGATTGACATAGGTATTGCGAGCACGCCTGAGCAGCACCCCGACGGTGCGGGCTGCCTTGGGCAGGCGCTCGGGTCCGAGCACGATCAGTGACACCACACCGATCAGAAACAACTCGGAAAAGCCCAGGTCGAACATTCGCAGTGGCCCGGTCAGGCTCGAATTCAGGAGGCCTTCTCTTTCTGCTCGGTCGTCGCGGAAGCCTGCGCCGGAGGATCAGCCTGCAAGCGTGGGGCCTCCTCGCCCTTCTCCTCCTGTCCGCCGTCCTTGAAGGCCTTGCGGAAGTCGCGCATGGCGCCACCCAGGTCACCGCCGAGGTTCTTCAGCCGCTTGGTGCCAAACAGCAACACCAATACGATCGCCACGACGATCCAGTGTCCGATACTCCACGTTCCCATTGACCCTAGTTCCTCTGCACGCGTGTGCACTTCGACCCCGCTAGGATAGCGCGCCGATGTGACGGTCGCCGACGATCGGTCGGCATGACTGATGGCCCAGACCAGCGCTGCATCGCGTCAATCATGGCGGAACGGTGCTCCATTCCTCCCGTTGACCTGACCGTACCCGAGGCAGGTTCACTGATTCGATGCTGGCAGTGGATGCATACTCGCGCCAGCGGAATCGCGAAATGGCCGAAGTCGGCAGGAACCTTGCCACCTCATCCCGGTCGCAGTTGAGGTCCAGTGGAGTCGTTGATGACACAGCGCCACCGCCACAGCGAATTGAGCGACGATTGGCCAGCACCGAGCCAGGGCGACGCTGACCTGGTGGGTCCGCGCACACCGAAGCGTCTTCGACTGACGCTGTTGTGTGTGGGCAAGCGCAGTGAGCTGGAACCCGCGCGCATGCTGGCGCAGCGGTTGCGCCTGCAGGGTGAGGATGCGGTCCTGCTGTTGGCACCAACGCTGCGCGACATGGACTGCATGGGTGCAGAACTGGCGCCAGCACCCAGGGGAATCTGGCGCCGAGGGCCGGGCGGGTTGTGGTGGTTGCGGCGACTGATCCGTCGCCTGCAACCGGACCGAATTGTCATTGGTGCCTTTACCAGTGCCGCCGTTGCCGCAGTGCTTGCCGGTCGCGGCAGCGCGACTGCGCTTGCCGCCTTCGAACCCATACCGTTCAGCGACCAGGCCACGCTCAGCCAGGGGCTGGGCGTCGAAGTCTGCCTGCGGAGCTGGCTGCGACGGGCCTGGCGTGGCGATCGCACGTCCGCCTTGCTCGCCGGCGCCCGGCGTTGGGCTGGCGGCCGCTAGGCGGTCTGGGACTGCCGCCTGAACCTCACCCGAACCGATCGCCATCGTCTTGCCTTGGGCTGGCAAACCTGCTAGCGCGGCTTGTATCAACCGGTTATACTGCTTCGTTCCCTGTAGCCTGCCCCGAGCCCTCCCTGGCCTATGGATAATCCCGAGAATCTGCAGACCCAGATCGAACAGCAGTCCGAAATCAAGCAGTTGATCACCAAAGGGCGCGAGCAGGGCTTCCTGACCTACGCCGAAGTCAACGATCACCTGCCGGACGACATCGTCGATCCCGAGCAGATTGAAGACATCATCAGCATGATCAACGACATGGGGATCGAGGTCCATGAGACCGCCCCCGTCGAATCGTCGATCGTGCCCGAAAACCCGGCGCAGGCGCCGGACGATGACGCCACTGAAGAAGCGGTCGCCGCGCTCGCCGCGCTCGACTCCGATGTGGGCCGCACGACCGACCCTGTGCGCATGTACATGCGTGAAATGGGCACGGTGGAGTTGCTGACCCGTGAAGGCGAGATCGCCATCGCCAAGCGCATCGAGGAAGGTCTCAATCAGGTCCAGTTGGCGCTGAGCAACTTCCCCTGGTCGATTCAGATCCTGCTGGAAGAGTTTGAGCAGTATCTGGAAGGCAAGAAGCGCCTGTCCGAGGTGCTGACCAACTTCCTCGACCATGAATTGGGCACCGACCCCGAGGTCATCGCTGCGCTCGAAGCAGAGGCCGCCGAAGAAGAAGCCGACGATTCGTCCAGTGACGACGACGATGATGATGACGGCGACAGCGAAGAGACCGAAGAGAAGGACACCGGCCCCGATCCGGCCGAAGTCCGCGCCCGCATGGGTCAGCTGCGCGAGTGGTACGAGCAGTTCCAGGGCATCATCGAAGACCACGACATCGAGCACGACGACGCCGTCGCACTGCGTGAGGCGATGACCAGCGAGTTCCTCAAGCTGCGTCTGCCCACCCAGATGATCGAAGGCTTCACGCGCAAGGTGCGCGAAGTCGTCACCAATATTCGCGCCACCGAACGCGCCATCACCGACCTGTGCGTCAACAAGGCCAAGATGCCGCGCCGCGATTTCATTCGCAGCTTCGTGGGCAGTGAGACCGACGTCGAATGGATTGATCGAGAGATCGCGCGCAAGGCCAAGTGGTCGTCCGGCCTGAAGAATGTCCGCGATCAGGTCATCGCGCAGCAGGAAAAGCGGCTGGGCATCGAGAAGGCGCTGCACCTGTCGACCTCCGACATCAAGGAGATCAACCGGGCCATGTCCATCGGTGAGGCCAAGGCCCGCCGCGCCAAGAAGGAAATGGTCGAGGCCAATCTGCGTCTGGTGATCTCGATCGCCAAGAAGTACACCAACCGCGGACTGCAGTTCCTCGACCTGATCCAGGAAGGCAACATCGGCCTGATGAAGGCGGTGGACAAGTTCGAATACCGGCGTGGCTACAAGTTCTCCACCTACGCCACCTGGTGGATTCGCCAGGCCATCACCCGCTCGATCGCCGACCAGGCGCGGACCATCCGTATCCCGGTGCACATGATCGAGACGATCAACAAGCTCAACCGAATCAGCCGTCAGATGCTGCAGGAGATGGGCCGTGAGCCCACCCCTGAGGAGCTTGCCGAAAAGATGGAGATGCCCGAGGACAAGATCCGCAAGGTGCTGAAGATCGCCAAGGAGCCGATCTCCATGGAGACGCCGATTGGCGACGATGAAGATTCCCATCTGGGTGACTTCATCGAGGACACGTCAATTCAGTCGCCGCTGGAAGAAGCCACCGACAGTGGTCTCTCCGAAACGGTCCGCGATGTGCTGTCCGGTCTGACGCCACGCGAAGCCAAGGTGCTGCGCATGCGTTTCGGTATCGACATGAACACCGACCACACGCTGGAAGAAGTGGGCAAGCAGTTCGACGTGACGCGTGAACGCATCCGCCAGATCGAAGCCAAGGCGCTGCGCAAGCTGCGCCACCCCAGTCGATCGGAGCAGATGCGCTCCTTCCTCGATCTGGACTGATCGAAAGCAGAACGAAGCTCAAACAAGGGTCGGCTTGCCGGCCCTTGTTCGTTTGGGGACCGAGATCATCTCGGGCGGTGGTGGCAAGAGCCTGTCTGCTCTGCATCATTGGCGTGCTTGCGGCACAATCGCGCCCTGGCCGAACGCCAGCACGGGCCTATAGCTCAACGGTTAGAGCAGGGGACTCATAATCCCTTGGTTCCAGGTTCGAATCCTGGTGGGCCCACCAATACATTCAGCGCTTTATGGTGCATTGTCGGCGCCCGCTCACTGGCGAATCTGAAACTGGTGACGGAAGTGGTGACGGATTGATTTGTTGCAGCACGCGCGGGCAATCAACGAACCTGTGTTCACGCACGCTACCGTGACAGTGGCGCATTCCTCGTCTTGGAAGCTTCGCCAATGAGCGATCTCGCATCCAAAACCGTTGTGTGTCTGGACTCCGCGCATTGGGGCGATCTTCTGGCCGCACTGGCGTCATCCCGTACACGCACCAACGCGCGGGGCCGCCTGACCGCGTTCGCGACTCGAGGAGGGGTCCTGGCCCTGTCAATGCACCACGTGGCTGAGATGGCGCAGCACGAGAACGCCAAGAAGGCGAGAACGCGATTCCAAGCGCTCAGCGAACTGCGGTCACTGCGCGTGGTATCCCCGATGACAGGAGAGGGCCTAGGCTCCATTGTGGACCTACTGGCCTTGGAACTGAAGGTAGTCGTCGAGTCACCCGGAGTCGATGCGGTGTCAGTTGCCAACGCGGTTCGGCCGGATGTGCTGGTGACCGCGACCGGGTTGCAAGTCAGCAACTGGATACTTCCAATGCTCGACGAGCTTCGGGCATACGTCATGGCGGATGCCCCGCGCAGACGAGCGATTTCAGCGCTCTCGCAGTCTGTGGCGCTAGATCGTTCGAGGGATCTGCTGGGAACGGAGATCAGCGTGGTTCCGCCGCACCAAGCCAAAGCCAACCTGGCGGCGCTGGAGAAGCGCTTGACCACGGAACTCGTGTCGCGCCGCGATCCGCGTGCATCCGAAACTGAAGCCCGCGAAACCGCCTTCCGATTCGTACGCGACCTGATGAGCGACGTTGATGCCGTTGCTGAGCACGGTAGCTATTGGGGAAAGTTGTTTGAAGGGACGGGCGTGAGCCCACACGAAGTAGCCGAGATGCGCTGCTACGGCGAGGTTGCTGACCTAGTGCTCTTTCGGAAGCAGCTTGAAATACCGGCCGAACACCTGGGCTATACTGCCGCGCAGCTTCGATGCATACGGCCGGAGCAGTTCCCCACGTGGCTTCTTCACCACGCATTCAAGACGCACCGGCAGTTGGCGGCCCGGACGCGTGCAAGCGATTTAACGGACATCCAGCTACTCAGCTTCGCGCCCTACATGGATGCCCTGTTTGTGGATAAGCGCACCCACGAGAGCGTGCGGCGAGTTCGGCAGAAGGACCCGACGGCGGCTGCTTTCTTGCGCTCCACAATGCGAGCGAGTTCGTGGGAGCGCGCGCTGTCGCTGGCGCTCGGCCCGTCGCTCGATGGCAAGACTTGAGCAGCGCGCAGATTCTTCATCCGCAGCCAACCAGCGATCTTGAGGCTGTGAGTGCACTCGGTGGGGACTAGCGATCACCGCGGGTAGTTGGACGGTTCGCTCATGATGATCAAGCAGCTCGTCTAGGGCATGCGTTTCACGCACTCATTTGCGCGCAGGTCCACGCAGAATTCCCCATGCCCAGCGCAGTCGCGTCAGCAGAGGAACAGTTGTACCGACGTCATCAGTTGATCCCCTCGAATGATTGGCCGGACCTGTATGGGCCGGTGCCATAGATAAGTCATCAAAGGCATCGAAGTGGTGCCACTCCATGTAGTCCTGCAATGAAACCGCGTCGGCGAGCTTGGCTTCTACGCAGGCAGAATCGATCCGCGGGCAAGCTACCAAGCGTTGCTCAATCTGCTGCGCAATCTGCTGAACATGTGGCAGCTGAGCACTCGCGCGCGGGTCGACAACCAGCACGAGTTGCACTGCGTATGCGTCGGTTGCAGTTCTGTCCTGCAGCAGGAGGATGATCCGGCATGCCGCCATCTCCTTGGCCAAGTCACGTAGCCGCCTCTGAGCGGGCCGCCATGCTTCATTGAAATCGTCCGGCAAGGCGTTTCGGAGAAAGCGTTGCGCCAACCAGTAGGATAGACCGTCGCGGTGGTCAGGGACGAGCTGAAGCGAACAATCGCGTGCGTAGGGGGTCAGCTGCTGCGCTTGAATGATGCGTCGGTCTGCAGGGGTGGCATCGAAGTAGTGCTCAGCATCTCCGCCCGATGCGACGAGATTGAGCTTCCGGAGGCTACGCCCGAAAAAGAGGACCGGGTTCTTCGTCGCGCGGTGAACCAGCAGCAGATCGATGGCCGTGTTGGGATCGGCCTGGGCCATCACGCAAGAGTACGGGGTGACGATTGCCCGCACGGAGCCGTCTTCTGGCAAGTCTAGGTCTCGATGGGCCGCAAGCGGAATGAAGTCACCTTGGCTCCAACCCGACAGGATCCCCGCCACCGGCTGGCCCCGTCATTCCGACCAGTAACCGGCAGGCGGAAGCAGGCCCCGCTGGCCGGGCTCTTGCTGCGCCGTGCGGAAAGGCGCCAGCTGCTGCTCGCGTTCCTCGAAGGTGGTATGCCGCGCGGCGAGCTCTTCAATCAGTTCATCGACCACCGACGTTGCCGCGGGTTGCTGGGCCAAGGCCTGCCACAAGGCGTTCAACTCCTGCGTTGGCTTGGGCAGGATCATGCCCAAGGGGCGCGCATGCCGCGACTGCCAGTCTCTGGCCAGCCCCGCAACCGCCTGCAATCGCGTCAGCGTCTCCGCACTCGGGCTCTCGCCGTCCAAGAGTTGATAGATGCGCTGTCGGCTGACTCCAAGAGCGTCGGCCAGCTGTGCGCGCGTTGGCGCTAAATGCAGCGTGATCATCTGCAGCAGGGCGCTAGTGTCAAAACCTGCCGCCTCGGTAGCCTTCCGCTCATAAGCCAGCGCCGAACCGGCGCCGAAAGAAACGCCGAAATTGGCCAAGACCTCGCTGGCAGACAGGGTGAATGGCTGTGCGCCAGACATCACTTGAGGAAATGCCGCACATTCCGGTCCCAAGACCCAGGCCTGACCATCAACAGCATTCATGTCCATCATCGTCATGACACATCATCCCCTCGAAAATAGTCTAGGGCACTGTCCTCGAAAACGCTTTCGAAGGCGGCCTTCGTCTCTGCATGGGCCGTGGTCAACAGGCTCTCAATTCGTTCGAGCGCTAGGCCCTCCACGCCGATGACGCGCTCGACATCGACTATGGCAACCCGGGCCGGGCGATCGAACGGACCCATCAGGCTCTTTGGTAACCGGACATGCACGGCCGTCATCAAATCGGGTGGGGGGATCACTTTCTGGCCAGGCTCAACCTCGGCTGTCCTGACCCGGACATGCATGACACCATCCGCCAAAGCAGTGTCCCTGATCGCCATCCCCTGCGAGCCGGACTTTCCGAGATCGCCCGCGTGCCAGCTCGGCCTCAGCCAGCGGGCGAGATCGACATCCTGAGGTGGTACCGCCACATCCAACGTCCGCAACCGAAGCTCGCTGAGCGTCAGGGCAGTGGCAGCCTTCGCCCAGCAGTCGAGCACGTCGCGCAGGCGCGAAAGGGTTCCGCCAAAATCGTCCGCATAGTCGGCATCGAAGAACGTCAGCTTAGTCGCCATCACGCGTGCGGCAACCGTGCGAGCCGCGTTGGTGAGGACCCTGCAGGTGCTGTCTTCGCTCTTTACCTGGAACTGATCGGGACCAGCATGAACTTTCAGCTCCTTTATGGTGCCGTCTTCGACGAACGGGTACCGGCCGGACTGCTGCAGATCACCGAGTGTCTGGATCTCCTCGGGAAACTTGGCGCGCTTGGCGTAGACGATCTCAATGATCGACAGCGCCAACGGCGCTCGCTGCCACGAGCCTAGACCTTTTGCCATTTGTTCGCCCCCGCCAGTAAGCGCACTTTACACAACGTCAAGTGACCTTGCCAGATTTGCGAGAGTTCCAAGAGAACTTAGTTCACGCCGATTCTGTTCATGGAACTTTGACCTACCGCTGAACCGCCCCGGGTTCTCCGGAGACTCCGGGTTGTGAGTCATGCCGCCTCGACGACCTGACTCGGTTGCTGATAGTAGTTGGCTTCGAACTCTGCCGGTGGGATGTCACCGATTGG
The DNA here is from genome assembly GCA_041395325.1 of Lysobacterales bacterium. Lineage (GTDB taxonomy): Bacteria > Pseudomonadota > Gammaproteobacteria > Xanthomonadales > SZUA-5 > JAWLAT01. The sequence continues at coordinate 84,015 of JAWLAT010000003.1, forward strand.
CCCCATCAGGCGCTTGTGGTTGTACCAGTGGGTCCAGTTCAGGGTGGCCCATTCGACCGTTTCCAGGTTGCGCCAGCTTTGCTTTGCGATCACTTCAGTCTTGAACAGCCCAATGATCGACTCGGCCATGGCGTTGTCGTAGGAATCGCCGACGCTGCCTGCAGACGGTTCGATGCCCGCCTCGGAGAGACGCTCGCTGTAGCGGATCGATAGGTACTGCACGCCACGATCATTGTGGTGAATCAGGCTGTTTCGGTCGGGCTTGCGCGACCATAGCGCCTGTTCCAGCGCGGCCATCACCAGATCAGTGTTGGGTGAGCGCGATACCTTCCAGCCAACGATGCGCCGTGCATAGACATCGATGACGAAGGCCACGTAGACGAAACCCTGCAAGGTCGAAACATAGGTGAAATCCGCGACCCACAACTGGTTCGGCCGGTCGGCATGGAACTGCCGATTGACTTTGTCCAGCGGGCAGGGTTGCGCTCTGTTGCTGATGGTGGTTCGGACACCCTTCCCGCGGACCGCTCCAGCCAGCCCCAGCCGCCTCATCAGTCGCTCGACCGTACAGCGCGCCGTGCTGATCTGCTCGCGCAGCATCTGTTTCCATACCTTGCGCGCGCCATAAACCTGCAGGTTCTCGTCAAAGACGCGCCGAATGGCCACGCTCAGCACTTCGTCGCGCTGGGCGCGCTGGCAACGCAACGACGGGTCGCGACGCTTGGCCAGATCCTCGTAGTAGGTCGACGGAGCGATCTGCAACTGCCGACAGATCGGCTCGACTCCGTAAACCTCGCGGTGTTCGTCAACGAACGCCGTCAGAACTTGAACCGGCGGTCGAGCTCCGCCTGGGCAAAAAACGCACTGGCCTTGCGCAGGATCTCGTTTGCTTGGCGCAGCTCGCGGTTCTCACGTTCGAGCTGCTTGATCCGCTCACGCTCCGCAGTGGTCTGCCCAGCTCGCTCGCCGGCGTCCTGCTCGTCCTGTCGCAGCCAACGCCGCAGCGTTTCAGCCGTACAGCCGATCTTCCCGGCAATCGAGCAGATCGCTGCCCATTCCGAGTCGTAGTCGCCACGGTGCTCGCGCACCAGCCGAACCGCCCGATCTCTAGTCTCAGGTGAGTAGTGTTCCGACTTCTTCATCGCTCCATCCTCTCAAAGGTTGGAGCCTCCGGGAAAGGCGGGGCGGTTCATTCCGCGACACCTTCAGGAAGCACGCCCACTGTCGCGGCGTTTCCACAGACCAAAATGCAGCGAGCAAGCGAAGAGCGGCAGAGACCCTGGAGAACTGGAGCCATGGAGCCTTCACAATTGACGGCACGTCACTGGGCAGCGTTCGTCGCCACCTTCATGGCTCTCTCCGCACCATCGTTGGTCAGGGCGTCAAGCATCTTCAAGTGCACCGGTCCCGATGGAAGCGTGAGCTATCAGCAAGCCCCGTGTGAATCCGGGAGTCAGCAAGAAACCCCAGTAGTCTCGGAGGCACCAACTCTGACAGCAGAAGAGCGATTCAAAGCAGCCGCCTACGAAGCTGGCCTGTCGCCGTCAGAGGCAAGGCGGTTGCTGGAGTCTCCAGGCACCTCAGATGCAAGTCGGGGCATCCCGGAACCCGCTGACCGCACGCATTCTGAGTCACAGCAGGTCAGGCAGCCAACGGGTAGGAACGCCGCCTTCAAATGCGTGAGACCCGATGGGTCGTTCTACTTTTCCATCGACCCGTGTGGCACCTCAGTAGTCCGAGGCCCACGGACAACGGTTCCTAGGAACTGGGTCAATGATCGAGTCGAAGGTTCACCAGGCGCGGTGATGGTCGCTCCAGACATTGCGATCAACCCCACGACGGGGCAGCCAATCCACCTAGTGCCTCAAGCACCGACCGTCACTCGGCAGCGAAAGTGGAATGTTGCCGATACTCAGTCAGTTGTGGATCGCGACGATGCTTGCGATGCCGCCAAGGAAGAAAGAAATGACCGGAGGCGAGCAAATCCCGACCTGAGTTTCCAGGAGCGTGAGAGACTTGATGATCAAGTGTGGGGCATGTGTCACTCCACCCGGTCCAGCGGGAGATAGGAGGCAGTCGCACACTGGATTCACGAGTTGCAGGGTTGCAGATACGCGTCGACACTCGCCCCATCAGGCAGCCGATCGAGAACAACAACCTCGGCATCGATCAGCAGCGATTCGAGGATCTCGCGCTTGCTGGTGCCGGCGTGGCGCGCTAGGCGTTCGAGCGCGTCCGCAGCGTGCGAGTTCAGCAGCACATCCAGGCGCGAGGCTGTGCCATCGCTCAGGTGCCGCTGCCGGTAGGCACGCTGCCGCTCTGCTGTGGTCGCCATGGTCATCCCCTCCCGTGACTGGCGTTACCGGGTAACGAACACGGTGGCTATGCCGCCGCATCCAACTTGTTCGCGCGTATCCGCCGATCAAAGTCCGTAGCCGCGTTCTGCATCGCATTGGCCAGGTACGAAGCCAGGTGCGACCAGGGTGGTTCCCACGCCTGGTTGAAAGCTGTTCGGGTCACCCCGAGCACCTTGCCGCGTTGCCTGGGGGAGTGCGGGTTGAGACCGTTTCCATGGCACTTGGGGCATCTCTGAAAGCCCTCGCCGGTCGGAAGCGGAATAGTTCGGGTCCCCTTGCACAGCGGGCAGGCAATGGGCTGGTCAGTCAGCTCAGCAATGACTCCGGGCACTAGGGCACGCCATCGATCAACACATCGGCCCCACTCGGGCCAGAGCGGAGGGTATTGCTTCCTCACAAGTGCTCGCTGGACAAATGTCAGCCCGCGAAGGTCCGCGGTGTCGATGATGTGGCGCCGCTGCCGGCGCTCTTCTTCGGCTCTGAGCTGGGTCCGGCGCTCTTGCTCTTCGTCCAGTTCGCGCCAGGCGTCGCGGCGGACCAGTGCGCTGTCGTCCCGAACCGCGAGTCGGGCAGTCATGCGGAGAAGCGCCTGACCGACGGGATCCTTCACCGCGGCCAGCGCATCGATGACTTCGTCGCGGCCGATGAGCGGGCGTCCACCTCCCGCACCATCGAGCCGCATTCCATGCGGCCCCAACCTGGCCAGCATCTCGATTGCTCGCATCGCACTTCCTCCCTGTCAGTGAACGGCCACCGACGGCACCTTCCACAGCACTGTCGGCGGCAGCTTGATGTCCGGCCGTGCCACGTAGGCCACGGCCAGCATGAGCAGCAGCGAGGCACGTCGGCAGCCTCGCTGTGTGTCTCGGACCAGGGCTTTGATCAGTCCTTCGAGCGCCGGCCGGTCCTCTGCGGTTTGCACCTCACTCGCCTCCGCTTCCTGCGCGCGCGCGAAGATCGCCTCCGAACCGCGCATTCACCTGCCCGTTTCGACCGCTTCGGCTGGCTGCTGGATCGCCTCGGGTGGAGCCATCCGGCGCCACCTGGCAGTCGCCGAATCGAAGGCAACGCGGGTGCGAACGACGTCAAGCGCCGCCTGCATGGCGAGGCCGTCGGGCGCCTCCGATGTGGACGACGGCGCCGGGTCAGCCACCTGCGGCAGTAGGGCATTGATGTCGTCCAGGGCTTGGCCGATCGCCTGCTGCGCTTCAGCCGCGGGCATGTCGCCGTGCACGAGATTCGCCGCAGCGACCATCAGGGCCACCACGTAGGCAGGCAGGTCCTGGTGCTGGTCCTCCGCGACCACGCCGTTGCTGGTCGGCATCAATTCCTCGAACGCTGACACTGCCTCTTCGAGGTCGCGTCGGCAGACCTCGGCGGTTTGCTCGTCCTCCGCGGCCAGCGCGCGCTTGGCGGCTTGCAGCAGGTCCATTGATTGACTCGTCGTCATCGCATTCTCCTCGCCGGTCGCCCGGCTCTGATGCGGCCGTCCTGGCCGCGGTGGTGCCGCCCAATGGCGGCGGTTGTCACTCGGCTGCGGCGCCGATGTCGATCCGGATTCCGTGGGCCCGGGCGAGCTGGTCGGCGAGTTCCTGGGCCAGCCGTTCGTCTCCGTCAGCCAGGGCTGCGCTGATGGCGTTGCGAGACTGAGCGACCGCTCGCGCCTTGGCCGGGTCGAAGATCGTGCGACCGGTGCGCGGATCCACGACGTATTGGTCGGCCCCGTGCTCGCCCGCGACGCTGGCCGTGATCGGTGCCTCCGGCTTGGCCGCCAGCGCATTGAGCCGCGCCAGCTTCTCAGCCGCGGTGTTGCGGCGTGCTTCGTCACCCGAGAGCAAGTCCTGCATCAGCGCCGCCTGCTGCTCGGTCTGCTGCTGGGTAAGCGCCGCGCCACGGTTGGCCAGCGCCGTCCCCTCGTTGGCCAACTGAGTACCGCGCAGCTCCGCGGCAACCCTGGCCCGGTCGGCAAACCGCGCATCGCGGTCGATGGCGCCCAGCGTCAGGCCAGGCGGCAGCCCGACGGCGCCGGCTCGTGGCGCCTGCTGACCGGCGATCTGTGCCAGCTGGGCCAGCTGCGTCGCCTCTCCGGTGCGGCCAGCCTGGGCAGCGCTGCGGGCGTCGCGGATCAGGCCGGCGTTGCGATCGGCGGCCTGGCCGGCAGCGTAGTTGTTCGAGCGCATCGCCATGCCAGCAAGCTGCGTCAGGCGATCGGCAGCGGTGAAGCCATCGGCCGGCCGGGTCCGTTGGCCGGTGGTCGGCGTCACGCTGGTGGCCTCGCTCATGGCCACGCCTGGCGCTGGTACCACCGTCGGCACGCTGGTCACGCCGTAGCGCAAGCGCCCATCGTTGCCGGCAAGTTCGACTGCGACTTCGGTCGGGCGGTTGGTGTAGATCGGAACACCGTCGGCGCCATCGAAGCGGACGATGCCGGGCACGCTGGTGACGGCGCCGGCAGCGAGCTGGCCGGCAGGCTGGTCGGTGCTGGGGTTGGTGGGTGCGTCAACCGGCGTTGGCGCTGCGGCGGCCGGCGGCTCGTCTTCGAGTCCGGTCAGGCCTGCCGCGAAGTCGATGAAAGGTCTGCGCGTCCGGGCCGAGTCCGACGCCTTGCGCTCTCGCGCATCAAGTACCGCATTTCGTAGCCCCCGGCCCAGCTCCGCCGCATTAGTCGGCGCTGGCTGCCGGGCCGCAGATCTGGCCATTTCTGGGAAATCCGTTAGGGGCCCGATCGCCGGCAATGACCGGAGGAACGAGCGCTGCGCCGATTCGAACCACGTCGGCTCGCCGCTGGAGTTGGATCCAACCGCGCCTCCCGCGAGCTGCGATCCGCCACCGCGACCGGCGATCTGGCGGGTCGTTGACGGCATTGCCCCGGCGGCCAGCTGGCTGGCAGCACCTGCAGCAGGCACGGCGGCGGCCGTTGCCGCGGCGCCACGCGCTGAGGCTGCGGGCCGCGATGGGCCGTTTCCGGTCGCCACTGGTGTTGCCGCGGGGCGAGCTGCAGGGCGGGTTCCCGTGGCTCCAGATCCGCCACGGTACTGGACCTTTGGCGCCGCGACAGCGCCGGCCGCCAGCTGGCTGGCGCCGCCGACTCCACCGGTGCCGCCTGGCGTGGGGGAGGCGGCCATGCCGGCCAGCAGCTGCGTGTTCTCGCGCGGCGCGTTGGCCGCCTGCCGCGGCTGGCGGATCGGCAACGGATCGAGCGCCGCGGTGGCGAGCTGAGGTGGCGGGCCGCCGGTGAGATTCCGCGCGACAAGCTTTTGAGATCCACGATCCATTTCGTGCTCCTTTTCGCCGGTCACACCGGCAAGTGGTTGGGCCAAGCCAGGTCGGCGAAGCGCACATGGGCAGCGTTGAAGGCGATTCGCATCACGCCGGTGTCGCCGTGTCTGTTCTTCAGCATGATCAGCTCGGCGGTACCGGTGTCCCGGGAGTCCCGCTCGGCGATTTCGTCCCGGTAGAGCGACAGCACGTGGTCGGCCTCGCGCTCGCAGTCGGACGATTCCGCGATGTCGGCCAGCGTCGGTCGCTTGTTGTTTCGTGTGTCGACGTCTCTTACCGATTGCGCCAGCGCGACCACGGCCAGATCGGTGTCTCGGGCTAGCGTCTTTAGCCCGCGGGCGATGGCTGAGACCTCCTCTCGGCGGTTGGGCGCTTGCGGGTACGTCATTCGCTGTAGATAGTCGACAAACACCACCCGGGCGCCGGACCTGGCCCACTTGCGGACCTGGCTGGCCACGGTTTCCAGGGACGGTGCGCTTCGGTCGTAGATCCTCACCGGGAGATCGACCGTGCGGCGCATAGAGCTGGTGATGCGGCGCCACTCGTCGTCATCGAGCTGGCCAGCGCGGATTGAGTGCAGGGCCACCCCGGAGCCCATCGACAGCAACCGGGCAGACAGTTGGGCCGCCGGCTGCTCGCCCGAGATGATCCCGATTGGCGCACCCGAGTCAGCCGCCGCCTTGGCCATAGCCAGCATCAGCGCGGTTTTCCCCATCGCCGGCCGCGCCTGGATGATCGTCAGGTCGCCTGGTAACCATCCGCCGGTGGCGGCGTCCAGCTTCCGGAAACCAGTCGTTACGCCTGGGATCTTGCCCTGCAGGTTGTATGCCGCTTCCAGGTCCCGATAGGCGGCCGTCAGTCCGTCGCGGATCGACAGCTCCCACGCCTCCTGGTCACGATCCAACCCCATCAGCGCAGTGATCGCTGCCGCGATGGCGTCCGGCTCCTGGATGTCCACCTGCAGCTTGGTCGCGATGTCGACGGCAAGCCTGGACTTGGCCGCATCGCGGATGATCCGCACCCAGCCGGACACGCCCTTTCGGACCGGGCCAGACGTGGCCAATTCGTGCAGGTATGACAGTCCCCCGATTAGCAGGAGGTCGCCACCGCGCTCCGCGGCTTCGGCCACCGTGATCACATCCACCGGCACGCCGGACATGCGGACCTGTTGCACCCAGTGGTAGATGCGCTGGTGCTGGACCGTGGAGAAGTGCTCGGGGCGCAGATCGCAGTTGTCCAGCTCTTCGGGTGCCAGCAGGACCAGGCCAAGTAGCGCCTGCTCAGCGTCGATCGGAATCAGCGGGTTGGGCTTCTTGGCCATCACAGTGCCCGCACTGGGATCGGTGGGCCCTCTGGCCGGTTTCCGCCGGGCGTTTTGGGCGGCGGGCGCGAAATCTCGTCGCTCCATCTCTCTTGACGTAGGTACGTCGCCGGAAGTGGGATGAAGCCGGCCAGCCACTGACCGTGATGCTCGCGACGGTTTCGGACATCAGCGATGATTTGGTCTGCGATCCGATCCAGTCGCTTCGACTGCCATGCCTGAAGTGCGGGCTTCTTTCCTTCCTTCTTCGGGTACTCGGCCCAGAATTCCGAGAACCGACACTGAGGCCTCGGCTGCGTGTCCGACGAATCAGTGTCGGCGTTGGCCGACATGCTTTTAGCTTTTTCTGGCTCTTTCTCTGTAGCTGTATGGGCGACTTTCGCGACACTTTGCGACGTGTCGCAGTCTGTCGCGTTGTGTCGCAGGCATTCGCGCTCCGTCGCTCGCTTCCCAGCGATCCGCTTGCGGTCCGCTTCCCGCTTGTCCTCCGCTGATCGAATCGCCCGATACGCGGAGAAATTGACGATGCGCCAGCCCCAATCGCGATGATCGTCGAGACGAACGATGCGCCGGCCTTCTTCGGCGGGTGTGCGGCTGGAAGGGTCTGGAGCTTCGAGCGCGTCCAGGCCCGCTCGGATTATGTCCACCGGAATGCCCGTTGTCCGTGCAATCGCACCGGGCGTCATGTCTACGACGCCGTGCTGGTCGCAGAGCACAAGCAACTGCTGGAATGTAACCAGCGCTTGCCAATTGTCAGCGAGCGTGCCGTCGTAGATCGAGCGAAAAATCCTTCCGTACATCAGGCGCCAACCTGATCGTAGCAATGGCCGTAGAGCCGCTTGAGCAGGTCCAGGTCGCTCGGCGCGCGCCATTCGGTGCCCCAGATCTCGAGAGCAGCGACGCGCATCTGGTCGACGCCGGGCAAGGCGGCGATCGCGGGAATGTGCGTCGCGTGCCGATCGATCATCACAGGCACGCGCTGGCCCCGAAGCTCAATGAGAGCTACAGGGCCAGCCACGGTCTTCTTGCACTCGATAAGGCGCGCGCGCATCACGCGGCATCCCTGCCTAGTAACACCTTGTCGAGTTCATCAGCCGAGATGATGGTCCTGCGGCCAATGCGGCGGATCTGAATCAGACCCTCGCCCCCGAGCCGATACAAGGTGTTGCGGCAGACGGCGTACGCGCGGGCGGCCTGCGAAATCGAATAGGCCCGTTGCCTGCGTTCTGCCGCCCGATCGGTTTGGTTGTTCACGTGCGTCCTCCACAGTTGGTGGAGGAAAACGTGGCACGCCGAATCAGCGTGCGTTAGTCACTTAATCGGCTTTCTTCGTTGACGTGTTTTCGGGCGTTATCGAGTCCGGCAAAGATGTCGCTCGCTCCGGCTTCAGAGCGGAATCAACTGTCGTTGGCTTGAGTGATGCAAGTCCTGGGCAGTCCGATCCGAATCGGTTCTGAGCCTCGCGCAGGGCCGTGCGTCGATCCAGACCATCGCGGACTTGCAGGAACCTAACCAATGAGTACGCCTCCAGTTTGTGATCATCGAGCCTGTCCCGAATTTTGTGTGCGAGGCATAGCATGAGCCGAAGGAGCATTTATGCCGAGCAAGACGAAACAGAGGAATGCGGAGATCGCGGCGCGTAGTGCGGCGTTGCCGAAGATTCCGGAAGAGGTCCTGGATCAGGTTTTCGGACCCATCGGGCCGATGACCGGGGAGCAGATCAATGCAGCCACGACGGCGCTGAAAAAGGCGCTGATCGAGCGGGCGCTGGGCGGTGAGTTGTCGCACCATCTTGGCTATCCGCCTGGCGCCGAGAGGCCGGCGGACAGCGACAATCACCGCAACGGCAGCAGCGCCAAGACGGTCCTGACCGACGACGGTCCGCTGCGCATCGAGGTGCCGCGGGACCGTGCAGGCAGCTTCGAGCCCCTGCTCGTTCCCAAGCACGAGCGGCGCTTCATCGGATTCGACGACAAGATCGTGGCGATGTACGCCCGTGGCATGACGGTGCGTGAGATCCAGGGCTTCCTGGCCGAGCAGTACGGCACCGAGGTCAGTCCTGAGTTCATCAGCACGGTCACCGACGCTGTGATGGCCGAGGTGATCGCCTGGCAGGGACGGCCGCTCGAGCCCATGTATCCGGTGGTCTTCTTCGACGCCCTGCGGGTCAAGATCCGAGAGGACGCGGTGGTGCGCAACAAGGCGGTCTACGTGGCTCTGGGCGTATTGCCGGATGGCACACGCGACATCCTGGGCCTTTGGATCGAGAGCACCGAAGGCGCGAAGTTCTGGCTCAAGGTCTTCAATGATCTGAAGACCCGCGGCGTGGCCGACATCCTGATCGCGGTTACCGATGGACTGAAGGGGATTCCGGAGGCCCTCGGCACGGTATTTCCTGCCACCACGCTGCAGACCTGCATCGTGCACCTGATCCGCAACAGCCTGGACTTTGCTGCCTGGAAGGACCGGAAGGATCTGGCTGCGGCGCTCAAGCCGATCTACAAGGCGCCCAGCGCCGAGGCCGCGGCAGCCGAGCTCAATGCCTTCGAAGCCAGCGCCTGGGGCGTGAAGTTTCCCACGGTCGTGGCGGCCTGGCGGCGCGCCTGGGACCGGGTGATCCCGTTCTTCGCCTTCCCGCCCGAGGTAAGACGGGTGATCTATACGACCAACGCGATCGAAAGCATTCACGCGCGACTGCGAAAGATCATCAAGACGCGCGGACACTTCCCCAGTGACGATGCCGCGACCAAGCTGATCTGGCTCGCCTTGCGCAACATCACGGCCGACTGGGGCCGAGCCGCCAAGGAGTGGCGCTGCGCCATGAACCAGTTCGCCATCGCCTACGGCGACCGTTTCACCGGGATGATCGACTAACATGAAATACAGATTGGCCTGTCGCATCAGGAAACTGACGCCGTGAGCCAATCACCAAAGCCTCGTACACAAAAATTCAGACAGCCCCTGCCAGTTGACCTGGCTCAGACTCTGAACACCGCTATCAAGATGTGACAGCGCGCTTCACGGTCCTAACAGACACACCGTACTCGTCTGCCAATTGGTCGTGCGACAAGCTGGGATCATCGGCCACGAGTTGCCGGATTGCCTCGACCTGATCCGTCGACAGCTTTGGAGGCCTGCCAATCCGCACGCCGCGTCGCCGTGCCGCCTCCATCCCCGCGATGGTTCGCTCGCTGATCAGATCACGCTCCCACTCCGCGGAGGCATTGCGCACGTGATACATGCACCGCCCCATGGCGGTGCTGGTGTCGATGTTCTCGGTCAGGCAGTGCAGCGCTATGCCGTGCATTGAGAACTCTTCCAGCGTACTGGCTGCATGTAGGACTGATCGGAACGCCCGGTCCATCTTCCAGATCACCAGCGTGTCGCCAGTTGTCAGCACATTCATGGTGGCGCTGAAACTCGGCCGGTCCCGCTGCGCGGCCGAGACGCCTTCGTCCTGAAAGATCCGCTCGCAGCCGGCGCGCCTGAGCATATCCGTCCGACCGCCCCCATCCTAGGCGGAGCCATCGAGACCCATCAGTCTGTCGATCGATTGATTGTCGGAGTGGTTGATGGCCAAGGGTGTGGGTGAGCTGGTGTGGTTCATGCGCCATCTAGAGGCGGCGCGCAGTGGGTTCAGTGCTCGGGCGTATTGCCGGCAGCAGGGTTGGTCTTACTCGACCTTCATGGCCTGGCGTCTTCGGCTCTGTCGGGCGCTGGCCGGTGGTCGGCTGCGCTTTGAACGGTTCGATCGCTGATGCTGGGCGGGGTGCCGGTATGGGTGTGTGCCGAGACGGTGGATTCTCGGCTGGGATTGATGGGCTGGCGCTGCGGGTGCAGGGCAGTGTGGGCGCGCACCAGGCGTTGCACTGCGCCCATGTGTTCTTCAATCGCCATCGCGACAAGGTGAAGATCCTGCGCTACGACCGCAACGGTTGGTGGCTGCTGTACAAGCGCCTGGAACGCGGTCGCTTTGCCTGCGTCGCTGGCGGTCAGTTGAGCGAGGCGGACTTGCGTCTGGTGCTCGAAGGGGTCGATCTGTCGGTCCGGCGATTGCGTCCAGTGAGCGCCAGCAAGGTCGCTTAAGCCGTGGTAATTACTTCCTTAATGACGTACCGACAGGCCAATTGAGAGCGGGCAGGGTACGCCGTCCACGGGTTCGATCAGCTGTGGTGAGGCGCGGCTGACCGGCGAGTCCTAAGACCATCGCCGCGAATGGGTGGTGACTCGGGTGAGCGAACTGGCGACGGTCTTCTGGCCTATGCCCGGTCGGGGGGAGCGGAGCGATCCTGCGCATTCGTGCAGGGGGCGATCCCCCCGCACAGATGGCGGCGCAGGCGGGCTACTTCTTGCCGCCGTCGACCCGCTTCATGATGAACCACTGCTGCGCCAGCGACAGCACGCCGTTGGTGGTCCAGTACAGCACCAGTCCGGCCGGGAAGAAGGCGAACATCACGCCGAACACGATTGGCAGCGACTGCAGCACGCGGCGCTGGATCGGGTCCATGCCGGGCGTCGGCGAGAGCCGCTGGGTGGCGAACATGGCCAGCGCGTTGATCACCGGCAGCACGAAATAGGGATCCTTGATCGACAGATCCTGAATCCAGCCGAAGAACGGTGCCTGGCGCAGCTCGACACTCTCCAGAATCACCCAGTACAGGGCGATGAAGACCGGAATCTGTACCAGGATGGGCAGACAGCCACCCATCGGGTTGATCTTTTCCTTCTTGAACAGCTCCATCTGCGCCATGGCCAGCTTCTGGCGATCATCGCCAAAACGCTCCTTCAGCGCTTCCAGACGTGGCTGCACCTTGCGCATCCGCGCCATCGAGCGGTATTGCGCCTCGGACAGCTTGAAGAAGGCCAGCTTGACCAGCAGGGTCAGGCCGATGATCGCCAGGCCCCAGTTGCTGGTCAGATCGTGCAGCAGCGACAGCACCCAGAACAGCGGCTTGGAGAAGAAGGTGAAGAAGCCATAGTCGACGGTCAGCTCGAGGCCGGGTGCGACTTCAGGGAGACGATCCTGCAGCTTCGGGCCGACGAAAAGGCGCGCGCTGAGTTCGGTCTGGCCACCCGCCGGCACCTGCACCGCCTGCGCCACGCCGCGAATCAGATAGCGCGGCTGGCTTGAGGTGGCACCCAGAACACCGGTCTCGTAGACCACCGGCGTGGCCGCTGGAGGAATCCAGGCCGCCACGAAGTAGTGCTGCAGCATGGCCGACCAGCCGCCGGTGATGCTGCGCTTGAAGGGGTCTTCCAGATAGTCGTCGAAAGGCAGCTTCTCGAAGCCTTCCTCCTGACTGTAGACCGCGGCCCCGGCGAAGCTGTAGCGCTCGGGATTGCTGATGAAGCCCGATGGCGAGGGCAGGGGCAAGCGATACATCAGGTAGTAGGGCGCCAGACCACGCTCGCTGGCTCCGCTGTTGTTGATTGCGTAGTCGAGCTTGACCTCATAGCTGCCTGGCGCAATCGAATAGGTCTTGCGCACCTGCAGGCCGCTCTCGTCCTGCCAGGTGAAGACGGCGCGCACTTCGCCATCGCCCTGGAGTTGGCTGGCGGCTGCATCGAACTGGAAGCGGGCGTTGTGATCAGGCGCGGCACCGCCGCCAGCCGGGATCAGACCCGAATGGGCCTGGAACAGCCGCTCACCGCCGTCACGCAGCAGCATCACTGGTGTTTCGTCTTCCAATGACACCGGATAGGCCAGCAGTTCGGCCTTGCGCACCGAGCCGCCGGCTTCACTGAGCTGCAGGCGCAGTAGATCGCTTTGCAGCGTGACCTCGCGTGCGTCGCCTTGCGGCGCCGAGATGGGCTCCCCAGTCACGCTGTCCGTTGGGGCGCCATCAACAGGCACGGCTGCCGAAGCGGGCAAGGCAGCCGGGACCGATTCATCCGCCAGCGGATCGGCAATGAGCGAGGACTCGACCGGTTCGACCGGCTTGGGCTGGGCGTAGTCTTCCTGCCAGGCCTGGTAGCCCAGGAAGCCGACCATGGCCAGCGCAATCAGGAAGAAGGTGCGGGTATCCATCAGTCGGGGGCCTCGTCGGTGGCAGTGCGGCGGGCGATGCGGCGCAAGGCCCGTTCGACCAGTTGCTCGAACTCGTCGGCAAGTCCGACCAGATCCTGCGGTCCCAGCGGTCCGCGCAGCAGCACGACCAGATCCAATGCCGGCCAGTCCGCGCAGCGACGACGAAAGCGTTCGCGCAGCTGCCGCTTGATGCCATTGCGCAACACGGCCGTGCGAGCACGTTTGCGGGCGATGGCCATGCCGAGCCGGGCGGACCCGGTGTCGTTGGGGCGCGCACGCAACAGCAGGCGTGCACTGGCCAGTCGCTCTCCCTGACCAAAGGCCAGGGCATACTCGCGGGCGGCGGTCAGTCGGACAGTGCGGGGAAAACGCTCAACCGGGCACACGCGCCGCAGGATCAGCTAAACGTGCCGATCAATGCTCAGGGGCAAAGACGCTTGCGGCCCTTGGCGCGGCGGGCGTTGATGACCGCACGGCCACCACGGGTCTTCATGCGGGCACGAAAACCATGGGTGCGCGCACGCTTGAGATTACTGGGCTGAAATGTGCGCTTCATGGCGATCTCCAACAAAGGCGCGGAAAAAAGGAGCGGAATGGTACGTTGCTGCGGCCTGACCTGTCAAAGCCTGCGTGAGGCTGCCGTACAATCGCCGACCCGGCGCCCCAACAACCCCTGCCACCAGAGGCCTTTTGAATCATGCGGGCTGACCATGACGCCATCGTTGTCGGTGGTGGTGCCGCCGGACTGATGTGCGCCATCACGGCGGCCCGTCGCGGGCGTCGCGTCCTGGTGCTGGAACACACCCAGCGCTGCGGCAAGAAGATCCTGATGTCCGGTGGCGGACGCTGCAACTTCACCAATCTGGGCACGACGCCGGCGCAGTTCCTGTCGGCCAACCCCCATTACTGCAAATCTGCACTGGCCCGCTATTCACCGCAGGATTTCCTGGCGCTGGTGCAGGCCCATCGGATCGGCTGGCACGAGAAGGAGCTGGGTCAGCTGTTCTGCAACGATTCCTCCAAGCAGATCGTGCAGATGCTGCTGAGTGAGTGCGCTCAGGCCGGCGTTGAAATCCGCACGGGCTGCGCGGTGGAGAAGGTCACTCATCGTGGCGACGACGGCTTTGTCCTGCACACCACAGCCGGGCAACTGCGCGCTGCGCATTTGGTGGTCGCCACCGGCGGCCTGTCGATCCCGAAGATGGGAGCCACCGGCTGGGGTCACCAACTGGCACGTCAGTTCGGGCATCAGATCGTACCCACGAGGGCCGGATTGGTGCCGTTGACGCTCAGTGGCCGCCCGTTGGCGGAACTGGAGGGTCTGGCCGGCGTCGCCCTCCCGGTGGAAGCCCGTTGCGGCAAACAGGCCTTTGCCCACGATCTGCTGATTACCCATCGCGGCGTCAGCGGCCCGGCGATCCTGCAGATCTCCTCGTATTGGCAGCCCGGTCAGCCGCTGCATCTGGACTTGCGTCCGGGCCACGACGCGGCTGACGAGCTGCACGCAGCGCGGCAGCAACGGCCGGCCAGCGAACTGCGGACCCTGCTCAGTGAATGGTGGCCCAAGCGCTTCGCCCAGCGTCTGTGCGAGACGACACTGCCAAACCGACCGTTGCGCCAGTTCTCACCGACGGAACTGACTGAATTGGGACAGCGCCTGCAACACTGGCCTTTGATCGCCAGTGGCACCGAGGGCTATCGCACGGCCGAAGTGACCCTGGGCGGGGTGGATACCCGCGAACTGGATTCCAGCACGATGGGCTCCAAACGCCAGCCGGGTCTGTACTTCATCGGCGAAGTCGTCGACGTCACCGGCTGGCTGGGTGGCTACAACTTCCAGTGGGCCTGGGCCTCGGGCTACGCCGCCGGCAACGCCATCTGAATCCAATTCGCCTTCAGATCACCCGCGAGTAACGCGGCTGAGCGGCCAGCACCTGCGATTTCTCATTGTGCAGATAGGCATCAAAACACATCGCGATCGAGCGCAGCAGGAAGCGCCCCCGTGGTGTCACCTGCAATCGCTTGCCGTCCATTTGCAGCAGACCGTCCGCTGCCAATGGCGCCAGACGGGCCAGTGAGGCGGCGAAATAGCGACCGAAACGGATGCTGTAGCGGTCCTCGATGGCGCCGAATTCGACGTCACCCTGGCACATGATCGAGCTGATCACGCAGCGGCGCAGCCGATCGTCCGCGTCCATCCGCAGGCCGCGGTCGACGGCCAGTTCACCGCGGCCGATCGCGTCCTGATAGAGCGGCAAGGCCCGCAAGTTCTGCACGTAGAGATCACCGACTTCGCCGATCGAGCTCATGCCCAGACCGACCAGATCGCAATGGGCGTGAGTGCTGTAGCCCTGGAAGTTGCGCTGCAGGCCGCCGTGCTCCAGCGCCAATGACAGCTCGTCATCGGGCAGTGCGAAGTGATCCATGCCGATGTAACGATAGCCGGCCTCGGTCAGCCGGTTGACGATCAGCGCCAGCAGCTGCAGCTTGACTGCGGGACTGGGCAGATCCGCTTCGATGATTCGCTGTTGCGCCTTGAAGCGATCGGGCAGATGGGCGTAGCTGTAGGCGGCGATGCGGTCCGGGCGGGCACGGATCACATGATCGAGCGTGCGCTCGAAGCCGGCCAAGGTCTGCTTGGGCAGGCCATAGATCAGATCGGTGTTGATCGAGCGAAAGCCGAACTGGCGGCCGGCTTCGATCAGCTCCAGCGTGGCTTCCACGCCCTGTTGCCGGTTGACCGCCTTCTGCACCACCGGGTCGAAGTCCTGCACACCCAGGCTGATGCGGTTGAAGCCGATCCGGCGCAGCTGTTCCAGCTCGGCCACATTGACCAGTCGCGGGTCGATCTCGATGCCGAACTCGCGTTCGTCTTCCGGCGCCAGACGGAAATGGCGGGCGATGGTCTGCAACAAGCCTTCCAGCGTGGCGGTGCTGTAGAAGTTCGGGCTGCCGCCGCCCAGGTGCAGTTGCTCGACGCGACGGTCAACGTCGAAATGCTCACCCTGCAGGGCAATCTCCTGTTCCAGCAGCCGCAGATAGGCGCTGCCGCGGCTGGCATCGCGAGTGATCACCCGGTTGCAGCCGCAATAGAAGCAGGGATTGGTGCAGAACGGCAGGTGCAGATAGAGCGACAGCGGCGCCGGCACCGGATCGCCATTGCTGGCCTCGATCTCGGCCAGGTAGCTGGACGCCGGCAGTCCGGGCTGGAACTGCGGCGCGGTCGGATAGGAGGTATAGCGCGGACCGGACTGGTCGTAGCGCCGGATCAGCTCAAGGTCGAAGTCGGCATGCGCGTTCATGCGCTTAGGCTATGTGGCCATCGGTCCGGCGCATTGATCGGCGTCAACTGAGCGCTGGCCCGGAGAATCGCCGGGGTGACCACGGCCACGCGAGTTGATCAGCCGAGAGTGATGCCCAGCAGCGGCAGCAGCAGAAACAGACCGCCAGCCAGCAGCCCGGCGGCCACGCCGGCCAGCGCGTCGTCGATCATCGTGCCCAGACCACCGGGCAAGCGGCGGTCCACCACTCCGATGGGCCAAGGCTTGGCGATGTCGAACAGGCGGAAACAGGCCAGCCCCAGCGCACACTCGAGCCACCAGGGCTGTGGCCCGGCCAGCAGTGCGGCCAGCACCAGCGTGGTCCATTGCCCGATGACCTCATCCCAGACGATCCAGCCCGGGTCATGCTGGCCGCTGCGTGCCTCGACCTGATTGGCCGCGACCACGCCCAACGCCAAGGCGGCCAGCAGCAACAGGCCCTGCCAGCCCAGCGCCAGTTCACGCAACCAGAACCAGAACGGCAAGGCGGCGATGGAACCGAAGGTGCCCGGCGCCCAGGGCGACAACCCGACGCCACCGGCCGTGGCAATCCAGGCCCAGGGCTGACGCATCAAGCCGGCAGGAGCGCGACCGCGAGCCATCAGAAGTGCCGCCAGCCGGTGGCCGGTGGCTCCTGCACGATCCCGTTCTGCAGCAGTCGAATGCCGGAATCTGGTGTCAGGCGGCCAATCCGCGTGATGGGGGTTTCGGCGGTGGCCGCAGCAGCGGCGATCGCCTCACGATCGGCCGGCGCTGCCGTGAACAGGAGTTCGTAGTCATCGCCCCCAGCCAGCTGCCATTGCCGCCGCTGCGCCAGACTTGGCGCTGCCAGATGCAGTTCGCTGGTCTCCGGCAGGCTTTCCAGTGCGAGTTCTGCGCCCAGACCACCGCTGGCGGTCAGCAGATGCTGCAGATCGGCAAGCAGCCCATCGGAGACATCGATGGCCGCGCGCGCCACCCCTGCCAAGGCTTGCCCCAACGCGACCCGTGGCTGCGGCCGGTCCAGTCGCCGCAGCAGGTGGGTGCGTGCATTCGCGTCCGCCAATGCGAGATCACCTCGGCGCAGCGCCAGTCCGGCGGCCGCTTCGCCGCAGCAACCGCTGAGATAGAGATCATCGCCGGCCTGCGCTGCCGAACGCAGCAGCGGTTGCGGCGCCGACTGGCCGAGCAGCGTGACGCTGATCGAACAGGGGCCACGCGTGGTGTCGCCGCCGATCAGCTGCACGCCATGACTGGTGGCCAGGGACTGCCATCCAGCCATGAAGGCCTCGACAAAACCCGGCTCGATCTGCGGCAGGCTCAGCGACAGCAAGGCCCAACGCGGCTGCGCGCCCATCGCGGCCAGATCCGACAGATTGACCGCCAGGGACTTCCAGCCGATGTCGGCCGGGTCGGTTCCGGGAAAGAAATGGACGCCTTCGTTGAGCGTGTCCAGCGCAACGGCCAGCACCCCGTGGCTGCGCAGCAGGGCGGCATCGTCGCCGATGCCCAGCAGTGTGTCGGGGTCGGCGGGTGCGGACTGCAGCCGTCGCTGCAGCGCGTGAATCAGGGCGAATTCGGCCAGCTCGGCCATGCGGGCAGGTCGCAGGCGCGGCTCAGCCGCCCTTGCGACCCTCCTGCCATTCCGCCTCGCGCCAGCGTGCAGCGAACTTGTCCAGCACGCCATTGACGTAGCTGGCTCCGCCTTCGCTGCCGAAGTCGTGAGCCAGCTCAACGGCTTCATTGAGGATCACCTTGAACGGCACATCGAGCCGATGGCAGAGCTCGAAGGCCGCCAGACGCAGACTGGCCCGCTCGATCGCATCGACCTGCGCCATCGGCCGGTCGAGGTACTCGGCCAGGGCCTCGTCGAGCGTCTCCTGATGCTGCTCAACGCCCAGCAACAGGGCCTCGAAATAGTCGCGATCGACGATGCCCATGTCCTGCTCTTCTTCGAACTGAGCCAGGATCTTGCGCATCGATTGATCGTTGATCTGCCATTGGTAGATGGCCTGCAGGGCCCGGCGGCGGGCACGGGCTCTCGGTGCGAAAGGACTGCGGGGCTTAGCCATCGTCGCGCCCCTGCTGCAGCTGTCGGCCCAGATCGATCTGTTCCAGCAGGGCGATCGCGGCTTCGGCGCCCTTGTTGCCGGCCTTGCTGCCGGCGCGCTCGAAGGCCTGGTCCAGGCTGTCGACGGTCAGCACACCGAAGGCGATCGGCACACCGCTGTCCAGGCTGACCCGCAACAGACCGTTGCTGGCGGCGTTGCAGACGTGCTCGTAGTGGGTCGTGGCGCCGCGGATCACGCAGCCCAGCGCGACCACACCGACATGCTCACTGCGCGCCAGCAGCTGCTGGCAGCTCAACGGCAGCTCATAGGCGCCGGGGCAACGCAGCAGATCCACATCATCGGCCCTGACGCCATGTCGGCGCAGCGCGTCGCGGGCGCCCGCGATCAGCGGTTCGACCACCAGCTCGTTGAAGCGGGCCGCGACGATGGCGATGCGCCCGTTGGGGGCACGCAGATGGCCTTCGTATTCGGACATCGATGAGCGCTCGGCTGAATTCGGGGAGCCGTACAGTCTAACAGGCTGTTCCGGGCCCGACCCAGGCGTTCAGGCCGCCTGCCAGGGCAGTCGGCTCAGATCGACGTTGCCGCCGGAGAAGATCACGCCGACGCGCTGGCCGGCGAAGGTCTGCGGGTATTTCAGCAGCACCGCCACCGCAGTGGCGCAGGACAGCTCGATGACGATCTTCATGCGCTCCCACACCAGTCGCATCGCCTCGGCGGCCTCGGCATCGCTGACCGTCAGCACCTGCGCCCGGTGCTGCTGCAGGACGCGGAAATTCAGCTCGCCCAGATTGGCGCGCAGGCCGTCGCAAGCCGTCTGCGGGCTGGACCAGGGCCGCAGCTCGCCGGCTTGCAGGGATTCCTGCGCATCGGCGGCGCCACTGGGCTCGGCGCCATAGATCTGCGCGCCGGGGCAGAGCGCGCCCAGGGCGATGGCGGCACCGGCCAGCAGTCCGCCGCCGCTGACGGGCGTCACCAGCGCATCCAGTCGACCAACCTCGCGGATCAGCTCCAGACTGGCGGTGCCCTGGCCGGCAATGATGCGGGCATCGGCATAGGGATGAATCAGGCTGGCACCGGTCTCGGCCGCGATGCGGGCGCAGGTGGCTTCACGGGCAGCGAGATTGGGCTCGCACAGCACGGCCCGCCCGCCATAGGCCTGCACGGCGGCCAATTTCGGCGCCACCGTATCTGACGGCATCACGATGTGCGCCGGGATGCCGCGGGTGCGGGCTGCCAGCGCCAGGGCCTGACCATGATTGCCGGAGGAATGCGTCACCACGCCACGGCTGGCGATGGCCTCATCCAGCGACCAGACCGCATTGCAGGCACCACGAAACTTGAAGGCGCCGACGCGCTGGAAATTCTCGGCCTTGAAATGCAGCTCGGCCCCGACCAGCGCCTCCAGCGATCGGTTGCGCAGCACCGGCGTGCGATGGGCGTGGGGGGCGATGCGTTCGGCGGCGCGCCACAGATCGTCGATGCCGGGCAGTGCGGATTCGGTCGGCTTCACTCATTTCCTCCGGGCGCGGGGGTGGGCCTGATCGTAGACCTGGGCCAGATGCTGGAAATCCAGGTGGGTATAGACCTGCGTGGTGGCGATGTCGGCGTGACCCAGCAACTCCTGCACGGCGCGCAGATCGCCGCTGGACTCGAGCAGATGGGAGGCGAAACTGTGCCGTAACAGATGTGGGTGCACGCGCTGCCACAGGCCTTGCCGCTGCGCCCAGTGCCGCAATCGCAGCTGGATGGCGCGTACGCCCAGCCGACCGCCACCGCGGCTGGAGCAGAACACCGGGCCCTGCGGGTCGGCGGCTTGTGTACGCAAGACCTGCAGCGCCTGCCGGGCCTTGCTGCCCACCGGGACGATGCGCGTCTTGCTGCCCTTGCCGAGCACTCGCACCGAGGCGTCATCCAGATTCAGGTCCGGCCAATCCAGCGCGGCCAGCTCGGACAGGCGCAGGCCAGAGGAATAGAACAGCTCCAGCAGCGCGCGGTCGCGCACACTCAGCGCTTCGTCGTCGGGAATCTCCAGCAGGCGTGTCACCGCATCGCCGTCGAGCACCCCGGGCAGCTTGCGCGCGCCCTTGGGCGCCTTCAGTCCGGCCGCGGGATTGGCCTGCTGTCCATCGCCACGTCGACGCAGATAGCGATAGAAGCTGCGCAGTGCCGACAGCTGCTGCGCCAGCGAGCGCGGCGCCAGACCCTGCCGATGGCCGGCGGCAACGGCCTGGCGCAGTGCCTGCGCATCGAGGCTGCGCCAGTCCGGCTGTTGGTCTGGCCAGACGATGGCCGCAACGGCGACCAGCTGCCGCTGATAGGCCTGCAGGGTGCGCGGCGAGAGCCGGCGCTCGACCCGCAGATGTTCGAGGAAGTCGGCGACCAGGCGATCTGTCGCTGGGGCTGAGTCAGCCGGGCTGACCATCGCCTGCCGCTGCATCGCGGGCCTGGCGGGCCCAATGCGCCAGCGCGGTGCCGATCAGCTCGCCCATGCGATCGAGCAGATCGGTGCCCATGCCGGGGTGAAAGCGATCGGCGTCACTGCTGCCAATGCCGAGCAGACCAATGTTGCCCAGTGGCAACAGCGCGGCCGAGGCGATGCCTGGCGCCGCCTCGCCAAACAGCCGTTGCAGCTGTTCGCGGCGCAAGCGACCGCAGGCTGCCCGGCCACTGCCGCGGACCTCGTCAAAGATGGGCAGCGACGGATCGTCGGCACGCACGCTCAACAACCACGGCGCCGGCGGCAACGCCGGTGTGTCGATCAAAAGCAACCGCATCTCCTCGGCGCGGAAATCCTCGGCCAGCGAGGCCGTCACGGCCAGCACGCCGCCGGCCCAGTCACGAATGCGCAACAGGCGTAGCGCCAGCAGGTGCAGGCGCCGCAACACTGCTTCATTGTCCTGCGCCACGGCGATCAGTTCGGCCAATCGGTGTTCCAGCGCGCGGTTGCGATCACGCAGCACCTCAATCTGATAGCTGGCCAGCTGAGTCGTGCCGCCTTCAGCACGTGGCGCCTGCAGCAGCAGCGCCAGATCCGGGTGCTCACTGAGGAAATCGGGGTGCTGCCGCAGATAGTCGGCGACGTCGGCGCCCTGAAGTGTCGTGCTCATCGGTCGAAGTGTCCCTGGTAGACCCAGCGGGCCGGTCCCTGCAGCCAGACGGGATGGTCCGGTCCAGGCCAGCGGACCGTCAGTGTGCCGCCCGGCAGGGTCAGTTGCACCGGCGCCTCGCACAGACCCCAGCCCAGCAGCGCGATGGCCGCGGCGCAGGCACCGCTGCCGCAGGCGAGCGTTTCACCCGCACCGCGTTCATGCACCCGCAGCTGTGCGCGCTGACGATCCTGCACCGCGACCACGCCGACGTTGCAGCCCTGTGGAAAATGTTCGAGGTCGCCTTGCAACACGGCCGCCAGTTCGGCCAGCGGTGCCCGCGCCACGTCGTCGACCTGCAGCACCACGTGCGGATTGCCCAGCGACAGCAGACAGGCACGGTAACTGTGACCAAGCAGATTCAAGCGGCCCTCGGTGCGGTCGATCTGCCAGGTCGTGGGCAGCGAACTGGCCGCGAAGTTCGGCACGCCCAGGCTGACCGATGGCCGCAAGGCTTCGCTGGCATCGACCCGCACCAGTCCACCCGGCGATTCCATGTCGAATTGCGCCGGCAGGCCATAACGGCGCCGCAGGTACAGCGCGATGCAGCGGGCGCCATTGCCACATTGGCCGGCGACCGAGCCATCGCTGTTGAGAATGCGATAGGCGAAACGGGTCTGCTGGCCAGCTTCGAGCAACAGGATCTGATCGGCGCCGATGCCGCGCCGCCGGTCGCTCAGTCGACGGGCGAGGTCCGCGTCTATATCGCCGGGCTGATCCAGCGTATCAAGCAACACGAAGTCATTGCCGGCGCCCTCCAGCTTGGTGAAGGCCAGGCTCATTCGAGGTGCGCGCTGCCTGCTGAATCCGGCAATTTCAGCGGACCCTTGTTGCCACAGCCGGCGAGGGCCAGGCACAGCGACAGCAGACAGAGCAGCGCCAGGACGCGCGCCTGGGAAGGATTGTTGGCCATCGACGAATCCGCGGTGACGAGGCCCCGATTCTCGCCGATCGCCGGGATGGCGGCCAGCTTGGGCGCGCGCCGGTCGTCGCGGACCGGCGCGCAACGCCAGAGCGGCTACAGCGGATCCGGCGGATCGGCTCGCTGGGTCGGCACCTGACCCAGTACGCCGCGCACATAGACCAGCGCGCCATGGCGGGAGAGCAATGGGCCATGCTCAGTCCCCGGCAACGCCACCTGCAGGTCGCCGACCCGCATCTCGACGTCACCGATACGCAGATCGCCGGCCACCAGCAGGCATTCCTCCACGGTGCGTTGCGGATGGCGCGGAAAACCACTGCCGGCCGAATAGCGGACCAGATAGTGCGCCTGGCCGCTGGCATCGTCTCGCTGCAGCAGCTTCAGCAGCACGCCCTCGCGCAGTACTCGCCAGTCGCCGCCGGCCGCCGGCAAGTGGCGGTGCTCGTCGGCAAAGCCGACATCCTGCTCGATCCGCTGCCACAGCGCCAGGCGTCGAGCGGGCTCCGGTCGGCAACGCGGTTCCAGCTGATCGGCTGCATCACCGAGCAACTGCGTCAGGACCTGTTCGATCTCAGCCGACATGGCGCTGACCCTCCGCATCGCCCAATGATTGCCGCAGCAGATTCAGGCTGCGGCGCATGTGCGACTTCACCGTGCCCAATGGCCAACCGGTGTGGTCAGCAATCTCGGCCTGCGACAGGCCCTGGAAATAACCCAGGTCGATGACCCGGCGCTGTGCGGCCGACAGCTGCAACAGGCCGGCGCGCAGTCGGTCGATGGCAATGAAGTCGCCAAAGCGAACCTCACCGACCGGCTCGCTGGTACTGCTGTCATCAGTCGGGGACAACGGGACCTGGAAGCGTTCCCGGCGCAGCCGGTCGATGGCCCGGTTGCGGCAGATCAGCAGCAACCAGCTCAGCGCGCTGGAACGGTTGGGGTCAAAGGTCGGCGCAGTGCGCCAGACGCTGACATAGGTTTCGGCCACGCAGTCCTCCGCCCACAATCCGCTGCCCAGCACGCTGGTCGCCAACGCCAGGCAGCGATCGACCGTGGATTGGTAGTAGCGCTCAAACGCCGTCCGGCTGCCAGCGGCCACCTGCAGCAGCATCTCGTTCAGTTCCACGACGGTCGTAGCTTCCACCCGTGCGCAGCCTCCAATCGGCTGGCGTCAGCGCGCAGCCCGAACAGCAGAATACGCACCAGCGCAACGATTGGATGCAGGCCGCCACGAATCCGGTCAGCCGGGCGCAGGGAACGCTTGCGTCACCACGCACGCGGGCGGTCAGACCACGATCGCCGACCACCCGCGGCGGATTCGCGCGGCCGCGGCCACACGCTTCGACGCTGCCGCGCAGTGGCTGGCTGGCGGCCGTTACCGCACGGCCAGGTCTAGTTGACCGTGTGAAGGCGCCGCAGCCGTCCGCGGGCCAACCACGAAATCGCCAGCCACATCAACAACAAACTGCCCGGCGCCAGGGGCACCGGAGTGGCCACCTCGTCGTCGAGGATCGTACCCAAACCCTCACCATCGCCGATGGTCGACAGCGGCACCGGAGCCAGCTCGATCGTGAAGGTCTCATTGGCCTCGAAGAGTCCGTCGGCGACCACCTGGATGGTCAACGGTGCGCTCAGTGCCATCGCCGGCAGCGTCACTGTGCCGGCCTGGCCGAGGTAGTCATCCGGTTCCACCGCGGTGCCCGGGAAGGTCTGGATCGGCACAGCGGTGGCGACCGCGAAGGGCTTGCTGGTGCTGACGGTGAAGACGAAGGGCGTCAGTCCGCCGCCGTTGCCCTCGGCCGCGGTGACGTCATCGATGCTGAGCACGGCGGTGTCGTCGTCGGTGATGCCGCCGCTGGCGGTGGCCAGCGGACCGCCGGCCGGGCCGTCATCTCCTACAAAGTCGACCACCAGGCTGAAGGCCTCGTTGCCCTCGACCAGCACATCGCCGAGGACCGTGATGCTCACCGTCTGGGTGGTCTGGCGAGGCGCAAAGCTGATGATCTGCGGCGTCGCAGCCGGGATGCCGGTGTAGTCGGCTGGCGAGGTGGCCGTGCCATCGACGGTCCAGACCGCGAAGTTCAGCGTGAAGCTGGACGGGTTGGGCAGGACGATCGTGAACACCATCGTCTGGCTGCCGCTGTCACCCTCGATGATGCTCTGGTCGGCGACCTGCGGGATCGGCGGCAGATCGTCATCGATGATCGTGCCGGCCGCACCGCCATCAACGATGTTGGCCCCGACGGCGTTGCTGAGCTGCAGGCTCAGACCCTCGTCGTTTTCGTCCAGATCATCCCGTACCACCGGCACGCTGACGGTCTGACTCAACGGTCCGGCTGGCGTGAAGGTCAGCGTGCCACTAGTGGCCGCGAAATCATCGGGGCTCAGCGCAGAGCCGGCCAGGGTGGCGTAGTCGACCGTCACCGTGGTCTGCGGCAGGGGCGCGCTGGAGAGCGTCACGACAAAGTCCAGCGTGGTGCTACCGGGTCCGGTGCCTTCGGTGACGCTGGCGTCGGCCACGCTGAGCATGAAGCTGTCGTCGTTGAGGATGGTGCCGGTGGCGCTGGCCAGGAAGCCCTCCGGTGCCGCCAGCCCATCGCCCGGATTGACCCGCACGAAGAACTGCTCGTCGGCCTCGGGCACATCGTCGGCGACGACCTGCACGGTCACCGTGGCGCTCTGGCTGCCGGCCGGGAACTGCACGACCTGCCCGATCAGCGCGGCGAAATCGTCGGGTGTGGTCGCCGTGTCGGCGGTAGTGCTGATGGCGTAGCTGAAATCACGATCGGCAGGGTTGCTGAGGCTCAGCTGGAACGCGAAGGGCGTGGTGCCACCACCACTGCCCTCGGCCTGGCTCAAATCGGCGATGTCCACCTCGGCGGTGTCGTCGTCGGTGATTGTGGCGTTGCCGCTGCCATCGCTGATCGCAGCGTTGACCGCATTGGAGAGCAGGACCGTGAACTGTTCGTCGAACTCGTCCAGGTTGTCGCGCACGATCGACACGTTGACCGGCTGGCTCAGCGGCAGGCCACTGCCGAAGCTGAGCATGCCAGAGGTGGCCGCGAAATCGGCCGGAGAGGTTGCGCTGCCCGGGGCCGTGGCGTACTCCACGGTCACGCTCAGGCCCGGCGGGGGTTCGGCAGAGATGGTGACAACGAAGCTGGCCGTGGTGGTGCCGGCCCCGGTGCCCTCGGTGACCGTCACGTCATTGATGGCCAGCGTGAAGTCGTCGTTGATGATGGTGCCAGTGGCGCTGTCGAGCAGGACGGGCTTGCCGTCACCGCCACCGCCACCGGACTCGAAGATGCCGACACTGAACTGCTCATCGGCTTCCGGATCATTGTCGGCAACCACGTCGATGGTCACCGTCTGCTGGGTCTGCAGCGGCGCAAACAGGACCGGTACGAAGGCTCCGCCGGTGCCGGCATAGTCTCCCGGCGCGACTGCGCTGCCGTCGTCGGTGCTGTAGAGGAAGGTGGTTTGCGTGCTGGAGGGATTGCTCAGCGTCACCACGAAGCCGAAGGCCGTCGTCCCGCCTCCGCTGCCTTCCAGCATCGCGACATCCCCGATGCCGGGAACCGGGAAGCCATCGTCATTGAGGATCGTGCCGGCACCGGTGTCATCGGCGATGATCGCGCCGAAGGGGAAGGAAAGCCTCACGCTGAAGGACTCATCGGCTTCGAAGATGTCCTCGCGGGTGATCGGCACCGGAATCTGCATGGTCTCGCCGGGGGTGCCGGCAAAGAACAGCGTGCCGCTGGTGGCGGTGTAGTCAACGCCGGCCTGCGCGCTGCCGTCCATGGTGGCGTAGTCAACGGAGATCGTGCCGCCCTCGCTGCCCGGCGGCGGCGGTGGTGGGTTTTGCAGCGTGACCGTGAAAACCGCCGTCGTGCTGCCCGGGCCGGTGCCCTCGGCGATCACCACATCATCGATGACGAACTCCGGCAGCGCCACATCGTCATCGATGATGGTGCCGACACCGGCGGCGGAAAAGATGTCGCAATCGAAGGGTTCACCGAAAATGTCGATGGTGACGATCTCGTCGCCCTCGATCAGGTCGTCGCCAATCACCGGCACGCTGAACTGCACGCTCTGCATGCCATCGGGAATGGTCAGGTTGGCAAAGCTACTGACCACGTAATCGACATTCGGCGTGGCCTCGTTGGGGCCGCCGGCGTTGAAGGTCTCGGCACTGAAGATGCAGTCGCCGTTGGCCGGCATGTCGAGGGTGGCGGTGAAGGTCAGCAGGGGCATGTCGCCGCTGTTGCCCTCGATTACCGACGGGTTGTCCAGGCTCAGCACCGGTATGCCGGCCAGCATGGCGCGCAGGGCGTCGATGGAGGTGGTGTTGGCACCGCCGTTGGGTTGGCCGGGCGTCGTGCTTGCGGGCGCGACGGAAATCGTCCAGCTGGCCGGTGTAGCGGCGTCTGTACCAACGTCGCCAGCCAGCGCCGCACCGGTATTGTTGCTCGGCTGTGCGATCGTCACCTGGCAGACCGCGCCAAAGACGCCTGGCGTGCTGTCGTAGTTCACGCAGAATCCGTTCGGCGCAATGGTCGCGCCGGCAGCCACGGTGTCGACCCAGGCCACGTCGGGGCCACCCAGATCGGCGCCGCCGGTCACCGTGGTGATGTTGGCGCCAGCGGTCTTCAAGGTCAGGTTCCAGTCGCCATTGGCCGGATCAAAGCTGCCGTCCGCAGCTGGCCCGGTGGTACCGGCAATGACGATCAGGGTACCGGCCGGGAAATCACTGGCAATGTTGCCCATGTTGTTGAACTGGAAGGCGCCGAACTTGGCCGCCGTGGCGGTCGTGGAATCGCCGACCAGGTAGGTATTGAGCTGCGCCGCCGTCAGGTCCTGCAGCAGCACCACCTCGATCCATTCATCGGTCGTGGTCAGGTTGCCGCCGCGGTAGAACTCGTTGACGATGATGTTCTGCGCGGACGCAGTCGAGGCGCCCAGGAGCAGGGCAAGCGCGGCGAGCAAAGGCTTGTGCATAAGGCACCTGATGGGGTGGCGGCCGAACGCGGGCGGCAAGGTAGGAAGTGTGTCACGACGGAGTGCCGAGCGATCAGGTTTGATGGCCCATCATGGCGGCGAGCATGAAGGATCGATCAAGATTGAGGGCTTTCAATCAGTGCAATCCAGAGCGCGTCTGCGCACAGCGCCGACCTACATCAGCCGATCAGGCGGCAAAGTACCGGGCCCTGACCTCTCAGCCCTGCGCCCTCATCCCTGACCCGTCAACCGCTCCACGATCCCGGTGACCGCCTTGGCCCGATTGAGCGTATAGAAGTGCAGCCCTGGCGCACCGCCGGCCAGCATGCGCTCGCACAACTGGGCAACGACGTCCTGTCCCAGCGCGCGTATCGAGGCCGCGTCATCGGCGTAGGCCGCCAGTCGCCGCTCCAGCCAACGAGGGATCTCGGCGCCGCACATTTCCGAGAAGCGGCGCAGCTGGGAGAAGTTGGTGATCGGCATGATCCCCGGCACGATCGGAACCTGCACACCCAAACGGCGGGCGTCGTCGACAAAGCGGAAATAGCTGTCGGCGTTGAAGAAATATTGGGTGATCGCGGCGTTGGCGCCGGCCGCCACCTTATTGGCGAAATGACGCAGATCGGCGTCGGCATCGCGGCATTGCGGGTGAAACTCCGGATAGCAGGCCACTTCGATGTGGAACTGCGCACCGAAGCGCTCGCGGATGTAGGCAACCAGTTCGCTGGCGTAGCGGAATTCGCCCGGCGACGCCATGCCGCTGGGCATGTCGCCTCGCAGCGCCACCAGGCGCCGGCAGCCGAGGGCCACATAACGTTGCAGCAGCGCCTCGATCTCCTCACGGGTGCCGCCGAGGCAGGACAGATGGGGCGCCACATCCAGGCCCATGCCCTTGAGTTCGGCCACCGTGTCGTAGGTGTAGCTCAGCGTCGAACCGCCGGCACCGAATGTGACCGAGACATACTCGGGCGACACGGTGGCACGCAGCGCCGCCACGGTGTCGAACAGAGTCTGCTTCTGCTCGGCCGTTTTGGGCGGGAAGAACTCGAAACTCAGTGGGACGCTGGGACTCATCGCGGGCTCTCATGCGGTTTCGATGGGAGCCGGACCGACAACCGCATGGCGCCGGACCGGGTTGCACTCACGACGCCATGCCTTCCAGCAGACCGTCCAGCTGTCCGGCCAGACCAATCACGTCGGCCGCCGGATCCAGCGCGACCGAGACATGACCGTCGGCCCACGCCCGGACGAACTGGAAACACTGACCATAGCGGACCAGCAGATAGCGCGCGCCACCGCAGTCGATGGCGCCGCGCTGCGTGACCAGCGTCAGCAGCGCCGGGTTCACCAGCAGCTCCTCGAAACGGTCAGTCTCGGCCGCCGAGGCATTGGCAATCCCTTCGCGCTGCCGAACCCACAGCTGCGTGCCCAC
Organism: Lysobacterales bacterium; assembly: GCA_041395325.1. Lineage (GTDB taxonomy): Bacteria > Pseudomonadota > Gammaproteobacteria > Xanthomonadales > SZUA-5 > JAWLAT01. The sequence continues at coordinate 112,869 of JAWLAT010000003.1, forward strand.
CCTCACCGCGGCATACCGTACCCGCGGTGAGAGCTGGAAGATCCGGTCGAGCAGGGCTTCGGGGAGCATCTCTGTTTGGGGCTGAGGGCCTAGGGCTGAGGGGTCAGGGAAGGGGCAAGACCGAATGTTTGGGCAAGGAACGACGTTGGCGTTGAAGCAGGATTCCAGGCCAACCCCGAAGAGCCGGAGCTGAATTCTCAGCCCTCAGCTCCCGATCGGGTCGGAGCCAGGCCCTGATCCCTCAGCCCTGACCCCTCAGCCCTTCCAACTCAGTACCGATAATGCTCCGGCTTGTACGGGCCCTCGACCTTGACGCCGATGTAGCTGGCCTGCGCTTCGGTCAGCTGGGTCAGCTTGACGCCCAGCTTCTGCAGGTGCAGTCGCGCCACTTCCTCGTCCAGCCGCTTGGGCAAGTGATAGACCGCCGCTTCGTACTTGTCGCGGTTCTGCCACAGGTCCAGCTGCGCCAGCACCTGATTGGAGAAGGAGTTGCTCATGACGAAGGCCGGGTGGCCGGTGGCGCAACCCAGGTTCACCAGGCGGCCTTCGGCCAGCAGGTAGATCTCGTTGCCATTGGCGAAGTGGTACTTGTCCACCTGCGGCTTGATTTGCTCGCGCTGCACGCCGGCCGCGTTGTTGAGCTTGTCGACCTGGATCTCGTTGTCGAAGTGGCCGATGTTGCAGACGATGGCCTGGTCCTTCATCGCGCTCATGTGCTCGAAGGTGATGATGTCCTTGTTGCCGGTGGTGGTGACATAGATGTCGGCACGACCCAGCGTGTCTTCGATGGTGGTCACTTCGAAGCCTTCCATCGCCGCCTGCAGCGCGCAAATGGGATCGATCTCGGTCACGATCACGCGAGCGCCGAAGGCGCGCAGCGAGCGGGCCGAACCCTTGCCCACATCACCGAAGCCGCAAACCACTGCCACCTTGCCGGCCACCATCACGTCGGTGGCGCGCTTGATGCCATCGGCCAGCGACTCGCGGCAGCCGTAGAGGTTGTCGAACTTGCTCTTGGTGACCGAGTCATTGACGTTGATGGCCGGCACCAGCAGCTGACCCAGCGCCTTCATCTGGTACAGGCGATTGACGCCGGTGGTGGTCTCCTCGGAGACACCGCGCCAGTCCTTCACGACCTTGTGCCAGAAACCGGGGCGCTCGCTGGCAACGCGCTTGAGCAGCCGCTTGATCACGGCCTCTTCCTCGCTCTCACTCGGCGTGTCGACCCACTTGTCGCCCAGTTCCAGCTGATAGCCCTTGTGGATCAGCAGGGTCACGTCGCCGCCGTCATCGACGACCATTTCCGGACCCAGCTCACCGGCATGGGTCAGCGCATCCAGCGTGCAATCCCAGTATTCCTCCAGCGTCTCGCCCTTCCAGGCGAACACCGGTACGCCGGCCGCAGCGATGGCAGCGGCGGCTTCGTCCTGGGTCGAGAAGATGTTGCAGGAGGCCCAGCGCACGCTGGCGCCCAGATCCACCAGCGTCTCGATCAGCACCGCGGTCTCGGTGGTCATGTGCAGCGACCCGGTGATGCGCACATCCTTCAGCGGCTTCTCGGCGGCGTACTTGTGGCGAATCGACATCAGGCCCGGCATCTCGTGCTCGGCCACGGTGATCTTGCGCCGGCCGAGGTCGGCCAGGCCCATGTCCCGCACCTTGTAATCCTGGTTGTCGAGCGGTTTGGTCTGCGCGTGCATCAATGACTCCTTGAAGGTTCGATTGGCCATCGACACGCCATCGCGGCGACACTGTCGGGCCAGGGGGCGCGCAGTATATCTCTTTGTCCGGATGAAAAGATGAATGGCCCGCTGAACGGAATTCTCATTCCTGTGAGGACGCCTGCAAGCGAGCAAGATTGCGTCGGCTGGCGCCATCGGCCGGGTTCTGCTGAAGAGCCAGCCGGTAGGCCTCGATGGCCGCCTGTCGCTGACCTGCAACGGCCTGCAGATAGCCCAACGTCCGCCACCAGGCCAGGTCCTCCGGAGCCGGACCCAAAGCCCACAGCGCGTCCAGCGCAGCGAGGGCCGAAGTCGGGTCGTCTGCCTTGACTGCGCCGGCCTGAGCATAGGCAGACAATCTCGCGGCGGCATCGTGGGCCGGCAACAATCGCTGCGCCTGCAACAGCGACTGCTGCGCGCTGACCGAGTCGCCTGCCGCCATCTCCAGCCGTGCCCGCCATAGCCAGGCTCGCGGCAAGCTCGGCGCAGCAGCAGTCAGGTGCTCGGCCAGTCCCGGCACTGATGCGCAGGCCGCCAGTGCCGCTTCGTCCAGTCTGAGCCAGGGGAGCACGGAGTAGGGTTGCTGGGACAACGCAATTCGCTGCGCAGCCCTCGGAGCGTCGTTGCCGCAAGGCCAGTGGCTGGCAGTCGGGAGGGCCGGACTGCGCGGGGCATGCCACACCCAGTGGTGCAGACCAGACAGCAGCGGGGCCAGAAGCCCGAGCAGCGGCAGCAGAGCCAACAGGATGAATGGCCGGGTGCGCACTGGCGATGGCGTGTCGGACCGGACGACCCACAGGCAGCCCGACGTGAGCAGGGCCAGTAGCAGATCGGCACCCGGACTGGGCACACCGAAGGCTCGGTCGGCCCACGCGGCGAACCATGCCGCGGCCAATGCCGACCCCGGACCATCCAGCTTTCGCCACACGCTCCGCGCCAGCAGGCCCCAAAGCAACAGGCCAGGCAGTGCGCCGAGCAGGCCGTTGCTGAGCCAGCGATCCAGCAACGCGTTGTGGCTGCGATCGGCCAAGGTGTCGAAGCCTCGCGCCTGCAGGCTGTTCAAGACCGGCGCGCGTACCAGCGTCAGGGCGGGCTCAAGGTTGTCCTGACCATAGCCGATCCATGGCCTCGCACCCGCCAGGCCGTCACTGCCGCCGTCCCAGCGCGGCAGCGGCGTCTTGGTATGGACACCCGCCCAGGCAGCTTGCCAGAGCTCGGAGCGAATCTGCACTGAGGCTGGTCGCCAACTCAGCAGCATGACCAGGACGACCAGCAACCCGCCGGCGAGTGCGACCCAGCCAAGCAGTGATCGACGCTTGGGCACCTGATGCAACAGCCAGAGCAGAGCCCCCAAGGCTGCGGCCAACAGCGCGGCGCGACTCCCGGTGCTGATCAGCCCCGCCAACAGCAAGTAGAAAAGCGCTCGACTGAATCGTTCTTCGCCCCCGCGCCGGCGACACTGGCGCCAGTGTGCGAAGGCCAGTACCAGCAATGGGGCGAGCACACTGCCGGAATAGCTGGCGTTGCCCATGGGCCCGGCGCTGCGCTGCCAGTCGCCGACCCAGGCGCCGGGCAGAAGCTCGAACAGCAACACCAGTGCCAGCGCAGCGCCCAGCAGCAGCAGACCGGTTTGCAGGTGCGCATACGCTTCGGAATCGAGTTCTCTGCGGCCCAGTAGACCGAGCACCACGACGCCCCAGGCCAGCCCATCGACCAGCCCCAGGCCGCGCTCGCTGGCTCCGATCCAGGCCGGCAAAGGCTGCAACGCCAACGCCGCGGCCAGCCACTCAACCAGCAGCGCCGCCAGCAGCAGCGCCCAGATGAATGCGCGCCAACGCTGATTTGCCGCCAGCGCATCGACCAGGCGCCCCGGTGCCCGCCAGGTGGCCGGCGCGAAAAGCAGTCCCATGGCCAGCGCCCAGGTCAGGGCACGGCGGTCGACGTCCAGACTGGCCGCAGAAAGTGACCAGGGGGACAGACACTGCCAGGTCAGCAGCAGCAGGGCCAACCAGGCCCAGGTGCGGGACATGTGCCCGCCGGATCAGCCGCTGTAGCTGCTCGGACCGATCGGAGTGGTGACCGGATCGACCGGCTGAACCGGTTCCACAGGGTCCATCGGATCGATGGGGGCAACGGGCACGGTATCGGGATCACAGGTCAGCGCCGAGCCCTCGCCGGTCAGTCCCAGCACACTGCGACCCAACGTGACGATCGACCAGGCAATCTGGCAATAGCGTCGGCCGAGCAGATCCTCAGACTCCCAGCGACTGACCAGGCCCGTGCTGCTATCGAGGCGAGCAGCGTAGGTATAGAAGACCGAGGCATTGACGGGCAGCGTGTACAAGGCCCCAGGCTCCTGCACACCGAGCTGTTCGGAGACGATCTGGTGCAGGAACAGGGTGTCCACCCCGTTGTTGGTCAGCGTCAGGCAAACCACCACTTCGGTGGGCCCGGCGGGCAGCGTCAGATGGGCTTGATCGGAACAGGTCGCGGGATCAAGGCCAACCGTACTCTCCAGCTGGAAGGCGGCTTCGTTGGCCTGAGCCAGAAGGAGCGCGGGGACCAGCAACAGGGTGGCCGCGAGAACTCGAATCGAACGCATCGAAAAGTGCTTGTATGACGGAATACGGCGCGCAGCTTGCGGATCGTCCTCCGATCACGCAAGACCCTCGGCAGAATTCATGCCTGTTCTCGCCAGAATTGGGGCACCTTGTCCCCTTCCGGCAGGGCCAACACCTGCAGCGGCAGGGCCCCCAGACAGCGCTGCAGGATCGCGCGGGCGGGATCGGTGTATTCCAGCTGATCCAACGCCAGCTCCAGCCGGTCATCGGCGTATTGGCGCAAGCTGAAGCGCCGCAACGGCAGTGGCTTGAGGGCCACAGAGATATCGATGTTGTTCACCAGCTGCCCGGCATGATCCCTGAACAGCACTGGCGCGCGGCCCTGCAGTGCGGCGATGCCGGGCAACTGACCGCGCCACTGCAGCCGGGCCTGGTCTCCGGTGCGGTAGCGCAGCAACGGCAGATAAGGGTCAAAGCCACCGGTCACAGTCAGCTCGCCCCAGTGGCCGGGCGGCAGCGGCTGGTCGTCTTCACCCAGCACCTCGACGTAGAGCTGCGGTTGCAGCAGCGTCCAGGGTCCTTCTGTACAGGCGTCGCGCGCGGCGATCGGTCCGGTCTCATTGAGCGAGTACAGATCGACGACCGGACAGCCAAAGCCATCCCGCAAATCGCGCGCCAGCGCGGGGCTGAGCGCCATCGAACTGGAGACCAGCGCAGCCGGACGGATTTTCGGCGCCAGCCGCAGCAATTCGTGGAAGGACAGCGGATCACCAGTGATCAGCCAGGGATTGGCCCACTGCAGATAGTCGACGCAGTCTCCCGGCTGCCGCCAGCTTTGCGGGTGCAGATTGAGTTTGAGGAAGCCCGCCTCACCCAGCGCACTGGCCACCGAGGCCACCACCACGGTCCGCGCCTGCCAGCAGGCCAGCAGCACGCCAACCCGCCCGGGCAGGGGCGGCAGGGGCACATCGACCATCGCCAGCGCCCGCCGCAACAGTGGCAGGTACATCGCGCAGGCTTCCGGCGTCCACGGCAAGGTCAGCCGATGGCCGGTGCTGCCAAAGGTCTGATGGACAACCAGCCGATCCAGCGGAAGGTCCTCGGGGACATGGGCGGTGATGTCATGGGTCAGATCGGCGCGATCACTGCTGGGCAGCTGCGCCAGGGTCAGCCCGGTCGGCCAGCCACGCGCGGCCCGGGTGCGTGGCAGGGTCCGCGCCAGCCAGGTTGGCAGCCAGTCCGGCAACCCATCCGGGGCCCAGCGCGGCGGTGCCTGCTGCACCAGCGCATCGTAGGCCGCCACCGCCGCCAGGCCCTGATGATCGAGCCGGTCGCCGCAAGCGGCGTTGAAGGGCGGCGCCGAAGGATGCTCGCGCATGGCTCGCAGCAGCGCCGCGCCGGCATCGCTGAGCAGCGGATGCCGCTCGGTGTCGGTGGGTAGTCGGTCGCTGTCGGGCTGGCTCATTCGCGGTTGTACTTCATCGCCGCTTCCTCGGCGGCCTTGCGGGCCATCGCCTCGCGCAGCTTGCGGGCGCGCTCCTCGGCGGCCCGGGCCTTGGCCACCAGCTCGGCCTGTCCGACCGAATCGCGGGCCTGCAAGCGATAGTCGAAGGTGCGCTGGTCCTCGTCGGCGGGCAGACATTGCAGTGCGGCGAGCAGATGACGAATCAGCTCTTCGCGACCTTCCGCCTGGCCGATTGCCGCGTCGGCACTGAGATAGGGCGCACGCTGGCGCAGGTCCTGTTGCAGGAAAGCCAACAGCCGCTGTCGTCGCTTCACATTCCAGTCGGCCGCGAGCGCAGCCTGCAAGGCCGGTTGATGCAGCAGCCACAGCGTCACCAGCAGCAGTTGCAGCCAGCCCTGATCGGCGGAGGTCTGCTGCTCGAAAGGCTGCGCGTCGGCATCGGCCAGGCCGGCGTCACCCAGGTCCAGCAGCGTGTCGGCCAGCAGCGCGCTGATGCGCACGCCGGGCCGTCGGCGCAGCTCCACTGGCGCCTGCCAGTCGGGCGGGGCGTCGGCCAGATGGCGCAGCAGGGCAGCGAAGGGAGGCGCGGCGCTCATGCGGCAGCCTCTGCGTAGCTGGTCCGGGAAAAGTCGCGAGCGAAATCAATCAGCTGATCCCAACTGGTGACTCGGTACTGCGCGATGCCACACTCGGCCCGCAAGGCTTCCAGGCCAGCATGCTTCCAGCCGGCGTAGGCATTGAGGGCCAGCGTCATGCCGCCGCGTGCCTGCTGCAGCGCCTGCCGCACCACATCGGCGCCGGCCGTGCCGCGTTCGTCGGCATTGAGAATCGTGTCGATGCCCTCGTCGGACAGCACCAGCACATGCGCCGGACGATCGGATCGGGTTCGCTGGGCATGGCTGTCGCGCAGCACGTTGAGCGGGAACTGCGTCGAGCCGCCGATGTAGCCGGTGAGTACGCGCAGCACCTCGTCGGCGTCACGGACGAAGCCAGCGGTGCACTGGTACTGGTTGCGGCCACTCCACAGGGTCGCCTGCACTTTCGAACCGGCCTTGAAGGCACTCAGCGCCACGATCGCCCCGGCCAGTGTGATCGGACTGAACTGGCTCTTTGGATTGGGCATCGAGCCGGAGCAGTCCACATAAAGGTCCAGATCGACCGGTGCGCGCTGCGGCTCACCACCCGGACTGCGCCCGTAGACCCGCTGCACCGTGGTCAGGCCCGGCACCACCACCGGCGACAGCAGCACGGTCTCGAACCAGTCGATCGCCTCCAGTGGCTCGCCCGGCTGCCAGCTCTCCACCCCCTCCGGCTGAGGTTCCTCCACTTCCGGGATCAAGCGCGACGGGAAGCGCACCAGGTGCGGCCGCGCCAGCTCACGGTAGTAGCGCATGGCCGCCTCGTGATCGTTCAGCGCCAGCCCGAGCTGGCGCAGGATGGCGCCATATTCGAGCGGATCCCGGCGCTGACCGCGGCTGCCGCCCTTCGCGTCTTTCCGGATCGTCGGTGGACCGCCCTTGGCATCCTGGTCACTGTCCTCAGGCGTTGGCGGCCGACGCACCACCCGTGGATCCTGCGCCGGGTGCTGCGGGTCCTGTTCTCCCGGTTCGATCTCGGCCAGACCATCGGGCAAGGCATCGGCGTCGCCGACCTGATCCAGATCCAGCCACTCGACCAGTCCGCCCGGTGGCTGCTGTCGGCCCTGCTGCAGCAGATAGGGCAGGCAGAGCAGCGCAAAGCCGCCGGCGCCGTCCAGCCAGTCCTGCGCATAGGCACGGATCAAGCGCGCACCGAGCAGGGCGTCGCCTTCCAGTTCGGCCGGCAAGTCACCGCCAACCAGCGTACCCTGCGGCAGCGTCCACAGCTGTTCGTAGATGCGCAGATAGAGCTGCCAAAGCGGACTGGCGTCGTTGCTGGCGAGCTTTCGGTAGAGCGCATCCATGGCCAGACCGGCCTGTTGCTGCAGCCGATCATTGATCAACAAATCGGCGTACAGATTGGCGATCAGCGGCGCGTCATCCTCGCGGCTCGGTAGACCCCGTCGCACCCGCGCCAGCAAACGACCGTGGTCGCTGAGATCGCCGGGCACGAACAAATGGTGGCCGATCTCGTGCGCCAGCACTTCAACCGGATGGGCCAGCAGACCCAGCCGCTGCAGGCTGGCTTCGTTCAGCACGATGCGATGGTCATCGAGCCGAATCATCGCCAGCCCATCGCCCAGCCCCTGTTGCCGACTGCTGCGCGCATCGCGACAGATGATCGGTTCGCGCAGCCGCAGAAACGGACTCCAGGCCCGTTGCGCCGGCGCCCAGGCCTCGGCCCAGGGGCTCTTCACGCGAAGGCCTCGGCGCTGCGGGCATACAGCCGTACTTGATAGGAGCGCCGCAGCACCACGGCCACCGTGTGACCATCACAGGCCCAGGACTGCACCTCGCCCGGCAGAGTCACCACCAGTCCGCTGTCCGGATCCTGCAATGCGCTGCCGCGCAGCCGCGGCTGCCAGCGGTCATCGATCTGCGTCGGCGGACCCGACGTGTCGGCGCAGAGCTGGGCGCCGAAGCGATCGGCGTAGAGCGCCTGCAAGGGTCCCTGCCGGTCCTGCAACAGCAAGCGACCGTCCAGCAGCACGACCTCCGGCAGCTCGACGAAAGAGCCACCCAGGCCGCGGAAACCGCCAACCCGTCCGACCTCTCGCAAGGTGGCCGGGGCAGCGTCATCGCTGGCCCAGGGATCGGCCCGCAAGCGTTCCAACAGACGCTGGCCGGCATCGGCCGTCGATACCGGCAACAGCAGCGGCAGCCACGACGGCGGAATGTTGGCAACGCGCTGCAGAACGGCATGCCGAAAGCGCGCGACCCCGCAGCGCCAGGCCAGCAGCTGTACCGCGTCCAGCAGCGCGGCATCGTCGCCTTCGCCTCGGCCGCGCGCCTGCAACAGACTGTCCAGTCCGGACAGCCAGTCGGCCGGCCGCGCTTCGGGTTGTGCATTCAGGTACAGCCAGGCGTTGCACAGTCGCCCCGTCAGCCCCACCGGATCGCCCTGCAAGGCGGCCGCATGACGATGCAGGCACCCCCAGATCGGCGCCATCACCCCGTCAGTGCTGGCGGCATGCCCGGCCTGCAGCAGCGCCAGACACAACTCGTACAGGCCCTCACCAAGCTGATCGGCACGCTCGCTGCTGGTGTCGTCCGCCAACCAGGCCGCCGCCAACGGTGCGGCCCACTCGTTCAGGCTGCAGGCGAAGGCGGCGCCATCCAGTCCGGGTCGCAAGGCTCGAACCATGCGGAAGCGTTGGTTGTAATGCTCGCGGCGACGCAACAACACCTGCGGCAGCGGTCCTGCCGCGGCCTGCTCCTCCAGCTGATCCTGCTGCTGCGCCATCACCGTCCTCCCTGGCCACAGTGTAGCGGCCGGCAACGCGCTGGACGCAGCGCGCCGCGACGACGACGATGTGGCCCCACCCTCTGCATGTGCGCTGTTCGATGCACCCTGCTCACCACGTCCTGGCACCCTGGATCGAACAGATCAGCGCACCCTGGCGGATGCCTTCGCTGACGCAGCTCAATGCCTGGCAGCAGGCGCGTCGCAACGCGGCGGCGTCCGTTCCCGGACCGAACTTTGCCGAGATCGAGCCCGCCGAGGGCTACGAGCCCCACATCCTCGCGCACGAGCAGGTGCCCACCCGCCCGGACAACTGGCATGACGCCTTCAATGCACTGTGCTGGCTGGCCTGGCCGCGTGCCAAGGCGGCCATCAACCGGGCCCATTGCGAGATCCTGGAAGCGGGCGGCGAGGCCGAGCGGCGACAGCGGTCGCCGGCGCGAGATGTGCTGACGCTGCTGGATGAGGGAGGCGCTGTCTTGCTGCTGGCCGATGCGGCCATTGCAGAGGCCCTGCAGGCACGTGACTGGCAGCGGCTGTTCATCGAACTGCGCCCTCGGCTGCGTTCGCATGCGCGGCTGTTGTTGCTGGGACATGCCAGTCTGGACGAATTGCGGCAGCCACGGCTGGGGCTGAGCGCCAAGTGTCTGGTCTATTCGGTGCCCGCGGCGACGTTGCGCGCTCCGCCACAGGAACTCCGCGCGCTGGCCGATGCGCTGGTCGCGCAGCAACTGGCCGCGGTCGGTCAGCTGGGTCGCGGTCGGGATTACCCGCCGCTGCCGCTGCTGGGCTGGCCTGACTGGCATCCACAAGGCGACGATCCGGCCTTCTATGCCGGGCATCCCGCCTACTTCCGGCCGCCTAGGCCGGGATCGATCGACCCGCGCCGATCCCTTTGATCAATGGTGCGCGCTACTGGCGCCCGCCGCGCATCATCTGAATGGCGAAGCTGGTCGACGATTTGCGTCGGGACAGGGCCTGCGCCCGCTCGGCGTGATGACGCGCCATGTCTTCCCGCCCCAGCCCCTCATAGGCACGGGCCATGCCCAGCTGGTACAGCGGCTGCTTGCGATCCAGCTTGGCGGCGGCGCGATAGTGCTCCAGTGCCGGCTCGAACTCGCCGCGCGACTCCAGCTGCAGCCCGTGGACGAAGTGGTGGTAGGGATCATCCTCTTCCACGTCCGCCAGCCGCTCTGCGGTCAGCGCTTCCTCCTTGCTGCGGCCCTGACTGCGATAGAGACTGACCAGGTTCGACAACACCGAGATGCGTTTCGGATCAATCGCCAGCGCAGCCTTGAAGTGGTACTCGGCTGCATTGGGATCCTTCAAACGCATGTGCAGCACACCGCGATTGCTGTGCGCCTGCACCATCCGTGGGTCGAGTTCGATGGCCTGGGCGAAGTGGGCATCGGCCTCGTCCAGATGCCCTGCCACCATCAGCTCGGCACCGCGATTGTTGTAGTAGTGGGCGACGCTGCGGGCCTTGGTGATGATGTCCACCGAGCCACGCAGGATGGGGTTGTTGGGATCGAACTGGATCTCCTGTCGACGCCCGTTGATCTTGATGCTGGCGCTGACGTGTCCGGTGTAGACCAGCGTGTCGGTGTCGCTGAAGGACAGCAGCACCTTCTCGCTTTCCTGCATGTCGGCGGTCAGGCCGGTGGACCGGGCCATCTCCAGAAACAGCAGCGTGAAGGACAGACAGTTGCCCTTGCGATCGGCAAAAGTCTGCGCCACGGTGCGGGTGGTGTCGTCGTAGGTCAGGCCCAGTCCGGAGGGACTGAACATGAACTCGACCAGCTTCTCCAGGCGCGCGGTGGGATGGCGCGCCAGTTGCACGACTTTCTGGTTGACCAGTTGGCGCAGCTCCTCCGGTACCGCCAGCACTTCGTCCACCGACAACGGCGGTGCTGCTGGCACAGCCAATGGCATGAGCTGGCCAGCGGGTGCAATCTCGGTTGCCGGTTCGGTGCTGGCCTGGGTCGCCTCTGTCTGCGCCAGCAGCGCGGAGCAGATGCAAAGCGACAACAGCGCGGCGCAAAGGGTCAGGGGTCGGGTCATGGCGGTGTTCCGGTAGTGACACGGACGGCCCACGCCGGACGACCAGGTGGCTTTCAACAACGCGCCGATGCCGGTCGGTGCGTGGGCGGCTTCCCTATCTAAACACGATTCCGCGGCACAGCCGGGCAAACGCTCAAGATGCGGGCCGCCGGCATGGCCCTCAGCGGGTGGCGAAATGTTCCTTCGAGAAGGCCACCCGCTCTTCCGGTGCCGTCGCCAGTTGGTCCAGTGCCTCGATCGCTGCCAGTCGGTGCTGCAAGCCGTTGCCGTTGGCGATCTGGATCGCCAGTCCGGGGCGCGCGTTGAGCTCCAGGATCATCGGGCCACGGGTCTTGTCCAGCACGATATCGACGCCGACATAGCCCAGCCCGCTCATCGCCGAGGCGTTGGCGGCGATCAGCAGCAGATCATCCCAATGCGGGATCTCCATGCCGATGATCGAGTGTTCGGTGTCGGGATGCTCCTTCACCGGCTCGTTGCCCCAGACTCCGCGACAGGTCTTGCCGGTGGGGATGTCGATGCCCACGCCGATCGCGCCCTGGTGCAGATTGGCCTTGCCGTCGGACTGCCGCGTGGGCAGGCGGATCATCGCCATCACCGGATAACCCTGAAACACGATGATCCGCACGTCGGGCACGCCGCGATAGCTGACGTGATCGAAGATCGGATCGAACTGCACGCAGTATTCGATCAGCACCTGGTCCGGTTGACCACCCAGACTGAACAGCCCGGACAGCGCGTTGGACAGATGGTGGTTGAAGTCCTCGGCGCTCATCAGGTTGCCGCTGGAACGGCGGTATTTGCTGCCGCGGCGACCGCTGATCACCAGGATGCCGTCGCCACCGGAACCATGCGCCGGCTTGACCACGAAGCTGTCGCGGTGCTGCAGCTTGGCGTGCACTTCCTCGATCTCATGCTCTTCGCTGACCACGGCGTACAGCTCGGGCACCGGCAGACCGTGCTCGATCGCCAGCTTCTTGGTCAGCAGCTTGTCGTCGACCCGCGGATAGAACTTGCGCCGGTTGTAGCGCAGCACATACTCGGCATTGCGCTGGTTGATGCCGACCAGACCGATCTGGCGCAAGCGCCGCGCCACCTGCAGTGGGTTGAAGATCACGGCTTCGGCTCGTCGACGGCCAGCGCGCGGAAGCGCAGCAGCTCGGTCAGGCGATAGCCGGAGTAGCGGCCGATCAGCAGCGTCACCGCCAGCAACACCAGCAGCAACTCGGGATAGACGAAAATCAGGAACTCCAGCGTGTCCCAGGTCATCGCCAGGTAGGCCAGACAGGCGGTCATCAGCGACCCAATGCCCTCCTTCAAGGCATACGAGGAACCCCGCTCATCCCAGGCGATGGACATGCGCTCGATGGTCATCGCCATGATGACCATCGGGAACAAGGCCACCGACAGGCCAACCTGGATCTCCATCCGGTTGCTGACGATGCTGACCAGCGCCATCAGCATGACCACCAGAATCAGCACCGCGGTCAGGCGTGGAACCAGCAACAGACGCAATCGCTCCAGATAGAAGCGCACCAGCAGACCCAGGCCGACGACCACGGTGAACAAGGCCACGCCGCCGATCAGCTGGGTCTCGCGGAAGGCCAGCGCGATCAGCACCGGCATGAAGGTGCCGAAGGTCTTCACGCCAACGATGTTGCGCAACAGCAGCATGATGAAGGCGCCGATCGGCACCATCAGCAGGATGCGATAGGTCGATTGCGCATCCAGCGGCAGGCCCAGCAGCGAGTAGTCGATGAGGTCGCGATTGCGCACTTCCGAGCGACGCTTGGCCATGACCATCGCGTCGGCCAAGTTGTACTGCACCGAAAAGCTCAGCTGCGGCCGGCTGTCGCTTTCCACCGCCAGCAAGGGCTTGCCGCTGCGACTCCAGAGGAAATAGTTCTCCGGCAAGCCTTCCGAACCATCGCGCAGATCCAGCGTGACCCAGCGCTGCTCGTTGTGCACCTGCAGCAGCGGCAATGGCTCGGCGAAGGCGGTCGATTCGCCCAGCATCAGCCCGTGCACGACCCGCGCCGGGATCTTGCGGATGGCCAGCGCACTGGCCAGAAACTCGGCCTTGTCGTTGAGGCTGGAATGACTGGCCAGCAACAGCCGCGCTTCGTCGGAATCGTTGTCGATCAACAACTTGCGCAGCAGCGCCTGGGCGAAGGTGGCGATGTCGGCACTCTCGGCCTTGACCTCGTCGAAGATCGCGTCGAGCGCGGCGTCCTGGGCTTCGCTGAGCGCCGGCGCATCGGCCAGCCGCGGCCGGCTCTGGTCGACCCATTCGTGGTCATCGCGGACCACGGTCGCCACGTAGTACAGCACCTGCTCACCGCGCGCCCGCCGCACGCTCCAGTTGACCTGCCGGCCGCTGCGGCTCTTGGTGATCTGCTCACCGTAGCTGCGCGAGATCAGCCGCTCTTCCAGCACCAGAAAATCGGGCACATCGCTGACGCCGCGACCCGGCAGCTGCAGCTGCACGGTGTTGGGCCCGCCATGGGCCTGAAACTCGGCGCGCGCCTGGATCGTCCAGACCTGCACTTCGGCATCGGGCTGCAAGGGGAATTTCAGCACCTGCCACTTGTAACCGGCCCAGCCCAATCCGACGGCCGCCAGGATCAGGGCCAGCAGGTACAACTGTGTCTTTTTCATCCATGCCTTCGGCGCATCCCCCGACGCGCCGCTCCCCGAAGTTGAAGCTCAGTATAGGGCCGCCGCCGGGGGGTACGGGAGAGCCGCCCCGCGGGCCGCCATCAACCCGGCAACCCTCAGGTCCGACCAGACGGTGGCCTCCCCGTGGCACCCAGGGAGGCCACCCGGGGCTCAGAAGGCCAGCTCTCGCGAGCCCGTCTTGCGGTCCTGGTAGGTGCGATTCCAGCGCTCCTTGGCGCTCATGTCCTGAATCCGGACTTCCATCCGCGAGGGCGCGATGTCGACATCGGCACAGGCGCCGGTGACGCAATTGCCCCACTGCATGTTGCCGCCGCTGCGGTTGTCCGGCGGACCGAAGCGCTCGATGGTCTTGGCGATAGCGGCGTCGACATCGATCGTGCCCTTCTGACGGAAAAAGACCTCGTGGAGTTTGCCCTCGCCATCAGCGACGCCTTCGAAGTAGAGCGGGCTGTCGAAGACCTTGACCCGGTATTCGCGCACCAGCGGCGGCATCGCATCGCCGCCCTCACTGCCGTTGAGGATCCAGGTGAAGGCCACTTCGCGCTTCTCTTCCGGGCGCCAGCCGGCGACCTCGACGTTGTGATTGGCGCGGCCCTGAATCAGCGTGTTGTAGTCCGAACCCAGGCCGATGCCGCCGGCCACGGTCCAGCGAGAGGGATCGGCGGAGGCCGTGCCGGCGGCGCCAGCGAGCAACAAGGCCAGTGCAGCAGAAGTGATACGGGGCGAGCGGATGGTCATGGGCGTCTCCAGCGGGATGAACGGTGGGCAGGGAAGGCCGGCCGCAAGGGTCTGGGCCGACGGGTCAGAACTCCGGGCGGCTACTGGCAGGCGGCGTTGCCGCAGCGCAGGATCACGACCTCATCGTTGTCACCGGTGGCGATGACGGCACGGTCCAGCGGATCGAGGTCAAAACCGATGCCGGGCAGATGGTTGAACTGCAGGGTGTTGACGATCGGCAACGCCGCGGCCTGCATGGGCGTGGCGCAGATGGCGTCCTGGCAACGCACGAACTCGATCGCGTTGTACTGGCGACCCACCATCACCGCCAGACCGTTCCGATCCAACCGGACCCGGCGATCGAGCGGCGTATTGCCGGTGGACAAGCGGCCGACCGGATCGGACAGAAAGATGTTGCCGCTGCAGTCGTGAGAGCTGCACTCGGCCGCGATCAGGCTGGCATAGGGCGGGTTGTTGCGACCCGTCTCGAAGACCAGCACCGGCCAGGGAAAGAACAGCCCGGGCCGATTGAACATAAAGGGCGATGATTCCCCCAACGGATCGATCGAACGGACCGTGTGCGACAGGCAGTCCGGGGTGCTGCAGACGGCCAGCAGGATGCCCGGTTGCGTGCCCAGGCCGCTGTTCACGGCGACCAATGGCCGGCTGTTGCTGTCCACCAGCATGGTGAGGGCAAAACCCGAGGAACTGATCGTCAGGCGCCGGATCGAGGCGCTGGTGCAGGCCGCATCGGCGCACTTGGCCAATGTGGCCGTGCGCGTGCTGAAATCCTGGTAGGCGATCGCCGGGAGCCCGTCGGGCGGCACCACCACGGTGGGCGCACCGCTGACCGTCCAGGTGCCGTCGATGACGTTGTTGCTGTTGCTGCCGTTGCAGTTGGTGCGATCGCAGCGCAGCACCGACAGACGCTCCTGGGTGTTGCTGTAGAAGATCTGCGGGATCTCACCGGCGCCCAGCAGCAACCGTGGCGTCATCTCGCCCACTTGCGGCAACAGCACCTGCTCGGAGCCACTGACGCAGGTGGGATCGGGGCAACGGCGCAGCACCAGGCCACGTACATTGTCGCGGGTCAGCAGCAACGCCCCGCCATCGGCGAGCAGGCGGATGTCGGCCGACGCCTGCTCGCCGATCTGGCGACGGTAGACCGCGCGTCCGGGCAATGTCGGCGAGCTGCCGCCCCCCGCAGCGGCGCAAGTGAGCGTGCCATCGCTGGCCACCGCGGTGACGAACTGCCCGGCCGTGCAGCCGGCACCGATGCGCCGCTGCACCTGGCTGGCGTCGATCTGCTGAGTGCCGACGCCGCCATCGGCGATGCGCACGGTCACATCGCCGCTGGTGCCGCCACCGGTCAAGCCGCCCGCCGTCATGACCGCCGTGATGTCGCCGGTGCCGGTGGCCACGCAAACTGGATTGCCATTGGCGGCGACCGAGCGGATGGCCTGACCGGACGCGCAGGCCGGGCCGATGCGCGCCTGCACCTGGCTGCTGTCGATCTGACTCAGGCCCACACTGCCGCTGGCAACCGCTTCGGCATGCAGCGCATAGGGTGTGGCGGTCAGCGCCTGGCGCGGCTGCAGCAGCGTGTAGGCCCCGGTCTCGGCACCGCGCCGTACGCCAATCTGCAGCCAGCGTTCGCTGCCGTCGAAGGCCGCGCCGAAATCCAGTTCAACGGTGAAGACACCGCCCTGGACCGGCACATCGGCGGCGTTGACCAGTCCGGTGATCGCGCTGCCGCCGGCAGGCGCGTCGTAGAGCTGAAACTGCAGGTCATAGGGACCCTGAGCCGGATTGCCCAGATCGCTGAGGCTGCCCTGATAGCTGATGGCAGTGGGCAGCACGGCCAGAACCCGGCCTGAACCCAGCGCCGCCGTGAGGACGATCAGGACGACCGTCAGGGTGTGACGTGAAAGCATGGCTAAGCTCCTGCGTGGATCGCGAATCAGTCTTCGAAGTCGTCGGCAAACAGCGCATCGCCGAGTGCCACGGGCGCAGCCACCCAGAAGCCACCCTGCAACCGATAGGCGCCACCCTGGGCCACCGGCTGGGCCTCCGGCTGCGCGGCTGTACCGGTCAGCGCGTAGTCGCCGCCGCTGGCATGGCCGCCGCCCGCGTCCAGACTGTGTCGGTTCAACACGTAGTCACCGGCGCTGGCGAATGCCGGCCACAGCAACACGGCCAGGCCGCTCAGGCAGATCTGGGGCGATTGCCAACACGCGGAGCGTGATCGGCGCTTGCGGGCAAGGGGGCTCATGGGCTGCACCACAACCGGGAGACCGGCCCAGCAGCAAGGAGCGGGCCAACTTCGCAGCGCACCATCTGGCGCCGTTTCAGCGCACGATCAGGCCTCTACGGGTGTCGCATGCGACACCGCTGCCGACCACTGTTGCGCAACACTGAGTCGGGTCAGCGTTCGCCCGGTTCCAGGCCCAGGGCCTTCAGCCGGCGGTAGAGGGTGGAGCGCGCAACCCCCAGTCGCTGCGCGGCGGCCGACATGTTGCCGTCGGCGTCGGCAATGGCCTGCTGCAACTGGCCTTCGTCGAGCGCCGATTCGCGACCCCCGGCGGAGGCCAGGCGGATGTGGTCGGAGAGTTGCCCCACATCGAGCACCTGACCGTTTTCCAGGAACAGCGCCGCTCGTCGCATTTCGCGCTCGAGCTCGCGCACATTGCCGGGCCAGTGCCAGCTGCGCAGCGCCCGCGCGGCGTCCTGCGACAGGCCCACCGCCGACAGACCCCGCTTGCGACAGGCCTGCTCCAGGAAATGCGCGGCCAGCCCGAGCAGATCGGCCGGCCGCTCGCGCAAGGCCGGCAGCCGCACTCGCCAGTCGGCGATGCGGTGATACAGGTCCAGTCGGAACTGGCCGGCCTCAACCAGCGCCAGCAGATCGCGATTGGTGGCCGAGACGATGCGCACATCCACCGGCCTTGGCGTGCTGCCGCCGACGCGCAATACCTGCCCCTGCTGCAGCACCCGCAGCAGCTTGGCCTGCACCTCGGCCGCCATGTCGCCGACTTCGTCGAGGAACAAGGTGCCGCCATCGGCACGCTCGAAGCAGCCGACCCGGGCCTCGACGCCGGTGGCTACGCCACGCTCGATGCCAAACAGTTCGGCTTCGAGCAGATCCCGCGGCAGCGCGGCGCAGTTCAGGGCCACCAGCGCACCGGTCGCTCCGCTGGCCTGGTGCAGATAGCCCGCCAGCAACTCCTTGCCGGTGCCCGATTCGCCCTCGATCAGCACCTGGATATCCCGCGCCGGGGCCACACGGGCGGCATCTCGATAAAGAGTTTGAACCGACCGATCCCGGCTGGGTGGATCGGGCGGACTTGGCGGCTCGATCGGCGTCGGCCCCGCGGCGAGGTTGGGCGCCTCCGTGGCCAGTCGCAGGAGCTCGGCGACCAAGCCGAGAATGGCCGCCGCTTCCAGTGGGGCCTGATGCGTGCGCCAGCGAAAGAGGAAGGGATCGAGGGCCAGTCGCGCATCGGTGTCTTCAAGGTCGCCCGCCAGCAGGGCGTTTTCCTCGTCACTGCGCCGCTCGATGCTGAGCCCCAACCCGGGATAGGCGCACTCCGCCGCGGCGACGGCCAGCCTGGCCAGTTCACCGGTCGACGCACCTGCCCGTGCCGCACGCAGCAGGCGCGGCAGCTCGGTCAGCAGGAAGCGGGCGCTGGCTGCACCGAGCTGCGTTTGCTGGGGTGAGGCCGGTGTGCTGGTCGGTGGCAGGTCGATCCGTAGGGCCAGATCGTCTCGAGCTGCCGCTTCAATGCGCGCCAGCACATCCCCCAGCCGCAGCGGCTGACCCACGGCGACGCGCGCCTGTTCGATGCGCTGACCGTCGACGAAACTGCCGTTGGTCGAGCCCAGATCCTCGAACAGCCAATCATCGCCAGCACGACTGATGCGGGCGTGCCGGCGCGACACCGTGGGGTCGATCAGCCGAACATCGCAGTCAGTCGCCTGACCGAGCAGGCTGCTGGGCCGATCCAGGCGGAAACGCCGCTCCTGGCCTTCGTGTAGGACAATCAGCCAATGATCCACATCGACCTCTTCACCACGCCGCTGCCCACGGGCGCGCCGGCCCGGCGCTGAGCGTCCGATGATACGTTACGGCACCCTCATACCCCTGGCCGAGGGTGCCACCGCCCGCGTCTACCGGACACAGGAAGAGGTCAGCGGCCGCTGGCTGGCGGTGAAGATCCTGCGCGACCCGGACACCGCGGCTCGGCTGCGTCTGCTGCGCGAAGCGCGCGCCGCTGCCACGCTGCAACATCCGCACATCTGCCCGATCCTGACCGCAGGCGATGACGAGCAGGGCAGGCCCTGCATTGTCATGCCATGGATCGATGGCCGAACCCTGGGCGAGGTGGCCGAGGAACTCGGCCTGGAAGCACGGGTGCGGGTGCTGTGCCAGGTCGCCGACGCCGTCCATCACGCGCATGAATACGGCCTGCTGCATCGTGATCTGAAGCCGGACAACATCCTGGTCGAGTTTCGCGACGGCCTGCCACACGCCTGGGTGCTGGATTTCGGTCTGGTGCTGGACCTGCACGGGCCGGCGCTGACCGGGACCGGCCAGACGCTCGGCACACCGGCCTTCATGTCGCCGGAACAAGCGCGCGGTTCTGCGCTCGACCGTCGCAGCGACGTCTACAGCCTGGGCGCCACCCTGTTTGCCATTCTGACCGGTCGCCCACCCTTTGCGGCGGCCAGCGTGGCCGAAACGCTGAGTCGGGTCCTGCACCAGCCAGCGCCGACGCTGCGCGGGGTCGATCGACAGTTGCCGGTGGATCTGGAAGCCGTCGTCGCGATGGCGCTGGAGAAGTCACCCGCACGGCGCTATGGCTCCGCGCGCGCGCTGGGCGAGGATCTGCAGCGCTTCCTGCAAGGACAACGAACACTGGCGCGCAGCGATCCCTGGCAGCACCTGCGCCGCTACGCGGTGGCGCATCCGGTGCGCGTGGTGGGCCTGGCCGCGCTGCTGCTGTCGTTCGGCGCCATTTCGGTGCTGGGCTGGTACTGGTCAGATCAGGCCGCCGCGCAGGCCGCGCTGGCGCGCGAGATGGCGGCGGCTGCCGAGCAGGCGCGGCAGAGCCTGCGACTGGAGTACCTACGTCCAGCGCACGACATCGAGGCGCAGCTGGCCGGCGCTCGAGCCACTGCCATGCGATTGCGCCAGACGCGTGTGCAGGATCCAGCATTGCGTCGCGGCAATCTGCTCGCTGCGGCGCAGCTGCTGACTGATCTGGACGACAGCGAACACGCCTTGCAGGCCTGGGAGGACGCGGCCGCGCTGCAAGCCCGTGACGAGGTGCAGTTGCGGCTGGGTCTGGCCGGCATCGGTGCCTATCGCCGCGCCCTGCTGCAACCGCAACCGCACGCCGATCCGACGCTGCGTGCGCGCTTGCGTGAGGACGCCCGCGTGCGCTGGCTGGTGCCCGCCCAGCAGCATCTCACCGGCGTCGTTGAGACCGCGCTACCTTGGCAGATCGCCGCTGAACTGGCCGCCGCCCGGGGCGAGGAGGCGGCCGCTGTGGTCGCCCTGGAAGCAGGCTTCGCGCGGCAGCCGGCACATTATGAGGCCCTGTTGGCTGCGGCCGAGATTCGGCTTGCTCGTGGGGTTGATGCGTTGTGGCGCAGTGAGTTCGCTTCCAGCCAGTTCGAAATGCAGGACGCTGATCGGCTCCTGTCCCGCGCCCTGCAGCATGGACGCAGTGACTTCCGCCTGCATCGGCGCCGCTGTGAACTGGGGCGCTGGCGGATGGAGCTGTTGATCGCCGCTGGCAGTGTCGACCCGTGGTCCGAAGCAGACCACTGTGCGACCGCGTTGCAGATCCACCCACGCGACCCGGTGCTGCACGAGCTGCGTGCGCTGTGGTTGAGTGGTCGGGCACGGGTCCTGCGCACTCGTGGCGAAGACGTGCTACCGACGCTGCAGGCCGCCGTGAGCAGCGCCGAAGCGGCCGTGCGGCTGGCCCCGGGTGATCCGCGGGCGGCCCAGGCGCTGGCTTTGGCGTTGCTGCGGCTGAGTGTCCAGCAACGCTGGTCGGGCGCCACCGATCTGGTCCCGATTCAGCGGGCGGCCGAGGTACTTGCGGCCGCCGATCTCAGCCAGGCCGGTGTCGACATGGCTTTGGTTGAAGGCCAGGTGGAGGGCGAGTATGCGCAGGTGCTCGATCAACTCGGCAGCGATCCGGACGCCCACTACGAAAGAGCCGTCGCAGCGATGCGGCTGGCAGTGGAACGCGCGCCGGAAGCGAGCTTTCTGCACCAGCGACTGGCCAACGCGCTGAGCTCATACGCCTACGCCAAGGCCAGCCGAGGCCAGCCGGACACTCGCCTGGTCGAGGCCACGATCGAACACCTAGACCGAGTCCTGGTGCTGGACCCCGGGCGCGTCAGCGCCTGGTCGGCCCTGGCCAATGCGCACTGGGACCTGGCCATGGCGCAATCCTGGCGTGGCGACGATGCCAGCGCCGCGATAGCCGAGGCCGATCGCTGGTTCGCAACCGCGCAGCAGGCCGATCCCGACAGCCTGACGATTCTGTTCAACCGCTACAGTTTTGAGCTTTTCATGGCTGCCGAGCAGTTGCGGACCGGCCGATCGGCGGCCGACCGTCTGGCAGCGGCAGGTTCATTGATGCAGTCGATGGATCAGCGTCAGGCCGACTGGATCAGTGCCTGTCCGCGGGCCGAGCTCGGCTTGCGCGAACTGCAGCAGCAGTTGCAGCACGACGCCGGGCTGGATCGGCGAATCTGGCTGCAAACACGCGACTTGCTCGATGTGGCCCTGCGGGAACAACCCGATGACCGCGATTGCCTGCGGCGTCGCATCGAGTTGGCCGCTCTGGTCGTTCCACATTTGCCGGCGACGGCCGCGCTTGGCGAGTTCGAGCTCGCCCATCGACTGGCTGACGGACATCCACCAGTGGCTGATCTGCAATTGGCCCAACTGGCGCTGTTGCACGCCGCCAGCCAACGGGCCGAGCTCAGCTCCGCTGCACTCAGCGCACAGGCGCAGCTTCTGCTGGCCGAACTGCAGGCGTCGACGGCCGGCAGTTGGGCCAGTCGCCTGCAACCTTTCCTGTCGACGGGCGCTCCCCAGTCGGCGCATTGAGGCTCAGTGCGTGGCCTCGTACTCGGCCAGCCGGTCGGCATATCGGGCCTTCTGCTCGGCCGAGGCGAAACTGGCTTCGAAGGCATTCGCCGACAGCTGCCGGGCGTGCTCGCGCCGCAAAGGCAGTTCACCGAAGCAGGCCAGGAAGTTGTCGTTCATGTAGCCCCCGAAGTAGGCCGGATCATCGGAGTTGATCGTCGCCACCAGCCCGGCCTGCAACAACGCCGGCAGGCAGTGGTCGGCCAGCCGGTCGAAGACGCACAGCCGCACATTGGACAGCGGACAGACGGTCAGCGGCATGCGCAGCGCCTGCAGCCGCCGCACCAGCGCCGGGTCTTCCAGGCAACGCACACCGTGATCGATGCGTTCCACCTTGAGTGCATCCAGCGCCGCGTGGATGTACGCCGGCGGTCCTTCCTCACCGGCGTGTGCCACCGCCCGCAGTCCCAGTTGGCGGGCCCTGGCGAAGACCCGCTCGAATTTCTCTGGCGGATGGCCGACTTCGCTCGAATCCAGACCCACGCCGATGATCTGGTGCAGATGCGGCTGCGCCGCTTCCAGCGTCTCGAAGGCAGCCGCCTCGCTCAAATGGCGCAGGAAGCACAGGATCAGCTGCGATTCCAGGCCCAGCTCCACACGGGCCCGATCGCGCGCGCTGGCCAGCCCGTTGATCACGGTGGCCATCTCCACGCCGCGTTCGGTGTGGGTTTGCGGATCGAAGAACAGTTCGGCGTGAATCACCTGATCGGCGTGGGCACGCTGGTAGTAGGCCCAGGCCATGTCGTGGAAGTCCTGTTCGCTGCGCAGTGCGCTGGCGCCGGCGTAGTAGATGTCCAGGAAGCTCTGCAGATCGGTGAAGGCGTAGGCGGCGCGCAGACTGTCGACGTCGGGATGCTCCAGCGAGATGCCGTTGCGCCGCGCCAGCTCGAACATCAGCTCCGGTTCCAGCGAGCCCTCGATGTGGATATGCAGCTCCGCCTTCGGCAGGCCGCGCAGATACTGAGCCATCGCGGTGTCGGGCTGGGCATAGGACATCGGCAACTCCAGGGTCATCGGCAGCGCCCAAGTATGCGGGCATTTGCTAACCTGCGCCGCTCGCCGCTCGATGCCCCGCTGCCATGACGGCCGTTCCCTCCCGTGCCCGGCGTCAGGCCGCGCTGGTCTTCATCTTCATTACCGTGGTGCTGGACGTACTGGCGCTGGGCATCATCATTCCGGTGTTGCCGCATCTGATTGCCGGCTTCTTAGACGGCAATCTGGCCAGCGCGGCGCACGTCTACGGCGTCTTCGGCACCGCCTTCGCGGTCATGCAGTTCCTGTTCTCGCCGATCCAGGGCGCGCTGTCGGATCGTTTCGGCCGCCGGCCGGTGATCCTGCTGTCCAATGTCGGCCTGGGGCTGGACTACATTCTGATGGCCATGGCGCAGACGCTGCCGCTGTTGTTCATCGGCCGCATCCTGTCCGGCATCTGCGCCGCCAGCATCAGCACCGCCAATGCCTACATCGCCGACATCACACCCGCCGAACGCCGCGCAGCGAGCTACGGCCTGATCGGCGCCGCCTTCGGTCTGGGCTTTGTGGCCGGGCCGGCACTGGGCGGCTACCTGGCCTCGGTCGATCCGCGCCTGCCGTTCTGGGTGGCCGCTGTTCTGAGTCTGGCCAACGCGCTGTACGGGCTGCTGATCCTGCCCGAATCGCTGCCCGTCGAGCATCGCAAGGCCTTCTCCTGGCGCCGCGCCAATCCGCTGGCCTCGATCCATTTGCTGGTGCGCCGCCCCGGGCTGCTGGGTCTGGCCAGCGCGACCTTCCTGTCACAGCTCGCGCATGTGGTGCTGCCGGCCGTGTTCGTGCTCTATGCCGCCTACCGCTACGACTGGAACGAGGCCGACGTGGGTCTGGTGCTCGCCGCGGTGGGCGTCTGCAGTGCGATCGTCCAGGCCGGTCTGATGCGGCGGATCATCGCCGCCTTTGGCGAGGCGCGCACGCTGGTCGGCGGTCTGTTTGCCGGTGCCGCAGGCTTCCTGATCTACGGCCTGGCCGATCAGGGCAGCTGGTTCCTGCTCGGCATTCCGGTCATGGCGCTGTGGGGCGTGGCCAATCCGTCAGCGCAGGCACTAATGACCCGCCGGGTCGAGGTGGATGAACAGGGGCGGCTGCAGGGGGCGGTGTGGTCGGTGGCCGGGATCGCCGGCATGATCGGGCCAACACTGTTCACGCAGGTCTTCGCCGCCTTCATCGCCAACGAGGCCACCCTGCACTTGCCGGGTGCGCCGTTCCTGCTGGCGGCCGGTCTGCTGGCTGTGGCGGCCATCGTTGCCGCACTGGCGACCCGCCAGGCGGCCAGCGAATCAATCACTCGAAGTTGAGCTGCTGCTGTCGCTCTTGGCCGGACTGCTGTCCGACTTGCCCTCGCTGCTGCTGGCCGGTGCGCTGTCGCCGGCCAGGTTGCGCTTGACGTCCTTGTCGCCCTTGAAGTCGGTCTCGTACCAGCCCGACCCGGCCAGCCGGAACGCCGGCGCCGTCACCCGGCGTCGCACCGGTCCGGCGCCGCAGATCTCGCAGACCTCCGGATCCGGATCGGACAGCTTTTGCAAACGGTCGAAGACGTGGCCCTTGGGGACACACTCGAATTCATAGATCGGCATGGGCAGCTTCCGACGTTCAGGTCTACGGGCCAGCGGCAAATAGGGCCCGTTGGTGACTTTTCAAGGATCCGGAGCCGGCCAACTACAATGACGACTGGCGGCTGGCGGAAACCGGCATGGATCGATTGCGCTTCACGCAGCATATCTCGCGCCAGTTCAATACCGAACTGGAACATGTGCGCAGCGATGTGCTGCGCATGGGTGGCCTGGTCGAAGAGCAGCTGGGCATCGCCCTGGCCGGCCTGCGTGATCGCCAGTTGCTGGGCCTGGAACGGGTGCGCGAAGCCGAGCGGGAGATCAACCGGCTGGAGCTGAGCATCGATGAAGCCTGCCTGCGCATCATGGTGCGGCGCCAACCGGCCGCCTCGGATTTGCGCCTGCTGCTCAGCGCCGGACGCATCGTCGCCGATCTGGAGCGCATGGGCGATGAGGCCTCACGGCTGGCCCGGCTGACCGGCCGGCTGCTCGCCGACGCGATCGAACCGGCCCAGCTGGAGGCGCTGGCCGAGCTGGCCCAGCGGGTCCGCGGCATGCTGCGGCAGGCGCTCGATGCGCTGGCCCGCGGCGATGTGCGCCTGGCCGAGCAGGTGATGGCCGAGGACGGGCTGGCCGATCGGCGCTACAAGCAGCTGATCGGCGAGCTGGCCGACTACATGGCGCGGGTGCCGGCCATCATTCCGCGCGCCATCGATGCCCTCTTCGCTGCTCGGGCACTGGAGCGGATCGGCGACCACTGCACCAATGTCAGCGAACACGTCATCTATCTGGTGCGCGGCGAAGACATCCGCCACCCGAAGAGCCGGCGCGAGCTGGATGAACGCCTCAGCGGGCGCGAACCCGCGCCGCCGCCCGCTCCAACGCCTGCGGATCCAGCGCACTGATATCCAGGTTCCGACGGACCTGTTGCGGCGCCTTGGTCAGGCTGACGGGCAACACCGGCAGCGTCCTGCGTGCTTTCGGGACAGTCGGGATGCTGTTTGGACCCACGCCGTTCTGGACAAAGTTGCGACTGGCACTGCGCCAACCCCGCACCACGATGTCATCGACACCGCCCGAGAGACACTGCGCAAGGGTCAGGTTGAAGGAGCAGGTGGTTCCAAAGCCGTCGTACTGTGAAGTGCCGACGTCCAGCACATAGACCAGGAAAGTGTCGCCGTTGTCGACGACGATGACATGCAAACCGGTCGGCCCGTCGCGATAGCCGGCTGCCTCAGCGTTCGTTCGGGCCGCCTGGGTGCAGCGGCCATCGACCGAGTTTTCGGCACGACAGCCGACAAACAGGTCCGGGCTGCCATCCTGGTCAAGCAGGTCAAAGACCAGCACATCGCCGAAAAATGGGTAGCCGGTGAATCCCGGTACGTCGGAGTAATCCAGCACGTTCTGCCATTCGCCCAGCATCATCTCGGTGCCGGTGTCGATTCCACCGCTGCGGCTGAGGTAGAAATCGAAGCGTTGTAGCGGCACGCTGCCGCCATTCCAGCTCATGGTCGCCGTGGTTTCGCTGGTGAATACCAGGCTGACCGGCCCGGCTGCACCGGCTGAGATCGTAGGGAAACCGGTGTAGGGGCAGGTAATGCACTGGCCGTTGCTGAACGTGTCCAGCACACCGGCATAGCTGCTGTTACCCGACATCAACCCCTGGGTCGTGACGAAGGTGCTGCTGCCATCGGCGCGATACACATAGCCGATCATGAACAGGAAGTTGTCCTGGATCTCTATGGTGAAGCCACGACCGGCTTCAGCAGGGTTCCAGTAGAAACCGCTCTCCGGCGTGAACGCCTGACCCGATCGCGGGAGGAACGCCAACAGCAGCAGGCAAAGGACGACAACGCGGTGCAGCATGACGCTCTCCTGTGGATTCGATGAGCAGCCCCTCAGTGATACGTCAGAACCACTGAATTGCCTCTGAAGCCGAGCTTCGACAGCGGCGGGCGGGAGACGAACGGCGCCGACTATACTCGCGCCCCGTTGTGACTTCGGTGGCCTGTCCCGCATCCCACGCATGAGTGCCTTTCTCGTTGACATCGGTGCCAACCTCGGCCATGAGAGCTTCAGTCACGACCTGGACGAGGTATTGGCTCGTGCCCGCGCGGCGTGCGTTCGGCAACTGGTCATCACCGGGGCCAGCGCACAGGGCAGCCGCGATGCGTTGGCGGTGGTCGAACGAGGCGGCGAAGGTCTGTGGGCAACGGCAGGCCTGCACCCACATCATGCGGCCGACTATGACAGCGACTTCGAGTCCGAACTCGAACGTCTCCATGAGGACCCGCGCGTGATCGCAGTCGGAGAGACCGGACTGGATTACTTCCGTGACTTCTCACCGCGACCGGCGCAGGCCTTTGCCTTCGAGCGACACCTGGCTCTGGCCCAGCGCAACGGCAAACCACTGTTCCTGCACCAACGCGATGCGCACGCCGATTTCATGGCGATTCTGCGGCCGCTGCGCGATCGCCTCGGCAAGATCGTCGTGCATTGTTTCACCGGCACCCGTGCGGAACTGCACGACTATCTGGATCTGGACCTGCACATTGGCCTGACCGGGTGGATCTGTGACGAACGCCGTGGGCAACACATGCACGAGTTTTTGCCGGATATACCGGCAGATCGGCTCATGATCGAGACAGATTCTCCCTATTTGCTGCCGCGCACGCTGCGCCCAAAGCCGTCCCATCGACGCAACGAGCCGGCCTTTCTGCCGGAGGTGCTGCGCGTGCTGGCGGAGGTTCGCAGGCAGGATCCGGATGAACTGGCGCGACAGACCACGGCGACGGCGCAGGCGTTCTTCGGCCTGCCTGACTGAGTCTGTCGTCAGCTCAGGGTTGCACCCGCCGTCCGTCCAGCCACTGCGTGATCATCTGATCCAGTTGCATGCCCAGCGCGTCGTCCTTTCCCAGGGCAAACAGCAAACCCACATGGGTCACCGCGGGCAACCATTGAACCTCGGCGGCGACCCCATGTTCGCGCAAGCTCCGAGCCAGCGATTCGCTGTTGCGCGGCCAGACCGTGTCGTCGGCCAAACCGTGAATCAACAGGAAGGGCGGTGAGGCCGCGCTGACGTGGCTCACCGGTTGCGCCGCCGCTGCGCCGGCCTCATCGACGAACACCTCGCGGACTTCGCGGCTGCGGATGGGCAGGAAGTCGTAGGGTCCGGCCAATCCAATCACGCCGCTGAGCACGCCCGGGTCGACACCGGCCGCCTGCAGATAGCTGGGGTCGGTCGCCAGCAGCGCGGCAATGTGGGCGCCGGCCGAATGTCCGGCGAGGATCAGCGGGCCGTCGCTGCGCAGTTGCGCGCGATGCCCCTGTACCCAGGCGACTGCGGCAGCGGCATCGCTCATGAACACGGGAAAGGGGGCTTCCGGAAAGGTGCGATAGTCGGCAATGACAGTGATCGCACCGAGCCGCGCGAAGGCATCACCAACGAATCGATACCACTGCCGCTGACCGTTGCGCCAGCTGCCGCCGTAATAGAACAGGAGCACGGGCGCATCGCTTGCGGCTGACGCTGGCCGGTAGATGTCCAGTCGCAGTTGCTGTGTGGGCGCGTAGATCAGGCCGGCCTGATCCAGTGTGGCGCCCCCGTCTCGAGCCAGATTGACAGCACCAAAGAAGCCAGCCTGGCAGCCGCTCAGCCACAACGGCAGAGCAGCGATGGCCACGATGAGCCATTCACGCCACCGTGATCGGCCCGAAGCAAGCGTGAATGCCCGCGCCAGCACAGCTTGCCGGTCGTGGGTCGCTGGCCTAAGGTGACGACACCGTTGACCGGAGGAAAGTTCCATGCGCCTGCCTCTGCTGTTTGTCCTGCTGTTGTTGACCACGATGTTGTGGCCCTCGCTGGCCCTGGCCGATCACCACCGTGGCGGTGAGATCGTCTGCGAAAGCCTGCGCGGAGGGTACAAGGAATGCTATTCGGGCTTTCGCTCGCCTCCGGAGCTGGTGCGCCAGCTCAGCGATACCCGTTGCCGGGAAGGCAGCAACTGGGGCCATCGGCCCGGCATGATCTGGGTCACCCGCGGCTGCCGCGGCGTGTTTTCCGAGAACGGGGGTTGGGGTTGGGGCGACAACGGCCGGGACGAGGTGCGTTGCGAAAGCGTCGACCGCCGATTGGAGGAGTGCCGCAAGCCCTTCCGTGGCCCGGCCGAGTTGGTTCGTCAGCTCAGCGATGCACGTTGCATCGAGGGTCGCAGCTGGGGTCAGCGTCGCGGCGTGATCTGGGTCGATGATGGCTGCCGCGCCGTGTTTGCGCAGGGCTACCGGGCGTCGAATCCCAACTGGGGCGGCCGGCCGGACAGTGTGGAGGTCTACTGCGAAAGTGTGGACCACCGCTATCAGCGTTGCGACTGGGGTCGTGGCGCCGGCACGCCTTATCTGGTCGATCAGCTCTCCAGCGCGCCGTGTGTGCGCAATCGCAGCTGGGGCTATGACACCCGGCGTGGCTACATCTGGGTTGATCAAGGTTGTCGTGGTCGCTTCGCCGGGCGCTGATCTGGCGCGGCCAGCGATGCCATCAGCGGCCTGCCTGAGGCGGGCCGTGTTGCAGCGTTGAGCGAGCGCCCCCGCGATGATTCGCGGGGGCGCGTCGTTACGTCGAATCAGGCGTTGATCGCCTTGATCATCTCATCGGCGAAGGCCGAGCACTTGACCTCGGTGGCGCCGTCCATCAGGCGGGCGAAGTCATAGGTAACGGTCTTGTTGCCGATCGCCGCATCCATGGCAGCGATGATGGCGTCGGCCGCCTCGGTCCAGCCCATGTAGCGCAGCATCATCTCGCCGGACAGGATCACCGAACCCGGATTGACCTTGTCCTGGTTGGCATATTTCGGTGCCGTGCCGTGGGTGGCCTCGAACACCGCATGACCGGTGACGTAGTTGATGTTGCCGCCGGGTGCGATGCCAATGCCGCCCACCTGCGCGGCCAGCGCGTCGGACAGGTAGTCGCCATTGAGGTTCATCGTCGCCAGCACGTCGAACTCGTCCGGTCGGGTCAGAACCTGCTGCAGCGTGATGTCGGCGATGGCATCCTTGATCAGCACCTTGCCGGACGCCAGGGCTGCCTTCTGTTCCTCATTGGCCGCCGCTTCACCCTTCGCTGCCTTGGTCCGTTCCCACTGATCCCAGGTGTAGGTGTGCTCACCGTACTGGTTCTCCGCCAGGGCATAGCCCCAGTTGCGGAAGGCCCCTTCGGTGAACTTCATGATGTTGCCCTTGTGCACCAGGGTCAGCGACTTGCGGCCGTTGGCAATGCAGTACTCGATCGCCGCACGCACCAGTCGCTCGGTGCCTTCCATCGACACGGGCTTGATGCCGATACCGGAAGTTTCCGGGAAACGGATCTTGGCGTAGTGCTTGGGAAAGGCTTCCTTGAACATCTGCAGGAAGCGCCGGTTGCCGTCAGAACCCGCCTCGAATTCGATGCCGGCATAGATGTCTTCGGTGTTCTCCCGGAAGATCACCATATCGACCTTCTCGGGATGGCGCACGGGCGAGGGGACGCCCTTGAACCAGCGCACCGGGCGCAGGCACACGTACAGGTCGAGCATCTGGCGCAGCGCGACATTGAGTGAGCGGATGCCGCCGCCAATCGGCGTGGTCAACGGCCCCTTGATCGAAACCAGATACTCGCGGCAGGCCTCGACCGTGGCGTCAGGTAGCCAGCTCTGAAACAAATCGTTGGACTTTTGGCCGGCGTAGACCTCCATCCAGTGGATTTGCCGCTGACCTCCATAGGCCTTGGCCACCGCCGCATCGAGCACACGCACGCTGGCGCGCCAGATGTCCGGCCCGGTGCCGTCGCCTTCGATGAATGGAATGATCGGATTGTCCGGCACTTGCAGCTTGCCGTCGGCAATGCTGATTTTCGCGCCGCCGGCCGGGACGACCGGTTCAGGGGATTGCGTCATGGATCCCTCCCTTTGGGGTTGGCTGATGCAACGAATCGCGACTTCGGATTGTGGCAGATTTGCCTGTGCGGAACGTAGGCGCGCGAGTCGGTCATCGAGTTGGGTTCGTGGCCGCCATGGTGGGGCCCTTACGGGAGCGGAACTAGCGCGGGCCTAGGCGAGGGCGGGTCGCAGTGCGGGTCTCCGGAGACCGGAGCGCCGATAGACTCATGCTCGGCCCAGTATCAAACGGGTCGCGCAGTCACCTGGACACCATGACGGGATCGAGACCGTCCGGAAGTCGCAGGACAGCCAGCCGGTGGGCGGCTAGACTAGCCGGCCCTGTTGGCTCCCCTGACCATGTCCGAACTGCTCAAGCGAGCGCTGGATCGACTCGGTTCCCGATTGGGCGTCGAGGAAGTCCAGACCTGGCTGGCGCCGCTGAAGGCCGATCGCGATGGCGAGCGGCTGCGCCTGCTCGCCCCCAACAGCATCATTCATGACACGGTGCGCGATCGGTTTCTGGCCGAATTGCGGGGCGTCCTCTGTGGACTCGATGACGGGCTGGCCAACGTCGAGCTGTCAATGGCGCCGGATGAGGCGCCGCCCGTTGCAAGCACGCCGGTGCGCGTCGAGAGCGCCCGCAGCCCCATCGAGTCGGCGGAAAGCAAGTTGGAGGCTCGCTACACCTTCGACAATTTCGTCGAGGGTCGGTCCAACACCCTGGCCAAGGCAACTGCCCAACAAGTCGCTCTCAAGCCGGGTCAGGCCTACAACCCCTTGTTGCTCTATGGCGGCACCGGGCTCGGCAAGACGCATCTGCTGCATGCGACCGGCAACCTGATTCGCAAACGGAAACCAGAGACGCGCGTGCTGTACATGCGCTCGGAGGGTTTCGTCTCAAGCATGGTGAAGGCGTTGCGTAGCGGCCGCATGGACGAGTTCAAGCGTACCTTTCGTTCCGCCGATGCGTTGCTGATCGATGACATCCAGTTCTTCGCCAACAAGGAAGGCACGCAGGAAGAGTTCTTCCATACCTTCAACGCGCTCTATGACGGCCAGCAGCAGATCGTGCTGACCTGTGATCGCTATCCGAAGGAGGTGGAAGGTATCGAGCCACGATTGCGTTCCCGGTTCGGCTGGGGCGTGTCGGTGGCGGTGGAGCCGCCGGACTTCGAGACGCGGGTGGCAATCCTGCTGCGCAAGTCGCGCGACGCAGGGATCCCGATGGGTGAGGATGTGGCCCAGTTTGTGGCCCAACGGATGCACTCGAATGTCCGTGAGCTTGAGGGCGCCTTGAACAAGCTGAAGGCGCACGCGAATCTGGTGAACGGCAAGATTGACCTGCCGATGGCCCAGACGGCGCTGCGTGATCTGTTTCGCTCACACGAGCAGGTCACCTCCTTGTCGAACATCCAGAAGACGGTGGCGGACTATTTCCGCGTACCACTGGGCGAGCTGCTCGGCAAGAAGCGTCAACGCAGCCTGGTCCGACCGCGGCAGATGGCGATGGCGCTGGCGAAGGAGCTCACTCGGCACAGCCTGCCGGAGATTGGTCTGGCCTTCGGCGGTCGCGACCACACGACCGTACTGCACGCCCAGCGCGTGGTGAAGGAGTGGATAGAGGTGGATGCGCGGGCTCGGGAGGACTGGGAGAATTTGTTGCGGCTGCTCAGTGGCTGAGCCTGAGCCGGGTCAGGCGCGCGGTCTGGGAAAGTTGGGTATGGGCTGTGGATAAGTTGGGGAAGAAGCGGGACAACGGGGCCTCTCCCGGACGTTCCACAAGTTGTCCACAGGCAGAACCCAGGCTTTGTGAGGCCAGCTTAGCGTGCGAAATGGCTTGCTGGTGCGCTTTCGGACGGTTGTCCACAGGCTGCACGCTAGCCAATAATCATCACCGTTTTATCAAGATATAAAAGACTAAAGACTAGTGCCGCCCATTGAAGGATCCGACATGCATTTTGGTGCCCAACGCGAAGTCCTCCTGCGACCCTTGCAACAGGTGATCGGCGTGGTAGAGAAACGGCAGACATTGCCGGTCCTGGCCAACGTGCTGCTGCAGTTGCAGGG
Source organism: Lysobacterales bacterium (assembly GCA_041395325.1). Classification (GTDB taxonomy): domain Bacteria; phylum Pseudomonadota; class Gammaproteobacteria; order Xanthomonadales; family SZUA-5; genus JAWLAT01. The sequence continues at coordinate 145,183 of JAWLAT010000003.1, forward strand.
TTCGCGTCTGACGCTGACGACCAGCGATCTGGAGGTAGAGCTCGCATCATCTGCTGAGGTGGATGTGCAGCAGGAGGGCGAACTGACGATACCGGCGCGCAAGCTCTTTGATCTGGTTCGGGCCTTGCCGGACGGCGCCGGCGTGGACATTGCGCAACAGGCCGAGCGGGTGGTCATGCGCGCCGGCCGTTCCAGGTACACGCTCGCGACCTTGCCTGCGGCGGAGTTTCCTCAGAGCGAAACGGGCGACGTCGTTGATCGGTTTGTCGTGCCGCAGTCGTCGCTGAAGCAGCTGATAGAGGCGACCGGTTTCGCGATGGCGGTGCAGGATGTGCGGTTCTATCTGAATGGGTTGTTGCTCGAACGCCGGGGTGAAGGTCTGCGCGCAGTGGCGACGGATGGGCATCGGCTGGCGTTGGCGGACTGGGATGCCGGATCCGAGGCTGGGCGCCAGGTGATTCTCCCGCGTAAGGGTGTGCTCGAGCTGCAGCGATTGCTGGATGCGGACGAAGGGGACGTCGAGCTGGTGTTCACTCGCAATCACCTGCGCGTGGCGATCGGTGACAGCGTGCTGGTGAGCAAGTTGATTGATGGTCGCTTCCCGGACTACGAAGCGGTGATACCGGTGGCTGCTGATGTGCCAGTGGCGGTGGAGCGCGAAGAACTGAAAGCGGCGTTGTTGCGGGCCGCGATTCTGTCGAACGAGAAGTACCGGGGTATTCGGGTGGAGTTGGCAGAGGATCTGCTGCGGATCAGTGCGCATAACCCTGAGCAGGAAGAGGCAGTCGAGGAGATTGGCGCGCAATGTGCCGCTCAGAGCTGGTCGATTGGCTTCAACGTGAACTACGTGTTGGATGCGCTGAACGCGTTGGGTACCGACCAGGTTGTCCTGCGTCTGCGCGACGGCAATTCCAGTGTGCTGCTGGAATCACCGGAGACCCGTGCTCGTCGTCATGTGGTCATGCCGTTGCGGCTGTAGTCGGGGTGCATGAAGCGGCGAGTTTCGTTCGGGATTCGGCCGCGGCCAGGGTTGGTGTGCTCGGCGTGGGGGCTTGATCGTGTCGTCGTGGCGAGGCCTCGGAGTGGGGTCGAAGGGGCTGTTGCGGCACCTCCCGCTGTGGTCATGGAGACGAGCCGATGCTCGGAAGGGTGGCTGCGGTGCCTGCGGCTCCCAATGAGGCAGCGGCGATGCATTTGCGTCAGTTGCGCGTCGAGGGTCTCCGCTGCATTGAGGCGGCGGAGATCGAGGCGCACCGGCGGCTGAATTTGCTGGTGGGTCCGAACGGTGCCGGCAAGACCTCGATCCTCGAAGCGATTCATTGCCTTTCCACTGGTCGGAGCTTCCGTGCGGGCCAGCATGAGCATCTGATTCGCAGGGGTTCCGAATGCTTGCGGGTGACGGCCCGTGTCTGCAGCGGTGGCGTTGATCACCGGCTGGGCTTCGAGCGCGATCGCGGCGGTTGGCGAGCGCGTCTGGACGCTGAAGATGTTTCGACGTTGGGGGATTTGGCGAGCTTCCTTGGGGTGCTGTGTTTCGAGCCGGAGTCCCATGCGTTGATCGCCGGTCCGGCGGAAGGGCGTCGGCGCTTGGTGGATCTCGCCTTGTTCCACGTGGAACCGACCTATCTGTCGGTCTGGCGTCGGTACCAACGGGCCCTGCGGCAACGAAACGCGGCGTTACGGGCCAAGGAACGGGTGGCCATCTGTTCGGCATGGGACGGTGTGCTGAGCGACAGCGGGGAGCAATTGGCGGCCTTGCGTCGAGGTTGGTGCGAACGGCTGGCACCTCAATTCGCCCGTGCACTGGGCGTCTTTCTGCCCGACATGGCGTGTGCTGACGCCCTGCGGTGGCGTGCGGGTTGGGACCAGACGACGACACTCGAGGAGGTTTTGGCGGCCAGCGGCGAGCGTGATCGGGAATTGGGCTACACCGTTGCTGGACCGCATCGAGGAGATCTGCGTATCCAGATTGGGGCTGGGCTTGGTCGATATGAGCTGTCGCGCGGCCAGCAGAAGCTCGTTGCACTGGCGCTGACGTTGGCGACCGCCGCGGCGATGACAGACGTTCTGGGTTGGTCGCCCGTGTTGCTGCTGGACGACCTTCCGTCGGAGCTGGATCCTCAGAGGTTGCGGGCGAGTTTGAGTTTCTTGCGTGATCTGGGTGCTCAGCTGTGGCTGACGTCGACAGAGTTACCCGAATCGGTGAACGAGTTTGCTGACTTCGGGTGGCATCAGCTTGTGCTGGCGGATGGGCGCGTCCAGTCCAGGCATTGCGTCTGACTGGGGCTGCGCAGCGCGCGATTCCGGCACTGTTATAATCGCCGGCTTGCCGGTCGTACCGGACTCAGCGCGGACAATCATGACAGTCAGTGGCCAGGGATCGGATTCCTCCGATCAGGATCGCAACGAGAACAACGCCAACTACGATGCCGAGTCGATCAAGGTCCTCAAGGGCCTGGATGCGGTGCGAAAACGACCGGGCATGTACATCGGTGACACCGACGATGGTACCGGCCTCCACCACATGGTGTTCGAGGTCGTTGACAACTCGGTCGACGAGGCGCTGGCCGGGTACTGCGGGCGCATCCAGGTCACTATTCACAAGGACGGGTCGGTGTCGGTGCGCGACGATGGTCGCGGCATCCCGGTGGCCATGCACCCGGAAGGGAAATCCACAGCCGAAGTCGTCATGACGGTGTTGCACGCCGGCGGCAAGTTCGACGACAACTCCTACAAGGTGTCCGGCGGCTTGCACGGCGTCGGCGTGTCGGTGGTCAATGCACTGTCGGAAACGCTGACACTCAAGATCGAACGCGACGGGTCACTCTGGCAGCAGGAATATGCGCTGGGTGTGCCGCAGTACGACCTGAAGGCTGTGCAGGCCTCGGAAGGCCGCGGGACCTACATTCGCTTCAAGCCGAGTCGGGAGATTTTCTCGGATGTCGAGTTCCACTACGACATCCTCAGCAAGAGACTGAGAGAACTGGCGTTCCTCAACTCGGGTCTGACCATTGAACTTCGCGATGAACGCAGCGAGCGCGAGGACACCTTTGAGTACGAGGGCGGCATTCGCTCGTTTGTCGAGCATCTGGCGCAATTGAAAACCGCCTTGCATCCGTCGGTGGTGTCGGTGGCGGGCAAGAACGAACAGATCCAGCTGGAGCTGGCGATGCAGTGGACGGACTCCTATCAGGAGAATGTTTACTGCTTCACCAACAACATCCCGCAGAAGGATGGCGGCACGCATCTGGCTGGCTTTCGTGCCGCGCTGACGCGGACGATCAACAGCTACATCGACGCCTCGGGCTTGTTGAAGAAGGACAAGGTTGAGCTGAGTGGCGAAGACAGCCGCGAAGGTCTGATCGCGGTGCTGAGCGTCAAGGTCCCCGACCCGAAGTTCTCGTCGCAGACCAAGGACAAGCTGGTGTCCTCGGAAGTGAAGGGCGCCGTTGAGAGCATCGTTGCGCAGCGGATGCAGGAGTTCCTCGACGAGCATCCGAACGAGGCCAAGCTGATCACCTCGAAGGTGGTGGAGGCGGCGCGTGCCCGTGAGGCGGCGCGCAAGGCGCGCGAAATGACCCGGCGCAAGAGCGCGCTGGATATTGCGGGTCTGCCCGGCAAGCTGGCGGATTGCCAGGAGAAGGATCCGGCCAAGAGCGAGATCTTTCTGGTCGAGGGCGACTCCGCAGGCGGCTCGGCGAAGCAGGGTCGCAACCGCAAGTTCCAGGCAATCCTGCCGCTCAAGGGAAAGATCCTCAATGTCGAGCGGGCTCGCTTCGACAAGATGTTGTCTTCGGCTGAGGTTGGAACGCTGATCACGGCGTTGGGTTGCGGGATTGGCCGCGATGAGTACGATCCGGACAAGCTGCGCTATCACCGCATCATCATCATGACCGACGCAGACGTGGATGGCTCGCACATCCGGACGCTGCTGCTGACCTTCTTCTACCGTCAGATGCGGGAGCTGATTGATCGCGGGCATGTCTATATCGGGTTGCCGCCGCTCTATAAGGTGACCCAGGGCAAGCAGATCACCTATCTGAAGGACGATGACGCGCTGGCGGAGTTGTTGAACAACACGGCGGTGGATGGTGCGTCGTTGGTTCCGGGCGGGGATGCACCGCCGATCACCGGTGTGGGTCTGGAGTCGTTGATGCGGCGGTATGCGGGCGTCAAGCGGCATTTCGTTCGTCTGCGGCATCGGCTGGACAGTCATTTGCTGGAGGCGCTGCTGGATGTGCCGGCAGTCGATGAAGCCTTGTGGGCTGACTCGGCGGCGCTGGAAGCATGGGCAAGTGCGCTGCAGTCACGTTTGGCCGTGTCGGCGCTTGATCGACCCCGCTATCAGGTTCAATTTGAAGCCGGCGAAGGTCCCGACGACGCAGCGTTCCACGTGGAACGTCGCTATCACGGGTTGATCCAGCAGCTCCGACTGGGACGCGGCTTCTTTTTCAGCACCGATTACGAGCCGATCGGCGAACTGGCCAAGGATCTCTCCGGTCTGTTGCAGGCCGGTGCCGAAGTCCAGCGTGGCGCGCGCAGCCAGCCGGTCCAGGACTTCCACGAAGCCTACGAGTGGCTGATCCACCAGGCGCAACGCAACCGCGAAATCTCCCGCTTCAAGGGTCTGGGTGAAATGAACCCGGATCAGCTGTGGGAAACCACGGTGAATCCGGAGACCCGGCGTCTGATTCAGGTGACCCTGGAAGATGCGGTGGCCGCCGACACCATGTTCAGTATGCTGATGGGCGAGGCGGTTGAACCCCGTCGAAACTTCATTGAAGCCAATGCGCTGAAGGTCGCCAACCTGGACGTCTGAGGCAGTAACGACCGGCGGCGGCGACCGCCGCCGCACCCCGGGCAATGGCGCGGAGCGATGGCTGAGACACATCAGCCGTCCGCGAGCCACCTGTTACGTAGAACCGGGCGTCGATCAGAGCCCGGATACCATCAGGAATTCCTGCCTCTGCAGACGCATGCGGAGAACCACGGTCGCGGCTTGATCATCATCAACCGTCGCTTATCAGCGATTGCTTATAACTACGGCAGCTTTCACGGACGATCCCAGACATGGCCGATGCCCCGAGCTCACCCAGCGAACCGCTGATCCAGACCGACGTCGTCATCATTGGGGCAGGGCCAGTCGGCCTGTTCCAGGTGTTTGAGCTGGGCCTGCTCGCCCTCAAGGCCCACGTCATCGACTCCATGCGGCAAGTCGGCGGCCAGTGCGCGGAGCTCTATCCCGACAAGCCAATCTACGACATTCCTGCGTTGCCCGTTTGCGGTGCACAAGAGCTGATCGACCGCCTGATGGCGCAGATCAAGCCCTTCAATCCCACTTTCCATCTGCAGCAGACGGTGACGGAGTTGCAGCCGTTGGACAACGGACGATTTCATCTGTGCACCAGCACGGGACAGCGTTTCGACACCGGTGCAGTGATCATCGCCGGCGGATTGGGCGCCTTCTTGCCGAAGAAGCTGCGCGTCCCTGGCGCCGAGGCGCTGGAAGGTCACAGCCTGCACTACAAGGTGGCTGATCCGGAGCGCTTCCGTGGTCGTGACATCGTCATCGCGGGTGGCGGCGATTCCGCCCTGGACTGGGCCCTGGCGTTCGTCGATGTAGCGAGCAGCGTCATCCTGCTGCACCGCTCCGACCAGTTCCGCGCGGCGCCCGCCTCGGTGCAGAAGATGCAGGCCCTGTGCGACGAATATCGAATGCAGTTCCTGCAGGCCGAGATTGCCGGACTGGAGGCAGAGGGCGATCAACTCAAGGCGGTGCTCGTCCGCAGTCGCGACGGTGTGACGCGCCACGTGGACACCGAACAACTGCTGGTCTTCTGGGGATTGCATCCAAAACTGGGCCCGATTGCCGACTGGGGCCTGGGCTTGCAGCGCAACCAGATTCAGGTCGACACCGAAGCCTTCCGCACCAGCATTCCCGGTGTGTTCGCTGTCGGCGACATCAACACCTACCCAGGCAAGAAGAAACTGATCCTGTCCGGATTCCATGAGGCGGCGTTGGCCGCCTTCGGCGCAAAAGCCTGGCTGCAGCCGGATGAGAAGGTCCATCTGCAGTACACCACCACCAGCCCGATCATGCACAAGCGCCTGGGTGTGGAAAGCGAGGTGTCCTGAACCTGGCGCAGAGTCACTCGTCCCGTCGATACGCGCCGACTCAAGGCCCCCGAAACGCGTCAACCGTTGTGCTGCCTCCGCGTTGGGGAAGGCGAACTGGCCAGTTCGCTCATCCCCCCGACGACAGGAGACAGCCGTGCGTACACTCATTCTCATCTTCACCGGCCTGCTGCTGGCCAGCCAGGTTCAGGCGCTGCAAATCGATCGTCTCACCACGGTCAGCGACGATCAGGGCGGAACGTTGACGATCAGCAGTCAGGGCTCGGCCCACGCTGACGGTGGCGGCAGCAGCGCCAGCCTGATCGCGAATGCCTTCTCGCCGCGTGGCGAAGGGCAGATCAGCGCCGATCTACAACGAGAGCGCAGCCGAACTGCAGAAGATCTCACCGCCACCTACAACGGTACCGCCACGCTCAGCGGCACCGATGTCGATGGTGCCCCGGTCACGATCGACATTGAACTGATCGACGTGACCGTCACCCGCGAAGGGCAGGGCCCGGAGCTCAGCGGCAGCGTGATCGTCAATGGGACCGCCTATGACGCTTCCGAATTGCCGGCACGTGCGCGGGCCGCGCTGGCGCGCCTGCTGCGATTGTTCGGCTTCGCCTGACAGGATCCAGGCTGGACAGACGTCTGGCCTGCGTCCTTCCCACCACGTTTCGCCAGACGCTGGTCAGCGAAGCGCAACACCAGGAAGGATGCAGGCCACCCCCAAGTCGGGGCAGGAAGCGATTCAAGCAGCCTCGGCTCACCCGTCGGTCAAGTGAGTGCAACCATTGAACCCGGGTGCATGCCCGGCATGAAACGCTGCCGCTACACTCGGCAATCCCCCGCACCGGTACCCATCGATGCGCTCGACAGCGTTTCTTTTGACCCTGGCCCTCATGTTCCCGACTCATGCCCCGGCCGAGCAACTCACACTCGATCGCATCTTTGCCAACCCCTCGTTGTCTGGTGAGACGCCCCGTTCACTGAAACTGTCACCGGATGGTCAGCGCGTCACCTTCCTGCAAGGACGAACCGACGAGCAGCAGCGGTTGGACCTGTGGGTCTATGAACTGGACACCGGGCAGACGCGGATGCTGGTCGACTCCCGTCGCTTGACGGGCGGTGTGGAACAGCTGTCGGACGAGGAAAAGGCTCGCCGCGAGCGGCAGCGCACTGCCGACCTACGGGGCATTGCCGAGTACGCCTTCTCCGCCGATGGCCAACGTCTGCTTTTTCCGCTGGCAGGCGATCTGTATGTCTATGACCTGGACGCCGACGAAGATCAGGCTGTTCGACAGATCGCTCGCGCCGAGGACGGCTTTGTCACCGATCCGCGCTTCTCGCCTCAGGGCCACTATGTCAGTTTCGTGCGCGACCAGAACCTCTTTGTGGTGGATCTGGAGGACAGCGCTGCACGCGCACTGACCGATGACGGCGGCGGGCTGGTGTCGTGGGGCATGGCCGAGTTTGTGGCCCAGGAAGAGATGGACCGGGACACTGGCTACTGGTGGTCGCCCGACGAAGCCCATATCGCCGCCACTCGGGTCGATGAAGCCAGCGTGCCGCTGGTACGACGCTTCGAGATCCATGCCGATCGCACCGAGGTCATCGAGCAGCGCTATCCGGCCGTCGGTGACCCCAATGTGCGCATACAGCTGGCAGTGATCGCGCTGGCCGACGGTCAGAAGCGCTGGGTCGACCTGGGCCAGGAAACCGACGTCTACCTACCACGGGTCAACTGGTTGCCCGGTGGCAAGGCACTGAGCTATCAGAGACAAAGCCGCGATCAGCGGCGATTGGAACTGATCCGCGTCGAACTGGACCAGAACCTCTCCCAACGTACGCTGTTGGAGGAACGCCGAGACACCTGGGTCAACCTGCATCACGCCCTGCGTTTTCTTGATGCCCGTGGCCGATTCATCTGGGCCAGCGAGCACGACGGACAGCAGCATCTGTACTTGCATGCGCCCAGCGGTCGCCGACAACGGGCCATCACCCGAGGTGAATGGCAAGTAGACAGTCTGTTGGCGGTCGACAACAGCGCCAAGCGCGTTTATTTCCTGGCCAACGCTGACGATCCGCTGGCACGCGACGTCTATGTGCAGGATCTCGACCCGTTGGATGCCCGCAAACCGCGTCGACTGACTCAGGGTGGATGGAGCGACGCTGTTTTCGCCGACGACGCCAGCACCTGGCTGCACACCTGGAGCGATCCGGAGCATCCGCCCCAGGTGCGCTTGCGCGACCGTCAGGGTCGAGTACTGAAGGTGATCAGCGCCAATGAGATCGTAGCCGACCACCCCTATGCGCCATACCAGGCGGCCCATGGCCGTCGGATCTATGGCAGCGTGAAGGCGGCAGATGGTCAGGACCTGTACTACCAACTGCTGCTGCCGGCCGGTCATCAGCCGGGACAACGTCACCCGGCCGTTGTCCGCGTCTACGGTGGACCCCACGCCCAGGTGGTGCAAAAGCGCTGGGATGAACGCTGGGGGCTGTTCGACCAGTACCTGGCTCAGCAGGGTTTCGTCGTCTACTCGCTCGACAATCGAGGCAGCGCACGCCGGGGGACGGAATTCGAAAATCCGATCCATCGCCAGATGGGTGGACCGGAAGTGATCGATCAGCAACAGGGCATGCGCTGGCTGGCCGAGCAGGATTTCGTCGATCCCGATCGCCTCGGTGTCGTGGGCTGGAGCTACGGCGGCTACATGGCGTTGCATTTGTGGGCCAGAACACCGTCTCTGACCGCAGCGGTGGCGGTGGCGCCGGTGACTGATTGGCGCCTGTACGACACACACTACACGGAGCGGTACATGGACCTGCCGTCCAACAATGCAGATGGCTATGCGCAAAGCAACGTGCTCAACTGGCTTGAGCGGGCCGAGGGTGGCGCCGAGGCACTCTCGGATCGGCTCCTGTTGATCCATGGCATGGCCGACGACAACGTGCTGTTCAGTCACAGCACCGGATTGATCTCGGCCATGGTGGAGCAACAGATCCGCTTTTCGCTGATGGCCTATCCCGGCGGCAAGCATGGCATCAATGCCACCCCGGCCATGCGTCGACACGTCTTCGGCGAGATTGCCCGCTACTTCGAGCAGACCCTGCATCCTGCTCAGCGCTGAATAGAGACCGACGCAGTGTTCAGCTTCGTTGAATGAACATTCAAAATTGAGTGACGAAAGCGTGAAAAATCCTCCCAAGGTCGCTTTCAACTGGAACCAATCGGTGTTAGCGTGAACACGCAGTCAAATCACCCTGACGGATGCGCAAACCGCGCTGATCCGTCTCGCCATTAATGTCGTCGAGGTGTGAGATGAGTACCGCTCTGGCAACGGTGGAACCCGAAGCCGATCTGATCGCGATGTTGGCTGAACGCGCCGCCGAAGCGGCACGTCTGCTCAAGGCACTGGCCAACGAACGCCGCCTGCTGATCCTCTGCCTGCTCAGTCAGGGTGAGCGCTCGGTGGGTGAGCTGAACGAGGATGTCGACCTCTCCCAGTCCGCCCTGTCGCAGCATCTGGCGGTGCTGCGCGCCGATGGTCTGGTACGGACCCGCCGGCAGGCTCAGACCATCTTCTACTCGGTGGTCGAGGGACCGGCGCTGTCGATCATCCAGACCCTGCACAAAGAATTCTGCGAAGACTGAGCGACCTCGACGCGGTAAAACGCCCGACGCCTGGTCTGACCCGCTCGATCCCGTGCGGGCCCGTTCCGAGTGGGCCCTTCAGCCGGCCAAGGCGAGATCGGCGGGTCGGCGTTCCAGCTGCAAATCACCCAGGATGAAGCGGGCACCGGCCTGGGCGTGGAGCTGTGTGCTGTCGAAGGCGGGAATCGCCAGTTCCGCCGGATCCACCAGCAAGCTGATTTCGGTACAGCCAAGCAGAACGCCTTCTGCGCCGCGTCGTGCAAGTTCGTCAATGATGCGCACAAAGCTGCGCCGCGAGCTGGCCAGCACCTCGCCCTGACACAACTCGTCGAAGATCACCCGATGGACCAGTTGCCGATCATCGGCTTCGGGCACCAGCACTTCCAGCTCGAACTGCTGTTGCAGCCGTTCGATCAGAAAGTCCATCTCCATGGTGTAGCGCGTGCCCAGCAGTCCGATGCGTCGCAGCCCGACGTTGCGGATGGCTGCGCCGCAGGCATCGCCGACGTGCAGCAGGGGCAGCCCGGAAATCGCTTCGATCTGTGATGCCACGCGATGCATCGTGTTGGTACACAACAACAGCGCTTCGGCACCCGCGTTGGCCAGGCTCCAGGCCTTGCCGCCCAGCAAACGACCGGCGCCATCCCAGTCATCGCTGGCCTGGAAGCGTTCGATCTCGTCGAAGTCGACACTGCACAACAACAGAGGCGCGGAGTGATGACCGCCTCGGGCAGTGCGAATGACCCGATTGAGATTGCGGTAGTAGGGAATGGTCGATTCCCAGCTCATGCCACCGAGCATTCCCAAGGTGCGTAGCGCGCTAGCCATCGTGCCGATCCCTCTCCAGATCGCCGGGCAAGGTAACCAAAGGTCGCGCGGCGGTCGGAGAACTGAGCCGCAGAACCTTCCGCTGCCCGTCAATTTCCTGTCATTCGGCCACCGCAACACGCCCTATCTCAATCAGATGCCGCTCCTCATCCAGAAAGGGCACGGTCAACCGACGCACGGCGTGGACTGTCCAACCCGGCGGCAGTTCCGCGATTTCTTCATCTGACCGGCGACCCTTCATGGCCAACAAGCGACCATCGGATTCCAGCCAGCGTCCGCCCCAGTGCAGCAACTCGGCCAGCCGTGCGCAGGCACGCGCCGTCAACCAGCGACAGGGAGGCAGCAGCTCCACGGCCTCGGCTCGCTGCTGAATGACTTCGACGCTGTCCAGGTGCAACTCACGCGCCGCCAGGCGCAGGAAGCGCGCCTTCTTGCCATTGCTCTCCACCAGCACGACCGAGCGCTGCGGCGACCAGATGGCCAACACCAGACCGGGCAAGCCGGCGCCACTGCCCAGATCCGCCACGCGGCCGTCAGGCACGAAGGGTACGATCGCCAGGCAGTCGAGCAAGTGACGCACGACGGCCGCGTCGGCAGCGCGAATGGCCGACAGGTTGTAGACGCGATTCCAGCGCTGCAACAGATCGAGATAGATCAACAATCGATCGACTCGTTCGTCCAGGGGCAGCCCAAGCTGCCGCATCCCGGATTGCAGTCGCTCTTTCAAGTTACTCATCGGCAGTCACGAACTCATCGACAGGCGGGTCATCGAAAGGATCTCGATTGCGTGGCGAAGATCTTCGATCAAGGCCGCCGAGGATGCCAGAATGACGGCTGCTCCTGCTGCGGGAACGCCCATGCGCCTGTATCGCTACCTCTTGCTGCTGTCGCCGACGCTGGCGTGGGCCGGGGGCCCCAGTGGCTGCGATGATCTCAGTTCTGTCGCGCCCTTCACCCAGTTCAATTATCCCGGCACCATCCAGTCGATCTGGACCAACAATTGCGCCAGTTGCCACATTGGCGGCAGTTCCGGTGGCCTCAATCTCGATCCACCCGGATCGGATCTGAACCTGATCAATGTTCAAAGCGCTCAGAACGACACCTTCATCCGGGTCGTCCCTGGTGATCCCCTGGGGAGCCTGCTGTTCTGCAAGATCAATTGCGACGAACCGGGTCTGGGTGTGCGCATGCCCTTCGGCGGCCCGAACCTGTCGCTGGTGCAGCAGGCATTGATCTTCGACTGGATCGAGGCCGGCGCACCAACCATGTCCAACGGTTTCGAGGACCGTTGATTGGCGCCGACCGATTGGCTCGCGCTGCTTGTGCTTGTTCCTCTGGGCCTGCTGTCGGGCTTCCTGGCCGGCTTGCTAGGCATCGGCGGCGGCCTGGTCATGGTGCCGGTGCTGCTGTGGTGGCTGCCGCGCCAGGGCGTCCCTGAAGCAGCGGCCCTGCATGTGGCCGTGGCCACCTCGCTGGCGGCCATTGTGCTGACCGCGGCCATGTCTGGCTGGTCACATGCGCGACGGGGCGCAGTGGAATGGCAGCGCTTGCCCTGGCTGGTGCCGGCCCTGTTGCTGGGCAGCGGCCTGGGCAGTCTGCTGGTGGCCACCTGGTCGCGCGCCGCGCTGCAGCTGTTCGTGGCCGCCTTCTGCCTGTTTGCTGCCGCGCAGATGCTTCGCGGTCGTCGTGCTGGCCCGTCTACGGTACCGGTTGCCCAAACCGAACCTGGCTGGATGATTGGCGGCGGCGGCCTGATCGGCGCGATCTCGGCCGCCGTAGGCATCGGCGGCGGCAGCCTGACGGTACCCCTGCTGCATTGGCGCGGCGTCGCCCTGCCACGAGCCGTGGCCACCTCGGCGGTCTGCGGACTGCCCATCGCGTTGGCCGGGACAACCGGATACCTGTGGCAGGACACGGTCAGCGGTACCGGCCTACTCGGACAAGGCCTGGTGGCCGGCGGCCCAGCATTGTTGCTCGGTGCGGCCAGTCTGTTGACGGCACCCTGGGGCGCGCGCCTGACGCATCAATGGCCGGTGCAGCGCATCAAGCGCATCTTCGCCGGACTGCTGCTGCTGATCGGGGGATTGCTGGCCTGGCGTGCCGTGACGGGATAGCGGGCTAGCGCTGGCAGCTCGGGCAGTAATAGCTGGCCCGTTGTCCGAGCACGACGCGGCGAATGGCGGTACCACACCGATGGCAAGGTGCACCGCCGCGCTCGTAGACATCCAGCGACTGGGCGAAATAGCCCGGCGTTCCTTCGGGGTTGAGATAGTCGCGCAAGGTTGTGCCGCCTTCTTCGATGGCCCGACCGAGAACGGTGCGCACCGCCTCGACCAGCGCCTCGTAGCGCGCCAGGCTGACCCGTCCGGCAGCGCGGCGGGGATCGATCCCGGCGCGAAACAAGGACTCGGAGGCGTAGATGTTGCCGACGCCAACCACGGTGGCCTGATCCATCAAATAGAGTTTCACCGCAGCGCGTCGACCGCGTGACCCACGCCACAGCGACTCCGCCTGAAACTCAGCGCTCAGCGGCTCCGGACCCAGTTGACGCAACAACGGATGGACCTCGCCGACTGGCTGCCACAGCCAGCTGCCGAAGCGGCGAGGGTCGTGGTAGCGCAGGCGCAAATCCGATTCCACCAGACTCAACTCCAGATGGTCGTGCCCGCGCCGCGGCTGCTTGGCGGATTCCAGCCGCAGCGAGCCGGACATCCCCAGATGAATGATCAATGTGTCGCCACCATCCAGTCGCAGCAGCAGGTACTTGGCCCGCCGTTCGACGTTGACGACGGTTCGCCCCGCCAGACGCTGGCCCAGATCGTCAGGCACCGGCCAACGCAGCCGCGGCTGATGCACCTGCAGCTGGCCCAGTCGGTGGCCGCGCAGATGGGGCAACAGACCTCGACGGGTGGTCTCGACTTCCGGCAACTCGGGCATGGACTGAACCTGCGCAGACCGCGCGATGGTAAGCCAGTGGCGACGTGCCGTGCGGTCACTGTTGCGTTCGGCTGGCCTTGTTATGATCGCCGCCTCCGCGGCCGCTGTCGGCCAGCCCACGAAGATCCCGTCCATGAAGCAGCTGTCTCCCCTGCTATTCCTGCTGGCACTGAACCCGGCGCTGGCGCAGGAACAGACCCACGCCTGCGCCTCGATCCTGCAGCCGGCCGAGCGTCTGGCCTGCTATGACCAGGCCTTCGGAGCGCCTCACGCCGCCGAACAGTCCGCGGCGAGCATGGAGGAAGCCCGCGAGCAGTTCGGACTGGACCAGCGCGAGAAGCGCGAGCGCACGCCGGAGCCGCTGCGGCTGCCCGAAGTCGACGAGATCGAGGGGGCGATCACCGGTCTGAGCACCGATGGTCGCGGCGGTCGCGTCCTGACGCTGGACAATGGTCAGGTCTGGCGGATCACCGAGAACACCTCCAAGGGACCGCTGAGGATCGGCGATGTCGTGCGGGTCAACAAGGGCGCCTTTGGCTCCCACAATCTGGTGACCCCGGGAGGCATCGGCCTGAAGGTCCGTCGGGTCAAATAGCCTTGTCGCTCGCCGCCGGCGTCTGCCAGCCGCGAGCCAGCTCGGCCCAGCCCGCTTCACCGAGCTCGCGCAGGCGGGCGATGTTGCGCTCAAAGATCGCATCCGGATCGTTGACGCTCGCCACGGCCGCTTCGATGCTGTCTTCGCGCAGCAGGTGCAGAGTTGGCCAAGGACTGCGATTGGTCGCGTTGGCGACGTCGTCTGCCGGCGCATCGCCGAACTGGAATTGCGGGTGAAAGGGGGCGATCTGCAGCACCCCATCCAGGTCCAGCGCCTGCAACAGGGCGTCGGCGGCCTCCAGAAAGTCGTTGAAGTCCAGAAAGTCCGACAACATGCCGGTCAGTACCAGCAGCGTGGTCTCCAGCTGGGAGGTCGGTGCCTCGGCCAGTCTTTCCAGTTCCTGCTGCAAATCGCTCAGCAGCGCGTCCACATCGGTCGCGGCGCTGGCACAAATGCGAATCCGACCTTCCCGGTGTGGCACACGGGCAAAGGGGCAGAGATTCAGACCCAGCACGGCAGACTCCAGCCAGCGCCGGGTGGCTACGATCGCAATTTCCTGCATGGACAAGTCTTGGCCAACGAAGGGACCGACGAATTCTAGCCTTGGTCAGATCCCCGGCCCGTCCAGCCCCAGTGCCAGTCGTTGTTGCGCGAGGCGCTCGGGCGGCAGCGGGATCAGGCCCGCTGCCGGCGCCAGCGCCTGACCGCTGGCCGACAGCACCAGCTGCAGGAAAGCCGCGGCGGCCGGGCGCAGCGGCTCGTCCGGGCCGCCCAGCGTGTAGATCAGCAGCGGTCGCGACAGCGGGTAGCGTTCACTGACCACCGCGTCGGCCGTCGGCGCCACCGCCACCCCATCGGGCAGCGTCAGTGGCAATGTGCGAACACTGTCATCAGTGTGGCCGGCACCGCTGTAACCAATCGCCCGGCGCTGCGTGGATACCGCCCGAACCACTGCGGCCGAGGCCAGCAGTTGCTGCACCTGCGGTCGAAAGTCGCCGGCACACAACGCCTGCTGACGAAATTGCTCGAAGGTGCCGGAGGTGGTGTTACGGCCGTAGCTGACGATCTCGGCACGGCGCCAGTCGCCGCCCAGACCGAGCTGACCCCAGCGACGCAGCGCCGGCGCCGGCGCACACCAGCGGGTACTCGAATAGATACCGTCGAGGCTGTGCAGCGACAGCTGACGCAGCGGATTGTCCGGATGCACCACCACGGCAATGGCATCCAGTGCCACCACGATGGCTCGAGGCGCATGGCCGTGCCGCTCGATGAAGGCCTGGGTCTCCTCGCGAGTCAGTCGGCGCGACATCGGGCCGAAGTCGGCGGCACCCTCGATCAGGGCCTGCGCCGCCGTGGATGATCCGCTGGCCTGAAATCGCACCTGCAGTCGCGGCAGGTCCGCCTGCAAGCGGGCCAGCCAGGCCAGACACAGCGGTGCCAGCGTGTCGGAGCCGATGATCGACAGGCGTTCAACGGGCGCAGCGCGCGCCGCGCCGATCAACCAGGGTCCACACAGCGCTGTCTGTAGCAGTGTGCGCCGACGCATCAGGCCGCCTCCGGCAGGCGCAGCCGTTCGGCTGGCAGCACGCAGCGGAAGGTGGAGCCGCGACCAACCTCACTTTCGATCTCCAACCGACCCTGGTGGATCATCAGCACGTGCTTGACGATCGCCAGGCCCAGGCCGGTCCCGCCGCTCTCGCGCGAGCGACTGGTGGAGACGCGGTAGAAACGCTCGGTCAGTCGTGGCAGGTGCTGTTCGGGAATGCCTGGCCCGGTGTCGACCACCTCGAAGGCGGCACCGTCCGGATGGCTCACCCAGTTGAGGCGGATCTGTCCGTGCGCCGGGGTGTAGCGCACGGCGTTGACCACCAGATTCGAGAAGGCACTGCGCAGGTCCTTGCCGGAGCCGACCAGATCCAGCGCCGCCACATCGCCGAGTTCGATCTGGTGGCGGCCCTGGCTCAGGGCGCGGGCATCGCGCTTGAGGGCATCCAGAATCTGCGGCATCGGCAACAGTTCCTCAGCCGGCGCACCCTGGGCATCGAGTCGCGAGAGGGTGAGCAGATCCTCGACGATGTGGCGCATGCGCAGGCATTGACCCTGCATGTCCTGCAGGATCGGCGCCCACTCCGGCAGCTCGTCCTCGTCCACGGCGTCCAGATAACCGGCCAGCACGGTCAGCGGCGTGCGCAACTCGTGCGACACATTGGCCACGAAATCCCGTCGCACCTGTTCCAGATGCAGCAGCTGCGAGATGTCGCGCACCACCAGCAGTCGCAGGCCGGTGCCGTAGGCAATCATGCGAAAGCTCAGACGCAGGTGATCGTCAGCCGGTGCGGGCACATCCAGCAGTGCCTGCCGCTGGGGTTCGTCGGCCAGCCACTGGGTGACACGTGGATGCCGCACCAGATGCCCGATCGGCGTGCCCAGATCGGTGCGGGTGCGCAGACCCAACAGACGCGAGGCGGCGGCATTGAACCACTGGATGTGACCCTGGGCGTCGAGCACGATGGTGCCGTCGGGCAACGCGGCGGCGGCGTTGCGGAAGGCCTGCAGCGCGTCCAGCAGGCGCCGTCGCACCGTGCGATCGCGAGCCTGGCGGCGTCGGATCAGCTCGGCGACGATGCGCCAGGGTCCGAAATCCGGCAAGGTGCGGCGACGTCCCAACAGGGCTCTTTGCAGCGCATAGAGTTGCCACAGATGGAAGCCGAGCAGGCCGGCCAGACCCACCACCAGCACCCAGGCAAGCTGGCCGCTGGCCAGGCCGACTGCACCGGCCAGCGCCAGGACCGCCATGATACGGACCAGCGAGCCACGCCAGCTGCGGCGTAGCCACGCACTCATTCGAGCGTCGAGAAGCGGTAACCGGCGCCGCGAACGGTCTGCACATAGCGCTCCACGGCGTGCGGTTCCAGGCTCTTGCGCAGCCGCCGGATGTGCACATCGACCGTGCGCTCTTCCACGTAGACGTTCGAGCCCCAGACGTGATCGAGCAGTTGGCTGCGCGAATACACGCGCTCAGGGTGCGTCATGAAGAAGCTCAGCAGCCGGTATTCGGTCGGGCCCAGGGCAATGGTCTGACTGCCGACGAAGGCCCGATGGGCGGCCGTATCCAACACCAGATCGCCCTGCTTGACCACCTGACCGTCTGCACCCGGATTGACCCGTCGCATGACCGCCTTGATCCGGGCGATCAGTTCGCGGGTGGAGAAGGGCTTGACCACATAGTCGTCGACGCCGGTATCCAGCCCGATCACCCGGTCGTCTTCCTCGCCGCGCGCGGTCAGCATGATCACCGGCACCTCGCGGGTCAGCTCATCGCGCTTCAGCCGGCGGGCGTACTCCAGACCACTCATTCCCGGCAGCATCCAGTCCAGCAGGACCAGATCCGGCACGCGCTCGCCGATGGCCTGCTGCGCCGCCAGCGCATCCTCGGCCGGAATCACTTCCATGCCAGCGCGTCGCAAGGCAAAGGCGATCATGTCGCGAATGGCCCGTTCGTCCTCAACGATCAAGATGCGCTGTGTCATCAGTCTGCAATCCCGGCGAAACCCAGCTGGGGATTGAATCGAAGTTGCATGTCGGGATTGTGACACTCCCGTGCCATCGGTGCCTGTCCGATCTCACCTGCACGCCGATGCAGCCGCCGCGGTATTCTGCGCGGCCGTCGTGCAATCAGCGCAGCGGCCCCACGGTCCGCTGCAGCACACCCAACCAGGCAACCGGCATGGCCCCGTCCAACCCCGCAGAACTCGAACCGGTCAATCGGGACCAGCTGCTCGACTATCTCGCCAGCAGCGGGCGTCCGCGCGCCGACTGGCGCATCGGTACCGAGCACGAGAAATTCGGCTTTCACCGGCAGACGCTGGCACCGCTGCCCTACGAGGGCGAGTCGGGCATCCGAGCGATGCTCGAGGGGCTGCGCGACCAGTTTGGCTGGGAAGCGGTGGCCGAGATCCCCGGTCAGCCCATCGCCCTGCTGCGCGATGGCTGCTCGATCACGCTGGAACCGGCCGGTCAGCTGGAACTGTCCGGCGCACCGCTGGAACATCTGCACCAGACCTGCGCCGAGACCGGTCTGCATCTGCGCGAAGTGCGCAGCGTGGCCGATCGGCTGGGCGTGGGTTTCCTCGGCCTGGGTTTCCACCCGCTGGCCAAGCGCGAGGAAATGCCGTGGATGCCCAAGGGCCGCTACGCGATCATGCGCCGCTATATGCCCACCCGCGGCAGTCTGGGTCTGGACATGATGAGCCGCACCTGCACGGTGCAGGTGAATCTGGACTTCGCCGATGAGGCGGACATGGTGCAGAAGCTGCGAATCGGGCTGGCCCTGCAGCCACTGGTCACGGCGCTGTTTGCCAACTCGCCGTTCGCCGAAGGCCGGCCAAACGGCTTTCTCAGCTATCGCAGTCAGATCTGGACCGACACCGATCCGGACCGCACCGGCATGCTGCCATTCGCCTTCGAGTCCGGCTTCGGCTTCGAGCGCTATCTGGACTGGGTGCTCGATGTGCCGATGTACTTCGTTTATCGCGACGGTCGCTACATCGACGTGGCGGGCCAGTCCTTCCGCGACTTCCTCGCCGGGAAGCTGCCGGGATTGCCCGGTGAGTTGCCCAATCTGAAGGATTTCGCAGATCACCTGACCACGGCCTTCCCCGAGGTCCGGCTCAAGCGCTATCTGGAGATGCGAGGCGCCGACGCCGGCCCGTGGAATCGCTTGTGTGCGCTGCCGGCGTTATGGGTCGGACTGCTCTATGACGATACCGCCCAGGCCGCGGCCTGGGACCTGATACGCGACTGGCAAGTCGATGAGCTCGAGGCCTTGCGCCTGGAGGTCCCCAGGCTGGGCATGCGCGCGCCCTTCCGTGGCGGTGACCTGCGCGAGCCGATCCGGCAGATGCTGCGCATCGCCGCAACCGGACTGCAGGCGCGCCGGCAAGTCGATTGCGAAGGCAATGACGAACGTGTCTTCCTCGAACCGCTGATCGAGCTGGCCCAGGTGGGCCGCTCACCGGCCGAGTTCAAGCTCGACCTGTTCCAGGGTCGTTGGCAGGGCCGGATCGAACCGCTGTTCGACGAATATGCCTTCTGAGGGCAGCGCAGCGATGCGAGAAAAACCATGAGAACGACGTTGTGGCTGGTCCGGCACGGTCAGGCCGGACAGCATCCGGAAGCCTACGACCAGCTGTCCGACCTGGGCCAACTGCAGAGCCAGCGACTGGCCGCGCACTGGTTGGCCCACGAGCAGCACTTTGCGGCCTGCTGCAGCGGTCAGCTGGTGCGGCAACAACGCACGCTGGCGACCATTCGCGAACAGTTTGCGACCGCCGGCCGCCCGCTGACCGAACCCAGTGAGTGGCCGGAACTGGACGAATACCGCTTCGATGCGCTGGTCCGAGGCCTGGTTGAGGTGGATCCGAACGAGCCGGCTCTGCAGGCGCTGTTGCAGGCCCCGACTGATCGTCGCCACTGGATCCCGGCGCTGCGTGCCGCACTGCTGGCCTGGGGTGAGGGTCGGCTGGACGCGCACGTACCCGAGCCCTATCCGCAGTTCCGTCAGCGCATCGAGCGGCTGGCCGAGCGCCTGCGCGAGCAGGCCCGCGCCACCGAAGGCCCCATTCTGGCGGTCAGCTCCGGCGGTGTGATTTCGGCCTTCATGCAGCAGTCGCTGGGCGCACCCGCTGCCGCTGCGGTGGATCTCAATCTGGCTCTGCGCAACAGTGCCGTGGTGACCTTCGGGCTGGATTCGGCGGGTCGCTGGCATCTACAGAGCTTCAATGCGCTGCCGCATCTGAACGAGCCGGCCGATCGCAACTTGTGGACGTTGATCTGAGTTCGGCGGTCGCACCCACACGATTCGCAAGAATTGATACGTGGAAAGGAATTTATTCGCAACGAATATATTCACTATCGTGCGAGTGAATATTGACCATAAAGGTTCGGGCCTATGATGATCGAGCCGCGCTGCGGTGATTTCGGCGGTTATTCTGACGCGCCGCACGCAGCGACCGACACCGCCGTCATGAGGAGCAACCGATGATCGATCTCAACGGCCGCGTGGCCATTGTCACCGGCGCCGGCGCCGGATTGGGCCGTGCCCACGCCTTGCTGCTGGCCGCCCGCGGTGCACGAGTCGTGGTCAACGACCTGGGCGAGGCGGCGGATCGGGTGGTCGCCGAGATCGAGCAGGCCGGTGGCCAGGCGCGGGCGGCCCGCGCGTCGGTCACCGATGCCGAACAGGTGCAGCAGATGGTGGCCGACACACTGACGGCCTGGCGAAGGATCGACATCCTGGTCAACAACGCCGGGATCCTGCGCGACAAGAGCTTCGCCAAACTGCCGATGGCCGACTTCCGCCTGATTGTCGAGGTCCATCTGCTCGGCGCGGCGCAATGCACGCAGGCGGTGTGGGAAACGATGCGCGCACAAGGCTATGGCCGCATCGTCATGACCACCTCATCGGCCGGCTTGTACGGCAACTTCGGCCAGGCGCACTACAGCGCGGCCAAGATGGCGCTGGTCGGCCTGATGCAGACGCTGGGCATCGAAGGCCAGCGTTACGGCATCCACGTCAACTGCATCGCCCCAACGGCGGCGACCAGCATGCTCGATGGCCTGCTACCGGCCGAGCAGCTGGCCCGCCTGCAACCGGAGCTGGTCAGTCCCGGCGTGCTCGCCCTGGTCAGCGAGCAGGCACCCAACCGGGCCATCCTGTGTGCCGGTGGCGGCAGCTTCGAACTCGCACAGATCGGCATGACCCAGGGCATTCATCTGGCCGGCGAGCAGCTCAGCGCCGAGCAGCTGCTGGCGCAATGGGCGCAGCTGTCCGATCCCACTGACGCGTTGCAGCCACAGCAGGCCTTCGATCAGGGGCGGCATGAGCTGGAGAAGGCCCTGCGCTGATCGCATCCTCAGCCCTGAGCGGGCTTTGCCCGCGCTCGTGGCCCGGGCACACTAAGTCTTCGATCCGCCGCTCGCTGGAACCGATGACCCCGTCCCGCCCATCGCCGCGCATCGAGATGACGCCCAAGGGTGCGCGGGTGGTCGTTGGCGAGTCGCGCAATCCCGGCCCGCGTGAGCCTTCTTCAAAGGGTCGCTGGAAAGCCTGGTGGCGGCTGATCCGCGCCGATCGGCCAATCGGCATCCTGCTGTTGCTGTGGCCGACCTTGTGGGCCTTGTGGCTGGCGGCCGAGGGATTTCCACCGCCAGGCATCCTGCTGATCTTCGTCGCCGGTGTGGTGTTGACCCGCTCGGCCGGCTGCGTGATCAACGACTACGCCGACCGCTGGCTGGACCCACAGGTGGCACGCACCCGGGATCGGCCGCTGGCCACCGGCGAACTCTCCGGCCGTGAGGCGCTGCTGGGTTTCGTGGTGCTGATGGCGCTGGCTTTCGGACTGGTGCTGCTGACCAACTGGCCAACGATCCTGCTCAGCGGCGTGGCTTTGTTGCTGGCCATCATCTACCCATTCTGCAAGCGTGTCATGGGCTTTCCGCAGGTGGTGCTGGGCGCCGCTTTCAGCATGGCGATCCCGATGGCCTTCACGGCGGTCACCGGCGAGGTCAGCCAGCTGGCCTGGCTGCTGTTTGCCGCCAATCTGCTGTGGACCACCGCCTACGACACGCTCTACGGCATGGTCGACCGGGAAGACGATCTGCGGGCCGGGGCGCGCTCGACAGCGATCCTGCTCGGAGACCTGGACCGGCTGGGCGTGGGCCTGCTGCACGGCAGCTTCCTGCTGGCGATGGCGTTGCTGGGTCAGCGCGCCGAACTCGGTTGGCCTTACTGCGTCGGGCTGGCACTGGCGGCCGGTCTGATCGGCTGGCAATTGTGGCTGGCCCGCGACCAGGCGCCGTCGGCCTGCTTCCGCGCCTTCCTGCTGAACAATCGCGTCGGCGCCGTCATCTTCATTGGCCTGGCGCTGCAGGATCTGGCTGGCTGAATTCTGCGCCGCTTTCCCCGCTTTGCCTGCATTCTGCCCGGAGCGATCCGAGGCCTGTCCCACATCGCCCGCCCGTACGTTCTAGGCTGATGCCGACCGACCGTGGAGACCGCCATGCTGATTGCCACCTTGCGCTGGTTGCTGCGCCTGCCTGGACGCCTGTTGGCTCCGCTGCTGGGACAGCTCAGCTGGCAGCCCGCGCCGTGGCAGCGCTGGTATGGCCACGGCCTGCGCCAGCGGCCCTGGCACTACGCCGGATTGCCGCTGTTGCTGGTGGCGCTGGTTGCGGCGGGCTGGTGGTGGTCGCAACGGCCCAGGCCGATCGATCCCGAAGCCCTGACCATGCATCTGGAAGCGCCAGGGCTGACCCGCTACCTGGAGGAAGGACCACAGGTCGAGCCGCTGATTCTGCAGTTCTCCGGCTCCGCCGCTCCGCTGGCGGCGGTCGATGGCCCGGCCAGCGGCGTTTCCCTGCAGCCGCCGCTGGAGGGACGCTGGCAATGGGAAGGCGATGACCGCCTGCGCTTCGATCCGGCCGACGACTGGCCGGTCGGAGAGTTGCTGGAAGTGCGCCTGGAGAAGCCCATTGCGCTGGGCCCGAAGGTGCGGCTGGTCGAGGAAGCCCTGGTCTTCAAGACCGCGCCCTTCGTGGCGACCCTGTCCAGTGCCGAGTTCTATCAGGACCCAACCGATCCCAGTCTCAAGCGCGGCGCCTACGCCGTGCGCTTTTCTCACCCGGTCGACGTGCTCGACTTCGAGCGGGCCTTGAGTCTGCAGCTGCGCGATGGCGCCGCGCGCGAATTGCCGGCGCCCCAGGTCGAAGTGCGCTACGACGAGCGCAAGCTGACGGCCTGGGTGCAGAGCAGCCCGCTGCAGGTGCCGGAAAATGGCGGCCAACTGCAGTTGCAGATCAGTGCCAGCTACGGTGCACAGCGTGGTGGGCCGGAGCAGAGCGAGGTGCTCAGTGGCACTGTCGGTCTGCCCTCGCTGTACAGCGTGGCGCTGTACGAAATGCGCACGCTGATCGTCGACAACGAGCGTTTCGAGCCCGAACAGGTGCTGTGGCTGCGCTTCAATGACCGGCTGCGCGATCGGGACGTGGCTGAAGGCTTGCGTGTGTGGCTGCTGCCGTCCATCAACCCTGAAGACAAGCGCAAACAGAATCCCTACCGGTGGAGCCAGAGCGAGGTCAGCGATGCGGTGCTGGCCAGCAGTGAACGGCTGACGCTGACCGCCCTGCCGAGCGAGGATGCCTTCTCCGAGCAGCACAGCTTCCGCTTCCGCGCCGATCCCGGCCGGCGGCTCTACGTCGAAATCGACCGCGGTCTGCGCGCCTTCGGTGGCTTCCTGCTGGGCGAACGACAACGGCAGGTGCAGAGCGTGCCCGACTACCCCAGCCTGCTGCGCTTCGTAGGCGATGGCGCCGTGCTGTCGCTGCGTGGCGAGCGGCGAATCAGCGTGGCCGCCCGCAACGTACCGGGTCTGGCGCTGGAAGTCGCGCGGATCAAACCGGATCAGCTGCAGCATCTGGTCCAGTACAACCAGGGCAATTTCGACGGGCCCTCGCTCTACCAGCCCTCGGTGGACAGCCTCAGCGAGCGCTTCGAACACCGCGTCGAGCTGAGTCAGGCCGATCCAGCCCGCACCGACTACCAGGGCATCGATCTGGGCGAGTATTTCCGGCCCGATCGCCACGGGGTGTTCCTGCTGCGGCTGTTCGAGCACGACCCCGCCGATCCGGTCGAGGCCGATCAGCGCTATCCGGGTGAGGACTATTCCGGCGGACAACGCTGGGACGGTGCCAAGGATGCACGGCTGGTGTTGTTGACCGACCTGGGCATCGTCGCCAAGACCCAGCTCGATCGCACGCGCCAGGTCTTCGTCATGTCCCTGTCGCAAGGCACGCCGGTCGTCGGCGCCACGGTGCGCGCGGTGGGCCGAAACGGTGAATCGCTGCACGTGGTGCGCACCGGCAGCGACGGTCGTGCCGATTTGCCCGACCTGTCGGAGTACCGCCGCGAGCGCCAGGCCGTGATGCTGACGGTCAGCGCGGGTGAGGACTTGTCCTTCCTGCCGCTGGAGGACAGCGGGCGGCGCCTGCAGCTGTCGCGTTTCGACATCGGTGGCGAGGTCAACACGCTCGATCCGGGCAAGCTGAAGGCCTGGCTGTTCAGCGACCGCGGTCTCTACCGGCCCGGCGACGAGCTGCATGTGGGCATGATCGTGCGCGCTAGCGACTGGTCCCGTTCGCTGACCGGCTTGCCACTGGAATTCGAATTGAGCGACCCGCGTGGTACCCGCGTGTTGCGCCAGCGGCTGTCGCTGGACGCGTCGGGCTTCATGGAACAGAACTACCAGCCGGCCTGGACCGCCCCCACCGGCACCTGGGAAGCGCGCTTGTCGCTGGTGGCAGAAGACGAAAGTCGCGAGCTGCTCGGCACGACCACGCTGCAGGTGCGCGATTTCCTGCCCGACCGGATGCGCGTCAAGGTCGCCTTCGAGGGTGCGCCGGCGCAAGGCTGGCTGTCGCCCGAGGCGGTGGCCGCGCAGATCCGGGTGGAAAACCTGTTCGGTACGCCAGCGCAGGATCGGCGCGTCAGCGCCAGTCTGCGGCTGGACCCGGTGTGGCCGAGTTTCAGCGGCTACAGCGACTATCGTTTTCACGACCCGCAGCGCGCCAAGGAAGGCTACGACGAGGCGCTGGAAGACCGCCGCACCGACGCCGACGGTGCGGTCCAGTGGCCACTGGACCTGCAGCGTTTCGATCGCGCCACCTATCAGCTGCGCCTGCTGACCCAGGCCTTCGAGGCCGGCGGTGGCCGCGGTGTGGCCGCGCAGGCGCAGGTGCTGGTGTCCTCCAATCCCTACCTGGTCGGACTCAAGCCGGAGGGGGATCTGAGCTATCTGCGGCGAGGCGCCAAGATGCGCGTGCATGCGCTGGCCCTGGGCCCGAGCGCGCAACCGATCGCCGTGGACGGTCTGCAGCAGGTGCTGATCGAAAAGCGCCATGTCTCGGTGCTGACCCAACAGGATTCCGGGCTCTACCGCTACGTCTCGCAGCAGCGCCTCGACGAACGCGACCGTCAGCCGCTCGCCATCACCGCAGCGGGTGACTGGCTGGCACTGACCACCGAGCAGCCCGGCGACTTCGTGCTGGAGATCCGCGATGGTGACGACCAGGTGCTCAACAGCATCAGCTGGAGCGTGGCCGGCGCGGCCGATCTCAGCCGCTCGCTGGAGCGCAATGCCGAGCTGGGCCTGACCCTGGACCGCAACGACTATGCCCCCGGCGAGCGCATCGAGCTGTCGCTGCGGGCGCCCTACACCGGCGCCGGCCTGATCACGATCGAGCGCGAGAAGGTCTACGCCCACCGTTGGTTCAAGGCCGACACCACGGCCTCGGTGCAATCCATCGAAGTGCCCGCCGGCCTGGAGGGCAATGCCTACGTGCATGTGCAGTTCCTGCGCGATCCGTCGTCCAGCGAGATCCACATGAGCCCGCTGTCGTATGCGGTGCAGCCCTTCAGCGTCGACCGCAGTGCACGCCGGCTGCCCTTGCAGCTGAATGCCCCGACCCGGGTCAAGCCCGGTCAGGTCGCGCGCTTTGAGCTCAGTCCCGGCGAGACAGCGACCGGCCTGCCGACACGGGCGGTGGTCTTCGCCATCGACGAGGGCATCCTGCAGGTGGCGCGCTACCGGCTGGGTGATCCGCTCGAGCACTTCTTCGCCAAGCGGATGTTGCAGGTGGACACGGCGCAGATCCTCGATCAGCTGCTGCCGGAGTTCTCGCAGTTGCTGGCCGCCGCGGCCGCGCCGGGTGGCGATGGCGAAGGCGCACTGGCCAAGCACCTCAATCCCTTCAAGCGCAAGGGCGACAAGCCGGCCGTCTATTGGTCCGGGCTGGTCAGCCTGGACGGCCCGCAGCAGTTCGAGTTCGAGGTGCCGGACAGCTTCAATGGTCGCCTCAAGGTCATGGCCGTCGCCGTCTCGCCAGCGCGCATCGGCATCGCCCAGAGCCAGACCGAGGTGCGCGCCGACTTCGTGCTGTCGCCCAATGCGCCATTGCAGGTGGCCCCGCGTGATGAGTTCGAGGTCAGCGTCGGCGTCGCCAACACGCTCGATCCGGCGCCCGCCGGTGAACTGCCGATCGAGGTCAGCCTGCAGCTGCCGGCCGAACTGCAGCTGGTGGGCAGCGGCTCGCAGACGCTGAAGCTGGCCGCTGGCGCCGAGAGCGTGGCGCGCTTCCGAGTGCGCGCCGGCGACAGCCTGGGTGCGCCGACGCTGCATTTCCGCGCCGTCGCCGGTGAAGCCTCGGCCGATCGCCGCATCGACCTCTCGTTGCGGCCGGCCTGGGTCTATCGCAGCGATCTGCGCGTGGGGGCTGCGGCTGCCAGCACGCGTCTGGATGGCTTGCGCGATCTGTATCCGGACTACGTCAAGCGACAGCTGCGGGCCTCGCTGTCGCCGTTGATCGCGGTGCAGGGCCTGGATGCCTGGCTGGCGACCTATCCGCATGCCTGCACCGAGCAGCTGCTCAGCCAGGCGCTGCCGGCGCTGGTCTATCACAGCCATCCGGAACTGGGCACCGTGCGCAGCGACGATCGTGCTGATCCCTTCGGCGGCACGCTGCAGACGTTGCGCGAGCGCCGCAACGGCGAAGGTTCGATCGGCCTGTGGCGGGCCGGACCGGACGTGCAACCCTTCGTCAGCGCCTGGGCTGCGCTGTTCCTGATCGAGGCCGGTGAACGCGGCTTGCGCGTGCCTGATGATCTGCGCGGCGGCCTCAACGGCTATCTGGAGCGACTGGCTGGCGATCGCGCCCGCAGCAGCCTGCCGGAGCTGCGTGAGCGCGCGCTGGCGGTCTATCTGCTGACGCGTCAGGGCCGGGTCACCAGCAATCTGCTTGGCAGCCTGCATGAACAGATCGAGCGCGATCAGCCGCAGGCCTATCCGCGCGACATCACCGCGGCTTTCCTGGCCGCCAGCTACCAGCTGCTGCAGCAGCCCAAACCGGCGCGCGAGCTGCTGGCCGGACCGCTGCGCCATGGTCGCGAAGTGCGCGCGCCAAACGATTGGCTGGTCTATCACCGCTACCACGACGAGAGCATCGCGCAGGGCTGGCTGGTCTATCTGGTGGCCCGACACTTCCCCGAACAGCGCGAGCAGGTCGGCCAGGCCGGCATCGAGACGCTGCTCGCCCCGATCGCGCGGCAGCGCTACAACACCCTGTCGGCCGCGATCACCGTGCTGGCGCTGGAGGCCTGGGGCACCGAGGCGCCCAGCGACGAACTGCCGGCCCTGTTGGCCCTGGCGCCGCCGCCGGCCGCACCGGCGCCCTTCGGTCAGCCCAATGGCCTGGGCATCGGCGGTGACTTCCCGGCCGGGCTGGCCGCGCTGCAGATCGATCCGGCCGACGGAACTCAGGCCTGGTACGCCCTGCTGCAGGCCGGCTTCGATCGCCAGCCGCCAGCACCGGAGCAGGACCGCGGGCTGGAACTGCTGCGCGACTACCTCAACGAGGCCGGCGAGGTGGTCAGCCAGCTGCCCGTCGGCGGCGAACTGACCGTCCGGCTGCGTCTGCGCGCCACCGAGGCCGACGCGGTGGAGGATCTGGCCATCGTGGATCTGCTGCCCGGTGGTTTCGAACTGGTGCTGGACCAGCCGCCGCCGAGTGGTGACAGCGATCCCGATGCAGCGCCGGCAAGCGGGCGCGCGCCCTCGCTGGCAGCGGCCGGAACGACCTTGCGGACCGAGCACGAGGAGATGCGGGACGATCGTGTGGTGCTCTACGCCACGGCCAGCCGCAGCGTGCAGGAGTTCCGCTATCGGATCCGCGCCACCGCGGTGGGACGCTTCGCCGTGCCACCGGTGCACGCCGAATCGATGTACCTGCCGTCGCTGTACGCGCAGGGTGCATCCGACGGTTGGCTCGAGGTGAAGCCGCAGCCGTGAGGCGCTGGCGCCCCCGGTGGCGCCGCTGGCTGCTGACGGCAGCGGCGCTGTGGTGTCTGTGGCAGTTGCCCGGCTGGCTGCCGCACCGGCCGCTGGCCGAGTGGGCACCGCAGTCCACCGCGGTACAGGACCGCGAGGGTCGGCTGCTGCGGCTGGCGCTGGCGCGGGACGATCGCTATCGATTGTGGCAGCCATTGAGCGAGCTGCCGCCGCGATTGGTCAGCGCGGTGCAGCTGCAGGAAGACCAGTGGTTTGACTGGCATCCAGGCTTCAACCCGATCAGCCTGCTGCGCGGCGCCTGGGTCAGCTACGTGGCCGGCGGCTCGCCGCAGGGTGGTTCGACCATCAGCATGCAGCTGGCGCGGTTGCTGTGGCGGCTGGAGACCCGCGATCCAGCCGGCAAGCTGGTGCAGATCGGCCGTGCCGTGCAGCTGGAGATGCAGTACGACAAGGCCGAGATCCTTGAGGCCTACCTGAACTACGCCCCCTTCGGCGGCAACATCGAGGGCGTCGGTGCCGCCAGTCTGATCTACTTCGACAAGGCGCCGGCCGATCTCAGCCTGGCCGAAACCCTGACACTGGCCGTGTTGCCCCAGGATCCCTCGCGCCGACTGCATTCGCGGGGCCGGAGTCTGCAACCCAGTGATGGTCTGCTCGCTGCGCGCGAGCGCCTGTTCCAGCGCTGGCAGGCTCAGTACGGCGCCAGCGCGGCCGAGCAGGCGCAGTTGGCGGCCCCATTGCACCTGCGCAGCGTGCGAGCCTTGCCCTTCGAGGCGCCCCATCTGGCTGATCACCTGCTGCGCGGACATGCCCCACCAGGCTTTGTCCACGCCACGCTGGACCTGCGGCTGCAGCAGCTATTGCAGTCGCAGCTGCAGCGCTATCTGGCGCGGCGCGCCAGCGAAGGGCTGGACAATGGCGCCGTGTTGCTGGTCGACACCCGCGACATGGGCGTGCGGGCGCTGCTTGGCTCGGCCAACTGGCACGATCGCCGCATCGCCGGTCAGGTCAACGGCGCACTCGGTCACCGCTCGCCGGGCTCGACCCTGAAACCCTTCCTCTATGGACTGGCCATCGACCAGGGCTTGCTGCATCCGGGCACGATGCTGCGCGATGTGCCAACCGCCTTCGGTCCCTTCCACCCGGAGAACTTCGACGGCCGCTTTCAGGGGCCGGTCAGCGCCACCGAGGCCCTGGTGCGATCACGCAACGTTCCCGCCGTCAGCGTGGCCCAGCAGCTGGGGCGCGCCCCTTCCTCCGGCGAGCCACCGTCGCTGAACCTCTACCGGCTGCTGCGGGCGGCCGAGGTCGCCGATCTGGCCAGCGAATCGCACTACGGACTGGCCCTGGCACTGGGCGGTGGCGAGTTGCGCATGACCGAACTGGCGCAGCTGTACGCCATGCTCGGCAATGACGGTCAGTGGCAGCCGCTGCGCTGGCGTCAGGACGACCCGGTCGCCGAAGGCAAGACGCTGCTCAGCGCCGAAGCCGCCTTCCTGGTGCGCGACATGCTGAGCCAGAACCCGCGCCCCGATCTGCCGGCCGCCAGCCGTTCCGCGCGCCTGCCACTGGCCTGGAAAACCGGCACCTCGTGGGGCTTTCGTGATGCCTGGACCGCCGGTCTGGTTGGTCCCTATGCGCTGGTGGTGTGGCTGGGTCATTTCGACGGCCACAGCAACCCGGCGCTTATTGGCGTGGAGGCGGCCGCGCCGCTGTTTTTCGAGATCGTCGATGCGCTGCAGGCCGCCGGCATCGATCTGGACGAACCGCCGCGGCGCTGGCCGTTGAACCTGCGCCAGGTCGAACTCTGTCTGGCCAGCGGCGAGCTGCCCAACGCCGACTGCCCGCGGCGCCGACATGGCTGGTTCATCCCCGGTGTTTCGCCGATACGCTACTCGCGCATCCACCGACGCCTGCCCATCGACCGGATCAGCGGTCTGCCGCGTTGCCGGCAACCACTGCCTGATGATGCGCAGGTCGACTGGCAGCTGTTTGAGTTCTGGCCGTCGGAACTGGCCCGGGTCTTCGCCCAGGCCGGCATTCCGCGGCGGGCGCCGCCGGTCAATCCGGCCTGTCCCGAACGCTCACTGGCGGCCGCCACGCCCAACGAAGGGCTGCCGCCGGTGATCGCGTCACCGCAGCCAGGTCTGACCTATCTGCTGCCGTCGGCGCCCGAAGCTGGCTGGCAACTGCCGCTGCGTGCCCATGCCGATGCCGCCGTCCGGCAGCTGTACTGGTTCGTCGACGGGGCCTATCTGGGCAGCAGCGACCCCAGCTCGGCCAGCAGCTGGCGCCCAACGCGTCCCGGCACGCATCAGTTGCGCGTGGTCGATGACCAGGGCCGCAGTGTCGCCCTGCAGGTGCAGCTGGCGCGCGAGGGGTGAGGTGGCTGGCAGGCGAGTCGAGGACTGCGGGGCCAGTCCAGGTGTAGGCTACGAACATGACCGACGAGTCCCTCGAGCAACTGCTGCGCGAGCTGCTGGTACTGGACGAACCGGCCCGTGAAGAGCGGCTGCACGCCGCCTTTGGGGATGATCAGGATCAGCTGGAACAGGCTCGCCAACGGCTGCGGGCACTGGAGGAAGTCACCCTTCCGGCCGTGACGCTCGATGGCGCCACCGTCGTGCGCATTGATGTGGCCCGACTGCAGTCGCTGTTTGCTCAGGCCGTGCTGCTGGAACCGCCGGCCCGGGGCGAGCTGCTGGCCCGGATCGAGGCCGAGGACCCGCTGCTGCGGCAGGCCCTGGGCAAAATGCTGCTGACCGACCATGTGCTGCAGGACCGCACCCGCCATCCTGTCGCCGTTGCAACACACGGTCGCGCGCGGAGCACTGGGGGCGGCAGCCGCTGCGAGGAAGCTGGCGCGCAGATCGGTCCCTGGCAACTGGTGCGGCCACTCGGACGCGGTGGCATGGGTACGGTGTGGCTGGCCCAGCGCGCCGACGGTCATTTCCAGCGAGTGGTCGCCCTCAAGTTGATCAGCGCCGGCCAGGAGAGCCAGGCGATCGAATCCCGCTTCCTGCGCGAACGCCAGATCCTGGCCTCACTCAACCATCCCAATATCGCCAAGCTGCTGGACGGCGGCATGGCGCCGGATGGGCGCCCGTACTTCGTCCTTGAGTACGTCGATGGCTTGCCCATCACGCAGTACTGCGACCAGCACCAGCTGCGCGTGGTCGAGCGGCTGCGCTTGTTCCTGCAGGTCTGCCGGGCCGTCTCGCATGCGCACCAGCGCCTGGTGGTCCATCGCGACCTGAAGCCCTCGAACATACTCGTCACCAGCGAACGGATGGTGCAGCTGCTGGACTTCGGCATCGCCAAGCTGCTGCACCCGGATCTGCTTGGGCTGGCCGAGCTGACCCGCCCGGAGGATCAGGCGATGACGCCGCGCTATGCGGCGCCGGAACAGATCCGCAACGAGGCCATCACCACCGCCACCGACATCTACGCGCTGGGTGTGTTGCTGTACGAGCTGCTGACCGGGGACCTCCCCTACGCGGTCAAGGATCAGGCCGGCCATGCGCTGGAGCGGGCCATCCTCGAGCAGGAACCGCGCCGACCCGGGGCCACCCTGACCGACCCCAGCAATCTGCGTGCGGCTGCCCAGGCCAGCCAGCGTGGTAGCGAGCTGGCCGAGCTCAGCCAGCAGCTGTCGGGCGATCTGGAAACCGTGCTCCTGAAGGCGCTGAAGAAGTCGCCCACCGAGCGCTACCCATCGGTCGAGGCGCTGTCGAAGGATCTGGAAGCCTTCCTCGACGGGATGCCGGTCAGTGCCCAACCGGACAGCTGGCGTTATCGGGTCGGCAAGTTCATCGGTCGCCATCGCACCGCGGTCGCGTTGGGGTCGCTGGCCCTGCTGGGGTTGCTGGCGGGATTGCTGGTGTCGTTGCAGCAGGCGGCCGTGGCGCGGCAGCAGGCGGCGCGGGCCGAAGCCGTTGGCGGCTTCCTGCTGGGGCTGTTCGAGGATATCGATCCGGCGCGCGGCGATGCCGTGGGTCTGCGCGCTCGCGACCTGCTCGACAACGGCGCCCGCCGGGTCGATCTGGAACTGGCGCACGACCCGCTGCTGCAGGCGCGCATGAATGCCGTGCTCGGCCGCTTGCAGCTGGCCACCGGTGATGCGGCTGCGGCGGTCCCGCGGCTGGCACAGGCGCAAATGGCTGATGGGCTGTCACTGAGCGAGCGTCAGGCGGCTGGCCTGGACCAGTTGCGTGCCTTGACGGCGCAACAGCGTTTCGACGATGCCCGCGCCCTGCAAACCGATCTCGGCAGCTTGCCGCTGGATGAACACGACCGCGCGCGCCTGCTGGAAGCCAGTGCCGATCTGGCGGCCGAAGCCGGGCAGCTGACCGAGGCCGAGCAGCTGGGCACGCAGGCGCTGCAGCTGTGGGAGCGTTTGCCGGGTGCGCATGAGGCCGACCGCGCCCGCGCCCACGAAGTGCTGGCCAAGGTCGCCGATCTGAGCGACCGGCTGGATCAGGCCGAGATGCATGCCCGTCAGGCGCTGGCCCTGGTCGAGTCGGGCTATGGGCGCTCACATCTGGCGGTGGCACGCGCGCTGGAGCGACTGGCGAACCTGCAGCGACGCCGGGGTGATCTGCCGGCGGCCAGAACGCAGCTGGCCGAGGCAATTGCCCTGGCTGAGCAGCTGCTGGGCGCCGACCACGCCAACACGCTGGCGATGCGGCGGCTCGATGCCGACCTGCTGGAAGAGGCCGGCGAGCTGGATCTGGCCGCCGCCGCACTGGAATCGGTGCTGGCCGATGCCGAACGTCGCTATGGGCGCTTTCACCTCAGCCGAGCGCTGGCCCTCAATTCGCTGGCGGCCATCGATTTTCGGCGGCGCGACCTCGCTGCTGGCGCTGCACGGATGCAGGAAGTGGTGTCCATCTATCGAGTCCTGTACGGCGAACGCCACAACGAGGTGGCGACCGTGCTGAACAATCTCGCCAACCTGCAGCGCGAGCGGGGACGTCTGGACGAGGCGGCAGGGCTGATGGAAGAAGTGCTGCAGATCCGCCGCGACACGGTTGGTGAGTCCAGCGTCGACTACGCCTACTCGCTGCTGGGGGTGGCACGCATTGCCCAGCTGCGGGGCGCTGATCAGGTCAGCCAAGCGCATTTCGACCAGGCTGCCGACGTGTTCACAGCGGCGCTGGGCGAGGCGCATCCACTGGTCTACGGCACCCGGCTGCGCGCTGCGCACGCACTGCTGGATCAGGGCCAGAAGGCGGCGGCCGAAGGGCGATTGCAGGCGCTGGGCGAAGCACCGGATGCCTCCACCGCAACGCTGCGTCAGTGGTTGCAGTTGCGCCTGCAACAGCAGGAGATGGCGAGAACGGAGCGGCTGGCCGCATACGCCAATCTGGTGCAGTCAGCGACCACGAGTTGGACTGCCCGCGACCCCCGGCGAGTGGCCATCCTGCTGGAGGCGGCGGATGTTCATCGCCGCGCCGGTGAAGTCGACCAGGCCATTCGCCTTCGAGCCGAAGCGGGTGTGGAAACCGGGACGGTGCTGGAGCCCCGTATCCGCGCATTGCTTTGAACGATGCGAAGGGCCATTTGCGGGTGTTCACGCATTGCCGATGAAACCGGCGATTCGACGGGCTGCTAAGCTGTAGCGAACTCGAACACGATATCGGTCATGACCGCATCGGAAAAAATACGCAATGTGGGTCCGCGCTCGGCCGCCTGGTTGCGCCAGGTGGGGGTGCGCAACACCGAAGAGCTCAAGGCCATGGGCAGCGTCGAGGTGTTTCGGCGCATCGTCAAGGCCGGCTTCAAGCCCAGCCTCAATCTGCTCTACGCGATGGCGGGCGCAGAAGATGATTGCCACTGGACCGCACTGGATGAGGACCGCAAGGCTGCCCTGATCCTGGCTGCCGAACAGATCAACACCGAGGCCAAGGTCCGGCGCAAGGCCCATGCGCTGGGACGCGATCCGGACGAGATGGTGGCACAGCACCGCGAAGCGCTGGCGCAGGCTGCGGCCGAGGCGACTGGCGACTGACGCGGTGTACTGATCGCTTGTGAGAGGCCGCCGGCAGCAATGGCCGGCGGTCTCAGCGCGGTTCCGATCTGCTCACCACTCCAGTGTCTGGCCATCGAAGGACAGGAAGGCGCCGGCCTGCTCCGGGCCCAGCTGGTCGATCAGGCTGATCATCGAGGCCACTGAGGTGGCCGGATCCAGCGGTGCATCATCGCCACCCATGTCGGTCTGCACCCAGCCCGGATGCAGCGCGATGCAGCGCACCCGCTGGCCGGCCAGCGCGAAGTCCAGCAGCCGTGTCCACATGTTCAACGCGGCCTTGCTGGCGCAATAGGTCGGCGTAAAGAAGCCGCTGCGCCGACTGATCGAGCCCAGTTCGGACGACAGATTGACCACCCAGCCGCCTTGCGCAGCCAGTGCTGGTGCCAGCGCCTGGGTCAGCAGCACCGGTCCGATCACATTGGTCTGGAAGGCGCTGCGCATGATATCGGCCTGCAGATTGCCCAGCCGTTCGCCACTGACCAGGGAACCGGCGTTGTTGATCAGCAGGTCCAGCGATTCAATGCCGAAGCGCTTGGGCAGCTCGGCGATCTGTTGCTCGTCGTCCACATCCAGCGGGATCACGGTGAGTTGATCCACATGTTGTGCGGCCAGCGCATTGAGCGCCGTGGCCGACTCCGGTTCGCGGCAAGCCGCCAGCACTTCGGCGCCGCGGCCCAGCCACTGCCGGGTGAATTCCAGTCCCAGGCCGCGATTGCAGCCGGTGATGAAGATGCGCTTGGCCATCAGCCACTCCTTGGTCGGGCAGGTCCACCCGAGTGTAGCGAGGCCGACGACCGAATGGTGCAGAGCAGCAAAGGCCTGAGTGCGAGTACGGGTGGTCTATGCTGGCGACACCGTGGTTGGGGTGCGAGCCGATGCAGCCGATTCATCGAGGAAGCTGTCACTGCGTACGGCGAAGCCGGATTGTGTGGGGTCGATGAGCCGCCCGTCAGCGCCAGCCCTGCGCTATCGCGAGGCCTATGTGCACGAGAATCGCATCGGTGTCCTGGTGGAATTCGCACTGGAGTCCGAATTCACGATGCGCATCGATGCCTTTGGCGAACTGGCGCGGCAGGTGGCCATGCAGATAGCTGCGACGGATCCATCCAGTCTTGAGGCGCTGCTGGAGCAGGCTTGGCTCCGAGCGCCGGAGCGCTCGGTGGCCACCCATATCGGTCAAGTGGGTGCAGTGTTGCAGGAGCGCCTGGAGATCGCTCGATTCATCCGTTGGGGCTAACGGGCGCGTTTGTGAGTCGGGGGTGATCCTGACCGGTGACAGTGGCCTCAGGCCGCTTCTGGCACCGGCCCGAACTGCGCCTCGGTGAGCTTCCAGAAACCTCGCAGCCAGGTGGCGAACATCGTGGCTTCGGCACTGCCGGCGGCGGCGCGCTGATGCAGCTCGGTGAGCAGCGCCTGCGGGTGCTGGCCCTCGAAGATGACGTGCATCAGGCGATCGAAGAACTCAGTCCAGCCGGGCCCGTAGACGATCCGCTCGCGGTGGGTCGCCAGCTGTGCATCGACGGCCAGCGGGTCGGTGCCCGCGCCGGGCTTGATCGCCACGGCCTGCACCCAGGGGGAATCGGACAGCACCAGCCGGGTATCGAAACCGGCCTGCGCCAGATAGATCTCGATCTCCTGCGGGCAGGCAAACTGGTTGCGAGCCACATCCTTGCGCGCCACCGGGGCTTGCTCGCGGAAGCGGTTCACCTCGTAGTCGAAACGCTTGAAGCCCACCGGATTGGCCAGGTTCCAGCAATCGAAATAGAGCCGCCCACCGGGCTTGAGCACGCGGAACAGGTCCTGCAGGTACAGATACAGGTCTTCCTTGTCCATGTGGATGAAGACCGCGACGCTGTAGGCCTTGTCGATGCTGGCGTCGGCGACCGGATCCAGACGCGTGCGGGTGAGCACATCGGCCTGGGTATTGGCCAGATCGGCCAGCCGCTCATGCGCCACGTCGATCATCTTCTCGGCGATGTCCACACCGTGCCACTGCGCCACCCGACCCGCCAGCTCACGGCCGATGCGGCCAACGCCGCAACCCACTTCCAGCACCCGGTCGGTGGGCTGCAGATCCAGTGCCAGCGCGACCTGATCGGCGGTGTAGGCCCCGGTGCAGCGCAGCACGGTCTCGTCGCCGCTGCCGTCGACCGCCAGCAGCGCGTTGAGGCGGTCACGCGCCTGGTGGTTCCAGAAGTCCTTGTAGGTGGGAAATTCCTGCACGATGCGATCCTGATGGTGTACCCGCCGGCGCCGGCCGACGGGTCAATGCGAAGAACGGCGTTGGTCCGGGTCGAAGGCCGGGAGTTCCCGATCGGCGGTCGCGGCCCAAAAGATCGCGAGCAAGCTCGCTCCCACGGAGCCTCGATCAGCCGCGCTGTCTGGGCCCCAGGCTCTGTGCCCTGGGCCCTGAGCTATTACCAAACCACCTCGGCCATCGAGCAGTTCAGGCCCGAGCCGATGCCGAGCAGGGCGATGCGCTTGCCCTTCACCAGACGGCCGCTTTCCTTCAGCTTGGACAGCGCGACCGGCACGCTGGCCGGGCCGATGTTGCCGAACTCAGGAAAGATCGTCATGACCTTGCGCGGGTCGATGCCCAGCAGGCGCACGAATTCCTCGGTGTGGACGCGGCTGACCTGGTGGATGACGAACTCATCCATCTCGCCAATGACCCAGCCGAAGGCGCTGCGAGCGGCCTGGAAGGTCTTGCCGGCCAGCTTCAGACCCTCGATCAGCAGGGTCTTGGTGTCGGTGATCATGCGGTCCAGATTGCCGCGGCACAGCCGCGAGAACTGGGTGGCTGCACGGGTCACGCTGCCCAGATAGGCGTGGCCCTCAGGGATCAGGTCGCGCCGGCCCATGACCATCGCCGCACCGCCGGATCCCAGCGTCAGCGAGGCGAACTCGCCGCGAAATTCCGCTTCAGTGATGTCCGGGCGCAGCATCCGCTCGATGGTCCGCTCGGTGATCACGCGGCTGTTCTCGCCGTCGACGATCAAGGCGTACTCGATGTCGCCACGCTCGATCATCCGGGCGGCGATGTCCATGCCGTTGAGGAAGGCCAGACAGGCGTTGCCGACGTCGAAGTTCTGACAGGTGTCGGGCAGACCCAAGTTGCCGTGAATGATGCTGGCCGTGCTCGGCTCCAGATAGTCGCGGCACACCGAGGTATTGATCAGGATGCCCAGCTTGCCGCGTTCGATCCCGGTCTCGGCCAGCACCTTCTCCGCAGCCGCGGTGGCGGCATCGGAGGGCGGCGTGTCCTCATCGTAGACGCGGCGGGCATTGATGCCGGCCACATCCTCAAGCAGATTGCCGCGTATGCCCAGGCGTTGCAGCGTCGGCTGCAGGCGTTCGCAGATTTCGGCAGAAGTCAGCCGGTGAGGGGCCTCGACATGGGTGATGCCGGCAATGGCAACGTGTTCAAAACGCATGGAAAGGACCTTCGCCCCGACAAAAGACTCCGAAACCTACCCAGTTTGGCGGTCCTGAGCAAGCGCGCAATGATTGCGGCCACAGCCCGGTCTGCTGCCCACCGACTCAAGGAGAGCTGCGATGTCCCTGCGCCTGTTCGTGTTGCTGGCCGGCCTGGCCTTTGTGCTGCCCCTCACCGCTCAGCCCGTCACCGACGCTGCCGCCGCCCGTCCGCTGATGGCTGGTTCAGCCGTGCCCGCGGCCACCTTGAGCACGCTCGAAGGAGAGCCCATCACGATCGGCAAAGCCCTGGATGGTCGGCCCAGTCTGGTGGTCTTCTACCGCGGTAGTTGGTGCCCCTACTGCAACACCCAGCTGAGCGAGCTGCGCAAGCTGCTGCCGGAGTTGGGCGAGATGGGTTTCCAGATGGTGGCGATCAGTCCTGATCGACCGGAAGAACTGCGCCGCACGCTGGACAAGCTCGAGCTCGACTATCAGCTGCTCTCCGACGCCAGCGCCGAACTGATCACGGCCTTGGGCATCGCCTTTCAGGTCGACGAGGCCACCCGCGCCAAACACCGCGAGTACAACATCGATCTGGCCCAGGCCAGCGGTCACGACCACTTTCTGCTGCCGGTGCCGACCGTCATGGTGGTCAATGCGGCCGGCACGATCGAGTTCATCTACAGCAATGCCGACTACCGTACCCGGGTGCCCGAGCGGCTGATCCGAGCCGCCCTGCAGGCCTCGCAGGCCGGGGAGTTCGGCAAGTCGGTGCGCTGAGTCAGGTGGCGTCA
Organism: Lysobacterales bacterium; assembly: GCA_041395325.1. Classification (GTDB taxonomy): domain Bacteria; phylum Pseudomonadota; class Gammaproteobacteria; order Xanthomonadales; family SZUA-5; genus JAWLAT01. The sequence goes on from JAWLAT010000003.1 coordinate 183,458, forward strand.
ATCGCGGCCTCAGTAGACAACTCGTGAAATAGGCGGGCTAAGATGCGTGCCAGGGGCGGGGAGGCTGGCTCTTGGCAGGCGCAGGCAGCGACGCACGAGCGCAATATCGACGGCTGACCGAATTGTTCGACGCTTGGGTCGAACTGCCGGCGGCTGAACGGGACAGTCAGCTGCGGGCGCTGGCCGTCGACGAGCCGGTGCTGGCCGAACGGCTGCGCACGATGCTCGAGGCCGATGACGAGGACGACCCGCTGCTGCGTGACGGCAGCGCCATCGATGTCCCTGGCGCGGCCCAGGCGCTGGTCGAGCAGCTGATCCCCGGCCATGAACAGACCGATCCGTGGCCGCGCATGCAGGCGCTGGCACGGCAGCGGCTGCAGCCACCGGAGCGCATCGGCCCCTATCGGCTGGTCGAGCGGCTGGGCATCGGCGGCATGGGTGAGGTCTGGCTGGGCCAGCGCGACGATGGCAGCTTCGAGCAGCAGGTGGCGATCAAGCTGGTGGCCTTCCCGGGCCGCAGCCTGGCCGAGCGCTTCGAACGCGAACGACAGATCCTGGCGCGCCTGCAGCACCCCTGCATTGCCCGGCTCTACGACGGTGGTCAGACACCCGAGGGCCTGCCCTACCTGGTGATGGAGTACGTCGAGGGTCTGCCGATCACCGAGCACGTCGCCACCCGCGGCGCCAGTCTGCGTGATGTGCTGCGTCTGCTGATCGATGTCTGCGAAGCAGTCGACCACGCCCACCGGTTGATGGTCGTGCACCGTGACCTCAAGCCGTCCAATGTGCTGGTCGATCAGCACGGTCAGGTCAAGCTGCTGGACTTCGGCATCGCCAAGCTGCTCGACGAAGGGGCCCCGGCGCTGACGCTGGGGGAGGATCAGCCGATGACGCCGCTGTATGCCGCGCCCGAACAGATCCTGGGTGAACCGGTCAGCGCCAGCAGCGATGTCTATGCGCTGGGCGCGATTCTCTACGAGCTGCTGACCGGGCGTTTGCCGACGCCGCGTGAAGGCCTGCCGCTGGCGCAGCTGGCCCAGGCCGTCTCGCGGGAAAGCGTGGCGCCGCCGAGTCGGACGCTGGGCGGTGGTCACGGGCGCTGGAGTGCCGGACAGATCCGCGGCGATCTCGATCTGTTGGTGCTGACGGCGCTGCACGCCGACCCGCAGCGCCGCTATCCCACCGCCGCCGCGCTCGGTGAGGAATTGCGTCGCTGGCTGGACGGGCTGCCGCTGCGGGCCCGACCGGACCACTGGAGCTACCGCGCCGGCAAGTTCGTCCGCCGTCACCGATTACCGTTGGCCGTGGGCGGCCTGGTTTTGCTGGCATTGACCGTTGGCTTCTCGCTGGCGCTGCAGCAGGGCGGCCAGGCCCGCCATGCCCTGGCCGAATTACAGCGTGAGCTGGTGCTGGAGCGACAGCTGCGGCGCGATCTGCAGACGCGTTGGCTGGAAAGCCAAACCCCGGTCCAGCGACAGGCCTGGTTGCGTGAGCGGCTGGCAACGCTCGATGCCGCACGCTCGCCACGCTTGGCGGCCGAACTGCAGCTGCGGTTGGGTCAGACGCTGGTTGGCGACCAGCCCGAAGCGGCACGCAGCGCGCTCGCTGCGGCCGAGGCGCTGTTGCGCGAAGGCAGTGGCGAGGTGGCGCACTGGCAATCGCTGGCACAAACCTGGCGGGTGCTCGGCGACAGCGAGTCGGCGGCGCGTGCCGATGCCGAGGCCAATGCCCGCGCTGCGTTGCGCTGACTGACCGCATCTACAGGGAGCAGGACATGAGACGTATCTGGTGGTGCCTGGGGCTGGTCGCTGGACTCTTGGCCTCGCCTCTGCGTGCCGACTCGACGTCGGAAGCCAACCCGGCCCTGCAGCGTTTGACCGAGCAGGCGCGCGAGCAGGCGCTGCTGCTCGACCATGACCAGGGACGCTTCTCCGGACCGGCTTATGAGCGTCTGCTGGCCGAGGGACGTCAGGCCCGCTTCTTTCTGATTGGCGAGGAACACGGCATTGCCGAAAACCCGCTGCTGGCGGCAGCCCTGTTCGGTGAGCTGGTGGAGGCTGGCTACCGTCGCCTGACCATCGAGATCTCCGCGCCGATGGCGGCCACGCTGGACCGCACGCTGCGGCAGGGCGGCCTGTCGGCGCTGGCCGATCTGTACGCCGAGCCGGGCGGCGAGCCGGCCTTCTTCGGCATGCAGCAGGAGGCCGAGTTGCTGGCCAGCGTGCGGGCGGCGGTCGACGACGAACTCGTCCTGTGGGGTATTGACTACGAGGTGGGCGGCGACCGTCAGCTGTTGCGGGAACTGGCGGCGCTGCCGCGACCGGACCAGGCTGAAGCTTCGCTGTCGGCATTGCTGCAGGCCTCGCGGCAAAGTTGGGCCCGTTTCGAGGCCGAACGTGATCCGCAGTACATCTTCAGTTTCTCCGGCGATCCGGAGCTGGCGCGGGCCGTGCGCACGGACTGGCCCGACGCACCGCCAGCGGCAACCGCAATTCTGCAGACGCTGGAGGACACCTTCGCGATCAATCGCTTGTGGGTCAGTGGTCAGGGCTGGCGCTCGAATGAGCTGCGCGGCGAACGGATGCGGCAGAACTTCCTGCAGCACTGGCGCCAGGCCGAGGTGTCCGGCGCGCCACCGCGGGTGATGGTCAAGCTGGGCGCCTCGCATCTGGTGCGCGGTCGCAACATGACCGACACCTTCGACCTGGGCGCATTGCTGCCCGAACTGGCGGCGATTCGCGGCGAGCACAGCTTCAGCCTGCTGGTGCTGCCGGGTATCGACAGTCAGGTGGCCCGGCTCGATCCGGTTGCCTGGGCCTATCAACCGGCGCCGGCCAAGGATGGTTACGACGAGGCGCTGGAGCCGCTGCTCGCCGCGGCGGTGGACGGCCGTTTCACATTGATCGACCTGCGTCCGTTGCGGCCGTTGCTGCCGGCCTCGCGCAGCAGTGAGGCGCTGCGCCGTGTCGTCATGGGTTTCGACATGCTGCTGGTACTGAACGGCTCGACCCCATCGAGCGAGTTCGCCGCGCCAGCGGCGGAGTGATCAGGGCTCACCGGCCAATGGCAGCCGCAGCCGGTACAGGCCCTGCTGCGCGGTGACGTACAGCGTGCGACCGTCGCTGTCGCCGAAGGCGCAGTTGGTGGCCTGGCGCGGCAGGCTGATCGCGCCCCAGGGGGTACCGTCCGGCGCATGGATCTGGATGCCGTTGCCCCAGGTCGCGACCAGCACGTTGCCCTGCGTGTCCACGCACAGCCCGTCGGTAATCGGCAGGCCCTCGGCGAGCACTCGCGGATTGGACAGGCTGCCATCGGCGGCACGGTCAAAGGCCAGCAACTGGCCGGCCTGAGTGTCGGTCAGATAGAGCAGATCCTGCGCCGGTGACAAGGCCACGCCGTTGGGCTGATTGAAGCCGATCGCGCCTTCCCATTCGGCCACCACGCTGCCGTCCGGATTGCGGCGAAACAGGCCATTGAAAGGCAGCTCGCGCTGGCCCGGATCGGCCAAGCCGTAGTCCGGATCGGTGAAATAGATCTGGCCGTTGTCGGCCACCACCAGATCGTTGGGCGAGTTGTAACGCATCCCCTGATAGCGGTCGCTGAGCGTGACCACCTGGCCGTTGGCCTGGGTCTGGCTGAGCCGGCGCGGGCCATGTTCGGCGGCCAGCAGCAGGCCCTGCCCATCCAGTGCCAGGCCATTGGCGCGACCGCTGGGCGAGCGGAAACTGCCGATCTGCAGCGGCGGATCCAGGCGCAGGATCTGATCGGCGTCGATGTCGCTGAACAGCAGGTGGTCACCGCGCCACAGCGGGCCCTCGGTGAACTGGAAACCCTCGGCCACCAGCGTCACCGGACCGCGGCCGCGCAAGGGATTGCACAGGGCCTCGACCTCGATATCGTCGATGCGCGTGTGACTGGTCAGCGTGCCGTTCTGCGCCACATTCCAGGAGTCCACCGCGATGCCGCCGGCGTGGTCCTGCAGGCTGGCTTGCGTATCGAGCGCACTGACCTGCCAGGCGATCGGCTCGGCCTCGCCCAATGGCCAGATCTTCGCCTGCAGCCGGGTCTGCGTGGCATCGACCTGATGGACCCGGAAGCGCACTCGCAGCGGCTGGTTCGACTGCGGCGCCGGCGCCAGCCCGCCGGAATGAGCGATCTGGATCTCCTGGCCGTTCTCCTCGCGCCAGACACCGACGCCGGGCAATCCGCGGAAGCTGCCTTCGACAAACACCGCATAGCCTTCGCCCGGGGTGGTGGTGAGCTGCAGATGGCCGCCGTTCTGGCGCACGTAGAAGCCCACGCCCTGGGCGCCAGCGTCTTCCAGCGTCATCGTGAAGCGCACCTCCACATCCCGCGTTGGCACCGGCGCAGCCATCCGCGCCAACGAGTAGCCGCTGACCACCGGCTGCAAGCGACCCGACCCAGTGACCACATCGGCGACCTGCGCGCTGCCGGCCAGTTCGCTCCACAGCGGCGGCCAGTTGCCGCCGTTGTCCGGGAAGGACTCGCTGACAAGCAACTGTCCGCAATGCTCCTCGAAATCATCGACATGGATCAGATCGATCGCGGCGGAGGCCGAAGCGGCCAGCAGGCACAGCGGCAGCAACAGACAGGTGCGAGTCATCGACGCGGCATCCAGTGGGTCTCAACCGGTACTACGCAGCTCAGACCCGGCAACGACACGGCAGCCCAGTGAGTGCGATCACAGATTGGCGCATTGGTCCGGTCACTGAATGAGCCGTCACGGCCGCAAAGCTCGCGTAAGGAAGCTCTTCCGCAAAATCAGGAGCGGTGATGAGCACACCGGGCATGCAGAACGGACTGTGGCTGGTCGCAGCGAGCTGGCTGCTGGGACAGTCGGCCATGGCGGTCGACCTGGGCAGCGCCTTCAGCTATCAGGGGCGGCTGGACGAAGCCGGTCAGCCGGCGACCGGATTGTTTGATCTGCAGTTCTGCCTGTACGAGCAGCTGGCCGGCGGCAGCGTGCTGCAGTGCGCACCTGACCAGCCCGATGTGCCGGTCGAGGACGGGTTGTTTGCGGTGGCGGTGGACTTTGGTGATGCCGCCTTCGCCGGGCAGGCCCGCTATCTGGAGTTGCGTGTGCGAGCGGGCGCCAGCAGCGGCGCCTACACCACACTGTCACCGCGGCAGTTGCTGCGCGCGGTGCCCGAAGCCCTGCGCTCGCGGCGCGCCGAGCTGGCCGCCAGCGCCGCTCATGCGACGACCGCAGACAGCGCCACCCTGGCCGCAACGGCCACGACCGCCACCAATGCGACCCATGCCAGCCAGGCGGATACGGCGACCAGCGCCGATCAGGCCACCACGGCCCTGCATGCCAACACCGCCGACACGGTGCCAGCCGGTGCCATCGGACTGGCGCAGATCGACCGGAATGAGGTGCAGAGCCGGATCAGCAGCAGCTGCGCACCGGGCGAGTATTTCCGTGGCGTCAACGTCGACGGCAGCGTGCTGTGCGAGCCGGTGCCGGGCATTCCGCGCATCACCCTGGTCGACGATCCGGCCAATGCGGTCGGCCGTTTCAGTGCGATGGCCATTGGCGCCGACGGCCTGCCGGTGATCGCCTATCGCGACCACACGGCCGGCGCGGTCAAGGTGGCCAAGTGTCACAACGCCGCCTGCAGCGGCAGCAGCACGATCAACACGGTCGCGGACGAAGCCGCCGATGTGGCCGAGTACATCTCGCTGGCCATCGGCAATGACGGCTTGCCGGTCATCAGCCACCGCAACGTGAGCCAGCAGAGTGTGCTGGTCACCAAATGCGGCAACGCCGATTGCAGCAGCGGCAACAGCACCGTGACCATCGATGACAACGGCAATGACCTGGGCTATTACACCTCGATCGCGGTGCTGCCCGATGGCCGACCGGTGGTCGCCTACCTGGATGGCACCGCCGGTACGCTGAAGATGGTCCGCTGTGGCAGCGCCCGCTGCACCGGCGCGTCCTCGACCAATGTGGTTGACGCCGGTCCCAACAACGTCGGCGAGTATGTGCGGGTCGCCATCGGCGCCGACGGCTTTCCGGTGCTGGCCTATCGAGATGGCACGCTGGGTGCGCTGAAGTTCGCCCGCTGCGTCAACAACGAATGCGTCGGCGCGACCGTCCGCAATCTGGTCGATCATGTAGCGGGTCTGGGGCTGGGCTATTTCGTGTCGCTGGCCATTGGCGCCGACGGCATCCCCATCATTTCCCACTACCACTTCAGTGCCGGCCAGTTGCGGGTGGCCAAGTGCGCCAACGCCAGCTGTGGCTCGACCGCCAAAGTCACGATCGTCGACGCCTCGCCCAATCTGGTCGGGCAGGAAAGCGCGATCGCCATCGGGGTCGACGGCATCCCCATCCTCAGCTACCGGGATCTCAGCCGCTCGGCGCTCAAGGTGGCGCGCTGCAGCGATGCCGACTGCACCGAGCCGGCGCAGATCAGCACGGTCGACGACAGCGTTCATGGGCTCGGCGCGAACAGCTCGATTGCCATCGGGCTCGATGGCTTGCCGATCATCAGCTATGCCGATGCCACCAGCGGTGCCTTGCGCGTGCTCAAGTGCGGCAGTCGGAGTTGTCAGTGATCCGCCCGCTGCGTTGCCTGATGGCTGGGCTAATGCTGTCGACGGCGGTACTGGCCGCGCCGCAGGGTGGCAGTTTCGAGCTGCGCGATGCCAGCGCTGACGCGGCGGGCGATGTGCTCAGCGGCGGTGCCTACTCGCTGGTCGCCGTGGTGGCGCAGATCGATGCCGATCCGCTGCACCCGGCCAGCGGGGGCGTGTACGCACTGCGCGGCGGCTTCCTGGCACCGCTCGGTGCGAGCACGCCGACCGGGGACGCCGTGTTTGCAGACGGCTTCGAGTAGCGGTCTCAGCGTGCGTCCTTGACCAGCTGACCGGCCTGAATTACCACCGGCACGGCCTCCAGCAGCCGCACATCCTGGGTCGGGTCACCCGCCACGGCGATCAGATCGGCCTCGTAACCCGCCTCGATGCTGCCCAGCGTGGCTTCCATGCCCAGCGCCTGGGCGGCGTTGATCGTGGCGGCCTGGATGGCCTCGATCGGCGTCATGCCATAGCGCACCATGATGGCGAACTGTCGACCGTTCTGGCCATGCGGATAGACGCCGGTGTCGGTGCCATAGACCATTTTCACGCCGGCTTCGTGGGCACGGCGGAAGTTCTCCCGCTGCAGCTCGGCGATCTCCCGATCCTTGCGCAAATTGTCTTCCAGCACCCCGTTCTTGCGCCCTTCGGACTGGGTGTATTCGGTGTTGTAGATGTCCATCGACAGCCAGGCGCCATGCTCCAGCGCCAGCGCGATGCCTTCGTCGTCGATCAGGCTGGCGTGCTCGATGGTGTCGACGCCGGCGCGGATGGCGGCCTTGATACCGGCCGCGCCATGCGCGTGCGCGGCCACCTTCAGTCCCCACTGGTGGGCCTCTTCAGCGATGGCACGCATTTCGGCCTCCGACAGCTGCTGCTGACCCGGCTCGGTGTTGCGTGAGAAGACCCCGCCAGTGGCGCAGATCTTGATGACCTGGGCACCGTACTTGCGCAGTTCACGCACGCGCTGGCGTCCCTCGGCCGGATTGTCGGCGTTGTAGGGGCTCTTCTGCGCCATCGAGGGCGGGAAGAAGGTGGAATCGCAATGCCCGCCGGTGGCGCCGAAGGAATGGGTGGCCGTGATGATCCGCGGGCCACGGATATGACCCGCGGCGATGGCCTCGCGCAGACCCACATCATTGAAGGCATCGGCGCCGACGTTGCGGACCGTGGTGAAGCCGGCCAGCAGCGTCTTCTCGGCATTCGGGACGGCGATCACCGACCAGAAGCGATCGCTGAACTGCAGCCCGCTGTAGCCGCCATAGCTGGGATCGCTGTCCAGATGGGTGTGCATGTCGATCAAGCCCGGCAGCAGGCTCAACCCATCCAGTTCGATCACGCTGGCGTCAGCGGGCAGCGCGGAGCGATCTCCGTTGGCCTGGACCTCGGCGATACGGCCATCCTCGACGCGCAGCAGCGGCTGCGCGACCCAGCGCCCGCTGCGCACATCCAGCGCCCGCTCGGCACGGATCCAGACCGTCTCGGCCGCCACCGTGGTGCTGCCCAGCAGGGCTGCGGTGAGCAGGATCAGGCGGGGCAGGATCGACGTCATGACGAATCTCGGTGCGGCAGCGGGAGGGCGAGTGTACGTCGATCCTTCATCCGGGGGCCCGCCGACCCTTCAAGCGTCGATGCTCAGTCGGTTCCCCGCGGCACGCAGGCCCAGCTGGCCGGTCGCACATCGGTCCAGGTGTCGAAGGCGATGCGCCATTGCTCGTCCTCATCGACCTGCCACCACAGGCTGTAGCAGCCGCTGCTGGTGGCCGCTTGACCCTGCTCATCGGGGCGCTCGACATGCCAGCGGCCCAGTTCCAGCACCTGGTCACCGTGAATCTGGCGCAGCGTGGTCTGCAGGCGATGGTGCGCATCGTTGTTTGGGCGCAGGGATCGCTGCCAGAACTCGGCAATGGCGGCCCGACCCACCAACACGCCGCCAGCGGGCGGATGCAGCACGCCGTCGGCGCCGTAGGCTGCTGCCAGCGCAGCGTGATCGCCGGCCATCCAGGCGTTGGAAAAGGCCTGGTTGGCGGCGTCCAGCGCCTGGTCTATCGCCTGCGCTCGGGCCGCCTTGGCGTCGGCGCCGCTCAGCCGGGCCAGCCAGCCCGCTTCGCGTGGCTCGGCGACGGCCGCGGTCTGTGCCTCTGGCAGCCAGCGCAGCAGCCAGGACAGTCCACGCGGACCCACGTAGCGATCCGGACTGGCATGAGCGGGGTCGGTACTGGCCTGCTCCAACGTGACGAATTCGGCGCCGCTGGCGCGCAGATCGGCCAGTACCGTTCCCAGATGGGCAGCATTGAGCGTATTGGCGTGGAGCAGCAGGACCTGCGCGATGTCGCGGTCGAAGCCGGCACGAGACCATTGTCGTGCTGCGCTGACGGCTGCCTGCAAATGCTGCCGGTAAGCGGACAGAATGGCTGCCTGCAGCGCTCGATCGCCGTTCGCTTCGGCCTGCGCCCAGGCGGCGGCGTAAAGCCACTCCTGATTGTCGATCGTGACCACGCCCATGCGCCGACCGTGTTGATCGAGCCAGTCCTGCAACGCCTGTCGCCGGGTTGCATCGGGGCCGGTATGCAGCAGCGGCGGACGAAACCAGCGTACCGGTTGTGAAGTCCACAACGGCTGCAACACCTGCTCGGCGCGGTCCAGATCGGCCAGATAGTCCGCTGCGCTGAGCGCGTTGTAGTCCCGATGGGTGGCGCTGTGATTGCCCAGCGTGTGGCCGGCAGCCTGCCAGCGTCGCGCCTGGGTGAGGGCCTGAGTAGCGCCCTCCGGATGGCAGCCGCCGTGAGTGACGACGAAGGCCGTGGCCGGCACTTCCGCAGCAGCCAGCTGCGCCAGCAGCCGGGTATTGACGCTGTCGACGAGGGCCGGATCGCAGGCGGCGCCGGACAGCGGCACATCATCAATGGTGACGGCCAGCGGCCAGCGCTCGGCTGCGACGAGCGACTGCATCAGCAGCAGGCCCAGGCTCAGCAGCCAGGCTCGCCCCACGCCTTCAAGTCCGGCTCTGATGGCCCTTCTGCGTATCGTGCGAATCCACGCCATGCCCCCATCCTCGATCCATTCGCTCAGTCCTGTTGCAGCGCACGGAGCGGTTCGATGGCCAGCGCCCGGCGCGCGGGTATCCAGGTGGCCAGGGCCGCGGCCACGGCGAGCACCAGACTGACCGTCGCAAAGGTCAACGGATCGAAACTGCCCACGCCATAGAGCACGCTCGACAACGCCTTGCCGAAGCCAACGCCCAGCACACCGCCCAGGCACAACCCCAAGCCCACCTGCCAGCTGCTCTGACCGGCCACCAATCCGGCAATGTTGCCACGGGATGCGCCGAGAGCCCGGCGCACGCCGATCTCGCGGGTGCGCAGGCTGACGGCATAGGCCAGCACGGCGTAGAGGCCGGCGGAGGCCAACACCAGCGCGAAGCTGGCGAACAGGCCGAACAGCCAGGTCATCAGGCGGATGTCGTACAGCACGATATCCAGCCAGTCCTGCATGCTGCGCAGCCAGTAGACCGGCATGTCCGGGTCGGCCTGGGCCACGGCATGACGCAACGGCTCGATGGCGTCGCGTGGGTCACCGCGGACTCGCAGCACCGGACTGATGAAACGCTGCGGCAGCTGTGCATAGGGCTGGTAGAACTGTTCGCTGCCGCTGGCGTCCATGAGCCCGAAGCCCTCGGCATCCATCCGCACGTCGCCAACCACGCCGATGACCGTCAACCAGGGTGAGTCGGCTTCTCGGGGCGCGGCTTGAAAGCGCTGGCCCAGCGGGTCGCGTCCTGGCCACAGGCGCTCGGCCAGCGACTGGCTGATGATGGCCACCGGCTGGCTGTCGACCCGGTCGCGCTCAGCGAAGTCGCGGCCTGCCAGCAGCGGGATGTCGAAGACGTCGAAATATCCCGGGCTGACCACGCTGTGGAACCAACTTGGCAACCGACTGCCCGCAGGCGGCAACGTCTGGCCCTCGACCAGCAGCTCGCTGCGCCCCGCGTCCTGCAGTGGAACCGCGGTCGTGAAGGCGGCCTGCTCGACCATCGGCAGCGCTTGCAGACGTTGCTGCAGCCGCTCGATGAAGTCCCGGCGCTCGTCGCCATCGGGATAGGCCTGCGCAAACATCCCGATGCGCCCAGTCAGCACGCCGTCCATGCTCACGCCATTGGGCATCGTCTGGATTTCCTGCACGCTGCGCAGGGCCAGACCCGCGGCGGTGAGCAGTGCGGTGCAGGCGGCAATTTCGATCAGCACCAGGGCTCGGCTGAGCCGGCCGGCCTGCCGACCGGTGCTGCCGTGGCCACCATCCCGCAGGGTCGGCGCCTTGGCCAGATTGGCCGCGCGCCAGGCGGGATACAGGCCCGCTGCCAGGCTCGCCAGCAGCGTCACCCCGATCACGAACAGCCAGGCCCAGCCATCGATGGCCGCGCGCGCCCAGTACACCGGTGGATCCTCACCACTGGCGATCATGGTCGAGACTTCCGCCGCACCCCAGCTGGCGCCCAGCCAAGCAATCGGGGCCGCCAGCGCGGCGATCAGCAGCGCCTCGAACATCACGCCCAGCAGCAGTCGGGTGCGACCGGCGCCCAGCGCACTGCGCAAGGCCACCTCGCGGATCCGCGTACTGCCCCGCGCCAGCATCAGATTGGCCACATTGGCACAGGCGATCAGCAGCACCAGCACGACGGCGGCGAACAGCGTGTACAGGATCGAGCGGGTGATCGGGTTGATGAACTCCTCGGCGAAGGGCTTGACCACGGCCAGGTCGCCGCGGCTGCTGACCGGGTAGCGGTTGGCGAGATCCGCCACCAGTCGGCCGAACTGCGCCTGCGCGGCGTCCAGCGTCTGGCCCGGGGCCAGGTGGCCAAAGATCTCCACACCGGCAAACTGGCCACGCTGGGCGGGATCCAGATCCAGATCCAGCGGGCTCCAGACCTGGTGCATCCGCGGGAAACGGAAGCCGACCGGCATCACGCCGACGATCGTGGCGGGCACGCCGTTCATCCGCACTTGCCGGCCGACCACATCCGCCGCTCCACCGTAGCGGTTCTGCCACACATCGTGGCCGATGATGACCACCTTTGGTGCACCGATGCGCTCATCGTCGCTGTCGAAGCTGCGACCCAGCTGCGGGATCAGGCCCAGCGCGGAAAACATCCGGCCGCTGACGAAGGCGCCGTTGTAGCGCTCCGGCCGGACCCCGTCACTGAGGTTGATCGTCGCCTCCATGTAGGCATGCAGGTCGGTCAGCACCGTTTGCTCGCGGCGCAGGTCCACATAGTCGGGCAGCGTCGGTTCGTCGTTGCGGCCGGGATCTTCCGAACGCGCCACTTCCAGATGCACCAGTCGCTCACCGTCGGTGAAGGGCAGCGGCTTGAGGATGAAGCCGTTCAGCGCCGAGAACATGAACAGCGACAGGCCGATCCCGGCTGCCAGGATCAGCACGCAGGCCAAGGTGTAGCCCGGCGAGTGGCGCAGACTCGACCAGGCCTGGCGCAATTCGAACCACAGCAGCATCTCGCTCTCCCTGGGCAACGGACATCCAGACGGGAGTTAGCACGCCCCGTGCCAGGGCCAACCGCGCAAGTTCTGGTGCTCCGAACCACCCGCACTGCACGTTTCCGGACAGCGCCGCCGCCGCAGTGATCGGCAGCGAACAGCGGCGAGCTTGCCGGGCGGCACGCTACCATCGCCGCACCGCCCTGCCGGATCGATTCGATGGTCGAGCGATTGCTGCGCAACCTGCTGTTGTTGCTGGCGCACCTGCTGACCGGTGTGCGCGGCCTGTGGGCCAGCGCACCGCCGCAAGGTCCGACGATCTACTTCGCCAATCATGTCAGCCACGCCGACTTCGTGATGCTGTGGGCGGCCCTGCCGTCGGTACTGCGGGAGCGCACGCGGCCTGTGGCGGGTGCCGACTACTGGGGCCGCGGGCGATTGCGCCGCTACATTGGTGAGCGGGTCGTGCGCGCGGTGCTGATCGAGCGCGATGCGGCGGCGCGCCAGGGCGATCCAATCCAGATGATGGGCGACGTGCTGCGGGCCGAGCAGAACCTGATCCTGTTTCCCGAAGGCACCCGCAACCGCAGCGACGCGGTACTGCTGCCGTTTCGCAGCGGGCTCTATCACCTGGCCCAGGCGCATCCCGAAGCGACCCTGATTCCGGCCTGGATGGACAATCTGCACCGGGTGCTGCCGAAGGGCGCCATCGTGCCGGTGCCCCTGCTGTGCACGGTGCGCTTCGGACCACCGCTGCAACGACTGGCCGGCGAAAGCAAGGTGGAGTTCCTCGACCGAGCCCGGCAGGCGGTGCTGGCGCTGCGCGAGGACGCAGTGGCGCACCGGGATGACCCTCCGGAAGTCTTGGAACCACAGCCAGTGTCCGGTGCCGAAACAAGTCCGATCGCCACGCCGTCCAGCGAACCGGGAGACACCGCATGAACACGACCCATGCGCTGTTTGTCGGCATTTTCGCGGTCCTGGCGATGGCCACCGTGGCTGGCCGCTGGCTGCGGCATCGGGCAGCGGGCCCCAATGCCGTACTCGACAATCTGAACGCGCGCATCGATGCCTGGTGGGCGATGGTCATCGTGGTCGGGCTGGCCTTTGCCTTTGGCAAGGGCGGGGTGATCGTGCTGTTTGCGTTGCTGTCGCTGCTGGCCCTGCGCGAGTTCGTCACCCTGACCTACACCCGCCGCAGCGACCACCTGGCGTTGGCGTTGGCGTTCTATGTGGCATTGCCGGTGCAGTACGCACTGATCTGGATCGAGTGGTACGGGCTGTTCTCGATCTTCATCCCGGTCTACGGCTTCCTGATCCTGCCCATCTTCGCCGCCCTGAGGGCCGACCCGAACCGCTTCTTCGACCGCATCGCGGCGGTGCAATGGGCGCTGATGCTGGCGGTCTTCTGCCTCTCCCACGTGCCGGCCTTGCTGACCCTGCAGATCCCTGGCTACGGCGGCCGCGAACTGCTGCTGATTGCCTTCCTGGTCATCGTTGTGCAGTCCTCCGACGTGCTGCAGTACGTCTGGGGCAAGCTGTTGGGCCGGCACAAGGTGGCGCCGACGCTGTCCCCGTCAAAAACCTGGGAGGGCCTGCTCGGCGGTGTGCTCAGCGCCACCGCGCTGGGTGCGGCGCTATGGTGGATCACCCCCTTCAGCCCATTGGAGGCGGCGGCGATTGCCCTGCTGATCAATGTCATGGGCTTCTTTGGCGGACTGGTCATGAGCGCGATCAAGCGCGATCACGGCGTCAAGGACTGGGGTCATCTGATCGCCGGCCACGGCGGCATTCTCGATCGCCTCGATTCGGTGCTGTTCTCGGCGCCGATCTATTTTCACCTGGTGCGCTATGTGTACGCGTGAGCCGACACGCTGCCGCACGACGCACCCGGGCGATAGCCGCGGTGGCTTCGCGTGGTTGCCCCTGGTTGCCCGCGCACGCTGGACCGATCAGCCGGCCGATCCCTCGTGGACCACCACGGCCATCGTGATCAGCAGCTGGCAAAAACGATAGAGCATGTGGCTGGCAAACAGGCCGATGAACAGCAGCGGCGTCCGCCACAAGGCCGACCACCAGCCCAGTTCATAGGCGCGCCGGACCGACAGCAGCAGGTAAAGCAGCAGCCCCCACGGCAGCAGCGCGAAGTAGGCGCCCCCGACAGCTCCAGATCGAACAGTCCCAGCAAACTGTCGATCAGCCAGCCGGGGATCTGCAGCAGCAGCAACCAGATCATGAACCAGGCATGGGTATTGAGCGAATAGACCAGGTGGTCACTCGCGTAGCGCCCGCGGCCGACCAGCAGCAGCGCCGTCCACAAGGCGAAGAAGGCGTCTGCACAATGATCAGTGAGCGCGCCAGCAGGTGGACCGCCTGGTCATAGCGCCGCGCGAAGGCCTCCAGGCCCGGTCCGTATTCGATGGCCAGCTGCTCGATCCAGGCCTGCAGCCAGGGGCTGTACGGCTGATAGGTGCGTTGTTCAGGAAACTGACGTAGAAGTCGTTGATCGGAGACAGCACGAAAACCACATTGATCAGCAGGAACAGGCTGATTGGCTGGACCCAGGCCGCTCGGGCGCCACGATGCCAGGCCAGGTCGACCGCGCCGGGCTGCAGCAGCAGCGCGCGCAGCGTGCGCCAGAAGCGGCTTTCCAGCGAGGTCACTGCCTCGAACAAGGTGGCGAAATGGTGGCGCAGCGAGCGCAGTTCGGGCGTCAGCTGGTGTTCGCCACATTGGGCACACCACGGACCGCGGAAGGTCGCGCCGCAGCTGGGGCAGTGCGGCGGTGCTGGCTGCCGCGAGCTCGACTGGGGTGGGTACGCAGCGGACATCAGGGCTCCTGACCGCAGACATGCAGTGACAGAACTCGAGCGCGATCGCCTCGGGAGGGCCTGGCTCTCGGTCCAGCCTACCGCCTGGGCGCGGTGGCTGGCAGAGGAAAGGCTGCGATTTCGGTCTGTGGACGACTCAGCCCTTCGTGTTCATTGTGCTGGGCTACACTCCGCCGATGACCGATGCGGCCCCTTCATCCGTGCCATCGCGCCTGCTTTGCGTCGCCTTGCTCGGACTGTCGCTGGCCGGGTTGGCGCTGTTGCCGGGTGCCTGGGCCGGACGCTGCGGCGCAGCCGCGCTGGCTGCTGCGATTGGACTGGCCGCCGGCGGCAGTGGGCGAGGTGGTCTCAAACCAGCCGCGGCACTGGCCGAAACGCTGATTCGCTTTGGCTTGTGCCTGTTGCTGGTGTTGCCAGCGGCCCTGCTGGCCGAATTCGTGCTCGCCCCGGCGATCCGCCTGCTGATGCGGGATGGTGGCCTGGGACCGGTGCTGTTGTTGGCCAGCGCCCTGTTGTTGCAGCTGTTTTGCTGGTGGCGATGGTGGCCAGTGCCGACGCTGGCCTGGACCGACGCACTGGAAAGTGAACGCGGTCGCTGGGCGTCGCTGCAATTGGAGCGGCAATTGCTGCTGCGCAATCGCGACCATTTCTGGCAGTTGGGCCTGTGGCAAGCGCTGCTGCTGAGTCTGCCGTTGGCCCTGAGTGGGTGGCTGGCCGGTCAGCAGCGCAGTCTGGAAGCCATTCCGGTGCTCGTCGTGGCCCTCTCGCTACCCCTGCTGGCCTGGCTGATGCTGCGACTGGTCCGTGCTCGCGGCCAATCCGCGCAGGCGCCGGCTCGTGCCTGGTCTTTCCTTGAGGGCGACGCCGACCAGACGCCGAATCTGGACCTGGACGATGCGGCGGCCGAGATCGACGCAGATGGCGAAGCGGTCAGCGACGAGGAACCGGCGCCACCGACCCAGGGCAGCCCGGACGAGCGTTTGTTGTGGGCAGCCGGTCGAGGCGATCGCGAAACCATCGAAGCGGCCCTGGCGGCCGGCGCCAATGTCAACGTGCGGCCGGACATCGCCGATGCCGACCAGCGCGACCCACTCAGCCGGGCGGCGGCCAGCGGACAGGTGGGCGCCGTGCGGGCATTGCTGGCTGCTGGTGCGCGCGTTGATGGCGGCGTGGCGACGGGTGAGGATCGTTCACCCCCATTGCTGGCGGCGACCCAGGCCAGCTTCAGCGGTCGCATCGAGGTGGTCAACGCACTGCTGGCCAACGGCGCTGATCCCAACGTCAGCGATCGCACCGGTCGAACGCCGCTGCATCACGCCGCGCTCTCACGCGATCCGGGCGTGGCGCAGGCCCTGCTGGATGCCGGTGCCCGCATCGATGCGCTGGATCAGGAAGGGCACACGCCGCTGGTTGCTGCGCTGGAACAGCTCAACCTGCCTTCGGCCGAGCTGCTGCTGCGCCAGGGCGCGAGCCTGGAAGCCACCGATGGTCTGCCGGTCTTGCTGGCCCTGGCTCAGGCACCGGACGACTGCGCCGAGGCCTTGCCGCTGCTGCGTCAGTTCAAGTTGCGTCTGGATGTCACCGACGCACACGGGCGCGACGCGCTGCAATTGGCCGCGCTGAATGGCCATGCCGGCATGGTCGAGGCGCTGCTCGAGGCCGGCGCGGCGGTCAAGCATTGTTGTCACGCTGGTCGCACGGCCCTGCATTGGGCGGCGGCCGGTGGACACGCACGCGTGCTGCAGCGGCTCACCTTCCTCGGCCCGCCTGCCGAGCTGGCCGATCACGCCGGCGACACTGCCCTGCACGTGGCCGTGCGTGCCGAGCAGGCCCAGCCGGAAGTGGTCCGACTGCTGCTGGCCATGGGCGTGCCACCGGAGCGGCAGAACGGCAGCGGTCAGCGGGCGCTGGATCTGGCCACGGCACTGTCCCGCTGGACGCTGGTGCGGGTGCTCGACCCGTCGGTGCCGCTACCAGGCAGCTTCACCGCCGATGAGGACGAGGACACCGATCCACCCGAGGCACCACCGGTGCTGGATCCGACTGCGGTGCTGCTGGAGGCGTTGCAGCGCGGTCGGCCACAGCTGGCCTGCGAACTGCTGCGCAGTGCCGAAGTCCCGCAAGCTGGTCTGGGTCAGGCTTTGCTGTTGCTGGCCGATGAGGATCCCGGCCGGGTGCTGCCGGCCCTGCTGGCGGCCGGGCTGGACCCGGCGGCTGGCGATCGCAGTCCGCTGGACGATTTGCTGGCCGAACGACCCTTGCGACTGGAACTGATTCAGGCCTGTCTGGTGCACCTGGCCGCGCAGCCGCGCCACCGGGGTGCGTTGGTGCTGGCACGCGCGCGTCGAGACACCGAGCAGGAGGCCTGGCTGCAGGAGCAATTGCTGCAGCTGCTGGACTCTGCCTCGCCCACCGCCCGTGACGTCCAGCGTCGGACGGCGTTGCACCACGCGCTGCGACACCGTTCGGACGCGTTCATTGAAGCGTTGCTGCGCACCGGCATGCCGCTCAATGCGCGCGACAGTGCCGGCTTCACGCCGCTGCACGCGTTGGCGCTGCGAGGATTCGGCAATTGCGCGCGCTTTGCACGGGCGATGATTCGCGGAGGAGCCGATCCTGCGGTCAAGGCCGCCGACGGCAGCACGCCGACCGGACTGGCTGCCAGCCGTGGTGAGTTCGAGCTGGCCGAACTGCTCGATTGGCCCGCGCTGGCCCATCCGGGGCGGGCATTGCGCGAAGCCGATCTGGCCAGGGCGGCGCGGGCCGGCGACCGCGGTACCGTGGCCAGACTGTTGCAGCTGGGCCTGCCGGTCGATGGTCGCGACGAGCGCGGCGCGACGGCGCTGATCCACGCCGCCGGTGCCGGTCAGCTGGCCCTGGTCACCGATCTGATCGGTGCGGGGGCTGCCACCGACGCCGCCACCCAGAGTGGCGCCACGGCCTTGTCGGCGGCCTGCGTGTCGGGCCATCAGGCGGTGATTGGTCTGTTGCTGGAAGCCGGCGTGCCGGTTGATCAGCCAATGCGGCAGGGCCTGACGCCACTGATGGTGGCGGCCAGCGTGCTGCGCAGCGAGATCATCGAGCTGCTGTTGGCGCGAGGTGCGCGGATAGACACGCGCGCACAGAGCGGCCTGACGGCGTTGGAAGCGGCCGTGCTGAGTGTGCTGAATCAGGGTGCCGAGGAGAGTGGGCTGGCCTGTGTCCGCCTGCTGCTGGAGCGGCGGGCGCCGGTGGAGAGCGCGCCGGTGGGGCAGCCGGGATTGCTGCATCGGCTGCTGGGCGCCGATCAGAACCGACCGCCAGCCACCGAAGAGACCCTGCTGGCGCTGCTGCGCCTGCTGCTGCCGCGTGGCGCCGACCCGAATCGACGCGACGAACGCGGTCGTACCCCATTGCACTGGGCCTGCCGGCACAGTCTGCTGGAGGTCGTTGAACTGCTGCTGGCCCACGGCGCCGACCCGCAGGTCCCCGATGTGCTGCGGCAGCTGCCATGGGACCTGCTGCCGCCCAAGCTGCGACCGCAATACGCCAGCCGGATCGGTCCGCGGGGGCGTCGATGACGCCGGCGCAGGCCGCCTGGCTGCGGCTGTTGCGTACGCCGCGGCTGGGTGCCAGTGCGATCGTTCAGGGCGTTGAGCAACATGGCAGCGCCGAGACCTGGGTCGCCAGCCGCGAGCGGCCGCCGCGGTTGCCCGAAGCGGTCGGCGAGGCCGACGCGCGCTGGCTGGCGCGCCCCCGGCGGCAGCTGGTGTGCTGGGACAGCGAAGACTATCCGTCCCTGCTGCGGCGTATCGATGATCCGCCAGCGGCCTTGTGGGTCATCGGCGATGCGACGGCGCTGTGGCTGCCGCAGCTGGCGATCGTCGGCAGTCGCCACGCCAGTGCCGGTGGCCTGGCACTGGCACGCGATTTCGCCGCGACGCTGACCCGCAGCGGGCTGGCCATTACCAGCGGCCTCGCTCAGGGTGTCGACGGCGCCGCGCACCAGGCTTGCCTGCAGGCGCAGGGACAGACCATCGCGGTGCTGGGCCACGGCCTGGACCGCATCTATCCGCGTGAGCATCAGTCGCTGGCCGAAGCCATCGCCAGTGCCGGCGCGCTGGTCAGCGAATATCCGCCAGGCACGGCGCCGCGGCCCGGCCTGTTTCCGCGCCGCAACCGTCTGATTGCCGGCCTGGCGTTGGGTACGCTGGTGGTCGAGGCCGGTCTGAACAGTGGTTCGTTGATCACCGCCCGGTTGGCCAGCGAAGCCGGTCGCGAAGTCTTCGCCATCCCCGGCTCCATTCACAACCCGCTGGCCAAGGGCTGCCATCGCTTGATTCGCGAGGGCGCCAAACTGGTCGAAAGTGCGCAGGAAATCCACGAAGAGCTGGCGCCGCTGGCGAGGGTCTGGGCCGACCAGTTGCGCGGGCACTTGTCGAACTGGGAAGACGCCCCCACCTCAGCGGTTGCCGGCGACGCCAGGGCGGCAGCTCAGCCCAGCGATCCCGACTACGACCGAGTCCGCCAGGCGCTCGGATTCGATCCGGTCAGCATTGACGAATTGGTGAGCCGAACCGCGTTGACCGTCGCGGAGCTTTCATCCATGCTCCTGAAAATGGAACTGGATGGAGAGGTCAGCACAACCCCCGGCGGTCGCTACAGTCGCAAACACGAGAGAGGGTGATGAAAGAAGAGAGCGTCCTCGACGTTTTGCTCTACCTGTTTGAGAACTTCTTCTACGACGACCCCGAGTCCGACGTTGACCGGGACTCCCTGCAACACTCCCTGCTCGAAGCAGGTTTCACCCCGCGCGAGATCCACAAGGCCTTCCACTGGCTCGACGAACTCGCCGAGCGGCGCCCGCAGAGCGACATTCCTGTCGCCGGTGATCGGCCCATCCGCGTCTTTGCCCCGCAGGAACTCGAGCGCCTGGACCCCGATGCCCAGGGCTTTCTGCTGTTCCTGGAACAACAGGGCATCCTCAGCACCGGCCAGCGCGAGCTCGTGCTTGACCGCATCATGGCGCTGGAGAGCCGCCCCATTGATCAGGATGACCTGAAATGGATCCTGCTGATGGTGCTGTTCAACCAGCCCGGGCAGGAAGAAGCCGTCGCCTGGATGGAGAACCTCATCTTCCCCGAGCCGGAGGAGATGTGGCACTGACTTTCGGGGCTGAGGGCTCAGGGCTGAGGGGTCAGGGGGAAGATCGACTCCCGGCGAGACGGACGACCATAAGTCATGGCTACGCAGGGGCGCGAACGGGCGAGCCGGGTGTCCGAATGCCGAACCCTCAGCCCTGGGCCCTCAGCCCTGCTCACCCAACGGTGTATGCTGCCGCGCCCTGACCATCTGGCACGGCTGGGTTGGCCGCTGCCCTGTGGAGAGTCATGAGCAAGAACGTACTGATCGTCGAGTCACCCGCGAAGGTGGCGACCATTTCCAAGGTGCTGGGCAAGGACTACACGGTGCTGGCCACCTATGGCCACGTGCGTGACCTGCCGGCCAAGGACGGCATGGTCGACACCGAGCACGACTTCGACATGCAGTACCAGGTGATTGATCGCAACGCCAAGCACGTCGATGCCATCGCCAAGGCGGTGAAGAAGGCCGATGCCCTGTGGCTGGCGACCGACTTGGATCGCGAAGGTGAGGCGATCAGCTGGCATGTGGTGCAGATCCTGCGCGAGCGCGGCTTGCTGAAGGACAAGGACCTGCACCGCGTCGTGTTCTCGGAGATCACGCCCAAAGCGATTCGCGACGCGGTGGCCAACCCACGCGAGCTGGCCGACGCGCTGGTCGACGCCCAGCAGGCGCGCCGCGCGCTGGACTATCTGGTGGGCTTCAATCTGTCGCCGCTGCTGTGGCGCAAGGTGCAACCGGGTCTGTCGGCCGGCCGGGTGCAGTCACCGGCGCTGCGGATGATCGTCGAGCGCGAAGAAGAGATCGAGCGCTTCGTGGCGCGCGAGTACTGGACCATCGATGCGGCGCTGGACAAGGCTGGTCATGCCTTCCCCGGCAAGCTGGTGCAGCTGGACGGCAGCAAGCTGGACCAGTTTGATCTGGATTCTGGCGACAAGGCCCACGCGGCCCGGGCGCGCATCGCCGGCGCAGCCGGCCTGGCCGAAGGCAGCGATCAACCCGGTCAGCTCACCGTCCTGGACGTGCGTCGCAGCGACCGCCAACGGCGGCCAGCGGCGCCCTTCATCACTTCGACTTTGCAGCAGGAGGCCTCGCGCAAGCTGGGCTTCGGCGCGCAGCGAACCATGCGCATCGCGCAGCAGCTGTATGAAGGCATCGAAATCGATGGCGATCGGGTCGGCCTGATCACCTACATGCGTACCGACTCGGTGAATCTGTCCAACGACGCGATCACCGATCTGCGGGCCACCATCACGCAGCTATACGGGGCTTCCTTCCTGCCCGAGAAGCCGCACCGCTACAGCACCAAGAGCAAGAATGCCCAGGAAGCGCACGAGGCGATTCGACCCTCGCTGGCCGAGCGCACGCCGGCCAAACTCAAGCGCTTTCTCAGCCAGGACCAGTTCCGCCTCTACGAGCTGGTCTGGAAACGCACCCTGGCCTGCCAGATGAAGCCGGCGTTGCTGAACACCGTCAGCGTCGACCTCAGCGCCGGCATCGATGATCTGTTCCGCGCCAGCGGCACCACGGTGGTCGATCCGGGCTTTCTGGCCGTCTACGAAGAGGGCAAGGACAGCAAGGACGACGACGACGCCGGACGCAAGCTGCCGGCGCTGGAAAAGGGCGATGTGATCGCCTTGAACGAGCTCAAGGCCGAGCAGCATTTCACCGAGCCACCGCCGCGCTACAGCGAGGCGACACTGGTCAAGGCGCTGGAGGAATACGGCATTGGTCGTCCCTCGACCTACGCCAGCATCATCCAGGTGCTGCTCAATCGTGAGTATGTGCTGCTGGAGTCGCGCCGCTTCCATCCCACCGAGGTGGGCCGGGTGGTGGCCAAGTTCCTGTCACAACACTTCACCCGCTACGTCGACTACGAGTTCACCGCGCGTCTGGAAGACGAGCTGGACGAGGTGGCGCGGGGCGAGGAGCGTTGGGTGCCGGTACTGGAGCGCTTCTGGCAGCCCTTCAAGGATCTGATCGAAGACAAGGCCGAATCGGTGTCCAGGCAGGAGGCCACCGCTGCCCGGGTGATCGGCATCGATCCGGCCAGCGGCAAGCAGGTCTCGGTGCGGCTGGGTCGCTACGGACCCTTCGCCCAGATCGGCACTCGCGAGGACGAGGACAAGCCCCGCTTTGCTTCGTTGCGGCCGGGCCAGAAGATGGACGCGTTGACGCTGGAAGACGCGCTGGAGCTGTTCAAGTTGCCGCGCAATCTGGGTCAAAACGCCGCTGGCGAGGAGATCAGCGTGGCCATCGGGCGCTTCGGCCCCTTTGCCAAGGCCGGCAAGACCTATGCCTCGCTGGGCAAGGAAGATGATCCCTACAGCATCGAACTGGCGCGGGCGATCGAACTGATCGATGCCAAGCGAGAAGCCGAAGCCAAGCGCGAAATCGCGGTCTTTGACGACGGCAAGATCAAGGTGCTGCAGGGCCGCTTTGGCCCCTACATCACCGATGGTGAGGTCAACGCCCGCATCCCCAAGGATGCCGATCCCACCGAGCTGACGGCGGTCGATTGCCGGCGTTTGCTGGCCGAAGCGCCGCGCAAGCCCAAGCGGGGTGCGCGTGGCAAGGCGGCGGCCAAGAGCAAGGCCGCGACGACGGCCGAAGCCAAGCCCAAAGCCAAGGCGAAACCCAAGCCAAAGGCGAAGGCCAAGACGAGCGCGGCCAAGCGCACGACAACCAAGAGCGCGACGGCCAAAAAGGCGACGACCGGCCGCACTGCCACTGCAGGTAGCGCGGCCAAAGGCTGAGACGTCCGCCCCGACGCGCGCGCAGGGCCACTTTCCCCGGGCTAACATCCGGCGCTCGTCCTGCGTGGAGGGGGCTCGATGTTTGCCTGGATCGCCGTGAGTGCGGCACTGTCATTGGCCGGCAACTCGCCAGCGGAATGCTCGGTGGAACTGCTGGTGCTGGGTGTGGCCCAGGACGCCGGCATTCCGCAGATCGGCTATCGCGACGACCCCGCCTGGGCCGATACCTCGCAGCGCCGCCTGGCCACCTCACTGGCTTTGCTGGACCGTCGCAGCGGCCAACGCTACCTGTTCGAGGCCACGCCCGATCTGCGCCTGCAGCTCCAGCGGCTGGACGAGTTTTCACCGCCCCAGGGGGTGGGGCTGGGCATTGACGGTATCTTCCTCAGTCACGCGCACATCGGTCACTACGCCGGGTTGATGTTTCTCGGCCGCGAGTCGGCCGGCAGCCGTGGCATTGCGGTCCATGCGATGCCACGGATGGCCACCTTCCTGCGTGACAACGGGCCCTGGAGTCAGCTGGTCGAACTGCGCAACATCGAACTGCAATCCCTCGCCGATGGTGTTGCCGTGGCCCTGGCGGACGATCTGCAGGTGACGCCGCTGCGGGTGCCGCACCGCGATGAGTATTCCGAGACCGTGGGCTACTCGATTGCCGGCCCGGCGGGCCGCGCGCTGTTCATCCCGGACATCGACAGCTGGGCGCAGTGGGCCGAGCAGTACGACCGGCGGATCGAGACCCTGCTGGGCGAGCACGATGTCGCCTTCCTCGACGCGACCTTCTACGACGACCACGAACTGCCGGGCCGCGACATGTCGCAGATTCCGCACCCACGCATCCGGGCCTCGATGGATCGCTTCGATGCGCTCGCACCAACGTTGCGGCAGCGCGTGCGCTTCATCCACCTGAATCACAGCAACCCGGCGCGTTTTTCCGGTAGTGACGCCAGCGCGGAGATCGCCGCGCGTGGCTATCGGGTCGCGCAGGAGGGTGAACGCGTGTGTCTGTCGCCGTCGGGCTGAGCTGCGGCGCCGCGCTCTAGCGAATGCGGGCGAGGATGCCGTCCAGCTCGTCCAGGGAGCCGTAGCGGATCACCAGCTGACCCTTGCCGCCACGTTTGTGCTGGATGGCCACCGAGGCGGCCAGACGTTCGGACAGGTCGCGCTGCAGCTGATCGATGTTGGGATCCGGACGCGCAGCCGGCTGGGCCTTGGGGGCGCTGAGCGCGCGGCGCACGGCGGCCTCGGTCTCGCGCACCGACCACTGTTTCTCGGCGGCCTCGCGCGCCAGGGCCACCTGCGCATGACCGCTGAGTGCCAGCAGCGCCCGGGCATGGCCCATCTCCAGCTGCTTGTGCTCGACCAGATCGCGGACAGCGGCCTCCAGCTCAAGCAGCCGCAGCAGATTGCTGACTGCTGCACGTGACCGACCGACGGCTTCGGCCGCAGCTTGATGAGTGAGGTCAAATTCTTCGATCAAGCGCTTGAGTGCCATGGCCTCCTCCAGCGCCGACAGGTCCTCGCGCTGGATGTTCTCGATCAGTGCCATCGCGACCACGGCCTGATCCGGCACATCGCGGACGATCGCCGGAATCTGCCGTAGCGAGGCCTGCTGCGCGGCGCGCCAGCGTCGTTCACCGGCGATCAGCTCGTAGCCGTCACCGACCACACGGACCACCACCGGCTGTACCAGCCCCTGGGCCTTGATCGAAGCGGCCAGCTCGGCCAGCCGGGCCGGATCCATCTGGGTCCGTGGCTGATAGCGACCGGGCCGGATCTGCTCGATTGGCAGCTCGCGCACATTCTGGCCATTGTCCAGACCATCGCTGTCACCCAGCAGGGCGGCCAGTCCGCGTCCCAGTCCTCGCTTCTTGCTTGCCATCGTCGTGATTTCCCGAATGTCTACAGATCGGCGCTCGCCTGACCGCTGCGCTCGCGGCGCAGGATCTCGCCAGCCAGTCCCAGGTAGGCCACGGCGCCGCGCGAGCTGCGGTCATAACCTGTGATGGGCTGACCGTGGCTGGGTGCCTCGGCCAAGCGCACGTTGCGCGGCACGATGGTGCGGAAGACGCGCTCGCCGAAGTGCCGCGTCAGCTGGCCGGAGACCTCGTTGCCGAGGTTGTTGCGCACATCGAACATCGTCCGCAACAAGCCTTCCATCTTGAGGTTCGGATTGACCGTCGCGCGCACGGCCTTGATCGTTTCCAGCAGCGCCGACAGGCCGTCGAGCGCAAAGAACTCGCACTGGATGGGGATCAGGACGCTGTCGGCTGCGGCCAGCGCGTTGAGCGTCAATACGCCCAGGCTGGGCGGGCAGTCGATCAGAATGTAGTGGTAACGGTCGCGGACTGGCGCCAGCAGTTTCTTCAGCCGCAATTCGCGGCCGGGTGCAGGCATCAGCCGCAACTCGGCGGCGGTCAGGTCGGAATTGCCCGGCAGCAGGTCGAATCCGTGATCGAGCTTGATGATCGCCTCATCGATGGCCGCTTCTTCCAGCAGCACCTCACAGCCGTTGGGCTTGGCCGCTTTCTTGTCCACGCCCGAACCCATCGTGGCGTGGCCCTGCGGGTCCAGATCGATCAGCAGCACCTTGCGCTTGACCTCGGCGAAAGCCGCCGACAGGTTGACGCAAGTGGTGGTCTTGCCGACGCCACCCTTCTGGTTGGTCACCGCGATGATGCGCGCCATGGATCACCCGTCGAACGCGAACCAGCGGCTCGCGAGGAAGGCGGATGCTACCGCAAAGGCATCGAGTGGCCACTCTTTGGCTTCTGCGCCAAGCTTGAAGCTCCTGCTGACTGACTGATGGCAAGCACGATGGCCGCCCGGATGACGAGCAAGCCGCAGGCACACTTTCACTTGTCCGACCTGCGCGGACTGACTCAGCTGGGTGTCGACGCCACCATCGGCCTGACCGGGCTGGTCGAGCAATTGCACGGCACCATCGGCCGTCGTGCACGCCCGTTGGGCCGGCCCGACACGGCCGCCACCAGCGGTCTGACCGGCTTCGTCTACCAGAGTATCCGCGGTGTCACGCGCGCCGTGTCCGCCGGTTTGGGTGCGAGCCTCGGTGCGCTGGAACGCCTGCTGCCCGGCAATGGCACCAGCTCGCCTCAGCGCGAAGCGATGCTGGCCGCTCTCAACGGGGTCTATGGCGATCACCTGTCCAGCAGCGGCAACCCGCTGGCGACCGAGATGGGCTTGTACCTCGACGGTCAGCGGCTGCCGCTGACGACAGCGGCCGTCACTGAGCGCCTCCCACCGACCGGCAAACGACTGCTGCTGCTGGTGCACGGGTTGTGCATGAACGACCAGCAATGGCATCGCCAGGGTCATCACCACGGTGAGCAGCTGGCCCGAGCGCATGGCTACACGGTGCTGGCCTTGCGCTACAACAGCGGCCTGCACGTGGCCGAGAACGGCGCGCTGCTGGCCGATCTGCTGGCGCGATTGCAGTCTCTGTGGCCCATCGGGTCGCTCGCCATCGTCGGCCACAGCATGGGCGGACTGGTCGCACGGGCGGCCATCGACGTCGCCGAGCAACGTGGGCTGGACTGGCGCGAGCGGCTGAGCACGCTGGTTTGCCTGGGCACGCCGCATCTGGGGGCGGCGCTGGAGCGCGGTGGTCATTGGGTCGATACGCTGCTCGAGCTCAGCCCCTACGCGGCGCCCTTCGCGCGTCTGGGCAAGTCGCGCAGCGCCGGCATCACCGATCTGCGCCACGGTCGTCTGCGATCATCTGGCCGCACGCAGGCGCGCGAGCGCGTTGCGCTGCCACACGGCGTGGACTGCTATGCCGTGGCTGCCACGCGGGCGGAATTGCCGGCCACGAACGCGACCCACGCCTTGCCTGGTGATGGTCTGGTCAGCCTGGCCAGTGCCTGGGGAGAGCACCGTGACCCGGCACGAGCGTTGGGACTGCCGGACACGCACAAGCGGCTGCTGCCGGCGGCCAACCACTGGGACCTGCTCAGCCGCAGCGAGGTGGCGGAATGGCTGGTCGACTGGCTCAGGCCAACGGCCTGACCCGACGGGTTGGGCTCAGGCGCTGGCTGCGCCGCGCCAGATCTGCTCGATCGAGGCAAAGGCGCTGCGATCCTGGCCGATCAACACCAGCATGCCCTGGCCCAGCGGCATGACTCGACCCTGCAGGCCGGCGTAGCTGAATTCGGCGCCCGCCTGCAGCCCCGGTTCGGCCTGACGGAAATAGATCACGGTCACCGGTCCGCTGGGCTGTTGCATCACCATGTGCACGGTGCGCTGGCCGCCGATGGGGCAGGGATAGGCGTAGTTGACCTCAACCTCCTGCGCCAGCTGCAGACCGACCTGCTGCAGCAGGGAGTCGAGCATCGCCGGCGGCACGGTTTCGGTGCGCGTCAGCGCGAAGGGCTCGTGCGACAGATGTTCGACGGTGGCCACCAGCAACGGATCGGTCGTTGTGGGCAGCTCGGTACCAACCGGACCACGCAGCAGCCAGCCACCGACCAGGCCCGCGGTCAGCAACAGCGATGCGGCCAGGGCCAGCACACTGCGGCGGCTGAACCAGTGCGCGGTGCGCGGATCGCTGCGCTGTGGCAGTTGCGCCAGGCTGGCATGCAGATCGCTGGGCACCGGCACCGCCAGGGCTGCCCGCAGCGACTGCTCAAAGTCGGCGTCGTGCGCGTCGGGCAGGGCCTGCAGCTGGGCAAGCAGGGCATCGGGCACGGGCACAGCCAGCGCCACGGCCAGTTGCCGCTCGAAATCCCGGGCCGCCTGCAGTTGCCCGATAGCCTGCTCGCCCAGCTCAACGGCCTGGCGATCCAGCGCCGGGTTGGCCGGATCGCTGTGCAGCAGTTGTTCGAATTCAGGCCACACGCTCGTCATCCTCACTGGGCAGCAACTGCTCCTGCAGCTTCTGGCGGGCTCGGAACAGCTGCGTCATGACCGCGCTTTCGCTGATCTGCAGCTCCTCGGCAATTTCCCGGCAGCTCATGCCCATGACCACCTGCAACACCAATGGCTCGCGGTACTTGGTCGGCAGCCTGGCCATGGCGGCGCGAATCGTGTCGACATCGCTGAGGGCTGCGGGCTCGGGGCTGTCACCGTCTTCCACCGGAATGTCATCGATGTCATCGGTGGGCAGGCGCTTGCGCTCGTACAGCCGGGCATGCTCGCGCCGGACGATGGTAATCAGCCACGACTTGGCCGCCGCCACGTCGCGCAGCTGCGCAATCGAGCGCCAGGCACGCAGGAAGGTCTCCTGCACCAGATCCTTGGACAGGGCCTCGTCCTGGCAGAGCCAGTAGGCGTAGCGGTAGAGCTCGGTCGAGTAGGTTCGCACCAGCGTGTCGAAGCGTTGTCGGGATTCCAACGGAAAGACCTCCTGAAGGCGCGATGGCTTTCAACGCGGGCGATCGGGCGAACGCCGCGTTCAGCTGCCGGTCGGTCGGACAGGCGCGTAGCGAAGTTGAATTTTGGCACAGCCGACCGGTCGGCGGGCCGGGCGGGGCGCTGCCCGCCGCGGCGGAGCTCAGTCCAGCGTCACCGCCTGACCGTCACTCAGACCGGACTGCTGCCGGGCCACGCGATCACCCACCTGCAGGCCGTCCAGCACTTGCCAGTCCTCGCCCAGGCGCTCTCCCAGGCGGACACTGCGGGCGTTGGCGCGCCCCTCGGCGATCAGGAACACGCTGGCCTGCGCCCCGTCGCCCCGAACAGCGCTGGCCGGAACCCGTACACCGCTGAGCGTGGGCGCCGAGGATTCTCCCGCTTCGGCTTCGCGCAGGAAGGCCACGCGCACGCCCATGTCCGGGACGATGCGCGGATCGCGACTGTCGATGCTGACCCGGACCTTGACCGTGGCCTTGCTGCGGTCGGCGGTCGGGATGACCGCGATGACGCGGCCCGGAATGGTCCAGTCCGGATAGGCGTTGAGCCGCGATTCCACCGGTTGACCGGCCACCACGCGATTGATGTAGGACTCGCTGACATCGACCTCGATCTCCAGCGAACCCATGTCGACGATCGTGCCGATGCCGGTGCGTGTGAAGCCACCGCCGGCGGAGATTGGCGAGATCATCTCGCCCGGTTGCGCCGCCTTGGCGATGACCACGCCGCTGAAGGGCGCGCGGATCAGCGTGTTGTCCAGCTGCTGACCGACCTGCTCGAGTCGACGGGCAGCCACGGTGACCTGCGCCTGCGCGCTGCCCAGCCGTGCGCGCAGGGCATCGCGATCGGCGCGCGCTGCGTCCACGGCCTGTGCCGAGGTCAGCTTGCGTTCGACCAGCTCGGTCTGTCGCGCCAGTTCGCGCTCGGCCAGATCCAGCCGCACCTGGGTTTCCTGCCGATCGGTGCGTGCCGCCTGCAGGCTGGCTTCGCTGAGCGCCTGATCGCGCAGCACTTCGGCATCGTCCAGACGTGCCAGCAGCTGTCCTTCCTCGACCTCCATGCCTTCCTCGATCAGCACCTCAATCACCTTGCCGGTGACCTTGGCCGAGACCGTGGCGATCCGCCGCGGCGTCACATAGCCGGTCGCATCGAGTACCGAGCGGCTGGCCTGCGCACCACCGGCCGGTCGCGCCAGCACGGTCTCCACCGGTGGCGTCCCGTCACCACGGCCGAAGGCATACCAGGCGCCCGCGCCGATCAGCGCCAGCACCCCCGCAGCGATGGCCAGCAGCCAGCCTTTGCCGCCATCCGGGCGAGCCGTCTCGCGCGGCAGGCGCAATTCCTTGACCAGTTCGCTCGCGTCCATCGCTGTCATCCCTGTCCGAACGCCGCGCAGTCTAGCGACTGCCGCGCCAAAGGTCTGGTGACGGACGTCATCTGTGGGGGGCGGAGGGCTGAGGGATAGGGGCTGAGGGTTCAGGGAACGGCAGCCTGGTAGCAAGCTGGGTCGCTATGGCGATCTTCGTGGCCCAACGCCGGGGAGAGCGCAGCGCACATCAGGAGTGCGGCGAGTCCGGCTTTCCCTGAGCCCTCGGCCCTGGTCCCTATGCCCTGACCCTCGTCTGCCATTCCGCCCGACTCTGCCGCCAGATGTCGCAAACCACATCCTGGTAGGGCGCCGGCATGTTCACGGACTCGCAACGGCGCGAACCGAGACGTTCGGCCAGGCGCTGCGAGGGGGCGTTGGCGGGGTCAATACTGTGGATCACCTCGGTCCAGCCCAGCGTGTCGAAGGCATAGTCCATCGCCGCCACCGCCGCTTCGCTGGCAAAGCCCTGGCCCCAAGCGTCCGGGTGCAGGGCCCAGCCGACCTCGGTGCCCGGCCAGCCCTCGGGTTGCCACGGGCCAATGCGCCCGATCCAGCGACCGCTGCGCTTGTGGATCACCGAGAACATGGCCACGCCAGTCAGCGCCCAGGCCCCGGCCATGCCCATGAAGGCGCGCCAGACCACGCTGCGCGGCTGCACGCCGCCGATATGGCGGGCCGCGTCGGCATTGGCATGCAGCTCGGCCCAGCGTTCGAAGTCGACCAGTTGGGTCGGCCGCAACAGCAATCGTTCGGTGTGCAGTTCGATGGCCGGCATGGACATGGGCGGGACTCGCTGCAAGGGGGCCGACAAGGCTGGGTCAGAGCTGGCCCGGCTGGCAAGAGCCAGCCGTCGTGGGTCCGTCATCACGCTGACACCGAGCTGTCGTCATTCGCTCAAGCCGCCGTCACGCGCCGGCCTCAGGCTGGCAGGCCTGTCCCTGCCAATGGAACCACCATGACCGACAACACCCGCCCCGAACCCGGCGAGCGCCTGCAACAGCTGGCCGCCGAAGCCGCCGCCAATGATCGCCGCACCGATCTGGACGTCGATCTGGAGCAGCGCTCGGCGCATGCCGAACCGTTTTTCAGCGTGCTGTCGCGACGCCTGCAGCGGCGCGATTTCCTGGGCAAGGGTGCGGCCGGTGCGGCGGCGTTGGGTCTGGGCGGTACCGCGATGGCTCGATGGGTGGACAACCCGGACGACAAGGCCGCCTTCCGCCCCGGTGGTGCGCTGGACAGCCTGACCTTCAAGCCCATTGCCGGCAGTCGCGAGGATCAGATCACCTTGCCGCCCGGCTACACCCACGACGTGGTGATCCGCTGGGGTGATTCGCTGGTGCCCTTCGTCGACGATCTGGACACCAGCCGGGTCAAGGATGGCGCGCTGACCGAGGCGGGCGCGGCGGCCCGCGCAGCGCAGCAGTTCGGCTACAACTGCGATGCCATCGAGTATTTCCCGTTGCCGGGTCCGGGTTCGCTGGGCCGCGAGAACGCGCTGGTCTGCGTCAACCACGAATACACCAACGAGAACATCATGTTCCCCAGCTTCGGTGTGGCGCAGGCGCACCCGGGCGAGGATGGCAGCTTCAGTCTGGCCCGCTTCCACAGCGACCTGCCCGAGGCGGTTGGCGTGATGAAGGCCAGCCATGGCATCTCGGTGGTCGAACTGGTGCGCTACGAAGGCCGCTGGTACTACGTCAAGGAATCCTTCTACAACCGCCGCATCACCGGTGACAGCGAGTTCAACCTGTCCGGGCCGGCCGCCGGTCATCCGCTGCTGCGGACCGCCGCCGATCCCACCGGCACGCGGGTGCTGGGTACATTGAACAACTGTGCCGGTGGCGAGACGCCGTGGGGCACCTATCTGTCGGCCGAAGAGAACGTCGACCAGTACTTCGGCAATTTCAACGCCTACCGCGACAGTGGCAGCGCCGATCCGGCGGTGCTGGCTGCGCATGCACGTCTGCCCTTGCCGGGTGGCGAGAGTGAGCGCGGTTGGGAATACGGCGACGAGCGTTTCGATGTGGCCCGTCACCCCACCGAGGCCCTGCGTTTCGGCTGGGTGGTCGAGGTCGATCCTTATGATCCCACGGCGACGCCGGTCAAGCGCACGGCGCTGGGTCGCTTCAAGCACGAGTGCGCCACCTCGATCACCGCCAGCAGCGGCCACTGCGTGGTCTATTCCGGCGATGACGCGAGGATGGAGTACACCTACAAGTTCGTCAGTGCCCGCCAGGTCAGCCCGGTGCGCGAGGAGAATCGCAACCTGCTCGACGAGGGCACGCTGTATGTGGCGCGATTCAATGACGATGGCAGCGGTCAGTGGTTGCCGCTGGACTGGGCCAGCCAGCCGGCCCTGCAGGCCGAGTTCGCCGACCAGGCCGAAGTGCTGATTCACGCCCGTCGCGCCGCCGACCTGCTCGGTGCCACGCCGATGGATCGGCCCGAGGACGTTGAGGCCAATCCGGTCACCAAGAAGGTCTACATCGCCTGCACCAACAACACCAATCGCACGCTGGAGCCGGGCAGCCGCAACTTCCAGGGCCGCACGCTGCCCACCGAGCCGGGCACGGCCAATCCGCGCGGCCCGAATCGCTGGGGTCATGTGGTGGAGATCACCGAAGCCGGCAACGACAACGCCGCACTGAGCTTCAGCTGGGAGATCTTCATGCTCTGCGGTGATCCGCAGGCCGCCGATGCTGCCTTCCTGACCGACCTGGCCGAGGTGGCCGGGCCGCTGCCGCAGAACACCACCTACTACGCCGGCTTCGACAAGCCGCAGGAACTGGCGCCAATCGGATCGCCAGACAACCTGGCCTTCGATCATGTGGGCAACCTGTGGATCATCACCGACGGCAGCCAGCCGCGCGGCGACCACGACGGCTGCTTTGCCGTGCCCACCTACGGTCCCACCCGCGGCAAGCTGCGCCAGTTCATGGCCTGCCCGCGCAGTGCCGAAGTCTGCGGCTGCGAGTTCAGTCAGGACTACGAAAGCCTGTTCTTCTCGATCCAGCATCCTGGTGACGGCGGCGATCTGATCAGCGGACCGTCCAGCTACTGGCCGGACGGCAAGCTGGACAGCTTCGACCCCAGCGTGGTGCAGAGCGACTTCATCGTGCCGCGGCCCAGCCTGATCGCCGTGACCAAGACCAACGGACCGCGCCGCATCGGCTCCTGATCGACCGACCCGGCCCCGGGTCTGCCATTCGGCGTCACCAGCATCGTACCTCCGCCCCCTGTCGATGCTGGTGACGCCCCCGGGGGCAAGGACCGGGCGGATGGCTGTCGCCGATCCCGGCACTCACGGACCCAGCGCGGTCCGATGATCATCCAATCGTGCCCTTGCGCCAATGGCAGCGTCACGGGATGCTTGCCGCCCTCGCAGGCGGAGCAACCATGAGCAGCCGCAGCTACCCGGCTCGTATCGGCACCACCCTGATCGTCACCAGCGTCTTCGCCTCGGTGCTGTGCCTGGGCGTAGCCGCGGTGCTGTATTGGCAGGTGGCGCCTCGGGTCGCCGGCGGCCAGTGGCTTTGGCTGCCACCGGCGCTGCTGCCGTTGCTGTGTCTGCCCTTCGTCGTGCGCGGCTATCGCGTCGACGGCAAGACCCTGCGCGTACAGCGGCTGCTGCATGAATCCACGCTGGAGCTGACTGGGCTGAGCGAAGTCGAACAGCGACCGCGCGCCTTCGCCGGCCTGCTGCGCACCTTCGGCAATGGCGGCTTCTTTTCCTTCACCGGCGGCTACTGGGGACGGGAGATCGGGCGGGCTACCGCCTACGCCACCGACCTGGGTCCCGGTCTGTTGCTGCGCTACCCAACACGAGCTGTCGTACTGACGCCCACCGAGCCGGCGGCGCTGGCCAAGGCCCTGCGTCGGGCGAGCGGATTGCCGGAATCCTGATGCCCCTGCTGCTGCTGCGCCAGATCGAACTCAGTGTCGGTGGTCCGCTGCTGCTCGACCATGTCGACCTGGGCATCGAAGCCGGCGAACGGATCTGCGTGATTGGCCGCAACGGCGAAGGCAAGTCGACGCTGTTGCGCTTGATTGAGGGCAGCCAACCACCCGACGGCGGCGAGATCCAACGCCAGCCCGGGCTGCGCATCGCCCGCCTGGAGCAGGAAGTACCGGCCGGTCTGGACGGTAGCGTCGAGTCGGTGCTGGCCGGTGGCCTGGGTGAGCACGGCCGCTGGCTGGCCGAGTTCCACCAGCTCAGCGCCAGCGCCGATGCCGCCAGCCTGGCGCGCTTGGCCGTGGTCCAGCAGCAGATCGAACAGGGTGCCGGCTGGGCCGCCGAACAACGGCTGGTGCAGGCGCTGCAACGGCTACAGCTCGACGGCGAGCAGCCCTTCGGCAGGCTCTCGGGTGGCATGCAGCGCCGCGTGCTGCTGGCGCGTGCCTTCCTGGCCGAGCCCGACCTGCTGCTGCTGGATGAGCCGACCAATCATCTGGACATCGAGGCCATCGAGGCGCTGCAGACCGATCTGCTCGGCTTTCGCGGGGCGCTGGTCTTCGTCACCCATGACCGTGCCTTCCTGCGCGCGCTCGCCACGCGCATCGTCGAGATCGATCGCGGTCAGCTGAGCAGCTGGCCGGGCGACTACGACAACTATCTGCGCCGGCGCGAGGAGCGCCGTCACGCCGAGGCGCTGGCGCAGGCGCAATTCGACCGCAAGCTGGCCGAAGAAGAGGTGTGGATCCGCAAGGGCATCGAGGCCCGGCGCACCCGCAACGAAGGCCGCGTGCGGGCCTTGCTGCAGCTGCGCCGCGAGCGCGCCGCCCGCCGTGAGGCGCCGGCCACCGCCCGCTTGCGGGTGACCGAAGCCGGCAAGTCAGGCCGACGGGTCATTCGTGCCGATGGCCTGGGCTATGGGCTGCCCGACGGCCGCTGGCTGGTGCGTGATCTGGACCTGCGCGTGCAACGTGGTGACCGCGTCGGCCTGATCGGACCCAATGGCGCCGGCAAGACGACGCTGTTGCGACTGCTGCTGGGTGAGCTGGCCCCCAGTACCGGCGAAGTGGAACTGGGCACCGGACTGGAGATCGCCTATTTCGACCAGTACCGGGCGCAGCTGGATGACAGCCGCACGGCGCTGGACAATGTCGCCGAAGGCCGCGAGTTCATCGAACTCGATGGCCGCCGTCAGCACATCTACGGTTATTTGCAGGATTTCCTGTTTACGCCAGAACGGGCGCGCGCGCCGATCACCCGGCTCTCCGGCGGCGAGCGCAACCGGCTGCTGCTGGCCCGCCTGTTCAGCAAGCCGGCCAATCTGCTGGTGCTGGACGAGCCGACCAACGATCTGGACGTGGAAACGCTGGAGTTGCTGGAAGAGCGTCTGGGCGAATTCAGCGGCACGGTGCTGCTGGTCTCGCATGACCGCGCCTTCCTCGACAATGTGGTGACCAGCACACTGACCCTGCTGCCCAGCGGCCGTGTGTTCGAAAGCGTCGGCGGCTACAGCGATCGACGGCTGCCGGCGGGCGCGATGCCGGCCAGCAACGCGGCAGCTGCGCCCGCCCGTGCGGCCAGCAAGGTCACAGCGGCTGCGCCCAGCGTCGCTGAAGCCGCACCGGCACGACGCAAGCTCAGCTACAAGGATCAGCGTGAGCTCGACACCCTGCCGCAGCGGATCGAGGCGCTGGAGCAGGAGCTGGCTCAGCGCACCGCGGCGATGAATGAACCGGGTTTCTATCAGCGCGAGGCCGCTGCCATTCAGGCCGATCAGCAGACGCTGGCGGAGCGGCAGACCGAGCTGGAGCAGCTATACGGTCGCTGGGAAACGCTCGAAGGCTGAGTCGCCCTGCGCAGGGCGATCGAATCACCCGGTTGCGGGTCAATCTTGCGGCTGCGGCGGCTCGCCCAGCCACAGGCCGCGCAGGCGCGTGGCGGCGCGCGTGCCAATCCGCGGTGCCGTCTCGTCGACCTCGGTCCAGACCAGCAAGGCTTCGCCGTGGCTCGCGGCCATGCGCGGCGTGCCGATATCGCGGCCCGCGGGCAGCGTGCGCAGATCCCAACGCTGGCGCTCGTCCAATGCCGAATCGAGCCGAGCCAGCCGCAATACCGCCTGACCCTCGTCGCCCGCACCCAGCCAGCTGAGCAGCCAGTCGCCGCCGAAGGCCACCGCATCGACCCGGCCGAGTACGTCGGGCCCGGCCTCCAGCTCGCGCGGCTCCGCCTCCGATCCCAGCAGACGGCCGCGCACACGCAGATCGGGCTGGTCGGCCATGGTTGACCAGGCCACCAGCAGGCGCGCCTGCTGAGTTGCCAGAGCCGGACCATTGACCGGGCAGGCCGGCATCCGCCAGCCATCGGCATGGACCAGCGCAGGGGGCTGCCAGTGGCCGTCCAGACGCTCGATGACGCCGGTGTCGCGAATCTCCTCGGCGCTGCGGTCACGGTAGATCGCCACCTGGCGTCGTGCATCGACTCGCACCAGATCGGTGCCACAGCAGTCGCAGACCCGCTCGTCCAGCGCCTGCTCCTCGTGCAGCTGGCCGGCACCATCGAGCACGGCACTGCGCAGCATCGTTGCGCCGGCGTCACCGTGTCCGTGGTCGTGTTCATGGGCGCCAACCATCTGACGACCATCGAGCCACAACAGCAGGACGCGATCGTCCTGCAGCGGGCTGATCGAAACGAAACCATGCTCGCTGTGCGTGCCGTCGCGATGGGGCACCACCGGGTCGGACCAGTGCTCACCGCCATCGGCGGATCGGCTCACCTGGATGTCGTAGGCATAGGTATCCGGCGCGCTCTTGCGCAGCCACCACGTCAGCCAGTCGCCGTTGTCGGCGATCACCACGCCTGGGAAGTCGGCCCAGTTGACGAACCAGTCGCAGCCGCGCACCACCTCATGCACGGTGCCCAGCGTGCGTGCCCGCAGCCGCGCAACGCGCAAGGCGGCGCAGCCGTCAGCCAGTCGCACCTGCCAGCTCAGCACGAATCCCCCAGTCGGATGGGCCACCACGTTGGGCGACAGCGCCGCGCCCAGATCGGGTAGATCCAGCGGTTGCGGCTTCCAGGCCAACGACGGGAAGCTGGCCCCGAGCAGCAGCCAGGCGAACAGCTGGCGAGGCCAACGGCTGCGGGCCTGGGTCGACAGCCTCGTCGACGAGCGCTGCTCAGTCGCCATCGCCGCCGTCTCCGCCGCCGCTGTCGTCGAGGCCAACCGAGGACCTGGAGGTGGACTGATGCAGCAGTTGACCGATGATGATCTGGCGAAAGAAATAGCCTGTGGCTGCACCGATCACACCGCCCAGGCCGACCGCCTGCAGGACCAGCCACAGCGGCTGCGCGTGCTCACGCAACGACGGCGCCGCGACCATGACGCCCGCGGTTGCGCCGACGATCGCACCGATCAGGGCGGCCTTGCCGGTCGCTCGTGCGGCCCGGGTCTGCAGCAGGGCGTCCAGCGGCATGCGGTGGTCCCTCGATCGGTAGGCCAGGCATCGTAGCCTAGCCGGGACCCGCATTCCTTGCGTCAGGCGGAGCGGGTTGCGCGTCGGGCGGAGTGCGATGCTCAATCGCCGAGCAAAGCGGCGCTCCTGGCTCTGGCATGCTGAATGCGGTCATCGAAGGAGCTCGCCATGTCCACCATGCGCGGCGCGACGAGGATTTCGCGACAGCGTCGCCGTTGTCTGCAGGGCCTGTTGGCACTACCAGCCGTGTCACTGCTCGATGCGGTCGACGCGTCTGGCCCTGACCTGCGACAGCGGCGCGTCGGTACGGTCTCGCTGCCGGTGATCGGGCTGGGTACATGGCGCCAGCTGGACCTGCCGGCCGACGCGCCCGGACTGCCTGCAGCTGTTGCGGCGCTGCACCGGTTCCTCCAGCTGGGTGGGCGCGTGATCGACACCTCTCCGATGTATGGACTGGCCGAAACCCGGCTGGGTGAGGCGTTGGCAACGACCACCGATCGGGCTTTCATCGCGACCAAGTTGTGGACCGACGGTCTGGCCGAGGGCCGCGCGCAGCTGCGCCAGTCCTCGCAGCGGATCGGTCGCCCCGTGGATCTGCTGCAGATCCACAATCTGCGCGATCTGGATCGGCAGCTCCGGGTGGCCCGCGAAGCGCGCGAGGCTGGTCAGGTGCAGCTGGTCGGGGTGACCCACTACAACGCCAGCGCGCATTCCGTGTTGGCCACCGTGCTGCAACGTGAGCGCCCCGACGTGCTGCAGGTGAACTGCTCGCTGCTGGAGCCGCAAGCGCGTGAGCGACTGTTACCGATGGCGGCTGATCTGGGGATTGCCGTGCTGATCAACCGGCCCTTCGCGGAAGGACAGCTGTTTCGCCGGGCAGCCAACCGACCGCTACCCGAGGCGGCTCTGGCGCTGCAGTGCAGCAGCTGGGCACAGCTGGGACTGAAGTGGATTCTGGCGCAGCCGGCGGTCAGTTGCGTGCTGGCCGGGACCAGCCGCGTTCGCCACGTGGAAGACAATCTGGGCGCGGCACGCGGTCCCTTGCCCGACCTCGCGCAGCAGCGCGAGATCGAAAGCGCTCTGGCCTGACGCTGGCTGGAAAGGCCCACACAGGGCCGATTTCAGCACGAACTTAAAGTGTTGACTTAAGTTCTGAAGCTAAGTTATTCTTTTCTCGCACGATTCACCACTCGTGACGATTACAGCCACGCGCAGGAAGCGCGCATAACAATAAATGCCTCGGTAGGAGGCTTCGGGGCGGGTTCGCATGAACCGGCCCCATTTTGTTTGCGCGACCCAAACGCAGCCGCATGCCGGCGCACAGACGCGCGCTGCCTTGCTGGCGGCAGACCAGCCTGCCCGTGGACGGCGCGAACTTCCGGTCTGGGCTCAGCCCTCGAATCCATCGACCAGCAGCGTGTCATCGCTCTGTCGTTCGAAGGCGCCGATGTCGTAGGGGAGGGTCCTCGGCAAGCCGCGCTGGTCGGTTGTCGGCGCGCCCGTACTGCCGCCGGTATCGATGGCTGGTGAGCCTGACGGCAGGCCCATGGTTTCGGTCGGACCGCCGTTGTCGGCCGGTGGCAGCAACTGCGCGTCGGCGAAACTGCTGCCCGGACTGACCGGCAACTCCTGCTGCCCGAAGCTGTTCGGTCGAACCTGCGGCCACTGCAGATTGTTGGCGCCGTTGGCGACCGGGTTGAGCATGGCCCAGGGGTTGAAGGCGTTGCCACCGGTGTTGTTGAGGAAGATCGTGTTGCGCAGGGTGATCGGTGCGTTGGCCGGATTGGCGATACCGCCGGCGAAGCAGACGTCGCAATCGGCGCGGTTGTCGGCGATCGTCAGATTCTGCAGCAGCAGCGGATTGGTACCCTGCAGGTTCATCGCGCCTCCCAGGCCGTTGCGGGCCAGATTGGCGACAAAGGTGCTGTTGACGATCTCCCCGCCGATCCGCACCAGGCCGCTGCCGGTCTGATGATCGAACAGCGCCAGCCCGCCGTAGCCGTTGGCCTGATTGGCGCGGAAGGTGCTG
The DNA here is from genome assembly GCA_041395325.1 of Lysobacterales bacterium. Classification (GTDB taxonomy): domain Bacteria; phylum Pseudomonadota; class Gammaproteobacteria; order Xanthomonadales; family SZUA-5; genus JAWLAT01. The sequence goes on from JAWLAT010000003.1 coordinate 222,448, forward strand.
TCACGAATCGACACCGGCCCGCCCTGGATGTAGGCGCCACCGGTGTGCTGGTCATTGCCCTGCTGGACATTGCTGGCCAGCGTGCTCTGCCAGATCCGCGTCACGCTGGTCTGGTCGTAGACCGTGGTGAAGATACCGGCGCCGAAGGCGTTGTTGCGGTTGTCGATCAGCTCGCTGCGACACAGGCTCAGTTCGCGGGTATCGCCATCGACGGCGATGGCCCCGCCGTTGCCACCACTGCCCGGGTTGCCGCCATCACCGCCGGCAAGATTGTCGTTGAACAGACTGTCGTAGAAGCGGATCTGTTGCGTGCCCAGCCCATAGAAGCCGCCGCCATTGCTGCCCTGGTTGCTGTCGAAGATGCAGCGCACGCAGGTGAATTCGCGATGGCCGAGCAGATAGACCGCGCCACCACCGCCGTCCTGCGCCACATCAACGGCGTGATTGCGGCGAAAGGCGACGTCGAAGGCGCGCAGCCGCACCGCCCGCCACGGTTCGTTGCCGTGATCATTGAGGATGGCCCCACCGGAGCGAGCGAACTGGTCGCCGGCAGCGGTCCGTGCATCGCCGTCGACCAGCTGCAGGTTCTGCAGTGTGATGGTCAGGTCGTTGGCCAGCGTCGGATTGCGCAACTCCATGACCCGCACCTGCTGATTGCCTGACAGCGTCGCGCCGCTGCCATCCAGGTGCACGGCGCGGGTGACGATCAGCGGCTGATCCAGCAGCAGCGTGCTGTTGGCAATGTTCAGCCGGATGGCCCCGCCGTTGTCCAGCGCCGTCTGCAGCTGGGCGCGGGTCACGCTGCCGGCGCTGCCGTTGCCCAGGACGACCGGCGCACTCTGCGTCGGCGTCGGCGGCACGCTGCAATCGAAACTGCCAGCCTGCAGCGCGCTGCTGGCGAGCAGCAATCCGCCGAGCAGCGGGCAACGGAGCATTGGGAGCCTGAATGCGTTCATGCCCCGATTGTAGGTGGCCCCTGCCGACTGATCGTGACAGCGACGGCAGTTCAGGGTGCCGATCGCCCCAGCACGGCCTCGGCACCGGCCGCCAGCAAACGCTCGGCCAACGCCAGACCCAGTGCTTCGGGTTGCTCGATCGAACCGCCGAGTTGATCGCGCAGGCTGCGCTGGCCATCGGCGCTGGCCACCAGGCCCTGCAGCTGCAGCTGTCCGTCGATCACTTCGGCATAGGCCGCCAGCGGCACATCGCAGCTGCCGGCCAGGGCGCGACTGAAGGCGCGCTCGGCCTCGGCGCGGGCGGCGCTGAGCGGGTCGTGCAGCGGCTGCACCAGTGCCATCACCCGGTCGTCGCCAGCCCGACATTCCAGCGCGATCACCCCCTGCGCCGGCGCGGGGAGGAACACCGGTGGCTGTAGCCGCTGACGGATACGCTCGTCCAGGCCGAGGCGCTGCAGGCCGGCGGTGGCCAGCACGATGGCCTCGTACTGCCCCTCATCGAGCTTGCGCAGGCGCGTGCCCACATTGCCGCGCAGATCGAGGATCTGCAGGTCCGGACGCAGCGCCAGCAATTGCGCGCGGCGGCGCAGCGAGGAGGTGCCGACGCGGGCGCCGTTGGGCAGTTCATCCAGGCTGGCATGCTTCGGGCTGACCAGCGCATCGGTGGGATCGGCCCGATCGAGCAATCCGCACAGTGCCATGCCGTCATCCAGTTCGGCCGGCATGTCCTTGCACGAGTGCACGGCCAGATCGGCCTCGCCTTTGAGCATGGCCTGTTCCAGCTCCTTCAGAAACAGCCCCTTGCCGCCGATCTGCGCCAATGGCCGATCGAGGATCTGATCGCCGCGGGTGGTCAGCGGCACCAGTTCGATCTGCAAATCGGCGTGCAGCCGCTGCAAACGGTCGGCCACATGGTGGGTTTGCCACAGGGCCAGCGGGCTTTCGCGGGTGGCGATGCGGAGTCGTTCGGTCATGCGCGCGCGTCAGGGGTCAAACCGTCAACGATAGCGCGGAACAGCGCCGAGTCCTCATTCCGCGACGGTGCTGAAGAAGCTGTCGAGGATGGCGTTGACCTGCTGCGGTGCCTCCAGATTGCTCATATGACCCACCCGCGGCAGCTGCAGCAGCCGTGCGTCGGGGATGCGTTCGGCCATCCGCTCGGACAGCTTCGGCGGCGTGGTCAAATCCTCTTCGCCCACCAGCACCAGGGTCGGACAGCGGATCTTCGCCAACTCGGCCGTCACCGAGCCCCGCTCCACCACGCCCTGGACAGCAAAGCGCACTGATCGCGGCAACTGCGCTACCTGCGCGCGCCATTGCCGCAGCTGATCTGCCCGGGCCGGGTCGGCCAACAGACTGCGGCCGAACATCAGTGGCAGGATGCGGCCCACCAGTGGCTTGGCGCCAATCCAGCGCAGCACCCACAACAGACGGCGATACTGCCGCAGCTTCTCGACCGGCTCGGCCTCGGCACTGCTGTCCAGCAGGCTCAGTGAGCGCAGCAGTTCCGGATGGCGTGCCGCCAGGCGCAATCCAACGAAGCCACCCATGCTCAGACCGACGAAATGCACCGGCGGCAGGCCCAGCGCGCTGATCAATTCGGCCGTGTCCTCGCACAGCCGGTCCATGTCGCAACCGGTCGCCGCGCCGCCGGATTGGCCCTGACCCCGATGATCGAAGCGCAGACAGCGGAAGCGTGGCGAGAAATGCGCGACCTGCGCATCCCACATGCGCTGATCCCAGAGCAGACCGTGCGCGAACACGATGGGCTGCCCGCTGCCACTCAGCTCGTAGTGCAGATCGACCTGATTGACGCGCAGCGTGGGCATCGGCGGTGGGCTCCGGCAGCTGGTGAAGCACTGTAACTGCTACGGCACGGTGACGGCGACCGTCAACCGCTCGGCGTCGGCTGCGTTGGGCAGGACTGTCCAGACCACACAGGAATCACCCGATGAACACACCCCTGCGACTGCTTTCGACGGCCCTGACGCTGTCCGTGTCCATGCTGGTCGCCATGCCAGCTGCCGCCCATCAACCCGATCCCGTGCGTCAGGCCGAACGGGCGGGTCGCTGGTTGCAGCTGGACCCTCAGCAGGTCGAACAACTGGCCCATTTCTTCACCGACGTGCGCCTGCAGCGGGTGTCTCGGCGTTCTGACCTCCGTGACCAGCTGCTGGCCGTACTGACGCCCGAGCAGCGCATTCGTTGGCAGGAACTGCGGGGCCAGGGTCCGCGCTGGCAGGACGTCGACATGGGGCTGGAAGAACGCCTGAGCTGGTGGCAGTCGGCACTCGATCTGAGCCAATCCCAGCTGGCACAGATTCGGCAGCAGCTGCAGCAGGCGCGCAGCCAGGCACAACAGACGCGCGCCCAGCGGCGGGCCGAGCTGGAAGCCATCGTCGGCACCGACAAGGCGCAGCGAATCGCCGAGTGGGCGGATCGCCGTCGCCGCTGACTGGTTGGGGACTGCAGGTATGCTGTGGGCTTGGACGACCATGACCACTGCCTATGCCCACCGCTCTGCCGCGCCTCATCGCCGGCTGCCTGCCACTGCTGCTGGCAGCCTGTACTGCAGCCTCCGGACCGGCACCGCCGCTGCCCATTGAGCCGCCACTGCAGGGCGATTGGCGGGTGATCGGGCTGAGCGGTATCGATCTGCCCGCGGACTATCCGGAGGTGGCGGGCACGGTCCGATTGCAGTTCTCGCGCGAGTCGTCGCGAATCCAGGGCTTCAACGGCTGCAATCGGTTTTTCGGTCGTTTCGATGACCAACAGGGACTGCAGATCAGTGAGTTGGGTGCGTCCAAGCGCTATTGCCCGGCCACCGCAGCACTGGAGTCGGCGCTGATGACCGCACTGGGGCAGGTCGGCGCCCACCGCCAGGTGGACGGAGAACTGCAGCTGCTGGGGGCCGATCAGCGACCATTGCTGCGCCTGCTGCCGAGTGCCGGCAATGACTGAGACCGCCAGCCAACCCTGGATCAGCAACGATGCGGTGGTGCTCGGCCTGCTCCTGGCCAGCCTGGCCTTCGTCTTCTGGACGGCCAACCGTGGCGGCCCGCGCTGGCAGCGCTTCTACGCGATCGTGCCGACGATTCTGCTGTGCTATCTGATCCCTGGCTTGTTCAACACCGTGGGCATCATCGATGGCGAGCACTCCGGGCTCTACCCGATGGCGCGTGACTATCTGCTCCCGACGGCGCTGGCCTTGCTGACGCTGGGCTCGGATCTGCCGGGCATGTTGCGGCTGGGACCAGAGGCGCTCTGGATGTTCCTGGCCGGTACCGCCGGCGTGGTCATCGGTGCGCCGATCGCGCTGTTGATCATGGGTGCCTTCGATTCGCAATTGTTGAGCGCGGACGGCTCCGATGCCACCTGGAAGGGCATGACCACGCTGGCCGGCAGCTGGATTGGTGGCGGTGCCAATCAGGCCGCCATGAAAGAGGTCTTCGAGGTCGACACCCAGCTGTTCGCCAAGTTTGTCGCGGTGGACGTGATCGTGGCCAACATCTGGACCGCGATGCTGTTCTGGATCGCCGGCAACGCGGCCTGGATCGATCGCCGCATCGGCGCCGACACCACGGCGATCGACGAACTGCGTGATCGACTGGTGCGCTTCGAGCAGGAGCACGCGCGCAACCCGACGCTGACCGATCTGCTGGTCGTGCTGGCCGCTGGTTTTGGCATCACTGCCCTCGCGCATGCACTGGCTGGCGTGATTGCGCCTTGGATCGGCGCGAATTTTCCGGCGCTGAGCGATCTGGCACTGGATTCGCGTTTCTTCTGGATCGTCATCATCGCCACCACCCTGGGTCTGGCGCTGTCGTTCACTCGCGCCCGCCAGCTGGAAGCGGTGGGGGCCAGCAAGATCGGCTCGGTGGCGTTGTACGTGCTGGTGGCGACCATCGGCATGCAGATCGACATCACCCGGGTCTTTACCGATCCGCAGTTGTTCGCGCTGGGCCTGATCTGGATCAGCGTGCACGCCGGCCTGATGCTGTTGACGGCGCGGCTGATTCGGGCGCCGATGTTCTTCATGGCTGTCGGCAGTCAGGCCAACATCGGCGGGGCTGCTTCGGCGCCCGTGGTGGCCAGTGCCTTTCATCCGGCGTTGGCGCCGGTCGGTGTGTTGCTGGCCGTGTTCGGCTACACGCTGGGCACCTATGCGGCCTGGCTTTGCGGACAGATCCTGCGTCAACTGGTCGGCTGATTTGCCCGCGCTCGCCCTGGTGTTGGGTGGCTACTGGCTTCGCATCCGGCGGCAACGGCTGAAGGCGATATGTGACGCTGTTGCTGAGTGATATCGGTATCGTCGACCAGACGATCGAAAGCGCACCAAACCCCATCCCCTGTTCACCGAGCTCTTGGTAGCATCGGGCGCTCACGGGAGAGGGGCTCCCGCCGACGGGATGCTGGTTCGCTCATGTCCTTGCTCGATCGCATCGGCAAACAGGCACAGCGCGTTCGTGAAGAGCGGGCTGCGGCCGAGCGTGAGAAGCAGCGGCTGGAAGATCGCTACGAGCAGATCGTGGCGCCGGCGATGGAAGGTCTGCATGACTACCTGCAGGCACTGTCGCGCGATCTGGGCGAGGTGCAACCGCCGGTGCAGTTGCACTACCAGTTGATCCACTACGGACCGATCGTCGCCAACGCGCTGCACGAATATCGGATCGAGAAGCACAAGCGCCGCTTCGGCTACGAGATCACCATGGCCTGGCGGGCCAAAGTGGACTACGAAAAAGGCGCGGAGCAGCGCATCCACGGGCATCGCCGGGTCAAGCAGTTGATTGACCAGCTGCGCCAGCTGCACCTGGGCGGCGTACGCGAGGCCGAACATGGCCCCAATGGCGATCTGATCGAGGCGCGCATCCACCCGCGCGGCTTTCTGCATCTGGAGCTGACCGCCAAGGCCAGTGCCTACGACACCTACATGCGCTTGAGCTTCCGCCATCTGGATTCGCTCGGGCAGACCCACAAGCACGTGGTGGCCGAGCAGCTGGATGCTGGTTTCTACGATCGACTGGGCCGTTTTCTGATCCGCGAGGATGACGAACTGATCAAGGAGCAGCTGTCGCCGGAGCTCCGCGCGCGGTTGCAGGAAGCGGTGGGTTCCAGCGAGCCGCTGACGATGCTCAGCGAAACCGTGCTCGATCCGCTGGCACCGACCGATGAACCCTTCGAGGTCGTGGAGGACGAAGCCACTGACGAACTCGCCAAGGAAGAGATCGATGCGCCACCCGATTCAGCGGTTGTCGACGATGCCTCTGCCGCGTCGGTGCCCCTGTCGCGCCAACCGGCGCTGACCGAGGAGCCGCTGGACCGCAGTTTCTCGCATCTGGCCGACAAGGACCGTGAGCTGCTGCTGCAGGCTTCGCTGAAGGCGCTGGCCCCGGCTGAAACGGCGGTCGAGGATCTGACCGACGATCGCCAGCTCAAGGCGGCCGCCTTCGTGCTGCGCATGAAGCTGATGGCCGACCAGCTGCGCGACAAGGATTGAGCGTCATGGACGTGGCCGCACTGCCCGGACTGGCTCCGCAAGCGCTGGCGCGCGCGCTGGCCCTGCCGGCCGAGTGCTACACCGATGCCACGCTGGCGGCCATCGAACGCCGGCAGGTCTTCGGCCGTGGCTGGCAGTTCGTCGCTCACGCCAATGAGGTCCCGGACCCGGGCAGCTTCCTGGCCACCGAGATGGCCGGCCTGCCGGTGGTGCTGCTGCGCAATGAGGCCGGCGAGCTGCGCGCCTTCCACAATGTCTGTCGCCATCGTGCCGGGCCGGTGGCCCAGGGTCGTGGTTGTGCCCGCCGGCTGCGCTGCGTCTATCACGGCTGGAGCTATGGGCTGGATGGGCAACTGCGCTCGGCCACCGAAATGGATGGCGCCGAGGACTTCGACCCGCAGACGGTGCGCCTGCCCGAGCTGTCACTGGCCACCTGGCAGGGCCTGGTGTTCCTGTCCGAACAGCCCGAGGTACCGCTGGCCGCGGTGGTCGAGGGCATGGATGAGCGCTTCGGCAGCCGCCGTCTGGACCACTATCGCCATCATCGGCAGGTGCGTTATCGACTGGCCTGCAACTGGAAGGTCTATGTCGACAACTACCTGGAGGGCTATCACGTCCCCCACCTGCACCCCGGCCTGAATCGCCTGCTCGACTATCGCAGCTACATCACCGAGACCCGACCCTGGCATTCCTATCAGTACAGCCCGATGGAAAGCGCCACGCTCTACGGGGATGGCGACGCGCTGTACTACTACCTGTGGCCGAACACGATGCTCAACAGCCTGCCGGACCGGTTGCAGACCAACCGGGTCCTGCCGCACGGCATCGACCATTGCGAAGTGGTCTTCGACTACTACTATCCCGCCGATCCGGCCGACCCCGAAGCGCAGCAGCGCTGCGCCGCCGATGTGGCCTTCAGCGACGAGGTCCAGGCCGAGGACGCCGACATCTGCATCGCGGTGCAGCAGGGTCTGGCCTCCGGTGGCTACAGCGCCGGTCGCTTGAACCCGCGCTGGGAAAACGCCGTGCATCATTTCCACGAACTGCTGCGGGCGGCGTACGCGGCCGGTCGACCAGTGACAGATGCATAGGCGGCCTGGGCGAAATCCTCCCGTCGCCAATCAGGCCAGGAGACCTCCGATGCAGCACCAATGCTCAACTGCCGACCTGCGCTATCTGGCGGCTTTCGAAGCCTGCGAGATCGACGGCGCAGCCTTTCGTCACCGCGAGCATCTGCGCGTGGCCTATGTGCTGATCAGCTGCCACGGTGTGCGCGATGCCTTCCGGCACCTCAAGGCCGGTCTGCTGCGCCTGCTCGATCACCTGGGTGCCGGGCCAGACAAGTACCACGAGACCATGACCGGGGCCTGGCTATTGGCGGTGGACCACTTCATGCACCGTGCCGACCACGCCAGCAGCTTCGATGCCTTCATCGAGCGCAATGGCCGCTTGCTCGACGCTTCGATCATGCACACCCACTACCGCCGGGAGACGCTGTACTCGGCGCAGGCACGCGAGGCCTTCGTCGAACCGGACCTGGATCCGATCCCGCGGCATGGGTAGCGCCGGATGTTCGTCTGCGGCGATTTGAGCGAACGGCAAGCGAGCAGCGACGCGATGGTCGCACCGCAATACTGAAGGCCCGAAGCAGGACTTCTTGGCATGGCCAAAGCAGGCACCGATCGAGACCATGAGCGCCCCCGAATCATCGGTCGCTCCAGCTCGCACTTCACTCGGGTGCTGCGGATCTATGCCGAGTGCTGCGGCATCGACTACGACTTCCAGGTGGTGCCCAGCCTGAGTTCCACCGATCCGGACGACTATGGCGGTCACCCGGGGCTGCGACTGCCGAGCTTGCAGACGGCTGCCGGGATCACTTTTGGCTCATTGCCGGGCTGCCGTCGACTCGCTGAGATCAGCCCGCAGGCGCCCGCTACGCTGTGGCCAGAGCAACTGCCTTCGTCCGCACTCGTCAATGCGATGGAGCTGACCACCCAGGCGATGGCCAGTGAGGTGGGGTTGATCATGCTGACTGTCGGCGGGCAGGCGGACTCGCCCTACGCCGGCAAGCTCCGAACGGGTCTGGAAGGCATGCTGGCGTGGCTGGAGACCGCCGTCGATGAGATCTTGCCGCTGCAACCCACCGGCCGGCTGAGCTATCTGGACTTGTCGTTGTTTGCGCTCATCGATCACCTGGATTTTCGCGAGGTACTGCCGCTGCAACCCTATCCGCGGCTGTGCGCCTTTCGCGACCGCTATGCGCAGCAGCCGGCGGCGCTGAAGACCTGTTACGTCTACGATTCCTGACCGCGCACAAATTCTCGCGCGACCGCCAGCATGCCCATTCGGCGACGCGCGCACACAAGTGAGACGATTTCGGCGCTCATGCGATCGGGCCTCGGGTGGACGGCAGATCCCATCTCAGCCGGAGTGACCTCGGGCTCTGTGAGTACATCCAGCCAGTCGAGCCAGTCGGCGCCCGAACCAGGACGCCCGTGACCGGTTCCCTCATCGTCTTGCGCCAGACAAAGTTGACTGCCGAGCAGCATTGCGAGAATGAGAGTGATCCGACACATGATGATCTTCCATTGACTGTCCCGATCACACGCTGGCACGGGTCAGTGCATCACGCCAGAGGGCTTTCACGGCCTTGGCCCGCATCTTGCTGCATCCGAGGTACCTCATCGACGGAGTGCAGTCATGTCCTTTGGTCTCTACATGTTGGGAATCGTCATCCTGCTCGGCGGGCTCATCTATGGCGCAGTGCTGGCCGGCGCGCCCACCACGTGGATCGTCGTGGGTGCAGCGATCGTGGTTGGCGCGGGCGTGATGACCGGCGTGCGCTACACCCGGCAGCGTGATCCGGCCGAATAACCGCGCGCCGCATCCGGTCCGCCTCATGCAGTCTGCATGATGGCTCCGGCCGCCTTCGCGCATCGCGCCCGAACGGACTGCTGCGTGCGCTGACCGCGCGGCGCAAAATGCGCGCTCCGACTACAGGAGCCTCGCATGCGTCAGCGGATCAGTTCCGGTTCCACCTTCGAGCAGCAGATCGGCTACAGCCGGGCAGTGCGTGCCGATCCCTGGGTGTTCGTCTCCGGCACCACCGGTTTCGACTACGCCACGATGCAGATCGCCGACGATGTGCAGGCGCAGGCCGAACAGTGTCTGCGCAACATCGACACCGCCCTGCGCGAGGCCGGCGCCACGCTTGCCGACGTGGTGCGGGTGCGCTACCTGTTGCCGGATGCCGCCGACTTCCCGCCCTGCTGGCCGGTGCTGCAGCGCTGGTTTGGCGAGATTCGGCCGGCGGCCACGATGCAGGTCTGCGGACTGGCCGACCCGCGGATGCGCATCGAGATCGAAGTGACGGCCTTGAAGGCCTGAATGACCTTCGCTACGTCGCTCAGCGCAAGGACGGTGCGCTCGATCCGCCCGACCGGGACGCATGCCTCAGTGCCCGAAAAACTGGACGATGTTGCCCTCCGGATCCTTGATCGCGAAGGTGCGCGTGCCATCACTGGCGCTGACGATCGGGAAGAACACGTCGACGCCTGCGCGCTGCAACACGTCGAAGCTCTGCTCCAGATCGGTCGTCGAAAAACCCAGCTTGAAGATGCCGTGGATCTGATGCGACGCCACGTCCGCATTGCGAGGTTCGGCATCGGCGAACTGTGCCAGCTCCAACAAGCTTCCCGGTCGGCTCAACAGCGCACCCCGCCGTGACTCGTTGTCAGCCCTGGACTGCAGCTCGAATCCCAAATGCTCGGTGTACCAGGCGATGGCCCGATCCAGATCGCCGACCGACAAAGCGTGAAAGGCGCCGGTGGTGGCGGGCAATTCTGCCGCTGCCGACCAGCTCAGGGGCAACAGGAGCAGCAGCAGTAGGAGGTGGCGAATCGCAAGGAATGCGGACATGAGGCTCTCCTGACGGCACGCCCGCGCTAGCGCGGGCCGCTGACTGCTGGCGGGGGCGGCTGTCCGACCTCTGCTCGCAAGGCGGGATCCAGGCAGGCCCAGTTGGGCGCACTGCCGGTCCAGATATTGAGTTGCGGCGGCACGGCCGAAGGTTCGTCCAGCGTGCCGATTCGCACGACCCGGAATAGAGCGTTGGCCGAAGAACTGGCGAACAGATGGCTGCCACAAGCGGGACAGAATTGGCGAGAAATCTGATTGCCGCTGTCGGCCGTGCTGACGTAGCAGGCCAGATCGCCGGTGACCGTGATGGCCGCCGCCGGAAACAGCGCGTTGGCAGTGCCGTTGCCAGCGATCTTCTGGCAGGTACGGCACCAGCAGATCCGCGCGACGAGCGGCTCGGCGTCGATCTGGTAGTGCACCGCTCCACACAGACAACGTCCGGCGTAATGCGTCATGGTCTTTCCCGATGCAGTCACTGTGGCTGATGGTGTCGGTGCCGGCCGATCGATCGCGGTCGGTTGGGACGACACAGGCATTGTGCCACTGGCCTGGCGGGCGGCGGCGAGATGCCCGCTTGTCAGGTCGATGGGTCCGGCCAGCGCCCGCCCCAGTCGGCCGGGTCAACGTCAGCCACCGACTGGGAGAACACCCAGCAGTGGCCCGCCAGATCCCGGGCGCTGTACTGGCGTTCGCCATAGGGATAGGAGACCGGTGCTCCGGAGACGCTTGCACCCATGGCCACGGCGCGCCGATGGTGGGCATCGACGTCCGCGACACGCACCATCACGACGCTGGATCCGGCGACCGCCTCGACCCGCACGGCCACCACCGCAGCCGCACCGACGATCATCTGGATGCGATGATGGCCAATGCGCAGACGTTCGCGAAAACCGAAGGCCGCGCTCAGCCAGGCACAGGCGGCGTCCACGTCGACGTAGGGCAGCTCCGGGATCACATCACCCGGCGGCATGGACCGATTCAGCATCGTTGGCGCTGCAGCGTCAGGGGGCGATCAGTATGCCTGAGGTGCGGCAGAGGCTCGCCCGCGCCGGGAGGGTAGAGACGCGCCCGGGCCACTCAGGTCTCTGCGGGCGTCCGTTGGGCTCGCAGCTGGGCCGGGTCGTAGAAGAACTGCTCGTGCAGGATGCGATCACCGCGCCATTCCTGATAGGCCAGTTCCTCCAGTTCGAGGATCGAACCGTCCAGCCCTTCGAAACGGAAGTGCCAGCGAATGACCACCCGATCGCCGTTGGCGAATACCGGGCCGATGCAGCGGGACTGCACCGAGCGGACCCGGCGCAGGGCCTGCGCCTCGTGCGCCATCAAGGTCTCGCGGCCGACACGAGGCGCCGAGAAATTCTCCTGCATGCTCGCTTCCGGGTGATAGAAGCGTTCGATGGCCTCGACGTGGTCGCCCTGCTCGACTTGGGCGATGAACTGGTCGATTCGCGCTTGGCTTGGCATGGTTCCCATCTCCGCTTTGGGTCACTCATGATGCCGTGGCGGGCGCAGCTTGGATCATCGCGTCGAACTGCGCGACAGCGGCGTATGGACGGGCCAAGCGCATGCGTGAGGTGCTGCTCAGGCGATCAGTATCGGTGAGTTGGGCGCTGCGGGTGCCCATCTCAGGCCCGCTGAACGTTGCGCAGCCCCGGTCAGCTATCGGAGATTCCGAAAAGCACAAGGCCCGCGCGAGGCAGGCCTTGTTGAAGAAGTTGGTCGGGGTGAGAGGATTCGAACCTCCGGCCCCCACTTCCCGAAAGTGGTGCTCTACCAGGCTGAGCTACACCCCGACCGTAGGAAGCAGTCAAGCACACCAATATAGCGTGCGGAAATTCGCAAGGCAAGAATGCGCCTCTGCGTCGACCAGTGAGTCCGTGCGTCCCTCAATTGGGTCACTCGGCAAGACACCCCTCAGTCCTCGCAGCGGTGCCGGTGGAGCGCTGCAGAGTCCGCCCTTCAGACGCCCTGCGACCGTGAGCCCCGTCCAGCGGCGGGCACGGGTATGCTGCATCGCCCGGCCGCTGCAGCGGCCGCATCAGAGTCGGCCGCCGATGCCAATGCGCTATCTGCCCTTTGCCCTGATCGTGCTCCTCACGTTGGCAGTCGCGCTGGCGGCCGTGTCTTCACCTGGCTGGTGGTTGCTCGCGTTGCCGTTGCTTGCGTTGGCACTCCTGGGATTCCAGGATCTGCGGCAGCGCCGTTCCACGGTGCGTCGCAACTACCCGCTGATTGGCCGGGTCCGTTTTCTCGCCGAAGATCTGCGCCCCTTCGTGCGGCAGTACTTCGTCGAAGACGATGATGCCGAGGTGCCGTTCAGCCACAACCAGCGCAGCATCGTCTATCACCGCGCCCAGGGCACCCTGGACAAGCTGCCCTTCGGCACCGAACGCAATGTCTATGCTGGCGGCCATGAATGGATCAACCATTCGCTGGCACCGGTCCACAGCGATGCCGAGCAGTTTCGGATCGACGTTGGCGGAGCCAATTGCCAGCAGCCGTATTCGGCCAGCGTGCTCAACATCTCCGCCATGAGTTTCGGGTCGCTGTCGGCCAATGCGATTCTGGCCCTCAGTGGTGGTGCCAAGGGTGGTGGCTTCTATCACGACACCGGCGAGGGCGGCCTGTCGCCCTATCACCTGTCTGGCGGCGGCGATCTGGTCTGGGAGATCGGCAGCGGCTACTTCGGTTGCCGCAATGAAACAGGTGGCTTCGATGAACGGGCCTTCGCCGACAAGGCGCAGAATCCCCAGGTCAGGATGATCGAAGTCAAGCTCAGTCAGGGAGCCAAGCCAGGCCATGGCGGCATCCTGCCAGGTGCCAAGGTGAGTGAAGAAATCGCCTCGGTGCGGGGCGTGCGGATGGGTGAGGACTGTGTCTCGCCGGCCGCCCACAGTGCCTTCTCCACGCCGGCAGAGTTGCTGACCTTCCTTGACCGACTGCGTCAGCTCAGCGGCGGCAAACCGGTGGGCTTCAAGTTGGCCATTGGTCATCCCTGGGAGTGGTTTGGCATCGTTCGCGCGATGCTGGACGGTGGTCCCCTGCCCGACTTTGTCGTGGTCGATGGCGCCGAAGGCGGCACCGGCGCGGCGCCATTGGAGTTCGCCGACCACGTGGGTCTGCCGTTGCGCGAGGCGCTGTTGCTGGTTCATCAGACGCTGGTTGGCGCGGGCCTGCGGGAGCAGATCCGTATCGGCGCCGCCGGCAAGATCATCACCGCATTCGATATGGCCAGAACCATGGCCCTGGGTGCGGACTGGTGCAATTCGGCGCGTGGCTTCATGTTTGCGCTCGGCTGCATACAGTCCTTGCACTGCCACACCGACCGCTGTCCCAGTGGTGTGGCCACGCAGGACCCGGACCGCCAGCGTGGCCTGGATCCCGTGCTGAAGTCCGAGCGCGTGCGTCGCTTTCACGCACAGACCCTGCATGCATTGGCCGAGATGTTGGGTGCCGCCGGGCTGCAGCACCCCTCGGAACTCGGGCCCGAGCACATCTTCAAGCGCTTGCCCAATGGCGAGATCAAGCCATTGGCGTCGCTGCATCCGGGCCTGTTCAGCGGCGAACTGTTGCAGGGCACACCCAACCGATCGCCGTTCCGTGAGTTCTGGCCCGAGGCCCGGGCCGACAGCTTCGGGCCACCCGCCGAGCTGGCCAGTCTGCGTTTGAGCAAGCTGCATTGACGAGACGATGAGCTGCGACAACTGTGCGCTGCATTTGGCGCGGCTTCACCTGCAGGCGCTAACATATTCGGCCGGTTCATTGTTGCATTGCGGGAGCGGAGCATGATCAGGATCGTTGTGGCGACCACCGTGGCGCTGGGGCTGCTGGCCAGCAGTGCGGTCAGTGCGGCCAAGCTGTACAAATGGGTCGATGAGAACGGCAACGTCCATTACAGCGATCAGGTTCCGCCGAGTCAGGCCAAGCAGGCTCGCTCGGAGCTCAATGAACAGGGCGTTGCCGTCAAGCAGGTGGACCGCGCCCTGACGGCCGAGGAACTGGCTGCACGCCGTGCCGAGGAGAAGGCCGCGGCGGACGCGGCGGCCGCCATCGCGGCCGAGCGCGAGCGCGACAGGACGCTGCTGGATTCTTACGCGAGCGAAGAGGACATCACGCGCTCCTACAACCAGCGCGTCGACCTGCTCGACCAGACGATCGAGGCGCGGAAGGTGGAAATCGGGCTGCGCGAGAAGAATCTCGCCGACCTGGTGGGGCGCGCCGCCGACACTGAACGGTCGGGCCGTGCGGTGCCCGAGGTGCTGCAAAAGATGATCAAGGACGAACGGACCGAGATCGAACGCCAGCGCGGCGACATCAAGAAGCGTGAGCAGGAGCGTGTGCAGGCCGAGAAGGACTACAAGGTCGACATCAATCGCTACCGCGAAGTGGCTGCCCGCTACGCCAAGGACGCCGAAGCCGAGGATTGAAGGCTGGCTTGGCGAGCAGCCTCAAGGCCGGATACCGCTTTCGCGATCCATCGACTGAGCCGTCGATCCGGGGACCAACAGCTTACTGGTCGTGCAGATAGGTGTAGCCGGCAAAACCTGCCTCCAGCGCATGCAGTACGGTCTTGGCTTCGTCAGCGGCCAGGCCGGCAGCTGCGATTCGCGCCCGGTAGGCCATGCGCAGTGCATTGGCGTCGTAGCCGACGTAGCCCAGCAGTCGGTCGGTGGAGTCGCCCCGTTGCGCTTCAACCAGTTCGCAGCGACCTTCCCGGATCCGGACACTGACCGAATCGGTGTCACCGAAGAGGTTGTGGATGTCGCCCAGGGTCTCCTGGTAGGCGCCGACCAGAAATACCGCCAGGCAGTAGCGCTCACCGGCGCGCAGGCGATGCACCGCCAGGGCGTTTTCGACGCCCTCGTCATCAACGTAGCGGTCGATCCGCCCGTCTGAATCGCAGGTCAGGTCTTCCAGCACGGCGCGTCGATCGGGCTGTTCGTTCAAGCGCTCCAACGGCAGGATCGGAAAGACCTGCTCCAGCGCCCAGACATCGGGCATGGACTGGAACACGCTGAGATTGACGAAATACTTGTCCGACAGCTTGTCTTCCAGCTCGTCCAGCAACTGCCATTGATTGCGCGGATCTCGCCGCAGGCGTTCGCGCACGCCGTGGAGGATGGCGTAATGCAGATCATCCAGTGCAGCCCGGTCCGCCAGGCTGAGTTGGCCGAGTGCAAAGCGTGCCTGCCCGTCCTGCAGATGATGTGCGGCCTCGTGGTAGAGCTCCTGCGGCGGTCGACGGTTCAGATCCGCGTGCAGTTCACGCAGATGCCGCAAGGGTGGTGAATCGCTTGCCTCGACGGTCGCGTTGCCTACGGGCAGTTGTTCCACGGCGGTCACGTCGGCGACCAGCACGGCATGGTGCGCCGTCATCGACCGACCCGACTCGGTGATCACGCGCGGATGCGGCAAGCCATGTTCCGTGCAGGCTTCGGCCAGCGGCGCTACGATGCTCTGAGCGTATTGAGTCAGCCCATAATTGACCGAACAATCGCTGCGCGAGCGCGTCCCCTCGTAATCCACGCCCAGCCCGCCACCGACGTCGACCGTATCGATCTCCAGACCCAGCCGGCGCAGCTCAACGAAATAGCGTGCCGCCTCGCGCATGCCGGAGGCGATGTCCCGCACGTTGGAAATCTGCGAGCCCATGTGGAAATGCACCAGCCGCAGGCAATCGCTCATGCCGGCGGAGGCCAGGGCATCGACCAGATCCAGCAATTGCCGCGGCATCAGGCCAAACTTGGCCTTGTCGCCACCCGTGTTCTGCCACTTGCCATGGCCAATCGAGGCCAGCCGCATGCGCACACCCAGCAGCGGGCGCACGCCCAGTTTGGCGGCCTCTTCGATCACCAGACCCAGTTCGTTGGCCTTCTCGATGACGATGTGCACGTCCAGGCCGAGCTTGCGACCGATCAGGGCCAGTCGGATGTACTCACGATCCTTGTAGCCATTGCAGATCACCGTACCGCCCGGACTGAGCGCCAGCACCGCCATCAGCTCCGGCTTGCTGCCGGCCTCCAGCCCGAAGCCGGCCGAGCCATGACGTACCAGCTCTGAGACCACCGCGCGCTGCTGATTGACCTTGATCGGGAAGACCGCCGTGTAGCCGCCCTGGTAGTCGAGCTCGGCCATGACCTGACCAAAGGCGGCCTGCATGCGCCCCAGCTTGTGCCCGAGGATGTCGGCGAAGCGGATCAGCACCGGCAGTTGCAGCCCCCGTTCGCCGGCAGCCTCGACCACGCTGGACAGACGCACCGACGGACCGCCCGGTCCATGGGGCTGCACGACGACCGCGCCCTCGGAGTCGATGTCGAAATAGCCTTCCGACCAGTACGGCAGGCTGTAGTACTGGCGCGCGCGTTCGACGCTCCATTCCTGCGTCATGGGGTGCTCCGTGGGGACAGCAACAGGCCCGCGAGTTTAGCCGAGCCGATCGCGATGGCGCTGACTGCGGACGTCAATGGCTGCATCCACCCCCCTACGTCGATCCAGCCGGGTACAATCGGCGGCCCGCAGATCAGCAAACGCCGGAACCTGTCATGCAGAACGCCGAAGGCACCTGGGTCACCGAGGCTCACGAACTCGGCCAGTCCGCCATCTCCTTCAAGGTCGAACGGCTGCTGCATGCGGAGAAGAGCGCGTACCAGACCATCGAGATCTATGAGTCCAGTGCCTGGGGCAACATCATGGTGCTGGACGGCTGCCTGATGGTGACCGGCCGGGACAACTTTCTCTATCACGAGATGATGAGTCACCCGGCGCTGTTCACCCACCCGCGCGCCAAGCGGGTCTGCATCATCGGTGGCGGCGATTGCGGCACCCTGCGCGAGGTCCTGCGACACGAAGAGGTGGAGCAGGCGATCCAGATCGAGATCGATGAGCGAGTCACGCGACTGGCCGAAAAATACTTTCCCGAACTGTGCGAAGCCAATGACGATCCACGCGCCCAGTTGCTGTTCGAAGACGGCATTCGCTGGATGGCTGAAGCCGAGCCGGAGAGCCTGGATCTGGTGATTGTCGATTCCACCGACCCGGTCGGCATGGCCGAGGGGCTGTTCAATCGCGAGTTCTATCAGACCGTGCTGAAGGCGCTGCGCCCAGGTGGGATTCTGGTGCAGCAGAGTGAAGCGCCGTTGTTGCACGCGCAGCTGATCGCCAGCATGCGCACGCAGATGAAGGGCGCCGGCTTTCACTCGATGAAGACGCTGTGCTTCCCCCAGCCCTGCTATCCGACCGGCTGGTGGAGTGCCACGATGGCGCGCAAGGGCGTGGATCTGAACGCTTTCCGTGAGCGCGGTGCCGCCACCAAGAAGTTCCCGACCCGCTACTACAACGTCGATACCCATCGCGGTGCGCTGGCGCTCCCCGAGTTTCTGCGCGAAGCGCTGGAAGGCTGACCGAAGCTGCAGCAACGGCCGACGCCTGCAGAGGTGTCGGCCGATGGCCCGCGCGGCCGGCCGAGCGCGTTAAGCTAGCCACCGTCCTACACTCAGGGATTGTGGCTCATGCGCATGCATCGACTTGTTACCTGGACCCTCCTGCTGCTGGCTGCTATCAGCCTGGGTGCCTGCGGGTCGGTCTCCAAGCTGCAGACGCGCGACAGCAAGGCCCGCATGGCCATCGGCGATTTTGCTCAGGTCGAAGTCATCGATTTCGAGGTCACCGCCACCACCGATGACCCCGATGAGAAGGATCAGGCCAAGTTCCTGGCTCAGGTCACCGAAGCGCGCAGCAAATTTGCCGATCTGATCGCCGAGGAATTGCGCGAGCGGGCCCGGCACGATCTGGTGTCACGTGAACCGCTGGCCGAGCCGGCGCTGCGCGTGTCCGGCACGATCACCCGCTACGACGAAGGCAATGTGGCGGCACGCATGGTCAGCGGCTTCGTCGGCCAGGCGCATTTCGAGGCCGATGTGGTGGTCAGCGACAATCAGGACGGTCGGGTGCTGGGGACCTTCAAGGTGGACCGCAACAGCTGGCCATTGCCCATCGGCGCCTCCACCAACGCGGTGCAGAACACCGGCACCTTCATGAGCGGTGCCGCCAAGCGCATCGGTGAGGATCTGGCCAAGGCGCGCGGCGGCAAGTAGTCCGCGCTGGTCTCAGCCAGTCAGGTCCCCTCGGCCAGCCAGTCGCGCGGACGCAGATAGTCGGTCAAGGCGGCCTCTGCGCTGCCGGCTTCAGGCTGATAGGCGTATTCGAAGCGCACCCGTGGCGGCAACGACATCAGGATCGATTCGGTGCGGCCGCCGGACTGCAGGCCAAACAGCGTGCCGCGATCGTAGACCAGGTTGAACTCCACATAGCGGCCGCGGCGATAGAGCTGGAACTCGCGTTCGTGCTCACCGTAGGTGTCGTTGCGGCGTCGCGCAACGATGGGCAGGTAGGCGTCGAGGAAGCCTTCGCCCACCGCGCGGGTCAGAGCGAAGCAGCGTTCGAAACCACCCTCGTGCAGATCGTCGTAGAACAGTCCGCCAACGCCGCGTGTTTCGCTCCGATGCTTGAGAAAGAAGTACTCATCGCACCAGCGCTTGTAGCGGGGATAGACCTCGGTGCCGAAGGGCTGACACAGCCGCTGCGCCACCGCATGCCAGTGCCGCACATCCTCGATGACCGGATAGAAGGGCGTCAGATCGAAGCCACCGCCAAACCACCAGACCGGCTCGGCATCTGGCGCCGTGGCACAGAACAGTCGCACATTGAGATGTGTGGTCGGGACGTGCGGGTTGCGCGGATGCAGCACCAGCGACACACCCATGGCCTCAAAGCCGCGGCCGGCCAGTTCGGGGCGCGCGGCGCTGGCCGATGGCGGCAGCTGCCGCCCCAGCACATGGGAAAAGCCGACGCCGGCCTGCTCAAAGACGGCACCGTCGCGCAGCACCCGAGTGCAGCCACCGCCACCCTCCGGGCGCTGCCAATGATCGGCGCCAAACTCAGCCGCGCCATCGGCCGCAGCCAGTGCCTCGCAGATCTGCGCCTGCAAGCCGACCAAGAACTCGCGCACCGCCCCGGTGTCCACTTCCGTCATGCCCTGCTCCTTTCGCAACCGGCGCCAGAGTAGGGGAAGCGTCTCAGGGGGCCAACTGTTCGCCCAGCCAGGCCTTGGCAAAGCGCCATTGGCGACCGACGGTGGCGACAGAGCTGTTCATCACCCGGGCGATCTCTTCGGTTCTCAGTCCGGAAAAGAACTTCAGCTCCACGATTCTGGCCAGATCGGGGCTTTCTAGTTCCAGGCCACTGAGTGCCTCATCCACGCGCAGCCAGTCCACCGAATCATCGAGCACTGGCGTGCTGGCTTCGTCCAGATCGTCCAGCGAGATGAAGGGTATGCCGCTGCCGCGCTTGAGATTGTTGCGTCGGCGCAGATAGTCGACCACGACGCGTCGCAACACGGTGGCGACGATGGCCTGAAAGTGCTCCCGGTTCTCCCAGCCCAACCGCTGGGCCTGCAAGCGCACGTAGGCCTCGTGGGCCAACTCGGTCGGGCGCAACGTGAAACGATCGGCATCCGGTCCCAGTTGCCGGCTGGCCATCTCACGCATGGCGGGATAGACCGCCACTAGCAGTGCATCTCGCGCAGCCTTGTCGCCCTGGCGCCAGCGAGAAAGCAGATGGGTGACGTCGGGCGTCTGGTCGCTCATCGTTCAGGGCATGCCATGTTCCAGTGACGAACCTGCACCGACCTGCCAAGTGCCATTCAGGTTCCTGATTCCATTCCAGCACAGGCTATCGGCGACTTCCATGCCCGTCAGGTCGGGTTCGCAACGAACGGCTACAATGTTGCGTTCCATTACGCCACGCCGCCCCGGGAGAGCCGCATGACGTCGCCCAGTACCCTTGTTCCAGCCACGCTCGACCGCGATTACACACTGGAGCACAAGTACCTGCGCACCGAAGGCCGGATCTACCTGTCCGGTATTCAGGCGCTGGTGCGCTTGCCGTTGATGCAGCGCATGCGCGATGCCGCGCTCGGCCTGAACACGGCCGGATTCGTCTCCGGTTACCGTGGCTCCCCACTGGGCGGGCTGGATCTGGAGCTGTGGCGAGCGCGCAAGCATCTGAAGAGCTCGCATGTCGAGTTCACGCCCGGCTTGAATGAGGACCTGGCGGCCACGGCGGTGTGGGGCACGCAACAGGTCAATCTGTTCCCGGCGGCCAAGTACGACGGCGTTTTTGCGATGTGGTACGGCAAGGGTCCGGGTGTGGATCGCGCTGGTGATGTGTTCAAGCACGGCAATGCCGCGGGCACCAGCCGGCACGGTGGGGTGCTGGTCCTGGCCGGCGATGATCATGCCTGTCGGTCCTCGACGCTGCCGCACCAGTCCGAGCACGAGTTCATCTCGGCAATGATGCCGATCCTCAATCCGGCTGGCATCCAGGACATCCTCGACATGGGCCTGCTGGGCTGGGCCATGAGTCGCTTCACCGGTCGCTGGGTGGGGTTCAAAACCATCGCCGAAACGGTCGAGAGCTCGGGCAGCGTCAACGTCGACCCGAATCAGCTCGATATCGTCATTCCCACCGATTTCGCCATGCCGCCAGGCGGTCTGAACATCCGCTGGCCTGATCCGCCAATGGATCAGGAGCTGCGCCTGCATCAGTACGCAATGCACGCTGCGGTGGCTTTTGCCCGGGTCAATGGGATCGACCGGGTGGTGTTCGACTCACCGCGTGCGCGGCTGGGCATCATCACCACCGGCAAGAGCTATCTGGACGTGCTGCAGGCCCTGGAATACCTGGGCCTGGACGAGGCGGCCTGCCGCGACATCGGCATCCGCGTCTACAAGGTGGGTATGACCTGGCCGCTGGAGCCGGAGGGCATGAAGGCCTTCGCCCGTGGCCTGGAAGACATCATCGTTGTTGAGGAGAAGCGGTCCTTCATCGAAGCGCAGATGAAGGAATACATGTACAACTGGGAGCACGGCCAGCGGCCCAGCATCGTCGGCAAGTATGACGAGGCGGGCAACTGGGTGCTGCCGAGCATCGCCGAACTGACGCCGGCCACGATTGCGCTGATCATCGCCAAGCGCCTCGGTCGCTTCCACACCTCCGAACGCATCGACGAGCGCGTGCGCTGGATCGATGCCAAGGAAGATGAGCTGAAACTGCCGCGGGCCGCGTTCCCGCGTGCGGCGCACTTCTGCTCCGGCTGCCCGCACAACACCTCGACCAACGTGCCCGAGGGTTCGCGCGCGGCCGGCGGCATTGGTTGCCACTACATGGTCACCTGGATGGACCGGCGCACCGAGACCTTCACCCAGATGGGCGGCGAGGGCGTGCCGTGGATCGGTCAGTCACCCTTCACCAACACCGGTCACATCTTCCAAAACCTGGGCGATGGCACCTACTTCCATTCTGGCTCGCTGGCCATTCGCGCCTGCGTGGCGGCCAAGGTCAACATCACCTTCAAGGTGCTTTACAACG
Organism: Lysobacterales bacterium; assembly: GCA_041395325.1. Taxonomy (GTDB): domain Bacteria; phylum Pseudomonadota; class Gammaproteobacteria; order Xanthomonadales; family SZUA-5; genus JAWLAT01. The sequence goes on from JAWLAT010000003.1 coordinate 244,246, forward strand.
ACGCGGTGGCCATGACCGGCGGTCAGCCGGTCGATGGCACGCTGCGGGTCGAGGATCTGGCCCGCCAGCTGCGCGCCGAGGGCGTGGGTCGGATCGTGCTGGTCAGTGATGCGGTCGAGAAATGGACCTGCAATTCGACCCTGTCTGCCGCCGGTGTCAGCCTGGCCGACCGCGAAGACCTCGACCAGGTGCAGCGCGAGCTGCGCGAGGAGAAGGGCGTCACCGTCATCATCTACGAACAGACCTGCGCGGCGGAAAAGCGTCGTCGACGCAAGCGCAAGCTGATGGAGGACCCGGCCAAGCGAGTCTTCATCAACCCGTTGGTCTGTGAGGGCTGCGGCGACTGCGGTGTGCAATCGAACTGCGTCTCGATCCTGCCGCTGGAAACCGAATTCGGCCGCAAGCGAGCGATCGATCAGTCCTCCTGCAACAAGGACTATTCCTGCGTGAAGGGCTTCTGCCCCAGCTTCGTCACGGTCCACGGTGGCGGTCTGCGCAAGCGTCAGGGGGCCACTGCCGAGCCGGACTTCGATGCGCTGCCGATGCCAACGGTTCGCAGCGATCTGGCGCAGCCTTGGAACCTGCTGATCACCGGCGTCGGCGGTACTGGCGTGGTCACGATCGGTGCGCTGCTCGGCATGGCGGCGCATCTGGAAGGCAAGGGCGTCAGCGTGCTCGACCAGACCGGGCTGGCGCAAAAGGGCGGCGCCGTGACCTGCCATGTGCGCATTGCTGCCAAGCCGGCTGACATCTTTGCCGTGCGCATCGCGGCCGGTGAGGCTGATGTGGTGCTGGGTTGCGACGTGGTGGTCGTCAACGACTACTGGGCGCTGTCGAAGATTCGCAGCGACCGTACTCACGCGGTCATCAACAGCTACGAGTCAATGCCGGGGACCTTTACCCGCCAGCCGGATATGCAGTTCCCGCTGCAGAAGATGCTCGAGTCGATTGGCCTGGCGCTGGGTCACAAGAATCTGGAAGTGCTCGATGCCACCGACATCGCCACCCGGCTGATGGGTGACTCCATCGCCACCAACCTGTTCATGCTGGGCTATGCCTGGCAGAGGGGACTGGTGCCGGTGAGCTTCGATGCGCTGATGCGAGCCATCGAGCTCAATGGTGCCGCCGTGGCGATGAACAAGCGGGCATTCCAGTGGGGGCGTCTGGCTGCTCACGATCTGGGGCAGGTGCAGGCCGCCGTTGGCCTGGGTGACAACACGCTGGAGCAGTCCGCCGACCACACTGATCCGGCCGATCCGATGTGGCTGTCGCGCAGCGTTGACGAATTGGTCGCCCGTCGCGTGGCCTTCCTGACCGACTATCAGGATGCCGCCTATGCACAGCGCTACCGGTCACTGGTCGATCGGGTTGCCGAGGCCGAGCGCAGTGCCACGCCGGGACGCAAGGGCCTGACCGAGGCCGTGGCGCGCTATCTGTTCAAGGTCATGGCCTACAAGGACGAGTTCGAGGTGGCCCGGCTGTACACCACCGGCGACTTTGAACGACGTATCCGCGACACCTTCGCCGGCCAGGAGCAACTTCGCTTCCATCTGGCGCCCCCGCTGCTGGCGCGCCGCGACCCGGTCACCGGTCATCTGCGCAAGCGCGAATTTGGACCCTGGATCCTCACCGCCTTCCGCTGGCTGGCGAAGTTCCGCCGCTATCGCGGCACCTGGCTGGACGTCTTTGGCCGCACGGCCGAACGGCGAATGGAGCGCCAGCTGATTGAAGACTATCGGGCCAGTGTCGAAAAGCTGATTGCCGGGCTGAACCAGGACAACCACGAGCTGGCTGTCGAGATCGCGTCCATTCCCGAGCAAATCCGGGGCTTCGGCCACGTCAAGGAGGCGCACTACCAGGTCGCCCGTGCACGTTGGGACGAGCTGCAGGCGCAATGGCCCACCGGTTCGCGGGCGCAGCAGGCGGCTTGACCACCGGGCAGATCGGCTAACGCTCGTTGAGGGCCGGATTTGGCGCCGACGCCAGGCGCGCGCATGTCCGAACGAACCGCACAACGGGTGAGCTTTGGATCACCGCGCTCGACGCCGACCGGCTTGTCTAGCGGGCGAGCGGAATCCGAATCTGCCGCTGGACTGCCTGGGCCGAACGCGGGCCCGGTATGTCCGCGGTCCAGACTTCATCGGTGAAGACCGATTCTTATCTGTGGCCACTCACCCCATTGAGCGCCAACGAAAAAGGCCCCGGAGATCGCTCTCCGAGGCCTTGTTCGTTTTGCCAAAATGCCGCGCTCAGTCAACCGGCGTGCGCAGCTCTGCCCCGATCTTCGATGGCTTGACCGCATCCATCACCAAACCGTAGCTGACGGCATCAAAGGTGCGGAAGATCATCACGTGGCCAACGTATTCTTCCGGCAGGGTCACATGCGTGGTCTTGCGTCGCGCGAAGAAGCCGCGGAAGGTGCCTTGTGGATGCGACACCGAATCGCGGACGTTCTCACCCAGCTGATAGATCGCATAGACCTGACCATTGGCGACGCCTTCCCGCGCTCCACGGTTGAGTACAACCACTTCGCGCGGACCTACTGCGCTGAGCGGACCAGTGAAGGCAATCACGGCCATCCCGTCGGGCACGCTGCTGGCTGGGGTGGGCATGTAGCTCAAATCAAACTCGGCTTCCTCATACGGAAGCAAGAGATCACCCTTCTTGACCTCGATGTCGTTGTAGGTCAGGTAGACCGTCGACGGGTCGCCAAGCAGTGACACCGTGGCCGTGCCGATGACCAGCACTTCAACGCCCAGCACTTCGGCCTTGCGCTCGTAGAACCAGTCAACCAGGGCCCAATGCACGTCCGGGCGCTGCGAGAGCGTTTGGTCGCGCTGCCATTCCTTGGCCTTGGTCCCGTTGATTGAGGCACCCCGGCGGGCGTCGTCGTTGGGCAGGTCGAAGTAGGTCAGCGTCGGCCTGGCGATCAGGTAGCGCTGTCCCACTTCAGCACCGGTCGGCAGGTCTCGGACGTATCCCAGCTCGCCGAGGTTCCCGCGCATTCGATTCTCTTCCAGCCCGACGACGTAGGGCGCAGTGGCGGCCTCGTCTTCGGTCAGGATCCGCGGTCGGTCCAGAAAGGCCCGGATGTCCGACAGCGGTACCGGCGGAATGGCGTCCTCCAGCGACTCGCGCCGCACCTGCGGCACCAGCTTGTCGTCTCCGCTGGGTCCATCGACCACCAGATGTGGCTTGCCGTCGATGTAAACCAGACTGATCACATCCCCCGGATAGATCAGATGCGGATTCTGGATCTGTGGATTGGCCTGCCAGATTTCCGGCCAGAGCCAGGGGCTCTTCAAGAAGCGCGCCGAAATATCCCAAAGCGTGTCACCGCGGCGGACCGTGTATGTATCCGGATGATCCGGACGCAGTTCTGCGGCAGTGGCGAAACCGGCCAGGAGCCAAGTTCCGGCGAAAAGTGCAAGTACTTTTTTAAGCATGACGCCCATCTGCCTGATTCCCCAAGGGCCTTGGCAGTGTAGTACAACTATCACGCGGAGAAAACGAGCCCTGCGCGACGCTTTTGCGCGGCGATCGCCATTTTTGGGCTTCCGGTCACCCCAAAGCGGCGCTTGCAGCCCTTTGACGGCCGTGGGAGCCTTGCCGTTCTGCGATCCTGTCACATCGCCCTGGCCCGACGATCCGCATGGTTTCGCGGCCCGGCTGCCGATGCGCGACAAGGCGGTGAGCGACATCAAGGCGGCGTGTGACCGGACCGTCCCAACTTTGATGCATCACGGCAACAGGGCCGCGCTTTCCCATCCAGAATCGAACTCAGAGCAGCACGCATTCCATGGCCAAACTGACCATTCTTGAATTTCCCGACGAGCGCCTGCGCACCAAGGCTGCCCCCATTGAAGTTGTCGACGACGCCCTGCGCTCGCTGATCGACGACATGTTCGAAACCATGTACGACGCGCCTGGCATCGGACTGGCGGCGACCCAGGTCAACGTGCACCGGCGTCTGCTGGTGGCCGATGTCAGCGAGAAGCACGATCAGCAGGTCGTGCTGATCAATCCGGAGATCATTGCCCGCGATGGCGTGCAGACCTGCAGCGAAGGCTGCCTGTCGGTCCCCGGAATCACTGCCGAAGTGGCCCGCGCCGATCGCATCACCGTGCGGGCGCTGGACCGCCACGGCAAGGAATTCACGCTGCAGGCCGACGGTCTGCTGGCGGTGTGTATTCAGCATGAGATGGACCATCTGGACGGCAAGCTGTTCGTCGACTATCTGTCGCCACTGAAACGGCAGCTGATTCGCAAGCGGCTGGCCAAGCGGGCGCGCGCCGACGCTGCTGCGCAGCCGGTCGGCGTCACCTGAGCGGCCACGATGCGGTTGCTGTTTGCCGGTACGCCGGCCTTCGCGCTGCCTTGCCTGGACGCCTTGGTGGATGCCGGCCACCTGCCATTGGCTGTTTACACCCAACCGGATCGTCCGGCCGGTCGTGGACGCAGGCTTGCCCATTCGCCGGTCAAGCAGCGCGCCCTGGAACTGGGTCTGCCGGTCTGTCAGCCGCCCACCTTGCGCGAATCCGAAGCCCAGGCCGAGTTGGCGGCCTGGCAGCCGGATGTGTTGATCGTCGTCGCCTATGGCTTGATTCTGCCGCAGGCGGTGCTGGAGACGCCCACTGAGGGTTGCTGGAACGTGCATGCCAGCTTGTTGCCGCGCTGGCGCGGCGCGGCACCGATCCAGCGCGCACTGCTGGCCGGGGACGACCAAACGGGTGTCTGCCTGATGCAGATGGCCCGCGGTCTGGATACCGGCCCGGTCTTGTTGTCGCGCGCTTGCCCGATCGAACCCCGCGAAACCGCGGCCACGCTGCACGACAAGCTGGCTGCGCTGGGGGCTGCGGTGCTGCTCGAGGGTCTGCGGGCACTGCTGGCCGACAAACTTCCGCCGGCACAGCCGCAGCCGGACGAGGGCGTGACCTACGCGCACAAGATCGAGCGGGCGGATGCGCAGGTTGACTGGCAGCAGTCGGCCGTGGCCATTGACTGTCAGGTCCGAGCACTGGCCGGCTGGCCGGTGGCCGATGCCGATCTGATGGGTGAGCCGATCAAGTTGCATGAGGCCGAGCCCTGCGAGGGCGAGGGCCCAGCCGGTACCGTTCTGCGCGCAGACCGCCATGGGCTCGAGGTGGCCTGTGGACAGGGTGCACTGCGCCTGTTGCGAGTTCAGCGTCCCGGCGGGCGGGTGCTCGATGCCAAGTCCTATCTGAACGCCCGGCAGCAGCTGCGTCAGGCGCCGCGCTCGTGAGCCAGGCTCGTGGCGCGGCGGCGCGGGCAGTGGCCGCGGTGCTGGCCGGTCACGCGCTCGACAAGGCCCTGGAGGCTCAGCGGCTGCCACCGCAACAGCGCGCCTTCGCTCAGGCGCTGGCCTACGCCACCGTGCGTCATCTGGGCTCAGGGCGTAGCCTGCTGCGCCGCCTGCTGAGTGCCCCGGACAAACCACGGCCGGCTTTGCTGGACGCATTGCTCCTGTGCGGACTGACGGAGCTGCTGCACTTGCAGCGACCACCGCATGCGGCAGTCGCCGAAACGGTGGCCGAGGCCCGCCGACTGGGCCTGGAGCGTCAGGCTGGGCTGGTCAATGCCCTGTTGCGACGCTTCCTGCGCGAACAGGATGCGTTGCTGGCCGCCCTGCAAGAAGACGAGATGGCGCGCTGGGAACATCCGCGCTGGTGGATTGCCGCACTGCGTCAGGCCTGGCCGGAAGAAGCCGAAATGCTGCTGCAGGCCGACGATCAGCTGCCGCCAATGTGGCTGCGGTTGAATCGACGTCATCCGGCGGTGGCGCAAATCGCCCAGGATTGCGCCAATGAGGGCCTGCATTGCCACACTCACCCGGATTTGCCGGATGCGCTGCGCGTCGAGCCACCGCGCCCGGTGGAACGTCTGCCGGGCTTTCCCGAAGGCGCTATGTCCGTTCAAGATGCAGCCGCACAGCGAACTGTCGAATGTCTTGACCTGCGGCCGGGCCAGCGAATTCTGGATGCCTGTGCCGCCCCCGGTGGCAAGACCGCACACCTGCTGGAGCGCGAGCCGAACCTGGCACAGCTGGTGGCCCTGGACATCGATGGCCGGCGCCTGGAGCGCGTCGGCGAGAACCTCCAGCGGCTCGGCTTGTGGACGCAAGCTGCCGCTCAGGTCAGCCTGCAGACTGCCGATGGCCGCGATCCGGCCAAGTGGTGGGATGGCCGACCCTTCGATCGCATCCTGCTCGACGCGCCCTGCAGCGGCAGTGGCGTGGTTCGGCGCCATCCTGACATCAAATGGTTGCGACGCGAGGCGGATCTGAGCGCGCTGGCGCGGACGCAGGGCCAGTTGCTGGATGCGCTGTGGCCGCTGCTGGCCGAGGACGGACGCCTGCTCTACGCCACCTGTTCGGTCTTCCCGCAGGAGAATGAAGGTGTCATTGAGGCCTTCCTGCAGCGCCAGTCTGAGGCTTGCAGCGTGCATGTACCGGCCCAGCCGCCCCGCCGACTGACGCGTGGCGCGCAGCGTTTGACCGGCGAGGATGGCGAGGATGGGTTCTACTATGCGGTGTTGCAGCGCCGCCGTTGAGTGTCCGGGGATGGGCAAGACGGGCCTGAATTTCCGCAGAGCCAGGGCCTTCGCCACGTGCGTGGTCGTGCTGTGTCTGCTGTCCGGAACGACAGCGGCCATCGCGACACCGGCGCTGCGTCTGGTCGATACCGAGTGGCTGCGTGGCAGCGTCAGCGAGGGATTGCGCGTGCGTCTGGCACTGGAGTTGTCCGGAGAGCCATTGCAGGCGCTGGAGCAGGGTGTCGCTCTGCCATTTCGGCTGCAATGGCGGCGCTGTGAGCCAGGCTGCGGCGACGTGCTGGGTGAGCAGCGCATCGAGATGCGGCATGCGCCATTGCTGCAGCGCTACATGCTGCAGTTCGACGACTCACCGCCCCGACAATTTCCATTTCGGGCCGCCCTGCTGGGCGCCTTCGAGCAACCGCCGGTGCTGCCGTTGGCGCCGGCAGCGGGCTGGCAGGTGAGGGTGCAACTGTGGCGCGAGGCGCTGCCCGCACCGCTGCGCCTGCCGGCACTGCTACGGGACAGCTGGCAGCTGGACACCGACTGGCAAGCGGTTCCGTGAGACAGGCCAAGCCTCGCTGGCTGCTGAGTCTGCTGCCCTGGCTGTCGGGCTTGTGGCTGGGCCTGTTGGCCCTGTTCCTGGATGGCTCTGGCGCCGCCGTCGAGCCGCGCCTGGATCCGTCTTCGACCTGGGTCATCGGCAGCGCGGCCATTGCGCTGGTGGTGCTGCTGGCGGCCTCATTGCAACAGCTCGCGGCGCTGGTTCAGGCGGCGCGACGCAAGGAAGCCGGCGCGCGACTGTCCTGGCGTTTGTTGCGACAGATGCTGGTCGTAGCCCTGCCGCCCTTGCTGTTGCTCTACGTCGCGGCCCTGAAATTCATTCACAGCTCCATCGAAGGTTGGTTTGTCCCCGACATTGCGCAGGGATTCCAGAACGCGCTCGCCGTTCCGCAGCGGGTGATGGAACTGGAGCAGCAACGCCACGCGCTGCAGCTGCGCAGTCTGGTCACTGAGTTGCAGGCGCTGGCGCCAGCGGAACGCGATGCACGGCTGCTGCAGGCGCTGGACGACCTCGATGCGCTGGAGCTGAGTCTGTTCGGCACCGATCGCAGCGTCCTGGCCAGCTACGCGGCCGATCCCCGGTTCGTCTTGCCGCGCTATCCGGAACAGGTGCCAGCCTCCTTTGCTGGTGGCCGCGACTATCTCTATCAGCTCGAACCACGCGACGATGGCTATGTCCTGCATCTGGTGCTAGCCCTGGACAGCGGCCGCAATGCACCGGTGCTGCAGGCGCGCTTCGGCCTGGATCCCGTTCTGCAAACGCTGGCGTCGCGGATCGAAGACCAGGCGCGTGCCTATCAGCGATTGAGCTATCTACGCGGAGCCCTGCGCTACACCCTCAGCGCGGTGCTCAGCTTCGTGTTGTTGGCCAGTGCCCTGGGCGCGGTGTTCCTTGCTCTGGCCCTGGCCAGGCGGATCGCGCGCCCGATCCAGCGGCTCGCGGCTGCGACCGAAGCGGTCGCCCAGGGCGATCTGACCGTGAAACTGGACGAGGCCGGGGACGATGAACTGACCGCGCTGGCGCGTGGCTTCAATCGCATGACCCGGCGCCTGACCGAGGCCGACCAGCGCGTGCGTGCCGGTCAGGCCGAGCTGGAAACCGAGCGCGCCTATCTGGCGGCGGTGATCGAACGGATCCGTTCCGGCGTGATCACCTTCGATGGGCGATTGCGACTGACCACCGCCAACAGCGCCGCCCACGATCTGCTGGAGGCTGAGTTGCTCAGCCTGCGCGGGCTGACGACGACCGAACTGGCGGCCGCCCTACCAGCTACGGCGCCATTGCTGCTGGCACTGGAGCGCGGATACGCCACTGGCTCGGCGGAATGGCGCGAGGAACTGGCGCTGGCCGATGACCGCCGCCTGTTCCTGCGGGTCGCCCGCTTGCCGGAAGATGGGGGACTGGTTGCGGTCTTCGACGATGCCGGCGAGGTGGGCCGTTTGCAGCGCGAAACGGCCTGGGGTGAGGTCGCCCGGCGCCTGGCCCATGAAATCAAGAACCCGCTGACACCCATCCAGCTGGCCGCCGAGCGTCTGCGGCACCGCTATCTGACCCGGCTCGGACCCGAAGATGGTCAGGTGCTGGACCGCGCCACACAGACCATCGTCAATCAGGTCGATGCGCTCAAGACCATGGTCAATGCCTTCAGTGACTACGCCAAGGCACCGCGTTTGCGCCCGGAGCGCCAGGCCCTGGCCCCTCTGGTGCAGGAGATTGTCGAGCTCTATCGTGGCGAAGATCGGCTGTCATTCCAGATCGAACTGGATTCGCAGCTGCCGGCGTTGCGGCTGGACTCCGGCCGCATCCGTCAGCTGCTGCACAATCTGATCAGCAATGCTTGCGAGGCACAGCCGGCTCCGCAGCCCGTGCTGCTGTCCATCACCGCGCAGGTGGTCAGTGAGGCCTCGCGAGCCTTCGTGGAGCTGCTGGTGGCCGACAATGGCCCCGGCGTGGACGCTTCCATCATCGAGCGGATCTTCGAGCCCTATGTCAGCACCAAGCCGAAGGGTTCTGGCCTGGGGCTGGCGATCGTCAAACGCATCATCGACGAACATGGCGGACAAATCCGTGTAGAGCAGCGCAGCGGCGGTGGCGCCCAATTCCGGATCCGCCTGCCGGTCTAGCGACTGCGCCGTACGCTAGCGTCCGAGTGGCCAGCCGCCGATGGTCGCCCGCCGACATCGGCTTCTCTTTGCTGCCGTTACCCTTGAAGAGATTGAATCGAGGGAGACACCGATGGAGTCCATCCACAATTGGCTGGGACCGGATGCCTGGCCACTGGTGAGGGCCGGCCTGCTGCAACTGGGCGGCGCGTTGTTGATTCTGGTCTTCGGCCTGGTGCTGGCCCGCTGGCTGGGCGGGCTGCTGCACCGGGTGATGCGGTCGGCCAATGTCGAATCGATGCTGGCCGACTTCCTGCGTACGCTCACGCGCAGCGTCTTCAGCGTGCTGGCGGTCGTCGCCGCGCTCGATGGTGTGGGGGTGCCCGCGGCGAGCCTGCTGGCGGTGCTGGGCGCAGCGGGCCTGGCCATCGGTCTGGCCCTGAAGGACTCGCTGGGCAACCTGGCCGCGGGCGTGATGATCATTCTGCTCAAGCCCTTCCGCCATGGCCATGTGATCGAGCTCTCCGGTCTGACCGGCACCGTGGAGCAGATTCGGTTGATGCACACGGTGCTGAGCACGGCTGACAACCGTGAACTAGTCTTCCCCAATGGCGTGGTCATCAACGAGCCGGTGATCAACTTCAGCGCCCGCGACACGCGGCGCCTGGATCTGGTGCTGGGCATCGCCTACAAGGACGACATCGGGCGCGCCAGCGAGGTGATCCGTGAGGTGCTGGCGCGCGAATCGCGCCTGTTGCCGGAGCCGGCGGCGCAGATCGTGCTGCTCAACCTCGGCGAAAGCAGCGTCGACCTGGGTATCCGGCCGTGGGTGCGCACCAGCGACTACTGGCCGGTGCGTTCGGCGCTGCTGATTGACCTGAAGCAGTCGATGGATGCGGCCGGCATCAGCATTCCCTTCCCGCAACGGGAACTGCATGTGATCGGTCAATTGCCGCCGGCAGCGAGCGCCGAATGAGGGCAGCGCGCTGCCGACTACTGGCCGGCGCGCTGACGCATCTGCGCGAAGTAGCGTTCGGTGGCGCGGTAGTAGAAGCCCGGAAACCAGCGTTTCAGCCACCAGCGTCGGCGCGTGTCCGGATGTGGCAGCAACAGGAAGCGGCCCGACTGTGCCTCATCAATGGCGTAGCGGGCCACGTCGTCGGCATTCAACCGCCCCTTCTTCATCAGGCGCCCGGCGAACTGCCGGACCTCTTCCTGGCCAGGGGCGCAGGATTCCAGCAGCCGCGTCTGGAAGAAGCTCGGGCACAGGACCGAGCAGCGCCCGCCGTGCATCTTCATCTCGGCATTCAAGCTTTCGCTCAGCGCCACGACGCCGGCCTTGGAGACGCCATAGGCGCCCAGGGTGGGAGCGCCGGCCAGACCGGCAAAGGAGGCGGTGTTGATGACCAGGCCGCCGGACTGACGCAGCAGCATGGGTACAAACAGTCGGCAGCCGCGGACCACGCCCATCAGATTGATGTTCAGGACGCGATCCCACTCGGCCGGCGTGATCGCCACGATTTCGCCACCGGAGGCCACGCCAGCGTTGTTGACCAGCACATTGAGGCCGCCCCATTTGTGCTCGATGGTGTCTCGCAGGGCTTCCATCGAGGCATCCGAACCGACATCCGCAGTCAGCGCCAGATGCCCGCCATCGACCTGGGGCAGCGCGGCGATCGTGTCTTCGGCGCGTTCCAGCTGGATGTCCACGACCGCCACCTGGGCGCCACGTTCGGCGTAAATGCGGGCCATGGCCGCACCGAGGCCACTGCCGGCACCGGTGATCAGAACTCGAACGCTCATCGTGCACTCCTGCGCGCAAGGGGTCGGATGGACCCAGGTCGCGGTCCAGGGTGCAGCCTAACGCCGTCGCGTCGGCGAATGGCAAGCCGCCACGGTGGGCGGTGAACGAAGGACCGGTCAGCGGCGTCTGGCGGGCCTATCGCTGGCTGCTGGCCTTCGTTGTATTGATCTGCCTGATCGGAGCCTTGATGGGTCGTCTGGCCGATCTGCTGGCCCTGCTTGTCGTGGGCAATGGGCTGATCGCCCTGCACGGCTGGATCGACGGCATTGCCTTCGTTTCGCGGTGGCTGTGGCGGACACTCTGCTGGATCGATGCCGGCATGCTGCTGTGGTATGCGCTGTTGCTGGCTCAAGCCGAGGGCGGCCCACCCGTGTGGTCGTTGATCCTGGTGGAAGCACTGCTGTTCGCACCGATGCTGCATGCCATGCATCGCTACAGCTGGCACTCGGCGGCGATCTGGCCAGACGACGTCGGCCGTTCCTGACTGCCGATCAGAGCAATGATCGGCGGCCGGGTTGGCCATCCTGCCGCTGGGCTATGCTTGCTGCATGCTCAAGTCGGAGGAAGGGCCATGCCTGTCGCCTGCCATCGCGCCGTGCCGCTGACCGGACTGCTGCTGGGGTTGTGCCTGAGCGCTGCTGCCTGGTCACAGGAGGTCGCCGCGCCGGTCGCAGAGCCGGCTGAGTCCGCACCGAGTGCCGACGCCGGCGAGCCGGTGACCGGCCCGGACAGCGACGGCGCCAGCGCTGCCCCAGCGGAGAGGGTCGAGGCATCCAGCGCGCCGTCGGAGGCCGCCGAAGCCGACACCGAGGCCACCCCGGCAGCCGCAGCAGCAGCGCTGACAGACCCCGCTGTGTCTGCCCCGGCGCCGGTCGTCGAATCCGTCGAGGCGACGCCGGGCGAGCCGCTGGCAGAGGCGCCGGATGGCGCCGCTGCAGCTGCCATCGACGCCGATTCGGCAGTGCCGTTGGCGACCGACGCCAACGCCACGGTCGATCCGAGCGCTGATCCGACGGTCGTCACCACGCCCCTGGACGGCGTGCCGGGCACCGAGACACTGAGTTCGCCCTCGACCAGCTACGGCCTGCTCGACAAGGCCCGCCTGGACGCCTGGCTGGACGGTTTGGTGGAGGCGTCGATGCTGGGCGAGCACCTGCCCGGCGTGGTGGTCAGCGTGGTCGAAGCCGACCGGCTGGTGACCGCTCGAGGCTGGGGACTGGCCGACGTCGAGCAGCGGCGCCTGGCCGATCCCGCCGTCACCTTGTTCCGTGTCGGTTCCATCTCCAAGGTGGTGACGGCCACCGCCTTGATGCGCTTGCAGGAACAGGGACTGGTCGACCTGCAGCAGCCGCTGTCGCGCTATCTCGACCCGTTGCCCTTTGCTGCCGGTGAGGGGATCACACTGACCCATCTGCTGACCCACCAGGCCGGTTTCGAGGACGGCTATCTGGGCCACTTCTACGCGATGGACGCCGCCAGCGACCATGCCCAGGGTCCGTACCTGGCCGGTTTCCCGCCGGCTCAAGTCCGCCCGGCCGGAGTACTGAGCTCCTACAGCAACTATGGTTATGGCGTGATCGGTGCCGTCATCGCCGAGGCCGGCGGGGTCTCCTTCGAGGATTACATGGACGGCGTGCTCGGTGATTTCGGCATGCGTCATTCCAGTTTCCGCGAGCGGGCCGGCGTGCCGCGCGAGGACGACCTGCCGGACGACCTGGCCGCGCAATTGGCCGAAGGCTATCGCTGGAATGGCTGGCGTCAGCAGCGCAATGACAAGTTCTGGATGCACCGCGGCATGGCCTCGGCGGGATCGCTGTCCAGCACGGCGCAGGACATGGCGCGTTTCATGCGCCTGCATTTGAACCAGGGCATGCTGGATGGACGCCCCGTGCTGCAACCGGCGACCATCGAGGGCATGCACGGCGTGCTGACCCGTCATCACGATGCCGTGGGCGGCAATGCGCACGGCTTCTGGTCGCGCCAGACCAGCGGCCTGCGCACGGTCGAGCACGCCGGCGCGGTGCTCAATTTCCACAGCAATCTGGTGTTGCTGCCGGAGCCGCGGATCGGCATCTTCGTCTCCACCAATGGTGCCGCAGGCCGTCAGTTCGCCCAGGACCTGCCGCGGTTGCTGATCGAGCAGTTCCTGGCCAGCCGCCAGCCGGCGCCGGCCACGCCAGCGGCCGATCTGGCCGAGCGCGCAGTCAGCTACGTGGGCACCTATCGCACCACCCGCCGCAACTACAGCAAGTTCGAGGCCTCCGGCGTCCTGTTTGGCGGTGACACCGAAGTGCGCTATCTCGCCGACGAGGGACGTTTGCTGCTGGTCGATGGCGATGACCGCAAGGCCTATCGCGAACGCAGTCCGGGCGTCTTCGAGAGTGAGCGCGATGGCACGACGCTGGCCTTTTCCAGCATCGCCGATGGTCCGGCCCAGCGTGCCTGGCCGGCCTATGGTCATGTCGTGCTCGAGCGTGTGCCCTGGTACGCGCGCACCGAATTGTTCTGGGCCGTTGCCGGCACGCTGCTGGGTCTGTCGCTGTTGCGGCTGCTTGGTCTGCGGCTGCGTCGACCGGCCTACGGGGGGTGGGTCGAACACAGTGCAGCAGCGATCAGCTGGCTGGCCGCACTGGGCTGGCTGGCCTTCGCGGTTGGATTGTTCCTGCTGCTGCAGACCCTCTCCGGACCGGAACCCGATGCGCTGGCGCATTTCCCGGATGAGCAAGCCGTCTGGGTGTTGGGCATCGGGCTGGTCGCGGCGGTGCTGAGCTTGCTCACCGCCTTGTTCCTGTTGCCCGTGTTGCAACGAGCACACTGGCCATTCTGGCGCCGCCTGCACCTGCTGCTGTTCGTGCTGGCTGCGCTGTCGAGCCTGCCATTGCTGTGGTACTGGCGCTTGCTGGGCTATCACTTCCACGGGGTCAGCAGCGCGTTCCTGCCACCAGGTTGGTGATCATGTCGCGACACTCGTCTTGGGGTCGCTGTCTGCTGCCGCTGCTGTTCGGCTGCCTGGTGTCCAGCCGGACGCTGGCGGCAGCACCGAGTGACTACCACCATGTCGGCGCCAACGCGCTCGTCGTGGTGGTCACCTTGCTGGCGGTGGTCGCCTCGATCCTGCTGCACTACAACGGTCTGGACCAGACCTGGCAGTATCTGGACCGCCGTCGCGGCGCGCGTCGGCATCGCCGGGTGCTGTACGGCATTCTGGCCGCCCTGACCCTGCACATCATCCAGATCTGGGTCTTCGGCCTGGCCTTCTGGGTGCTCGCCGGCTGGCCCGAAACCGGTGTGATCGTCGGCGCCGATCCGCTGGGATTGCTCGATGCGGTCTATCTGTCGGCAGCCTGCTTCACCACGGTCGGCTTCGGCGACCTGGCGCCGGTGGGTCCTTTGCGGTTCATGGCTGGGACCGAATCCCTGACCGGCTTTCTGCTGATTACCTGGTCGGCGTCCTTCACCTTCCTGGAGATGGACCGTTTCTGGCGCCGCCGCGAATAGCGCTACCGACGCGTCCACGTTGCTGACGGCGATGCCGCCCCTCCATCCAACGGACCTGCGGCTGGCCGCAGGTCCGTCCTGATCAGCGGGTCTTGCCGGCGACGAAGTGGAATACCAGCAGGGCCGCGCCCGCTGCGACGAACAGCAACCCGAAGGTGGCCGGATCGTTTTCGTCCAGCTTGAACATCTGCTGCATGAAGAAGGCGCCGCCGATGGCGACCGACACCAGGCCCCATTTCAGCGCGTTGCCGCGGCGGGCTTCCTCGTCCGCGGCCAGCATCACCTTGACCAGCTCTTCCGAGCCATTGGTTTCCACCAGCCGCCGCCGCACCCGGGCATCAACCACCACCTTGATGGCCAGGAAGATGCAGATGAACAGCACGATGGGGATGAACATTTCCAGTTGCATGAGGCGACTCCTACAGATCGACGGGAAACGGGTTGACTGCCCCGTTTGCTGCAATGGATACGCGCCGGTCAGGTCTGGTTGCACTCAATGTCGCTGTGCCGCAGACGCTGGTCCAGACCAGTGGCGGGCGCGCACGATCTGCGGGCCCGGGGCACAGCGCTACAATGCCGCGTCGGACTCCCCCGCCAGCCATGACTGCCCAGGCGTGGGAAGCCGGTATCGGGGTGCCTGGAGCAGGTTTCAGCTGGCCTGCAGCGACAGCATCCGCAGCAGCTCCTTGGCGCTGGCCGAGCGCGGCAGATGCATGCGCCAGGTGGCCGACAGCGCACTGCCCTTCGGATCCGGGCCGCCGAGTGCAATCAGTGCGCCGGCAAATCCACGCACCCGCAGCTTGAAGGCCAGCACGGCGGCTTCGGGATTGACGTCCAGATCGAACAGGATCGCCGGCGGAGCGGCTTCCAGCGCGTGGCGAAGTTCACGTTCATCTACCTCGTGCTGGCGCAAATCGACGCCGCGAGCGCCGAACTCGGCCAGCATCTCGGCACCGTAGACCTTGTCGGCGCTGAACAGCCATACCGGGCCGCGAAAGTTCGGTGCGGTGATGTCGCCGCCGCTTTCCTGCATGACCCGGGCCGGCAGCGAAACCAGCAGCCGCAGCCCCTGTGGCAACGGCTGCGCCAGCGCCCGGCCGCCGTGCCGATGCAGCACACGACCCAGCGCAAACAGCACCATGGCACCCGGGCCGGCGTCATCGGCCGGCAGCTTCTGATCCCACAGCGCATCGGCCAGCGCCGGCTCGAAGTCCGCAGCCGGCGATTCGATCTGTAGCTGCAGGAACTGCCCGTCCCAGCGCAGGATCGACGCGATGTCGCCGCCCGGCGATCGCAAGATGGTTTGCCAAAGCGCCAGCTGACAGGTCTGCAGCACGCTGCCGGTGGCAAAGCGCAGCGGATCGGCACTGCGCCGATGGGTGCGCAGGTCCAGCTTGACGCCTTGCTCGCGAATCAATCGGCGCAGGCCGCGAAACAGCTCGGCGGCCAACTGATCGATGTCCAACTCCTCGTTCTCGCTGTCGGCGACGATCGGCGCCTGCGGTACCAGCCGGGCCAACGCCTGGCGGGCGTCGTCGCTGAGGTGGCCGATCTGGGCCAGCGCCTGCTCCAGCAGCTGTTCGGCGCGCTGGCGCCCGCCCTGACCGGGCTCCAGTTGCAGCAGTCTGCGCACTTCGCTGTCGACCCGATCCAGCGCGCCCTGCAGACGTTGTCCCTGCAGCTCGGCCTGCATCGCCAATTCGAGCACCTGGGCACGGGCGGCATCCCGCTCGGCCTCGACCAACAGCAATTGCTGGCGCAGCTGGCGCAGCTCGCGCAGCTGCCGTCCCTGCTGGTAGCTGCGCAGCTTGTTCTCCTGCGCCCGCTGTTGCAGCGCCTGCTCTTCCAGCAGACGCTCGCTGACGTCGACGACAGCCACATGAAAGCACTGTTCTTCGCCCACCAGGTGCAGGTCGGCATAGTGGCCATTGCCGAGATTGACCTGTGGCACGCGGCCACCACGGGTGGGCGACTGACCATGGCAGAGTTCGCGAAACTGCCGTTCCAGCACGTCCTGGTTGTCGCCATCCAACCCCAGTTCGCGGACCGCGCCCGAGCGGGCCGTCAGGCGCCAGTCGCTGTCGAAACTCAGGCAGGCCACACCGCCGGCACCCAGATTTTCACGCTGCAGGTGCTTTTGTACGGCCGGGGGCAAACTCATGGCAGACGCTCGCAAAGACTTCCGAAGGCTTCTTCAACGCCGGTGCCGCTGAGGGCGCTGGTTTCGAACAGGGGCAGTTGCCCGCGCACCGCGGCCAGCTGGTCGGGACCAATCTCCCATTCCGGCAACAGATCGAACTTGTTCACCAACAGCACGCCGGGGACCTGTCCGATCTCTGCGCAGGCCTGCAGATAAAGCTGCCGGGCCGAATCCAGCGTGTCGGCGCGAGTGCCGTCGGCCACCAGCAGCAGACCGGTGGCGCCGCGCAGATAGTTCAGTCGCAACAGATCCAGGCTGTCACGACCGGCGATGTCCCACAGCACCAGCTTGACCGTGCGCTCGGCCAGCGTGACCCGACGCGTCTCGGTCTTCACGCCCACCGTGGTCAGGTACTTGTCGGAGAAGGTGTTGGAAACGAAACGGGCGACCAGACTGGTCTTGCCGACGCCGAAGTCACCCAACAGACAGACCTTGCGAACGACCTCGACCATGCAGCGGACTACAGCGCGCCAGCGGCCTGCAGGGCCTGGCGCGCCAGCTCCACCCGCCCTTGCCGCACGCTGTCCCAATCGGCCGCAGAAGCATTGACGGCATAGACCCAGGTCTTGCCTGGCCGCTCCACCGCGCCCACCAGCCAGCCCAGCGGCCGACCGTCATGACCCAGGCACAGGCCGGTCTTGCCCCACCAGCGCCAGTCCTCGCCATGTTCCAGCACCAACGCGTCAGTCACGGCCCGGGTGTACTCCGGTCGCACGCCCAGCTGCTCCTGCTCCAGGCGACTGACGAAACCCATCTGTTCGATCGCCGAAATGCGCAGGCTGTCGCCCAGCCAGAACTGATCGACGCCACCGCTGGTGTTCTCGTTGCCGTAGCGGAAATGTCGCAGCCAGCGCTGATAGGTGGGCAGACCCACTGCCCGCGCCAGACCCTGGAAGTACCAGACCGTCGAGCGCCGCAGGGCATCGCGCAGGTTCTGCTTCATCGCCCAGCCTTCCGGCCACCAGGGCTGGATGGGGTCGACGATGAAACTGTAGCCGCGCTCGTTGCGCTGCAGAGAGATCGTGCCGTTTTCCAGTCCGATCAAGGCGTTGGGGATCTTGAAGGTGGAGCAGGGCGAGTAGCGCGAGGGCGCTCGGGCACTGTTCCATTGCCATTGCTCGCCGCTGTTGAGTTCGCGCACCAGCATGGTGCGATCCTGTGGTGCGATGCCCCCGGCCAGCAGCGGCTGGGCGCACAACAACAACATTGGCAGCAGCGACCAGCGACTGCTCAGTCTCATGACGGCACCTCCCCAGGTGGCTTGCCCCCTATCTTGCCCCGAAAGTACGCCGGAACGAAGCCTGCCGGGTCATGCACCGGTGCCGATGGGTCACGCCAGCGTTCAGTCCGGCACCGCCGACTTGCCATCCTTGCCGCGCCAGGGCCGGTAGATCTCGTACAGCGCGCGCAGATCGGCATCCATGTCACCGGTGGGATGGAACAGCTCACCAATGCCGATGCGGCGTTCGGGGTAGTGAAAATAGACCGGCAGGATCGGCACGCCAGCGCCGACGGCAATGTGATAGAAGCCGGTACGCCACTTGGCCACCTTGCGCCGGGTCGCTTCCGGCGCCAGCACCAGCCACATCGCCGGTGACTGGCGCAGCGCTGCGACCGTCTGGCCGACAACGCCACTGGGATTGCTGCGATCGGTGGCCACCCCGCCCAGTTGCCGCAGCAACCAGCCCAGTGGCCCACGAAACAGACTGTCCTTGGCCATCCAGGTAGGTCGCAGGCCCAAGGTCATCGCTGCGGCAATGCCGAACACACCATCCCAGGCGGAGCTGTGCGGGGCCGCGATCACCACCAGTCGGGCTCGATTCGGAAACTCGCCGGTCACGCGCCAGCGGCTGGCATGGACGATCAACCAGCCCAGAATCCGCCACAACCAGCGCCCGCTCCAGCGCGGGATCGCCGGCTGCATCGGTGGCAGCTTGGCCGTATCGCTGGCGGGTGCATCAGTCGCCACCAGGGCGCTCCTGGCGCAGCCGCTTGACCTGGCCCCGCGCCTTCTTCTGCTCCACTCGCCGGCGCTGCGAGGCACGCGTGGGGCGGGTCGCTACACGCAAGGTCGGTGGCACCAGAAAGCGCTGGACAAAGGCGATCAGTCGCTGCCGCGCATCGGCGCGATTGCGCTCCAGCGTGCGGTGGCGATGGGCCTGGATCAGGAAGGTGCCGTCGTCCAGCAGGCGGCGGTCGCGCGCCGCGCTCAGACGCAGCCGCGCCCCTTCGTCCAGACCGACCAACGCATCCAGGCGCGCGCGCAGCTCCACGGCAGTGGCTACCTTGTTGACGTTCTGTCCGCCGGGGCCGGGGGAACGGATCGCCCGCTCCTGCAGCGCGCTGGCCGGCAAACTGACGCCCGGAGCGATCTGTACATCTTCCATGGCGGCACTTTAGCGCATCGTCATGACACGGGAATCGGCCGGAACTGCGCCTTCGCGCACAGCTGTCCGGGTCTGCAAGACAAAGACGCAAGCTGGCCGGACGCCGGGCCTCGCGCTTTCCTGATCAGCACGTCCGCTGGTCAATTGCCATCGCACTGATTAGGGTCTGCGGCAACGCCCGTCGAGCCCGCGCCCATGGATCTGCACGCCTCCCGACATTTCGCCAGTTGGCTGGCCGAGCAGCAGCTGAGCCTGGGCATGAGCACCTACGAAGCCGGCAAGATCGTGCTGGTGGGCCGTCGCAGCGATGGGCAGCTGGCCGCCAACGAGCGCAGTTTCTCCCGCGCGATGGGGCTGTGGAGTGATGGACAGACCCTGTGGGCGGCGACCAGCTACCAGATCTGGCGATTCGCCAATGTGCTGGGCGAAGGCGAACTGGACAATGATGCCGATCGCCTGTTCGTACCGCGGGTGGGCTACACGACTGGCGATGTGGACGCCCACGACCTGGTCTTCGCCGAAGATCGATTGCAGTTCGTCAGCACGCTGTTCTGTTGTCTGGCCGGGCTGTCCGACCTCCACAACTTCACTCCGCTGTGGCAGCCCCCCTTCCTCAGCAGGCTGGTGGCCGAGGACCGCTGCCACCTCAACGGGGTGGCGGCGCGCGACGGTCGGCCACGCTATTTCACCGCCGTCTCGCGCAGCGATGTGGCCGAAGGCTGGCGCGACTACCGCCGCGATGGCGGCGTGGTGATCGACCGCGACAGCGGCGAGATCCTGTGCAGTGGGCTGTCGATGCCGCATTCACCGCGCTGGCATCAGGATCACTTGTGGTTGCTGGATTCGGGCAACGGCCGTTTCGGTCATCTGGATGCCGACGGGCGCTTCGTCGAGGTGGCCTTCTGTCCCGGCTATGCGCGCGGACTGGCTTTCCATGGCGACTACGCCGTCGTTGGGCTGTCGCGACCGCGCGAGCGGACCTTCGCCGGACTGGCGCTGGACGAGCAGTTGCAGCGACGCGGCGCCCGGCCCCGCACCGGCGTGGCAGTGATCGACCTGCGCCGCGGCGAACTGGTGCATTCGTTGTATCTGGACGAGCGGATCAGCGAGCTCTACGACGTGATCACACTGCCGGGCGTCCGCCGACCGAAGATGCTGGGTTTCCGCACCAAGGAGATCCAGCACACACTGAGCATCGAGGGCGAAGCCGGGTTGTGGCGCTCGGCCTGAGCGCGGCGCCACCGCGCGGCTTATCCTGACCGATCCCCTTCGACGGGCGACAAGGGGCCACTCCGCACTTCCTGCACATTCGCTGACCAGCATCTGCACACCACAGCCAGACGCCGCGCCCCCGGGGCGTGCAGTTTCCGCCATGTCCGATCGCACCCGTCCCCTGCGCCGCTCGCCCGCCTCAAGCCGTCGCAACACCACACCAGTCCGACGAATGCGGCCCCGGCATCCGCGCGCACCCATCGCCTCGGCCATCCGCGCCGCGCTCTGCGCAGGACTCATCGCCGTGCCTTTGGCGAGCGTGGGCACGCCGGCACGAGCAGCAGTCCAGGCCAAGGCCGATTTTGGCGACGCGCCGGCCCCATACCCCACGCTGAGCGTCGACGATGGGCCGATACACATCATCAGCGGTCCGCAACTGGGCGCCAATCGGGACGATGAAGAGAACGGTCTGCCCAGCGCCAGCGCCGACGGCGATGACCTGGACGGGCTCGATGACGAGGACGGCGTCAGCCTGCTGCAGGCCCCGATCGGCAGCGCGCTCGGGGCGGTCACGGTCAACCTGCAGGAGGGTCCCGGTCAGCTGGACGCATGGATCGATTTCAATGGCGATGGCAGCTGGGGCGGCGCCGAGGAACATGTATTCATCGACCGCACGGTGGTCGATGGAGACAACGGCCTGCTCTTCAGCGTGCCGGCCAATGCGAAGGCCGGTCCGGCGATGGCGCGCTTTCGGGTCAGCACGGTGGGCGGGCTGGGTCTGGGCGGCATCGTTGGCGATGGTGAAGTCGAGGATCATCTGCTGACGATCGCTTCGCCCACGGCCAGCGCCGCCCGCTTGTTCGACAGTGGCCAGACGCTGGACGCAGCCGACGCGACCCAGGACGTACGCCTGCTCGACGTGGATGGCGACGGCGATCTGGATTTGTTCACGGTGGCCTCGGGCCCCAGCACGGCGGCCAAGAGCAATCGCCTGTATTTCAACGACGGCAGCGGCCACTTCACCGATTCCGGCCAGAACCTGGGCACCCAGGACAGCTACGGCATCAGCGTGGGCGATGTCGATGGCGACGGGGATCTGGACGTGGTGGTCGCCAACAGCGGTCAGACCGATCGGGTGATGCTCAACGATGGCAGCGGCAACTTCAGTATCGGCTTTGAGTTTCCCAGCGGCTTCAGCGCCGATCTGGTGCTGGCCGATCTGGACGGTGACGGCGACCTGGACGTCTACACCGGCATCCTCAACAACCCCAACAAGGTCTATCTCAACGACGGCGAGGGCAGCTTCACCGACACCGGTCAGCTGCTCGGCGACTACCAGACGCTGGGTGTGAGCGCTGGCGACATTGATGGCGATGGCGACATCGACGTCTTCGAGGCCATCGGCGAGAACAAGAACAACCGCTTCTGGATCAACGACGGCACAGGCCAGTTCACCGAAGGCCAGCAGACCGGCCGCATTCGCAGCTGGCACGGCAGCCTGGGTGATATCGATGGCGATGGCGATCTGGACCTGATCGAATCCAGGGTGAGCGGCAGCTTTCTGTTCATCAACGATGGCGACGGCAACTTCAGCGGCGAAACCCAGCTGGGTGATCTGGAGAGCTATCACTCGGTGCTGGTGGACATGGACGGCGATGGCGATCTGGACATCGTCGAGGGCAACTACGACGAAGGCAGCGGGTTGCCCAATCGGGTGCTGCTCAACGACGGCGCCGGCAATTTCACCGATAGCGGCCAGCGGTTGGGCATGGCCAAGACGCACGCGCTGGACGCCGGCGACATCGATGGCGACGGCGATCTGGACATCGTCGAAGGTGCCTACTTCGACAACAATCAGGTGTGGTTCAACGGTGCCAATCCGGTCGAACTCAGTGTTGATCTGAACACGGGCAGCGAAGCCGCCGGCAGCGTGATCACGGTCACCGCCACCACCGGGATCGCAGTGGCGACAAATCAGACCGTCGACCTGAGCGTCAGCGGCAGCGGCATCGAGGCCAGTGACTATCAGCTGGCCAGCAGCCAGCTGACGATCCCGGTCGGCAGCAGCAGCGCCAGCACCAGCTTCACCGTGCTCGACGACGACCTCAACGAGGGCGACGAGACGGCCGTGCTGGCCATCAGCGCGGTGTCTTCCGCATTGCTGATCGGCCCCATCAGCGAGCAATCCGTGTTGCTGATCGACGACGATCCGCTGCCGAGCGTCAGTGCGATGAGCTTCAGCGCCGCCAGCTTCAGCGAAACCGGCGCGGCCATCAGTCTGAGTCTGAGTCTGGACCGCGCCTCGGTGTCTGATCAGTGCTACAGCGTCGATTTCACCGGCACCGCCGCGCTCGGCAGCGACTACGCCAGTAGCGATGACGATGGCGCAGCCGGCATCCAGGCCTGTGCCAGTGCCGGCAGCACCAGCGCGCAGCTGAGCATCACGCCCATCGACGATGCCACTTACGAAGGCGACGAGAGCCTCAGTGCCAGCAGCGGCAGTGGCCTGGCCAGCGCCACACTCAGCGATCTTGAGGACTTCCCGACGCTCACCGCACTGGCCTTCGATCCGGCCAGCATCAGCGAGAACGGCGGTCTCAGCCAGCTGACCGCGTCCCAATCCAACCTGGCCAACGTCGCCGTCTGCCATCTGCTCAGCGTTTCTGGCAGCGCCACTGCGGGCGTCGACTACCAGCTGGTAGATGACGATCCCGGCGCCGCCGTGAGGCTGTGCGTCAATGCCGGCGAGCTGACTCGCAGCGTGGCGCTGAGTGCCATGGATGACGGCGTTTTCGAGGGCGATGAAGTCGTGCAGGTCGAACGCCTTGGGGTGCTGGCCGGCCTGAGTCTGATCGACGACGAGGGCGCGCCGAGCGTGGTGGCCATGAGCTTCTCGGCGGCCAGCTTCAGCGAGACCGGCGCCCCGATCAGCCTGACGTTGACGCTGGACCACAGCGCCACCACCGAGCAGTGCTTCGATGTGAGCTTCGCTGGTGTGGCTACCCTGGCCAGTGACTACAGCGTCTCCGATGATGATGCCGCCGCTGGCATCCAGGCCTGTGCGCCGGCCGGCGCGACCAGCGCGCAGCTCAGCCTCACGCCGATCGATGATGGGCTGTACGAAGGCGATGAGTCCCTGTCAGCCAGCAGCGGCGCCGCGATGGCGGCGACCACGCTGACTGATGCCGAGGACACGCCGACGCTGACCGCACTGGCCTTCGATCCCACCAGCATCAGCGAGAGCGGCGGGGTCAGCCAGCTGCTGGCCACGCAATCCAATCCGGCCACGGTCGAGCGCTGCTACGAGCTGACGGTCAGTGGCAGCGCGACCATCGATGTCGACTATAGCCTCAGCGACGACGATCCGGGTGCGCCGGTGCGGCTGTGTGTGCCGGCCGACGAGCTCACGCGATCGGTCCCGTTGACCGCCATCGACGACGCGATCTTCGAAGGCGACGAGAGCGTTCGGGTCGATGCTTCCGGACTCATGGCCACGCTCACCTTGCTCGAAGACAAGAGTGCGCCCAGCGTCGTGGCCATGAACTTCAGCGCGGCCAGCTTCGCCGAAGATGGTGCGCCGATCGCGCTGGAGCTGAGCCTGGATCGCGCCGCCGACAGCGATCAATGCTTCGATGTCGGCTTCGCCGGCACCGCCGTGCCGGGCAGCGATTTTGCCGTCTCGGACGACGACGCGGCGCCCGGCGTCCAGGCCTGCGCGGCTGCCGGTGCCACCGCCGCCAGCCTGGCGCTGACCCCGATCGACGACAACCTCTACGAAGGCGATGAGTCGATCAGCGCGGCGTCCGGCGGAATCACCGCACAGACGACGCTGACTGACGCCGAAGACACGCCCAGCCTGACGGCGCTGGCTTTCGCGCCGACCTCGGTCAGCGAGAACGGCGGGGTCAGCCTGCTGACCGCGACCCAATCCAACCCGGCGCTGCAGCCGCGTTGCCACGACCTGACGGTGGCCGGCAATGCCGACGCCGGCGTCGACTACCAACTCAGCGACGACGATGCGGCCCCGGGCGTGCAGGTTTGTGTGGCGGCCAATGAACTGCAGGCCAGCCTGTCGCTGACCGGCAGCGACGACAGCTTGTTCGAGGGCGATGAGAGTGTGCAGCTCAGCGCGCCAGGGTTGGCCACCACGCTGACCCTGGTCGACGATGAGATGCTGCCGCAGATCACCACCTTCGCCTTCGACCGCGCCGCCTTCACCGAGGCCGGTGGCGAGGCCCTGCTGCAGCTGGGGCTCAGCCACGCCTGGCAGGCGGTCCAGTGTCTGACGGTGAACTACGCCGGCAGCGCCACGCTGGATGTGGACTATGTCAGCGAGGACCAATCCCCCGCCGACCCTGGCATTCAGCTCTGCCTGCCGGCCGCCGGTACCACGGGAGCGTTGTTGCTGATGGGTGTGGACGACGCACTTGTCGAGGGCAAGGAGCTGATCGAGGCCAGCCTCACCGAGCCGGGCAGCGCATCCGCCACCGTGGCGATCGGTGACGATGAGGGCAACACGCCGCTGTTCACAGACGGCTTCGAGGACCCGGCGCCGGAGGCGGATTGATCACATTGCGGCAGAACGTCAGCGCGCAGCGCTGACCTACAAGAGCCGGGGCTCCCTGTCGGGTGAACGTGGGCAGGTAGGCCCGAGCGGCCAGCCGACATGTCGATCGCAGGAGCGACGATCTTTGGCGCTTGCCTTGGCGTCGCTCGCGTCGGGTGCGTAGAGCCACACGCCAATAGTGGGAGCGAAGTTGCTCGCGACCTCTGGATCTTGCCTGGGCTCTGACATTGGAAGGAAAAAAGATCGCGAGCAAGCTCGCTCCCACTGAACACGCGAAAGCTCACCGCGATGCCACCGCCCCTGTGGCTCCGATCTGAGATCGGACGCTCTTGGCTACGCAAACTAAAGAGCCTCAGCGCGCAGCGCTGACCCACAAGCGCGCGGCGATCAGAACACCGACAAGCCTGACTCGGCCGCGAACAGCTCCAGCGCCTTCATGCCGGCCAGCGAATTGCCGGAGGGGCCGAGCGCCGGTGACCAGACACACAGGCTCAGTCGTTGCGGGGCGGTGGCGATGATGCCGCCGCCGACGCCGCTCTTGCAGGGCAGGCCGATCAGGAAGGCGAACTCGCCAGCCACATCGTAGGTGCCGCAGGTCAGCATCAGCGCGTTGATGCGACGCGCCTGGCGGGCGGTGAGGATCGCCTGCCCGGTACGCGGATTGATGCCACCGTGACTCAGATAGGCACAGGCACGGGCCATCTGGCGGCAGCTCAGCGCCAGCGCGCACTGATGGAAATACACATCCAGCACCTGCTCCACCGGATGGTCGAGCTTGCCGAAGCTGCGCATGAAGTGCGCCGTGGCCGCATTGCGCTCGCCGTGGGCGGCTTCGGAAGCCGCCACCTCCAGATCGAAGGCAACCGGCTCGCCGACCAGCTCCGACACCAGCGCCAGCAGTTCGGCCTTGGCATCGTCGCAGCAGCCCAGCAGGCGGTCCGCCACGGCAATGGCGCCGGCGTTGATGAAGGGATTGCGCGGCTTGCCCTGCTCGTGCTCCAGCTGCACCAGCGAATTGAAGGGATCACCAGAAGGCTCACGGCCGATCCGTTCCCACAGGCCTTCGCCAATCCGCTGCAGCGCCAGCGTCAGGCTGAACACCTTCGACATGCTCTGGATCGAGAAGGGCGTGTCGGCCTGGCCGACGGCCGCCTCCAGACCATCGACCCCGCGCAGAGCCATGCCGAACTGCTGCGCCGGTACTCGGGCCAGCGCCGGGATGTAGCTGGCCACGGCACCCTGACCAACCAGCGGTGACACCTCGACCGCGATGCGGTCGAGCAGGACTTGAAGGTTTTCGGCCACGGGCGGGTCCCGCGCGGGTGCAGGCCGCGATCCTCCCGAGTCTGGCACTGGCGTGCAAGTGGCGTCCCGGGGCAACAGCCTGCGGGTTGCGGACGGGCTGCTGAATGACGCCTGTTGCCCAGTCATCTTGCCCGCAGCGCGCCCGCTGACCCACTACCCATCGGCCTTAGACTATGGCCTTTCGAATCAGGCACAAGGAACTGCCGCCATGTGTGGAATCGTCGGAGCCACAGCCGATGCCGATGTGGTGCCGCTGCTGTTGCAGGGGCTGAAGGCACTGGAATATCGCGGCTATGACTCGGCCGGCATCGCTGTGCTGGAGGGTCAGGGTCTGCGACGCGTGCGGGCCCAAGGCAAGGTCGCCGGACTGGAACAGCGTTGCCGCGACAATCCGGTGCAGGCGCAGGTCGGCATCGCCCACACCCGCTGGGCGACGCATGGCGTGCCCAGCGAGCGCAACGCGCATCCGCATGCCTCGCGCGAGCGCGTCGCGGTGGCCCACAACGGCATCATCGAAAACCACCACGAACTGCGCGCCGAACTGAAAGCCGCCGGTTTTGAGTTCGGCAGCGACACCGACAGCGAAGTCATCGCCCACCTGATCGAGCACCTGCAGGATCAGGGGCTGGACCTGACCGCGGCCGTGCAGGCCGCCACCCTGCGGCTGGAAGGCGCCTTCGCGCTGGCCGTCGTCGGCACCCGTCACGCCGATCAGGTCATCGGTGCGCGCCGCGGCTCGCCGCTGGTTGTGGGTCTGGGGCAGGGTGAAGGCAACTACCTGGCTTCGGACATCTACGCGCTGCTCGATCGAACCCGCCGTTTCATCTATCTGGAAGAGGGCGACATCGTCACGCTGGAGCGCGAGGCCGTGACGATTCGCGACGCCGGCGGTGCCATTGTCGAACGTCCGGTCAAGCAGACTGCGCTGCATCCCGGCGCCGTCGACAAGGGCGGCTACCGGCACTTCATGCTGAAGGAGATCCACGAGCAGGCCCAGGCCGTCGCCGACACCCTGGAAGGCCGCATCAGCCGCGGCCGCGTGCTGACCGAGATCTTCGGCGTGGACGCCCGCCAGCTGCTGCAGCAGACCCAGGCCGTGCGCATCATCGCCTGCGGGTCCAGTCATCACGCCGCGCTGGTGGCGCGGCACTGGATCGAGCAGCTCAGCGGTTTGCCCTGCTTTGCCGAGATCGCCAGCGAATACCGCTATCGCGAGGCCGCCCAACTGCCTGGGACGCTGTTCGTCACGGTGTCACAGTCGGGCGAGACCAGCGACACGCTGGCGGCGCTGCGGCATGCCAAGGGGCGCGACTATCTGGCGCGACTGGCGGTCTGCAATGTGCCGGAGAGCTCGCTGGTGCGCGAGAGCGATCTGGTGTTGATGACCCGCGCAGGTCCGGAGATCGGCGTGGCCTCGACCAAGGCCTTCGTCACCCAGCTGGTCGCGCTGGCGCTGCTGGCGCTGGAGCTGGGCCGCGCCCGCGGCATGGACATGGCGCGCTACGAGGCGCTGGTCACCGAGCTCGAACATCTGCCTTCGGCCATCGCCACGGCACTGGAGCTGGACGGTGCCATCGAGCAGCTGGCCGAGCAGTTCGCGCAGAAGGAGCACGCCCTGTTCCTCGGCCGCGGCACGCATTTCCCGATTGCCATGGAAGGCGCACTGAAGCTGAAGGAGATCAGCTACATCCACGCCGAAGCCTATCCGGCCGGCGAGCTCAAGCACGGCCCGCTGGCGCTGGTCGATGAGGCCATGCCGGTGATCGCGGTGGCGCCAAACGACCAGTTGCTGGAGAAGCTGCTCTCCAACATCGAGGAAGTGCGGGCCCGCGGCGGTCAGATGGTGGTCTTTGCCGACTCCCAGGTCGCTGCCGGCGTGGGTCAGGACTGCACCGTGCTGACGCTGCCCCCGCTGGGTTTCCTCAGCGCACCGGTGGTCTTTACCGTGCCACTGCAATTGCTGGCCTATCACGTCGCCGTGCTCAAGGGCACCGATGTGGACCAGCCGCGCAATCTGGCCAAGAGCGTCACGACCGAGTAGCGCAGCAGCCGCGTGATCGTGGCACCCCTACTCTGGGGTTTGCCTGAGCCAGCGGTGGGCGCAGCATAGGTACGGGGCGCTCGCGGAGTTGGAGATGGTCAGTGTGCTGGTGGTCGAGGATGAGCCGCGGACCCGCGACCGACTGGCCGCCATCGTCGCCGCCAGGCCCGACTGGCGGTTGCTGGGCAACTGCGGCAGCCTGCAGGAAGCGCTGATCGCGTTGCAGGCTGAGCGGCCCGATGTACTGTTGCTCGATCTGGGTCTGCCCGACGGCAGCGGCCTGACCCTGCTGCAGTGGCTGCGCGAGCGCAATGCCCACACTGGCACGCTGGTGATTTCCGTGCTGGGCGACGAATCCAGCGTGTTGCGCGCCATCGAACAGGGTGCCGGCGGCTATCTGCTCAAGGACGCCGATGACGCGGCGGTGGAAGCGGCCATCCGCCAGCTGTTGGCCGGTGGCGCACCATTGAGTCCGTCGATCGCCGTGCACCTGATGCGCCGACTGCAGGGCCCGCCCCGTGGCCACCGAGCCGAAATTGACGGAATGGGTCTGACCGAGCGCGAACTGGAACTGCTGCGCCTGATTGCCAAGGGCCTGTCTTACGACGAAGTCGGCCAGCTGATGGGCTTGAAATACAACACCATCACCTCCTACGCCAAGGAGCTGTACCGAAAGCTGCAGGTCCATTCGCGCGCCGAAGCCGTGTTCGAGGCACAGCAGCTGGGTCTGGTGGGGCAGGCGTGAGTTCGGCGCCAGCGCCGCGCCTGAGTGCCGGTGCCAACACCGTCGTGGCTTGCCTGGTGACGTTGGCGCTGGCGGTCTTGTTGTTGACCCTCAGATCCGGGCCCGCGCTGGCGTCTTTCCAGATCAGGCAGGCGCAGGAAACCCGCTGCGATGGCAGTGGCACGCGCGAGGTCGTCCTGCCGCACTTCACCTGGGGCAGCGGTTGTCGGCGTCTGCTGGTTCATCATCGCTTGCCGGCCGGCGAGCGTTTCGGTCAGGCACTGCTGATCTCCGGCGTGACGCGCGATGCCCGCGTTTGGGTCAATGGCCACGTCCTGCGCGATTTCGACGCCCGACCGACTTTCGACAGCACCTCTCATGCCATCCTGCTGCCCATCCCGGCCGAGGCATTGCAGAGCGGCGACAACGAGCTGATTTTCCAGCTGCGCGACGGCGGCGGCGCGCTCGATCGCAGCTATCTGGGCCACGTGCTGGTCGGCCCCGTGGAGCAGCTCACGCCCGTTTTCCAGTGGCTGCAAACACTGGGTGGGGACGGGGCCAAGCTGACCGTCGTGGTGGCCCTGGCCATCCTGGTCACGGTTCTGCCAATGGCGCTCTACAGACCTGCCGAAACCGGCTACCGCTGGTACGCGCTGGCCGTGCTCTTCAGTCTGGTGTTTCTCTATTTCCTGGGCTGGCCGCTGCGACCGCTGCCGACCGCCGTTGGGTCAGTCCTGGCCCATGTCGCTTTGGCGCTGGCGCTGTGGGCCATGCTGCGCCTGTCCATCGTGCTGGTGCACGCGCCCACCCTGCGCCCCTGGGTGGACCGCCTGAGCGGACTGGCGGTGCTGCTGCAGACGCTCCTGCTGTTCCCGCAGCGATGGTTGGCGAATCCGGGTGATGTTGGTTACCGCCTGTTGCTGTTGCTGCAACTGGTCATGCTGGCCGTCCTGTGGTGGCGGCGACGTGCGCAAGGTCATGCGCTGGCACCATGGCTGGCCGGCGCTGCCTTGCTCATCCTGCTGGTGGGTGTCGCCGATAGCGCGAGGATCTGGCAAAACCTGTCGGGAACCTTGGCGCCGAACCTGTTGCCCTGGGGCGTGTTGTATTTGTTGGTGGTCCTTTTGATCGGCCAACTCGCCAATATCCTGCGGGCTCTGGACACGGCCGAGAACGCCAAGCGTCAGCTGGCCGTGGCACTGGATGAGCGCACGCTGGAACTGCAACAGGAGTTCCAGCGTCGACAACAGGCCGAGCAGGCGCAGACGCTGGCCGAAGAGCGGCAACGGATCATGCGTGACATGCACGACGGCGTGGGCGGTCAGCTGGTGGCGCTCATCGGCCAGGTCGAGCACGGCGGCCTGCAACCGGGGCATTTCCGGCAGCAGTTGCGGCGCAGTCTGGACGACTTGCGACTGATGATCGATTCGCTCGACGATGCCTGCGCCGACCTCGGCGTGGCGCTGGGCATGTTGCGCCAGAGATTGCAGGCCAGCCTGCAGGAACTCCCGATTCAGGTTCGCTGGCGGACGGCACAGCTGCCCGATCTGGCGCCCAGGGCGCCGGATGAAGTGCTGCAGGTGCTGCGCATCGTGCAGGAGGCGATCACCAATGCGCTGCGCCACGCGGGCTGCACTCACATCGTCATCCATGCCGCCTGGGAGGATGAGCGCATTTGCATCGAGGTCAGCGACGATGGCAGCGGCTTGAGTGCGGATCCGCGCCAGGGCCGCGGCCTGCCCGGCATGCGCGCACGCGCCGAACGCATCGGTGGCCGGATCGAGTGGCTGGCCCTGAATCCCGGCACCTGCGTTCGGCTGAGCTTGCCGCAGGCGCTGGCTGACTGAGTGGAGCACGGCAATGGCCGCTTGGGTCCGGGCGCTGGCTGTTGTGGGTCAGCGCTGTGCGCTGACGCTCTCTCTGCATCCCAATCCAAGAGTGTTCGATCGCAGATCGAACCCACCAAAGATCGGCGCACCAAGGCTCGGCGTGACTGCTACAGTCCATTCCGATGCCGTATTCCAGCCTCCTTCGAAATCGCCTCTCTGAAGCTCAGCAAAGCTATGCGTTGACATTCTGTGTCCGCAATCGAATGCCTGCTTTCAAAGTGCCAGTTGCGGCCTTTCAGATCATTGAAGCCCTGAAGCGCAGCGCGGCTCTCGGCTATTGTCAGTCACTGGCCTGGGTGGTGATGCCGGACCATATCCACTGGCTGGTCACGCTTTCCGAGCACTGTTCGCTTTCTTCACTCGTATCGGCAACCAAGGGCACAGCCAGCCGCGGATTGCGGCGGCATACCAATCTGCGAATGCCCATCTGGCAGCCAGGTTATTACGACCACCGGTTACGTGCCGAAGAGGATCTGGTTCGACAGGCGCGGTATCTGATTGCCAATCCGCTTCGTGCAGGTTTGGTCAACAATCTGGCGGACTACCCGTACTGGTATGCAATGTGGGCAGCGCCGCCGCATGGTCCGGTCCGTAATGGTGGTACGGGTGAAGCACTCCTGATGCCCTAGATGCTCGGCTTGTGCCCGTGCTTTGCAGGTTGCCTGACCAGAAGCGTTCGATCACAGATCGAACCCACAAGAGATATCCACGCACCAAGGCTCGGCTTTGGCTGTTGTGGGTCAGCGCTGTGCGCTGACGCTTCTCCTTCATCCTGGGGCCAAGAGCGTTCGGTCACAGATCGAACCCACAAGAGACCTGCGCGCACCAAGGCTCGCCTTTGGCCATGGTGGGTCAGCGCTGTCCACTGACGCTCTCTCTGCATCCCAAACCAAGAGTGTTCGATCGCAGATCGAACCCACCAAGCGACAACTCAGCAAAGCCGCGACTAGCACCCCCAGGCCGCCAGCATCGGCCGCAGGTGCGCGACATCGGAGCTTGCTCTCGGCGGGATCGGCGCCAGGCAGGCCTCGATCGCCGAAACCAACGGCAACTGCAGGCCACCGCGCTGCAATCGCGCCAATTCCTCCCGCAAGCGCAGGCGCATGGGTTCGTTCTTGCGGGCTTGAACGACCCAGTTCGACAGACCTAGATCCACCCGCCACAGATCAAGCTGCGGGCCACCTGGCATGTCCATCGCGCTGTCTGATCTGACGATCCAGCGTGGGGCCTTCTGCCGCTCCAGACAACGCTCGGAACTGTTGCCATCGAGCCCGCACAGATCGCCGCGCAGTTCCTGTACCCAGCCATGATTGACATCCACCGGCACGCGATCGAGCAGGTCATGCGCTTGCGCGATTTCGCCGCGCTGGGCACGCAACAGCGCGGCGACGAAGGTCGCCATCGGCCCCCTGCCGGGGTCGTCGAGGAACCGGTTGCAGGCGGCCTCCCGGCCCGCCAGACAGTCCGCCTCGCCCAGACTGATCTGGGCCGATACCAGACCGGGATCGAGCGTACTGGCCTGCTCCAGCCAGGGTCGTGCCTCGTTCGGGTTGCCGTGGTAGAGCAGCGCATTGCCCAGCCACAGCGCAATCACCGGCTCGCCCGGATCGAGCGCCGCGGCGCGAGCGAGCGGTGCTACCGCCAGGTCGTAGCGGTCCTGATTCATCCAGTACAGTCCGCGCGCGGCATGTGCCATGCCCAGATCCGGATCCATCTGCAGCGCTTGTTCGATCGCGCTGTCGGCCTGTTCCAATGCCTCGGGCAGCGATTGCAGGCCGTATTCGAAGGCGAGCAGTTCCGCGGTCGCCAGATGCGCCTGCGCCAGGGCGAATTCCGGACTGTTGCGCACGATGGCCTGCAGGGTCGTCCGAGCCTCGGCGACATCGTCGGCGGTGCGGCGCTTGATCCGTGCCAGCGCAACCAGAAAGGCCTGCATGTCGGTCTCGGCGACCGTTGGTCCCGGTGGTGGGCGTGGCCGGGGTACACCCAGCCGTGCACCCACCCACCAGGCGGCCAGTGCGCTCCAGTCGCGCTGTTCGTGCCGTGGTTGTACCCATTGTTCCTGTTCGGTCCGACCGCTGCCGCAGTGCTGCAGATCGGCGCCAGTGATGGCGCTGAGCTCGGTCAGATCGCGTGAGATGCGCAGCGCGTGTGTCGCTCCGCCGGGCCAGTCGCAGCCCCGCGGATCGACCCGCACCTTCACGTCGGGCAAGGCCCGCAGGCGCGCCAGCAGCAGCGCACTGAGGCCCTCACTGGCCAGCTCGGTTTGCGCCTCCCCCGCCAGTCCCGCTGGTGGCAGCAGCACCACGCTCAGCGACTCGGGCGCCGTCGGCGCGCAGGCCACCAGAGACAGGATCAGCACACCGCAGAGGTGACGATTCACGGGACGCGCAGTCCTGCTCGACGCTTGAGTGGAATTCTGAGCGCGCGCCGCGCCGCTGTCGACCGACCCAAGCTTTGGGGTACACCGACGGCGCCTCAGGTTTCAGCATGCCGCCATCGTGCCGCCCCTTGATCGCGGCAAGGAGCCAGCCATGCGAACCCATACCCATTTCGGCATGTGCCATCCGTTCCTGCGGGTGCGCGGTCCAGTACGGCTGGCAGCGCTGATCACCCTGTTGCTGATGCTCTTCAGCGCTCCGGCACTGGCCGCCACACTGGTGGTCGACACCACCTCGGACACCGGGGCCTCGAGCGCCTGTACTGCCGCGCCCGCAGACTGCTCGTTGCGCGGGGCGATCAATGCCAGCAACGGGCTGCCCGGTGCGGACAGCATCGAGTTCAACATCCCCACCAGCGACCCGGGCTGCAGTGCCGCCACCGGCATCTGCCGAATCGTGGTGGCCGCTGACTTGCCGTCCATCAGTCAACCGCTGTCGATCAACGGCTACACCCAGTCTGGCGCGCAGCCCAACACCATCCCCGCGCCGGGTGCCAACAACGCCCAGCTGAAGATCGAGATCACCGGAGCAGTCGGTTTTACCTCATTCCGGCTGTTCTCGCTGGCCACCGAGGCCGCGCCCTTCGAGATGAGCGGTCTGGCGATCTTTCTGCCCAGCAACGGCGGCATCGTTTCTGGCGGGCTGCGCCATGTGATCCTTGGCAACTGGTTCGGCGTGACCGCCAGCGGCGGCATCCCGGACTATGCGGTGGCCGGGTCCGTGCTCGATCTTGGCGGCTTCAATCGTTCGATCGTCATCGGCGGGCCCGAGCCGGCTGATCGCAATGTCATCGCCGGCAGTGGCCGAGACATGTCCAGTCCGGCCCTGCCCGGCGGCGGTCAGAACACGATTCGCGTCAACAGCATCAACACCGAACGCGGTCGCATCCTGTTCCAGGGCAATCTGGTTGGCCTGGCGCCCGACGGCATCACGCCGTTGCCTTTCACCACCTTTCTGGTCGTCAATCCAGGCGATGACGTCTTTGCGACGCCCGATGTCGAGATCCTTGACAACCGGATGGCGCGCGCGCCGCGCAACTTCGGTTGCATCTGTGGCGGCAGTCTGCGGCTGTCGATCAATCGCAACATGCTCGATCCCACCTTGGGCCGGACCACGCTGGTTCAACGCAATGTCTTCGGCATTGGCGTGGACGGCAGCTTCATCGACAGCACCAGTGATCACGTTGCGATCGATCTCGGCAATCCCAGCCGCACCGCCAACGTTCGCGTCGGCGGGCTGGGTCCGAACGAAGGCAATGTGTTCGCCCGCGCCCTGCCCCTGAGCACGTTCAATCTTGGCTCCGCGGTGGCGGTCCCCGGTGGCAACACCGTCAACGCGCAGATCGAGGTCGTTGGCAATCGCATGCTGGGCAATGCCGGCCTGGGCGTGGACCTGCGCGGCGAAACGATCCCGGTGCTGGGTAGAACGATCAACGATGCTGGCGATCCCGATACGGGCGCCAACAATCGGCAAAACTTCCCCGCGATCAGTGCCTTTTCGGTCAGCGGTGCCACCTTCAACGTCAGCTATCGCGTCGACTCGGCGCCGGCCAACAGCGCCTACCCGCTGCGGGTGGACTTCTACAAGGCCGCGGGCGACGAAGGCGAGACGCTGCTGGACAGTGACGTCTATGGCATCGCCAGCGCGCAGCAGACCAAGGCCGTCACGCTGAGCATCCCGCCCGGAGTAAGCCTCACCAACGACGATGTCATCGTGGCGATCGCCACCGACGCGAACGGTCGCAGCAGCGAATTCAGTTTTGATGTCGTCGGCATCACCGCCACCGACACGCCCGATCCGCATCCGGCCGGACTGCCCTTCACCGTCGAGGTCACCGCGCTGGCCACCACCGGGCCCTTTAAGCCCAACGGCATCGTCGATGTGTCGATGGACACCTCGCCAGTGACCACCTGCAGCGCTCACCCTGGCGCCGATCGCCACCGCCAACACCAGCCGCGGCAGCTGTCAGTTGGTCCCGGTGCAGATCGGCATCCGCACGCTGACGATCAGCTATCGCACCCTGCGCGGGGCATTCGGCAGCGCCAGCGGTGAGGACGTAGTGATCACCCAGCCGCACGAAATCACGACGCCCGGCCCGGAGCAGATTGGGTTTGCGCGCTGCCGGCAGAACGTCGTTGAGGGTGAGACCGCGCAGATCCGGATCGAGCGACTCAGCGGCGGCGTGGCCAATGTCACGGTCGATTTCAGCCACACCGCGGGCAGCGCGACGCCTGGAGATGACTACACGGTCCCGCCGAACCAGCTGCTGCAATGGACGCCTGGTGACATCGCCGCCAAGGTCATCGAGGTGCCGATCACCGCCGATGGGATGCCCGAGTCGGTGGAGAGTTTCCGGGTGAACGTGGGCAATGTCATGGGCGCGTCGATCCTGCCCTTCGCCCAGTTGGACGTGGATATTCTCGACGGGCAGAGCGACGAGCGCTTCGCCAATGGTTTTGAGGGGCCGGAGTGCCTGCCCTGAGCCTTTGTGGGTTCGATCTGTGATCGAACGCTGTTGGCCCCGACTGGCGAATGGCGTCAGCGCACAGCGCTGACCCACCAGAGCCAAAGCCAGAGCCAGAGCCAGAAAGGCCAAATCCGCGTTCGAACGAACCCAAGTTTTGGGGTACTGCCGCCATCCCGTGTGGACCACGATCTCCGCCAGCTGGACGCTGCAGCACAGCGTCCAGGCTCGCCCCGCAGCTGCCGACCGGAGGCACAGCGCCATGTTTCCCTCAGCTCAGCGTGCTCTCGTTGCCACGATCGTCTTGCTTGGCTCCGACCCCATCCTGGCTGCCTCGTTTGTCTACGAAGGCCGTCTGAATGACTACGGTCAGCCCGCCAACGGGCAATACGACTTGCGCATCGGCGCCTTCAGTGACCGCCACCTGGGCGCGGCGGTGCTGGCACCGACGACCTTCTTCGACGTCCCCGTCGTTGATGGACAGTTCCGACTCGAGGTCGAGCTGCCACTGGCCAACACCGACGCTGTCTGGATCGAGGCCGCGGTGCGCCAACAGGGTGCCGCCGACTTCAACCCAATCCCCGGTCGGAGCAAGGCCGTCAGCGGAACCATCGGGCAGTGCTGGAGCACGACCGGCGATGCCGGCAGCACCGGGGCGAACCGCTTGGGCACGTTGGATGCGCGACCCTTGCGTCTGGTCACCGACAACGCCGAAAGCCTGGTCCTGACGCCCAGCGAAATCCTCTTCAATTTCTCCCCCATTACGGCCAATCTGCGCGCCGGATCACGAGCGAATCAGATCATTGGCGCGCGAGGCGCGACCATCTCCGGTGGTGGCATGCCCGACTCGGGCGATAGCGACCCCGACTTCGCCAACGACGGCCCCAACCGTGCCTTCGGCCACTACAGCACGATCAGCGGAGGCTACGGCAACGGAACCGGCTTCCTGGCATCGTTTCGATTGGGTGATCTCGCGACCGTTGGCGGTGGCGCGCGAAACTTCGCCAATGGGTTGGGATCCACCGTCATCGGCGGGAGCAGCAATGTCGCCACGGGCTTCAGCAGTGCGGTGCTGGGCGGCGAAAGCAATGCCGCCGATGGCCATGAGAGCGTGGTGTCGGGTGGCTTTCGCAATTGCGCCGGCGGCGATGGTTCCTGGGCGGGCGGCACGAGGGCGCAGGTTCGCAAGGACAATGCCGGAACCTCCAATGATGGCGCCGGTTGTCTGGACGTCGCATTCACGGGCGATTCAGATGGCGACGAAGGCACCTTCGTCTGGGCCGATTTGTCCAGCGGCAGTGCCTTCACGTCCACCGGTCCCAACCAGTTCCTGATTCGTTCCAGCAACGGCTTGGGCCTCAACACCAACATCCCCACACCCTCGCACCTGACCATCGGCAAGAACGATGGCTCCAGCAACACGCTGGCGCTGGGCTATCAGGGCGATGTGACGCGCTGGCGGATCGGCGGTCCCGATGCGGGATCCGGCGCGGCCTTCGAGGTGCAGACGGGTGGCGATCAGGTGCTGCTGCGGGCCGAGGATGCCGGCTCCAGTGCTCGTGTGGGCATCGCGCGCGACCCCGAGACCAACGCCCTCGAAGTCGAAGGCAACGCTTCCAAGACCACCTCGGGCAGCTGGCTGGCCAACTCCGATGCGCGCATCAAGACCGAAGTGCGGGAGATCGACGACGCCCTGGAACGGTTGCTGCGCCTGCGCCCGGTGACCTTCCGCTACACGCCGGCCTATCGCGCCGCCCATCCGGGCATCGCCGACCAGACCTACTACAACGTCATCGCACAGGAGTTTGCGCAGGTCTTCCCCGAGGCGGTACAGGGTTCGGGCGAATACCTGCCCCAAGCGGAGCGGACGGCGGATAACGTAGTTCTCCAAGTCGATGTCCACCCGGCGCTGATCACGACGATCGCCGCGGTGCAGGAGCTGGCGCTGCGCCTGGAAGCCGAGCGCAAGCTGCTCGATGCGCAGTTGTGGCAACTGACCAGCGACAACGCCGCGCTGCGCGAGGCCGCGGCGCGCAACGAGTCCCGGTTGGCTCGGCTGGAAGCGATGCTGGCTCTGGGAGGGCGCTGAGCATGCCCGCTCAGGGCCCGGTGGCGCCGGATGCCAGCCATCGTCGGGTTGGCGTGCCGTGGCTGGTCATGGCAGTGCTGGCGCTGCCCGGCCATGCGGCATGGGCAGACCAGACGGACGCCGGTCCGTCTCGCTTTCGCATCGAGGCGCAACTTCGCCCAGCGGAAGCTCGC
The DNA here is from genome assembly GCA_041395325.1 of Lysobacterales bacterium. Classification (GTDB taxonomy): domain Bacteria; phylum Pseudomonadota; class Gammaproteobacteria; order Xanthomonadales; family SZUA-5; genus JAWLAT01. The sequence continues at coordinate 282,259 of JAWLAT010000003.1, forward strand.
TACGCGCTCACCGCCGAACTGCGCGCTACCGAGCCAGCCGAGCGCGGTCGTGAGCGCTACACCATCAAGCAACTCAACGCGCCGGATGCGAGCTGTGAAGCGCCGGGCGACGCCATCTTCGCCGACCAGTTCGAATAGCCCACGACGTAGCCGCTGCGCGAAGCGCAACTCGGATGCTCACCAACCACGCCTGCGCCAGTGGCGCATCGCGCACCCAAGTTCTGGGGTAGTGCCCGGACCGTCCGGCGTCGACGATCTCTGTGTCGATCTGATCGGTGACCAGCATGACCAAGCTTCCTGTCCGCTACTCCGGCCGGTGGATCCGGGCCCTGGTTGCGCTGGCCATGCTGACAACCGGCACGGCAAGTCTCGCCGGCACCGATCCCAGCGCACCGCTGGGCGCCAATCTCAACGCCGTCAATGACTTCAGCGACGAGTTCCCCTTCGTCAACCTGATGAAGTCGGCGCGCGACTGGATTCCCGGCAACGTCAACGGCTGCTTCGACTGCCGCGAGCCGGGCGGCAATCCGGCCTGTCTGGCACCCAACTCCTGTCCGGTGACGATCAGCGTGGACGCCGATGGCTATCCGACCAGTCTCGCGCCGGGGCAGGTCCTCACGTCCATCCTCCACGCGGGCGGCAACCCGGGGCGACTGGCCAGTGGCACCTACACGATTCGCTTTGCCGGCAATGGCACGCTGCAACTGCTGGGCATGACCCAGGTGAGCCAAGGCAGCGGCGAGATCATCGCCAATCTCGTCAGCAGCAGCGGCAACAACATCGGCCTGCGGCTCACCGCCACCACGCCCGGCGACCACCTTCGCAGCGTCGAAGTGCTGCCGCCTGGCGGCGTGTGCAGCAACGATGAGCGGCAATTCTGTGACGGCAGCAACGCCTGCGCGGGCGGCGCCAGCTGTTTGCTCTTCACCGCGCCAGGCGTCGCCGACGCGCAGCTCTTCCAGCCACGCTTCTTGCGCAACTACGAGCCGTTTCGACTGCTGCGCTACATGGACTGGATGGAGACCAACAGCTCGCCCATCGTGGACTTTGCCGACTACCCCACGCCGAGCAGCGCGTTCTGGCATCGCGTACCGCCACAGATCCTGGCGGCATTGGGCAACCGCCTGCGCAGCGACATCTGGATCAATCTGCCCCATCGGGCCAGCGATGCCTTCATCGACAGCTTCGCGACAGTGCTGCGCGACAGCTTCACGCCGGATCGAAGGATCTATCTGGAGTACAGCAACGAAAACTGGAACGGCATTTTCGCGCAGAACGTCGAGATCCCGCGGCAGTTCTGTCCGGGCTTTGCCGACCTTGCGGCAGGCTGCCAGAACGACGGCATCCCCGGCAACGGCATCGCCTGCGAACGGGATCCCAACACCTTCTCGCTGGGTGCCGCCCAGGCCCCCTGTTTCGAGGCGCTGGTGCGCGCCTGGGGCGATCGCTCCGTGCAGATCTTCGATCGCTTCGCGGCGGTCTTTGGCGCATCGGCCAACAGCCGCTTGCTGCGCGTCGTGGCCGCCCAGGCAGCCAATCCGGATCTGGGTCGTCAGGTGCTGGCTCGCAATGCCACGGGACAGGCGTTCTCAGTAGCCAGCCGCACCGACGCCTATGCCAGTGCCCCCTACATCGGTACCGAATACTGCACCCCCGACAGCGGCATCAACCCCGATACCAGCCCTCAGGTCTACGCCAGCGTGGACAACTTCCTGGACCATCTGGAGACCGCTGGCATGAGCCGTGCGGTGGGCTTCATGAGCGGTAGTCGAGCGATGGTCAACGGCAATTTCCCGGGCCTGCGGCACATTGCCTACGAAGGCGGTCAGCACCTCGCCGGCATCGCCGGATTCACCTTCAACAACGTCTGCAATGACGTCTTCGACGCCGCCAACCGGCATCCACGGATGGAAACCATCTACGAGACCTACTGGTCGAACTGGCGCCAGAACGGCGATGAGTTCGCGCACTTCTATACCACCGGGCGCTACGGGCCCTTCGGGCGCTGGGGACTGTTGGAGTTCCAGGATCAGGATCGGCTGTCCGCGCCCAAATATCGCGCGCTGCTCGACCACAGCGCTGCCTTTCCCTGCCACTGGAGTGGCTGCACGCAGGGCGGTGGTGGCGGCAACAACAACCCGTTGCTCAGCTACGCACCGACGGCGGGGAGTCAGGCCTCGCCCGGCAATGGTCCGAATTTTCCAGGCGGAACCGCGGGAACGGCCGCTGCCAGCATCGGCATCAGCGCGTCTGGGGCCAGCGGTACCGGCAGCACCATGCTGTCCGGCTGTGCGGTCAGCGGTAGTGGCGCGAGCGCCTTCGCGGCGATCCAGCTCACGCCTGCCAACGGCCTGTTCGATACCGGGGTCAGCAGCGGCAGCATCGGTCTGGCCTGCACGCGCGCCGAGGCGCCGGCTCAAGCCCTGCTGAGCTGCAGCGAAACCCCGTTGGGCGGCGCCGCCATCACCCGTGCCTGGACGCTGACCTGCCCGCCCGCCGTGGTCCAGCCTGATGCGCTCTTCGACGACGGCTTCGAGGCCGGCGTCGTGTCTACTTGCACGCCAGCGGACGTGCTGATCGACGGTGGCCTGGAGGCGAGCAACCCCAATACTGGGGCCAATGCGGCCTGGCCTTCGACGTCCACCGCCTTCGGCACCGCCATCTGCCACGCCAACTTCTGCCCCGATGACGCGGGCACCGCGCCGCCGCGCAGCGGCGCTTTCTGGGCCTGGTTCGGTGGCGTCAACGGCAGCGAGACCTCAACGCTGAGCCAAACGGTGGTGCTGCCGGCCGGCGCACCTCGCCACCTCAACTTCTTCTTGCGAACCGGCCGCGTCACCGCGCCCTTCGATGCGCAGCTGCGCGTCAAGGTCGACGGCAATGTGGTGCGCGTCTTCGCCGAGCCAAGTACGGCAGAGCCGAGCTACGTCGCTCGCAGCGTCGATCTCAGTGCCTTTGCCAACGGCCAGAGTCACGACATCCAGTTCGAGTATGTCAATCCGAACGGCAGCGGCGTGTCGAATTTCGTCGTGGACGATCTCAGCGTGACGTGTAGCGCGGTCGGAAATTGAGTCCGATACCAGCAAGCGGTGCGGGCATCTCCCGGCTGGCCGTCTACCCGTTCGGCAACTTGATCGCCGCCTCGCGCCGCAGCTGGTCGGCGAAATCTCGCAGCCGCTGCTCGATCGACTCGGTATCGATCAGCCCGAAACCCAGCGTGATGCCGGGCGCGCAGGTCGCCGGGTCGACGGCGTACTCGGCCCAGCTGACCACGCCGGGCAGATGCCGTCGGGCGGCGGCCAACAGCCGCGTGGCATCGACCTCCGGCCGGATTTGCGCACCCAAATGCAATCCCGCATCGCCCGGGATGCGCTGCAGCCAGGGTGACAGCGCATCCAGGCCGGCGACCAGGGCGGCACGCCGGGGTGCGTAGTGGCGATGCATGCGGCGCACATGACGAACCAGATGGCCTTCCTGGATGAAGCTCGACAGCACGCGCTGACCCACCGCGTCGCAGTGCGCATCAGCGCAGTGCTTGGCCGCCAGCAGTGCCGGTCGCAGCCACGCCGGGGCCACCACGAAACCCTTGCGCAGGGCCGGGAACAGGCTCTTGGAGAAGGTGCCGACGTAGGCCACCCGGCCGCTGCGGTCGAGCGTCTTCAGCGCATCCAGCGGTCGCCCGCCGAAATGAAACTCGCCGTCGTAGTCGTCTTCCAGGATCACCAGGTCCCGTTCGGCCGCCTGGGCCAGCAACTGCAACCGCCGAGCCTGACTGAGCATCACCCCGGTGGGTGAGTGGTGCGAAGGCGTCACGCAAACGACCCTCACCTCGGCGGGAATGTCCGCCACGCGCAGGCCGTCCTCATCGACGCCGACCGGAATCAGTTTGGCGCCGGCTGCACGCAAGGCGTCACGCAGCGGCGGGTAACCGGGCTCTTCCACGGCCACGGCCGTCTGTCCGGGCACGACCAGCACCCGCGCGAGCAGGTCGAAGGCTTGCTGGGCGCCTGAGGTCACGACCACATCGTCGGGCGTGCAACGGACAGCGCGGGCGAAGGCCACATGCTGGGCAATGGCCTGGCGCAGCTCCGGCAAGCCCGCCGAGGGCGGATAGCGGAAGGGTTCACGGGCCAGCTGGCGCAGGCTGCGCTGACTCAGCTGGCGCCACAACGCATGCGGAAAGGGGCCGTGGTCGGCGATGCCGATGCGGAAATTCGGCAACGCCGGCGAGCCCACGGGTTCGAAGCTGTCGGCGGCCTGGAGCCACTGTGGTTGAGCAGGCGTTGTGGCTGCGGATCGCCTGGACCGCTGGCGCCAGGCCGCAGTCCCAGATCCTGCACGGTCGCCCGGGCACCGCGACGGGCGCGCACATAACCTTCGGCCACCAGCAGGTCGTAGGCCTTGGCCACGGTGTTGCGGGCCACGCCCAGCGACATGGCGGCGACCCGGGTGGACGGGAGGGCAAAACCGGCCGGCAGTCGGCCGCTGACGATGGCACCGCGCAGCTGCCGATGCAGGGCCGTCAGTCGCCCGCCCGCGGCCTCCGGCAGTTCGATCGCGCAGGGAAAAACTGGCTCCCTCATCCTGAGCAAAAGTGGTCCACCCAAGGAGCCACCATCATCGCACGATGGGCACATCAGAACTTCAGGACGTGCCATGGACACCCGACCCATCTGCAGCACCTGCGGTACCCAGTTCGCCACGCTGCCAGCCGCCCATGTCAGCTGCCCCGTCTGCGCCGATGAACGTCAGTACGTCGGCTGGCAGGGGCAGCGCTGGACCGGTCTGGCGCAGCTGCGCCAGACCCACCGGATCCACGCCGAAGACGATGCCGGACTCTTCAGCCTGGACCTGAGCCCGGGTTTCGCCATTGGTCAGCGCATGGCGTTGTTGCCCACGCCCGGCATGAACCTGTTGTGGGAGTCACTCAGCCTGGTCACCGATGAAGCCGTGGCTGCCCTGCACCAACGCGGCGGCGTCGATGCGATCGCGATCTCGCATCCACACTTCTATGCCGCCATGCTGGAATGGAGCGAGGCGCTGGGCGGCGTGCCGATTCTGCTGCACGAAGCCGATCGTGACTGGGTGCGGCGACCCTCGACGCGGATCGAGTTCTGGCGTGGAGATGCCTTGCGCCTGAATGACGAACTGCAGCTGCTGCATCTGCCCGGACACTTCCCGGGCAGCGCGGGCGTGCACTGGCGCACCGGTCCCACCGGCGGTGGCGCGCTGTTGCCCGGCGATGCGCTGCAGGTGGTCGGCGACCGGCGCCACGTCAGCTTCATGTACAGCTATCCCAACCTGATGCCGCTGCCCCAGCCGCAGGTGCGTGATCTGCGCCGTCGGCTGCAGGGTCTGAGCTTCGATTCGGTCTATGGTTTCAACCGCGGCCGCAACTTGCTCGGCGGCGCGCAGGCGGCTGTCGATGCCTCCTTCGAGCGCTATCTGCGGGCATTGGACGGCGCTGCTGCGATCGAGGTGGCGGCATGAGCGCGGTGACGCCGATCGGTGAGACTGGCGCCGCGTCCGGTCGGGCCAGCTGGCCGCTGGAACTGGCGGCGCTGGGGGCGATCTGGGGTGCCTCCTTCCTGTTCATGCGGGTGTCGGCTGCCGACTTCGGTCCGCTGCCGCAGGTCACGGTCCGCCTGGGTTTGGGTGCGCTGGCGCTGGCGCCGTGGTGGTGGCGAGCGCGGGCTCGGTTCACGCTCGACCGCTGGCCCTGGCTGTTGGCCATCGGATTGATCAACTCGGCGCTGCCCTTCCTGCTGTTCTCCTGGGCCGCGCAGCAGGCGCCGGCTGGGGTCTCGGCGATCGCCAATGCCACCACGGTGCTGTTCGCTGCCGTCATCGGGGCACTGTGTTTCGGCGAAGCGGTGGACCGCCGCCGCGCCATCGCCATTGGCGTGGGCCTGCTCGGTGTGATCGTGCTGGCGGCGGGCAAGGTCGAAGGCGTGCAACTGGGCTGGCCGGTGGCCGCCGCGTTGCTGGCCTCGTTCTGCTACGGAATCGGTCTGCATCTGGTCCGACGCCGGCTGTCCGATCTGCCGGCCGCCGCCGTGGCTGCCGCCACGCTGGGCACTTCAGCCCTGCTGCTGGCCCCTTTGGCCGGATGGCAGTGGCCAGCCACCCCGATCCCCGCCCGCGCCTGGCTGGCGACCCTCGCACTGGGCCTGCTGTGCACCGGATTGGCCTACGTCCTCTATTACCGCCTGGTCGCACGCGTCGGCCCGGCCAGGACGTCGACGGTGACCTATCTGGTCCCCGCCTTCGGCGTCGCCTGGGCCTGGTGGCTGCTGGATGAGCCACTGACCCCACGCATGGGGCTGGCCGCCCTGCTGATCCTCGGCAGTGTGATGGGCGCGCAGCGCATCGCGCGGCCAGGGAGCGTTTGGCGACGCGAGAATCTGTTGCCCGACGATCGACGATGTCACGCCAACGATGGTGAGATTGGTTGAGACGCGGCCGGGTGACCGATCGCCGCCGTGTCCAGCGCAGCGGTGTGGAGAGGACTGCAACAGCGCCTCGCCCATGCGAAGAATGCCGAGAGAGGCGTCCTTGTGCCGGCGTCCCCTTGGGAGTCGCCCGCACCCAAGTGGCCCATGCCATCGATTCGAGTGCTGCCGATTCGTCACACTGGCACTTTGCCTGCCCGTGCGACAGTGGGATGCCGGAATGCAGTCTCAAATCTGCATCGAACGCAGCAGTCGCGTGCGGAGCAGTGCGATGGCAAAGTGGGGTGGTCGTCGACACCGACCTGCCGCATCATCGGCCTCACGGCGCTGTGATGACGCACAGACTGGGTCCAGCAATGTCCGGGCTCGTTGAATGCGCGCTTCGTTGCCGTTGCTTCCCAACCATCAGGAGAAGGCAGTGCATCCGGGTTTCAGTCTGGCCGTCTTGATGCTCGCCAGCATGACTGGGGCGACGATCTGTCCCGACAGTAAGCAAGTCAGAATCGCCGGTGAGCGAAGTGATCTCTCTTATGAGACCAGCGGTCATCCTTTCGGGGCGGTCACGCTGTTTTTCGGAAAGCCATTCCGGGGCTCGATCCTGAAACCAGCGATCGTCCGAGACGCTGAAGCGGAAGTCTGGGCGTTTAGCGAATACCAGTCGTCCGATGAGGTATGGGCAAGCTGCCAACATGAGGGCACGTCAGACTACGATCTTTTCGATCTTGGTCAGCGCCGTGTATGTCGATTCGAAGCCGAACCTGAGCTGGAAAGGGCGATATCCACCAGGTTTCATTGCGTCAATGGCGCCTATCCAGGTGTTGAGTGACCGCGGTGACTCGCCGTTGGATGTGGGTTTCGATCTTCTTGCTGATGGGTTGTTCGGGAGCCCTTTACCAGCCGACTCAGCCGGTCAACCCGGCGCGGACCGAATCCAGTGTTCGGTCGGTACCGCTGGATGACGGCTATTGGGTCTGGCGGGTGAGCTATCCCACCGGTCGATTCCACAGTCGCTGGTTGCTGGAATCCGTCGCCGAGCATGACCGCATGACTGCCAGGATGCCGGCTGGCACGAGCCTTGCCGCCGATGGCCGCGGAGCGACCACTGGACTGCTGGATCCTTCGCGCGCGACCGAACTGGGACCCCGACCACTGGATTCCTCAACGTCGGTGCAACGCAGTTATGGCAATGTCTCCGGGCGCACCAATGTTCTGCTGACCCATCCGACCGACCCAAGCATCGCCTGGCTGGGTTCGGATGGCGGCGGCGTTTGGAAAACGACCAATTGCTGCGACAGTGCCACGCAATGGAGCCCGAAGACCGATCGGCCCGAGTTGGCCAGCATTGCGATCGGTGCCATGGCCCTGGATCCCGCCGATCCCAATGTGCTCTATGCCGGTACCGGCGATCATCGGCGCAATCGCTCCTTCACCTTTGGCGCTGGCGGCTTGCTCAAGTCCGTCGACGGCGGCGAAAACTGGGCGTTGCTGGGCGCAGAGGTGTTCAATCCGGTCTACACCCAGCCGATCGGCGACTTTCCCCAGTATCGAGCGATCAGCACGATTGCGATCGATCCGCGCGATTCTGCCCGGCTCATTGTCGGCACCAACCACGGCCTGTATCTGTCGGCGGACGCCGGCCAGACCTGGTCTGGTCCCTGTTTGAGCAACAGCTTCGTGGACCAGCGTCAGGACGTGACCGGGTTGATCGCCCAGGATATCGGCGGTGCAACTCGGCTGATTGTCGCCATCGGTGCGATCGGCCGAGAGTCCGGCGTTCGCCCGAATCTCACCGAGAACGGTGCCAACGGCATCTACGCCGCTCAGCTCGGCGCGGGCGTGGCCTGTCCGTCCAGCTGGCAACTGCTCTCAACGGGAGGCCCCTGGCCGGAAGGGGCAGGCAGTGGCATCCCCTACCATCAGCCCGGGGGCAACAGTCTGCGCCGCCTGGATCTGGCCGTCGCACCCAGTGATCCGCAGACCATCTATGTGCAGCGCCAGCAGGCCGGCGTGTATCGAAGTCAGGATGGTGGCATCAGCTGGGAACAGCGGTCGTCGATGCCGGCCGATTTCAGCACCGGCTGCGTCGGCAGCGCCTACGGCAGCGGCATCAACTTTCAGGACTACAACGCCGGCCTGATCGTCAGCCCGACCGATCCGAACGTGGTCTTTCTGAGCTCCACGGATCTCTGGCGCTCGGCCGACGGGGGCGCCAGCTTCCACAATCTCACCTGTGGCTATGACCAGCTCGCACCCAACGTGCCGGGTTATGTGCACGTGGATCAGCATGCCCGCGCCTACGTCAATGGCGATCCGCAGCGCCTGCTGATCGGCCATGACGGCGGGGTGAGCTATACCGCCAACGCGATGGTAGCCCAACCCGATTTTCAGAACCTGAATGATTCGCTGGCGACGATTGAGTTCTACTCCGGTGCGCTCAGTCCAGGTTTCAACGACCCCGACGTGGCCAGCCGCTTCATTGTTGGCGGCGCACAGGACAATGGCGGGGCTACGGCCGCCTGGTTGAGTGGGGACACCCCGGGAATTGCCACATGGCAAAAGCGCATGGGCTCTGATGTCACCCATGTCCAGATCGAACCGATCCTTGGACAACGCATCTACTACAGCATCGTGTGGGCCGGGATCTTTGTGGCGATAGGCGGCTATGACCAATCTGCCACCACCTCAGCTTCGGTTGGCTGGCTGGATGACCGAATCGGTTTCCTGGCGCCATTTCGGCTCTACACCAACGGTGGTGAAGACAGCTGCCCCGCCAGCACCGGCTGCCAGCGCATGCTGGTCGGAACGCACCGGGTATGGGAGCACCTGAGTGGTGGTATTCCCAACACCGACTGGTACATCAACAGCCCGGACCTGACCAAGGCCCTGCTGAATGACTACGATCTGGAAGTGATTAATGCGCTGGAGTTCGTGCCCAGCGATCCGGACATGGCCTATGTCGGTACCAACGACGGCAACTTCTGGCGTGGCCATGGACTGGGTTCTGGCATCCCCAATACGGCCGTTTGGGTGGATCTCACTGGGAACAATCAGACGCTGCCCAACCGGCCGATCATGGATGTGGCCCCGCACCCGCTGGACCCGGACAGCGCGCTGGTCGGTCTGGCTGGATTCGACCAGAACACGCCCTCGACGCCGGGCCATGTCTACCGCGTTGAATGTCTGCCTGGCTGCCAGTCGATCAGCTGGTCCAACCGCAGCGGCAACTTGCCCAACATCCCGGTCAACGCCCTGCTGATCAATCCCAACCGGCCCGAGCAGGTGTACGCCGGGACGGATTGGGGTCTGTATTTCACCGATGACATCAACCAGACCCCGGTCCAGTGGCATCGTTTCGAAGGTCAGCTGCCGAACGTCATGATCTGGGATCTGGTCCACGATCACGGCGCGACAAGCCTGGGCATCTTCACTCGCTCCAGAGGTGCCTGGGTCTTTCCGCTCGCAGGTCCGGACCTGCTGCATGTCGATGGTTTCGAATCGGTGCCGTGATCTACTGACTGGTGGTCCGGCCGATCAGGCAGCGGTGCGACGGATCGGTGCCGAATCATGACGCACTGCGGAATCACGCCTATCTGTAGCGCATTGCGACCAACCAAGAAAAAGGACAATCAAAAGTACTTCCACAGCACCGAAGGTACAGCCCCGTCGATCTCGCCGCGCACGGGCTCGGATTTCCGCGTCGCGCCCGAATCTGGCGAGATGGCGGAGCGGACGTGGTCACATCGAACGGCTTGCCGCATTATCGAGCGATGACTCTGGAGAGCAGCTTCGGACTGGCCTATGTGGCGGCACGGGACCGCCAACTCGGAGAGCACGGTTCGTCAGTCCGGCCAGTGTGGTCGTGACTGGGCCCGCGAGATTGCATGATCGGACGACTTCTCACACCGTTGACCATGGTGTTCCTGATGGCTGGTTGTGCCGCGGGGCCCACCAGACCCGTTGTCGCGAGCCACGGTGAATGTTCCGCGGGCGCTTCATGTGAAGTCTCAGGGGCACTCCAGATCTACGTCGGAACCCAGGTGGGCACCGCCGTTATCTTGGCTGAGGATGCATGCACCAAGTTGGCGCTACCCAAGTCGTTCTTTGACAGGTCGAGGCTCTGGAAAGGGAAGGAGGTTGTCGTCAAAGGTGTAGGCTATCTGGAGCCCGAATTTGATCAGGATGACGATTTCGCCACCTTTTGGTACGAAGAGCGCGGAAGACGCGTAAGCCTGGGATCGTGTGATGGTGGCGTAGTGGTGTTTGTTGATTCAATTTCGACGGCATCTGGCAGGCTAAGCATGACCTTTTGCGATCAAGACCAGCGATGCGTGCATTGAGTCATGGACGCGTCACTTCGAGTCCCCCATGGATCAGTCTGACGACCGCTGCGAACGGAGCGGACAGCGTGCCGTATCTTCTGGCAGATGGCGTCCGTTTGAGGCGGACTAATCTGCGATTAGGGGTTGGCGTGACCTCTTGGTGTCCGTGATCAACGTATTACGAACCCAGATCACTTGATGAAGTATTCGAATGACTAGATCGTCGCTTCTCGTCGCAGGGCTGCTGATTGGGTGTACAACAGTTTGGACTATTGTGCCGGTTAGTTCTGACGAATTCATCTTGGAGATAGTCGATGAACCGGATAGATTGCAGTTTTCCATTCTGCTTACATCCAGCGCTAGCAAAGAGATATGCTTGAGTCGCGAGGGATGGCCGTCACGAGGAGGCTATACCTCGTATGGAACTGAGGCAAGATTAGTCATTGACGACGGGAAACGGACAATTGCGGCAAGAGAAGTCGACTTTGGGTATTGCCCCGGAGGGTGTGGTAATTTCAGGTTGAAAGAGGGCGGGACATTAGAGGGCCACATCTTGTATGAGTCGTTTGGTGACGTGAATTCCATACGGGCATCGGAAGATCGCAGACTGGAGTTTAAAGTGACTCCGTATTATTGTCGTCCGCAGAATTAGGGCTCCGGATGGGAAGCTGCTCGCGCATGATTTCTGCGTTCAAGATGAGAATTTGCGAATTGAGATCTCCGTTGGTTGGCGCCGCAATAGCGTTCTCTCTGTTGCTGGGTAATTTCCAGAGGGTCGCCATGGCGAGCAGGAACATCGAGGGCACCCGCGTTTTCGTCAACGACACATGGGTCCGGGATGGCATTGACAACGGGCAAACATTCCATACCGCTAGCCCGCGGACGGTGGAGAATTTGTGGGATGCCGGTGCGGGTCGCGAAAGAGTTTTTGCGCGGGAGATTCGGCAGCTAGAATGCGATGGCTACTGCAAAGTCGGTGGCAACTACATACCGCTAGAGCGATAGCGGAATCGCCTAGTAGACTGTCGATTGAGATGATGCGCTGCAGTGAGGGTGATCAAAGATGGCTTTGGATGAATCCGGCGCAACACTTAATGGCGATTTGCTTGCTTTGTACTATTCGCTGCTCCAAGACGACAGTGAGCGCCAAAACGCCCTACTAGTTTGCGAGACTCGAGCGGAGTTCAAGAGAAAGCTGCTTCAGCTTGGGCGGTTTTCGGGGTTGAAATTCTCAAGCGATGAACTCGATGAAACGTTTTCGGGTAACGAGGGTTCTTGGAGCGAGGATCGCTTGATGGAAAGCGGGATCAAGGACAAATGGATCCAGAAGATCATGTATATGGGTTGGGCGCCGGCTGGGTTTTCCCGTTGACAGCCCGGTGATGGCTGGGCATCAAGGACACCCGGAAGCGCCAGGCGAACTGGCAGAACCTTGGAGGGGCAGTTCCTTCCCCGGCAAGGCCTAGCGAGCCGCTGGGTCATCGCGTCATGGGTGGGGGCTGGTAGCGGCCCTTGCCAAGCAACGCGTCACGCCGGACTACTACGGTGTCAACGTGTACTGCCTGGAAGATTTCGATCCGGCGGGCATACCGGTCAGGGCCACGGTGGGCGCCGGCATGCCGTGACGGGCCGCGGCCAGCATCGTGTAGCCACCAGACGGGTCGGAGACCAGGCGATCGCAGCGCGGGCAGGTCCGAGTCAGCCCGGGCACACTGCCCCTCGAAGCGTCATCGACAATGACGCACTGCAGCATCGCAAGCATCCGTAACTCATTGTCACCAAACACCAAAAAGGCCCATCAAACATACTCACACGCGTGAGAGTGAGTGTTGACAGAGGCCGGCGACGGGCCTATCGTCCGCCTCCATTGCCCTGGGGAGGGATGGAGAGATGGGAAGTCGTTTCTGGGTGTCCACGTCCGCCGCCGCTGCCGCGCTGTTGGCGTTGCCATTGACCGTCGTTGCACAGGACGCGAATGAGGCGCAGGACGGTGAGGAAACCGAGCGTCTGGATGCGGTGATCGTCACCTCGACCCGCCGCGAGGAACTGCTGCAGGATGTCCCGCTGGCGGTGACGGTGCTGTCGCAGGAGGAGCTGGACGAGAAGGGCGTGGTTGGCTACGAGGGTCTGGCCGCGGAGACCACCGGTGTGGTGCTGAACCGCGCCAGCGCCAACTTCAACAATTTCACCGCCCGCGGTATCGCCACCAACGGCTACAACGCCAATCTGCAGAGCACGGTGGCGATCTACGTCGACGAGCTGCCGATTTCCTCCAACGGCAATTCCACCATCCTCGATCCCAGTCTTTATGACGTCGAGCGGGTCGAATTCCTGCGCGGCCCGCAGGGCACACTGTTCGGCTCGGGTTCGCTGGCCGGTGCGTTGCGCATCCTCACCCACGCGCCGGATCCGAACCGTTTCGAGAGCTCCTTCCTGGCGGATCTGGGTGTGACCGGATCGGACTCGCTGCGCCAGCGCTACAACGCCATGGTCAATGTGCCACTGGTGCAGGACCAGCTGGCCTTCCGTTTCGTTGGCTTCCTGCGCGATGAAGAGGGCTATGTCGACAACATCGGCACTGGCATCAAGAACTCCAACACGCTGGAAAGCTGGGGTGGTCGGGGCACCTTCCTGTGGGAGCCGAACGACCGCTTGTCGATGCAGCTGCGCTTTTCGCGCGAGAACAGCGAGCCGCAGGATTCCTCGCTGATCAACCCCGCCCTGGGCGAGGACCTGCGCAATTCGGATCGGCCGGACTATTTCTCCGGCGAGATGACCAACTACAACTTCACCCTGAACTACCAGTTCGACTCGGCCGAGCTGACCAGCTCGTCGACCTGGTCCGATTTCGACGCCCTGTTCTTCGTCGATCTGGCCGGCACCTTCGCGCAGGCGATTCCCTTTGCGCTGGACGCACCATTCCACGACGACACCTTCGTGCAGGAGATGAGGCTGGTTTCGGACACCGGCGGCCCCTTCGAGTGGGTGGTCGGTGGCTTCTTTTTCGAGCGCGAGCGCGAGGTCAACTACAACTATCGCTCCACGCTGGAATTCCTGACTGCCCGCGGCATCACCGGCTTGCCGGACGAGTACTACCAGCGCTTCACCAGCGACTTCCTGGCCCGCGAAAAGGCGCTGTTCGGTCAGTTGACCTACAACGTCAACGAGGACTTCTGGCTCACCGGCGGCGTGCGCTACGGCAGCACCGAGGCGCAGGGCACCACGCGCGCCGGCGGCTACACCAGCAACTATCTGACCAATGCGCTGTTCGGCATTCCGGGCCCGTTGAACATCACGCCGGTGGTCGGTGCCGTGGGACTGGTGGCCGACGAGACCGGGCCGTCCTATCGCTTCAGCGCCTCCTGGCGGCCGCAAGCGAACATGACCACCTATGCCGCAGTGGCCACCGGCTTCCGCGCGCCGGTGGTCAATGCCCGCGCCGGTTCGGTCAGCACGCTGGACCCGGATGATCTGGTCATCCCCTTCGGTGCCGATTCCGATGAGCTGATCAGCTACGAGTTGGGCCTGAAGAGCACCTGGATGGACGGCAAGTTCGCCGCCAATGTGGCGCTGTACTACATCGACTGGAACGACATCCAGGTGCAGGCCAACCGGGTATCCGATCAGGTGCAGTTCGCCACCAATATTGGCGGGGCCTACAGCCGCGGTCTGGAAGTGGAACTGTTCTATCGGCCGACGATGGACTGGTCCTTCGCCCTCAACACGGCCTTCAACCGCGCTCGGGTCGATGATCTGACGCCGGAGGAAGCGGCGATCTCCGGCGCGGTCGATGGTGCCCGGCTGGCGGGTCCGGAGTTCAGCGGCTCACTGATCATCAACCGCAGCTTCGACTGGTTTGCCGGCTCGGTGGGCAACGCCTCGCTGTCGGTGATCCACGTGGGCAGCTTCCCGGGCTCGTTCCCGAATGTGCCGGGACGGCCGGACCAACCCAGCCCGACCTTCGACAACACCGAGTCCTACACCATCGTCAACGCCAGTCTGGCGGCGCAGTTCGAGAACATCACGGTCGGGCTCTACGCCGAGAATCTGTTCGATGATCGTTCGATCAACTATGTCCATCCGGAGGCCTTCATCGATGGCCGCTATGGCGTGGTGAGGCCACGCACCGTGGGTGTCCGCTTCGCCTATCGCTACTGAGGCGGCCACCGCGATGCGGATGGCGGTGTCCAGCGCGGTTTCCACACGACCCGGGCCGATGGCCTGGTTCGTGCTGGCGACCCTGTGCTTCGTCTACGTGCTGAACTTCCTCGACCGGCAGTTGCTGTCAATCCTGGCCAAGCCGATCCAGGACGAACTGGGCATCAGCGACGGCCAGCTGGGACTGCTCGGTGGTCTCTATTTCGCCATGTTCTATTGCGTGCTGGCGATCCCGGTGGGCTGGCTGGCCGATCGCGGCAATCGGGTACGCGTGTTGTCGGTGGCCTGTGGTTTGTGGAGTGCCGCCACGGCGGCCTGCGGGATGGCCTCGAACTACCCGCAGCTCGCCCTGGCGCGCATGACCGTGGGCGTTGGGGAAGCCGGCGGCGTGCCGCCGTCCTACGCGATCATTGCCGACTATTTCCCCTCCGGCACCCGCGGCACGGCGCTGAGCCTGTTCAATCTGGGCCCGCCCATCGGCCAGGCGCTGGGCGTGGCCTTCGGTGCCTCCATTGCCGCCAGCTACTCCTGGCGGCTGGCCTTCATCTGGGTCGGCGTAGTGGGTCTGCTGACGGCGATCTTTGTCTGGTTCGCCGTGCGCGAGCCCACCAAGGGCGGCCTGGATGCGCGTGCCGATGCGGTGGCCGACAGCGGACCGCCGCCGGCTTTCTGGCACACCTGTCGCGCCTTCTTCGCCAATCCGGTGCTGCGTGGGATGGCATTGGCCTGCGGCGCCACGCAGTTCGTCACCTACGCGATCCTCAACTTCACCGTGCTACTGCTGATGCGCGAGAAGGGCATGACGCTGACCGATGTGGCGCTCTGGTACGCGCTGCTGATCGGTATCGGAACGGCGGCCGGCATGTTCCTGTCGGGTCGGTTGATTGACCGTTTGGCCAAGCGCTCCAAGGCCGCCTACGCCTGGTTGCCGGCGGTGGGACTGGCGCTGGCGATTCCGTTCTTCGCCGGCTTTGTCTGGGCACCGGGTTGGCAGCTGGCGTTGCTCTTCCTGATCCTGCCGACCGGACTGAACTACTTCTATCTGTCGCCGGCGGTCACGCTGGTGCAGGAAGAAGTACGGCCGAATCAGCGCGTGCTGTCCGGCGCCTTGCTGCTGCTGGTGATGAATCTGATCGGGCTGGGCCTGGGCCCGACCTATCTCGGTGCGGCCAGCGACTACTTCCGGGCCGACTATCCGCAGCACTCGCTGCAGATGGCCTTCTATACGCTGATCCCCTTCTATCTGCTCGCCGTCGGCCTGTTCTTGCTGCTGGCGCGCCGCATCCGCTCGCAGGAGCGTCAGGAGTCCAGACCATGAATCGATTCATCCGTGCCGCGTCGCTGCTCGGCCTGCTCGGGTCGCTGCTGAGCGTGACTGCGCGCGCAGGCCGCACCGGAATCCAGATTCCGCCGGGCAGCTGCGCGGCGAGCAGCTAGGCGAGCTGCAGGTCTACCGTGGCATTCCCTACGCACAGCCACCAGTCAAGACGCTGCGCTGGCAACCGCCGGTGCCCGTCGCGGCTTGGGAGGGCGTGCGCGAGGCGACCGAGTTTGGTCCGGCCTGCCATCAGCCACCGTCTCGGCCCGGCAGCATCTATGCGCCGGCCGAGGCCAAGAAGATGAGCGAGGACTGCCTGAGCCTGAACGTCTGGGCGCCGGCCGACGCCAAGGACGCGCCGGTGTTCGTCTGGATCCATGGCGGCTCACTGGTCGCCGGCAGCGGCAGCGAGTCGCTCTACGACGGCGCGGCACTGGCCTCGCAAGGGCTGGTGGTGGTGACGATCAACTATCGCCTGGGCGTGCTGGGTTATCTGGCGCACCCGCAACTGAGCGAGGAGTCCCCCGACGGCATTTCCGGCAACTACGGCCTGCTCGATCAGATCGAGGCGCTGCATTGGGTCCAGCGCAGCATCGCGGCCTTCGGCGGTGATCCGGACAACGTCACTGTCGCCGGCGAATCGGCTGGCGCGCTCAGCGTCATGTACCTGCTCACCTCGCCTAAAGCGCGCGGCCTGTTTCACCGTGCGGTGGTGCAGAGCGGCTATCTGGTCTCCACGCCGATGCTCAAAGACACCCGCCACGGCACGCTGTCGATGGAGGAGCAGGGCCTGGCGCTGTCGCGAAACATCGAGGTGCGTGGTTTGGTCCGGCTGCGGGCGATGGACCCGCAGGAACTGGTGGTCAAGTCGGCCATGGCGGGTTTCCTGCCAATGGGCACGGTCGATGGCCAGCTGATCCCGGCGCAGCCGACCGACATCTTCGAGCGCGGCGAACAGGCGCCGGTGCCGCTGCTGGCCGGCTTCAACGAAGGCGAAGTGCGCTCGCTGCGCTTCCTGCTGCCGCCGCCACCGGCCGATGCCGCCAGCTACGAAGCGGCGCTGCGCGAGCGCTATGGCGATCTGGCCGATGCGATGCTGCAGCACTACCCGGCCGAGCCCATGGGCGAGTCGATGCTGGCCACCACCCGCGATGCGCTCTACGGCTGGACCGCCGAGCGGCTGGTGCGGGCGCAGACCGCGATCGGTCAGCCGGCCTTCCTCTATTTCTACAACCACAGCTACCCCAGCGCCAATGCCGCCGGCCTGCATGCCTTCCATGCCAGCGAGATTCCCTACGTCATGGGCACCGTTGAAGGCACGCCGCCGCTGTGGCCGAAGATTCCCGACAGCGCCGTTGAGCATTCCCTGGCCGCCGCCATGCAGGGTTATTGGAGCGCCTTTGCCCGCAGCGGCGTGCCCAGCGCCAGTGATCAGCCGGACTGGCCAGCCTACGGCGACAAGCGTGCCTACATGGCCTTCGACGCCGCGCCCGAGCCGGGTACGGATCTGTTGCCAGGGCGCTTTGAGTTGATCGACGAAGTCATCTGCCGGCGTCGTGCGCAGGGCGATCAGCCCTGGCACTGGAATGTGGGTGTGGTCTCGCCACCCCTGCCGCCGAAGGGGGCGCAATGTCCGTAATGCACGGGCGGATGCAGCACTTCGCGCTGACCCTGGACAAGTTCCTCGATCACGGCGCCCAGTGGCATCCGCAGGCCGAAGTGGTGACCGCACGCGGTGCCGGCGAGCGCTCGTGCGTGGGCTATGCCGAGCTGCGCCGACGTGCCCGTCAGGCGGCGCAGTTGTTGGCCACTCTGGGCGTGGAGCCGGGTCAGCATGTGGCCACGCTGGCCTGGAACAGCCAGTCGCATGTGGAGGTCTGGTTCGCCCTGGCCGGCATGGGTGCGGTCTGCCTGACGCTCAACCCGCGGGTTTCTGAGTCGCATCTGGTCGGCATGCTCGATCGCTCCCAGCCAACGGTGCTGATCGCCTCGGTCGACCTGCTGCCGCTGGCCCGGCGGCTGGCCGCGGCGGCGCAGCGGCCGATCCGCATCCTGTCCATCGACGCCAGTGGACCGATGGCGGCCGAGGAAGCGGGCATCGATCGGCTCGAACCCTTGGTCGACACGGCCGGTGAGCACCCTGAATGGGGGCGAGTCAACGAGTTGGCGCCCTGCGGCCTGTGCTTCACCTCGGGCACCACCGGGCGACCGAAGGGTGTGACCTACACGCACCGCGGCACCTTTCTCCATACGCTGCGGGCCTTGCAGGCGGACACGATGGCGCTGTCCCGTCGCGACAGCGTGCTGCTGGCGGTGCCGATGTTCCACGCCAATGCCTGGGGCATTCCCTTTGCCGCGCCCGCCGTCGGGGCCCGGCTGATCCTGCCCAGCCGCCATCTGGACGGCGCCAGCCTGGCCGCGCTGATCAACGCCGAAGCCGCCACGCTGGCGGTGGGCGTGGCCACCGTCTGGCTGGCGCTGGCCGAGCATCTGGAATCGACTGGCGCGCAAACGCCCTCGTTGCAGCGGATCATCGTTGGCGGTGCGCCACTGGCGCCGGCCCTGATGCAGCGCATCGAGGAACGGCTGGGTGTCAGCGTGCAGACCAGCTGGGGCATGACCGAGCTCTCGCCCACCGGCACGGTCTCGCTGCCGAATGACCCCAACCGGTCCGCCCAGCACAGCGGCCGGCCTTCGATCGGCGTGGATCTGTTGCTGACCGACGCCGGCGGCGTGCCGCTGCCTCAGCAGCGTGGGGTCGAAGGGCATCTGCGGGTGCGCGGCGGCAGCACCATCGAGCGCTATTTCGGTGAGTCCGAGACGGCCCTGGATGCCGCTGGCTGGTTCAACACCGGCGATCTGGCGCGGATCGACGAGCAGGGTCTGCTGACCATCACCGGCCGCGCCAAGGACCTGATCAAGTCCGGCGGCGAGTGGATCAACCCTGCCGAAATCGAGGAGGTGGTGGGTGCCATCGACGAGGTGTCACTGGTCGCGGTGATCGGTCGATCGCACCCGAAATGGGGCGAACGGCCGGTGTTGATCGTCGAACTGCGGGAGGATGGGCAGATCAGTGACGAAAGTCTGCTGGCGTCGCTGCGCGGCAAGGTGGCATCGTGGTGGTTGCCGGACAGCGTTGTCCGCGTTCCGCGGATGCCTTTGGCAGCCACGGGAAAAATCGACAAAATACGTCTCAGAGCGGAATTTGGCGGCGATGGCCAGGGATCGGCGGCGTGAAGGCCGGCCTTGGCGCGTCACCAGTCGCGTACTGGAGATGGCAGGGTGCCAGAGAAAGCGGTGGCTTCGAGCAGTCGAAGCCGGACCAGCAAAAGCCAGACCAATGGGACGCGCCGCAAGCGCGTGACCAAGGCCGAGCAGCGCGCGGAGATGACCGAGCAGATTCTCGACGCTGCCGAGCACCTGTTTTCGCGCGACGGGCTGTACGGAGTCACGTTGAAGGATGTGGCCAACCGCGTCGGTGTGCACCACACGCTGCTGAACTACTACTTCAACGACAAGCAGACGATGTTCGATGCGGTGATCGGCCGGCGCGCCGGGGTCACCAGCGGGGCACGCATGCAGGCGCTGGAGGCCTACGAGCAGGCCAGCGACGGCAAGCCCACGGTGGAAGGGGCCTTGCGGGCCTTTCTCGACACCGATCTGGACCTGTACAGCCAGGGCGGCGAGAACTGGCGCAACTACGGTGCGTTGGGTGCGCTGATGTCCAATACGCCGCATGGCGGCGAACTGATGGACAAGCACTTCGACCCGGTGGTGCTGCGGCTGATCAAGCTGCTCAAGCTGGCCCTGCCGGACAGTCGCGAGGAAGACCTGTTCTGGGGCTATCACTTCGTCACCGGCGCGCTGATGCTGACGCTGGCGCGCACCGGTCGGATCGACCGCTTGTCCGGCGGCGTCTGCAAGTCCGACGACTTCGACGCGGTCAAGGCGCGCATGGCCACCTTCATGGCGGCCGGCTTCCAGGCGATCTGCGGACCGCAACAGGCGGCATCGGCCAGCGACTGACACCGCTCGATCTGGCCACGCCGGCGTCGTGGCGGATCGTTCATCCATGTCATCCGCGCACGAGACCGACGTCCTGTCTCGGCGGTTCTCAGCTGTGCGTCAGCGGCTGCGCCGGCGTCCGAGCACAGGAGCACGCCTCATGATCACGCGTCGCCGTTTCGTCGCCACCAGCCTGACCGCTGCGCTGGCCAGCTGGGGTCTGCCCGCGTGGGCCGACCAGCGTTTCGCCGCCGTGCTGGCTCGGCTGCAGGGCTATGTCGACGACGGCAAGCTGCCGTTTGCGGCGATCCGCATCGCCCGCCATGGCCAGGTGCTGGCCGAGGCGCACTTTGGCGGCGTCGAGCCGATCGGACCGGAGAGCCGCTATCGCGTCTATTCGATGACCAAGCCGGTGGTGGCGGCCGGCCTGATGCAACTGGTCGATGCGCAGCGGCTCAAGCTGGACGATCCGGTCGCGGCTCATGTGCCGGCCTTCGCGGACCTGCAGGTGCTCGGCACCGACGGTGACACCCGTGAGCCCGCCCGCACCATGACCGTGGCTCACCTGCTGACCCACAGCTGTGGCCTGGCCAACAGCTGGGGCAATGCGCGGGTGGCCCCGCTGTATCGACAGGCGGGTCTGGTCGCCGGATCGTGGATGTACGACGAGGCCATCGGTGGACTCGAGGGCTTTGCCGAGCGGCTGGCGCAGCTGCCGCTGGAGTTCCAGCCGGGCAGCGACTGGATCTACGGTTATGGGTTGGACATCGCTGGCCTGGTGGTCGAGCGGGTCAGCGGACGGCGATTGGGTGAGTATCTGCGCCAGCAGCTGTTCGAGCCCCTGGGCATGCATTCGACCGGATTTCAGGTGCCGCCCGAGCATGCCGGGCAACTGGCCGGCCTGTATTCGGCCGCGGGCGGGACGCTCGCACCGATCCGCAACGGCAGCGAGACGCTGGCGCTGCGTCAGCCCTTTGCGGACGGTGGCAGCGCCGGTCTGCTGTCGACGCTGGAAGACTACGGCCGCTTTGCCGACATGCTGGCCAACGGCGGTGAGCGCGACGGTGTGCGTGTCCTCAGTGCCGCGGCGGTCGCCACGATGACTTCACCCTACGGCGAGCAGGCGCCGCTGCTGTCGTCACTGACGGCTTTCGGCCGCTACGAGGCGGGCAGCATCGGACAGGGTCTGGGCGGGGTGGTGCGGCTGGATGACCGCAGCGGACCGGGCTCGGCCGGCGAATACGCCTGGGGTGGCGCCGCCGGCACCGGCTTCTGGGCCACACCCAAACTGGGCTTGTCAGTGACGCTGATGACCCAGCTGATGCCGGTGACGGCGCTGCCGGCGCGGGACCTGCTGCGCCCGGCGATCTACCGAGCCCTCGCGGCGGGCTGACTCGCCCGCCCTATTCGCCAGACCCAAGGGTTCAGCAGCGCTCGAAGATCGCTGCGATGCCCTGACCGCCACCGATGCACAGCGTCGCCAGGCCGTAGCGACCACCGCTGCGCTGCAACTCGTGCAGCAGCTTGACGGTGATGATCGCCCCGGTGGCGCCGACCGGATGACCCAGTGAGATACCACTGCCGTTGGGATTGACCCGGGCCGGATCCAGACCCAGTTCGTCGACCACGGCGCAGGCCTGCGCGGCGAAGGCTTCATTGCACTCGATCAGGTCCAGATCCGCGATGTGCAGGCCGGCACGAGCCAGCGCCTGCCGGGTGGCCGGCACCGGACCCATGCCCATGAACAGCGGCTCGACGCCGGCGTGGCCATAGGAGACCAGCCGGGCCAGGGGCCGCAGGTTGTAGCTCTTCACGGCCTCGGCGCTGGCAAGCAGCAGCGAGGCGGCGCCGTCGTTGATGCCCGAGGCATTGCCGGCCGTGACACTGCCGTCGGGCTTGAAGGCGGGCCGCAGACCGGCGAGGTTGTCGGCGGTCAGGTCGGCGCGCACGTGTTCGTCGACCTGGAAATCGGTCTCGCGACCCTTGCGTCCGACCCGCACCGGCACGATCTGCGACCGGAAGTGACCGGCCTCAATCGCCGCGGCGGCCTTGCGGTGGCTGTCCAGTGCCGTTGCATCCTGGCGTGCGCGATCGATGCCATGGCGCTCGGCGACCTGCTCGGCGGTGATGCCCATCAGCACCTGATGGAAGGGATCGGTCAGGCCGCCCTGCAGCGCATCGACCAGGCCGTCGTCGCCCAGCTTGCGGCCCCAGCGATGACTGGGCAGATGAAAGGGCACACGGCTCATCGATTCGGCGCCGCCGGCCAGCGCCACCTGGCAGTCACCCAGCAGCAGCGATTGCGCCGCCGAGACGATCGCCTGCAGGCCAGAGCCACAGAGTCGATTGACCGTCAGGGCCGGGGTCTGCACCGGCACGCCGGCCCCCATGGCGATCACCCGCGCCAGATAGCCATCGCGCGGTTCGGTTGGCATGACCTGGCCATAGACCGCATGGCCGATGGCCTCGATCGGAACGCCGGCCCCTTCGATGGCCGCGCGGGCCGTGGTGATGCCCAGATCGGTCGGCGGGGTGTCCTTCAGCGAACCCCCGAAGCCGCCAATGGCCGTGCGGAGGGCGGAAACGACGTAGACCTCGGTGCTCATCGGTGCGACTCCTTGAGATGGGAAAAGCCGGAAGGAAGGACGCAGCGTAGCCGGGCCCCGACTCGGCTTCCGGAACATGGTCCAGCCCTCATGTCACCAGCCGTCCACTGCGGTCGCCGAGCTTGGCGCCCTCGTGGACGAACACGGGTGACATGCGGGCTAGATCGCGGTCATGCCGCCGTCCACAGCAAGAATCTGTCCGCTGATGTGGCGACCGGCGGCCGAGGCAAGCAGCAGCGCCGCGCCCTTCAGATCGGCGGGGCCGCCCAGGCGCCCCAGCGGCGTTCGGTCGATCAGATCTTCGCCGTGCAGATCCAGCGTGGCTGCGGTCATCTTCGACGGAAAGAAGCCTGGCGCCAGGGCGTTGACATTGACGTTGTGCGGGCCCCATTCGGCAGCCAGCGCGCGGGTGAAATTGATGACGGCACCCTTGGCCGTGTTGTAGGCGATCGTGCCGACCATTTGCGGATGATGGCCGCGCAATCCCGCGATCGAGGCCACGTTGAGGATCTTGCCTTGACCCTGCGGCAGGAAGCACTGCCGTCCTGCCGCCTGCGCCAGCAGGAACATCGCGGTGACGTTCAGGTCCAGCACCTTGTTCCAGCCCTCCAGCGGATAGTCCGCCATCGGCGCACCCCAGGTGGCACCGGCATTGTTGACCAGAATGTCCAGTTGGCCATGTTGCCGGGCGATCTCCTCCACCAGCACCTCGGCCGCGCCGCTCTGGCTGAGGTCGCAGGCGATGGCGCTGGCATTGATGGCTTGCGCGTGCAGCCTGGCCACCGCGCTGTCCAGTCGGTCCGGCTTGCGTGCGGCGAGCAGGATGCGGGCACCGTACTCGCCCAGTGCCTCGGCGATCTGCATGCCCAATTCGCCCGAGCCGCCGGTGATCAGTGCCACCTGGCCGCTGAGATCGAACAGCTGTGCCAGACGCGGTGAAGTTGGGGCAGATGTGGGTTCGTTCATGGCACTGATTCTACCAGCTGATCAAAGATTTTACCGTTCGGTCAAAATTGGCATCTGCGACACCGACGGCGGGTCGATGGGCGCGAGACGCTTGTGTCGCATTGACCGGGCCTGGCGCTTGAAAGCGGCGCGATGCGCCGCACTCCAAAGCGCCTGCGGCGCGGGCTGGAACCGTGAGCGCTGGGTCCTGGCGGACGGTTGCGCCTTGGATCGCGGCGAGCATCGCCGCCTTGCCCGTCAAGGCTGCGGCGTTCGGTCCAGGCCTGGTTCGACCCGCAGCGTTGCTGCCGGTGCCGCGCTGAGCATGCGCTCCAGCAACTCGCCGAGGTGGGCGCCAAGCTGTTCGCGCGACCAGTCGCCATCGGGCCGGTACCAGCGGGTCACCCAGTTGATCGATCCGAGCAAGGCCAGCACGGCCAGCTTGGGGTCGCAGGGGACGATGCTGCCGTCGTCGATGCCTTCGGCGACAAAGGCGCGCAAGCCCTGTTCGAAGCGCCGCCGCTGGTCTTTCACCTCGGCCAGATCCGCTTCCGACAGCGAACCCTCCTCCAGCACGGTGATCGCCACGCAGTGATCGCTGATGAAATAGTCGAGCAGATCCGACAGCGCGATGCGCAGCTTGTCCAGTCCGCTGTGGCCGTCACGACCGGCGCGAGCCAGATTGTCGAAGGCCACGTCCATGGCCTGATCGAAGCAGGCCTTCAGCATCGCCTGCTTGTTGGGGAAGTAGTAGTACAGCGCCGGCTTGGTCACGTTCAGTCGCTGGGCGATCTCTTCCAGCGAGGTGCCGTGATAGCCGCGGCTGTTGAAGGAACTGGCCGCTTCGCGCAGCACCGCTTCGCGCTTGGAATCGCGCAATTCACTGCTGTTGGGAATGCCGATGTTCCAGCGTGCCAAGGTCGATCCTCGATGTTGCTCCGTCAGCGAGTGTAGCGACGGAGGCACGTACGGGGCTCAGCCGTAGGTGGACAGTTCCACCCGCAAGCCGTCCGGATCGGGCAGAAACAGGGCCACATCGTTGCCGAAATGCTGCAGTGCCGGAACGGTGATGCCGTGTGCGACGAGGGCCGCCGCAACCGCCTCGATCTGCTCGCGCGACTGCGCCGTGAAGCCCAGATGGTTCAGGCCCGGACCGTGGCGCTGGTAGGGCCCGGTCTCGGGCCGCGCGCTGCGCAGATCCAGGTGCAGCCCGTCATCGTTGGCAAAGACATGTGCCCGCAAGCGACGAAAGCCGAGCAGCGGCAGCAGCAGGTCGTACCACGCGGCGGAACGGTCCAGGTC
>JAWLAT010000004.1:0-294683 GCA_041395325.1 Lysobacterales bacterium
CAAGCCCGGACGAAGCGGCCATCCAGTCGCTGCAGCAGGTCAACGGCGGGCGACTGCGATGGTGCGTTGCCCAACCAGGGTGGTTCCAGCAGATGCAATTGACTGACCCGTTCGGGACGTCGCAGCGCATACAGCAGCGCCAGGCTTGCGCCGGCCGAATAGCCGACCAGCGGCCAGCCAGCATCGGGCGCATCAGCGAACTGCAGGTCCAGCCACTGCAGTTCGCGCTCGATCACGTCGGCGCAATCGGTGCGCTCGTAGACCACCGGATCGAGCATCACCAGGCGTCGCCCCCTTAGCCGCCGGGCCAGGCCCGAGAAGACGGTGGCGGCGGGACTCAGCCCGCCCAGGGCGACGCCGGCAATGCTCACTCAGGCGCCTGCCAGCACACGGCCACCTGATCGGGCACCCTGACCAGGCCAGGGGCCTCTGCCAGTTGCTGCAGCTGCCGGTCGAGAGCGCGAATGGCCACCTCGGTTGCCAATCCACGGGCCGCAATGACGGTGGCCAGGCTGTCCAGCA
Organism: Lysobacterales bacterium; assembly: GCA_041395325.1. Lineage (GTDB taxonomy): Bacteria > Pseudomonadota > Gammaproteobacteria > Xanthomonadales > SZUA-5 > JAWLAT01. The sequence continues at coordinate 523 of JAWLAT010000004.1, forward strand.
ACTGCCGCAGCAAGGCGATGCCAGCGCTGCGCGGAAGCAGCCGGCCTGCCACATCGACCCAGCTCGCCTCGCCCAGACCGGCCTGCTGTAGCAAAGCCGGCAGTCGGGTCCCACGGCGGGGATCGAGGCCCGCACTGGCGAAGGCCGCATTGCACAGCTGCACCGCCTGATCGACCTGCGCCTCGCCATCCAGGGCACAGCTGACACTGCAGTCGAAATCGAGCAGCAGCAAGCGGCCGCCGGGCCGCAACCAGCCGGCCAGCCGGCGCAGGCAGGCCACTGGATCGGGCTGGTGGAAGACGAACAGCCGCGCGAGCACCACATCGAACTGGCCAGCCTCCAGAGATGACAGTTGCTCCAGCGGAGCATGCCAGGTCCGCAGGGTCGGCGCCGCCGAGAGGCCCTGCAGACGGACGCGGCCCTGGGACAATGCAGCGGCGTCGATGTCGACGCCATGCAACTCGCCACGGGGTCCCAGTCGGACCGCCAGTTCCGGCCACAGGCTGCCGGGCCCACAGCCCACATCCAGCAGCCGACGCCCATTCAGCGGGCCCAGTTCGTCCAGCGCCCGCTGGGTGGAACGGCTCCAGATCCGCACTTGCGCAAAGAGCCGTTCGTATTCCTGTTGACTGCGCTGCAGGACGTAGTTGGCGGTGGGTCTTTTGGCGGTCACGGGTGCGAGGGACATGGTCGGATTCCAGGGTTGGGATGATGCGAAGCGTGCAGAGGCCAGCAGCTCAGGGCTGTTCCTCAGGTTGCGAACACTTGCCCACCGGTTGCCGGGCTCATTCGAAGCCGTCGGCAAAGAGCGGATCGGGCAGCGCCGCGACGGGCAGCATGGCCGACAGCTCGCTGCTCTCGCGGCCACCGCCGGGATCCAGGCGAGCGACGCCGGCGCTGACCAGGCTCACGTCCGGTGGGAGGTCACCGATGTTCACCGAGAAGCTGGCCTGACCCGAGGCATCGGTGTGCAGCGGCTCGCCGCGCAGCAGAATGCGTTCGCAGCCGCCGAAACCACTGGCGGTGGCTGCGCTCTGTCCGCACAGCAGCAACTCGTAGTCCGTATTCGGCAAGCTGTCGAGCAGCCCGCTGACGATGATCCCATCGGCACTGGGCACGATCGCCAGCAGTTCCGGCGTGTTCTGCAACTGGTTGGGCCCCTCGTCGCCGTCACCCGGATCGTTGGGCGTGGCACCGTGCGGCGGATCGCCCGGGGCAACCAGGTCCAGGGCATGCCCTCGGTCACCTGGACGTTGGCCTCCAGATCAACCAGATTGCAGTTGCAGTGAACGATCCGCCGGTTGCAGTTGCCGCAACCGCTGGATCGAAGGCGGCAACCTGGGGCGCTACCGGAACGCCAGTGCTCACCGCAGAATGGCGCTGGCGAGTTTGGGAGTGCGCCGATGGACCGGACTGTCTTGCATCACTGCGGGCTGCTGCTGACGTTGCTCTGCGGCATGCACGTCTGCGTGGGAATGGCCCAGACGTCGGTCATCGGGCGACGCCCGATCGATACCTATGTGCTGCGTGACCTGGTCGAAGGCTGCGGCGACTTCAACCAGACCCTCGATCAGGACGCACAGGGTCGCATTCTGGTGGGCAACTCCGGCTGTCTGGCCCGCTTCGACGGTGCGCACTGGCAGGCCTACAACAGCGATCCGGCCGCTCGCTACTTCAATGGTGTGCTGGCTCGACCGGATGGCCGGATCTTCGTCACGACCGAACGCGATTTCGGCCTGTTCGAAGCCGATGACCGAGGTGGCCTGGCGTGGCATTCGTTGTTGCCCAGTGTGGATACCTCGACGGTGCCCTTCGCCGACTTCCGCTTTGCGGTCGCCGGGCCGGATGGCGTCTGGCTGCGTTGGCGCCCGGGTCTGCTGCTGATCCGCGAGGGCAGGCCGGCCCTGCGCATCGACAGCCCGGCCAACCGGGCACCCTTTCGCGTGGGTGCGGAACTTTGGGCAGCGCCCGCAGGCCGGCCACTGCAACGCATCGTGGTGGAGGGCGAACAGGGTCGGGTCGAGGACATTCCGGGTACCGAGTCGCTGGCCGCGGACGAGGTGATGAATGCCTCGGCGCAGGATCCGCGCAAGGTCTACATCCTGATGCGCTCCGGGCAGCTGTGGCGCTTTGATGGCCGGCGCTTGCATCCCCTGCTGGACGAGGCGACCCGTCAGCGCTGGCAGGAACGCGGTCCGATTGCCGTGCTGGCCCTGCGCGACGGCAACATCGCCATTGGCTTCTCACGTGCCGCGCCAATCATCGTTGACCCACAAGGTCATTTGCGCGAGTCCTTCGAGGGCAGCATGGCCCCCGATCCCGTATGGGCCCTGTTCGAGGATCGAGAAGGCAGCCTGTGGGTGGCACAAAATCTGGTCGTTCGGCGCATCGGCCGCGGTGGGATTTCCAGCTGGGGGGCGAATGATGGCGTCGCCAGCGTGCGGGAGTTGCTGCGGCACCAGGGGCGCCTCTACGCCGCAGGGGGTACGGGTTTGACCGTGCTGTCCGAGACCAGCGCCGAGCAACCGGCGCGCTTCACCCAGGTCGATGCCAGCGTGGGCCAGGCCACCAGCCTGACCTCGGTCGGTCCGGATCTGTTGTTCAGCAGTGGTCGATTGCGGCGCCTGCGACTGAACCCGGACAGCGGCGAACTGGTTGAACAGCGTCCACTGACCATCGACGGCGGCGTCCGCGTCGTACGTGGCTCGGATCATCACCCTGGCCGTGCCTATGCCGCCCGCGATGGTGAGTTCTGGGTCATCCACGACGTGAATCGGGACGAACCGAGGATCGAACGCCACAGCGGTCTGCATGGCCGCAGTCATACGCTGGTGGAATCCGGACCCAATACGATCTGGCTGGGTGCGTATGAGGCCGGACCCTTCAGACTGCGCCTGGATGACGACGGCCAGCTGATGGGCATCGATGACTACAGCGAGGCCCCTGGTCGCCGCAACATGGGCGAGGTGCACGTATTTGCCGGTCGCGAAGGCCCGTGGTTCATCGGCGGCGACCAGATTCGCCGCTTCGATGGCGAGGACTTCGTTCCGGTGCCGGGCCTCACGGTGCCGGAGAATCTGGGCAATGAGGCACTGTGGCGTTTGGCAGAAGGCACGGACGGTGAGCTGTGGTTGCGCTCGAACGCGCGCACCTGGGTCTGGCGAACGCAGTCCGATGGGTCAGCGCGCTGGCAGCTGGTGAGTCTGCGCCCCCTGGACGACGGGCTCACCACCTACTGGATCCTGCCGGAAGCCGAGCAGATCTGGTTTGCGCGCATGGACGGCATTGCCCGACTGGATCGTAGTGACCTCGGGCCGCCCGGGGAGCTCTTGCCGACGCTGATCAGCGGATTGGCCGATCCCGCCGATGGCCGTTCCCTGCCTTGGCCCCGTCTCGATCCAGACGCCTCCCCCTGGCAGCGCTCCCCCATGCCGCAGGGCCTGCGTTTCCAGTTTGCGCTCCCCAGCTTTCAGGCAGGCGCCGCAGCGACGCAGTTTCGCAGTCGCCTGCTCGGCATGGACGCGGACTGGTCGCCCTGGAACACGCGAGCCGAACGCAGCTACACCAATCTGCCCGATGGCGATTTCCGTTTCCAGGTCCAGGCCCGCGATGGCCTGGGTCGCGAAGCGGCGCTGGCCGAACTGCCCCTGCGGGTCGACCCACCCTGGTGGCGACATCCGCTGGCGCGCCTGCTGCAGGTGGGTGCGCTGCTGGCGTTGCTGATCGCGCTCTACCGGTGGCTGCTGCAGCGGCGCGAGCGGCAGCTGCTGGCGACCCAGGCCGAGCTGGAACGCAATGTGGCCGAGCGCACGGCGGAGCTGGCCAGTTCCAACACCCAGCTGCAGGTGCAGGCCGAGCGCTTGCGGCAGGTCGATCAGCTCAAGAGCCGCTTCTTCGACAACGTCAGCCACGAGTTCCGCACACCGCTGAGCCTGGTGCTGGGTCCGCTGGACGACGTGTTGCGCGATGCCCGTGTGCGGCTGGGCGAGCGCACCCGCGAACACCTGGAGATGGCCAACCGCAATGCCCGTCGCGTGCTGGACCTGATTGTCGAGCTGATGGACGTCAATCGACTCGAGCAAGGCCAGCTGCCGCTGCGACGCCAATCACTGGAGCTGGGCAGTTTCGTTGAACGACAGCTGGAAAGCCTGGCGCCGCTGCTGGAACGTCATGGACATGCGCACGAGCTGCAGTTGCCGGAATCACCCGCCTGGGTCGAAGCTGATCCGGTGCAGATCGAGCGCTGCCTGGGCAATCTGGTCAGCAATGCGGCCAAGTACACGCCCCGCGGCGGGCGGGTGCAGATCCGGCTGGAACGGATCGCCGACAGTTATCGGTTGAACGTGCAGGACAATGGACGCGGCGTCGCGGCTGCCGAGCTGCCGCATGTGTTCGATCGCTTCTTCCGCAGCGCCCAGGCGGCCGACGGAACAGGTGCCGGCATTGGCCTGGCCCTGGTCCGAGAGATTGTCGAGGCGCACGGCGGGCAGGTAGGCGTGAACAGCGAACTGGGCCAGGGCAGCTGCTTCTGGTGGACTTTGCCGGCCATTGCGGCGCCCCAGGACACGCAGCCCGCGGGACTGACCGCCAGTTCTCAGGTCCCGACGGACGATCTGAGCAAGGCCGTCCAGCAAGTCGAGCCAGTTGCCGAGTCCGACCCCGGCAATGAGCTCCCCGATGGCAGCCCGCTGGTACTGCTGATCGACGATCACCCCGATTTGCTGCGCCGCCTGCGCGAATTGATCGGCGAGCGCTATCGGGTGCTGACGGCCAGCGACGGCGAGGAAGGACTGAAGCTGGCCCGCAGCGAGTTGCCCGATGTGGTGGTCAGCGACGTGATGATGCCGGGCATCGACGGCATCACGCTGGCCCGACGGCTGCGGGCCGATCCGGCCACCGAGGGCCTGGCGTTGTTGCTGCTGACCGCGCGTGCTGGCGCACCACATGCCGTGGAGGGGCTGTCGGCCGGCGCCGACGACTATCTGGGCAAGCCCTTCGATGGCGCCGAATTGCTCGCGCGCATCGCGGCCTTGCTGGCCCAGCGCCGTCGGCTCTACCACCAGCTGCAGCGGGACGGCGCGGCCCGGCCGATCGAGGCGCCACCGCTGGAACGGTGGCGCGAGCGTCTGCTGGGCCTGATTCAGACGCACCTCGGTGACAGCAGCTATGGCATCGACCAGCTTGCCGCCGCCATGCACACCGATCGCAGCAATCTGTTCCGACGGGCCAAGGCGCTCACCGGACTGAGTCCGAGCGAGCTGTTGCGGGAAGCGCGATTGCAGCGCGCGCTGGAGCTGTTGCAGGCCGGCGCCGGCAACGTGACCGAAATCGCCTACGCGGTAGGCTTCGAGAGCCTCTCCAGTTTTGCCCGCGCCTTCCGCCAGCGGCATGGGCAGGCACCGTCGGAAGTCCTCAGTTCCGCGCGCGCCAGCTTCAGCGCGGCACGGTCCTGAGCGCCACGGTGCACGCGGTCGACGGAAGCCTGCCGCCCCGCCTGCGACGCATCGGCTGCTGGCGGATCGACGCCGAGTTGCTGGCTTATTTGCAGGCACACATGCAGGCGCGCTGGCCGGGCGTCGAGCTGCTGCCGCTGCAGGCTCGCGATGCACCACAGCAGACCGTCGTCGACGCCTGGCTGCTGGGCGAGTCCCCGGCAGGACCGCCATCGGCTCCCGCCATCGTCCTGGGCACCCTGCAGCGTGAGGACAGCATGGAGAGCGTGGCCGAGCGCTTGTGGCGAATCAGCTCGCCGATCACCGGTCGGCGCATGCTGGCCGAACTGGAGGCGGCCCTGCGTGGCCTCAACGCAGACAATCCATGAGTTGTGCGAAGACAATCCGGCGCTGCCCGCAGCCTGGCTGCAGGCAGAGGCCACCACCGTGGCCACGGAAGCTGCTCAGCGGGCCGCAAAATGGGCCATCATCAGCGCATGATCCCCAACGTGCCCAACCCGGCTCGGGTCCTGACCCCGACCCAGCTCAATCGGCTGGCCCGTAGTTTGCTGGAAGACGGCCTGGGACTGGTCTGGCTGGAGGGTGAGATCTCCGGGTTTACCCGGGCGGCCTCGGGCCATTGGTACTTCCAGCTCAAGGACGCGCAGGCGCAATTGCGCAGCGTGATGTTCCGCAACGCCAATTTCCGGCTGGCGCGACCGCCGGTCAACGGCGATCGCGTGCTGGCTCGTGGTCGGGTCAGCCTGTTCGAGGCGCGCGGGGATTTCCAGTTTCTGATCGAGCATCTGCAGCCGGCTGGTCTGGGCCAGATCCTGCTGGCCTTCGAGCAACTGAAGGCACGGCTGGCCGCTGAAGGCTGCTTTGATCCTGAACGCAAGCGACGCTTGCCGGCCACACCCAGCCGCCTGGATCTGATCACCTCGGCTCAGGGAGCTGCCGTCCACGACGTGCTGTCCGTGCTGCGCCGGCGTTGGCCCGCGCTGCAGGTCCGACTGTTCGAGACCGCCGTGCAGGGCCAGGAGGCAGCGCGCGAAATCACTGCGGCGCTGCGGGCGGCCGCAGCCGCGCAACCTGCCGCCGAGGTCTGCCTGCTGACCCGCGGTGGCGGTGCGCGCGAGGATCTCGCGGCCTTCGATGACGAAGCGCTGGCACGAGCGATCCTGGCCCACCCGGTCCCGGTGGTGGCGGCCATCGGCCACGAAACCGATGTCACCATCGCCGAGCTGGTGGCGGACCTGCGTGCAGCCACGCCGTCGGCAGCAGCCGAGTTGGTCAGCCCCGACGGTGACGCCCTGCGGAACCGGCTGCGACTGGGCCGGCAGGCGCTGCGTCGGACCTTGGGCCAACGCCTGCAGGGCGCCGAGCAGCGGTTGGATCGCGCCGGCCTGCGCTGTCGTGCGCAATCTCCACAGCATGCACTGCGGGCCCTGCAGCAACGCCTGGACCTGCTGCAGCGAAGGCTGCAAACGGCGGCCCGCCACGCGCTGGTCCAGCGCCGGCAGCACCTCGGTCCGCTGCAACGACGTCTGCAGCTGCGCCAGCCCGGTCTGCAGTTGCGGCATTGGCGTCAAGCTGCCAGCCAACTGGGTCAGCGCTTGCGCCGCCTGCAGCCGGGGCAGCAGATCGACAGCCAGCGACGGCAACTGCGGCAACTGCGCCTGCAACTGGCCGGGAGCGGCCAGACCCGGGTGCAGCGCTCAGCCGATCGACTCGCCCAGCTGCGTACCCGCCTGCAGGGTCTGGACCCGAGTGCCATTCTGGGGCGCGGCTATGCGCTGGTGTTCGACCAGGCGAGCGGAAAGCTGTTGCCGTCCAGTCAGGCGTTGCAGCAAGGTCAGACCGTGCGCTTGCGGTTGCGCGACGGCGAGCGCCGCGCCACCGTGGACGACTGAGCGAGCCGCTTGCGTCACTGGACGACGCACGGCCATCAATCACCCTTGAGGCAACTTGCGCCGGCGGGGACGCCGGCGGTCCCAGGTGCGGCTCCAGATGGCCTTTGGCGCTGATTCCGTTGGGCGGTGCCGCTGCCCAAAGTGCATCGTGCAGCGCAGGACTCGACCCTGGGAACGCCGACGTCCTCGTCGGCGAAACGCTCGCGGTGGCAAGCGTGACTAATCCGGCTTCAGCTTTCGAGCCGGCGTTCGTGTCGGTCGAGCTTGCTCAGCCAGATGTTCCTTGGTGGTCGGAACCTCACCGGTCACCGGCAATTCGACCTTGGCCATCGGCCGAGTCACCGAAGGCGCGCTGTCCAGTTCCTCGGCCTCCAGTTCGAAGCGCAGCACCGGGCCGCTGACACCGAGCTGGATCTCGTCGCCTGCATGCAGGCGACGCACGCCGGTCAGCTTGTGGCCGTTGATGAAGGTGCCATTGCTGCTGAGCAGATCGGTCAGCGAGAACTGCTTCGGATCGGTGTGGGTCCATTCCAGCACCGCATGACTGCGGCTGACCATCAGTTCCAGATCGGCGTCGAAGCGCACATCGCACTCCGGCCCACGACCGAAATACAGCGACACCAGCCGCGCGATCGCATAGACCTCGCGCTGACCGGCACGCACACCACTGATGTGGACCAAGACGACTCTTTCCACTCGGACATCCCGATTCCCCGACGCGCAGCATTGCGCAGTCCGCGTACATTAGACAAGCACTCTGCGCTGCGCGGCGCCATTGAGCCGATCTGCGTGCGCAAACCCCATTCGTCGCCCTGCGCCGTTCCCAGATGCATTCCCGGGCCCATGGAGCCGTTGCGTGCAGCTGGTCTTGCACCACCCGATGCTGGACATGGATCTGCGCTGGCTGAAGCCGAGCGCCACTGCGCCGCCGTCGAGTGCTGGGCAAGCGCGGCCGGCTTGCCTATGCTCGCGCTCCATGAGCGGGGAGACCAGCGACGAAGAGCTGATGGTGCAGTATGCAGCGGGTGCGGCCGAGGCCTTCGATCGTCTGTACGACCGCCACCGCACCCGCTTGTGGCGCTACCTGGACAAGCTGCTGCGGCAGCCGGCCCTGGTCGAGGAGATCTTCCAGGAGACCTGGGAACGGCTCATCGCCGCCCGTGATCGCTATCGCCCGGACGCCCCCTTCGGCGCCTATCTGTATCGCATCGCCTATCGGCTGGCGCTCGATCATCTGCGCCGCCAACGACCGCGAAGACGTCGCTGGACGAACAGGTGGTGGAACTGGCCGCTGATCAGCCCGACCCGGCCAGCTGGTTGCAGGCGCTGGGCGACGCCAACCGCGTGCGCGAGGCGCTGGACGAGTTGCCGCACGATCAACGCCCGCGCTGCTGCTGCAGATCGAGGAGGACCTGAGCCTGGAACAGATTGCGCAGATCAGCGATTGTGGTCGCGAGACGATCAAGTCGCGGCTGCGCTATGCGATGAACAAGCTGCGCAGCCGCCTGCGCCGGGAGGGCACATGAACCCGACCTCACCGCCGAGTGCCGACGAGGCCCTGCGTCAGGCCATTCGCGATCTGCCCGGCGAGGCGGGTCCGCCAGCCGCGCTGGACCAGCGCATCCGTGCGCGGGCCCATGCCGCCGTGCGTCCTGCGCGACGGCGACGTCTGCAGCCGCTGTGGTGGTCGGCCGCGGCCTCGGTCTTTGTGGCCTTCTTCGCCATCAATCTGCTGCGCCACAGTGGCCAGGCACCGACGCTGGAATCCCAGCAGTTGCCCAGCCAGGCACCGGCCAGTGCATCACCCATGGCTTCAGGCGAGGCCGACGTGTCGACAGCGGATGCGGATGCTGCTGGTGGCGGTCCGGAGCGAAGCGAGCCCAGGGCCGAGCCCGACGACATGCCCTTGGCGAAGCCCGCACCGCCCGCCGAAGCTGAAGCTCAGGCCTCGTCCGTCGAAGCCGCACGGCAGGTCCGCACAGAGCAGCGCAATGCGCCGGCCAAGCTGCGGGAGCTGGCGGAGGAGAAGGCCGAGCAGCGCTCGGTCCGCGCGCCGGCCACGACGGCCAACCGCAGCGCACCGCAAACCGAGCCGATGATGGTGCCGCCGCCAGCTGCCCCGACACCCCCCGCTGCGCCGATGCCTGCGGCGCCAGCCGCCAGCCGTGCGGCGCCATTAGGCGCGGCAGCTGGACTGGCCCGACCCAGCGATGCTCCGCGGGCCTTCGCAGATCAGGAAGCCGCCGTCGGTACATTGGCCGACGACGCCCCGGTCGGGGCACGTGAGCGTCAGCCCATCGTGGTGCAGAGCGCACCCGCTGCATCGAAGCAGACTGCCGACCCGTTGGCGGAGGAAATCTCGGTCGATGACCGGGCCGATCGCAGCGTCGCCCGCGACGAGTTGCGACGGGAGGCGGGCGCCGCCCCGAGCGCCGAACCCGCGCAAGCCCTGCGTAAACAGGGCCCCGTCGCCACCGCGACCGGCGATCGTTGCACGGCGGAGACCGCAGCGCCCTGCCTGGATCTGGTCCGGACCAGGTTGGCCGCGGGCGACCGCGAGCGGGCCATCGCGCTGTTGCGTGACACCCTGGCGCGTTTCGACCTGCCGCCACCGGAGGACCTGCGCGAGTTGCTGCGTTGAACGATGATGCCGCCCAGCTGCCGGCGCCGGCAGCCGCGCAGACGTTGGCTGCACCGGCGCGACTGGAGCAGCTCATCCGCCACAACCGCTTTCTGGCCGAGGCCGAACCCGTCGAGCAGCTGGCCCGGTTGGACGAGCAACTGGCACGCTTGTGCGCCAGCGAGGCCAGTCACCATTGCTGGGCCTGGCGCTATGGCGACAGCTACCGCAGCTTCGACGATGGCGAGCCCGGCGGCACCGCTGGGCGCCCCATTCTGGCGGCCATCGATGGGCAGGGCCTGGATCGGGTGCTGGTCGTGGTGACGCGCTGGTTCGGCGGCACCAAGCTGGGCAGCGGCGGCCTGGTGCGGGCCTATGGCGGCACCGCTGCCGAGTGCCTGCGACTGGCCGAGCGTGTGCGATTGCGCCAGCTGCAGCAGATCCAGCTCCGCTGCGCCCACGCCGATCTGGGTCTGGCCAGACACTGCCTGGGTCAATTCAACGCCGAGATCGCACCGGAGGAATGGCTGGCCGATGCAGTGCTGTTGACCGCCACGATCGACGTCGAGCAACGCGACGTGCTGGCGCAGCTGCTGCGCAATGCCAGCAGCGGGCGGCTTCAGATCAGCACCTGAACCCCGTCCAGGCTGCGCACGAAGTCGGCGCCCATCAACTGCGAGGGCGTGCAATAGCCTCCTTCACGAGCGCCGCCCCGCAGCACGCGCTCGGCGATGCGCACCGCCGATTCGGCGGTCAGCTCATAGCCATTGGGGGTGACCAGCCGACCGCTGACGCTGCGCCCGTCCGCGCTGCGTGCTTCGCCCCAGACCTGACTGCGGCTGCTGCTGCGGCGCGCTTCGTCCGGCCCGCTGACCCGCTGCCGCACAGTGCGCTTCAGCCACCACTGCGCCGGCGCACTGCCCGGCAGCCAGCGCAGCGGACGCAAGCGGCGCAACCGCGCGATGGCTTTCGGCGGCATTGCCATGTAGACGACGACGTCGGGAATGCCGGTACTCAGGTGGGCGGTATAGACATCACCCCAGGGAATGCTGACCACGCAGCGCGGGCCATCCTGAAAGGCCACTTCGCGCTGTTGCCAGGCCAGTGGCACCCGACGCAGCTGTCCGTTCTGGCGGATCCGCCCACCCGCGGCCAAGCCCTCGACCGCCGTCAGTGCGGTGCCGCGGCTGGGCCCGCCGCCGGCATCGAAGGCCAGCTCCAGCGAATGGGCCTCCGGCAACTCGCGCTTCAGCAGCGCGGCCAGACAATCGGTCGGCACCACGTCGAAACCCACACCCGGGCAGAGCAGCAAACCACGGCTGCGCGCCCGGTCATGTTGGGCATGGGCGTGTGCGAAGACGTCGATCTCGCCGGTGATGTCCAGATAGTGCGCGCCCAGCTGCAGGCAGCCGTCGATCATGCTGGCCGCGGTGGCCGAGAAGGGCCCGGCACAATTGAGCACCAGATTCATGCCGTCCAGGCCGGCCTTCAGCGCGCCCACCTCATCGACGGCAAAGGCGCGCCACTCCAGCCCGAGCGATTCCGCCAGCGCCTTGACCGGGCCTTCGCGCCGCCCACCAAGGACCGGTCGCAGACCACGCTCGACCGCCTGACGGGCGATCAGCTCGCCGCTGTAGCCATAGGCACCATAGAGTAACCAGCTGGGTTCGCGCGTCATCGACATCCCCGGTGTCACCGACGGACGGCGACGATAGCACTCTCAAGCCGTCGACTCGTCGCCCGGATGCAACGCCTGGTGCAACGGCGATCAGCGCTTGCGCGTGAGGCAGACCCGTGCAGACTCTGTGCAATCCAACTAGATCGGAACCAGTGATGTTCGAGTTCCATGGCTGGGCTTCGGTCCGCTACCACACCCACGACTCCGATTGGGACCTGCAGACCGCGTGCTGGAAGCGCGTCCTGAGACTGATCGACGGACTGGAGGCCAAGACCAATATCTCCGCCCGCCGCGGCAACGGTGTCGATGTCGTTCAGATCTCAGGGCAACACAATCACTACGCGGCGTATGTGCTCGGGCTATTTCAGGGTCTGGCCGAGCTGGCCCCAGGGTCCTATGGCCTGCTGTATGTCCACGACGACGAAGACTCGCGCGAAGGGCATCGATGGCGGAACCACTTCCGCGTCTGGCGATTATGTCGGGGCCAGTTGACCGAGCACGAGGATCCCTTCCTGTCGCCCTTTGTGCCGACCGTTGAAGATCCTTGCGACGATTCCCGCGGAGACTGATGCCGGGCCTTTCCCCACCGGAGACCGAGTAGTTCCTGAATCCACGACCAGCGTCAGGCCCGCTCCCCGCGCAACCGCCGCACATGCACCTCCAGCGCCTTGGCGGTGCTTTCGTTGGGGGTCAGCAGCGGGCCGGCGACCAGTTCGATGCGCGACCACAGCTTGCGTGGCCACAAGCGGCCCAACCCGCGAGCGGCCCGGCTGAAGGGGCTACCCCAGAGGCCACGCAGCGCCAGCGGCAGCACCGGCACCGAATCCTGTGCCAGCGCGCGTTCCACGCCGGGTCGGAAGGGGGCAATCTCGCCGTCGCCGGTCAGTCCGCCTTCGGGGAAGATGCAGACCACTTCGCCGGCACGCAACTCGGCGGAGATCTGCTCGAAGGCCGCATTGAGCATCGCCGGATCTTCCTTGGCCCCGGCGATCGGGATGGTCTTGGCGGTGCGGAAGAGGAAGTTCAGCAGCGGCAGCTGGAAGATCTTGTAGTACATGACGAAGCGCACCGGCCGCCGCACGCTGCCGCCGATGATCAACGCATCGACGAAACTGACGTGATTGCAGACCAGCAGCACCGGTCCCTTTTCCGGTATCCGCTCCAGCCCGTCGGTGCGCACGCGGTAGATCGTGTTGATCAGCAGCCAGGTGAGGAAGCGCAGCAGGAATTCCGGCACCAGGCCGTAGATGTAGATCGCTACCACCGCATTGAAGATGCCGGTGACCAGCAGCAGCTGCGGAATGCTCAGCCCGGCAACGTTGACGAAGAGGATCGCCACGATCGCCGCGGCGACCATGAAGATCGCATTGAGGATGTTGTTGGCCGCGATGATGCGCGAGCGGATCGCCGCCTCGCTGCGCTGCTGGATCAGTGCGAACAGCGGCACGATGAAGAAGCCGCCGAACACCGCCATGCCAAACAGATCCAGCAGCAGCCGGATGGTGCCTTCGGCCTGCAGGAAGGCCATCACGCCCAGACCCGCGCCCAGCGGCGCATCAGGCGTGGCGAAGTACAGATCCACGCCAAACACGGTCATGCCGATCGAGCCGAAGGGCACCAGGCCCAGTTCGACGCGCTGGCCGCTCATCCGTTCGCACAGCAACGAGCCCACGCCGGTGCCGATCGAGAATACGGTCAGCAACAGCGTCAGCACGGCCGAACTGCCGCCCAGCACATCGCGCGTGTAGACCGGCAGCTGGGTGAAATAGATGGAGCCGTAGAACCAGAACCAGCTCACGCCCAGGCAGGACAGGAACACGGTGCGGTGGCGGGTCAGCTCGCGCAGGATCTGCCAGGTCGCTCGGGGTACATTGAGATCAACCCGAAGCTGCGGGTCCGGCGCGGCGGCCGCCGGCATTGCCCAGGCACTGGCCAGACCCGCCAGCGCAAGCAATAACACCAGCACCGACACGGCCCACGGCCCCTGCTGCGGCCATTCGATCAGACTGCCGCCGACGATGGTGCCGACCAGAATGGCCAGAAAGGTCGCCATCTCGATCAGGCCGTTGCCGCCTATCAGTTCGCGATCATTCAGATACTGCGGCAGCACGCCGTATTTGATCGGCCCGAACAGCGCGCTCTGGGTTCCCATCAGGAACAGCACGGCAAACAGCAACGTGATGTTGCTGGTGATGAAGCCGATGCCCGCCAGCAACATGATCAGCACTTCCAGCGCCTTGACCCAGCGGGTCATGCGCGCCTTGTCCAGCTTGTCGGCGAACTGGCCGGCCGTGGCAGAGAACAGGAAGAACGGCAGGATGAACAGCGCGGCCGCCACGTTGATCAGCAGCTGACTGCGCTCGGCGCTGCCGGCCACGCCGACGAAGCCGATCAGTACGATCAAGGCCTGCTTGAAGACATTGTCGTTGAGCGCACCCAGTGTCTGGGTCAGGAACAGCGGCAGGAAGCGCCGCTCCCGCAACAGCCCGAACTGGCTCATGCAGGGGCTTTCCCGCCCTTGCCCGGCCGGTCCATCTGCTTGAGCATCGCCGACAGGCCGCCCGCCAGCGCGTAGGCCTCGAATCCCAGCTTGCTCAGCACGAAGGCCGCAGCGGCCGAGCGCTCGCCGGTGTTGCAATAGCAAACATAGCGGCGGCCTTTCTCCAGCTCACCCACGTCTTCGCGCAAGCGGTACAGCGGCAGATTGATGGCGCCCTTGATGGAACGTTCCTCGAACTCCTCGCGCAGCCGCACGTCCAGCACGCCAGCACCCTGACGCACCAGGATCGAGGCCTTGCCGGGCGTGATCCATTCCACCACCGGCTGCTTCAGCAACTCGCCAAAGTCGCTCTTGGCCAGGCGCATCAGCGCGCCATCCTTGATCATCGTGACGCTGGCATTGCGCACGTTGTTGGACAGCAGCGCGTCCTCGCCGAAGCTGTCGCCGCGGACCAGATAGGCCAATACCGCCTGACCACCGTCCTGCATCTGGCTGACCGCCGCAGCACCTTCCTTGATCACGTAGAAGTAGTCGCCATCGTCGCCTTCGCGAATGATCGTCTGGCCGTCCTTGACGTTGATCGGCTCAAAGCGCGTGAACAGCCGTTCCAGGCTGCCGGCAGGCACCTTGCGCAGCGCCTTGCTCTGCAGCAGGCGGAAGGCCCAGCGACTGGCATCGGGATCACCGGGATCGGTGCGAAAGCGACCGGAGCGGACCAGTTGATCGAAGGTCAGCACCTTCTCGACGAAGCGACGGTCGAAGCTGAGGACCTCGGCGTCGGTGTCGGAACAGACGGTGGCGGTGAAACGCCGTGGCTGCAGATCGCCCAGCGGGTAGCGCCCCTGCAGCGAGCCGCCGCTGATGCTCTTCTGCCGACCGTCCGGATAATCGCCGCGGACTTCCCCGGAAAGCAGATAGACCGTGCGCTCATCCTGGTCGCCGGCACGGAACAGCTGCTCACCGCGCGCGTGCACGCTCAGCTCACCCTCGCGCGTCAAAGCCTCCAGATGCTCGGGCCGCAGACTGTCGAGTGGATACAGATCCTTCAAGCGTGAGACATCTACGGCCATTGGCTGTCATCCCGGTCGGCGCCTTCGGCACAGTGTAGCGATGTGGGCCGCGGAAAGGGCTCAGGGTCGGGGAATCGGGTCAGATGGCTTGGGGCACGCCACTGAATACGGTCAATCCGGCGACGGCATTTCGGGGAATCCGGGCAAACCGAGTTCAGTCGCCAGGCGCAACTGCTCACTGCGCAGCGCTGGATCGTCAGTGGCCGACCCGAGCAACGCCAAAAAGTGCTCAGCCACAGCGGTCTGGTCCAATGGAACTTCAACACTGTTGCATGTGCCGATCGCGTCCCCGTCGGTCCAGAGCAGATACTGCTCGCCGATGGCCACCGGCTTCTGCCACGGGCCACCGACTTCGTAGGTCCGCGTTCCGCCGGACGCTTGCTGATTGCAGATCAACCGATCGACGGTCGCCGTGCCCGCCAGGTAGGTCTCTTCCTCGGTCTTTGGACCGTAGGCACTTGGGAAGGGCTGGTAGTCCGCGATGCGGACCAGACACAGTGGCGTTCGGAGGAGCGCGTAGTCCGCGCGAGCGCAGGTCACGGCTCCGGCCGACTCCGTCAGCTGAAGGGCAAGGAGGCCGACAGAGCAGAGCAGGGCAGGCGAGGCATTCATCGGTGGGAATCCTGTGACGTGGTGTCGATTGAAGCCGTCCGGCTGTCGCCCAACCTGCATCGCAAGTCAACTCAATCGACGGCGACCGACGCGCTTGCCTGAGCACCCGGGCTCTCGCGCAGACGCCCAAGCTCCTCCAGCAGCCACGCCGAACTCGCCAGGGCAGGTGCCTCGCCACACTGCACCTGATAAGCCTGCCCGGAAAGGCTGCTGCGAGTCGCGGCCAGCTCGATGAACTGCTCGGTCGACGTCAGGGTGGTGCGCTTGGCCAGGTAATCCAGTTTGCGCTGCAGGTGATCACGTGCCAGCTCGCCGGCATACCACTGCCCATTGCGCTGGAATCGACAGCCGGACGCGGCCAGCCGATCCAGCAGTGCGGCGATCTCGGTCCGCACCGGATCGACGGCCGGCTCGATCTCAGCCGACACCGAGACAGCCGGGGTGACCGTCATCGCGAGCAGCATTGCAGCGAGGCAATGGAGGTACCAGCGACGGCGAGGCCTTGCCGGTGGGCGGGAACTGACCTGATCGCAGCGTTCATCGTTCATGCGTCCAAACTAGTCGTGCCGGCCTGAAGCGACGCTGGCTGGCGAGTGCGATGTCTTTCAGTGGCCATCTGACGAGCAAGACGTTGCGAATGGGGTCGCGCCTCGCCGCGTCGTGACGATGTCGTCCTGTTGCTTCGCTTTGTCGTCGAGTTGGCGTAGAACTGGCGTGTTACTGTCGGCAGGATCCCGTGGCGGTGTCACCATTGGCCGGTGATGCTGGGGCCGCCTCTCTCCATCAGGCTTTCAATCGATCTGACCCATGAAAATCAACTCGGCTTTGGTCCTTCAGCTCAGACATGCCAGGTCCTGGTCGCAGGAGGAACTTGCGACCGCCGCTGGCCTGAATCTGAGAACGATTCAGCGAATCGAGAATGAGGCGGCGGCCTCGCTGCAATCGAGAAAGGCCCTGGCGTCGGTGTTCGGGATCGAAGTGAAGGCGCTGGAAAACCAGGAGCCACGAGCCATGGTCAAGTACGAATACAAGACGCTGAACATTCCCATCAAGAAGGGATTCCTGTCGGGTATCACGGCGTCACCGCTGCCGAACATCGAGACCATTCTGAATGAGCAGGGCGCCGATGGCTGGCGCCTTGTGCAACTGCTGACCCCCGATCTGCTGAGCAGCTGGGGCAAGGCGATCGAGAACATGGTGGCGCTGTTCGAGCGGCCAGTGGCGTGAGGGCGGCAGGTAGGCCCACGCCGCATTCTGACGGTCTCACCGAACCGGGCTGGTGGGTCGCAATCGACTGAACGGAATGGTCCAGGCGAATTGCACTGCGACAGGGAAAGCGGCACATGGAATTGATCGGCATCATCAGCGAGGACTGGGGCTGGACGGGGCTGGTGCCCGAGCAGATTGTCGGCGACAACGAATTCGGCAATCTCATGATCAAGGATGTCGATGGCGCCTATTGGCGCCTGTGCCCGGAGGACCTGTACTGCCGACGAATCGCACACTCGAGGGCCGAACTGGACCAGCTTTCAAGGGACCAGGAGTTCCTGCAGGACTGGACCATGCGCGAGCTGGTTGCCGAGGCACGTGAGCGGCTGGGACCGCTGCCGCCCGACAGGAAGTACTGCCTGAAAATTCCAGGGCCGCTGGGCGGTGAGTACGGCGGCGACAATCTCGCGACGCTCTCGCTGCACGAACTGATCTCGGTGTCTGGCCACATTGCCCGGCAGATTGAGGATCTGCCCGACGGTGCGCAGGTGGTGCTGAAAGTGGTGGATTGATGCGATGTCTGCAGAAACCGGGACCTTCGACAAGTTGATGCGCATCCATTCGCGCATTGGGGTAGGTGACATCGACTGGCGAGCGTTGTCTGTGGAACATAGGCTGGCAGCGCCGTGACAGCTCGATTCCGTGATTGTCCGATGACGAGACCCGGGTTGCGCCTCGTGACTGGCAAGGCGTGGAGATGAGCGGTCAAGATCGATCGGCAGACTCAGCATGGATCGCGGAGCGAAGCTGGTTTGCGACGGCACCGACGGGTTTGAAGTGCCAGGTATCGATCCGGGTTGGTACGCCAACGTGTGAATTGACTACACCTGGATGACTCTGGTGTACCTGGAAGCCACTGGCAGTCGCGAGTTTCGCATCGCGGGTGTGGATTCGTGGCAGGCGCTGTCACTGGGGATGAGATTCGCAGAGATGCAGATCGAACAGCCGAGGTCCGATGGGTGGCGCCTGTGCCTGGATGATGAAGGTGACACTGCCGATTCACAGGAGCCGCCATGAGCAGAGTCAAGTCACCTCAAGCGAAGAAGCGGCTGAGTCTGGCGCGAGATGGCCGCAACGACTTTGGCGAGAATGCCAAGGCCAGCCGCAAGAACATCCCGCGCGCCAAGGCTCGGTCGATCCGCGCTGAGCGTCGAGGTGCGGCGCAGGCACTGGCTGAATCCATCCCATCGGCTGACCCGATCGATGCTGAGATGAAGGCACGCGAAGTCAGCGCGGTGAAGGCGCGGGCCGCATTCAGGAAGTACCCGGACAAGCCTTTGGGTGAGGTGCTGATTCGGAAACAAGCCAGGCGGCGGTCGGCAGAAGAATCCTGACGCTGATCGGAGACAAGACCAGATTCGCCGCGAAGGGGGCGCTGCGTGCGACGGTGACTCAGGCGCCCCAAACCCGCAGGCAGAGTGCGATCAGCGGGCCCCAGAACAGGCCGAGTGCGAGCTGAGCCAAGCCGTTGAGCGAGAGCACGAAGCGCAGATCGCCGGGGGCGCGGTATTCGATCTCTTCGCTGGCCGGGGCGTCGAAGTACATGACCTTGATGACCCGCAGGTAGTAGTAGGCACCGACGACGGCCATGACCGCGGCGACGATGACCAGCCACAGATAGCCGGCCTGCAGCGCGTTCTGCAGCACCAGCAGCTTGGAGAAGAAGCCTACCAGCGGCGGCACACCGGCCATCGAGGCCAGCAACAGCAGCATCATGAAGGCCAGCCACGGGTGCCGCTGATTGAGACCGCGGTAATCGTTGATCTCCTCGGCCGGGAAGCCCTGCCGGGCCAGCGCGATGATCACGCCGAAGGCACCAGCGGTCATCAGCGCATAGGTGAGGGCGTAGAAGCTGGCCGCGGCGTAACCGCCTTTGCCGCCGCCCAGCAGCGCCAGCAGGATGAAGCCGACGTGCGAGATCGTCGAGTAGGCCAGCATGCGCTTGAGGTTGCTCTGCGCAATGGCGGCGAGGTTGCCCAGCAGCAGCGACAGCAGCGCCAGCAGCGAGAGCATCTGCGACCAGTCGGCGGCCAGCGAGGGCATCGACGAGGACAGCAGGCGGAAGGCCATGCCGACCGCGGCGATCTTCGGTGCGCTGGCGATGAACAGCGTCACGGCCGTCGGCGCGCCCTGGTAGACGTCCGGGATCCACATGTGGAAGGGAACGGCGCCGAACTTGAAGGCCAGGCCGATCACGACGAAGGTCAGGGCAAAAGCGAGCAGGGCGGCGTTCTGCTGTTCGGCCAGCGCGGTGGCGATGCCATCCAGCTGCAGCGTGCCGGACAGGCCGTAGAGCATCGACATGCCGTACAGCAGCATGCCCGACGCGATGGCGCCCAGCACGAAGTACTTCATCGCCGATTCGGAAGCCACTGGCGAGTCGCGATCCAGCGCCACCAGCGCGTAGCTCGACAGCGCCAGCAGTTCCAGGCCCAGGTACAGCATGATCAGGTTGTCCGAGGACACCAGCAGGAACATGCCCAGTACCGCGAACAGCAACAGCAGGTAGAACTCGCCGACGAACAGCTTGAAGGTGCGCAGGCTGTGCTTGGCATAGATCAGCACGATGCCACTGATCAGCAGGATGAAGATCTTCAGCAGATCGCCCATGCCATCGCGCAGCATCAGGCCGCCCAGCGCCGCGATCGACTGCTCCGGATTGAAGTCACGGATGCAGGCCACCGCAGTCAGCAGCAAGCCGCCCATGCTGATGGCGTGCAGCACGCCGCGGCGACGCTCGTCGATCCACAGATCGGTCAGCATCACCAGCACGATCGTGGCCAGCAGCAACAGCTCGGGCAGGATCGGAGCGAGGTCGGAGAGGGTTTCGATCATGGCGAAAGGGACCTGCTGCAATCAGTTCTGGAGAGCGATGCCGACGTCGGGCTCGGCCGGCAACTTGCTGACGGTGATCTGCCGCACCAGCTTTTCGACGCTGGGCTGCATGACATCGATCAGCGGCTTGGGGTACAGACCCATGGCCAGCACGAAGACGGCCAGCGAACCGAGCACGAAGCCTTCGCGCCGGTTGATGTCGGTGAGTGCACGGACGTTGTCGTTGGCTACATCACCGAAGACCACGCGCTTGACCAGCCACAGTGTGTAGGCCGCGCCGAGGATCAGTGTGAGGGCCGCCGCTGCGGCAACCCAGCCGTTGGCCTGGAAGGTGGCCAGGATCACCATGAACTCGCCGACGAAGCCGGAGGTGCCGGGCAGACCGCTGTTGGCCATGCCGAAGAAGACCATCAGCGCACCGAACACCGGCATCGTGTTGACCACGCCGCCGTAGGCGCCGATCTGGCGGCTGTGGACGCGGTCGTAGAGCACGCCCACGCAGGCAAACAGCGCGGCCGAGATGAATCCGTGCGAGATCATCTGCACCATTGCGCCCTGCACCGCCAGTTCGGCTGCGTTGATCGTGCTGGCCTGCATGGCCAGCGCCAGGCAGACGAACAGGCCCAAGGTCACGAAGCCCATGTGCGAGATCGACGAGTAGGCGATCAGCTTCTTCATGTCTTCCTGCACCAGCGCGACGAAGCCGATGTAGACCACGGCGATCAGCGACAGGGCAATGATCAGCCAGGCCAGGTCGGCGCTGGCATCCGGGGCGATCGGCAGCGAGAAGCGGACGAAGCCGTAGCCGCCGATCTTCAGCATGATGGCCGCCAGCACCATCGAGCCACCAGTGGGCGCCTCGACGTGGGCATCCGGCAGCCAGGTGTGCACCGGGAACATCGGCACCTTGACCGCAAAGGCGATCAGGAAGGCGAAGAACAACCACACCTGCGCGCTCATGGCCAGCGGCAGGTCCTGCAGGTCGGCGATGGCGAAGCTGGGTTCGCCGGCGGCGCCGCTCTGCAGATACAGATAGATCAGGCCGACCAGCATGAAGATCGAGCCGAGGAAGGTGTAGAGGAAGAACTTGATGGTCGCGTAAACCCGGTTCGGACCACCCCAGATGCCGATGATCAGGAACATCGGGATCAGCATGGCCTCGAAGAAGACGTAGAAGAGGATCGCGTCGGTGGCGCAGAAGACGCCGATCATCAGGCCTTCGAGAATCAACATGGCGCCGAAGTACTGCGCCACCTGCTTGTCGATCACCACCCAGGCCGACACCAGCACCAGCACCGTGATCAGCGCGGTCAGCACCACCAGTGGCATCGAGAAGCCATCGACACCGAGCGCGTAGTTGATGTTGAAGGCGCTGACCCACGGGGTGGACTCGACGAACTGCATCGCCGCGCTGGCGCTGTCGAAGCCGAACCACAGCGGCACGCACAGCAGCACCGTCAGCAGCGAAGCGGCCAGAGCCACCCAGCGCGACAGCGCCCGGCGGCGCTCACCGCAGAAGATCGTCAGTGCGCCACCGATGACCGGCACCCACACCAGCAGGCTGAGCAGGTGGGCGGTGAGGACAGAGGATTCCGAGTTCATGGTCGATAACGTTCCCGTGCTTGGCGCTAGCGCCCGAAGGCGAAGGCAGCCAGCACCACGATCAGGCCGAGGATCATGACGAAGGCGTAGTGATAGAGCAGGCCGGACTGCATGCGGCGAATGACATAGGCGAGGCGGCCAACGCCGCCGGCACTGCCGTTGACCAGCATGTCGTCGATCAGACCGCGATCGGACCAGCGCCACAGGAAGCGGCCCAGGCCGACGCTGCCACCGGCAAAGAGCTTCTGGTACAGCGCATCGAAGCCGTACTTCTGATCCAGGATCCGCCACAGCAGATGCAGCCGCTGCTGGATCTTGCCCGGCAGGTCGGTGCGGAACAGGTACAGCCAGGTGGCCAGGCCAAAGCCCAGCAGCAGCAGGGCAAAGGGCACGGTCATGAAGCCATGCAGCGCAAAGGCAACGGCGCCGTGGAAATGCTCGCCCAGTTCGGCGACCACATTGTTCTCCGGCCGCACTTCGATGGCACCAGTGAAGAAGTCACCGAAAACCACATGACCCACGGCCAGGCCGCCGATCAGCACCGAGGGCACGGCCAGTGCCAGCAGAGGCAGCTTGACCACCCAGCCCGGCTCATGCGGCGGATGCTCGGCGTCGACATGGTGATGATCGTCGTGATCGTCTGCGGCGTGGTCGTCCGCGTGACCATGATCCTGCGCATGGCTGGGCTCGGCCCAGCGTGCCTTGCCGTGGAAGGCCAGATAGAGCAGGCGGAAGGAATAGAAGCTGGTGACGAAGACGCCGATCAACACACAGGCGTAGGCGAAGCCGCTGCCGATCCGTTCGGAATGCTTGGCTGCCTCGATGATCAGATCCTTCGAGTAGAAACCGGAGAAGAAGGGCATGCCGACCAGCGCCAGCGTGCCGATCCAGGCGGTCAGCCAGGTGACCGGGGTGAAGCGGCGCAGGCCGCCCATGCGTCGCAGGTCCTGATCGTGGTGCATCGCCATGATCACCGCGCCGGCACCGAGGAACAGCAGTGCCTTGAAGAAGGCGTGGGTGGCCAGGTGGAAGATCGCCACCGAGTAGGCGCTCACGCCCAATGCGACGGTCATGTAGCCCAGCTGCGACAGGGTCGAATAGGCGACCACACGCTTGATGTCGTTCTGCACGATGCCGATCAGGCCCATGAACAGGGCGGTGATCGCGCCGATGATCATCACCACGCTGAGCGCGGTGTCGGACAGTTCGAACAGCGGCGACATGCGGGCCACCATGAAGATGCCGGCGGTCACCATCGTGGCGGCATGGATCAGCGCCGAGATCGGCGTCGGGCCTTCCATCGAGTCCGGCAGCCACACATGCAACGGCACCTGCGCGCTCTTGCCCATCGCACCGACGAACAGCAGCAGACAGATCGCGGTGGCGGCTTCGAACTGCCAGCCAAACAGCCCGACGTCGATGACCTGGCCGTTCAGCGAGGAGGCGCGGGCGAAGGCGGTGGCGTAGTCCAGCGTGCCCAGATAGGCCAGCACGCCGGCAATGCCGAGCAGGAAGCCGAAGTCGCCGACGCGATTGACCAGGAAGGCCTTGAGGTTGGCGTAGATGGCGGTTGGCCGCTTGAACCAGAAGCCGATCAGCAGGTACGAGACCAGACCCACCGCCTCCCAGCCGAAGAACAGCTGGGCAAAGTTGTTGGCCATCACCAGCATCAACATCGCGAAGGTGAACAGCGCGATGTAGGCGAAGAAGCGCTGATAGCCGGGATCTTCGTGCATGTAGCCGATCGTGTAGACATGCACCATCAGCGACACGAAGGTCACCACGACCATCATCAGCGCGGTCAGGCGATCGACCAGGAAGCCGACCTGGGCGTTGAGATCACCGATCTGGAACCAGGTGTAGACGGTCAGGTTGACCGGGTCGGCGCCGTCGAAGGCGAGCAGCTTGAAGACGTAGATCGACAGGGCACAGCTGAGCGCGACGCCCAGGATGGTGACGACATGTGCGCCGACACGACCGATCTGACGGCCGAAGAATCCGGCCAGGATGGCGCCACCCAGAGGGGCGAGCGCAATCCACAGGAGCAGGCTCTTGGTGATCACTACGGTCAGCCTCGCAGGGTTTCGAGTTCTTCGACGTTGATCGTGCGGCGGTTGCGGAACAGCACGACCAGAATGGCCAGTCCGATCGCCGCTTCGGCAGCGGCAACCGTCAGGATGAAGAACACGAACACCTGACCGGAGGCATCACCGAGGTAACGCGAAAAGGCCACGAAGTTCGTGTTCACCGCCAGCAGCATCAGCTCGATGCACATCAGCAGCACGATGACGTTCTTGCGGTTGATGAAGATGCCGGCGACTGCCACGCAGAAGAGCAGGGCGCTGACGGTGAGGAAGTGCGACAGAGGAATCATGCTTGCGGCACCTTCTTCTCGCTGGGCATCTTCACGACGCGCAAGCGGTCGGCCTTGCGCACCGCCACCTGGGCATCAACATCCTGGCTACGCACGCCTTCGCGACGCCGCAGGGTCAGGGCCAGTGCCGCGACCACGGCGACGATCAGCACCAGTGCAGCGACCTGCACCGCCATCAGGTATTTGCTGAACAGCAACTCGGCCACATCACGGGTGTTGCTGTAGCCGGCTGGCAGATCTGCCGGTGCGCTGAACTGGTCGAAACCGAAGTTGCGCGCGCTCAGCACGGCGATCATCTGTGCCGCCATCACCGCGGCGACCAGCAGGCCGGCGGGCAGGTAGCGGGTAAAGCCTTCGCGCAAGGGGGCGGTGTTGATGTCGAGCATCATCACCACGAACAGGAACAGCACCATGACCGCGCCGACGTAGACCAGGATCAGCGCGATGCCGAGAAACTCGGCGCGCAACAGAATCCACAGCTGCGCCGCGGTGAAGAAGGTCAGCACCAGCAGCAAGGCGGCGTGCACCGGGTTGCGGACGCTGATGACGCCGATGGCGCTGCCCAGCAGGACCGCGGAGAGTGCGTAGAAGAAGATCAGTTCGACCATGATCGTTACCGGTAGGGTGCGTCCTGGGCGCGAGCGGCGGCAATCTGGGCCTCGAAGCGGTCCCCGATGGCCAGCAGTTGCTGTTTGCTCACGACGTTCTCGCCGCGTTGCTCGAAGTGGTACTCGTGAATGTCCGTTTCGACGATGGAATCGACCGGACAGGACTCTTCGCAGAAGCCGCAGAAGATGCACTTGAACAGGTCGATGTCGTAGCGGGTGGTGCGGCGACTGCCGTCCTCACGCGGTTCGGAATCGATGGTGATCGCCAGCGCCGGGCAGACCGCCTCGCACAGCTTGCAGGCGATGCAGCGTTCTTCGCCGTTGGGATAGCGACGCAGCGCATGCAGACCGCGGAAGCGGTTGGACTTGGGAATCTTCTCTTCCGGGTAATTGACCGTGTACTTCGGTCGCAGCATGTAGCGGAAGGTCACCGACAGGCCCTTGACCAGCTCGCGCAGCATCAGGCTGTCGAAATAGCGAACGACGGAATTCATGGCATCAGGCTCCCCGCTCGATCCAGCCGGCGCTGTAGAGCAGCGCGGCGACCATGATCCAGGTCATCGTGATCGGAATGAACACCTTCCAGCCCAGCCGCATGATCTGGTCGTAGCGGTAGCGCGGGAAGGTGGCGCGGAACCACAGGAAGCAGAACATGAAGAACGCGCCCTTGATGAACAGCCAGTGTGCGCCGGGCGCACCCAGCCAGCCGCCGATCCAGCCCTGCACCGGCGACAGCCAGCCACCGCAGAACATCAATGCGGTGAGGAAGGAAATCAGGATCATGTTGGCGTATTCGGCCAGGAAGAAGGTTGCGAAACCCGCGCCCGAATACTCGACATGGAAGCCGGCGACGATTTCCGACTCGCCTTCGGCGACGTCGAAGGGGGCGCGGTTGGTTTCGGCCACGCCGGCAATGAAGTAGACGATGAACAGCGGGAACAGCGGCAGCCAGAACCACTCGAAGAATCCGGCGTTGCCCGCCTGCGCCTCGACGATGCGGGTGATGTTGAGCGAGCCGGAGACCAGCAGCACACCAACCAGCGCAAAGCCCATGGCGATTTCGTAGGAGACGATCTGCGCGGCCGAGCGCATCGCGCCCAGGAACGCGTACTTCGAATTGGAGGCCCAGCCGCCGATGATCACGCCATAGACGCCGATCGAGGTCATCGCCAGCAGATACAGCAGGCCGGCATCGATGTTGGACAACGCGCCGATCAGGCGACCGTCATCGAAGGGCACCACGGCCCAGGCGGCAAAGGCCGGGGCCAGCGTCAGGACCGGGGCGATCAGAAACAGGGTCTTGCTCGCGTTGGCGGGCAGGACCAGTTCCTTGAACAACATCTTGAAGACGTCGGCGAAGGGTTGGGCGAAAGCGATCGGGCCACCAATCCGATTGGGGCCACGGCGCACCTGCATCCAGCCGATCACCTTGCGCTCGGCCAGCGTGTAATAGGCCACCGTGAGAATGAGCGGCAGCATCACCGCCACCACCTTGATGGCGGTCCACAGCAGCACCATCAAATCGTCCATGCGCAGTTGGTCCATGGGCTATCCCTGCTCGCTGGCCGTGGTGGTGGCGCCGAGGCGAATGCGCGTGCCGGTCACCAGCCCGGACAAGCGCCCGGCGACCGGGGAGGGCACCAGCACCGTGCCGCGGGCGACGCCGGCATCGGTGCCCACTGCGACGGTTTCACCGTTGGGCAGCTTGGTCTGGCCGTGCTGGCCCACACCCAGCGCCAGCGCATCTTCCGGATGCACCAGCAACTGCTGCTGGCCCGCCAGCACCGTGTGCTGCAGCGCTTCGGCGCGACGCACGACGGCGTCCACTTCGTAGATCGGGGTGTAGACCGCCGCTTCCAGGCCCTCGCCACCACCGCTGGTGGTGTTGACCGGTCCCGGCTTGGCCTGCACCGCGGCATCGGTGAGGACGGCGGCGACCTGACTGCTGACGGCGCCCAGTTCGACGAAGTCGAAGCCGGGCACTTCCAGCCGTCCACCCAGCGCACGCAGGATGCGCCAGCCTGGTCGCGCCTCGCCGGGCAGCTTGGCTGCGCCGACCTGAGCCTGCAACTGGCCCAGGGCGTTGAGGTAACTACCGTCAACTTCCGCCGGCAATCCGATCGGCAGCACGATGTCGGCGCATTCGTGCAGCGTCGGGTGATCGTAGGCGGCAAAGGCGACGACATGGGCCTGGCGCAGGGCGTCCACGGCGATCTTGCCGAGGGCGAAATCCTGCGGCGCTTCGGCGCCGTACAGCAGATAGTTGCGGCGTGGCGAACGCAGCATCGCGGCGGCATCCAGTCCCTTGGCCGGCGCATCGGCGCCGCCAGGCAGGCGGTGCGGCAGCAGACCCATTGCACTGGCGCCAGCCGCGTTGGCCGCATCAGGCACTTCACCCCAGGTCGCGCCGGTGGCGCCGGCCAGTTCCTGCGCCAGGCGGCGCAGCAACGAGGCCTGCGGATGCCGGGTGGCGAAATCACCAAGCAGGATGTGGCCGCCTTCGGCAAAGTGGTCCAGCCAGGCCGTGTGGTTATCCTGGGCCGGGTGGGCCTGCAGCAGCGCGGCCAGATCGGCCGGTGCACTGGCGCCGCTGCGCGCCAGCGCGGCGCCCAGCAGACCGGCCAGTGTGGCGGCCATGTCGGTGGGGGCCACGATGGCTTTCCAGGCCAACTCGTAGTGCGGCTGGAACTGCGCACTGGAGACCAGGCTCAGCTGGGTACCGTGCAGCCAGGCCTGGCGCACGCGGTGCCCCAGCAAGGGTTGATCGTGACGCGGGTTGGCGCCGACCAGCAGGATGGCCGGGCTGTGCGCCAGCGCTTCCAGCGTGGTGCCCAGCTGCGGATACAGGCCACGGCTGGCCTGATCGGTGAAATCGAGTTGGCGCAGACGATGATCCAGATGCACCGCGCCAATGCCGCGGGTCAGTGCCTGCAGCAGCCAGTATTCCTCGCAGCTGGCGCCGCCGCCGGCCAGCACGCCCAGGTGCTCGCCCGCCTGCGCTTCGCGCAGACCATCCAGCCACTCGACCACATGACCCAGCGCCGTTTCCCAGTCGCAGGGCACCAGCTTGTCACCCTCCCGCCGAAAGGGCTGGCTCAGCCGGTCGGCATGGGTCAGGGCGGTGTGGCTGTAGCGATCTCGATCGGAGGCCCAGACTTCGTTGACCCCTTCGTTCTCGCGCGGCACCACGCGCAGCACTTCGCCGCGGCGCAGATGCAGCCACAGATTGCCGCCCAGCGCGTCGTGCACGCCAATGGCTGGCTTGGCCGTCAGCTCCCAGGCACGGGCGCGGAAGCGGAAGACCTTGTTGGTCAGCGCGCCCACCGGACAGACGTCGATGATGTTGCCCTGTACCTCACTGGCCAGCGATCGGCCGATGAAGGTGCCGATTTCGGTGTGCTCGCCGCGGCCCATGCCACCCATCTCGGTGGTGCCCGCCACTTCGTGCAGGAAGCGCACACAGCGGGTGCAATGGATGCAGCGGGTCATGTCGGTCGCCACCAGCGGACCGAGATTCTCGTCGGCGACCACCCGCTTGCGCTCGGAGAAGCGCGATACCGAGCGGCCATAACCCATGGCCACGTCCTGCAGTTCGCATTCGCCGCCCTGATCGCAGATCGGGCAGTCGAGCGGGTGATTGATCAGCAGGAACTCCATCACATTGCGCTGCGCATCAAGCGCGCGCTTGCTCTGGGTGTAGACCTTCATGCCTTCCATGATCGGGGTGGCGCAGGCCGGCATCGGCTTGGGCGCCTTCTCGACATCGACCAGGCACATGCGGCAGTTGGCGGCGATCGACAGCTTCTTGTGATAGCAGAAGCGCGGAATGTGGATGCCGGCATTGTCGGCCAGCTCGATGATCATCGCGCCCTTGCGGCCGCTGACGGCCTGGCCGTCGATCTCGATGTTGACCAGGTCAGGCGCCTGACCGTCCTTCGGCTGCGCACTCATGCGGCCTTCCCCATCTGTTCTTCAACCAGCGAGCGCCGGTGCGTGATGTAGTACTCGAACTCGGCCCAGAAGTGCCGCAGCACGCCCTGCACCGGCCATGCGGCAGCCTCGCCGAAGGCACAGATCGTGTGGCCTTCGATCTGGCCGGCGGCCGCCTTGAGCAGCTGCAGGTCTTCCATGCGGGCATGGCCGTCGACGATGCGGCAGAGCAGCCGGTACATCCAGCCGGTGCCTTCGCGACAGGGTGTGCACTGGCCGCAGGACTCGTGATAGTAGAACTGCGCGATGCGCCGCAGCGCCTTGACCATGCAGGTGCTGTCGTCCATGACGATGACCGCGCCCGAGCCCAGGCCGGAACCGGCCTTCTGCAGGGCATCGAAGTCCATCGTGATGTCCATCATCGTCGCCGCCGGCAGCACCGGCATCGACGAACCACCGGGAATCACCGCCTTCAGTTCGCGGCCCTTCCAGACGCCACCGGCCATGGCCAGCAGATCCTTGAAGGGGGTGCCCAACGGGCATTCGTAGTTGCCGGGCTTCTCCACGTGGCCGGAGACCGAGAAGCACTTCGGACCGCCGTTGTTGGGCTTGCCCAGGCCGAGGAACCACTCCGGGCCGTTGCGGATGATCGCCGGCACCGAGGCGAAGGTTTCGGTGTTGTTGATCGTCGTCGGCTTGCCGTACAGGCCGAAATTGGCGGGGAAGGGCGGCTTGAAGCGCGGCTGGCCCTTCTTGCCTTCCAGCGATTCCATCAGCGCGGTTTCTTCGCCGCAGATGTAGGCGCCGGCACCGAGTACGGCATAGAGATCGAAGTTGAAGCCCGACCCCTGGATGTCCTGGCCCAGCCAGCCATTGGCATAGGCTTCGGCGATGGCCGCTTCGAGGTTCTCGAAGGGCTCGCACATGAACTCGCCACGCAGATAGTTGTAGCCGACGCTGGCGCCCATCGCGTAGCCGCCGATGATCATGCCTTCGATCACCGCATGCGGGTTGTAGCGGAGGATGTCGCGGTCGTGGCAGGTGCCGGGCTCGGATTCGTCCGAATTGCACAGCACATATTTCTGCCCCGGCGCATTGCGTGGCATGAAACTCCACTTCAGTCCGGTGGGAAAGCCGGCGCCACCGCGGCCACGCAGGGCCGAGGCCTTGACCTGCTCGATCACGGTTTCCTGCGGAATCTTCTCGCTCAGGATCTTGCGCAGCGCCTGATAGCCACCCGACTTGAGGTAGCTGTCGTAGCTCGACGGCTGGTCGAAATGCAGCGTCGTGAGAACGACGTTGTGTGCTGCGGGGACGGGTCCTACGGCCATGACAATCCTCGCCTCAATCCAGCGAATCCAAAATCTGATCGACCTTGGCCGGGTCCAGATTCTCGTGATAGTGCCCATCGACCAGCATCATCGGCGCGCGCACACAGCCGGCCAGACATTCCTCTTCGGCGACCAGATGGATCCGGCCGTCGGCGGTGGACTCTCCCAGCTTGATGCCCAGGCGCTGCTCGACGTGCTCGACGATCTGTTCGGCACCGCGCAGCCAGCAGGAAATGTTGGTGCAGATCGACACCTTGTGCCGACCGCAGGCGCCGATGTGGAACATCGAATAGAAGGTCGCCACCTCGTAGGCCCAGGTGTGCGGCAGCTTCAGGTAGTTGGCCACTGCGGTGATGCTGCGATCGTCCAGATGCCCCTGGTTCTGCGCCTGCGCGATGCGCAGTGCGGCCAGCAACGCCGAGCGCTGGCGATCGGGCGGAAACTTGGTCAGCCAGTGGTCGATCTGTGCGCGCGATTCGGCGCTGAGCACCTCGTTGGGATCGAGCTGACTGACCTGCTCGAAATCCTGCGTGCTGCGCTTGAGCGAGGCGTGCGAACTCATCGGTCGATCTCTCCGAAAACGATGTCCAGCGTGCCGATCACGGCGACCACGTCCGGCAGCATGTGGCCACGGACGATCTCGTCCATCGCCGACAGATGGGCGAAGCCAGGGGCCCGCAACTTGACCCGGAAGGGCTTGTTGGCGCCGTCCGAGATCAGATAGGCGCCGAATTCGCCCTTCGGCGCTTCGACCGCGAAATACACTTCGCCCGGCGGCGCGCTGTAACCCTCGGTAAACAGCTTGAAGTGATGGATCAGCGCTTCCATGTCGTCTTTCATCTCCTCGCGCGAGGGCGGGGAGACCTTGAAGTTGCGCGCCATCACCGGACCCGGATTGACCCGCAGCCAATCGACACACTGCTTGATCAGGCGGGTGGACTGGCGCATTTCCTCGATTCGGATCAGGTAGCGGTCGTAGCAGTCGCCCTGGGCACCGATGGGAATGTCGAAATCCAGATCGGCGTAGGCCGCGTAGGGCTGCTTCTTGCGCAGATCCCAGGCAATGCCAGAACCGCGCAGCATTGGGCCGGTCATGCCCATGCGCAGCGCCTGCTCGGGTGTGACGACGCCGATACCGACGGTGCGCTGCTTCCAGATGCGGTTGTCGGTCAGCAGCGTTTCGTATTCGTCGATGCGGGTCGGAAAATCGGCGCAGAAGGCGTCGAGGAAGTCGAGCATCGAACCTTCACGCCAGGCATTGCGACGCTTGAGTTCCTTGCCCTTGGTCCACGGGCTTTCGCGGTACTGCGGCATCTGGTCGGGCAGGTCACGATAGACGCCGCCAGGCCGGTAGTAGGTCGCGTGCATGCGCGCGCCGGAAACCGCCTCGTAGCAGTCCATCAGTTCCTCACGCTCACGGAAGGCGTACAGGAACAGCGTCATCGCACCCAGATCCAGTCCGTTGGAGCCCAGCCACATCAGGTGGTTGAGGACGCGGGTGATCTCGTCGAACAGCGTGCGGATGTACAGCGCTCGCTGCGGTACTTCCACGCCCAGCAGCTTCTCGATGGCGCCCACATAGGCATGCTCGTTGCACATCATCGAGACGTAGTCGAGCCGGTCCATGTAGCCGATCGACTGATTGAAGGGCTTGCTCTCGGCCAGCTTCTCGGTGCCACGGTGGAGCAGGCCGACATGCGGATCGGCACGCTGTACGACTTCGCCGTCCAGTTCCAGCACCAGGCGCAACACGCCGTGGGCAGCCGGATGCTGCGGGCCGAAGTTCATCGTGTAATTGCGAATCTCCGCCATCGCCTCAGTCCGCCTTGTTGACCCATTCGGGTTGAGCGCGCTCGTTCTGCGCCTGCTGATAGCGCGAGTCTTCGCGAATCACCCTTGGCACGCCGACCCGTGGATCGATCGACACCGGCTCGTACACCACGCGCTTCTGTGTCGGGTCGTAGCGCACCTCGACATTGCCGATCAGCGGGAAGTCCTTGCGGAAGGGGTGACCGACGAAGCCATAGTCGGTGAGGATCCGGCGCAAGTCCGGATGGCCTTCGAAGACGATGCCGTACAGATCGAAGGCTTCGCGCTCGAACCAGTCGGCGCCGCTCCAGACATCGACCAGCGAAGGCACGATCGGCAACTCGTCGTCGGGCGCATGCACCCGCAGGCGCAGGCGGCGATTGTGTTCGATCGACAGCAGGTGCACGACCACCGCGAAGCGACGCGGCCGCAGACCGGCTTCGGGGCGGTCTTCCCAGCGGAAGCGCCCGGGACCAGCGCCTTCGACGCCGCGACTGAAGCCGCCGCTGCTGACGCCTTCGGTGTCCCACTCGTCCTGGCCGTAGCTCAGATAATCGACGCCACACAGGTCCACCATCTGCTCGAAGCGCAGTTGCGGCTCATCGCGCAGCGTGCGGGCCACCTCGAGCAGCTTGGTCGCCGGTACTTCGATGGTGGTCTCGCCGCGGGATTCGACGAGCTCGACGAGACGCTCGCCCAGGGTGGCGCGCAGCAGCTCGGCCAGGCTGGAAGCTTGCTCGGTCATGATCTAGCTCGCGATCGTGTTGGTGCGGCGAATCTTCTTCTGCAGTTGCAGAATGCCGTAGATCAGCGCTTCAGCCGTTGGCGGGCAGCCCGGGACGTAAATATCCACCGGCACCACCCGATCACAGCCGCGGACGACCGAATAGGAGTAGTGGTAGTAGCCGCCGCCATTGGCGCAGGAGCCCATCGAGATGACCCACTTCGGGTCGGGCATCTGGTCATAAACCTTGCGCAGGGCCGGCGCCATCTTGTTGACCAGCGTGCCGGCGACGATCATCACGTCCGACTGGCGCGGACTGGGCCGGAACACGATGCCGTAGCGATCCAGGTCCAGACGTGCCGCGCCAGCGTGCATCATCTCCACCGCGCAGCAAGCCAGACCAAAGGTCATCGGCCACATCGAGCCGGTGCGGGCCCAGTTGATCAGGGTGTCGGCCGAGGTGGTGACGAAGCCACGTTCCAGCACCGGATTGTCACCGGCCGGTCGCAGGATGTCGTCGACCGTGCCCAGCGGCTCGGGGTTGTGCATCAGTGACGAGATCACTCCCATTCGAGCGCTCCCTTCTTCCAGACGTAGAGAAAGGCCAGTTCCAGCAGCACCAGGAAGAACAGGAACGACCACAAGGCGGCAGCCGGCTGCTCACCCAGGATCGTGGCCCAGGGGAACAGGAAGGCAATTTCCAGATCGAACAGGATGAACAGGATCGCCACCAGGTAGTAGCGAACGTCGAACTTCATCCGGGCGTCTTCGAAGGCTTCGAAGCCGCATTCGTAGGGAGAGAGCTTGTCTGCATCAGGCCGACGTGGGCCAAGCAGGCTGCCGAGGCTGAGCAGCGCGGCACCGAGCACGGTGCTGGCTGTCAGGAAGATCACTATGGGGAGATATTCGCCGAGCATGATCGCTGCGCTAGTCATCCGTGCCTGCGGTGAGTCGATCCCCCAACTGTCGCACCAGTGGTGCGATCAGCGGGGCAGAGCAGGAAACGATGGTGCCGACGGACAGACTCGAACTGTCACGGCTTGCGCCACTACCACCTCAAGGTAGCGTGTCTACCAATTCCACCACGTCGGCTGATCGTTTCCCTCAACCCTTATTATTGCCCGGATGCATCATCTTGCGGTGACGCTTCCGTGCCTTCGGTCGTTCCTTCGTCGGTGCCACCCTCGGCCGGCGCGGTGACTGGCGCGCTCTCGGTCGGGGCTTCCATGGCGGCCGGGGCTTCGCTGGCCGGCGCATCCGTCGCGCCGCCATCCATGACCGGCACTTCGCTGTCGACCGGCGCGGTCACCGCCGCCGGGACTTCGCCCATGACACCCAGGTCCGCCACTGTGGGACGGCTCTCGCCACTGCGCGAGACGTATGCCGCCATGCCCAGGCTCAGTGCGAAGAACAAGAAGGCCAGCACGGCCGTGCTGCGGCTCAGGAAGTTGGCCGAGCCGCGGGCACCGAAGACGGTGGCCGAGGCGCCCGCGCCGAAGCCAGAGCCGGCCGTGGCGCCCGGGCCGCGCTGCAGCAGAATGAAGGCGACCATGGCAATGGCCACGAGCAGGTAGAGCACGTTGAGAATGTTGAGCAGCATGATGTCCTGAATCCTTAGCCTGCGGCCGCGGCGATGGCCAGCAAGCTGGCTACCTTCAGCGAGGCGCCTCCGACCAGACCGCCATCAATATCCGGGCACTGGAACAGACCCGCGGCGGTTTCTGGCGAGACGCTACCGCCATACAGCAAGCGCATCGAGCCGGCGATATTAGCATCCCATCCGGACACAATGCTACGGATGTGCGCATGCACGGCTTGTGCCTGAGCAGGGGTGGCGGTCAGTCCGGTACCGATGGCCCAGACCGGTTCGTAGGCGATGGTCAGGCGTGCCAGATGCTCGCGAATGCCGGCTGTGGTGAGGATTGCCAGTTGCGCCTCGATCACGGGCAGCGTGTGTTCTGCCTGGCGCTGCTGCAGGCTCTCGCCCACGCACAAACAAGGTGACAGGCCGGCTTCCAGGGCGCGCAGGAGCTTCTGCGTCAGCAATTCCTCCGACTCGCCATGGTACTGGCGACGTTCGGAATGGCCGACCAGTACTGTCGTGGCGCCAGCCTCGACCAGTTGGGCGGCTGAGACCTCGCCGGTGTAGGCGCCCGATGGGTGGGCCGACAGATCCTGCCCGCCAACGGCGTAGCGAGGTCCGCCTTCGCTCAGGGCCGGCAGCAGCGGCGCTGGCGGGTAGAGGGCCACATCGACGCCACGATCCTGGCTCAGGAACTCGTCCAGTGCCGAACGCATCTCCTGCGCCAGCGCGCGCGAGCCATTCATCTTCCAGTTGCCTGCCACCAGCTTGCGTCGTGCCGTCATCATGCTGTCTCGCCGTTCACCAAGGCCGCCAAGCTAGCGACTGCGCCCCTGCCTAGCAAGCTGCGGCGGATTGACCGGCCCGGCGCTTTTCACGGCTTGTGTTGCTTGCAGCGACCGGTCGCAGGCGCCTACAATTGCGGGTTGTCAGCAGCCGTTCCGGATGTGCTGTCAATCACGGACTGCTCGGTTGGACGCGTCGCGGCGCGATCGTCCTACTGGGGGTTTTGCAAGTCATCTCGTTATTTTGAGGATCAACTCATGCCGCTTACCGCCGCTCAATCCGCGGAAGTCATTTCGCAGTATGCCCGCACGCCGGGCGACACCGGCTCGCCGGAAGTGCAGGTTGCTCTGCTGACCACCCGCATCTTGGGTCTGCAGTCGCACTTCAATGAGCACGCCAAGGATCATCATTCCCGTCGCGGTCTGCTGAAGCTGGTCAACCAGCGTCGCAAACTGCTCGACTACCTCAAGCGCAAGGACCTGGGGCGTTACCAGGAACTGATCGGCCGCCTCGGCCTGCGTCGCTGAGGCCTGGCAGAGCGCCAGAGGAATCAGGTTGCAAAAGTACCGCGGTCGGCCCAGTGCCGACCGCAGTCACATCCGGGGTCTGAAAAGACCTGGTCGTGCCACAGGGGCCCGGCCGAATCCGTAACAGCATTTCGAAGACGAACAGGCGAAATATCGTGGCAAAAGTGAGCAAGCAGTTTCAGTATGGTGACCATCTGGTCACGCTCGAGACCGGTGAGATCGCCCGTCAGGCGTCCGCTGCGGTCATGGTCACCATGGGCGACACGGTCGTCCTGGTCACGGCGGTCGCCGACCGCCGGGTGAAGGAAGGGCGTGATTTCCTGCCGCTCACCGTTAATTATCAGGAGAAGTTCTACGCCGGCGGCCGCATTCCCGGTGGCTTCTTCAAGCGCGAAGGTCGTCCGACCGAGCGCGAGACCCTGACCTCGCGACTGATCGACCGTCCGGTGCGGCCGCTGTTTGCTGAAGGTTTCTTCCACGACGTTCAGGTCATGGCGACGGTGATGTCGATCAATCCCGACGTCGACGGCGACATTCCGGCGCTGATCGGCGCCTCCGCGGCGCTGACGTTGGCCGGCCTGCCCTTCAAGGGCCCGATCGGTGCGGCCAAGGTGGGCTATCGCGACGGTCAGTATCTGCTCAACCCCAGCAGCACCGAGCTGAAGACCTCCAAGCTGGAACTGGTCGTCGCCGGTACCGCCAACGCGGTGCTGATGGTCGAGTCCGAAGCGCAGTTGTTGAGCGAAGAAGTGATGCTGGGTGCTGTCACCTTCGGCCACCAGCAGTTGCAGACGGTGATCAATGCGATCAACGAACTGGCCGCCGAAGTGGGCGTGACCCCGTTCCCGTGGGCGCCGCCGGCCGAGAACGCCGAGCTGATCGCCGCGGTGCGCACGCAGGCACTGGCCAGCGTCGAGGCCGCGTTGGGCCAGACCGACAAGGCCGAGCGCAAGCTGGCCATCAACGCCGCCCGTCAGGCCTGCATCGAAGGTCTGCAGGCTCAGGCGGCCGACCAGGGCTGGAGCGACGGCGAGATCGCCCGCACCTTCAACGATCTCGAGTACAGCACGATGCGTGAGACCGTGCTGTCCGGCAAGCCGCGTCTGGACGGCCGCGATGGCAAGACCATCCGGGCCATCTCAGTGCAGACCGGCCTGCTGCCGCGCACCCATGGTTCGTCGCTGTTCACCCGCGGCGAGACCCAGGCGATCGTCACCGTGACCTTGGGCACCGGCAAGGACGCCCAGTTGATCGACGCGGTCGAAGGCGAGAGCAAGGAGCAGTTCATGCTCCACTACAACTTCCCGCCGTACTGCGTTGGCGAAATCAGCATGATGCTGGCGCCGAAGCGTCGCGAAATCGGCCACGGCCGACTGGCCAAGCGCGGCGTGGCTGCAGTGATGCCGAAGAACGAGGACTTCCCCTACGTGATCCGCGTGGTCTCGGAAATCACCGAGTCCAACGGTTCCAGCTCGATGGCGTCGGTCTGCGGCAGTTCGCTGGCGCTGATGGATGCCGGCGTGCCGATCACCGCCCCGGTGGCGGGTATCGCCATGGGCCTGATCAAGGAAGGCGACCGCTTTGCCGTGCTGTCGGACATCATCGGTGACGAAGATCACCTCGGCGACATGGACTTCAAGGTGGCAGGTTCGGAAGAGGGCATCACCGCCCTGCAGATGGACATCAAGATCGACGGCATCACCGAGGAGATCATGAAGATCGCCCTCGAGCAGGCCAACGCCGGCCGCAAGCACATCCTCGGTGAGATGGCCAAGGTCATTTCCACGCCGCGTGCCGAGATGAGTGCCTACGCGCCGCGTCTGTTCACGATGAAGATCCATCCGGACAAGATCCGCGACGTGATCGGCAAGGGTGGCGTGACCATCCGTCAGATCACCGAGGAGACCGGTACCACGATCGACATCCAGGACGACGGCACGATCACCATCGCTTCCAACAACCAGGTGGCCGCCGATGCCGCCCGCAAGCGCATCGAGCAGATCACCGCCGATGTCGAGCCGGGTCGCATCTACGAAGGTCGCGTGGCCAAGCTGATGGACTTCGGTGCCTTCGTGACGATCCTGCCGGGTCGTGACGGCCTGGTGCACGTGTCGCAGATTTCCAACGAGCGCGTCGAGAAGGTCTCCGACAAGCTCAAGGAAGGCGACGTGGTGCGGGTCAAGGTGCTCGAGGTGGACAAGCAGGGCCGCATTCGCCTGAGCATGAAGGCGGTCGAGGAAGACGCCGCGGCGGCCGAATAAGCCAACGCAGCCAGGCAATATCGAACAGGGCGCCTTCGGGCGCCCTGTTTGTTTTCTAGTCCCGTAGCCTGCAGGTCAGTGTGCAGTGACTGGCACCGTGCTCGCCACGCGCCGGATCGTAGTCCCAGCAGATTGCGCTGACGGGCCCCAGGAATCGCTCGGCGAGCGCTCGCAACTCGTCGGGCGGAAGCGGCCGGATGGTTTCGCAGGTCTGCAGCGTGTGCCCGGATCCCGACCAGCGATAGCGCCGTTCGATCTGGTTCTGCCCCTCGGGCAGGTGGCTGATGCGTTTGTGCCGCACCAGCCAGCCGGTGGCCGTCGTTCTGGCGTAGTCGCGCAGCCAGCGGCCCACGGGCAGATCCGAACGCGGCACGAAGGCATCGAGCACCACGCTGGCGCCGGGCCGCAGTGCCTGCCGCAAGCCGTCTGCCAGACCCTGCCAGCAAGTCGAGTCGAGCAGATAGGTCGCCAGTGAATAGGGCAGCAGCGCCAATGCGAAGTGCTGTCCACGCAGCCCCAGCTGGCGCAAGTCCATTTGCAGCAAGGTTTGCTCCGCCAGGCTCGGATCGCGTTGTGCCTGGCGCAGCATCGGCAGGCTCAGGTCCGCGCCAATGACGTCGATGCCGCGCTGGCGCAGGTGACGCAGGATCCGACCGCTGCCGCAGCCCAGTTCCAGTACCGGTCCGGGTGCGCTCCTGGCGCACTGCAGGTAATAGTCCGCATCCGGCCAGCGCATGCTGACGCCCATGTCATCGGCATAGAGCGAGGCAATGAGGTCATAGCTGCGCATGGTGGTGCAGATCCTGCAGCAGTACGACCAGGGGTTCGACCGCGGCGGACCAATGCCAGGGTGCGATATCGGCGGGACCCGCCTGTTCGCAGCGCCGTCGATCGTCGGGATCGGCCAGAATCTGCCGCAGTGCCGGTCCCATGGCCGCCACATTCTCGACCCGCCGCAGGGCAAGGCTTTGCAGGCCGGCGTAGCCGCGCGCGCCATCCGCCGTCGACAGCATCAGCCGACCGTGCGCCAGTGCTTCTGCCAGCTTGAGTGCCGAGCCTTCGACCTGCTGCTGCGGATTGAGGGCCAGCAACGCGCCGGCATAGTGCGGCTCCGGGTCCACAAAACCGTCGATCAGCTCCACGCCGGCAGGCAGTTCCGATGGACCCCAGTGTTGCAGCGCCGACTCGCCGCCCAGCACACGCAGCCGCAGCTCGGGCCAGTCCTCGCGCAGCTCGGGCCAGACGGAGCTGAGGAAGTTGCGCAGCCCGTCCAGATTGGGCCGATAGCGCAGCGGCCCGACCAGCAGCAGATGACCATCGTGCGGCGACGGACCGGGAGGATTGAGCGGCGCACGCACGCCATTGACCACGCAGCACTGGCGTGGGTGACGCCAATAACCCAGGTCCTCGGCTGTGGTCAGCACCAAGGCATCGACATGATGGATGGCCTGCTGCAGCGCCCGGCGTTCGCCGTCGGAGAGCTGGCGCCCGGCGTCATGCAGCGTCCAGATGACGCGAATCGTTGGCGGAATCGCGTCCAGCAGTTCGCGGCATTCGGCCTGCTCCAGGCAGACGATATCCGGTTGCCAGCGTTCGATCATGTCGACCAGCAGCTGCCGCAGGGCAGGGTGCGCATGGGCTTGCCAGCGTTGTTCCTTCGCATGCTCAGGGCGGCCGGCGACGGCCTGGACCACGGCGAAGACCTCCGGTTCGCTGGCTTCGACTGCGGGCGACTCGTCCTGCAGCAGCAGCCAGTCGATGCGATCGGCGCTGGCACGGGCCAGTTCGACGATGCGCCGGGCGCCACCGTGGGCCGGTGGCAAGACCCGAAAGGGCGAGACCAGCAGGACTCGAGGGCGTTCCCGACCGGCATCGAGGGGACGTCGCAGCTGTTGCTGTTGCAGCCATTGCAGGCGTGTTCGGGTCAGGGCGTCGGCCGCTCTGCGGCGCGCCTGTCGGTGTTCGGCGCGCAGGGCTCGCAAGCCCGCACCGAGTCGGTCGAGCTTGCCGCCATGCCAGCGCGGCGCTTCGAACAGGTCGCCATAGCGCCAGCGAAAGTGGCCAAGATTGCGTTGGACCACGCGATCAATGGTGCTTGCCGAGTAGTAGTGCCCGATCGTCGCACGGTGCTCGTGAGTGGCCAGCGAGCGCGGACAGAAGAGCACCTGGTAGCCCTCGGACCAGGCCTGCATCGACCAGTCGGCGTCCTCGAAATAGAACGGCGCGTAGTACCGACTACGCTGCAGATATTGGCGCAGCAGGCCGGTCTGAAACAGCGATGCGCCGCCGCCTGCATACAGGTGCGTCCGGACCTGGTCATCCGGCGGCAGCAGATCATGCAGTTCCAACTGGCCGTCTGGCCCGCTGACCGGCACGGTATAGCCCGTTTCCTCCCGTCGTCGACTGGGATCGGCCAGCAGTATCTGACTGGCGATGGCGAATACCCGCTCATGACGCCAGGGCAGCAGCGTCTGCAAGGCCAGCGGGTCCAGCCGCATGTCACTGTTGAGTAGATAGACCCAGCGCTCGGCAATCTGGCTCAGTCCGTCGGCAATGGCGCCATGAAAGCCCAGCGGACGAGGTCGGAAGTGCCAGTGATGGTCGCCAAATTCAGCGTGCAGCCCGCGATAGTCCGATGCCGGACTGCCGTTGACGAGGATGTGGACTGCGCAAGGTGCGTCGACTTCGCGCCGTGCCGCCTCAAGGGCGCGCAGCGTTGTGGCGAGCAAGTCCGGCCGCCCGCGTTCGGGGATCAGGACGGCCAGAGCCGCGTTCACCAACCCGCTTCCACGCCATGCAAGGCGAAGCCCAGTGTGCGCACGTCGGCGCCGGTGCCTTGCTGGTTCGCACTGCTGGCGCCGTCGCATTCCACTTGCAGCAGCAGTCTGGGCGGACGGTCCGGCAGGCGCAGGCGCAGATCCACTGCTTCGGCCGCCGGCCACGGCTGTTCGTGCACGATGGCCTCGTTGATGCGTACCCGGAAACGGGCGTCGGCCCGACCCGGCTGGGCCAACTGACCACGCAGCCGCAGCTGACGTCCCCAGAACGGCCGTGGCAACCACAATGCGGCCGAATCGGTCGACCACAGGGCGCCGCAATCATCCAGCGGGTACCAACCATGCAGCAGCTGCTGCGGTGACAGCTGCTGTGGCAGCAGACGATGTTGTGGCAGGCCGGGTCGATAGGCCTGCTTGTAGACGCAGCGCTGGCAAGCGGGCTCGCTGCCGGCTTGATGACGGGCCCGGAACTGGCGATAGGCCTCGCCTTGCCAGATCTCCTGCAGCCCGTGCTGATGCAGGTTGCCCAGTGCCGTCTGCTCGGTCACCTCGCAGACGACCACCCGCCCGTCGGCAAGGATGTGCACGGTGTCGAAGGGGCTCTGATCGCAACCGGCAATGCGTGCCTGAGCCGGCAGAGGCCAGGGCCAGGGTTGTGCGTGGGGGCCCAGGTCAGTTGCCGGTTGCAGTTCGTGTGAAGACAGCTGCACCGAGACGGCCGGCGCCTGCTGCTGCGCCGCTTGCACCGCCGCTCGCAGTCGCTTGGCGAAGTTGGGCGCGATGGCGCCATCGGAACGATGTTCTGACGTGCTGCCCATCGGCAGCGGGTCACGGCCGATCAGCGGATGTACGGCCAGCACCTCGATGCCGTGGGCCTGGGCAAACTCGGCCAGCTGCGGCAGTTCGTCCAGATTCCGCTCCATCGCCACGAAGGCCAGATCCAGCGTGAAGGGATGCGCGGCGCGTTCACGCCAGTCCAGGACTTGCTGCAGCCGAACCAGCAGCCCATCCAGACTGGCGAAGCGATAGATCTGCTCAAAGCGGTCCGCTTGCAGCGTGTGCAGCGACACCGTCAATCGATTCAGTCCTGCTTCCAGGGCGGCCTGCAGCCGCTCGGGCTTGAGTGAGGCCAGCGCGCTGACCAGTTCCACCTGCGCGCCGGTCGCGGCGGCCAGCGCCACGGCTTCGGTCAGATGCGGATAGTGGCCGGACTCACCGGCATAGTTGAGGCGCAACAGCTGCGGTCGATCCAGGCTTTGCAGCAGCTGCCGGTACAACGCGATGTCCAGATGCTGGCCGGCGCCGCGCAGGCTGGCGCGGGTGCAGAAGATGCAATCGAAGGGGCAGCGCGAGGTCAGCTCGATCCACAGCACACGCGGCAGCGGCGCGGTGCGCAGGTCCAGCCAGGGATCGGTTGCGGCGCTCATATCAGTTCCATGGTGGTGCCGGCTGGGGCCATCCAGGCACGCAGGGCCTGCAGGCTGAACAGTGCGGCCCAGGTCGGGCAGCCGTCCTGATCGTCGGAAAACTGGACGCGTCCGCGCCGGTCGATTCGATCGAGCAGCCATTGCAGGCGGGATCGCCAGGCTGTCTCCTGCCGGTTGACGAGCCCCAGCCGCAGACCCAGACGTATCAACTGCGCCTGCACATCGCTGCGCCGCGGGCCGCCGTCGGCGCTCTCGGGCAGAATCGGCTGATCCCCTTGCGTACGCATCAAGGCGACCAGGCCAGCGCGCGCACCGTCCTCATCGCCGCTCTCGAGCAGACCTTCGAGGGCATACAACTGCGGGTGCGCCTCGGTATGGGGCTGATGCAGCGCAACGGGCCGCAAGCGCGCCGATTGTGCCTGCGCTTCGCGGCCGAGATCGTCATCCACCGCGGACAGACGTGCCCAGGCCTTGAGCAGAAAGGGGCCACCTGCCGCTGACCAATGCGTTGATTCTGCCTCTGCTCCGATCATCGCTTGCCACTGCGTGCCCAGTCGGAACTCGAAGAACCGACGACGCAGTACTTGCGCGAGGGCGGCGGCAGAACTCGATGAGCGCCGTTGTGCCCAGCGATGAAGCCCATCCCACAGCATCGCGTGGTCGAACAGATAGTGTCGATCCTGATGATCGGGCGCCGATTGACCGGGCGCGGCGACGCGCGTGGGCCACAAGCCGTCATCCGAGAGGCCTTGCAGCCAATCGACCACGGCTTCGCCGCTGGCCAGGTCGACAGTCGCTTCGCTGCTGGCCCAACGCAGCCAGTAGCCGGCGATCTCTGGATAGCCATACCGCGCTTGGCCGTCGGCCGAATGCGCACCGATCACGCCGCGCGGCCATTGGCCGGCAACGACGGGTGCCGCCAGATCCTGTGCAATGCGATCCGCGGCCATCGAAATGTCCACAATCATGCAGCAGACCGGCTGACAATCTGGCCGAGGAAACGGTCGATGGCATCCGCTGCGCGAGCCCCGGCGCGGCCGTCGCCATAGGGCGCTGGTGCTGCTTGATGATCGTCGTGCGTAGCTGAGCCGCGCCGGCTGTGGTCGACAGTGTGACGGCATGGCCGCTGGCACCGGCCTCCGGGCGTTCGTTGTGACGTCGGAACACCAGCAGCGGCGTGCCCAGGTACGGCGCCTCTTCGGCCGCGCCACCCGAATCGCTGAGCAGCAACCGGGCTCGTTGAACGGTGTGCAGCCAGGCGCGTCGGGGCAGCGGCGGCAACCAGCGCGGGTGACCAGGATCGAAGTCTGGCCAGGCGGCCTGCCAGTGCTCGCGCCAGCGGGCGTTGGGAGGCAGG
The DNA here is from genome assembly GCA_041395325.1 of Lysobacterales bacterium. Lineage (GTDB taxonomy): Bacteria > Pseudomonadota > Gammaproteobacteria > Xanthomonadales > SZUA-5 > JAWLAT01. The sequence continues at coordinate 43,547 of JAWLAT010000004.1, forward strand.
GCGATTCGCAGACGCCAGCCCTGCGCTTCCAGTTGCTGCAGGGCCCGCGCCAGACGCACCAAGGCGGCGCCCGCATTTTCGCGCCGGTGGACTTCCACCAGCAGGTCGATGGGCCGTCGCTCGCCGTTGGAATTCTGCCGGCCCAGCAGACCGTCGATGGCGGTGCTGCCGACCTGCTCGATCGTGTGAGCAGCAACGCCCTCGGTCTGCAGCGCCCGGGTGGCCAGGACCGACGGCGTCAGATGCAGCTGGGTCAGACGACTGATGCGTCGGCGATAGCCCTCTTCCGGAAAGGGCGAGCGCAGACTGGCGCTGCGCAGGCCGGCCTCCAGATGGATCAGGGGCAGCCCCAGCCGGCCGGCTACCAGTGCACCCGCATACGCGCTGGCGGTATCGCCCTGCACCAGCACTGCGGCTGGCGCCAGGGCGCGCAGGCGTTGTTCGATCTGCTCCGCCAGCAGCGCTTCCAGCCGGCGCCGAGTCAGCGGATGCGGCAGCGGCGCGAGCGGCAGCCAGGGCAACGGCAATTCGGCGGGCCAGTGCGGCTGTTGTCCGGTCCAGATCCAGTGCGCATCGCTGCGCAACCAGGGCGCCAGCGGCGCCAGCTTGCAGGCTTCGGGACGGGTGCCGGCGATCACGGCGAGGGCCAGCGGGCGGTCGGTCATGGTGGCTTCGCGATCGGGGGATCCCTCAGACAGCGGTATCCATCGATGAGTTCCTGCGCCAGCCCGCGCAACGCGTCCTTTGGCAATTGCCCTGCAGGGCGGCCACAATCGGCCCCCTTTCAGCGCACGGCAGGAATCGATGTCAGTCACGGACCACGGCATCAGCACGATCGACACCGGCTTCTTCCGTCCGAACTTCGATGCCGCCTATCTGCTGGTCGAGCAGGGCCGCGCTGCCTTCATCGACTGCGGCTTGAACAGTTCGGTACCGCGCTTGTTGCAGGCACTGGCAGAGCAGGGGCTGGACGTCTCGGCCGTGGACTGGCTGATCCTGACCCACATTCATCTGGACCACGCGGGTGGCGCTGGCGAACTGCTGGCCGCACTGCCGAATGCGCGGCTGGTCGTGCATCCGCGCGGTCAGCGCCACATGATCGATCCCACGGCGCTGGTGGCCGGTGCCACCGCCGTTTACGGCGCCGAGGAAGTGCAGCGTACCTACGGTGAGCTGCGCCCGATTCCGGCCGAGCGCATCGATGTGGCGAACGACGGTCATGTCGTGGATCTGGCTGGCCGGCCGCTGCTGTGCCTGGACAGTCCCGGTCACGCGCGTCACCACATCGTGATTTACGACGAGCGCAGCCGCAGCTTCTTCAGCGGCGACAGCTTCGGGCTGTCCTATCGCGAACTGGACGGCCCCAATGGCATCTACATTTTGCCCACGACCACGCCGGTGCAGTTCGAACCCGAGGCGCTGAAAGCGACGATCCAGCGGATGCTCTCCTACAACCCGCTGCAGATCTGTCTGACCCACTACGGCCCCGTCAGCGCGCCCGAACGGCTGGCGGAGGCGCTGCTGACGCAAATCGATGCAATGGTGGCGATCGCCCGCCAGCACGCCGACGACGCCGACCGCCACTACCGCATTTGCGCCGATCTGGCTGCGTTGTACGTGTCCCGTGCGGGTGCGACCGGTCACCGGCTATCGGATGATCAGGTTCGCGAGTTGCTGGCGATGGACATCGAGCTGAACGCTCAGGGGCTGGGTGTTTGGCTGGATCGCGGTCAGCCTTGAGTTGGGGCAAGTCACTTTGAGCAGCCAGCGGCTTGCCAGCACCGAACGGGCTTCCCGCTTCATCTGGGGGCACTCTGACAGGGTCAATCCCATGAATGCGGGGTTTCAGCATGGGGTGGCCGGGCTCAGACTGGCCGCGCTCCTGCACTGCGCAGGTTGACAGGCCAACCGCCGCTGGGCAAGGGCGCCTCTGGAGTGCGGTTTCGGTAGGGCACTGTCTACTGCTGCAGGACGCGTCGCTGGTGCCTGGCTGCGTGGTCTCGTCCCACCCGGACCGTGCCTCCAGCGGCGCGTCGGCAGGGGTGTCTGCTGCATCGCGGTGGGAGCCGTATTGAAGTACCGCCTCGTTGCGGTCGCTGCAAAGCCGCTCAACACAAAGGACACCAAGGACACGAAGGAAAGCCAATGAACTGGAGTGGGACGCAGTCCGCCCTGCGGCACAGTCGCAGAGAGAACCAGGCCGACGAGCGACGCCAGCGACCTACCCATTCCTGCTTTGGTGTCGGAGCCTGTGGTTCCTTTGGAATTGGCCGCAACTCCGAGAGATCTAGTTCATGACCAATCTGATTGTCTTCTTTGGCTTTCCTTTGTGTCCTTGGTGTCCTTCGTGTTGAAACGTCCTGATCAGAAAGCTCACGTAGACCCTGCCGGAGACACCGCCGTCGTCCGCCCACCACGCAACCCGGTCCACAGCGTCGCGCCGATGACCAGCACCGAGATGGCCAGCCACAGCAGGCCCCAGAACTGGGTGAAGCCGCCGAATTCCTCGGCCAGCATCCGGGCGTCCGAGCGCAGGTGGGCGCGCAGCAGTGTGTCGGAGATGATGTCGGCCGGGGCGTAGAGCATGCTTGATATGCCGACCACCTTCAGCACCTGATCGTTGAGCCAGGCGCCGCCCCAGCGGGCGGTGATCGCCAGGCAGGCAGCCGCACCGAGTGAAAACACCAGCGCAAAGCTGTTGCGCGCAAACCAGAGGGCGGTCACCAGCAGCAAGACGGCCAGCAGGCCTGTCCACCAGCCGTCACGGCGTGAGCCGCGGGCGAGCAGGAACAACACGCAGCCGAACAGCAGTGAGCCCAGATAGCCGGCGCTGAGGATCAGAAAGCGACTGCCACCGCGCGACAGCACCATGCCGCCCTGATTGCTGCTCAGTTCCAGTGACACCACCTCGCCGCCGGTGATGATCGTCATCAGCGCATGCGAGAGTTCGTGGAAGAGCACGATCAGGATCTTCAACGGCGCCAGCCAGGGACTGGTCCACAGCCAGATCAGCGCGATCGCCGTCAACAGCACGGTGAGCAGATCTGACCAGGGAAAACGCGAAGTGACGGTGGGAGCGGTCGACATGATCGGAGTCTACTGCAGGGTCTGCCGGATGCCGGAGACGGGTTGGACACTGAGTGCAGTCGCGAAGCACTTGCATCTTCTGCAAAGGGCCCCATCATTGCCGGTCTGGTTGGCAGCGAGGTCCTTGATGATCGCTTTCTCACCCATGTTTGCCGTCTCACACCGTCAGGCCACCGACCGCTGCGGTCGGGGTTTGCATGCGGGAGTGCGGCCATGGGCATGAGTCTGCTGCCCAACCGTTTTCAGCAGCTGATGGGCCTGTACACCAGCAGCTTCGACCTGCTCACGCGGATGGTCGACCTGCAGTCGCTGGAACTGGGTCGATATCACTCGCACATCGCCGAGCATCCGACGCTGGTGCTCGATGTGCTGGGCAAGGCGCCGTATACGACTTTCCTGCGCCTGACTCACCAGTTGCCTGAAGGCGAAGAATCCGAGCCCTGCGCCTTCCTGCGGGTTTACCACGACGCCCGCCAGGCCGAGGTCACGCACTGTCGCTACCACAAGATCCTGCACCGGCTGTTCCTGCCGCAGACGCCGGCCAGAGCCATCGCCGACCATCGCCTGCGGATGAACGTCTTCTGCGAGAAATGGCTCAACTATCTGCTCGACCTGGGTCACGGTCGCGCCACGCTCACCTGGCATTCGGATATTCCCGAGGATCTGCTGGAAGCCTCGCCGGTTGATGACGACTGGTGGCTGGAGGAGGATCGTCGGCTGCTGCGTCCGCCGGTGCGGCGGGCACGGCGAAGTACGCCGGCGCTGGAGGACTGATCCGGTGCGTACGCACCCGGCAACCGGAGGCCTGCGGTCACCGTGACGGGCGTGGCGCGCAGTGATGTGCTGATCCTGGGCGCTGGCGTCATCGGCCTGTCCTGCGCCTGGCAGCTGTTGCGGGCCGGTCGTTCGGTGCGGGTCATCGATCGCTTGGGCCCCGGTGCCGGCAGCTCGCACGGCAACTGCGGCACGATCACTCCCAGTCACGCGCCCCCGCTGGCCGAGCCGGGCGTCATCGCCAAGGCGCTGCGCTGGATGTGGCAGGCCGATGCGCCGCTGTACATCAAGCCGCGCTGGGATCCGGCGCTGTGGTCGTGGCTGCTGCGCTTTGCGCGGCAATGCCGGGCGGCTGAGGTTGAGCGGGTCGGTGCGCATCGGGCCCGGCTGCTGCTGCGCTCACAGGCCCTGCTGGAGAGTTTCCTGGCCGAGACCGGCATCGACTGCGAGTACCGCAGCGAAGGTCTGCTCTATGTGTTTCGTGATGCCGCGTCGCTGGACGAGTACGCCGCCCTGCCGGTGCAACTGGCTGCGCTGGGATTGCGGGCGGAACTGATCGACGCGGCGTCGGTGCAGCAGCTGGAACCGGCACTGCGTCCCGGCATGGCCGGTGGTCTGCTGCATGCGCAGGATGCCCATCTGCGACCGGACCGGCTGGTCGCCGGACTGGCCGAGCAGGTGCGCGCGCTGGGTGGGATCATCGATGCGCCGGCCGAGGCGGTGGGCTTCGAACGCCAGCGCGGTCGGATTGTCGGTGCCTGGCTGCGCGATGGTCGCCGCATGCTGGCCGGGGAAACGGTCTGCGCGCTGGGGGCCTGGTGCCCGCAGCTGCTGCGTCAGCTGGATCTGGCTGTGCCGGTGCAGCCGGGCAAAGGCTATTCGATCACCTACACACGGCCACAGCATTGCCCGCAGCGGCCGCTGGTGCTGAAGGAGCGCAGTGTCTGCGTCACGACCTGGGGCAGCGGCTATCGGCTCGGCAGCACGATGGAGTTCTCCGGCTACGACGACAGCCTCAACGAACAGCGGCTGGGCGCGCTGGAGCGGGCCGCGCAGGAGTATCTGCAGGAGCCCCTGGGTGCGCAGGTGCAGGAGCGCTGGCATGGCTGGCGGCCGATGACGCCGGACGACCTGCCGTTGATCGGTGCGGCGCCCGGCCTGCAAGGACTCTGGCTCGCCACCGGTCATGGCATGCTCGGTGTGAGCATGTCGGCGGCCACTGGGCTGCTGATCCGGCAGCTGCTGACCGGAGAGGCGCCGGATCTGGACGTGGCCCCGTTTGCGCCGTCGCGTTGGCAGGGTGCCTGAGCCGCGCCGCTCGGCAGGCCCACCAACGATTCCAGTATCCAAATCGCCCTGTTCGTCGTTTCGGACAAGGCCATCCAAGTGGGGAGTGAGGCATGAGTCAGGACAGCGCCGAGCGCTTTGATTACATCGTTCTGGGCGCCGGTTCAGGTGGGTTGGGCAGCGCCTTTCGCGCCGCCCGTCATGGGGCGAAGGTCGCGCTGATCGAGCGCGGTGTGGTCGGCGGGACCTGCGTCAACGTCGGCTGCGTGCCGAAGAAGGCGATGTGGTACCTGGCCGAAGCCGTCGAGCAGATCGAAATGGCGCGGCAGTATGGCTTCGATGTGCACGCCGGTCAGGTCGACTGGGCCCACTTCGTGACCGAGCGGGAGGCCTACATCGGCCGGATTCATGGCTCCTATGACCGCCGCCTGGCGGCTGCCGACATCACCCGCATCAGCGGTCATGCGCGATTGGCCGGCCACGGCGAAGTCGAGGTCGATGGTCGGCGCCTGCACGCGCCCCACATCCTGCTGGCCACTGGCGGACGGGCGGTGCATCTGGACGTGCCCGGGGCCGAGCGGGCCATCGACTCCGATGGCTTCTTTGCCCTGCGCGCGCAGCCGCGCCGTGTCGCACTGATCGGTTCGGGCTATATCGCGGTCGAACTGGCTGGCGTCTTTGCCGCGCTGGGTTCGGAAGTGGCGGTCATCGTCCGAGGCCCGCGTCTGCTCAGCCATTTCGACGAAGAACTGGGCCTGGTGCTGAGTGAGCGGCTGGCCGAGCAGGGTATCCGGGTGCTCACCGGCTGCCCGGTCGCGGCACTGGAAGCTGCTGACGAGGACGCCACGACGATTCGATTGAGTGGCGGCGAAGCGGTCGGTCCTTTCGACTGTGTGATCCAGGCCATCGGGCGCCGCCCCAACAGTGATGACATCGGCCTGGAACACACGGCGGTACGCACCGATGCCGCCGGCCACGTACTGGTGAACGAGTGGCAGGACAGCGATGAGCCGGGCGTTCATGCGCTGGGCGATCTGACCGGACCGATCGCGCTGACGCCGGTGGCCATCGCACAAGGGCGGCAATTGGCCGACCGGCTGTTCGGTGGTCGCGAGGACGCTCGGTTCGATCCGCAGATGGTGCCCAGCGTGGTCTTCTCGCACCCGCCGGTGGCCACCGTGGGATTGAGCGAGGCGGCCGCGGTGGAATGCCACGGCCGCGAAGCGGTCAAGGTCTACCGCAGCCGCTTCACGCCGATGCAATGGTCATTGGCCGGTCGGCGCGAGTCGCAGACCTTCATGAAAATGATCTGCGTCGGTCCCGAGGAGCGGGTCATCGGCCTGCATCTGATCGGCCCGGGTGTGGACGAGATGCTGCAGGGCTTCGCGGTGGCAATCCGCATGGGCGCTCGCAAGGCCGATTTCGACGCCACTGTGGCCATCCATCCCACCTCCAGCGAGGAGGTGGTGCTGTTCAGTTGAGCGTGGCTTCGGTGCTGCCGAACACGTAGCTGTCCATCGCCAGGATGCGGTGCGTGATGTCGCCGCGCAACACCGAATTGCGGCTGTGTCCTTCCGGTGCAGCACCAAGGGCGAAGTACAGCGGCAGCAGGTGCTCGATGGTCGGATGGGCACGGCGTGCCTGCGGTGCCTGCTGCAGGCAGTCGAGCAGCTGCTCGCGAGCATCGGCCAGCACTGCAGCCGCCATCCAGTCGGCAAATTCGCGGACGTAGTCCATGTCCGCTCGCGGCTGCCGGAACTCGCCGAGGTTGTGGGTCAGGCTGCCGGAGCCGATCAGCAGCACCCGTTCTGCGGCCAGCGGCTGCAGCAGGCGACCGAGGTGGAAGGCGCCAGCCGGGTCCAGCCCGACCGGCATCGACAGCGGCACCACCGGGATATCCGCCTCGGCGTAGAGCCAGCGCAGCGGGACCCAGACGCCGTGGTCCAGTCCACGCGTCGGATCGACCTGCACCGGTACCCGTTGCGCCTGCAGCAAGGTCGCAATCTCCTCGGCCAATGGCGGATCACCCGGTGCCGAGTACTGCAGTTGGTAGAGCTGCGGGTCGAAGCCGGCGAAATCGTGGATGGTGGTCGGTCGTGTCGCGCCTCCGACCACCACGCCGCGACTCATCCAGTGCGGGGACAGCGCGACGATGGCGCGGGGGCGCGGCAGCTGTTGGCCCAGTGCGCTCAACCCCGCGCCCGCCGTGCCCGGGGCCAGGGCGTAGTCGGGTGCGCCGTGGGATAGGAACAGGCTGGGCAGGCGCGGGGCAGTGTTCATCTCAGGCGCTCCGCGACCACCAGCCATCGACCGAGCCGCGCCCGGCGCCGCTGAAGACCAGCGACAGCGCAGCGGCCAACAGGGCCAGAGCAAACTCGTAGCCGTTGTTGCTCATGAACAGACCATGGCTGATGTGCACGCTCAGGATCGCCACCACCATCGTGAAGGCCAGCGCGGCCGCGGCGGGCCGGGTCAGCAGGCCGAGCAACAGAGCGATGCCGCCGAAGAACTCGGCCGAGCCGGCCAGCAGGGCCATCAACCAGCCCGGTGACAGGCCGATCGAGTCCATCCATTGGCCGGTGCCCTGCAGGCCATAGCCGCCGAACCAGCCGAACAGTTTCTGGCTGCCATGGGCGGCGAAGATCACGCCCACCGGCACGCGCAGCAACAACGGTGCCCAGTCCGGGCGGGTTTGCAGCAGACGCTGGAGAAAGTTGGAACGCATGTCGTACTCCTGGCGGCCAGTGGCCGTGATGTGTAGCGACGTACGATAAATGGCGTCATGGGCGAGATAAATCGGGTTTTCGGCAACGTATTGTTGTCGATATTGGAACAATCACCGGAGCTGCGGGTCTGCTTCCAGGCGCCGATGCAGCAGGCCAAAGCACAACAGGCAAAGCAGCGCCAGCCCGGCACCCAGTTGGAAGCAGGCAGCCGGACCGGCCTGACTCCAGGCCACACCCGCCAGCACGCTGGCCAGCAGCAGAGCGGCCCCATTGACCAGATGCAACAGGCCGAAGGCCGTGCCGCGCAACTCGCCCGGGGCGACATCGGCCACCCAGCGAGCCAGCAGCCCCTGCGTGGCGCCCAGGTGCAGGCCCCAGATCAACACCGCCAGCGCCAGCACCGGCAGACTCGGTGCCCAGGCCAGCAGCAGGTCGGCCAGCAACAGCAGCACCAGCCCGCCAGCAAACAGCCAGCGGCGATCGATGCGGTCGGACAGACTGCCCAGCGGATAGGCACTGAGGGCGTAGCTGAGGTTCAGCAGCACCAGCACCAGCGGCAACCACAGCAGCGGCAATCCGGCGTCCTGGGCGCGCAGGATCAGGAAGGCCTCGCTGAAACGCGCCAGCGAGTACAGCGCCGACAGCAGCAGCAAGGTCGAGTAGGCGGCCGGCAACTGGGCCAGGGCCGCTCGGCGCAGGGGCCAGCGCAACGGCTGCCGTGACTTCGGCCGGTCGGGTTCGCGCACCGCCAGCAAGACCAGCAGGGCGGCCAATACGGCCGGAATGGCGGCCAGCCAGAACACGCTGACGAAGTCGTTGGCCAGCCAGGCCATCAGCGCGATCGCCAGCAGCGGCCCGAGGAAGGCGCCGGTGGTGTCCAGGGCCTGGCGCAGGCCATAGGCGGCGCCACGCAGTTCCGGTGGGGTGATGTCGGCGATCAGCGCATCGCGAGGCGCACCGCGGATGCCCTTGCCGATCCGGTCGACCACCCGCGCGCCCAGGATCCAGCCGGCGGTCGGTGCCAGCGGAAAGATCGGCTTGGCCAGCGCCGCCAGGCCATAGCCGAGCGCAGCCAGCCACTTGCGTCGACCCCACCAGTCGCTCAGCGCGCCAGAGAGCAGCTTGCAGACGGCGGCGGTGAGCTCGGCCAGCCCTTCGATCAGCCCCACCAGCCACATCGACGCGCCCATACCGACCACCAGATAGGCCGGCAGCAGCGCGTGCACCAGTTCGGAGGACACATCCATCAGCAGGGAGACCCAGCCGAGGGTCCAGATGGTGGTCGGCAAGGCGCGCCAGCGACCGCGGCGAGTCGGCGTCATTGGGATGATGACTCCCTGCGCTGGGGCAGCGACATCACCCACAGCGTGCCCTCGCCGCGCAGGGACAGCGTGGATCCGACCACCAGATCGCCCGCCTGCAGCGGTCCCGCGGGGTTCTGTGCCCAGCCATCCCGCAGGTACGCCGCCAGTTGGCAGCCTGCCGGCGCCTGCGCCTGCCAGTCACCGGCCAAGGTCTGGTTTCGCAACTCGGCCGATCCGAGACTGGCGCGCCACATCAGATTGAAGTCACGCGTGGGACCGTCCAACAACTGACAGTCCGGCGCGGGTGAGCCAGCGAAGTCGATTCGCGGCCGCGTCGCGTCCACCGTGACCGTGCGATCGGGCCATCGCAGGGTCATGCCTGGGCCATCGAGCAGCATCAACACACGGTCGATGCCGTCGAAAGCCGAGAACGGGCCGTCGGCTTCGATTCGAGCAATCGAGATGCGCCAGTCGAATTTCGTCAGGCCCGCACCGGGCGGCCAGCAGGCCAGTTCGGTGGTGCTGCCGCCACCGTTCTTCCACGGCATCGTCGGCGCATGGATGGCGTGTATCAGTCTCACGTGGCAAGGTCCGGTCGGCACGTTCTCGATGTGCGTCATGTTGCGCGAATTGGTGCTCGACCGCAGCACCTGGTTCGCTGACGCCAACGAGCGCGGAGAGGCCATGCGCGGCAACCTATGGCACGGCACGCCTGGTGCTGCCGATCGCTCAATCCACGGAATCCAAATGGCTGAACTGATCCAGTTGGTGAAGGCACTGCCCATCGGGGACCTGTCTGAAGAGGTATTCAAGCAGGTGGTGTTGGCACTGGAGGCATCCGTGTCGGCCAAGGAAGTCACGGATGCGATCGAACTGCTGCTGTATCGAAGCCACCTCGATTCCGGGCAGGTCCAGTGCTTGTGTCGCTCTAGGGCGGTCCAGCAGTCGTCAGGCGCGAAACTGGCGCTGCAGCGGTACGTGCGGGCAATGTCCTACCGTGCGAGCGAGCAAGCCTGGGCAGGTCGAAATCCATGGCTGGTTGCGCTGCAACTGCTCGGCAACAGTGTCGGGGCCTGACCTTTCCCCCTCAAGGCGGTCGTCCATGACTGGACTTCCTGAAGTTAAACAGACGTCCGACCATGCCGCTGGTCAGCGTGCGCATCAGGCGATGATCTTGCGGTTCGGCCAGATCGATTTCCAGCGGCCTGGCTGGTGCAGGTCCAGTCGAAGTCAAACGGGTCAGTCAGGTCGGGTTCCTCCAACCCCTATTGCCGGATTGTCCATGGATGTATCCAGCCAATGCCGACGGCTGTTGATCGGGGCCACCTGGCTCTTCGCCTGCTGTGCATTCTCGACGGTCAATCTGACGTTGGCGAACGGGGACTATGGGTCTGTGCTGGTTCAGTCGCTGACTCTGGCTTTGCTGTCGTGGCTGGGTGCGGTTGGCGTCGTCATTCTGAACCGCCCATCGCTGCCGGTCGTTGTCTTGCCTGTCGTCATGTCGCTTTGGGTGATCGCCGAAGTGGTCAGGCGCTGGCCGTTCGCATGGGGCTGACCGGTCAGCGTGCCGCACGATCTGTGGCTGGTGTTCGTCAATCTGGAGAGTGAGCGCATGGAACCGTCTTCCGAAACAGCACGACGACCACCGTCACGTTGGCCCCTGGTCCTGGTGGTCGCCTATCTGCCGCTGGGATACTTGCTGAACAACCTGCCCGGGTCCGCGACCATCGAGATGGCGTCAGATCGATCGCTGGTCCTGCTCGAGGCGATCTGGACCGGCCTGCTGGTGATTGCTGGGTGGTTCATCTATCGGCGCTCGCCGGTGCCACGCTGGGAACCCCGGGCCTTCTTCGCGGCCATGGCGCTGTTGCTGTCTTCGACGCTGCTGACTGCCGATCCCCAGTTGGTGGTCAACGTGGCCTGGTATCTGCACGACAAACCGGTGCTGCTGTGGTGGGCCGGGGCCGCGGCCCAGGTGCTGTTGCTGCTGGAGCTGGCCTTCGTGTTGCGGCTGTTGTGGCTGGGCATGGCGCCCTGGCGCGGCGGCCCGACATCAGCGCCATCCAGCGCTAGTTCGACTGCGACAGCGCCGACTCCACCGCCGCAATGAGCTGCTCGGCTTCACCTTCGTCCAGTGCCTGATCCTGCGCGTTGGACAACACGAACACGTCCTCGACCCGCTCGCCAAAGGTGGCGATGCGGGCCGCGTGAACGTTGACGCCGCACTGGTAGAAGGCCTGTGCCACCGTGGCGAGTAGCCCGGGTTGGTCTGAGCAGGCGAGGCTGAGCTCGCTGCGCTGAGCATCGGCTTGCGGGCGCAGACGCAGTTCCGGCGCGAAATAGAAGTGTTTCTGCTGGCGGGAAGGGTTGCGTCGGGACAAACGAATCTTCAGCGGCGACTCGCCCAGCGCCATCTCCAGCCGCATCTGGATTTCCATGTTGCGGCCGACCGGATCGGTCCAGCGCTGGTCCTGATCCAGTACCTGGAAACTGTCCAGGGTCCAGCCACCGGGGGTGGTCAGTACGCGCGCGCCGACCACCAGCAGGTGCAGTCGATCCAGCGTGGCGACGATCGCGGCGAAGATGCCGGTCTGGTCGGGCACGTGAACGAATACCTCGCGTGCGCCCTGGGCGCCGATGCTGCGCACCGCGGTCAGGCCGATCGGACCATCAGCACCGTCCGGCCGGCCCTCGATGCGGCTGGGAGAGGCGCGCAACAGGGCACCGGTCTGCCAGCGCAGATGGTCCACGCCCTGGCGCAGGAAGGCCTCAGCAGGGAAGCCGGACCACAGTCGCAGCACCTGATCGCGGCCGAATCCTTCGCCGCGCAGCAGTTCCATCGTTTCCCGCCGAACCCGGGCACGCCGGCGGCCGTCGTCGCGGAAGGCCTCGCCGCTGCGCAGCGCGCGCTCGGTGAAGCGATGCAGGTCGCGCAGCAAGCGCGCCCGCCAGCCGTTCCAGAGCTTCGGATTCGTTCCACGGATGTCGGCGACGGTGAGCAAATACAGGTAGTCCAGCTGCCGAGGCTCCTGCGCCAGCCGGGCGAAGCGGCTGATCACGACCGGGTCCTGGATGTCCTGCTTCTGCGCAACGATGGACATGGCCAGATGCTGGCGGACCAGGAAGGCCAGCAGATCGCGGTCGGCCGGCGGCAGCGCCAGATGCTGGGCGAAACGGCGCACCTCGACTGCACCCAGCCGCGAGTGATCACCACCACGTCCCTTGGCAATGTCGTGGAACAGGGCGGCCAGCAACAGCAAGCCCGGCTGGTCGATACGCCGTCGCACGCTGTGGGCGTAGCGCAGATCATCGCCGTCCTCGTCCTGACTCAGCTTGGCCACTTCGTTGACCACGGCCAAGGTGTGGCGATCGACCGTGTAGACATGGAACAGGTCGTACTGCATCAGCCCGCTGATCCGCGCAAACGCCGGCACGACGGCACCGAGAATGCCGTAGCGGGCCCAGATCTGCAGGGCCCGACGCGGTGAACCGGCCGTTTGCAGCAGCGTCAGCAGCAGTCGCTTGGCGCGCACGCCGGCCAGGAGCTTGCCGTGGCTGCCAAGCAGCCGCTCGACCTCGCGTGCCAGCTCCGGGCCCAGCGCGCTGATGTCCTCGCGGCGAATGACCAGATCCATCAGCTCGTGCAGCCGCTCGCCATCGAGCTCGCGTCGCGCGCTGGATTCCAGCCGGCCATCGACGATTCGCCAACCTTCGCGCAGCCGTCGCACGGGCAAATCCAGCACCCGTTCGCGCACGCGCTCGATGATGCGCTCGCCGATCAGATCGATCCGCGCGGTGGCACGGAAATACTCGTGCATGAAGCCTTCGATGGCCGCATTCGAGCCGGCGACGGCGACATGGCCAAACAGGCTGGCCAGGCGCGGCTGGAACTCGAACAGCAGGCGATCCTCGGCCCGTTCGGCCAGCAGATGCAGCGCATAGCGCACCGCCCGCAAGCGATCGACCGCCTGCAGCCAACGCTGCCGTTCGTCGCGGTGCAGCAGACCCTTGCGCTCCATCGCGGCGTAGCTGGCGGCACCGCAGCAAACCTGGGCGATCCACAGCGTTGACTGGAAGTCACGCAAACCACCGCGGCCGTCCTTGATCTGCGGCTCCAGATTGAAGGTGGTGTCGGAGAAGCGCTGATGCCGTTCGCGAGCTTCGGCCAGCTTGGCATCCAGATAGTCCCGCGGAGGCCAGCCGATCGACTGCGCCAGCAACGGTGCCATTTCCTTCCAGCGCGCCTGCTCACCGCAGATCAGTCGGGCTTCCAGCAGCGACGTGGCCAGTACCACGTCGGCACGGGCGTCCTCGCGCAGCTGCGGCAGACTACGGGCGCTGTGACCGACGCGGTAGCGCAGATCCCACAGCGCCGCCAGGAAGCGCTGGACCCGTTCTGGCAGGTCAGCTGGCGCCGGGTGCGGCGTCAGCACCAGCAGATCGATGTCCGAATGCGGGTACAACTCGCCACGGCCGAAGCCGCCGGTGGCGATCAGCGCGTAGGGACTGTCACTGCCGACACAGGCAAACCACAGTGTGCGCAACGCCAGCCGCGCCAGTTTCGCCCGATCGGCGACGATGGAATTGACCTTGCGCCCCAGCGCGAACTGCAGCGCGAAATCGCTGTCGTAGGCGGCCAGATCGCCGCGCAGACGGGCAACGAAGGCATCCAGTTCGGCGATGGGCAGCCGATTGGCGGCAGGGGCGGGCATGGGCAGCGGACGCGATTCCGTCGAGGGAGCGCCATGGTAACCGGCTGCGCGCAGGGCCGGGTTGGGTACTTCCTGGCCTGCTCCAGTCTGCGGCTTTCAGTCGGCGCCGGACTGCCGATGACAGAACCGTGTGACTGGGCGCTTCATGCCGCGAAAACCGTCGGTGACTCGCTCGTCCAGTCGGCGCTCAATCGCCAGCAGGGCTGGCTCCTACGCAGGCTGGGCACGCAACGCAAGGCGCCATCCTGTCGTAGGAGCGAGCCCTGCTCGTGACTCGACGACTCGCCACAGAGCCGCCAGGTCAGAGCGCAGCGCCGTCAACTTGAGTGACGATGCCTGTTGATTGACGACGCCTGCGGCTACGCCTGCGCCGTCAGGATCTCGGCGCCATTGTCGGTGACCGCAATCGTGTGTTCCCACTGGGCCGACAGCGAGCGATCCTTGGTCACCACGGTCCAGCCATCGGGCAGCAGGCGCACCGAATGGCCACCGGCGTTGACCATCGGCTCGATCGTGAAAGTCATGCCAGGCACCAGTTCCGGGCCCAGGCCACGGCGCGGGTCGTAGTAGTGCAGGACCTGCGGATCTTCATGGAAGGCCTCGCCGATCCCGTGGCCGCAATAGTCGCGCACCACCGAGAAGCCCTGCGCCTCGACGAAACGCTGGATGGCCTTGCCGATCTCGCCCAGACGCAGACCGGGCTTGACCATCTCGATGCCCAGATAGAGTGCGTCACGGGCGGCGGTGCACAGCCGCTTGGCCAGCACGCCAGGCTCGCCGACGTAGTACATCCTCGACGTGTCGCCGTGGAAGCCGTCCTTGATCACGGTGATGTCCACATTGATGATGTCGCCCGCCTTGAGCACCTTCGGTCCGGGAATGCCGTGGCAGACCACGTTGTTGACCGAGGTGCAAATCGAGCGGGGGAAACCCTTGTAGTTCAGCGGCGCTGGAATGGCGGCCTGCTGTTCGGTGATGTGGCTGTGGCAAATCCGGTCGAGCTCGTCAGTGGTGACCCCGGGCTGGATGTGCTGCTCGATGATGTCGAGCACTTCGCTGGCCAGGCGCCCGGCCACACGCATCTTGTCGAGCTGTTCGGCAGTCTTGATCGTGGCGCTCATTCTCTCTTGTCGGTTCCTCTCAGGACCAGCTATTATTCCGGAGATTTGTGCACGCGCCTACCCATTTCGGGCCCGTGCCGATCATCGCAGCCCCGAATGGTTCGGGCGCTGACTACACACACGCGCCGCAAGAGTGCAGGGGGTGCCCCGACAGGGGTCTTTGTGCTCGACGCGTGGAGGACCCAACCCCACGAGACGGTCAACCCGTCTCACATGAGGACATCACAATGCCCAACGTCACCATGCGCCAGATGCTCGAAGCCGGCGTTCATTTCGGTCATCAGACGCGCTACTGGAACCCGTCGATGGCGCCCTACATCTTTGGCGCCCGCGGCAAGATTCACATCGTCAACCTGGAAAAGACCCTGCCGCTGTTCAACGATGCGATGAACTTCGTCAGCGGCCTGGCGCAGCGCCGCGGCAACATCCTGTTCGTCGGCACCAAGCGTTCTGCCCGCGAGACGGTGATCGAGGAAGCGAGCCGTTGCAACATGCCCTTCGTGGCGCATCGCTGGCTCGGTGGCATGCTGACCAACTTCCGCACGGTCAAGCAGTCGATCTCGCGCCTGAAGGATCTGGAGACCCAGAGCACCGATGGCAGCTGGGATCGTCTGGTCAAGCACGAAGTGCTGCAGCTGCGTCGTGAGATGGAGAAGCTGGAGCGTTCGCTGGGCGGTATCAAGAACATGGCCAGCCTGCCTGACGCGATGTTCGTCGTCGACGTCGGTCATGAGGAAATCGCCATCAAGGAAGCCAACAAGTTGGGCATCCCGGTGGTTGCAGTGGTCGATACCAACCACAGCCCCAAGGGCGTGGACTACGTGATTCCCGGCAATGACGACGCCATTCGCGCGGTGCAGTTGTATGTGCGCGCTGCCGCCGATTCGGTGCTGGAAGGTCGTGCTGCGGCCCCAATCGTGGGTGGCACCGGCACCGACGAGTTCGTCGAACTGGACGCCGATGGCAATCCAATCGCTGGTGAGGATCGCAAGGGTGATCGTCGTGGCCCGCCGCGCGGCAAGAAGCCCGCGCCGCGTCGTGCTCCGGCGCCGAAGGCCGAAGCCGCGGCCGAGCCCGCCGCTGACGGCGCTGCCTGATCGGCGTCGTCCACAGGACCGGACTTTTTCAACCCCTACAAGGACGAACTATGCAAATCACTGCAGGCATGGTGAAGGAGCTGCGCGAGCGCTCCGGAGCCGGAATGATGGAATGCAAGAAGGCCCTGACCGAAGTCGGTGGCGATGTCGAGGCGGCCATCGAGTGGCTGCGCAAGCAGGGTCTGGCCAAGGCCGACAAGAAGGCCAGCCGTGTCGCGGCCGAAGGTCGCATCGCGCTGGCCGAAGCGGGTGATCGTGCCGTGCTGGTCGAAGTCAACTGCGAGACCGACTTCGTCGCCAAGGACGAGAACTTCGTGGCCTTCTGCGATCAGGTGGCCGCAGCCGCGCTGCAGGCGCAAGTGGCAGACGTGGAGGCGCTGGCTTCGGTGCAGATCGATGGCCAGTCCGTCGATGATCGCCGTCAGGCGCTGATCGCCAAGATCGGCGAGAACATCCAGCTGCGTCGTTTGGTGCAGATCCACAGCGCCAGCGGCCTGGGTGCCTATCTGCACGGCAGCCGCATTGGTGTGGTGGTAGCGCTGGAAGGCGGCGACGCCGACCTGGCTCGTGATCTGGCCATGCATGTGGCCGCGATGAAGCCGCCCTATATCAGTGCCGACGATGTGCCGGCCGATGTGATCGAGAACGAGCGGGCGATCTTCGCCGCGCAGGTGGCCGAAAGCGGCAAGCCGGCCGAGATCATCGCCAAGATGGTCGAAGGCAAGCTGCGCAAGGCGCTGGCGGAAATCACGCTGACCGGTCAGCCCTTCGTCAAGGACGGCGACGTCACGGTCGAGGCCCTGTTGAAGAAGCATGGCGCCAAGGTGCTGTCCTTCACCCGCTATGAAGTGGGCGAGGGCATCGAGAAGAAGGAAGAGAACTTCGCTGCCGAGGTGATGGCGCAGGTTCAGGCTTCCCGGTAAGACCAAGAGCGCCGGGCACTGCCCGGCGCTCTGCCATTCGGCTCGAAGAGTCGAAAGCCATCTGCTTCCACCGCTGCCGACACAGACCCAAGGTGCCTCGCTGATGACCGCCGCTGCCGCCACTGCCACGCGTCCCCTGGTCCACCAACGGATCCTGCTCAAGCTCTCGGGGGAAGCACTGCTCGGCAGTGAGCCCTTCGGTATCGATCCGCAGGTGCTCGGTACCTTGGCCGACCAGATCATCGAGGTGGCCCGTCACGGCGTGCAGATCGGCCTGGTCATCGGCGCCGGCAATCTGTTCCGTGGGGCCGGTCTGGCTGCCGCCGGACTCGACCGTGCCACCGCCGATCACATGGGCATGCTGGCCACGGTGATGAATGCGCTGGCGATGCAGGATGCGCTGGAGAAGCGCGGTGGTCTGGCCCGCGTGATGAGTGCGATCAAGATCAACGAGGTGTGCGAGGACTACATCCGACGCCGCGCCATTCGGCACCTGGAGAAAGGCCGCATCGTGGTGTTCGCCGCCGGCACCGGCAATCCCTTCTTCACCACCGACTCGGCCGCCGCCTTGCGTGCAATCGAGATCAACGCCGAACTGGTGATCAAGGCGACCAAGGTCGATGGCCTGTATTCGGCCGACCCGATGAAGGATCCCTCTGCCCGCCGCTACGACCGGGTCACCTTCACCGAAGTGATCGAGCGCCGGTTGGCTGTGATGGACACCACCGCGATTGCCCTTTGCCGTGACTACGACATGCCCATCCGCATCTACGACATGAACCGCCCCGGCGGTCTGCTCGACATCGTTCACGGTGAGCCGCTGGGCACGCTGGTAGAGGCTTGAGCAGAGGATAAGGGGCTCAGGGCTCAGGGCTCAGTTTCCAGCCGGCGACAGCCGCGTACGCGGCGTTTCGGGTTGCCGAGCAGGATCAAAGATCACTGTGGGAGCGAGCTCGCTCGCGAGCTTTCCGCTTCTGACAATGATCCGAGCAGCCAACGATCGCGAGCAAGCTCGCTCCCACTGAGCTTCGAGATACCTCGAGGCAGGGCGTCAAACCAAGTCCTCAACGGGTCGCCGGGCGTGACCTCTGTGACCGCTCCCAGTCCTGCCGCTCCAACCGATACACCGCACAGGCGTCGTCGCCAAAACAGCGATCCTCGACATGGGCAAATCCCAGTCGCTCGTAGAAGCGGCGGGCACGCAGATTGTCGGCCAAGGGATCGATCACGATCGCCTTGGTCGTTCGATCATCGAAGCACCGCTGGATGGCAGCGCGCATCATGGCAGTCCCCAGACCCTGGCCCAGCAGGTCCGCCTCACCGATCCAGATATCGATCGCTTTCAGGCCCGGCTCGCACTCGCCCCAATAGTGCTCGTCCTCGAGCTGCGGGTCGATGATCTGCACAAAACCGATGTCACGTCCCTGCCACCGGGCGATCAACTGCTCGCGCCAGGGCGGTTGTCGGGCGAGTTCGGTGGCCCAGCCCCAGTCCTCGTCGCCTTTGGCAGCGAGCACGTGCGGCGCCCGATCCCAAGCCTGCAGCAACGGCAGATCCGCTGGCGTGGCTGGGCGCATGGACACGACTTCGGTCTCGGCTGCTGTGAATGAGCGGTGCATGCTGAGCCTCTGATTCTGTCGTGCTCGTGGGAGTGTCCTCGCATCTCCGCACAACCGCCACCCGACATCCGCTGCCCGGGCGGTCGCTTCGCTGATCCGGTCGTCGCAGTGGCTACCAGACGCCGACCGGGCTACCATCCGCGGCCTTGCATCAAGGCAGTGGCAGGAGCAGATCATGGGCCTGGAAGACATCAAGAGCGACGCCAAGCACCGGATGGGCAAGAGCGTCGAAGCGCTGCAGCAGGAGCTGGCGCGCGTTCGTACAGGTCGCGCACAGGCGTCCCTGCTCGACCACATCCGGGTGCCGTATTACGGTCAGGACGTGCCGGTGAGCCAGGTGGCCACGGTGTCGGTCAGTGACGCCCGCACGATCACGGTCACGCCGTGGGAGAAGAACATGGTCGGCGCGGTGGAGAAGGCCATTCTCACGTCGGATCTGGGCCTGAATCCGAATACCTCCGGACAGGTCATTCGCATCATCATTCCGGCCCTGACTGAAGAGCGCCGCAAGGAACTGTCCAAGGTGGTCTCGCATGAAGCCGAGAATGCCAAGGTGGCGGTCCGAAACATCCGACGGGACGCCAATCACCACGTCAAGGAACTGCTCAAGTCGAAGGAAATCACCGAAGACGACGAGCGCCATGCCGAGGCCGAGATCCAGAAGCTGACCGATCACTACGTCAAGGAAATCGACGGCGTGGCGAAGGCCAAGGAAGAGGAATTGATGGCGCTGTAGTCACAGGCGCCGGTGGTTGCAGCAAGGGCTCAGGGCCCAGGGCTCAGTCAGCCCAAGGCCGCGGTAGCGTTCTTCGCAGCGAGCTCCCTCTGGGCCTTGGGCCCTCACTCGCAATCGACCATCACCACCAATCCATATCGGAACACCCCCGACGCCCTTCCATGCCTTCTGAATCTCTCCTTCCCCTGCCCACCCACGTGGCCGTCATCATGGATGGCAATGGTCGCTGGGCGCAGCAGCACCGCCGACCACGGGCCTTTGGCCATCGGGCGGGCGTGCAGGCGGTGCGAGGGCTGATCAAGGCCTGCCTCGGTCGGGGCATTCCCTGTCTGACACTGTTTGCCTTCAGCAGCGAGAACTGGTCCCGCCCGCGTGGCGAGGTCAGCAGCCTGATGGATCTGTTCCTGCGCTCGCTGCGCAAGGAAGCCGATGATCTGGCCCGCAATGGCGTCCGCTTGCGCTTCATCGGGGATCGGGCCGCCTTCGCGGATGAATTGCAGCAGGCCATGCGGGATGTCGAGCAGCGGACGCGAGAGAACACGCGGCTGCAGCTGAGTATCGCGGTCAACTACGGTG
Source organism: Lysobacterales bacterium (assembly GCA_041395325.1). Lineage (GTDB taxonomy): Bacteria > Pseudomonadota > Gammaproteobacteria > Xanthomonadales > SZUA-5 > JAWLAT01. The sequence goes on from JAWLAT010000004.1 coordinate 63,509, forward strand.
GGCGCTGGGACATTGTGGCGGCTGCGCGAAGCCTGGCGGAACAAGTGCGTCGGGGTGAACTGGATCCAGCGGCCATCGACAGCGAAGTTTTTCACGGCCAAACCAGTCTGGCCGGCCTGCCCGATCCCGATCTGCTGATCCGCACCGGTGGCGAACAGCGCATCAGCAACTTCCTGTTGTGGCAATCGGCCTACGCCGAACTGTATTTCTGCGACACGCTGTGGCCGGATTTTGATGAGGCAGCGCTGGATCTGGCGCTGGCCGATTTTCGCGGGCGTCAGCGGCGCTTTGGCGGTGTTCCCGGCACCGCACCGGCGCGATCGGCCAAGGCGGGCTGATGCTGGATCAGCTCAGCCCATTGACGCAGCGGGTGATCACGGCGCTGGTGCTGGCACCGCTGGCGATCGCCTGCGTGCTGTGGTTGCCGAGCCCTGGGTTTGCGGTCGTGCTAGGGCTGATTTTCTGCTACGGGCTGTGGGAATGGAGCCGGCTGATCGGCTTGCAGCGGCGCCGCGTCCGCAGCACGCTGGTGCTGCTCAACGCGGTGGCCATGGCAACGCTGTGGTGGCTGTTCCGCACCCAGCCGCACGCCTTGTTGCCATTGGTGTATGTCGGAGTGGGCTGGTGGTTCCTGGCCTTGTTGTGGCTGCGTTCGTCGGCGTTTGCCGAAGCGCCGACCCGGCGCAACCTGGAGCTGAAATGGCTGGTGGGCTCGCTGGTGACCTTGCCGGCCTGGTGTGCGGCGTGGATCCTCCATGCCAGTGATCAGGGTCCGTGGTGGACGCTGTTCACACTGGTGCTGATCTGGGCCGGCGACAGCGGGGCATATTTCTTCGGACGGGCCTTTGGCCGGGTCAAGCTTGCGCCCAGCATCAGCCCGGGCAAGACTCGCGAAGGGCTTTACGGCGGCTTGCTTGCATCGGGCCTGTTCGCCGCACTGGCCGGGGCCTGGCTGCTGGACGGACGTATTCAGATCGCCGCGTTGGTCGGTCTGGCGGTGATCACGATCCTGTTCAGCGTCGTTGGAGATCTGTTCGAGAGCCTGATCAAGCGGCAATCCAAGCAGAAGGACTCCGGTACCCTGTTTCCGGGGCACGGCGGCATGCTGGATCGTCTGGACAGTGTGTTTGCCGCGTTGCCGATCTTTGTGGCTGGCAAGTTCTGGCTGGGCCTGTGAAGGGCGTCGCGGTTCTCGGTGCCACCGGTTCGATCGGCCGGCAAACGCTCGACGTGCTGGGGCGCCATCCCGAGCGCTTCAAGGTGACCGCCCTCAGCGCCCATCGCGACGTCGAAGGTCTGGCCGAACTGGCCCTGCACTGGCGTCCGGGCTGGGCCGTCATCGCCGATGCAGCCTTGGAATCCCAGTTGCGAGCGCGCCTGGGAACGCAGGCGCCCGAAGTCTGCGTGGCCAGTGGCGCCGACGCGCTGACCGAGATCGCCAGTGAAGCCGCTGCGGAGGTGGTCGTGGCCGCGATCGTCGGGGCGGCAGGCTTGCCTTCGACGCTGGCTGCGGCGCAACACGGCAAGACCATCCTGCTGGCGAACAAGGAAGCGTTGGTCGTCGCCGGAGGTCTGATTCTGGCGGCGGTGCAGGCCTCGGGCGCACGTTTGCTGCCGTTGGACAGCGAGCACAATGCCCTGTTTCAGTGCCTGCCGCAGGGCAGGGCAGATCCGCGCGAGGTCGATCGGCTGTGGCTGACCGCTTCCGGCGGCCCGTTCCGGACCTGGTCGAGCGAACAAATGGCCAAGGCCACGCCGGCCCAGGCGGTAGCCCATCCGAACTGGCGCATGGGCGCCAAGATCTCGGTCGATTCCGCCACATTGATGAACAAGGGGCTGGAAGTCATTGAGGCCGAACGTCTTTTTGCCCTGGGCGCGGATCGCATTGGGGTGCTGATCCACCCGCAAAGTGCGCTGCATGCCTTGGTCGAGTACGTGGACGGCAGCTTTCTTGGCCAATTGGGGGCGCCTGACATGCGGATCCCGATCGCCCACGCGCTGGGCTGGCCCGAGCGGCTGGCCAACGGTGCACCCCGGATGAACCTGGCGCAATTGGCGACGCTGCAGTTTGAGGAGCCGGATCTGCAACGTTTCCCCTGTCTGCGGCTGGCTTTCGAGGCCTTGTCGGCCGGCGCAGTCGCCCCCATCGTGCTCAATGCGGCCAACGAAGTGGCGGTGGCGGCATTCCTGAACGAGAGATTGGCCTTTCCGGGCATTGCGGCGGTCGTTGAGGCAGCCTTAAGCCAGCTGCCGGTATCCTGCGCGTCGACATTGGACGACGTGCTGGCCCTGGATCGGGCCGGTCGGCAACTGGCCGAAGACGAAGTGGCGCGCTTGCAGCGCAGCGGCAACTGAGGAGTAGCAGCAGGTGGAGATCTTCGGATCGGTATTCTGGTTTCTGGTCGCCGTCGGCATTCTGGTCAGCTTCCACGAGTTCGGCCACTTCATCGTCGCGCGCTGGATGGGCGTCAAGGTGCTGCGTTTCTCCGTGGGTTTTGGCCGCGTGCTGTGGTCTCGACGTGACCGGCATGGCACCGAATGGGCGCTTTCGGCCATTCCGCTGGGCGGCTACGTCAAGATGCTTGACGAGCGCGAGGGCGAGGTCGATCCGTCTGAGGTGGACCAGGCCTTCAACCGCAAGTCACTGGGTGCGCGCAGCGCAATTGTCGCCGCCGGCCCCATCTTCAACCTGATCTTCGCAGTCGCGGCCTTCTGGAGCATGTATCTGGTCGGAATCAGCGATTTCCGGCCGGTCCTGGGGGTGACCAGCGGTACAGCCGCCAGCGCCGGTTTCCAGAGTGGCGAAGAACTGGTCGAGATTGACGGGGAAAGCGTCAGCAACTGGTCACAGGTGCTGCTCGCGCTGGTGCCGCGCATCTATGAGCAGCAGCAGGTTGCGATCGTCGTGCAGCGCCCCGATGGGGGTCAGGCGCATCGCTCGCTGCCGCTGCGCGACGCCGACGGCGGCAAACTGGAAGAGTCTCGCGTGCTCGAGCAACTGGGTCTGAACCCCTGGTTCCGAGATCCACCGGTGCTGGTCGCCGACCTCGCGCCCGATGGCGCAGCCATCAGAGCAGGCATCGAGACAGGCGATCGCATCATCGCCGTTGGTGAGCAGTCCACGCCCACCTTCGGCAGCTTCTACGAGGCGCTGCAAGCACAGGCCGAAGCCAATCGCGGCGCCGTTCGTCTGACGGTCGAACATGCCGGCGGCGAGCGCCAGGTCGAACTGACCGCGAAGTTCCAGACGGTCGGAGATCGCAGTGCCTGGATGATCGGCATCGTGATGGAGCGCTACACGACGATGGCCCGCTTTGGCGTGCTGGAGTCGGCCAAGCGCGGCCTGCAGGAGACCGTGCGGATCACCAGCGGCAGTCTCACCATGCTCTATCACATGGTGGCCGGTCGCGCTTCGCTGGAGAATCTGTCCGGGCCCATCACCATTGCCCAGGTGGCCAATGCCTCGGCCAGCAGCGGCTTCTCCGAGTTCCTGAATTTCCTCGGATTGATCAGCCTGAGTCTGGCCATCGTGAACCTGCTGCCCATCCCGATCTTGGACGGGGGTCATTTGCTGTATTACTTTATCGAATGGGTGAAGGGCAGCCCGCTGAGTGAACGCGGTCAGGCTGTGGGTCTGTACATCGGACTGGCACTGATCGTGGGCATGATGGGTCTGGCCTTCTTCAACGATTTCGCCCGGCTTGCTTCGTAGGCAGGTGTCACCCTTCCCAACCCTAGGGAGGGCGTGGCTGGATGCCTGCGTCCACGCTGGAAACCATAACGACCCGCGTACGTTCCTGTAGCCAGGACGATCGACGGGCTCACCTGAACAAGGCCCTGAGTGACCCATGAAGCCATTCTTCGCCCGCCCCAGCCGCATCGCTGCGGCCGTCGCCGCCAGTCTCTGTCTGATCGGCCCGGCATTCGCCTTTGACAGTTTCCAGATCGCCGATATTCGGCTGGAGGGGCTGGAGCGCATTGCGGCGGGTACGGTCTTCAGCTACCTGCCGATCGAGCGCGGCGACACGCTGAATGACCGCAGCGCCGGCGAGGCGATCCGTGCGCTGTACAAGACCGGCTTTTTCAACGATGTCCAGATCGGCCGCGATGGCAACATCCTCGTCCTGACCCTGGTCGAGCGACCCGCCATCTCCAGGATCACGCTGGTCGGCAACAAGGACATCAAGTCCGAGGATCTGCTCAGCGGCCTGCGCAACATCGGCCTGGCCGAAGGTGAGACCTACGATCGGCTGGCGCTGGATCGGGTGACCCAGGAGCTGACCCGGCAGTACAACAATCGCGGCAAGTACAACGTCAAGATCACACCGGACGTCAAACAGCTCGACCGCAACCGCGTCGATCTGACCATCACGGTGGCCGAAGGCAAGGCGGCCAAGATCCGGCACATCAACATCGTCGGCAATACGGTGTTCACCGACGAGGAGATTCGCGAGGAGTTCGAGGCCAACGAGTCCAACTGGCTGTCCTGGTATCGCAAGGACGACCAGTACTCTCGCGAGAAACTGCAGGGTGATCTGGAAAAACTGCGCGCCTACTACCTCGATCGTGGCTACGTCGATTTCCAGGTGGAATCGACCCAGGTCAACATCAGCCCGGACCGGCGTGAGATTTACATCAACGCCAATGTCCGTGAAGGCGAGGTCTACACGATTGGTGACGTCAAGCTCACCGGTGAGTTCGTCTACTCCGAAGAGGCGCTACAGGGTCTGGTTCAGCTGAAGGAAGGCGATACCTTCTCGCGCGCCCGGCTGGAGCAGACCTCCGAATCCATCACGGCGGCGCTGGCCAATATCGGTTACGCCTTTGCCGATGTCACCCCGATCCCTGAAATCGACCGCGAGAACCGCATTGTCGGCGTGACCTTCCTGGTCGAGCCCGGCCGTCGCGTCTATGTGCGTCGGATCAATCTGGTCGGCAACTCCAACACCCGTGACGAGGTGCTGCGACGCGAATTGCGTCAGTTCGAAGGCGGTTGGTACTCACAGGCGCTGATCGACCGTTCCAAGATCCGGTTGCAGCGTCTGCCGTATATCAGCGAGGTCAACATTGAAACGCCGCGAGTGGCCGGTACCGAGGACCAGGTCGACATCGATATCACGGTGGAGGAGCGCAACTCCGGTCAGTTCCAGTTCGGACTGGGTTACTCCGAAACGCAGGGCCTGATTACCCAGGTCTCGTTGAACTTCGACAACTTCCTGGGCACCGGCAATCGCGTCGGTCTGGCGCTGTCAAACAACTCGGTCTTCACCCAGTTCAACTTCAGTTACCTGAATCCCTACTACACCGATGATGGTGTCAGCCGTGGTTTCAATGTGTTGTATCGGGAACTGGATTCGGGCCAGGCGAACATTGCCAGCTACTTCACCGATACCGCCGCCCTGGGTGTGGTCTACGGCATTCCGCTGACTGAGTTCGACCGCATTCAGTTCGGCGTGTCGGCAGAACGGCAGGTGGTCCAGGTCATCGCTGGCTTCACGCCAACGCCATTCCTCGACTTTCTGCTCGACGACGAGATCGTCAATCCGGAGACCGGCCAGACCGAGCGCGATTCTGGCCGCGGCAGCGGTGCCTACAGCAATCTGCGGGCGCAGCTCAGCTGGGCGCGCGATACGCGCAACCGCTTCTTTACGCCCACTCAGGGCACCTTGCAGCGAGCCGGGCTGGAGTTCACGCTGCCTGGCAGCGATCTGGAGTACTACAAGTTCACCTACCAGTACCAGCGCTTCTTCCCGCTGACCAAGTCGCTGACCTTCATGGCCAATGGCGAGGTCGGCTACGGCGACGCCTATGGCGGTGACAAGAAGGATTTCGGACTGCCGTTCTTCGAGAACTTCTACAACGGCGGTGTGCGTTCAGTGCGTGGTTTCCGCGACAACACCCTGGGTCCTCGATTGCTGTCGGGCAGTGAGGATCTTCCGGTCGGTGGTGCGCTGAACCTGGTCGGCAACGCCGAGATCATCTTCCCCGCTCCCTTCGGCGCCGACATCGACACCCTGCGACTGTCGCTGTTCTTTGACGTCGGTCAGGTCTTCAAGGACTTCGATGCCTTCGATGCTGGCGAGCTGCGCTATTCCACCGGCATATCAGTGCAGTGGCAGGCGCCGGTCGGCCCCATCGTGCTGAACCTGGCGGTGCCCTTGAACGACAAGGAAGGCGACGAAACAGAATCGCTGCAGTTCTCCTTCGGCAACACCTTCTGAGACACTGCAGGCGGATCGGGTACTGGAGGCTTGATGATGGGCGACGGCCTGGCAGGGGTCATGGCGGGCCTGCGCCCGCGTTGGCGCCTGTCCGAGTGCCAGGCCCCGGCGCCCCAGGAAGTCGGTTCGTGATGCGGTCGCTGACCAGATTGGCACTCACCCTGCTGCTGGCGTTGCTGTCGACGACGCCAGTGTTGGCCGAGGGGGTTGCCTACGTCGATCTGGCTCGAGTCCTCGATCAGGCACCACAGGTGGCGGCTTCGCGGCAGCGGCTGGAGGACGAGTTTGCTGAACGCAACCGTCAGCTGGAGGAAGACGAACTCAGTCTGACGGCCTTGCGTCAGCAGTTGCAGTCGGAGAATGAGCTGATCGGCAACGCCGGGGACAGCGCCGCAGCGCGCCGCATCGACACGCTGGAACGCAGCCTGCGGCGTCGGCGCGAATCGCTCGGGCGCGATCTGGATCAGCGCCGTCAGATGGAGCTGGCTCGCATCGACAATCTGATCGGCGAGGCCATTACCCAATTGGCCCGGGAACGGGACCTGGATCTGGTCCTGACCGATCAGATCGTCTATCACAGTCCCCGCATCGATTTGACCGACGCGGTCATTGAGCGCTTGCGCAACTCGTCAACGGGTGAACCATGAGCTGGACGCTGGGCGAACTGGCACAGCGACTGGGTCTGGCCTTCGAAGGCGACCCGCAGCTGCGGATCGAGGGGTTGAACACCCTGGAGGCGGCCGGACCCAGTGAGCTCAGCTTCTTCGCCAATACCCGCTATCGGCCGCAACTGCGGGCGACCCGCGCCGGTGTGGTGATCCTGTCGGTGCGCGACCGTGACGATTGCCCCGGCGCCTGCTTGTTGTCCGACCAGCCCCAGCTGGCATTCGCCCGCGTCGGCGAGTGGTTCGAGACTGACGATGTACATACGCCCGGCATTCATCCGTCGGCCGCGATTGATCCATCGGCTCAGGTTGATCCCGGTGCCACCATCGGCCCCTTTGTGGAGATCGGCCCGCGCAGTCGCATCGGCGCCGGTTGTCACATTGGTGCTGGCAGCGTGATCGGTCCGGACTGCGAACTGGGCGAGGGTTGCCGACTGGTGGCCAGGGTAACGCTGGTGAAGCGGGTGCGCATGGGCCGCCGGGTGCTGTTGCATCCAGGCGTCGTCATCGGCGCCGATGGCTTTGGCCTGGTGCCCGAGGCGGGACGCTGGCGCAAGGTGCCGCAACTGGGCGGCGTCCGCATCGGTGATGACTGCGAGATCGGCGCCAACACCTGTATCGATCGCGGCGCGCTGGGGGACACCGTACTCGAGGAGGACGTCCGGCTGGACAACCAGATCCAGGTCGGTCACAACGTCCACATTGGTGCCCACACGGCCATGGCCGGCTGTTCCGCAGTGGCGGGCAGCGCTCGGATCGGCCGCCACTGCCTGATCGGCGGTGGTGCCGGCGTGCTGGGTCACCTGGAAGTGTGCGACCGCGTTACGATCACTGCCATGAGCCTGGTGACGCACTCCATTCGCGAACCCGGCGAGTATTCCTCCGGCGTGCCGCTGATGGAAAATCGGCAATGGCGCCGCGCCGCCGTTCGCTTCAAACAACTCGACCGCAGCCAGGGCAGGCCGCGGCCAAAGGACGACAGCCATGACTGACAAGCCCACGATGGGCACGCCGGAAATGCCGGTGGATGTGCGCCGCATCCAGGAGATGCTGCCGCACCGCTATCCCTTCCTGATGATCGATCGGGTGATCGAGTTCGAACCCGGCAAGCGCCTGGTTGGACTGAAGAATGTGACGATCAACGAGCCCTTCTTCGAGGGGCACTTTCCTGGCCATCCGGTGATGCCGGGCGTGCTGATCCTGGAGGCGCTGGCGCAGGCCAGTGGTGTCCTGGTGCAGCTGTCGGCGGGCGAAGGGGCCGTCGAGAATCCGCTCTATTATCTGGTCAAGATCGACAAGGCGAGGTTCTCGCAGGTGGTCAAGCCGGGTGATCAATTGCGGCTCGAGGTCGAGCAGACGCGCATGAGATTGGGCATGGGGCAGTTTCTGTGCCAGGCGCGGGTCGACGGAAAGGTGGTCGCCAGTGCCGAGGTGCTGTGCGCGGCGCGGGGGCCACAATGATCCACCCCAGCGCGATTGTCGACCCGAAGGCTGAGCTGGCCGCGGATGTCGAGGTCGGGCCATTCACGATCATCGGACCGAATGTTCAGATCGGGGCCGGCACACGCATCGGCCCACATTGCCTGATCGAGGGCCCGACGGTGATCGGGCAGCGCAATCGCATCTATGCTAAGGCGTCGATCGGCACTGCGCCACAGGACAAGAAGTACCTGGATCAGCCGACCGAGTTGCGCATCGGTGATGACAACACCATTCGCGAGTTTGTCACCATCAATCGGGGCACCGCCGAAGGCGGCGGCTTGACTGCGATTGGAAGCGACAACTGGATCATGGCCTACGTGCATGTCGCCCACGACTGCATCGTCGGTGATCACACGATCTTCGCCAATTGCGCCAGTCTGGCCGGTCACGTCATCGTCGAGGACCACGTCATCCTCGGCGGGTTTTCGCTGATCCACCAGTTCTGCAAGATCGGCATGCATGCCTTCACTTCGATGGGCAGTCGCATCAATTGCGACGTGCCACCTTTCGTCGTCGTCGCCGGCGAGATGAGCGTGCCACGGGGCATCAACTCCGAAGGTCTGAAACGGCGAGGCTTCACGCGCGAGCAGATCGCCCAGATCAAGCAGGCCTATCGATTGCTCTACAGCGCCGGTTTGCCGCTGGCGGAAGCTCGAGCCCAGTTGCAGGCATTGAGCGCAGCGGCGCCGCATCTGGAATGCCTGGTCGATTTCCTCGGCCGCACCGAGCGCGGCATCCTGCGCTGAGCGCGCGGGGCGTCGCCTCCATTCGGGCCTGCAGGACATGCGCGTCGCCATCGTCGCCGGCGAGACCAGCGGTGATCTGTTGGCCGCCGAACTGATCGAAGCCCTGCAGCAGCGGGTTCCAGACCTGCAACTGCGCGGCGTGACCGGTCCGCGCATGCGGGCCGCAGGCTGTGAGAGCCTGGCCGACATCAGTGAGCTCAGCGTCATGGGGCTGATCGAAGTGCTGCGCCACTTGCCGAGGCTGTTGCGATTGCGCTGGCGACTGCGTCGGGAAATTTTGGCCTGGCAGCCCGACATCTTCATCGGCGTGGACGCGCCGGACTTCAATCTGGGATTGGCGGCCTGGTTGCGCCGTCGTGGATTGCGCGCGCTGCATTTCGTTTCGCCGTCGATCTGGGCCTGGCGCCGCCAGCGAGCGCGCACCATCGGCACACAGGTCGATGAGGTCCTTTGCCTGTTTCCCTTCGAGCCCGCGCTGTATGCCGAGTACGGCGTGCCGGCGCGATTCGTAGGCCACCCACTGGCCGATCGCCTGCAGCCGGTCGCCGACCGCCAGGCCTTGCGCGCGGTGCTGGGTCTCTCGGCGGCGCCGCTGCTGGCCGTGCTGCCTGGTAGCCGGCGCGGCGAAGTGAGTCGCTTGGGGGCCCCCTTCGTCGCCGCGGCAGTGCGCTTTCTGGACGCTCATCCTGGTTGGCAGGTCGCGCTGCCGGTCGCCAATGAGGGATGTGCCCGAGTGCTGGATGCGGTCTGTGCCGGTGTCGATGGTGCCAATCGTGTACTCCGCCTGGACGGTCGATCGACAGAACTGCTGGCCGCGGCGGATCTGGCACTGGTGGCGTCCGGTACTGCCACGCTGGAGGCCGCGCTGGTCGATACGCCCATGTTGGTGGCTTACCGCCTGGCGCCATTCAGCAATTGGCTGGTGCGCACTTTCGGTCTGCTGCAGAGTCGCTGGTTCTCTTTGCCGAATGCGCTCACCGGACGCGCACTGGTGCCCGAACTGGCGCAGGAAGATGTCGCCGCGTTGCCCTTGAGCGATGCGCTGATTGAACTCCAGGTCGATGCCGATTCGGTAGTCCAGCAACGGCAGGGTTTCGCCGAGATTCGTCGGGCACTGCGCAATCAGGCCAGCCAGCGTGCCGCAGATGCGATCCTCGAACACGTGAGCGCGTCAGCCAAGGGGGTCGCATGAACGCCCCGCGCATCGCCGGTGTCGACGAAGCGGGGCGCGGCCCGCTGGCCGGTCCGGTGGTGGTTTCCGCCGTGGTGCTCGATCCGGCGCGCCCGATCGCCGGCCTGGATGATTCCAAGCGGTTGAGCGCGCGCCGGCGCGAGTCGCTGGCCGAGCAGATCCGCGCATCGGCCCTGGGGTGGTCGGTTATCGAGGTGGAAGCCGATGAGATCGATCGGCTGAACATCCTGCAGGCCACGCTGACCGGCATGCGGCGAGCCGTTGAGGCTCTGTCGATCAGGATTGATGAGGTGCTGATCGACGGCAATCGGGTGCCAGCCGGACTGGCGCTGCCCGCCCGAGCGATTGTCGGTGGCGATGCTCTGCAGCCGGCCATCTCGGCGGCTTCGATCCTGGCGAAGACCGTTCGCGACGCGCGCCTGGTCGAATTGGACAGCCAGTTTCCCGGCTACGGATTTGCCGTGCACAAGGGTTATCCGACCCCCGCTCATTTGCAGGCGCTGCGACAGCTGGGGCCTTGTGCGGCCCATCGGCGCAGCTTTGCACCGGTGCGGAACTGTCCGATCCAGGCGGACTTCTGGACCAGGCCGGTGCCTTGGGGCAGAACGGCAGACTCATGAACCGGTGCGCTGCATGTCGGTTGCGCTTGAGGTAGCATCGCGCCGGTTTTTGCCCGCGATGGCATCGTGGGAACTTTGCCTGGTCCGAGCTGTCTCAGCTCGGCTGTATCACACACCCTCCCGATCCAAGAGGACTCGCAATGAAGCAACGTTTCGCACTGGCCCTGGCCGGTGGCACCCTCGCTGTACTCATGAGCGCCGGTCTGCAGGCGCAGGAACTGGAAACCAAGAAGGACCAGATCAGCTACATGATCGGCATGAACTTCGGCATTCAGTTGAAGAATGTCGAGGAAGAAGTGGACATGAGCACGGTCATTCGCGGCCTGCAGGATGCTTTCGCCGGCAAGGAAACGCTGCTGACCACAGCCGAGGCGCAGGAACTCAGCGCTGAGTTCCGTCAGATGATGACGGAAAAGCAGGGCGAGCGACTGAAGAAGATGGCCGAGGAGAACAAGTCCAAGGGCGCAGCCTTCCTGGCCGAGAACAAGGGCAAGTCGGGCATCAAGACCACGGAATCCGGACTGCAGTATCAGGTTCTCCGTCAGGGCAATGGGGCCAAGCCCGACTCCAATGATCGGGTCAAGGTGCATTACCTGGGCACGCTGATCGATGGGACCAAGTTCGATTCCAGCTACGATCGGGAGACGCCGGCCGAATTTCCGCTCAACGGCGTGATTGCCGGTTGGACCGAAGGTCTGCAACTGATGCCGGTAGGCAGCAAGTACAAGCTGTTCATTCCGGGTGATCTGGGTTATGGCGAAAATGGATCGGGCCCGATTCCGCCGAACTCGACGTTGATCTTCGAAGTCGAACTGCTGGAAATCCTGAACTGATTTGCGCCTGTTGACGGGCTTCGCGGTGTCGCCGCGAAGCCCGTCGTGTTGTCCGGCGCCGCTGTGCTCGTCACGCCCGATTGAGGCCGGTAGACAGCAGCCTGCCGGTGCGACAAGACACACCCTTGTCACACTGTTGCTAAGCTAGTTTGCGTACTTGGTGCTGGAGTCGGTTTCGTCATGTGGCGTCAAATCTTTGTCGATCTGTTGACGATGGTGGGTATATTCGCCGCGGGTTTTCTGCTTGGGCGCGGAACTTGGCCGCGTCGGTATCAGGTCATGAAGAGACGGTGGCTGGAAAAGCGCCACGAAGTCAAGCACCTGCGCGAGCAGCTTTATGGGGAAGCGTCGGGACGGATCGAACAGCCCGACACTGCGCCTCCCGACTTGGGTCCAGAAGACTCGGAGTTGGATCCGCGGCAGAGACTTTAGTTACCGGATCCGGCATGTCAGTAGGGTCGGATTGCAGTATCCTCGCCGGCCATTGCGAAGCGGACCCCGCAAGGATCTTCACCACATGGATGTCACGATTTTCGGGACCGGCTACGTCGGCCTGGTCACCGGCGCATGTCTGGCCGAGATGGGCAACCACGTCGTTTGCGTCGACATCGACCGCGACAAGGTGCGTCGCCTCAACGCCGGCGAGATTCCCATCTTCGAACCGGGTCTGGACGATATTGTCCAGCGCAATCGCGAAGCCGGTACGTTGCAGTTCACCGATGAGGTGGCCCCGGCGGTCGCTCATGGCCAGGTGCAGTTCATCGCCGTAGGCACGCCACCGGACGAGGATGGCAGTGCTGATTTGCGCCACGTGCTGACGGTGGCGGGCAGCATCGGAACGCATTTGTCGCGCTATGCCGTGATCGTGAACAAGTCGACCGTCCCGGTTGGGACTGCGGATCGGGTTCGCCAGGCTGTTGCGGAGACCCTGGCCGGCCGCGGCGCCGCGGTTGAGTTCGACGTGGTATCCAATCCTGAATTCCTGAAGGAGGGCGATGCGGTCAAGGACTGCATGAAGCCCGACCGGATCGTGCTTGGCAGTCGTTCGGCACGCGCGATCGACCTCCTGAAGACGCTGTACGCGCCCTTCCATCGCAATCACGAGCGGCTGGTGCTGATGGATGAGCGCAGCGCTGAGCTGACCAAATATGCTGCCAACGCGATGTTGGCAACCAAGATCTCGTTCATGAACGAGATTTCCAATATTGCCGAGCGTGTCGGTGCGGATGTCGAGTCGGTGCGACTGGGCATCGGTTCCGATCCTCGAATTGGCTACTCATTCATCTATCCCGGGGTGGGCTACGGCGGGTCCTGCTTCCCCAAGGACGTTCAGGCGCTGCGCAAGACAGCGGCCGACTTCGACTATCAAACGGCAATCATTGAGGCCGTGGAGAACGTCAATCGCGCGCAGAAGGACAAACTGATCCAGTTGCTGCAGCGTCGCTTCGGCAGTTTGGCAGGCCGCTGCGTGGCTTTGTGGGGGCTGTCTTTCAAGCCCAACACCGATGACATGCGCGAGGCTCCGAGCCGCTATCTGATGGAGCAGTTGTGGGCCGCTGGTGCGACGGTCCGTGCCTATGATCCCGAAGCCATGACGGAAACGCGTCACATCTATGGCGAGCGCGAGGACCTGGTTCTCGTGGACGATCCGATGGCTGCACTGGAAGGCGCCGACACGCTGGCGCTGGTGACCGAATGGAAGGCTTTCTGGTCGCCTGACTTCGAGCGTATTCGGGCGGCGTTGCGAGAGCCGGTGCTGTTCGACGGTCGCAACATCTACGACCCGCGACAGGTTGAGTCAGCGGGCCTCGAGTATTGGGGCATCGGGCGTGGACGCAGCGTCCAGCAACCGAGGTTTGTCTGACATGCGAACCCTGGATCAACAACGCGTTCTGGTTACCGGCGGCGCCGGCTTTCTTGGCTCCCACCTGTGCGATCGTCTGATTGAGCGCGGTCACGATGTGCTCTGCGTCGACAATTTCTACACGGGCAACAAGGCCAACGTACAGCACCTGCTCGATCATCCGCGCTTCGAGCTGATGCGCCACGACGTGACCTTCCCGCTGTACGTGGAAGTGGACCGGATCTTCAATCTGGCCTGTCCCGCCTCGCCGGTGCACTACCAGTTCGATCCGGTGCAGACCACCAAGACCAGCGTGCATGGGGCCATCAACATGCTGGGCCTGGCCAAGCGGGTGAAGGCGCGAATCCTGCAGGCCTCCACCAGCGAGGTCTATGGCGATCCACAGATTCATCCGCAACCGGAGGGTTACTGGGGGCATGTCAATCCCGTTGGCCTGCGCTCCTGTTACGACGAGGGCAAGCGCTGTGCCGAGACCTTGTTCTTCGACTACCACCGCCAGCATGGGTTGGAGATCAAGGTCGCGCGGATCTTCAACACCTACGGGCCACGCATGCATCCCAACGACGGCCGGGTGGTGTCGAATTTTATCGTCCAGGCGCTGCGAGGCGAGGACATCACGATCTATGGTGACGGCAGCCAGACCCGATCGTTCTGTTACTGCGACGATCTGATCGAGGGCTTTCTGCGCCTGATGGACAGTCCCGCTGACTTCACCGGGCCGGTCAACCTTGGCAATCCGGGTGAATTCACGATTCTGGAACTGGCGGAGCTGGTGATCGAATTGACGGGGTCGGCGTCCAGTCTCAAGCGGCTGCCACTGCCAGCCGATGATCCGACTCAGCGTCAGCCGGACATTTCGCTTGCTCGGCAGACGCTGCAGTGGGCGCCCAAGGTGGCGCTGCGTGATGGCCTGCGGCCGACGATCGAGTACTTCGATCGGCTCCTGTCCGGGCGACCGGAGAGCGCCTGATCGGTGGCCTTTACCGCCGAAGTCGCCGAAGATTGCGACCTTGCTGTCATAATGAGCATTCCTGGATGAAGGATGGCTCGCGCGTGCGCCTTTCTGGCCTGAGATCTGCCTGTCTGTTGCTGGCTTCGCTGCTGTTCGTCGGTTGCGCCTCCGATGGGTTGCGGGATGTGCGCCAGGGTCAGGCCCGAATGGTCACCACCACCGACACGTTGCCGCCACCGGATCCGGCTGGGACGGCGCAAAGTGTGCTGGCGGGACGGGAGTACAAGATCGGACCGCAGGATGTGCTGGAACTGGCGGTCTATCAGTTGCCGGAGTTGAGCGGTCAGTTTCGCGTCAACTCGCAGGGCAACATCTCGCTGCCGCTGCTCGGCCCCGTCATCGCGGCCGGCAAGACCGTGCCGACGCTGGAGAAAGAGATCACCGAGATGCTGGCGCAGGACTACCTGCAGAATCCGCAGGTGTCACTTTTCGTCCGTGAATACACCAGTCAGTCCATCACGGTGGAAGGTGCGGTGGCCAAGCCCGGCATCTATTCGCTCAAGGGGCAGACTTCGCTGCTGCAAGCCATTGTCATTGCCGGCGGGCTGTCCGAATACGCCAACCCGCGCGGCATCATCGTCTTCCGCGAGGTCAATGGCGAACGATTGGCGGCGGTTTTCGACATTCGCGAGGTTCGTGGTGGCAATGCCGAGGACCCGCAGATCTACGGCAATGACCTGATCATCGTTGATCAGGCCGGGGCGAAGTCCGCCTGGAAGGAAGTGCTGCAGGCCTTGCCGGTCATCGGTCTGTTCACCCGCTTCTGATCGCTGCACGGCGACCGCAACTCAGGAATTCGCATGCAAGACTCAGCAGCAAGACGCGAAGAGGGCGAGCCCGAAAGTCGCTTGCCTGCCCGATTGGGCGGCTCCCAGGCGTTGGCCACCGTCGATCCTCGACTGCAGGCCTTGTCGACGCTGGTCCGTGGCGGCGAGCAGGAGGAAGAAGAGAAGGGCTTCGACTTCCGCGGTTACTGGAACATTCTGGTCAAGCGGCGCTGGGCCATTCTGATCGCCTTCGCCATCGTCATGCTCACCGGCGTGGTGGCGACCTTCCTGGTTACGCCAATCTATCGAGCGACTGCGGTGATCCAGATTGACCGTCAGGCAGCCCAGGTCGTCAACATTCCTGGCGTCGAGCCGGTGGAGTCACCCTGGTACGACCGCGAGTTTTTCGAGACTCAGATTCAGCTGCTGACCAGCCGCAGCATGGCCGAGAAAATCGCTTCCGAGTTGCCGCTGGACAATCCGGTGTTCGGGGTACTGACCGAGCCGTCGTGGATGGATCAGGCGGTCAACGCGGTCACCGGCAACCAGCCGACACCCTTTGCCGAATTGCCGCCGGATCAGCAACGGCGAATGCTGGTCAACGTCGTCCGCTACGGGTTGGATGTGGCGCCGATCCGCAACTCGCGGTTGCTGCAGATCTACTTTCAGAGTCCGGATCCACGCCTGGCCGCATCGGTGGCCAATGCCATTGCCTACGGCTACATCGAAGCGAATTTGGAGCGCAAGGTCGACACCAGCTCGTATGCCAAGAGCTTCCTGGAAGACCGGCTGGAACAGATCAAGCTGAAGCTGCAGGAATCGGAGATTGCGCTGGCCGAGTTCGCCCAGCGCGAGAGCTTCGTCAATGTGGCCAACCGCGAAACCTTGTTGACCAGTGAACTGGAGGCGCTCACCGGCGCGCTGACCGCCGCCAAGCAATCTCGGATAGAAGCCGATGCCAGGGCTCGCCAGGCACAGGGCGCGCGTGCGATGTCCCATCCGCTGCTGCTGGAGAACGCCGGTGTTCAGGCATTGCGTTCCACCCGCGCCAAGCTGGAAGCCGAGTACCAGGAGAAGCTGCTTACCTACAAGCCGGCCTATCCCCTGATGCAGCAGCTGCGCAGTCAGATCGAGGAGATCGACAAGCAGTTGCAGGCCGAGGTCGACCTGGTTCGCGCCAGCCTGCAGGCAGGCTTTGCCGCGGCCCAACAGCAGGAGACGATGCTGAAGGAGCAGGTGGACCGTCTCACTCGCGAGGTCCTGGAGATGCAAGGCCGCAGCACGGAGTTCACCGTGCTGGAGCGCGAAGTCGAGACCAATCGGCAGCTCTATGACGCGTTGCTGCAGCGCTACAAGGAAATCGGCATCACCTCGAATGTCGAGGCCAACAACATCAGCATTGTTGATCCGGCACTGGTGCCGGCCCGGCCGTTTACCCCCAATCTGAAGCGCTCGCTGCTGGCATCGGCCTTGCTGGGTCTGGTCCTCGGTGTGGCGCTGGCCTTCCTGCTGGAGTATCTGGACGACACCATCAAGCTGCCCGAGGATCTCGAGCGCAAGTTGGGCCTGAGCATCCTTGGTGTGATTCCCAAGCTGGATGGCAGGGCGCCCGAAGATGCGCTGGCCGACCCGCGCTCGGCTCTCTCCGAGGCCTACCGTTCGGTGCGCACTTCGCTGCAATTCTCGACCGATCATGGTGTGCCGAAATGCCTGCTGATCACCTCGCCATCGGCCGCCGAAGGCAAGTCCACCACGGCGGTGGCGCTGGCGCGCAACTTCGCCCAGTTGGGACGGCGCGTGTTGCTGATCGATGCGGATCTGCGCAACCCCTCGCTGCATCGGATTCTGGCCACCGACAACGCGGTGGGTTTGAGCAACTATCTTGCGGGCAAGATCAAGCCGGCCGGTGCGCTCAAGGGCACCAAGACGCTGCGTCTGACGATGATTCCAGCTGGGCCCTTGCCCCCCAATCCGGCCGAATTGCTGGCCGGACCAAAGATGTTGTCGTTGGTCACCTTGGCCAGTGAGAAGTTCGATCAGGTGATCATCGACGGTCCGCCAGTGATGGGTTTGGCTGATTCTCCGATCCTCTCCAACATGGCTGCGGGCACGCTGTTGATCGTCGAGTCCGGCAGTACCCGAATTGCCACCGCAAAGTCGGCGATGAAGCGCCTGATGGCCGCTCGCTCGCATTTGATTGGCGCGGTGTTGACCAAGTTCGATGCGCGGATCGCCGGCTACGGCTACGGCGGCTACGGTGACTACCTCTATTACAGCTACGGGGGTGGCAATCACCAGGCATTGCCAAAGCCTCGGAGCTGAGCGATGGCCGTCGAAGACGCACTTGGCGTCGCGCTCGCGCTGTATCGGCAGCCCGCGCTGGTGGTGGACTGGCGCGACAGAGCACTGCCACCCGACGTTGAACTGCTGCTGAGAGTGGCCTGTCGCGAGCAGGCCGCGTTGCAGCAGGCGCGCCAGCGCAGTGGCATGAGTGAAGACGAAGCGGTGGAGGCCGCTGTCTTTGGCGTCCAGCAACTGCTGTTCGGCCCGCGAGCCGATGCCTACCGAGTCCTGGGTGGCTCCATCGACAGTACCCAGTCGCAGTTGCGCCAGCACTATCGCTGGCTGATCAAGTGGCTGCATCCGGATCGTCACGATGACGGCTGGGAACCGGTCTACGCCGACCGCGTCAATCTGGCCTGGCAGGCACTGAAAACACCCGAGCGGCGCGCGCGCTACGACGCCGAGCAGGGCTATGAATCCCGTTTGCGAGAGGACTTCGGCGGGTTCGCTGGCGACAATGAGGTCGAAACCGAGGCACCGTCGGTCACGACCAGCCCGTCAGGCGATACCGCCATTCCGGTCGTTCACCAGCGGCGTGCCAGCCATGGTGCCGTCAGCTCGCCTGCGGCCACGCCTGTCGTACGCCGTGGTCGATGGTTGCCCGCGGTAGGTGCGGTGGCCGCGATGTTGCTGTTGGGCTGGGTGTTTTGGCCCTCGGGCGACATGCGAGAGCATCCAGCCGATGCGGCGACCGCCGTGGCGCCGGACCTGCGTGTCAGCCGACAGATCCCAGGAGACGATCGCGACGATGAGGTTGCCGATCTGTTGCCTGAGCCCGATGGTTTGGCGAGTCGCCAACCGGAGCAGCAACAGGATGGGGAGCGCTTGGTAGCCCCAGTCGCGCCGCCACCAACAACCGGCTCTGCGGTGGTCAGCGCTGAAAGCGTGACCCTCGAGTCGGACGCTGCCACGCCAGGCGCAGATACGACGCTGTCGGTGTCGCCGGAAGATCGCTCCGCGCTGACAGCCGAGCCCAGCACTCGTGCTGAGGTGCAAACCGGAAGCCTCGCTGCAGCGTCGGCAATCAACAGCGATCGCCCCAACGCAGAGCCGGCAACGGAGGCCTCGGGACTTCCCAATGCCAGGGACTTGGCCAGGACAACGCCCGACGACCGCGCCGCGGTGAACGCAAGTACTCAGGCGGCTCCCGTCAATGCCGTGAACAGCCAGCCGCGCGTCGCCGCAGCGGCGTCGATCGCCAACACGGATGCGAGTCCGCTGCAGCCTCCCGCGGCAGCACCCTCGGCCCGTTCGGGTTCGACCACAACATCCGAGTCAACGTCGGTGACGTCAGTTCGAACGCCGGCTGTTGCGCCGCGAGATTCGGTGGCGGTCAAACGACCCGAGACGAGCCGGTTGCCGGCCCCCGCGACGCGCATTGACGCGCAATCGGCGCAGCATGTCGCTACGGGTAGCAGCACGGCTCCCCCCGCCGTGCCGACTGCGCCTGCTGCGCCAGATCCGGGTACCGCGGCGCCGGTCACATCCACGGCGATGGTTCAGCCTCTGCCGGCGGCGGCACCTCCAGTGGTGGTGGTCAAGGTCGAGCCGCCGGTTGCGACCGCACTGGTCAAGCGCTTCGCCGCGGCTTATTCGGCCGGTGACGGCAGTCAGTTCGATGAGGTGTTGGCGGACGGGTTGCAGGGACCGGTGCTGGAGCAGATGCGCACACGCATCGCCAGCGCCTCAATGCGCTACCTGGAGGTTGGCGAGATGCAATGGCTGGATGGTGCCGCGAATCTGCAGGCGCAGGCCTCGGTTCGCGAGACCTTCGTGCCACAGGGAGGCAAGCGAGCCGAGACGCGGGTCGGACAGATGCGTTGGGCCTTCCAGTTGGAGAATGGCCAGCCGAAGATCGCCGGCCTGGAATTCCGTGCCAACTGAGACTGACAGCCACTGGTCGCCAGCGAATCGTCGCGGCTGGCCGCTGCCAGCCGCGTTGTCGTGGGTGTTGCTGGCGCTGTTGCTGACGGGGCTGCTGTGGCTGGTGCTGATCCGCGGTTATGCCGATGCGCTGGCCCGACAAGCGCCAGAGCGCGCGATAAGACTGAATCCGGCACAGCCTGTGGCTTTGGCGCAGTTGGCTGGCCGGGCATTGGCAGAAGGCGAGACTGATCGCGCGACTGGCTACGCCGAACGGGCAGCACGCGCATCGTTTTTCAATGGCCACGCCTTGCGCGTGCTGGGTGCCCTCGCCGAGCGACGGGGCGATCAAAACCGCGCGCTGGCGCTGATGAGCGCGGCCGCCACGGCGCAGCCTCGCGACACGGCGACGCAGTACTGGCTGGCGCTGCACGCCATTTCGAATCAGGACCCAGACGAGGCCATGGCCCGCCTCGATCGTGTGATGCGCTTTGAGCCGGCCATCGTCGACGAGCTGTTTCCCTTGCTGGGCACATTTGCCAGCAATCCGGTCGGCGTGCGCGCTGTTGTGCCCTATCTGGCGCGCCGTCCCGACTGGCGGCCACGCTTCATGGAGCACATGTTGCGCCAGGCGGAGCTGTCCGTCGTCATCCGGCTCAGCAAGCTGTTGTCGAACACCGACGGTCCGTTGACCGACGACGAGCGTGCCGCGTTGACCACAGCGCTGGCCGGCCGGCGGGACTGGAACGGGCTGCGCGAACTGGCTGGGCCGGATGCGCCGCTGCTGCGTGATGGGTCCTTGAGGGGAGTTGCAGCGGGTCCGATGACGTCGTGGCGTTTGGATCCAGTCAAGGGGGCCGACGTGCGGTTGGGGCCAGACGGCCTGCGTACCTACTTCTATGGCCGTCGGGTCGAGGCGCCGGCGCTGGCCAGGCAACTGCTTCTGCTCCCGCCGGGACAGTACGAACTGACCGGTCAGGTCTGGCTGAACCACCTGCAGGGGCCCGCTGGACTGGCCTGGGTGGTGCGCTGCGAGCAGCCCAATGGGCGGTTGCTGGCCAGCAGCGAGTCATTTGCTGGAGAGTCGGGCTGGCGTGGCTGGTTGTTGTCGATGACGGTTCCTGTTGGGCAATGTGGCGGGCAGTGGCTGTCGCTGGAGATTCCGGCACGCATCGCAGCCGAACGGGAACTGCATGGCGAAGCGGCCTTTCGCGATTTGGCCATCCGGGCGCTGCAACAGGCGCCCTGAAAGGCAGAGGGGAGCGCCGATTTGGGCCGTTGATCGCAATGTCGCGAACGGATGATCAGGTGATGGCCCCGCAACCCCTGCTTTGCCGTCTGTCTCTCCAGACAAGATCCTTTTTGCAATGCATCACGGCAATTGTCTTGAGCACGTGCCTGATTCTGGATACGCTAATCAACAAAGTGTCTGCATCAATCGGCGATTTGACCATGCGAAAGCTCCTCTTCCACTGCTCGCTCGCCGTCTGTTTGATGGCACTCAGTCCAATGCTCATGGCGCAGAGCAGCACCGACGAGCCCGAAGAAATCGTGGCCACGCTGCAGGACGTCGAGGGACTGGTACTGCTGAAGGTGGGTGAAGAATCGGTCCCCGCCTTCGAAGGGCAGAAGGTGCGCGTCAACCAGGAAGTGCTGGTGACCGAAGGCGCCAAAGCGATTTTGGTCTTCAATGACAGCTGTGACCTGATGCTTGATGTGGCCGAGGTCTACAGCGTGCCAAGCCGATCGCCCTGCTCGACGCTGTGGTGGACGGCACCGGCGGCTGCCGGTGTGGCTTGCGCGGGTGCGCATGCCAGCAGTTCGTCAAACTCCCGCTCGCTGGCCGCCGTCGGCATGGCCGTCGGTACCGGTCTGTTGACGGCCGCTCAGGGCCGCGAAGAAGAGTACAGCGAGTTCGCGGCCGCCCTGGAACGTTCTCAGGGTGAGGTCCTGGCTCGCAATGAGCAGGGTGTGCTGGAGGCCATTCGGCCCGGTACCCGACTGCGCGCGGACCAAGAATTGGTCGTGCGTGATGGTGCCAAAGCGCTGATCCGTTTTGATGATGGCTGCACCAAGGCGGTCGAAGTGGGCGAGCGCGGCGAGGAGTCCTTCCGCATTCCGCCCAATTCCCCGTGTTTCTCGCCCGGCCTGTGGTGGGCGAGCAGCGCTGCTGCGGTTGGTACCTGCATCACCGTCGAAGACGAAACGGACCGCACTTCACCCTGACGGGTCGCACAAGCCACTGATCGAATAGAACGAATGGCACGGCCGCGCGAATTGGCTGCGGCGCCGTTCACCGTTCGCGGCACTTCGCGCCATACTGCAGAGCCCGTTCAATCCGGTTTGCTGATGTCTCGCCTGATGACTGTCGGCGGCTGCCTGCTGCTGGGCGGAGGACTGCTGCTCGGTGGCGGTACCGTCAATTTCCTGCTGAGCGATCTGGTACTGCAGTTGCTCGCGGTGTTGCTGCTCGCCATAGGCATGGCACAGCTGTTGCGCGGCAGGGAAGTGCTGTCGACGGACCGTCGTCAGTTGCTGTGGCTGGGCCTGTCCTTGGGCCTGTTGTTGCTGTGGCAGTTCGTTCCGCTACCGGCAACCCTCTGGGGTGGGCTGCCAGGACGGGCAGATCTGCTGGCCAATCATCGAAATCTCGGGATCAGCATGCCGGATTGGTTGCCCTGGTCGACCGACCCGGCCGCCAGCAGTGCCAGCCTGCGCGCCTTGCTGCCCGCCTTTGCGCTGCTGGTTGTGGGCGTGCAACTCAATGATGTCGCACGCCGGCGACTGCTGTGGGCCGTCCTGCTGGTGGCCCTGCTTAGCGTGCCGCTGGGTTTGGCGCAGATCGTCCAGGGTAGCGACAGCCCTCTGCGTCTGTACCGCCCAACCAACCACCACGAAGCCGTTGGCCTGTTCGCCAACCGCAATCATTACGCGGCCCTGCTGTACGTCGGCCTGTCACTCGCGGTCGGTGCATTTCTGGTCTTTGACCGGCGATTGGTCGGCCGAGGTCCGACGCGAGTGGCTCATGCGTTGGGTTGGCTGGTCCTGCTGACCATCTTGTTGCTTGGGTTGATGTTGACGCGTTCTCGCGCCGGCGTCGGTCTGGCACTGCTGGCGATGGTCCTCAGTGTCGGGATCGGCATGCAGGTGCAGCGCCGCATTCGTTTGAGCGGGTTGATGCTGGCCGGCACGGCGATCGTTCTGGCAGCTGCATGGTTTGGATTTGACGCAATCTCGCAGCGCTTGGAGGCGGACTGGTTGGCCGACAACCGATGGCGGGTGTCGGCGGCGGCTTGGGCGTTGGCGGCAGACTATGGCTGGCTGGGCTCAGGGGCCGGCAGCTTTCCCGCGGCTTATGCCGCATTCGAGCCCATCGATCTGGTTGGCGACAAGATCATCAATCATGCTCACAACGACTGGTTCGAATGGCTGGTTGAGCTTGGGCTGCCGGTGGCATTGCTGCTGCTGGCCCTTTTGGCGTGGATGTGGAGTCGTGCCCGAGCGCTGGCGCAACTGGACTGGCAGCGCGCTTCTCCGTTGATCCTGAGTTCAGCCCTGGCGCTGTTGCTGCTGGCACTGCACTCGGTGGTGGACTACCCATTGCGAACCTCGGCCATGATGCTGGCTGCAATGGCACTACTGCTGCAGTTGCTGCAGGATCACCAGTCAAAGGCGGTTCCGGAGGGCAACGAAGACCGCGCTGCGCTGCCGCTGGACGCGTCGGATTCGACGGCAGATCCAACCGACCAGCCGCGTTTGCGATTGGTCCATGGCAGCAATGGGCACAGTCGGGCGCATCGACGTCGTCGTTAGGCCGGACTTCAGCCAGGGATGCTCTGAACGAGTCGGTTGTGCCGCGTTGAGTCCCAGCTCGCTCGCGGCGCGCATTGGCCGCCTCAGTTCGCGCTAGCGCATCCGAGGTCCTGACGCAACATTGCCCTTGGCGTGACCCGTCCGCTATCTTGTCGCAACGCATCAATCTCAATCCGGGTGATTTCTTGCAGAACTGGTACGCCGTTCTTACCAAGCCCAGGCTGGAGGGAGAAGCAGCATTGCGCCTTCGTCAGCAAGGCTTTACGTGCCTGTATCCGCGATTGCGGCGGTCCGTCCGAAGCGCTCGCGGCATGCAGATTCGGACCGAATCGCTGTTTCCGCGCTATGTCTTCATCCAGGCTGACCCAGACGTCGAGTCACTCGCACCAGTGCGCTCCACGCGCGGTGTGGCCGGTCTGGTTCGTTTTGGGTCGATACCAGCCATCGTGCCGGATCGGGTGATCGAACACATAAAAAGCCGCATCGAACTCGAAAGCGGCTGCGTTCAACTGGCCGCGCCGGACCTGGTTCCCGGCGCTCGGGTCAGAGTGACACAGGGGCCGCTTGAAGGCGTTGAGGGCATCTTCACCGCGCATTCCGGATGTGATCGGGTGCGCGTGTTGCTGAGCCTGATGGGCAGCGAGCGGGAAGTGGTGCTACCCCGAACAGCGTTGGGCATTCGCCTCTAGCGCTTTTGGAAAATCAGGCACTTATGCCTTGCGGGGCTACACCGCAGGGCGGCAGCGTGTCCGTTGGCGGGGCACCATCGATGACGAACAAGGGAATCCACGCATGAGCGATGCGGCCCAGGACGGACCGGCAGCGGAATTGCGCCCGCTTGATCGATCCACCGTGGCGGTGATCGGCATGGGCTATGTCGGCTTGCCGCTCGCAGTGGCGCTGGCCGAGCATTTCGATGTCATCGGCTTTGACATCGACCGGGGGCGAGTGGAGGAGTTGGCCGCCGGTCACGATCGCACCCAGGAGGTTGATCGTCCGGCGTTGCAATCGGTCGTGGGGCGGTTGCGTTTTTCCGACGCCGCCGAGGCGCTGGCCGACGCCCACATCTACATCGTGGCCGTACCCACGCCCGTGACCCCACAGCGCCTGCCGGACCTCAGTCCGCTGCGCTCGGCCTCCCGGCTGATCGGCGGGGCCTTGCGCCGTGGCGACATCGTCATCTACGAATCGACGGTCTATCCGGGTTGTACCGAAGAGGATTGCGTGCCGGAACTCGAAGGCGCCTCCGGATTGCGCTACAACCACGACTTCTACTGCGGCTACAGCCCCGAGCGAATCAACCCGGGGGACAAGGCCCGCCCCTTGGGCGAGATCGTCAAGATCACGTCCGGGTCCACGCCCGTGGTGGCCGAGCACGTCGATGCGTTGTATCGCCGGATCATCCGCGCGGGAACGCACAAGGCGCCCAGCATTGCCGTCGCCGAAGCCGCCAAGGCGGTGGAAAACACCCAACGAGACGTCAATATCGCGTTGGCCAATGAGTTGGCCCTGATCTTCAAGCGCCTGGGCATCGATACCGAAGCGGTACTGGCCGCGGCAGGCACCAAGTGGAACTTCATGCCGGTCCGGCCTGGTCTGGTCGGCGGGCACTGCATCGGCGTGGATCCCTACTATCTGATTCACAAGGCCGAAGAAGCCGGTCATTACCCGGAACTGATCCGCGCGTCGCGGCGCATCAACGATGGGATGAGCGCCCATGTCAGCGGCGAGATGGTCAAGCTGATGGCGCTCAAGGGTTTGGCCATCGTCGGCTCTCGCATCCTGGTGCTGGGGCTGGCTTTCAAGGAAGACTGCCCGGATCTGCGCAACACGCGGGTGGTGGAAGTGGTACGCGACCTGCGGCGCTTCCACGCCGAGGTTGATGTACACGATCCGTGGGTGGACGCATCGGAGGCGCAACACGAATACGGTGTGACCTTGTGCTCAACGCCCGAGATTGGGCAGTACGATGCCATTCTCATTGCGGTGGCCCATCGCGAGTTTCGTGAGTTGGGGCCTGCAGGTCTGCGTGCCTGGCTCAAGCCAAATGGGGTCATTTACGACCTGAAGTACGCTTTGCCCATGGGCGAGGCGGAAGCGCGATTGTGATTCGACCGAATCCGGACGGGACGGGCATCGGGACGCCCTTCTGAGATCTGCGACGCACACTTTGATGATCGGCAAATCAGCCTCGGGCAAGCTTCGGGCCGATCTGCTGTGTGCGATCCGAGGCGAGCTGATGCCAAGCGACCTGGATGAGGCGACTGGCCGGGCCTTGCTGCAGGAGGCTGCCATCGAGGGCGTGCAGGCGCAGCTGTGGCAGCGCTGGCGGACCTTGCCGTCCTTGCCGCACTGGTGCTCCGACCTGTCTGCCGCTGTGCGCCAGCGAGCGCTGTGGGAGCTTTCGCACGGTGTGGCGATGGCCCAGGTGCTGGATGAACTGGACAACGCACGGGTCGATGCTTTGGTGTTGAAAGGCACGGCACTGGCCTACGCGGTCTACACCGATCCCGCCGAACGGGCTCGTGGCGATACGGATCTGCTGATCGCCGCGGTTGATCGCAGCCGCGTCGACGCCCTGCTCAGGGGGCTGGGATTCACGGCAACTATCGCGATTGACGATCACTCATCGGAGCAGACCCAGCTGGAGTACCGACGGCTGGACACCACTGGCGCGCTGCATTGCATAGACCTGCACTGGGCACCGCTGAATACGCTGGTGCTGGATGGCGTCTGGGCCTGCGAAGACCTGCGTCGACGCGCCAAACCCATCCGGGCGCTGTCGGCGTCCGCCAAGGGTCTGTCACGGCCCGATGCCTATCTGCACGCCTGCCTGCATTGGGCCTGCAATCGCCATGTGCCCTATCGGATCGAGGGTACCGAGCGCGTCGGCGGCGATCGGCTGATCTGGCTGCTGGACCTGCAGAAGCTCGCGCAGTCGCTGACGCCAACTCAGCTCGATGAATTGACCGAGCGTGCCCGGAGTCTCGGCGTTGCTGGCCTTTGCCGAGCGGCGACCCGCTCTGCGCAGCTGGCATGGCCGGATCCGACGCTGCAGCAGCTGGCCGAACAGTTCCGAGCGACGAAGCTGGAATGGCGCAGTCTGGCGTTGCGCGGGGGATGGTTTCGACGTGGCCTTGCCGAGGCGGCGATCTCTGCGCGCCGAGGGCGGTTGCTACCCTGGCTGCGATCGCACCTGTGGCGCGATGCCGGTCATCTGCGTCAGCGCTATCCCGACGCGGCTGATTCGCCACTCTGGCGGCTGCAACTGCGCCGCTGGATGGACGGAATTCGCGCGAGGGTGAATCGGTGAGAGTGCTGGTCACCGGCGGCGCGGGTTATATCGGATCGCATGCCTGCAAGGCACTGGCGGCAGCCGGCCACCAACCGATCGCCTATGACAATCTGGTCTACGGACATCGCGGTGCCGTGCAATGGGGGCCCCTGGTGGTGGGTGACCTGGCCGACAGGGCGGCGCTGGATGCCGCCTTCGTCGAGCACCGGCCAGAGGCCGTCATGCACTTTGCCGCCTATGCCTACGTGGGCGAGTCGGTCACCGATCCCAACAAGTACTACCGCAACAACTTCGGCGGCTCGCTGGCCCTGCTCGAGGCCTGCCAACGCCACGGTGTCAATCGGTTGGTCTTCTCCAGCACCTGTGCGACCTACGGGGTGCCCAAGCAGACGCCGATTTCCGAAGACCATCCGCAGGACCCGATCAATCCCTACGGAGCCTCGAAGCAGATGGTGGAGCGGATGCTGGCCGATTGCGGGATTGCCCACGGTTTGCGGAGCGTCTCACTGCGCTACTTCAACGCGGCCGGCGCCGACCCGGATTGCGAGATCGGGGAAGCACATGATCCCGAAACGCATCTGGTGCCACTGGTCCTGGATGCGGCTGCCGGCAAGCGACCGCATGTCCAGATCTACGGTACCGACTACGACACCCCGGATGGCACCTGCATTCGCGACTACATCCACGTCAGTGATCTGGCCGACGCTCACCTTTTGGCCCTCGATCGCCTTGCCCACAGCGCAGCGGGGATGCAGGCCTACAACCTCGGCAATGGTCTCGGCTTTTCGGTACGCGAAGTCATCGCCACCGCCGAACGCGTCACCGGCCGGCCCATTCCGGTTCTCGAAGGCCCCCGCCGCCCCGGCGACCCGCCAGCGTTGGTCGGTGATGCCACCCGCGCCCGCGCCGAACTGGGCTGGCAGCCGCAATTGGCCGATCTGGACACGATTGTCGACACCGCCTGGCGCTGGCATCAACGCCAGGAGGCGCTGGTTTGACGCCAGGTAGCCACCAAGTATCCTAGTAAAAGCGACATTGTGCTTCCGGATTTACAATGATGATCAAGCGTGCGCTGCAGGCACAGCTGCGTTCCGCCCTGGAACGAAGTCCCGCCGTAGTGTTGCTAGGGCCGCGACAGGTCGGCAAGACAACGCTCGCCTTGCAGGCGTCTGCCGAGGCTTCGACGCTTTACCTCGATCTGGAATCGGAGCGCGACCGGGCAAGGCTGAGCGATCCGGAACGGTACTTGCCGTCAGTGCAGGATCGTCTGGTCATTCTGGACGAAGTGCATCGTTTGCCCGGCCTGTTCCCCATCTTGCGGGGCTTGATCGATCAGGCGCGACGCGATGGACGGCGTCAGGGGCTGTATCTGCTGCTGGGGTCGGCCAACCTCGATCTGCTACGTCAGTCCGGCGAGAGTCTGGCCGGGCGTGTGTCGTATCTGGAACTCGCGCCGCTGGCCTCGAACGAAGTGGGTGCGGACGACCAGGATCGGTTGTGGTCGCGGGGCGGTTTTCCCGAGGCCTTTCTCGCGCGGAGCGATGCGGACAGCCTTGCGTGGCGCGAGGATTTCATTCGCACCTACCTCGAACGGGACATTCCCCAGTTCGCACCACGAGTACCCTCCGCCACCTTGCGTCGATTCTGGACCATGCTCGCTCACGAACAGGGTGGGTTGTTCAATGCGAGCCGACTGGGCCGAAGTTTGGGTGTGGATGCGCGGACGGTCGGAAACTACGTCGATCTGCTCTGTGACTTGCTGTTGCTCCGCCGACTGCATCCCTGGCATGGCAATGTCGGCAAGCGCCTGGTCAAATCGCCCAAGCTCTATTTGCGCGACAGCGGCATCTTGCACAGCTTGCTCGGTATCGGCGGATTTTCCTCGCTGCTGGGTCACCCAGTGCTGGGTGCCAGCTGGGAGTCCTTCGTCATCGAGAACCTGCTGCGTGTGGCGCCGGCCGCCGTTCAGCCGCACTTCTATCGCACGGCCGCGGGTGCGGAAGTCGATCTGCTGCTCACTTGGCCCGACGGCAGAAGCTGGGCGATTGAGATCAAACACGCCCTCAGTCCCAAGGTCAGGCGCGGTTTCCATCAGGCCTGTGCCGATCTGCAACCCGAGCGCCGGCTGCTGCTGTATCCGGGATCAGATGCATTTCCGCTGCCAGATGGCATTGAAGTTCTGCCCGTGGCGCAAGCGATGGCTGCCCTCGAAGCAGAAGGCCGGTGATCGGCCGCGAATCGAGTCCAGGTCTACGTGGCAGGATTGTTGATCGCACCCCAGTTCTTCGCTGAGTTCCGTGGCTACTGGCACATCTTCCAGCGCTTCGTCGGTCCGCGCATGTATTGGGTGTTTGCGCTGATGCTGCTGGGAGCCGTTCTTGAGGCCTTTGGCATCGTGATGCTCCTGCCGCTGCTGCACAGCCTGGGCGAGGGCAGTTTTGGGACGGATCGGTTGACGCACGGGCTGTCCGAGGTGTTGGGCAGCCTGGGCGCAAGTTCGCCGGTCGCAATCCTGTTGTTGATCCTGGGCCTGTACCTGGTCAAGGGCGTGGTGGCCTATGTGGCTGCAGCGCTGTCTGGTCGATTGCGTGCGTATCTGCAGCGTGACCTGCAGGCCAGGCTCTACGACCGCTACAGCCGCATGGACTACCTCTATTACACGCGCCGCGACACCGGTCACTTCTTCAACGTGATGAACCAGGTCAATGCCTTCATCCACGTCTTCTACAGCTTCAGCCAGTTCCTGATCGGCCTGTTGCGCACGGTGACCTATCTGCTGATGGGCTTCGTCGTGGCCTGGGCCTTCGGCTTGATGGCGGTGCTGGTCGGCGGTGCGATGCTGCTGCTGTTCCGCCGCTTCAATGCGCTGGCGCGGGAGTTGTCCAACCGCAGTGCTGAGGAGATGGGTTTCTTCTCCAAGGTTTTCATCGAGTCGATCCAGTCCTTCAAGTACCTTGCCGCCACCGGCCAGTCGCGGCCGTTGCGGCGCGCCGCGATGGGCAGCGTGGAGCGCCTGACCCAATTGCAGGATCGCCAGAACCGCGCCAGCGCCTTCACCGGTGCGCTGCGCGAGCCACTGGCCGTGGGTGCCATCGTTCTGCTGGTGATCGTCCAGATTGGCGTGCTGGAGCAGCCGCTGGCACCGATCCTGGTATCGATCCTGCTGTTCTACCGCGGCGTCAATGCGGTGCTGGGCCTGCAGGGTCACTGGCAGAGCACGCTGACACTGGTGGGGGCGGTGGATGTGGTGGAGCGTGAGTTCGACCAGCTCGAGGCCCACCAGGAACGCCATGGCGGGAAACCCGCGCCGCCGCTGCAGCGGGCCATCGAGGTCAAGGGGCTGTCCTTTCGCTACAGCGCAGCGCAGGCCCCGGCCCTGGAAGGCATCGACCTGGAAATTCCCGCGTGCAGCACCGTTGCCATCGTCGGTGCCTCGGGTGCCGGCAAGTCGACCCTGATCGACCTGCTGACCCTGCTGCTGCAACCCGAAACCGGTCAAATCCTGATCGATGGCATGCCCGCCAGTCAGATCGATCCCGCCAGCTGGCGCGAACAGATCGGCTACGTGTTGCAGGACACGGTGATCTTCGACGCCTCGATTGCCGACAACATCAGCCTGTGGGCCGGTGATCTGAGCCAGGACCCGGCCCTGCGGCAGCGCGTCGAACTGGCCGCGCGTGCGGCGCACCTGGACGCCTTCATCGAGGGCCTGCCCGATGGCTACCACACGCTGGTCGGCGACCGTGGCATTCGCCTCTCCGGCGGCCAGCGCCAGCGGCTGTTCATTGCCCGCGAGTTGTACAAGCAGCCCCGCCTGCTGATCCTTGACGAAGCCACCAGCTCGCTCGATGCCGAAGCCGAGCGCGTGATCCAGGAGAGCCTGGAAGCCCTCAAGGGTCAGCTCACCGTGATCATCATCGCGCACCGCCTCGCCACCGTCCGCCTGGCCGATCGCATCTACGTGCTGGCGCAGGGCAGGGTGGTGGAGTCCGGCAGCTTCAACGAACTCAACACCCGCCCCAACGGCCAGCTGCGCCGCATGGTGGAACTGCAGACACTGTGAACACCAGCGCCTCCCGCTCTGGCCTTCAACGTAAGACCTAAAACCCAAAACCAATCACGAAGTGTTGATTTCCCACCACGGCGCCGTCACCGGCACCACCGGCTCCTGTCACCGCCTGCAGATCGACGATCACAATGCCGTCCTGATCGATTGCGGGCTGTTCCAGGGAGACGAGAAAGGCGAGAGCGATGAGCTCAAGCGTCAGCAGATCGATTTCCCCATCGACGACGTCCGCGCCCTGATCCTGACCCACGTGCACATCGATCACGTTGGCCGGCTGCCCTATCTGCTCGCCGCCGGTTACACGGGTCCGATCTATTGCAGCACGCCGTCAGCCACGCTGCTGCCGCTGGTCATCGAAGACGCGCTGAAGGTGGGCTTCACCCGCAACGAACGCCTGATCAAAGCCGCCCTCAACGTCATGCAGCGCCAACTGCGGCCGGTGGAATACAAGACTTGGCAGAGCATCGAGTTGCCCCCAGCCCCGCACTCCGGGTCCGCGGGCGTCCCGCCCGCAGCTCTTGGACGCCCCGAAAACCGCCAAGCCCAATCAGCGCCACTCCCTCCACGTGGGAGCGAGCTTGCTCGCGACGCGGACCCATCGGCCACGACAACCCACCGGCCCAGCGACACCGCCACCGAAATCGATCAGACGGCAACCCCTCCTCCCGTCCGCTTCCGCCTCCAGCCAGCCGGTCACATCCTCGGCTCGGCCTACGTGGAAATCGACGTCGGAACGGGCCGGTCCGCCCAGCGCGCTGTCTTCTCCGGCGACCTCGGGGCCCCGCACGCGCCCCTGTTGCCAGCCCCAAAGCCACCCCAGCGCGCCGATGTTGTGGTGCTGGAAAGCACCTACGGCGACCGCGTGCACGAGAACCGCAAGACCCGCGTCGCCCGCCTGCAGGCCGCCATCGAACACGCGCTGGCCGACGGCGGCACGGTGATGGTGCCGGCCTTCAGCATCGGTCGCACCCAGGAACTGCTGTACGAACTCGAAGGCCTGATCCATCAACACCCGCACTGGCAGGACATCGAGATTATTGTCGACTCGCCACTGGCGGCCAAATTCACCGCCGCCTACCGGCAACTGCGCCCGTGGTGGGATGCCGAGGCCCACGCCCGAGTGCGCGCCGGTCGCCACCCGCTGTCCTTTGCCAACCTCTACACCGTCGACAGCCACGAAGAACACCTCAAGACCGTCACCTACCTGGCCAAGACCCGGCGCCCGGCTGTCGTTTTGGCAGCGAGCGGCATGGCCGCCGGCGGTCGCATCGTCAACTATCTCAAGGCCATGATCGAAGGCCCGCGCCACGATGTGCTGTTCGTCGGCTACCAGGCCCACGGCACCCCCGGCCGCGCCATCCAGCAGTACGGACCCAAGGGCGGCTATGTGGATCTGGACGGCCAGCGCTACACCATCCGCGCCCGCGTCCACACCATCACCGGCTACTCCGCTCACGCCGGCCAGGACGACCTGGTGAGCTTCATCGCGCGGATGCGCAAGCTGCCTGGGGAAGTGCGGTTGGTGCATGGGGATGAGGAAGCCAAGCAGAATTTGGGCCACAAGCTACTGGCGATGGCAAGAACGAAGAACCACCGGCTGCAGGTGAGCATCGGGAAGGCGTGGGCATGAACCCCAACACCCGCGATGACACCCGCAAGTGCAGTTGCCAGCCTGCTGACGAATGCGCCTCGCGGAGATCCTGGCTTTCGGCACAGACCTCTCTTGAGGGGCTCTGTTTACGCAAGTGCGATCAATGGCAAGATGATGTTACCGGCGTGTTGATGACCAGGTGCTTGGAATCGCGCGCTTCTGCCCACAATGCCCAAGGCCTCACCCGAAATGAATGCGCTATTGAGTCGAATTACAATTGAGCCAGCGATCTGCGGAGGCAGGCCATGCATTCGCGGGATGAGAGTCCGTGTGAGCGACGTGCTGTCACTTCTGGCGGCCGGTGCCAGCTGGGCCGAAATCCTCGAGGACTACCCCTATCTGGAGCGCGATGATATTGCAGCCTCGCTCGAGTTCGCGGCTGCCCAGACCGGCCACGTGGTCATCAATTCGGCTGCATAGTGCGATTTCTCGTCGACGCACAACTGCCTGCGGCCTTGGCGCGTTGGCTGGAAGCACGCGGACATCATGCCGAGCACGCGGCAGACATCGGAATGGAGTCCAGCCCAGATGTTGCGTTGTGGCAGAGGGCTCTTGATACCCATTCGGTACTCGTCTCAAAAGATGCGGACTTCATGCATCTGGTAACGCTCCGCTCGCCCTCACCGAAATTGGTCTGGGTTCGCATCGGCAATACTCGCAGGGCGCAACTACTGGCGGAATTCAATGAAGCGTTGGAATGCATCATTGCAACGCTGGAAGAGGGTGAAGCCATAGTCGAGCTGTGGTCCGGCCAGCAACCATCGCGACCTTGAACGGCCTGATCCACCAGCACCCGCACTGGCAAGACATCGAGATCATTGTCGACTCGCCGCTGGCAGCCAAATTCACCGCTGCCTACCAGCAGCTGCGCCCCTGGTGGGACGCCGAGGCCCACGCCCGCGTTCGCGCCGGACGCCATCCGCTGTCCTTTGCCAACCTCTACACCGTCGACAGCTACGAAGAACACCTCAAGGCCGTCGCCTACCTGGCCAAGACCCGGCGCCCGGCCGTCGTTTTGGCAGCGAGCGGCATGGCCGCCGGGGGGCGCATCGTCAACTACCTCAAGGCCATGATCGAAGACACGCGCCACGACGTGCTGTTCGTCGGCTACCAGGCCCACGGCACCCCCGGCCGCGCCATCCAGCAGTACGGACCCAAGGGCGGCTATGTGGACCTGGACGGCCAGCGCTACACCATCCGCGCCCGAGTCCACGCCATCACCGGCTACTCCGCCCACGCCGGCCAGGACGACCTGGTGAACTTCATCGCGCGGATGCGCAAGCTTCCGAGAGAGGTGCGGTTGGTGCATGGGGATGAGGAGGCGAAGCACACCCTCCACGACAAACTGCTGGCGACGGCCAATGCCCGGCAGCAGTTCTTGCGGGTGAGTGTCGGACAGGCATGGGCTTGAACCCCTTCGAAGGCGCCCGCGGCTACCTCAAGGTATTTCGCCGTCACCTTGGCCGCAGACTCTACCTTGTATTCGTTCTGGCGCTACTTGCCGCGCTCACCGAGGGCCTTGGTATAAGCCTACTGTTGCCCCTGTTGGCGGCCGCCGATGTAGGGCTCGGTGCGGAGACGTCGATTCCGCCGCTGCTCGTCCGATTGACTGACACGCTTGGCATCGACGAATCACTGGTCGGCATCTTGCTTCTTATCAGTGGCGTTTTCACGTTCAAGGGTCTGATCGCCTTCGGCTACGGTGCATACAATGGTCTGCTACAGGCTCAGCTTATGCGCGAACTGAAGGGCGGCATGTTCCGCGCCTGCAGCGAGATGAGCTATCGGTACTACTCCGAGCGGAGCACCGGCCACTTCGTCAATCTCATCAACGCCCAGATCTCCGCTTTCTACCAGTGCTTTGCCGCCTATACCAATTTCATCATCAACGTCATCAAGTCGTTGACCTACCTGTGCGTAGCGATGTTGCTGGCGTGGCGCTTCGGTCTGATGGCCCTGGGCGCCGGCGTCGTCCTGCTCACCTCTTTCCGCTATCTGAACGTTCAGGTCAAGGGTCTGTCGCGCAAGACTTCCGGGGAAATGAGCACGCTGAATAAGTACTTGGTGCAGGCCCTACAAGCATACAAGTACCTCGCCTCGACTGGACAAATGCGTCGCATGGGTGATGGCGTCGAAGCCAGTGTGCACCGCGCGACGAGTTATCAGGCCAGAACGCATGTCTGGCAAGCCTTCACCGGCTCAATTACGGAGCCAATTTCGGTGTTCCTGATCGTGGTCATCGTCATAGTTCAGGTTGCCGTGCTCGAGCAGCCGTTGGCTCCCATCCTGGTGGCGATACTGCTGTTCCATCGCGGTATGAACTCGCTGATGTCGGTGCAATCGCAATGGCAAACAACCATGGCGCACGTCGGGTCGCTGGAAATGGTGGAGCAGGAAATCGCGCAGCTGCGGCAGAACCGGGAAGCCGGAGGCGAGAGCAGCATCGGCCCGATGGCCGTGGGCATCGCCTTTCGCGATGTGTGCTTTGCCTATGACGCGCAGGTCGGCAATGTGATCGATGGCGTCAGTTTTCTGGTGCCTGCCAAGCAGACCATCGCCCTGGTGGGCGAATCGGGTGCCGGCAAGTCCACCATCGTGGATCTGATGACCCTGCTGCTGAAACCCAACGCCGGTAGCATTTCCATCGATGGCGTCGACGCGCGGGATGTCGAGCTGCGCAGCTGGCGCAGCCAGATCGGTTATGTCTCGCAGGATACAGTCGTCTTCGATGACACCATTGCCGCCAACATCGCCATGGAAGATCTCGATCCAGCGCAGGATCAGGCCAAGCTGGAGCAGGTCCGTTCGGCGGCACGGCAGGCGCGTCTGGACGAGTTCATCGAGTCGCTGCCCGAGGGCTATCAGACTGCCGTAGGTGATCGCGGTATCCGCCTGTCCGGCGGCCAACGACAACGCTTGTTCATCGCGCGCGAGCTTTACCGTCAACCTCGCCTGCTGATCCTGGACGAGGCCACCAGTGCGCTGGACAGTGAGTCAGAACGTGGTGTACAGCAGAGTATCGAAGCGCTGCACGGCGCCATGACGGTGGTCATCATCGCCCACCGGCTGGCGACCATCCGGGAAGCCGATCAGGTGCTGGTGTTCTCCCAGGGCAGGATTGTCGAGCAGGGCACCTACACAGAATTGACGGCGCAAGCCGGCTCACGATTCAGCCGCATGGTTGAGCTGCAAGCGCTTTAGATTAAATCAGTTTGGAAGAATCCGGAGAGAAGGTGAAGACATCGATCGTTATCACCACCTATAATTATGGTGCTTATGTTGAGCGTTGTATCCGCAGCTGCATGAATCAACGTCATGTCGAAAATAGCTGCGAAATCATCGTGGTCAATGATGCAAGCACCGATGGCACCGAACAGATCATCGAGAAATTTGGTCGCTTCGCCAATATCCATGTCATCAACAACCCCGTCAACGTCGGAGTTGCTGAATCAGCCAACATCGGGATTCGTGCGGCGGTCGGGCAGTTCGTAGTGCGCGTTGATGCTGATGACTACATCTCAGAATTGTTCGTTTACATGTTGCAGTGCTTTCTGGAAGCGAATCATGAAGTTCTGGGCGTCGGCTGTGATTATCATATCGTCGATGAAGATGAGAACGTCATTGAGAGATGCTCCAGCAACGAAAAGCCAATTTCCTGCGGGATACTCTACCGACGTGATCTGCTGGTGAGAGCGGGGCTCTACAATCCCGACTATCGCCATTGTGAAGAGGAAGAGCTGCGACGGCGAATTGGCAGCGAGTACAGCATTTTGCGTATTCCTTTGCCGCTTTACCGCTATCGAATGCATCGAAGCAATAAGACCAAGCAGTCGGATTATCTGGAGTTTCGCGATCGCTTTCGGGCGGGGCAACTGTGAGCGGCAGAACGATCGCGATCATCCCTGCCCGCGGCGGCAGCAAGCGCCTGCCCCGAAAGAACATTCAGCCGATCGCGGGCAAGCCAATGCTTGCCTGGCCGCTGGATGCGGCGATGAGTTTGCCGGAAATTGGGGCCGGCAACGTCTTCGTTTCCACTGAAGACCATGAAGTGGCAGAAGTTGCCAGGATCTTTGGCGCGGAGATCATTGAACGACCCGCCGAGCTGGCTGGAGATCAGATATGGACCGAACCGGTGATTCGCCACGCGGTGGAACTCGTTGAAGCTTCGAGCTCACCCGTCGACTGGGTCATCTGGATGAACGCCTCGGTGCCGGAAATTCAATCGGCGGATATCCTGCGATGCCTGCGTCTGTGTCAACAATCGGCACTGCGTGAAGTCTTGACGGTCGATCGCGCCGGGCGGTCGATGTCAGCCGCGCGTGTGCTCAGTCGCGACGCTGTCTCGCAACGTGCCCTCAGCGTCAACTTCGCGGTCGTCCAACTGGACTACATCGATATTCACACTCAACACGATCTGGAAGCCGCAGAGGCGCGGATAAGGAGCCGGTCCACATGACAGTACTGGACGATAGCAACTGGAGTCACAAGGCCTGGATGAGCGTGGTTGACGCCGATCTGTTTGAGGGTCTGCTGCTGTCACGCGTCCGTTCGGGGCATATCGATGTGCTCGAGTGGGGTAGCGGCAAAAGCACTTTCTATTTTGCTGGCCTGCTGGCAAAGCTGGGACACAGTTTTCGTTGGACGTCACTGGAATATGACCGTGGCTATTTTGACAGTGATGTCGTTCCTCGCCTGACGGAACTGCCGGCCTGTAGCGTGTCCTATGTCGGTGGCGAGCGACGGGAACCGGTAGTCACGTCTCCGGGCGGTTCTGGCGCAGCACGGCAGCAAGTTGAGTTCATCGTGTTTGATCACGGCAAGCTGCAGCCCTTTCTGCCCGATCATCCCGAGGACAGGACCGTCAACATGGACGGTTATGTGGATTGGCCGGTGGCTGCCGGTCGCAAGCACGACATGGTGCTGGTCGACGGGCGCAAGCGGCGACGCTGCTTGCTCGCTGCCAGCCAGCTACTGCAGGAGCAGGGGGTTACTGTGATACACGATGCGCAGCGGCCATATTACGCATGTGCCTACGATGCCTACAGATCACATCTGGCGATTGGGGAAATCTTGCACATCTGCAGTCACATGGCAGAAAGTGAGCTGAGGCATTTGCTGACGGAGGTTCAGGGGCAATGAGGTTGGAAATCATCGCGGAACTGCATCCGCAGCATGGTGGCAAGGCCGGATTGATTCGCGAATTCATTCGCGAGGCAGCCTTGAATGGTGCCGACGTAGCCAAGTTCCAGCTCTATGACGCGGAGGCATTGTTGGGATCGGATCGCTGGAACTATCTTCAGCTTGATTTCGAGATGGTGAAGAAAATCAAGCGGTGGTGTGATGAAGATGGTATCGAGTTCATGTGCTCGGTTTTCGACGAAGAACGGCTGCAGTGGTGTGAGGAGATCGGCGTCAAGCGTCACAAGATTGCCAGTCGGACCGTCAAGGACCCGAGATTGTGCGAAGCGATCATTGCCACCGGCAAGCCGATAATCATGTCCTTGGGTATGCACGATGGGCAAGACTTGCCGTATGCCGATCACGCGAACATTTCATATTTGCACTGCAAGTCAAGCTATCCCGCATTTACGGAGGAGATGTGTGATTTCCCCGCTTCCTTCTCGGCCAATGGTGTTGCAGGCTACAGTGATCATTGTTTGGGAATCGGGGTTTGTCTGTTGGCGATTGCGCGCGGTGCGACGATCATCGAGAAGCACATGAGCCTGAACAAGGCGACACAGCTGGACACCGAGCGCGCACATGTTTGCAGCATGACTCCGGCAGAGTTGGCGCAGCTCCGTCGTGTTGGCGGGGAGCTTTGTCGGATTCATGCCCGTGTGGGTGCCGTGGCTCCAAGGAAGCGCTGAGCGACGCGTGACATCGGGGATGGGGGCGCGGCACGTCTTTCTGATCCCCAATGGTGTTGCCTGGTGCACCGCCAGCTTGATCGCAGCTGAGCTGGAGGACGACGAGTCGGCGCTGTTCGTTCTGTGCCGGTCTTTCGAGGCACCGAAGGTCAGTGCGGCAACCTGCAGAATGCCATTTCACTGGAATTCCTTTCCGCACACGCTCAGGGTGCCATTGGCCCGGGCGGCTCTGCGGCGATTCAGGGCCTGGTGGGAAACGACTGAGTCGGGTCAGTTCCACCTGTATCTGCCGCACTTCGGTATGCCCTACTACCAACTGCTAGCTGCCATGCCAGCTTGTCTGTCGGTGAGTTATATCGAAGAAGGGACCGCCGCCTACTACGCCGCGGGCGAATGGCGGGCCCGTCAGCGAGTACGGGGAGGCTGGAGGGGCAAGCTGATCTCTCTGCTTGGCTACGCCGGTGGCTACCGTCGTGATGTGGATCTCTTCGAGGATCAAGCACGTCGCTGCTACGGCCTCAACGAGGAATCATTCCCTGGCGCACGTCTTCGTACGTGGCTGGTTGGTGACCTGGCCGACCAGCGAGTCGACTTTGACTGTCAGCAGTCGATGCTGATTGCGCCGAAGGCGTCCTTGTCCGGCGACTGGGATGAAGTGGCGCTCAATGCCGCCCTGGACGTCGTGGTGGCTCACTGCCTAGAGCAGGAAGTCAGTTCGGTGGCCCTCAAGGCTCACCCTGCCGAGGGCGATGATGGAATGGTCACGTCGCTGTGCGAAAGCAAGCTGCACGCAGCAGGTCTGGCGGTGCAAAAGCTGGGCCAATCCGTGGTGCTGGAGGGCGTGCTGGCCCGACATGAGGTTCGCCTGTATCACATGGGATCGTCGATAGACCTGTACACCGATCGACTGCGGGGTACTCCGATCTACATGGGCTTGCTGCGGCGCGATGCGGATGCCTGCGTGGCGAGGCATTTGGACCGCCAGCCGAAGGCGGCACGCAAGCTGGTAGAGGGTGCCATAGGGCGCGCCGCTCGGCTCATTGGCCAGGATCGCTCAGAGATCCGCCGATGTTGACGCTCCATCGGGTGATCAACAGTGTGGTCCACCGCATCGAGGAGCGACGACGGCAGCGACGGGAAGCGCAGTTTCGCCCACTGGCGATGAATGCAGGCTCATTCGCGGAGCAGGTTCAATGGTCGCTGTCTTCTCCGGACGAAAATTCGGGATGGATCAGTACTTGCGGTTGTTGTGGGCAGTCACGCTCCGCGTCAGCAATGCCTGCGATCCTGCGTGAGGTTCGCGGCTGCCCTGCGACGGCTGCGGTGTTCGTGGGGCCGCGGCAGGTGTTGCAGGAGTCCCTGCTGATGCCTTCACGGCTGTCGTTGTTTGCGCGCGCGGGGGCGTTCGAGAAGCGCACTGAGTTGCGCATTCCGGGACTGGCGAGCTGTATCGGTGCCGGCGGCAGCCTGCTGCGCAAACACTATCACGTGCTGGTCGATGCCTTGCCGCGCTTGTACTGGTTGCAGCAGCTGCCGGCTGCCGAGATCGCAGCGCTCACACTCTGCGTGTCGCATCAATTGGGTCGCTATGAGGATCTGCTCAGGGCATTGCTGCCGGTCGGGGTGCAGCTGCGCTACGTCGACGACGACTGTTGGATTGCTGCCGATCGCTATCTGCTGCTGCCGCAGCTGTCGATGAGCTCCTGCGGGGCGTTGCCCGTGGGCTACACGGCGCAGTTGCAGGCTTTTGGTGCGCGATTCGCTGGCATGACGGGTCAACCGGCGCGCCGTCGTTTGTTCATTTCCCGGCAACAGGCCAGCATGCGTCGGATCTCCAATTTCGATCAGCTGGCGCCGCTGTTGCAGGCGCATGGGGTGGAGGTCGTGGCGCTGGAAACGCTCTCGGTTGCAGCGCAGGCGGCGCTGTTTCATGCCGCTGAGCTGGTCATTTCTGCCCATGGGGCAGGGCTGAGCAACCTGTTGTTTGCCTCTTCGGCGCGGGTAATCGAGCTGGCCGCGGCCGAACCCAGGCCTCACTACCGCTGTCTGTGTACGGCGATGGGGCATGACTACCGCAGCGTGGTCGTTCACGACGGTGGCAAAAACGATGACTTCGAGCTGCCGTCTGCGCGGCTCGCGGCGCTTTTGAAGGAACTCGACGAGGAACCGGCAAAGCCGATCCGCACGCAGGCATCGAGCGCGTGATACAGGCGTCGATCATCATCCCCTGCTACAACGCAGCGGCGACGATTCCCGAAGCCATCATGAAAATCCTTCTTAGGTCCTCCGCTGCCGTTCGAGGCCTTTCCTTGGCAGGTGGACTAGCCACCTTGCAGCGCTGTCGCGTGCCGCCCTCGGTGGAGCTGATTGAACTCGGCTGAAGTGCCAAATGTCACGCCGTTGGTGTACTTCCGTGGGATCGGCTACGCACGATCCCGGTCGGTCACCAAGCAATTGTGGATGGCCGTAACCGGCGGAGCTGAGGAGCGCTCACCGTGCCGTGCCAGCTGAGTGTCGTTTCTCCAGTGTATGGCTGCGTAGGTTGCCTGGAGGATCTGGTAGATCGTATCGCCGCAGCCGTCCTTTCATTGGGCACCGAGTTCGAAGTGATCTTGGTCGACGACGGTGGCCCGGGTGAGCCTTGGGCGCGAATTGTCGAATTGGCGGCCAATCGACCCTGGCTGCGAGGAATCCGGCTTTCACGGAACTTCGGCCAGCACAACGCAATTACCGCTGGACTCGCGGAGAGTCGAGGGCTACGCGTTGTCGTGTTGGATTGCGATCTGCAGGACCCGCCTGAGGCGATCCCTGTGCTGCTGGCCGAAGCCGAACGTGGCCCCGACGTCGTCTTTGCTCGCCGACTCAACCGACGTGACGGGCTGTTCAAGCGCTTGCTGTCATGGGGCTTCTACCGCGTGCTGTCCTGGTTGACGAAGATTCCGCACGATCACAGCACCGCCAATTTCGGTGTCTACTCTCGGCGTGTCATCGACGCAGTACTGGCAATGCCCGAAAGTGAACGATTCTTTCCATCGCTGGTGCGCTGGACTGGCTATTCGGTTTCTACTGTCGACGTACAGCATTCGCCGCGCGAAGACGGTCGGAGCGGCTATTCGTTGAGACGCCTGCTAACACTGGCCGGCAGCATCATCCTGGCTTACTCGGACAGGCCACTGCGCTATGTCGTCGGAATTGGCGGGTTGTTCAGTCTGACTGCTTTCATCCTCGCAGGCATTGCAGTCGTACGCTACCTTCACGGCGACATTCAGGTGGCTGGCTATACCAGCATCATCGCGTCCATCTGGCTGGTCGGAGGTGCAAGCATTGCTTGCCTTGGGGTGATCGGACTCTATGTCGGTAGGATCTTTGTCCACGCCAAACGTAGACCTCATTACCTCATCGCATCGAGGACCGACAGCGCCAACGATGTGTGATACGCCTGAACTCCTCTACTCTCCGCTCGAAAGCGAGCGCTACGGCATTGAAGTCTACAGGTGCGAGCTAACGGGACCGATAGATTTCAGGCTGCGTCGTGAGATCGCTGACGCAAAATTCGCGCTGCTCATCTTGAGGGTTCCTGCCGGTGAAGCTGCCAACGTCCAGAAGCTGCTTGAAGACGTCTACGCTGTCTATCATGCAGACACCTTGGTCCACTACGTACGCCGGTTGGGCGTGCACAACGGCCCAACCCGTACTGAAGCCTCAAAGATCAGGCTCCTTGATGCTTCTGCCTCAGGTGAGTTGCACGCGCTTGCGCTGCAGATCTTCAGTTCCTATCGAAGTCATCATTCCGCTTGTTCGAGCCTCAGTCATACGGCCATAACCGAAGGCTATGCAGATTGGTCCGTACGGCTTCTGACCAATCGCTGTGCAAGAGTTCTGGGAGCTTTTGAGAACGGTCGAATGATCGGATTCATCGGATGGACGCAGAAAGAAAAATCCACATCCGCAGCAATTGAGCTGAACGGAGTTGCGCCTGCAAATCGCAATCGAGGTGTGTACAACTTGCTTTTATCGTCATGCCTGTCATCACTGGATCGTGATTCAATTAATGCTGTATCCATATCGACACAAGTCTGGAATGTCTCCGTCCAGCGCGTATGGCAGAAACAAGGTTTTCTTCTTAG
This sequence comes from Lysobacterales bacterium, assembly GCA_041395325.1. Taxonomy (GTDB): domain Bacteria; phylum Pseudomonadota; class Gammaproteobacteria; order Xanthomonadales; family SZUA-5; genus JAWLAT01. The sequence continues at coordinate 105,936 of JAWLAT010000004.1, forward strand.
TCGTGCGCAGGATACTTTGCATGTCGGGTCGCGTGACCAATGATGGTACGCTGGTTTCCGTGGATCATGGTTGCGGGCACGGTACTCCTCACTGTCTACGGTCAGATCGTGTTGAAGTGGCAGGCCGGTCAGCCGTCGCCCTGGCGTGACCCACTCCTGACTGGACTTCACCCGATGGTTCAACTGCTGTTGCGTCCTTGGGTAATATCTGCCTTCATAGCCGCCTTCGGTGCGTCTTTGTGCTGGATCCTCGCCTTGAAACAACTCGATCTGAGCAAGGCCTATCCATTCATGGCTCTGAACTTTCTGCTTGTCTCCCTGCTTGCTGTACCCCTGTTCGGTGAGACTCTCACGTTCAACAAACTGACGGGCATGGGCGCGCTTGTTATTGGACTGATCCTGATCAGCCGTGGCTGAGTCATGGCAAATTCTAAAGCAAGCAATGGGTAGGTGGTCAGTCCCAGGAAAGCTTGGCGCCCTGAGTGGTGCATGCCTATTGTGCCCTTTGCAGCAACGCTCCTGTTCATGGTGATCATGCTTCCCTATGAACTGCGTATGAAGGGCGACGACGTTGACTATTCTCCTTATCAAGCTGAGAGGATCCTGGAGGGTCAGGGAGCCGTCAATTGCCACCAAGTTCGGATAAACTTCTGTGACGTTTCTGATGCGGGTAGCTATCAATGCACTGCACGCCTCGTTCAATAAATTTTTGGAATCGAGGCACAATCTGAGCTTCTATTTCAAATTTGTCCTTGCTATCAACCTTGCGCAATAACGTAGGGCAAGGAATCAATTTGGAGTCAATTCAGGTGACCGTGTTGGCGAGACGATCGTGCAAAGCGGGGATTCCATGTCAAAAGCTTCCGTCGAAATGACTACTTGACGATGTCAAACTCTCTGGAGATCCCTTTCAATCGGCCCTACATGTCTGGTTCTGAACTGGAGATGATCGCTCAGGCGCACGAACTTGGTCACCTTTCCGGGGATGGCAGCTTTACCCGCCGTTGTCACAGCTGGCTGGAGGATCAGACGGGTTGTAGCAAGGCGTTGCTGATCACCTGCACGGCAGCGCTGGAGTGGCGGCGCTGCTCCTGGACATCCGACCCGGCGACGAAGTGATCATGCCGTCCTACACCTTCGTGTCCACCGCGAATGCGTTTGTCTTGCGCGGAGCGGTGCCTGTTTTCATCGACATCCGTGCCGACACACTGAACCTGGATGAGGAGCTCATCGAGGCGGCGATTACCAGTCGCACTCGGGCGATCTGTGTGGTGCATTACGCCGGCGTAGCCTGCGAGATGGACTCAATCATGGCCATTGCGCAGCGCCATGGTCTGGCGGTGGTCGAGGACGCCGCCCAAGGCATCCTGGCTAGATACAGGGGGCAGCCGCTGGGTTCGCTCGGTGATCTTGGCGCATACAGCTTCCATGAGACGAAGAACATCATTTGCGGTGAAGGCGGAGCTCTACTTTGCCGAGACAGCAAGTATGTTGAGCGCGCCGAAATACTTAGGGAAAAGGGAACTAATCGTAGCCTGTTTTTTCGCGGACAGGTCGACAAGTATACCTGGGTCGACATGGGATCTTCCTATCTACCGGGCGAGATTTCCGCAGCTTTCCTATGGGCGCAGATGCAGCAGGCAGAAGCCATTACCTCCCGGCGCCTTTCGATCTGGGAGATGTATCACCAGTGGGCAGTGCCGCATGAACGTGCAGGTCGATTGAATCGACCGGTCGTGCCGGCGCATTGCCAGCACAATGCGCACATGTACTATCTTCTGCTTCCGTCACTGCAGACCAGGAGCATGTTCATTGCAGGGATGCGAAAGAAAGGAATTCATTCGGTATTTCATTATGTACCGTTGCATTCTTCGCCGGCAGGAATTCATTTTTCGAGATCGGTCGGGGCAAGACTCCCAGTCACCGAATCGGTTGCTGAGCGGTTGGTCCGCTTGCCTCTGTGGATAGGGTTGGAAGATCAGTTGCCGCGAATTTTCGAAGCGGCTGACAATACGCTTTCTCGCATATAACATGTCGCTTAGAGCCGCTCTCCCGAAGAGAAAAAACATTTGTCGACACGGCATCTACCCCAATAATGCGATTACGCACGTAGAGCCGAACTCAGGCGCTTGGTCGTGTCATCTCAAAGGATGAGGGCCATTTCCATGATGGTCATTTCAAGAGCCTCTGTAGGCGTACTCCTTCTGCTGCTGGTGACCTGCCTGACGGCCGATTTCTCGATGCTGGATGGGCATGGATATTCGGGGGATGATTGGGGAAGGATTCGCCACCACTATCACGAAACCGAGCACTTGCACCGTTTCGGGCTACCCTATGAAATCGCATACGCGTTGAAGTATGCGAAGTATGATGGCAGGCCGCTATTGGCGTTATCGTTGCTGATTGAATGGCAACTTTACGAGTTTGGCGGCAGATATCTCTGGTCAGCGGTTTCGGCAATCATCCTTTCGTTCAACGCATTTCTGTTCTTCGTGCTCTGCCGCCAACAATTGCCGTCATCACTCGCCTTCGCTGCGGCGCTGCTGGCACTCCTATTCCCCGCTGATACCGTGCATCAATGGTTGACGCTCGGCATAGGTCGTCTCTCCTATACGTGCGCACTGCTGGCTTGCATTGCGTATTGTCGTCACAAGAATTTCCTTGCAACTGGCCTGTTGCTAGCGGCGGCGCTCTGGTACGAACCGGCAGCCGTAATCTTCGGAGTGGCTCCATGGTTTTCATCGCGGGGTTCGTGGCTTGACACGCGGCGAGCAATGATCACTGGGGTTGTCGCGGTTGCGGTTTGGGCGGTCATTAGACTGGCCTTGCATGACCAGGGAAAAGTCACTGAGAGCTCTGCGAACTTTGGTTCCCTGGTCGGACTTGTGAGTTCACCTGAAGCTGCGGTTATGTATCTATTGAATTTCCCAAAAGCAGTGTTTTTGACCTTCGTGCATTGGCCGATCGAGGCATTTGCCATTGTCGGGAACTGGGGGTTGTTCGTCTCGATTATGCTTGCGGTTGCAGTGGCAATGGCTGTGGCAGTTTTGCGCAACAAGAGCGTTGTAGCACCGGCGAACCTGGGAAGACCAGAGCGATTTCCAGGTGTGCCTTCGTTTGACGTTGAACCGAGTGGTGGGCCATGGGTTTACATTTCTGCGATAGGATGGGGTTTGTTGGCAATTGTGTTATGCGCGCTTCCGTCATTTATTCTTGGACCGACGGGTGACTGGGGGGCTGGGACGAGGGGTAACTATTTCCTGGGTTTTGGGTTCGGGATGGTTGTTGCCGGGCTTTGCATAATGATGATGCGAATGCACAAGCGTATTGGTGTCCAGATCTCGGGTGGCATTTGCATGGTTTTTATTTCAATCTTTCTTTTCGCGCGGCTTGAAATGCAGAGCAGGTACGTTGAACAGATTGCTGAACAAGATCGGAAAATAGGAAATCTTCTGGAACGAATAGGGGAAATTCCGAGGGGCACGCTTGTCCTTCGTGTTCATGAGGCGGAGGGGTGTAGCGGGGCGTCGAGAAGAATGATCTTGGCGTGGAACTGCGTCAAGAATTGGGAGTTTGAGGCCGTTCTGCAGGCATTCTATGGCGCGAGGGTGCTGGTAAAGGATAATTGGGGGCGTGATGGTGTATCCAGGCCCGTGCACGAGTCAGCGATTGCAGTCGACGGTGACGGGAAGGTGCATGTGCTATCGATTTCCTCAGGTTCGGTCAGGTATGCACCTACCGAAGCACTACTGGACGAGCTGGCGAGATAGCGTGGTCGAAACCTGCAGTACCTGTCGTGGAGGAGATCGGCTCGTCTTGAACCATTCTGAGATTGCGTGTCTCGCTACTTCCCGGTGGTCTGACGGCAGTGCTGAAGTATGGACTGGCGCAATGGCGAGCGCGCTAGCCATTCCGGAATGCGGCCCTGCGGGCCCTGTTGCAGTTTCAGGGTCCTAATGCCTGATCGCGTCTCGATCATCATCCCCTGCTTCAATGCCGCAGCAACGGTTGTCGAAGCGGTGGAAAGCGCACTCGTGCAGTCGGTTGGCAATGTGGAGGTAATCGTCGTCGATGACGGCTCGACCGATGGCAGTTGTCAATTGCTGAATTCATATGCGGGGCGCGTTTTGCTGGAATCCGGGCCCAACCTGGGTGGCTGTGCTGCACGAAACCGCGGGCTGGCGCTAGCGAGTGGGCGCTGGATTCAGTTTCTCGATGCTGACGACGTGCTGCATCCTACGAAGCTGGAGCGGCAGTTGGCTGTTTCGCGAGTCAATCCGGGCCGGATCGTGTATGCGGACCATGTTCTCATCGATGAAGAGGGACAGAAGCTGGGCGCGCGCTCGCTTCGCGCTGAGCATGATGACGCGCTGATTTCGGTTCTGGAGCACCGGACGCTTCACACCTCCGGGCCGCTCTATCGGGCTGAAGATCTCCTGGCTGTCGGTGGATTCAGGGAGGGCTTGAATGCCTCGCAGGAGTTCGAGCTCAATTGCCGTTTGGCCCAGTATTGGTCAAAACGAGGTGTGCGCCTGCTGCATCTGGCGGAGCCGCTGTTCACCGTCAGGCGGCAGCGACAGAGTGTTTCCAGCGATACGGCCCGGACATTCGCCGCGCTAGCCGAGCCGATGGAGGAGTTCGTGCTCAGCCTGGACAACGAGAACGCCCTGTCGGCAGAACGGCGTGCTGTACTGGCTCGTTACCTGGCCAGTATCGGAAGACAGTGTCTGCGAGGTGGACAGGTGAAGGCAGGAGAGCGTCTGATTGACCTGGGACTCCATACGGACGCTCGCTCGGCTGCGCTGGCATGGGGTGGTTGGTCGAGTGTGTTCAGGCGCTTGTTCGGCGTCCGGGCGACAGAAAAGCTGGCGCGTCTGAGAAGCGAGCTTCGCCTTGGCTGACGTCGAGTATCACTGACGATGTGCGGCATCCTTGGCCTGGTGCAGCGCAGTCCTCTGGCGGCGCCCGAGCGCTTCGACACTGCACTGGATCTGCTGCGCCATCGAGGTCCGGATGGCCGCGGTGTCTGGTCCCGCTCTGGCGTCGATCCTTGCGTCCATTTCGGACACCGGCGGCTCTCGATCGTCGATCTGAGTGCCGCGGGCCATCAGCCGATGCTGTCGCCTGACCGGCGTTATACGCTGGTGTTCAATGGCGAGATCTACAACCATGTGGAATTGCGGCGCGAGCTATCGTGCAAGGGTCACGTTTTCCACTCCACTTCGGACACCGAAGTGCTGCTGTGCGCCTATGCGCAGTGGGGTGAGGACTGCCTAGAACGGCTCAACGGCATGTTTGCCTTCGCCATTTGGGACGAAGGCAGGCGGCGGTTGTTCGCGGCCAGGGATCGTTTTGGCGAAAAACCTTTCTACTACGTCTGGAACGAACACCTGCAGCGGTTTGCCTTCGCCAGCGAGATCAAGTCGCTGATCCGGCTGGGTGTTTGCGAACCTGAGATCGACGATTCGGCACTGGCGGCTTATGTCGATTTCGAGGAGCTCGACGGTAGTGAATCGACGCTAATCGCCGGCGTACGGCGCCTGGCCGCTGCCAGCTCACTCCTGCTGGACTGGCCAAGCGGGGCCACGCCGAAAGTCAAAAGGTACTGGTCCCTGCCTGTAGAGCGGGTCGACATGGATCTGGCGACGGCTGCCCAACGTTACGCCGAACTCTTCGAGGACAGCGTGCGTATCCGCCTGCGTGCCGACGTGCCCGTGGGATCCAGCCTCTCGGGCGGACTGGATTCCACCGCAGTCGTCTGCCAGATCCATCAGTTGGGTGCGGCGGCTGGACAGAACACCTTCTCCGCGCGCATGGACGAGGCCAGGCTGGATGAGGGTCGCTATATCGATCTTGTCCTGGCACGAGTTGCGGTCGGTGCGCATTCGGTCACTCCGCAGGCTGAGGCCTTCCGCAAAGAGTTCGACCAGATGTGCTGGTTCATGGAAGAACCCTTCCCTGCGACCAGCATGTATGCGCAGTTCAGGGTCATGGCGCTGGCAGCCGAGCATCAAACCACGGTGATTCTCGATGGCCAGGGCGCCGATGAGATGCTTGGTGGCTATGGGCATTACGTTCGTCATCGCCAAGAGGACCTGCTGGTTCGCGGTCGCTTGAGTGAACTGCGGCTGGAGCGCCGTGCCTACGCGAACCTTCGTGGTGGCACACAGCTGACCAGTCTGCGCCGGCTGGCTTTCGAGCTGTTGCCCGACGGAATAATGGAGCGGCTGCAGCGGCGTAACCAATCCAAACGCTTTGCGGACTGGTGGAATCCGTGCTGGCTGGGCTTACAGCCAGCGAAGGAGCCAGTGTCCCAGCATCGGCCGGGCCACAGCCGACTCGATGCGGCCTTGCGCTGGGACAGTACGGAGGGTCCGTTGCAGGCGCTGCTGCGTTACGGCGATCGTAATTCGATGGCATGGTCGCGCGAGCTGCGCCAGCCCTTTCTCGACCATCGTCTTGCCGAGCTGGTGTTCTCCCTACCGGACCAGTTCAAGGTCGGCGCCGGCATGACCAAGCGGGTCCTGCGGGAGGCGATGCGCGACATCATTCCCGAGCAGATCGCCAATCGCCATGACAAGCTCGGATATCAGGCGCCCCTGGGCTCCTGGTTCAGTGGATCCTTGCGCGAGTGGGTCAGCGGTGGACTGGAGCAGGCCCGGGACATGCTGGATCAACGCATGGCGACGGATGTGATCGACCGATTCAGGGCCATCGACACGGTCGATGACTGGGCTGACGGTCGTGCGCTGGTGCGGATCCTTTCTCTGGTTTCAGGACTTCGGGCCTTGCAGCAGTGCAAGCCGGTATCACGGCAGGTGGAGATGGTCGATGTCGGCTGAACTGTCAACGCGGTCGCCCGAGCAGGTCATACACCTGACCTTGCGTGAAGGTCTATCGGCCATCTACCTGCCGCAGGTCATCCGCCCGATGAGTCACATGCGCTCCCGCGGCCACGACGTCTGTTTACTGGTGTTTTCGGCCGTGGGTGACTACCTAAGACCGCTGTTGCGCCGACGCTGGCAGGAGCAGCAGGCAAGGGCCGGAGCCGCAGGCCTGAAACTGATCCGCTTGCCTTGTCCCCCGGCCCGTGCGCCGCGGCTGTGGTCGGAGGTTTCAGTGTTGCGCCGCTGGCTAACAAGGAACCGCACCCGTAACAGGCGATCCCTGCACTGCCGAGGCCCGCTGGCGACCGATATTGCACTGAGCGCCTGCGCTGGCTTGAACGGCGTTGAGGTGGTCTTCGACTGCCGCGGCTTGATTGGCGCGGAGTATCTGTACGAACGCGGTCACCTTACACCCGACACGGCACCGGTCGAAATCCGAACGCAGGCAGCCCGGCTGGAAGCCATCGAGCGATCTTGCGCGCAGCGTTCCCAACGCGTCATCTGCGTATCTGAGGCGATGAAGCGGCACCTAATCGAATCCTGGCAAATCACCGAAGCCAAGATCTCGGTGGTGCCGTGCTGCACCGACACGGCCGAATTCGCTCGAGATCCGCAGCGTCGAATCCAAATGCGCCAGCACCTGGGCATCGACAACAAGTTCGTGCTGGTCTACAGCGGCAGCATGGCCGCCTGGCAAATGCCTCATGAAAGCGCAGTGCTGTTCAGGGAAGTGCAGCGCAGGCGGCCTGACGCCCATCTGCTAGTAATCTCTCGCCAGGCGGATGCTTTCAACACCATGCTGAAAGACATAGGTCTCAGAAATGGATCGTGGACCACTGTTGCCGCAAGTAATGATCAGGTCAGGGAATATCTGTGGGCGGGTGATGTTGCGCTGCTGATCCGTGAGCGATGTCTGGTCAATCGCGTCGCCTCCCCGGTCAAGTATGCCGAGTATCTAGCGGCCGGGCTGCCAGTGATCATCAGCGAAGGGATTGGTGATCAATCGAGCGCCGCAATTGACCAGGGATTTGGAATCGGCCTGGATGATTTACCGAGCAGGCTGCAGTCCGAACGATGGGATTGCTTGAGTGAGCAAATCGACCGTTTGAACCGAGACGCGGCCAAGCACAACGCCGCGACCCGCCTGGACTGGCAGCGATACCACTAGGATCATGAAGCGTCCAACGCTGTTTACCTTGACCCGGAACGCTGGCGCGGTGTCTTGTGGTATCGCTGGTATAGCGGCCGAGCCGGCTATGAAGCGCTTTTCCAAAATGCGTTGCTGGCGCATGCACCCGGTTGGTCGATGTACGACCTGGATATCTGAAGTGTGCGAACAACCTTGAAAACAGCGACATGATACCTGGATCACAGATTGCCACCAAAGCCAGTGAACCGATAGAAGACGCTGACAATGATCCTTTGGGATGGGAAATGGCAATGAACAACCATCGCCGATAGCCTTGAAATATCGAACCGACATCGATGGCCTTCGAGCAATAGCCGTAACGGGAGTGATCCTGAGCCACGCGGGTTTCTCCTGGTTTGATTCCGGTATTGTCGGGGTTGATATATTTTTCGTTATATCTGGGTTTTTGATAACGAGAATAATATTAGAAAAGCAGGGCCAGGGATCGTTTCGTCTTCGCGAGTTCTACATGCGCCGCGCGCGACGCATTCTTCCGGCCCTGGCAGTGGTTCTTGTTGCAGCGAGCATCGTTGCCTGGAGCATCCAGTTACCGTGGGAGCTGACCAGATTCGGGCAGTCTCTGGTGGCTGCGGTCATCTTTTGCTCAAATATATACTTCTATATCACCACCGACTATTTCAGCGATGCGGCAGAAATGACTCCCTTGATCCATACCTGGAGTCTTTCGCTGGAAGAGCAGTTCTACCTAATCTATCCACTTTTATTGATCGTGCTATGTGGCTTTGCCCCTCACGTGAAGCGCCTGCTGATTTGGGGTCTTCTGGGCATCTCGTTTTTGACGTGGATTGCTATGACAGGGCCCGCTGACTCTTTCGCATTCTATGCGTTGCCGACAAGAGGATGGCAGTTGCTTCTCGGAGCAATTGTGGCACTGCATTTGAGTAATAATGAGGAGCCGGGGGAGGCTCGAGCAAGAAATGGAACGCTTTCGCTGTTGGGTCTTGTGTTGCTTCTCTCAGCAATTTCTCTGCAGATTAACGACAGCCCGTCAAGACTGGATTACTTGCTGCCGCCAACGATGGCCGCAGGAGGAACAGCGCTTGTACTGCTGTTCAACACGAAATCTACCGCAGCATTTAAGATACTGAGCACGAGTCCGCTGGTGTATATTGGGCTCATTTCATATAGCGCTTATCTCTGGCACCAGCCAATCTTCGTCTTTGCCCGCCACGTAACGCTAGAAACTCCATCCGCCTTGATGATGATCTGTTCGATTGTTCTAGTAATACTCCTTGCGGACATCTCCTGGAGGTTCGTCGAGAATCCATTTAGAAAGGCCTCTGTTGTACCTTCAAATCGGTTTATCCTCTCCGTTGGCGCTGCGCTCGCAGCGTGTTTGGTATTCGGCTTGACTGTGCATGCAAGGAAGGGTGAAGTCGGGCGGCATCCAGCTGAAATCGCGGGCGTGCTGAGATCCTTGAATCCCCCGCTGAGGTGTAAGGGATATATATTTGACGAGAAGATTGAGTCAAAGGCTTGCTACCTCGAAGGATCAGGGGGGGCAGAAGAAGCAGAGGGAATCGTGATATGGGGTGACTCGCACGCATACTCGCTGGCCGTTGGAATTCAAAACAGTCTTGAAAAAATGGATATGCCGTCGGTGACAGTCCTTACAAAAAGTGGATGCCAGCCCGTCCCGGGCCTGGCCGGTCTGGTTAATCACGATTGCGTCGAATTCAATGAGAGAGCCCTTCGCAGTATTTCATCAGGAACCGCGAGTACTGTATTGTTAGTTGCGAGATGGGCGCTCATCTTCGAGAAGATTGAAGATGGGGGGGGCGGGAATCTAATTCTGCCAACTATCGGATTTCTGGAGTCTGAGTCTGAAGGGAAGAACCTTCAAATTCGGGAGGGGGTGTCCGGAATTGTGCTAAGCAGCTTGCAGCAAACGATCAAAATTCTTCAATCCAAGGGCAAAAAGGTTGTAATCATGTTGCCGTGGCCAGAAATCGGCAGGAACGTCGTGAGGGACGCGCTTTATCATCTGCGCTTTACCAGTGAAGAGACGCTTCTGATGAGACCTCCTGTCATTTCAAGAGAAATTGTTGACGCTCGTCAGTTGAAGTCACGCCAAGCGTTGGTTGATATTGCGACTTCATATGATTTATCTGTGTTGGATCCGATATCGACATTCTGCGGTCAATCTACGTGCCAGACAGGACAGCAATCGGATCTTTGGTACTGGGACGATAACCATTTGTCTGTTAGCGGCGTTGAAAGACTGTTGCACATGGCTGCGTTCCGTAGACTGTTTGCTGATTCGCGAGAAGATGGTCCGGTCTTCCGTGGTGCGGAATCGATGTGAAGTTCGGAAGTTCTTTCCCGTGATTTTGGCAGAGAAGGCACAAGCGGTAGGCCATAGCTTCGTTTGGTGGGCATGTAATATTAGTTCATTTGGACGGTTTCTCCGTGGGTGATAAGGTTTCCATCTTGATTTCTGGGCGCATGTACGGCGGTGGTCAGCGGGTCGTCGAGGATCTTCGGTTAGCGCTAAAGTTGCAGGTTCCCTTTCTGGTCTTGATGGGCTGTGAAGGGCGCTGCAGAAGTCTGGCGCCGAATAAGGTGATTCCGTACGACGGTCGGTATAATCGTATATTGTCTCTGTGGCGGACGTCTGTCGCGATGCGACAATGGTTGCGGGAGTGGAATTACCCAACTGTGCACAGCCACGGTTGGGACGCGGACTTGGTGAGTTGGCTTGCGTGCTTGTTCGTGCCAGCAAGGAGACTGGTTCACCTGCATGTGACTCCCACGTTTCTTGTGCCGGTCTCGTTGCGTGATCGATTGCGGTGCGCTCTCGCGAAGGTGGTCTTGCGGAAGTCGGCGGTCGTGGCAGTATCCCACGCGGTCCGGTCCCACTGGTGCAGAGGACTGGGCTGGAGCGAGTCAAGGATCTGCGTCGTGCACAACGGTGTCGATCTAGATAGATTTGTGCCCGGACATCGCCAGATCAATCCTTCGTGCGTGGTAATCGGGGTTGCTGCTCGACTGGCTCCCATGAAGGGCCTTGAGTACCTGATTGAGGCATTCGCCCGCTTGCGGGATCTTCATAAACCGGTGAAATTGCGTATCGCAGGCGAGGGTAGTCTTCGAGGATCGCTAGAGGCCAAGGTTGCGGAGTTTGGTTTGAAGCCGATGGTTGAGTTTCTCGGCCATGTCGAGGACATGCCGAGCTTCTACCGAGATATCGATGTGTTTGTGCTTCCATCTGTGGCCATGGAAGGATTTCCCTTAGGGATTCTCGAAGCGATGTCGTCGGGCTTGCCAGTGGTAGCTACGCGGGTTGCTGGGGCCCCGGAGTCGGTCGAGGATGGTGTGACCGGCCTACTGGTGCCGCCTCGCGATCCATTGGCTCTTAGTCTTGCCATCGGGCGGTTGGTGGATTCGCCCGAACTGATCGTCACGATGGGTGATGCTGGCAGGCAGCGTGCGGAAAGAGAGTTCTCCTTGCAACAATTCGCTTCGGCGATGTGCGAGGTGTACCGCAATTGCGGATTCATCGCTTGAGAATTGCAGCCTGGTTTGCTACCTCTCTGACTGATCGCTACGTGACGGGCGTCGGCAAGCACGCGGTGGAAATGATCAGCGGCTTGGCTCGGACGGATGGCGTAACCGTGGAGTTGCTGGTTACCTCCTCAAAAGGGGCCATCGATCCCAGCGCGACTCGTTTGAAAGGGCTTCCGTTGCTTTCCTTGGCCATGCCGCGGCGGCTTTTGGAATTGACCTGGTGGCTTCTGCGGTGGCCGCGCCTTCAGCGGTGGGCACCCCAGGCCGATTGGCTGTACTGTCCGCGCGAACTCTGGCTGCCGCCCGGTCGCAGTCGATATGCCTTGACCGTTCACGATCTTTGGTCACTGGATCGCCCGGGTGTGCGCTGGCGTGACCGCTGGCGGGTTCGGCGAGTGCTGCGCCCAGCGCTGCGACGCGCCGACTTGGTTTTCACCGTTTCCGAGTTCACTGCCGAGCGTCTGCAGGCGCACTTCGGGCCGCTGGCGCACAAGATTCGCGTAATTGGGAATGGTGCGGCCCGAGCCTATTTCGAGCGTGCTGCGCAGGCGGTTTCTGATGTGTCCGCAGCGGAGCCTCCCTATTTGGTGTCGGTGGGCGGCCTTACGGAGAAGAAGGGAGGCGATCGCTTGCTGGCGCTGGCATGGCGCCTGTATCGGAGACATTCGCCGTTGAGGCTGATTGTGGTTGGTCCGGTGGATGCTTCTTCTCAGGCTGCGCGGTGGCCGCCCAACCTCGAGCACATCCCGCGGGGTGGAAGCGACTCGGAATTGGCCGAACTGGTGCGCGGTGCCAGGGCGGCGCTCTCTTTGTCTCGCTATGAGGGCTTTGGGATCACGCTGGTCGAAGCGATGGCAGTCGGTACGCCAGTGATCGCTAGCGACATCCCCGCCCATCGGGAGGTCGCTGGAGACGCCTCTTGGCTGGTTGATGGAGATGATTCGGAAGCGTTGGATGTGGCACTAGCCGAGGTGATTGACCGGCGTGCGTCGCGGGAGGAGCGATGCGCGCGCGCTGGTGCGCGCGCAGCTGAGTACACCTGGGAAAAGGCGGTCGCCAGACTGCTGTCGGCGCTTCGGGAATGCGCATGAGCGAGTTCGAAGTCAGCGAGATGGGTCGTGGCGTTCTAGTGGCCCAGCTCGGTGCACGCCGCCACTACGCGGTACCTATGGCTTTTCAGGCGCATGGGCAGCTCCACGCGCTATGCACCGATCTGTTCCTCCGCTCGCCTTGGCAAATCGAAGGGCTTCGGCGGCTAGCCAAGCTGTTGGGCTACGCTTCTATTCGCCGGCTTGCGGATCGGCAGTCCGGGGTCGAACTGGGCCAAGCGATGATCCGGCGTTATCCGATGTTTGGACTGCAGTACAAATGGCAGGGGGCGAGAGCCGCCAGTGCCGCCGAGCGCACCGCCAACTGGCTGTGGGGCGGTAAGCGTTTCGCAAGCCTCTGTGCCAGCGCGATTGACGAAAGGACCGGTTCAGTTTACGCCTTCACTTCAGCAGCCAAGGAGTTGTTTGAGACCGCGCAAGCTCGTGGACTGCCCCGCTGGCTGGACTATGCCACCGCACCGCGGGCCTTTGAGGTGGGGCTGATCGCTGAAGAGGCCGAGCGATTCCCAGGCTGGGCAGCCAGGCCGGTTGATGACGCGCTGACGGATGCCTATCTGCAGCGGCAACGGGAAGAGATGGCACTGGCGACCCGCATTGTTTGCGGCTCCAGTTTTGCGAAGCGCGCAATCGTTGCCGAGGGTGCCGATCCTCAAAGGGTCGTGGTGGTGCCATTGGGGCTGGCGCGACATCTCTACATTCAAGACACGCGTGGGCGTCCGGTTGAATCCAATATCGGCTTGCGAGTGCTTTATGTGGGCGGCGATGGCTTGCGCAAGGGCATTGGCTACCTGGCGCAGGCGCTGGAACTGCTTGACCGTGGTGACATTCAGGCTCGGGCCGCTGGAGATCTGGAGCTTAGTGCCCTGGCGTTGGGCCATTTGTCAAAGCGAATCGAACTCCTGGGAACGGTGGCCCGATCGGATATGGCCCTCCTGTTCGCCTGGGCCGATGTGCTGGTCCTGCCTTCCATCAGTGACACCTTTGGCATGGTCATCCTGGAAGCGATGGCCGCTGGCGTGCCCGTGATCGCCAGCGAAAATACCTCCGCGCCCGATCTGATCCGCGACGGCGTGGATGGCTTCGTTGTGCCGATCCGTGATGCGCCCGCCATCGCCCGTGCCCTGCAGTTGCTGGCCGACGAGCCAGAGCGGCGGCGGGCGATTGCACAACAGGCCAGGACCAGAGCGGCGGAGTTCAGCGTGGCCCACTATGGCGCCCGGCTGATGCGGGCGCTGAATGTCCGCGATGCGATGCACCACAATGCAGGAGGAGAGCCGTGAGTTTGTCACAGCGCGTGATGGACAGTCTGAAATGGGCGATCTTTCCGGGGATCAATCTGCACGCGCGTGAGCGCTTTCACCGAATTCCCAGGCAATTCCAGGCTGAGCAGGCGAGCGGACGCAGTCTGCTTGATGCGGGCTTCGGCAACGGCATGCTCGCCTGGCAGGCCTGGCGCCGTGGCTATCGGGTGGTGGGAGTCACTCTGAAACAATCGGAGGTCATCAAAGCACAACGCCTCTTTAACCACCGCCAGAGAATCAGCGAGACGCAACTGCAGTTCCTGCACCACAACCTGTACGACACGGCCGGCCTGAAGGCTCGCTTTGGTGCCTTCGACGAGATCGTCTGTGCCGATGTGATCGAGCACATCAGAGACGACGCAGGTATCTGCAAGGCGTTTTACGAGTTGCTCAAGCCTGGGGGCTGTCTGCATCTAACCACGCCCAATGCAGAGCATCCCTACAACGCGAGCTTTCCGCTGGATCTGGAGGAGTCCGGCGGTCATGTCCGGCCGGGCTACACGAGGCAAAGCTTCGAGCAGTTGTTGTTGCCCCTGGGCTTCGAGGTGGAGGCCTTCTTTGGATATGGCGGCGTCATCCGACAGTGGTTCAACCGCACCATCAAGGAAAGCCAGGAGCGACATGGTGCCTGGGCCGGCGTGCCTTGGTTTGTGTTGTCTCTGCCATTCTTACCCTTCCCGGCCCGCGGTCCGCACGTGCCTTTCTCCTGGTACATTCGCCTGCGCAAGCCGGCATGAACGGGCAATTGCCGAATGTTTGACCTGTTGGCGCTAGCGTGCGGACTAGTGGTTGCGGCAGTCGCGTTGACTACGTACTTCCGCTACGGTGACGCCTTCCATCCGGCCGTATTCATTGCACCGCTGATGTTTGCGGGCTATTGCCTGTGGCCGCTGGTGTTGAACCGCTCAGGGGACCTGGAGTTTCTGCTGGGATCTGAGGATTCGGCTCGTGTGCAAGGCTATTACCTGGCCGGACTGACAGCTTTCTTTCTGAGCCTGTCATCAGGATCAAGTCAACGCCTGTTGCGACAGCGCCAGCTAAGTCCATGGCAGAGCCTGTTAAGTACTGTGCGGGGGCAGCAGGCGCGTAGAAAGCTGATGAAACTGGCCATGCTATTGTCGTGTGTGGCATTGGCTGCCTACTGGTATTCGATCCTCAACGCGGGCGGTTTTGATCTGGCCTACTCGCGTTATAAGGGAGGTGGCTACGCTGAAAGCGGATATGTAGGTGAAGCAGCGCTGCTCGCCTATCCCGCAGTCCTAATCTACGCATTGACGAGGCAGGGCAAGGGATTCGGGCCAATCGACTGGTTGCTGGTGCTCGCGATGATCAGCCCGAACCTGTTTCAGGGCACTTTTGGGGTGCGTCGTGGGCCGTTGTTTATCTCCCTCGCTATCTTGTTCGTTTCCTGGGTCGTTGCGCGCGGGCGAGTGCCTGGCCTGGTCAGGACTGTGCTGGTGGTCGCATCGATTCTGTTGGCCGTGGGGTTCGTTTGGACACAACGGCAAGTCTGGTTTTCTGATGATCCGGCTGCAGAAGGTCGCTCTGGACTTGGGTCTACCTTTTTGCCATCAACAGACGAGTTGTGGCAAAACGATTACGTGAGTGGTATGGGAAGTGCCCTGATCACCGAGTACTACGACGAATATTTCTGGGGCAAGCGATGGTTCGTTGATCTGGTCATACGGCCCATACCGCGCCAGATTTGGCCGAATAAATATGCCGATGTCGGCGCCCACTGGAAGGAGGGCGCCAATCCCACTGGTTTCGATGAGCTGGCGCAGATTCATGTGCTCGGCTTTCCGCTACCGTCGGGTCATTCCATCGGCGTTCTCTCCGATCTGTATTCGGAATGGTCCTGGGGGGCGTTGTTCTTTCTTGCACTCTTGGGCTGGTTCCTGCGCTGGCTGTGGTTCAAGCATCGCACCATCGGACAAGTTTGGACCGTCCTTTTCCTGGTGGCCATCGGCTTGTGTGTTTATCTGCCAACGCAGTCCTTCTCAGCGTTCTACCAGCGTTTCCTCATCATGGCTATTGGTAGCTTTGTCGCCTGGCGCTGGGTGGTGGGCAAGGACGTCAGGGCGACGCGCGAGGCAACGTCTGCAGTGCTGGATGAGCCGTTACCCGACCACGGGCAGGGCCTCGGTTCGGGACGCCGGGCGCCTGCGGTATCAGGTGGTCGGCGCATACGCTGATGCTCTGAAGTCGCGGAATCGGCAGCGTTCGGCAATCGTAGAGTGATTGATCTGTCTGGAATGCGGGTGGCGTTGCAGTGGATGCGGACCGGGCCCTATCACTTGGCGCGGGCACGCGGGGCTGCTCAGGCCTTGGCAAAGGTCGGCGCCAGCGTGTCAGTTGTTCAGGTCAGTGCGCGGGATCACTACGAGTGGACCGGAACCGTTGAATCAACTGACCTCCGATTGAGCACGCTGTTTGCCGAGCGCACCTATGACGAGCTGGCGCAGCATGAGATTTCGGCTCGCCTTATCGAGTGGCTGGAAGGCGAGCGCATAGACGTCGTGGCCAGCAATGGCTGGGCGGTCCCGGAAGCTCGGGCGGCGCTGGCTTGGGCCGGGAGATTTCGGAATCGCCGTGCGGTGGTGATGTCGGAAACGAAGGCCGACGAAGCTCCCCGGGTATTCTGGAAAGAGTGGGTCAAGCGGCGGATCCTGCGTCGCGCGAGCGCGGGGCTGGTTGGCGGGGAGATGCAGGCACGGTATCTGGCGTCGCTCGGTGTTCCTGCAGAGCGGATCTTTCTGGGCTACAACGCCGTCGACAACGATTACTTTGATACTCAGTCCGAGATCGCCCGACAGGGTGCGGGTCCGTTGGGCGCTCGTCCGTACTTTTTCGCTTGTGCTCGCTTCATTGCACGAAAGAACTTCGATGGTCTGCTTCGCGCTTACGAAGCTTATCGACGTGCGTGTAGCGATCCGTGGGATCTGGTTGTTTCGGGGAGTGGCGAGGAGGAGTCACGGCTGCGTGCCTTGTGTTCGGAGCTGGGACTTGACCGGGACGTTCATTGGCCAGGTTTCGTGCAATACCCGGAACTTCCCACTTGGTATGCCCATGCTGGAGCCTTCATTCACCCGGCCAAGGGCGAGCCCTGGGGTCTGGTGGTCAATGAGGCGGCTGCCTGTGGCTTGCCGCTGCTGGTGGCCTCGCCCGTTGGTGCCCGCTACGAACTGGTTGAGGATGGCGTGAATGGTCACGTCTTCGATCCTTTCGACGATGCAGATATCACCCGCGTGTTGCTGCAGACCACTGAAGCGTCTGCAACGGAGCGCGAAGCGATGGGGCGGGCCGCGCGGAGGCGCGTCGCCGACTACGGGCCGGAGCGCTTTGGCCAAGGTCTCGTGGCGGCCGTGCAGGCGGCGTTGCAAGCCCCACGATGAGTTGGTCATCCATGATGGGGGTCGCCAATGGCTTGCCGAGTTTGCGTGACCACTGCGCAGCCGCTTCTGTGTGGACGCCGGTCATTCGCCGTTGAGAGTTCTTCACGTGATCCGCGGCCTGGCAAACTCCTCCGGGACCACGCACATCGTCAACCCGCTGGCCGAGGCACAGGCGACGCTCGGGCATTCGGTGAGCGTGCTGTATGTGGACAAGCCGCCACATGCGGCGGTGCAACCCGATCAATCGCGAGTCAGATCTCGGGAGTTTATGCTCACGCTGCCGCTCAACAACCCGGGTGTTTCGCTGAGCCTCGCCCGTGCACTGCCGGGTGCGGTTCGTGCCGCTGACGTCGTCCATGTCCACGCCATCTGGAACTTCCCCACCTGGTGGGCGATGCGCTGTGCGCGTGCCGCCGGCACCCCCTACATCGTTGCGCCGCAGGGTTCCTTCGATCCCTGGGCGTTGCGGCAGAATGCGCTGGGCAAGCGCCTCTATGGGGCGTTGACCGAGATTCCGCTGTTGCGACGGGCGAACTGCCTGCAGGCGCTGTCGCAGAAGGAGGCCGCGCAGTTTCGTGCGGGCGGCTTGTCGGGTCCGATTGAGGTAATTCCGAATGGAATCCCATCTAAAATGTTTGCGGCTAGCGCCGAACAGCGATCGCTGGCGACGTGCCTGGATCTGCCCACCGGCAGCCGGACCCTGCTGTTTCTCTCTCGGGTACACCCGAAGAAGGGCCTCGACCTGTTGCTCAACGCCTTTGCCCAACTGGCCAGCCGCTATCCATACGTGTATCTGGTGATTGCCGGCCACGATGCCGGTTCGGGCTACAAGACGCAGATGGAAGCCCTTGCCGCATCGCTGGGTGTTGCAGAACGTTGCCGCTTCATCGGCGAGGTGGTCGGCGATACCAAGCGGGAATGCCTGCAGGGTGCCGATGCCTGGGCGCTGATCTCCCGCTCCGAAGGGCTGCCCGTCGCAGCACTGGAGGCGCTTGGGGCTGGCCTGCCATGCGTGCTGTCCGATGAGTGCAACTTACCCGAAGTCGGCGATCACGGGGCGGGGTGGGTGGTCAATCCCGATGTCGAAGCCGCGACCGATGCATTGAGCGAGTTGCTGGCAAATCCTGCGGAAGCTCGTGCTCGCGGCGATCGAGCCCGTCAACTGGTCGCCGAGCGCTTTTCCTGGGACCGCATTGCTGAGCAAACGATCAATGTCTACGAACGGATGGTCGATGACCGCTTGCAGGCTGGAGGGATTGGTGAGTCCTGATTGCGCCACGTTTGTGTTGACAACGACTACACGTCGACCTAGGGTGTGTATCTATCGTCTATACGGGGGTGTGTGATGCGAGCCGCTGCAATCAACCTTCGTGCGCTGCCGGAACAGCGTGATCTGATCGACAAGGCGGCAACCTTGCTGGGCAGGAATCGCTCTGAGTTCATGCTGGAGGTCTCCTGTGATCGAGCACGAGAAGTGCTGCTCGACCAAGTCATGTTCAATCTGGACGAACGTCAGTTCGAGGCGTTTGAGCGGGTTTTGCACGAGCCGCCCAAGTTGAGCGATGGCCTGAGGAAGTTGCTTGCAGTTCGCCCGACCTGGGAAGTGGACTGACGCCGCGACTTGAGTCTGACGGCACCTCAATCGCTCGACTCCGCTCATTTGCTCGACAAGTTCGCGTGTGGGGAGCAGTTGCTCGATGACTGGCTCAAGCGCCGTGCCTTGGCCAATCAGCTCAACGGCGCGAGTCGGACCTTCGTCGTGGCGAACGCCAGCAACGACGTCGTGGGTTTCTATACCCTTGCCGCAGGCTCAGTCACGAGGGGTATCGCGACTGGGAATGTCCGTCGAAACATGCCTGAGCCGATCCCAGTGATTGTTCTCGGCAGACTCGCGGTCGCGCTCAGTTATCAGGGGCAACGTCTGGGTTTGTCCATGCTGCGCGATGCGTTACTGCGCAGTCAGGCCGTCGCCAGGCAGGCCGGCGTTCGAGCCATGCTGGTTCACGCGTTGTCGGAGAACGCCGCCAGGTTCTATTCAGCGCATGGCTTCCTGCCTTCGCCCATGGAGCCATTGACGTTGATGCTCACACTGCCCATCTCTGAATCCTGAAGCCCAAGACGAGCTTCATCGACTTTGCTCCCCCTCACAGTCCTCATCCTCACCCACAACGAAGCGATCAACATCGAGCCCTGCCTGCGCGCACTTGCCAGGGTCGACGACGTCGTGATTGTCGACTCTGGCAGCACCGACGACACGCTGGCACGCGCCCGGGCCGTGCGTCCGGATGTGCGCATCTTCGAGCACCCCTTCCAGGATTTCGGCGACCAGCGCAACTGGGCGATTGACCATGCGCAGCCGCGACACGAGTGGTTGCTGTTTGTCGATGCCGACGAGTATTGCGATCCAGAGTTGCTTAATGAGATCGAGGCGCTGATCACCAACCCTGCCGACGTCGTTGGCGGCTACATTGCGGGCCGGAACTACTTCCTTGGCCAGTGGCTGAAGCGCTCGACCATGTACCCATCCTTCCAACTGCGCCTGCTCAAGTGTGGCCAGGTGCGCTATCGCAAGGAGGGCCACGGTCAACGGGAAGTGACCGATGGTCCCCTGCATTACCTCAAACACGGTTGGCGGCACGAAGCCTTCAGCAAGGGCGTGCATCAATGGGTGGCGCGGCACAACCAGTATTCCACCGACGAGGTGGAGCTGGTTCTCCGCTTGCGTTCCGAAACGATTCCCTGGCGCAACATGTTGGGGTCTGATCCCATCGCCAGGCGGCGCGCACTGAAGATTCTTGCGGCGCGGCTGCCAGGCCGGCCCCTGTGGCGATTCTTGTACACCTATGTGCTGCGCGCCGGCATGTTGGATGGCCGTGCCGGACTGAACTACTGCCTCCTCCGCGTCGCCCATGACCTGCACATCGGCGTGAAGCTGCGGGAGCGTCGTCTTGCCGCGAGGGCTGCACGATGAAACAACTCCTCCAGAACATCGCCAATGGCCAGTCGCGCGTCGAGGAGGTGCCCTGTCCTGAGGTCAAGCCGGGCCAGTTGCTGATCGCCACTTCGCTCAGTTTGGTGTCGGCTGGGACCGAGCGGATGATGGTGGATTTTGGCAAGGCCAACTGGCTGCAGAAGGCTCGCCAGCAGCCGGACAAGGTGCGGATGGTGCTGGACAAGTTGCGCACCGACGGCATCGGGCCAACGCTCGATGCGGTGCGCAGCAAGCTCGACCAGCCGCTGGCGCCTGGCTACTGCAATGTCGGCCGGGTGGTGGCGGTGGGAGAAGGGGTTTCGGGTTTCGCGGTTGGTGATCGCGTACTGTCCAATGGCAAGCATGCCGAGATGGTGTCGGTACCGGTCAATCTGTGTGCGCGCATCCCGGACGGGGTCGAAGATGAAACCGCGGCTTTCACGGTGCTCGCGGCCATCGGTCTGCAGGGCATCCGGCTGGCCGAACCAACCTTGGGCGAGTGTGTGGTGGTGTCCGGGCTGGGCCTGATCGGACTGCTGACCGTTCAGCTGCTGCGGGCGCAGGGCTGTCGGGTCCTGGGCCTGGATTTCGATCCGGCCCGTCTGGCCCTGGCGCAGGCCTTCGGTGCCGAGACGGTGGATCTGCGCAGCAGCGATCCGCTGCCGGTCGCGGCGCGATTCTCCCGCGGACGCGGCGTCGATGCGGTGCTGGTGACAGCCTCGACGCGCAGCGACGAGCCGATCCACCAGGCCGCGCAGATGTGCCGCAAGCGCGGTCGCATCGTGCTGGTCGGCGTCACTGGATTGCAGTTGTCGCGGGCCGACTTTTACGAAAAGGAGCTGAGCTTCCAGGTCAGCTGCTCCTATGGTCCCGGGTCGCTACGACCCGGCCTACGAGGAGGCCGGTCAGGACTATCCGGTGGGCTTCGTGCGCTGGACCGAGCAGCGCAATTTCGAGGCTGTGCTCGATCTGATGGCGGCTGGGCGGATCGACTGCACGACGCTGGTGTCGCATCGCTTCGATCTGGCGCAGGCGCCGGCAGCCTATGAACTGCTGGCCGGTGATGAGCCCTCGATGGGCATCCTGATCCGCTATCCGCCAACGGCCGAGGTGAATCTGGAGCAGCAGATTCGGCTGGACGCAGCGCCTGTCTCCAAACGAGCTCCCGGTGCGCCTGGGATCAGCGTCATCGGCGCCGGCAACTACGCCAGCCGCGTGCTGATTCCCGCTTTCAAGCAGGCGGGTGCGCAGCTGCAGACGCTGGTCAGTGAGGCCGGGGTCAGTGCCGCGCATCATGGTCGCAAGTTCGGTTTCGCGGCCGTGGCCACGTCGGCTGAGGCGGCGATCGACAACGAAGCCACCGATGCGGTGGTCATCGCGACCCGCCACGACAGTCACGCCGACTATGTCTGCCGGGCGCTGGCCGCGGGTCGCAGCGTGTTTGTGGAGAAGCCGTTGTGCCTGTCACTGGTCGAACTGGAACAGATTGAGTCGGCCTGGCTGTCGGCGCAGTCAGCAACCGATCGCGCGCCGCTGCTGATGGTCGGTTTCAACCGTCGCTTCGCACCGCAGGTGGTGACGATGAAGCGCCTGCTAGCCGGCGTCAGTGCACCAAAAGCGATTGTGATCCACGTCAATGCTGGCGCGATTCCCGCCGAGCACTGGACCCAGGACCCGCAGCGTGGCGGTGGCCGGATCATTGGTGAGGCCTGCCACTTCATCGACCTGGCGCGGCATCTGGTCGGTGCGCCGATTGAGTCGGCCCAACGTGTGCTGCTGGACTCAGCGACTGCCGACACCGCTTCGCTGCAACTGCGCCACGCCGATGGGTCAATCGCCACGATCCACTACTTCGCCAACGGCCACCGCGCTGTGCCGAAGGAACGCGTCGAAGTCTATGCGCAGGGCAGGGTGCTGAGTCTGGACAACTTTCGAGTGCTACAGGGCCACGGCTGGTCCGGATTCACCAGTCAGCGGCTGTGGCGGCAGGACAAGGGCCAATCCGCCTGCGCCGCGGCTTTTGTGCAAGGCTTGAAGACCGGCAATGAGGGACTGCCCCCCCTCGATGAGTTGCTCGAAGTGAGCCGTTGGGCGATACGGCTTGGGCAAACGAGTTGAGTGAGAACGGAGCAACCAGGAGCGCCGGCACCCTTGCCGGCAGAAGCTCTACGGAGCCAGGTGAGCGAGTAGCGATGGCGGAGCGAGATGCGCGTAACCTTTGTATTGAACGAGGCGAAAGGCGGCCGGAGAGGATGCTGGCGCTCCAAGACGTGCGCCGTTGCCTTGACCTGAATACATGCCTTCCATGATCAGATCTCTGCTCCGCAACTTCAGCCGCAACCGCATCCTGCGAAAGCAGTTGCCGGCCGATCTGGGCGGCGGAATCGTCTGCTGCAGTCCCGAGGCACTCTTGTCCATGTGGAAGCCGGGCTGGCGCTCCCATCAAGCGCAGGGGTTGCTCCATAGGGTTCGTCGCTATGTGCGACCCGGCATACGAGTGTGGGGACTGGGTGCCAACCAGGGCAGGCTGATCGTCGAGACCGCGCCGGAGAATGCCCAGGCGAAGGCACACCGCCTCGCAGACTCGGATTACCTCCTGTTCGACAGCGAAGGCGATCTGCGATCGGACCTCCGGCTACCAGCCTTGAATACCCTGGCCTGGCCAAGCCCCCGGTTGGCAGATTTGGAGCGATTGCGGGCGACCGGTTCGGCATGAGCGAGATGACGCTTCCCGCTATTGGTGGCCAGCTGGTGCGTATCTGTGGCGGCAGCGGCCCGGCGCTGGGCTTCGACCAGATCGGCCGACCGCTTAGCGACACCGAGTGGGAACGATTACTGCGAATGGCCGTGGCCAACGGGGTCACCAGTCATGTCCATGCGTGGCTTGTTGCGAACGACGATCAAGGCCCGGTCGGAGCGAACCTGCGCGATCGTCTGCGCGCCCGCGCCAGAGCCAGCTCGCTGAGATCACTGGCCTTACGAGCGGAGCTACTGCGTATCCTTTGTGCGTTCTGTCAGTCCGGTATTGATGCGATGCCACTGAAGGGGCCAGTTCTGGCAGATACCTATCACCGCCGTCCGGAGCTGCGCGAGTTCGGAGATCTGGATATCTTGGTGCGGGCCGGAGATCTGCACCGTGCATGGCAACTATTGCTGAACCTGAACTACCACTCGCCGTATCAGAACCACACTCTTGAAGATCGTTATCACATCGTCTTTCGTCATTGCGACACCGACGAGATTGTTGAACTGCATTGGCGCGTCGCCGGACCGCACTTCGGGCGTTACTACAGTGGCGATTTTCTCTGGTCGGATGCGACTGAGCGATCATATCGCAACAGAATTCGCACCTGGATGCCTACCACAGAAGCCACCTTATTGTACCTGGCCATCCATGCCTACAAGCACAATTGGGAGCGCTTGAACTGGCTGCTTGACATACCCGAGGTCCTAAGGGCGCCGGGCTTGGACTGGGATTCGCTAGAACAGCTCGCGATCGAACAAGGGGCATACCGGCTGTTGAGGGCAACTTTGCAGCTGAGTTGGATGCTGTTCCCTGATTGTCCGCGACCACGCGACGGGCACGGCTTGCACAATAGGGCACTCGATCAAGCCCAGCTGCGGCGGATTCGACGCTTGATTCTTCGCCCCGCTCTCGACCGAGAGCGGATGGGCGACTTCTTTGCGCTTCGCGTAGCAAATGCTGATTGCCGCAAAGACCAGTTGCGTCTGCTATTGCACAGTTCTCGTCCGTCAGACAGAGACACTGACACACTAGGGCGTAATCCTTGGCTTCGGCCAATGGCGGCCTTATTTAGGCCGATTCGATTGTTGACACGTGCCTTGACTGGACGGTCTCGTTCAACGGAACACATGACCAAAGTGTTGGGCAAACAAAGCGAACCGGAGGAAAAATAATGAGCTTTCGAGTCCCCGATCATGTTCTCGAGGAAAATATCGGAAACGACGTGGTCTTGCTGTCCTTACAGAGCGAAACATTCTACTCGCTGAACGAAGCAGGAATCCAGTTGTGGGCAACGATCAAGGGAGGTGGGGATGCGCCGGTACTAGAGCAGTTGCTCATTGATACCTACGGTATCGGTGCGACCCAGGCTCGCGCTGACGTTGAGGCATTCTTGGGCGAACTGCTGCGTTTGATGCTGATCGAGGAATCCTGATCGAGTCGATATGTCATGTATCGCTTTGAAGACTACTCAAACATGCTTCGCGATCCGGTTCGCACCGTTGCTTATCGCAAGGCGCTCGATCGACTGGTCAAGCCGGACTCCGTCGTGCTGGACCTGGGTGCCGGAACCGGGGCATTTGCGTTGTACGCAGCGTCACTGGGTGCTCGACGTGTCTACGCGGTAGAGCTAAGTCCACTACTGGACTACGGTAAGCGCGAGGCGGAACGCATGGGACTAGGTGAAAGAATCCGGTTTCATTTTGGACGCTCAGAAGATTTTGAAGTCGATGAACCTGCAAACATCTTGGTTTCGGACCTGCGCGGTGCCTTACCATTTTTCGGTTCGGCATTCGACACTTTAAATGATGCTCTCAGGCGTCTGTTGTCCCCTGACGCCAGCATCCTGCCGTCGCGAGACAGGCTCTTCGTCGCGCCAATCGAAGATGAGCACTGGTATCAGGCGCAGGTACGCGAGCCCTGGATTGGAGGTGAAATTGGACTGGACATGCCTGTGTTGGCCAGGGTCGAGGCGAACATGCCGCGCAGGCCCGTCAATAGCGGGATGATGCCGAGCATGGAGGGGAAGCAGTTCGCCGAGATCGATTACAAGAATGGGCCAAGTATTCCGGAACCGGCCCAGATCGAGTGGCGGGTTACGACACCAACGACCGTTCACGCCTGGCTGGTCTGGTTCGAAGCAGAGCTGCTCCCGGGGATAACGATCTCTGCGGCGCCTGGGTTGTTCTCCACGCCACAAGTTTACGGTCGATTACTGTTTCCCGTGTCAAGCCCGATCATGCTGGTCCCTGGTGACTTGCTCCGTGTGCGTATCGCGGTGCTCTGCCTCAATGGAAGCTTTACCTATCGATGGACTTCATCAGCTGTTGATTCAGGCGGTCGAAATCGATCCCTGATCCACCAGCATTCTGGTTGTGAGTACTTCTTGGGGCTGGGCACACCGTGAGTGAATCGAACCATGACTCGACATGGCAAGTAGGCTTTGACCCTTGCTGATGGCTGTGCTTAAGACTGCTTTTAGGCCGATTGCTAGCCTGGCACTGCGAGCACTTGCATTCCTCATAGAAATCATGTTGCGGGTGATCGGGGTGAGGTCAACCTACCGGTTGCTCTTGTACTTGTCTCCAGACCCTAGTTCCGACCGCAGCCCCTTTCCCGAGCGGCAAATGGTCAATCTCATTTGCAGCATATTCGGCTCACGCACTGACAAGTGTCTCAGAAGGGCGTTGTTGATTTGGTGGGCGCTACGCTGGCGCCGAGTCGATACAGACGTCCACTTCTCGCATGATGGTGTCAGAGGGCACGCGTGGGTGGTTTGGAACGACATAATCATCGCAGACTCTCAGGACCTTTCTGCAGCAAGGTCAATGGGTTCCTTCAGGCGCCTTTTCTAGTAGAATCAAGCCCGCATAAGACCTCTGTCGATGCTATGAACAAACCGCTTGACCGATCCGTGAACTCGAATGTAAGGGAAGAGGGTGTATTCAGCGCGTTTGGGATAAATCTTCTAGTAAGGCGCAGTCTCCTTCAAAGACACTGTCCAGAAACCTTCGCACCTGACGGGCCTGTTTTTCGGATATTGGTTCGTTTCGGAACGTATCCGCTCGACTTTGAGAGAGTTCGTTCGTCAGTTATCGTCGAGCCTGAGCGGGGCGGCAGCAGACGCTTCTCGGCACGGCATATTCTTGATGAAGGATCGGATGTGTATGTCTTGCGGGGTGGAGCTGCCGTTGAAGTGGACAGGAGCGCAAAACAGTTGACTGTTTATGTGCCCCCCGAAACGGATGAAGGACGCATCGGCGCGTTCTGCATGGGTATAGGTATGACCTGCCTGCTCAAGTCACTCGGTCAGCTTCAGTTGCATGCCGGGATTGCCAGTTGCGAAGGGAAGACAGTGATGCTCATCGGTGCGTCAGGAGCAGGGAAATCCTCAACGCTTGCTGCAATGCAGGCTGAGGGTTGGATGGTCCATGCAGAAGATCTGGCTGCAATTCGTATTGAGCAGGAGACCGTCACGTTCAAACCGGGTTACAACAGAATCAGGCTTTGGCTGCACGTTGTTGACGAGCTTAGAGTAAATGGATCGACCGCCGAAATTGCACCGAACGGAGAAAAAGTATATCTGCCTTCAACCCGGTGCGATTCGATTGAGGGCAGCATATCGCATGTTCTTCTAATCGGTGACCGCCATCAGGAGGCGGTGTCAGTCTGTCGCGTTTCACGAGTCAAGCCCGATGCCGCGTGCGTAGCTGAGCTTTATGCCAATACCATGACGCCATACCTGAATACTCGGGAGGAGGCGACTCAGATCCTGCGGGAGTGTTCTGAGCTGACCAAGCGCCTTCCGGTCATGCGCTTGACACTGCCGGATGGTCTCAGAAAGTTGCGACCGGCCGTCTCGTCACTGACTGGTGTCCTGGGGATGAGTCGTTCCCGGTGAGGCCAGCTGAGGTTTCGTCTCAGTTTGGTTGCCTGAAGCAGATAACGAGCGCTTGCGCAAGACTGTGGGCACTTGCTGTCCGATGAGACCATATCGTGATACTGGATTTCTGATCGTTGTCGGAGCATTGGAGCGAGCTGAAAAGCACTTCAGAGCGGCATTTTCTTCTAGCGGCGCGGTATCTTGGGCGGGCGCAGTGCGAATGCGCTTTGGCAATAGCGCCTTGTGGGCGTTTAGCATCCGACATGTCGAGAACCATGCCTTTGTGGAACTGGCTGGCGGAGATGCTTGCCTTTGGTATAGCGGGCTATTGAGAGACGTCCCCGGCGGAGACGCTGCTTTGGTCGATGCGATATGTCGATCTGCTGGAAGACTCTTCGCAACGCTCAACGGCGAATTCAGTGCTGTTTGCTTGGATCAAGTATCCGGGCGCATCTATGCCGGAGCTGACTTCTTTGCATCAAGATGCTTGTTCTATGCTGAAGCATCGGGACTAGTAATAATCAGTTCGAGTGCTACTGCGATCATCAAGCTGCTGCAGGGATCCATGAGCATAGCTGAGGAAGTCATTGCTCGGCACCTGATCCTCGGGCAACCCCACTGCGCGGATAATGGAGAGACTTTTTACCGAGAAATGAGGATCTTATGTCCAGGCGAGGTTCTTCAGGTTTCGGTGGGATCCGGTAAAGCCGCAGTAAGAAAATATGAACACAAGATGCCCGCGTGCGACCGTCCCGCTAACAGCCTGGATGGGCTACTGAACCACTTCGGATACTTGTTTGAAAGCGCAGTAAAGGCTAGAGTCGGTGCGACTCTAACACGATTGTTGATAAGCGGGGGCGTGGATTCGACCGCCGTGGCCGTAGCCCTGAAGCGAATCGGCCTTGATCCAACTCGGGTCGTGCTGACTTCCTGCAGCTTCGGAGAAACTTTCCCACTGGATGATTCCTCACTGGCGATTTCATCTGCCGAGAGCCTGGGCTTCCATATCGACGTCATTTCACGTAGTTCAGAGCGACTTGTATATCCTTGTGCTTCCTCTGTGCCTTGGTGCGACAAGCCGATGACTTTGGCTGCGAGTCTTGACAGCGCTGGGGCCATCGTAGGCTCAGATCCGGTCCTGACGGGCCTAGGGGCCGACGAACTGTTCGAAAGCGCCTTCTTGCGCGCTCTGGCATTCAGGAACAGGCTCATGGAAATGAAGAGGCGGATACGCGCTGCTCTTCATTTGCAGGGTCGTGCAACGGTGAAAACCTGCGAGTGGATTCATGGCAGGTGGCGGAATGCGATGGAAGACTGGCAGCGTACAGTTGACTGGTCAGACTGGAGGTCTGCACTACATAGCGGTTTCGCACAAACGGATGTTGAAGGCATAGACAAAAATGGAATTGTGAAGCTGGATGTTCTATCGCCATTTCATGATCTCGCAGTTGTTGGCCTTGTAGTTGGCTTGGACTCGTCCCGCTTCGAGCGCGATGGTGCCAAGCGAACTGGTTGTAGGAAGTCCTTGTTGAGAGGGTACATCGAGCCCTATGTTGAGAGAGCGGTTAGCAGGAGACCCAAGGTTCCAGCGGGAAACGTTGCATTTGCTTTGTTCGCCCAATCGGCGCCAGATCTTCGAACGATACGAGAACTCGACCACGCTGCAGAGCTCTTGGGACGGTTCATACAGTGGGACAAGATGCCCATGCCGGGTATTGACAAGCCATGGGAAAACTTGTATCCTTGGTTAGCGTGTTTAAGCTTGTCGTCTTGGTACTTTCACACCTCGGAGGTTTCGTCATGGATGCAGTTCGCGTCGAAGAAGTGAAGAAGACGTATGATGCGCCGGCGGTCTTGACAATCGGGCCGATGTCCTCGTCGTTGCATGGGCGTCGTGTTGCTGGCCCCTTGGACGGCGGTGGTCCAGCCATGATCGGGATGTACAATTTGAATCTTCAAACTGCTCCCTAGGGGGTGGTTGATTCGAAAGGCGGCCATCGGGCCGCTTTTTTTATGTCCGTCAATAGGTATTTGATATTCGGTGCTTCGCTGGAGTCTCACGCGTTTACATTCGAAGTGATTCCGGTGTGTTCCGCTCCAGTTGCTGGCGAGCCCGAGATCATGCTTATCTCCGGCAAGGGTTCATTGGCCCTGTCTAGACCAGCCGACTCGTTCTCGATCACGCTCCCGGAGTCTGTGTTCTTTTCTGGCTCCACAGAACTGAGCCTGTGGGATCAGAATCTCTTTGCAAACGTCGTCGTCCCGGGATTGCTGTCGACCCAATCAAGGTTGGTACTGCGGGGATGTTGCGTCGTTTACCAAGGTCTGGGAGTTTTGGTACTTGCTGGAACAGCGGCGGGAAAGAGCAGGTTCTGCGCAGAGGTTCTGAGCCGTGGGGGAGCCTTGGTCAGTGACGATGTCGCGGTACTGACGTATCGCGAGGGAGTTGTTTCCGCCTATGGTGGACCGAGGTTTCTGAAAAGGGCAATCGCGCCTGATTCATTTCTCTTGCATTCATCGGGGATGCAGCGCCTAGGCGCTCTGCGTCCTTCCAGCGAAAAGGGGGTGTACGCAGTATGCGAGGAAAAGTATCGATGCGCTACCCCGATTGACTTGATTCTTGTAGCGGGCTCAAGGGACTTCTTCAGTCTGAAGGTTCCAAAGCTTGATGGTGTCGAAGTTCTTCGGAGACATCGCCTGGCTGGGCTGATAGCGTCGACGCGAGTGTCGGAGTTGCATGCGGTTTCGGCGATGATTGCCCTTGCCGGCGCCGCTCGATGGGCTTGTGTGAACCTGCAACATGCGGCGTCGAATCTAGACGAAATCATCGACCGCAGTTGCGTCTCAGGCGACTAGGTGGCCCGCCGGTGGCTGGATCTTTCAGGCCTCTGATCATTTCCTCATATCCTCGGTCAGGAAATACCTGGCTGCGGTTCCTGCTGCGTGCGTGTCTGGTAGAGGATGAGCGTCTATTAGATCCGAATTTCGTTGGTGATGAATATTGGCTCAACAGCGCCGACATCGTCTCGTTTGGTAGCTTCTTCTTGGGTTCCGATCTTGATTATGACGAATTCCTTGAGCTAAGGGCCGAGGCGATTGAGCGGTTGCTGGGCTCGAAAGTGGATCAACTCTTCTTGTTCAAGACGCACGAGACCTTCAACCCGTCCATTGCCTCCGTTGTTGAACGAACAGGTTCGGCCATTCTTCATGTGGTTCGCGACCCTCGAGATGTCGCAGTTTCACTTGCCTCTTACGAAGGGATCACATTGGACGACTCCGTGGATTTCATTTGCAGCGATTCATGGATTGGTTCGCCCACTGGGCGAGGAGATGGCGCAAGTTTCAGTGAGCATCTCGGCAGCTGGTCAGATCATGTTCTTAGCTGGAGCTCATGCGGTCTTGAGAGTCGGATCGTTAGGTTCGAGGATATTCTGGACGCGACTGCTGTTGTATTATCAGAATTGCTATCGTGGTTGAATCTGAGTGCACCTGCTGATCGACTGGAGCTGGCCGTTCAATCGACTCGATTCGAGCGTCTTAAGTTTCTCACACGTTCCGGCTTTACACAGGGAAAAGCTTCGCCGAGTGAGCCGTTTTTTCGGAATGGCAAGATAGGCCAGTGGCAGCTGGTCTTGGCTGCCTCCCAAGTTGAGAGGATCGAGAATGCTCATGGAAGAGCAATGGATTTACTTGGGTACCCTCGACAGACGTCTTCAGGGTGCCGGTGAATGATTCTCGCGAGTCTCGCGAACGAGTGATCTATTGGATGAGGGAAGTGTCACAGAGGGTGGACGGAAATAGATTGTTGGTCCTGCGTCCTGGCGTGCGGATCGAGTGCTGTGCGAATGCGCAGTGGCAGTTGCTGGTTAATGGTCGTACGCTGGATGTTCCTGAGCATCTGTTCTTGATAATCGATCGTTTTCGTCGGCCAAGTTCGATCAGGTCGGCGTTGGAGGGGCTTCGGCCCTTCCTCTCGGGTGTTCATGAGTGGGTCCAACTGGTTCGGGAAATCCATTGGTTGATGAAGAACGGTGTTTTGCGTACGGATGACGATGCAAACACTCCATTTTTGGATTCCGTTGGAATGGATTTCTCCGGTGCTCCCTTGCACTCGGCAATGCTGAACGATCACGCGCGAACTGCGGGGTACATACGGGCGATTGAGGAAGTGGTTTGCGCTGGTGACGTCGTTGTTGATTTGGGTACCGGTACGGGTGTCCTGGCAATTGCTGCGGCTCGGGCCGGCGCACGGCGTGTCTATGCCGTCGAGGGGTCTGCGATTGCGGGTGTGGCTGAACGAATGTTCGCTGCTAATGGGTTGGCAGACCGCATCACCCTGCTGCGAGGATGGTCTACCAGGATTGAGCTTCCCGAGCCGGCTGATGTTCTAGTGTCTGAGATCATAGGCA
Organism: Lysobacterales bacterium; assembly: GCA_041395325.1. Classification (GTDB taxonomy): domain Bacteria; phylum Pseudomonadota; class Gammaproteobacteria; order Xanthomonadales; family SZUA-5; genus JAWLAT01. The sequence goes on from JAWLAT010000004.1 coordinate 137,351, forward strand.
ACGATCCGCTGGGCGAGGGCATCCTAGAGTTCACGTCGGATGCGGTGCGTCGTTGGCTGAAGCCGGATGCTCGTTTGCTGCCTTCAAGGCTCCGCGTTATGGCTGTACCGGTGCAGATCGACGAACAGGCACGTGATCACTGGCAGTTCACTGAGACTAGCGTTCGGCGCTGGTTGGCCACCTATGGAATTGATTTTTCATCGCTATTGGCGGCTTCGGTTTTGACGCCGATGAGTGTGCAGGTCGCTTCAAGCCGCGCAAGTGCATGGTTACGACTGGCCGATAGCCAAGAGCTGGTCAACTATGACCTGTCGGCGCGCGTCCACGCGCGAACTTCGGTTGAGACTCATTTCGAGATCCATTTAGAAGGGCGACTTGATGGGGTCCTGTTGTGGTTTGAGGCCAGTCTCAGCCGTACAACAGTGCTGACTACTGATCCGTCCGTTCCCAGGGACGACAATCACTGGGATCATTCCTTTCGGCTGCTGGCTAACCCCAGGCACGTTCTGTCCGGGCAACGGGTACGGTTTCGCCTTGGTCCAACGTCGGGCGGCTGGTCGGTTGAGATTGAGTGATTCCGGCCAGGATAGGATGTCTGCGAGCTTCGTCGGGATGCATCTGCTCATCCACACGCTGCGTCACCTTCGTCCGGTACAGATCTACCGGCGCCCCTGGACGCGGCTGATCCGACCGAGACCGCGGCTGGCGCCGCCGCCGGTGCTGCGTCATTGGCGGGGTGATTGGTCAGGCGCGGCTGCGCGCAAGCCTTCGATATTGAACCTGCGACGTATTCGGCTGCTGGAAGTCGAACACGAGCTTGTGGTCGCCGACGACTGGCAAGCCCCCGATCACTCCGACCTCTTCCGCTACAACCTCCATTACTTCGACGACCTCAACGCGCTGGGTGCGAGGGATCGGCGTGAGTGGCATTCAGCGCTGATCGAGCGCTGGATCGCTGAGAACCCGCCGGGGAAGGGAGTGGGATGGGCGCCTTATCCGACCAGTTTGCGGATGGTCAACTGGATCAAGGCGGCGTTGTCGGGTTTCGAGTTGCCGGCCGAGGCGGTGCATAGTCTGGCGGTGCAGGGTCGCTGGCTGGAGCGGCGGTTGGAGTGGCATCTGCTCGGCAATCATCTGTTTGCCAATGCCAAGGCGCTGGTCTTCGCCGGGTGCTATTTCGAGGGGTCGGAGGCGGATGGCTGGCTGGGTACCGGCTTGCGGATTCTGGCGCGGGAGTTGCCGGAGCAGGTGCTTCCGGACGGCGGGCAATTCGAGCTCAGCCCGATGTATCACGCGCTGGCCTTCGAGGACCTGCTGGATCTGGTCAACCTGGCGGCTGCCTTTCGGGGGCGCATCGATACCGCGGTGGTGGATAGCTGGCGTCAGGCCGCGATACGGATGTGGCGCTGGTTGCGGGTGATGACGCATCCGGATGGCGAACTGGCGTTCTTCAATGACACGGCGATTGGAGTCGCGCCGAGCAATGGCGAGTTGGAGGCCTACGCGCTGCGTCTGGGGATTGAGGCGCCTGAAGGGGAGCCTTTCGACAGGTTCGGAACGAGTGGGCAGGGGGACGGTGGGGCGTCCTTGGACACGCTCAGGACTGGCGGACAGGGGGGCGGTGAGGCGACCTTCGGCGGGCTCAGAACGGGTGGGGATGGTGCAGGTTCGGTTGAGGATGCAGATCCGGGCGCCGGGTTGATCCATCTACCCGGCAGCGGTTACCTGCGGCTGTCGCATGGCCCGGCGACGCTGTTCCTGGACTGCGCGCGCATCGGCCCTGACTACTTGCCGGGCCATGCCCATGCCGACCAGCTGAGCTTCGAGTTGTCAATTGGCGCGCGGCGGGTGCTGGTCAACACGGGCATCGATCGCTATGGCACCGATGCCGAGCGGGTACGCCAGCGCGGCACAGCTGCGCACAACTGCGTGGTGGTCGATGGTCAGGATTCGGCCGAAGTCTGGAGCGGTTTTCGGGTGGCTCGGCGTGGCTATCCGTTGGACCTTGTCGCCACCAAGTCGGAGGCTTTGCTCGAGGTTGCCTGCAGCCACACCGGCTACCGACGCCTGCCCGGGCGGGTCTTGCACCGCCGTCGATGGCGGCTGGAAGCGGGCCAGTTGCTGATCGAAGATCGGCTCAGCGGACGTTTCGGCCAGGCCGAGGCTTGGTTCCACCTGCATCCCGACATAGTCGTCAAGCTCGACGACCCCCGCAAGGCACGCATCAGTCTGCCCGATGGTCGATTGATAGGACTCTCCATCGAAGGTGGTTCGGCACGGTTGCAGCCGTCGCAATGGCGGCCGGGTTTTGGTCGATCGCTGGATACGCAGGTCGTGGTGGTCGCGCTGAACGACACAGGGCTGACCACGATCTGGCGCTGGTAGGCGCTTCGATAGACTGCATGCGCTTGATCCGGCCGAAAGTGAACCGGTCCCCAGGCAATCCGAGGGTCAGCGGTCCAGCGAGCCTGGTTGATGCAGCGCAGCATGGTGCACACGAGGCCTTCCGCCGACCCTTTGGGCACCGTGGTGTGTCGCCAGCGGCCGCTGGTGACGCGCGTGATCCGTCTCGTTGAGTGCACAGCAGTTGCCTGCCCCTGTGCTATTCTGCGCGCCCGCATTTTTCCTTTCGGGGCAGCCCATGTTGACGCTAGCCGCGCGCATGTCCCGTGCCCAGCCGAGTGCGATCATGGAGATCGCCATGAAGGCCAAGCGCCTCGCGGCGCAGGGACGCGACATCATTTCCTTTTCCATCGGCGTACCGAATTTTCTGCCCGGTCCGCACGTCTATGAAGCCGCCGCTGCCGCACTGCAGCACGACAGCGGTCAGTACGGATCCAACCGCGGTGCCGACGCGCTGCTGGATGCCTATCTGACCAGCCTGGAGCGTGGCGGGATCAGCGGCTATGGCCGCAATCACGTGGCGACTGGCGTCGGCGCCAAGCACATCCTCTTCAATCTGCTCTACGCCATGCTGGACGAAGGCGACGAGGTGCTGATCCCGACGCCCTACTGGACCAGCTACGTCGACATCGTCGACATCCTCGGGGCGAAGAAGACCTTCCTGCCCTGCAGTGCCGAGCAGGACTACAAGCTGCGGCCCGAACAGATCGCCGCCGCGGTGGGGCCCAAGACCAAGGCGCTGCTGTTCAACAATCCGTCCAATCCCACCGGTATGGTCTACACCCGCGAAGAGATTGCGGCGCTGGCGGCCGAACTGGTCAAGCACGACATCTATGTGCTGTCCGACGACATCTACAACCAGATGATCTACGACGGCGTGGGCTGGCATCACCTGATCAATGCCGAGCCGGCGCTGCGCGATCGCGTGATTCTGATCGATTCGATTTCCAAGACCTACGGCATGCCGGGTTGGCGGGTGGGCTTCATGGCTGGCCCCGAGCACATCGCCAAGGCCTGCGTGACGCTCAACTCCAATCACATCACCAACCTGCCGGAGGTGATCTGTGCCGGTGCGGTGGCCGCGCTGACCGGGCCGCAGGATGTGCCGCAGTCCAAGTGTGTGGAGTTCGCCGGCCGCCGTGATCAGGTGCTGGAGAGCTTCGGTCGCATCGAGGGCATGAGCTGCCCACGGCCGCAGGGCGCCTTCTACGCCTTCCCCGATATCTCCTTCGCCTACGGCCGCCGCTACGCTGGCCAGGTGTTGCAGAACGATGTGGACGTCTGCGCAGCGATGCTCGAGGCGGTCGGCGTAGCCTGCGTGCCTGGCAGTGCCTTCGGCGAGCCCAAGGGCATGCGCATCAGCTACACCTGCAAGGCCGCCGAACTGCCGGATGGCCTGGCCCGGATCGAGAAGTTCTTCGCCGGGCTCGACTGAAGTGGAATGGTGCCTGGCCGGTCCGCCGGCTAGGCTCATTCGATCCCTGATTCAACCGTTTGCCAAGGAATTCGACCATGAAAGCTCCCGTTCGCGTCGCCGTCACCGGTGCGGCAGGGCAGATCGGCTATGCCCTGTTGTTCCGCATCGCTTCCGGCAACATGCTGGGTCCCGATCAGCCAGTGATCCTGCATCTGCTCGAGATCACGCCCGCGCTGCCGGCGCTGGACGGCGTGATCATGGAGCTCAATGACTGTGCCTTCCCGACGCTGGCGGGCACCGTCGCCACCGACGATCCGAACGTGGCCTTCAAGGATGTCGATTACGCCCTGCTGGTCGGCGCCCGGCCGCGCGGCAAGGACATGGAACGCAAGGATCTGCTGGAAGCCAATGCGGCCATCTTCTCGGTCCAGGGCAAGGCCCTGAACGCCCATGCCAAGCGCGACGTGAAGGTGCTGGTGGTCGGCAATCCGGCCAACACCAATGCGCTGATCGCCCAGCAGAACGCACCGGATCTGGATCCGCGCTGCTTCACCGCGATGATGCGGCTGGATCACAACCGCGCGCTGTCGCAGCTGGCGGCCAAGACCGGCAAGCACAGCACCGACGTGTCGAAGATGATCATCTGGGGCAACCACAGCGCCACCCAGTACCCCGACGTCCACCACTGTGATGTCGAGGGTCAGGCCGCAACCAGCCTGGTCGACATGGAATGGGTCAGCAATGACTTCATTCCGGTCGTGCAGCAGCGCGGCGCGGCCATCATCAAGGCGCGTGGCGCCTCGTCGGCGGCCAGCGCGGCCAGCGCGGCGATCGATCACATGCGTGACTGGGCGCTGGGCACCGATGGCGCCTGGGTGACGATGGGCGTGCCGGCCGACGGCAGTTACGGCATCGAGCCGGGCGTGATCTATGGCTATCCCTGCACCTGTGCCAATGGCCGTTACGAGATCGTCCAGGGTCTGGCGATCAACGACTACTCGCGTGAGCGCATGAACGCCACCGAGAAGGAACTGCGCGAAGAACGCGCCGCGGTCGAACACCTGTTCCCACAGCGCTGAGACTGCGGCAAGGATGCGCAGTGTCGCGGTCTATTGCGGGGCGCGGGCCGGGCGCGATCCGGCCTTCGCGCAAGGGCTGGCAGCGCTGGGTCGCTGCATCGCGCAGCGAGGCTGGCGGTTGGTCTACGGCGGCGGTCGAGTCGGGCTGATGGGCGTTGTCGCTGATGCGGCTCTGGCCGCGGGCGGCGAGGTGGTCGGCGTGATCCCGCGCAGCATGATGGCGCGGGAACTGGGTCACCCGGGCGTCAGTGCGCTGGAACAGGTTGACAGCATGCATGAGCGCAAGGCGCGCATGGCTGAGCTGTCTGACGCCTTCATTGCCGCGCCCGGCGGCTTCGGCACGCTGGACGAGTTGTTTGAGGCGCTGACCTGGACTCAGCTGGGCCTGCAACGCAAGCCCTGCGGTCTCTACGATTTGCAGGGCTACTACACCGACCTCGGACGCTTCCTCGACCGAGCCCTGGCCGAGGACTTCGTCGATGGCAATCACCGCCAGGGGTTGCTGTGCGAAGGCGAGCCGGATCGGCTGCTGGATGCGCTGGCTGCCTGGCAGCCTCCCGCGCCACGACGCGAAGTGGCAGCCGGCGGCGGACTGGCGAGTACCGGCTGACGGCGGCGCGAAACAACCGAGTGGAGCCATCGCCCAGCGCGACCAATGGCTCCGGCAAATCGAACTATGGAGGTGATCGTGGCCGATGCCCTGTATCTGATTCTGGAAGAGGCAATCGACGACGTCGGTGAATCTTCTGAAGCGCCGGCAATGGCCAAGGCGCTGCGCAAACTCAACCGCATTGCCCGCGTGATTGGCGTGTCCCGCCTGAGCGGATTCGCGCCCGGCTCGGACGAGGCCGACGAGGATGAGGACGACGAGTGGCGAATGAGTGGGGGCGAAGACTGGTTCGCTGCCGAAGAGGCGCTGGAGAGCCTGCATGCGCTGGACGGCTACGTCGAGTCCGATCCGGAAGAGTTCAAGCGTCCCAAGGCGCTGCGCAAGGAATTCGCTCAGCTGATTGCGATCCTGGAAAGGGCCGCCGAAGAAGGCGTGCGCTTCCGCTTCGAGATCGAGTGAACCATGGCGGCTGACCCGAGCGGGTCAGTTGCCATCCGTCAACCGGCCGCACAGCGCGGCGCACTACAGTGGCCCGCGCTGAGCAATCCCGGTTCCCGACCCCTGACATGGAGGATCGCTGATGTCCCAGGTTTCCGCGGGTGCACGCCTGCGGGCGGCCATGGCGGCCGAGAAGCCGCTGCAACTGCCCGGTGTGATCAATGCCTACAGCGCGCTGCTGGCGCGTGAGGCAGGCTTCAAGGCGCTGTATGTCTCCGGCGCCGGCGTGGCCAACGCCAGCTTTGGTCTGCCCGACCTGGGCATGACCAGCCTCACCGACGTCTGCGAGGACATCCGTCGCATCAGCGGTGCGATGGATCTGCCCTTGCTGGTCGATGCCGACACTGGCTGGGGCGCGGTCTTCAACATCCAGCGCACAGTGAAGGAATTCATCCGCGCTGGCGCGGCGGCCTGCCATATCGAGGACCAGGTTCAGGCCAAGCGCTGTGGCCACCGTCCGGGCAAGGCCATCGTGCCCAAGGGCGACATGGTGGATCGCATCAAGGCAGCCGTGGACGGCCGCACCGATCCGGATTTCGTCATCGTCGCGCGCACCGATGCACTCGCTGTGGAAGGTATTGATGCCGCCGTTGAGCGAGCGGCGGCTTGCGCCGAGGCCGGTGCCGACGTGATCTTCGCCGAGGCCTGCAAGAGCATCGAGGACTACCAGCGCTTCCTTCAGGCCTGTCCGGTGCCGATCCTGGCCAACCTGACCGAGTTCGGACAGACGCCGTATTTCACCGTCGAACAGCTGCGCGAGATCGGCATTGGCCTGATCATCTATCCGCTGAGCGCCTTCCGCGCCATGAGTCAGGCCGCCCTGGCCGTGTACCGGACGATTCGCAACGAGGGCACGCAGCAGGCCGTGGTCGATCGCATGCAGACGCGCGCCGAGTTGTACGAGGTGCTCGGTTACATGGACTACGAGCGCAAGCTGGACGCCCTGTTTGGCGGCAAGGACGGCGCCGCGTGAGTGATGCCACGGCGCCATTCGCCCGCACGGCCCAGGTGGGCTGGGGCGATCTGGACGCCAACGGTCATCTGCGCAACACCGCCTACCTGGACATGAGCGCCGACACGCGAATGATCTATTTCGCCAGTCGGGGCTTTCCCATCGCCACCTTTGCCGAGTTGCAGATCGGTCCGGTGGTGCGTGGGGACCAGCTGGAATATTTCCGCGAGTCGCGTTTGCTCGAGTCGCTGCGGATCACGCTGCTGGCGGCCGGACTGAGCGCCGATGGTGCGCGCTTCCGGCTCTGCAACGAGTTCTGGCGTGAGGACGGTCGGCTGGCCGCGCGGGTGAGCAGCGAAGGCGGCTGGCTGGACCTGCGCCAACGCCGCCTGACCACGCCGCCAGAGGATCTGCGCCAGGTGCTGGCCGAACTGCAACATACCGAGGCTTTCGAGGTCCTGCCCGACCTGAACCCCTGAAAACCCCATGGTGTGCCGGTTTCGGCGCGCCCTGTCTGAGGAGACCCCCATGAGCGAGACGATCCTGCCCAAGGCGAAGAAATCGGTGGCCCTGTCGGGCGTGGCAGCGGGCAACACCGCGCTGTGTACGGTCGGACGGACCGGCAACGACCTGCACTATCGGGGCTACGACATCCACGATCTGGCCAAGCACGCCGGCTTTGAGGAAGTGGCCCATCTACTCATTCACGGGCATCTCCCCAATGCGGCCGAACTGGCGGCCTACCAGCTCAAGCTGCGGCGTTTGCGCGGATTGCCGCTGGCGGTGACCGAGGCACTGGAATGCCTGCCGCCGGCCACCCATCCGATGGACGTGATGCGCACCGGCTGCTCGGTGCTGGGTGCGGTGTTGCCGGAGCGCGAGTCGCAGCCGATTGCCGAAGCACGCGATATCGCCGATCGTCTGGTCGCCAGCTTTGGCTCGATGCTGCTGTATTGGTGGCATTACTCGCATCATGGCGAGCGCATCGATGTGGAGACCGACGATGAAACCGTCGCCGGTCACTTCCTGCATCTGCTGCATCGGAAGGCGCCCGAAGCGATCGATGTGGCCAGCCTGGACACCTCGCTGGTGCTTTACGCCGAACATGAGTTCAATGCCTCCACCTTCACCGCGCGAGTGATCGCCGGGACCGGTTCGGATATGTATTCGGCGGTGGCCGGCGCGATTGGCGCACTGCGTGGTCCCAAGCACGGCGGTGCCAACGAGGTCGCGATGGACATCATCTCGCGCTACCGCAATGCCGATGAGGCCGAGGCGGACATCCGCGCCCGGGTCGAGCGCAAGGAGATCGTCATCGGCTTCGGTCACCCGGTCTACACCGTGGCCGACCCGCGCAATGTGATCATCAAGGGCATCTCGCGGCGTTTGTGTGAGGCGCGCGGCAACCTGCGCTTGTTCGAGATCTCCGAGCGCATCGAGCAGGTCATGGCGCAGATCAAGAAGATGTTCCCCAACCTCGATTGGTACAGCGCCTCCAGCTATCACATGATGGGTGTGCCCACGGCGATGTTCACGCCGCTGTTCGTGGTCTCGCGGACCACCGGCTGGTGTGCCCACATCATTGAGCAGCGCACCGACGGCAAGATCATTCGCCCCAGCGCCAACTACACCGGTCCGGAAGACCTGAGCTGGGTGCCGATCGAATCGCGCTAAAGCAAGCGCTTGATTAGATGAGGGAAACACGGACGGAGCGATTTCCCGTTTACCATCGCCGGCGCATCTGAAGGGGAGCCAGGAGGGAGGATGTTCCGCAGCATCATGTCGATCCTGGCCGGGGTTGTGCTCGGGGGGGTGGTGGTGGGCAGCGTGGAAGCGGCAGGGCATCTGCTCTATCCGCTGCCGACCGGACTGGACATCGACGACCCGAAGGCACTGGCGCTGGCCATGGCGGAACTGCCCATGGGGGCCTTTCTGATGGTGCAGCTGGCCTGGTTCCTGGGGGCCGCCTGCAGCGCCTGGCTGGCCAGTCGGCTGGCGTTGGCCGAGCCCTTGTTGTGTGGCGTGCTGGCCGCACTGGTGATGCTCGCCTTTGCCGTGATGAACCTGATCATGATTCCCAGTCCGCTGTGGTTCATCCTGATCACGCCGGTGGTGTATCTGTTCGGCGGTGGCCTGGGCCTGTGGCCGGTCTGGCAACGGACTCGACCGGTGCGCGCTCCGGTGTCGTGAGCCTGCCCGACTGGACCCGCTGGAGCCGCCCCGAAGCCGAGCCCTTCGAATGGCTCTGCGACTGGGTCCACGCCCATCCCGAGACATCCGCTGCGCTGCTGGCCTGCGACGATGATCGCCCAGGTGTGGGCCGATTGCTGTTGCTGCAGGCGCACGGTCAGCCTGAGGCGGCCATCTGCATCGCGCCCTGGCTGGCCGAGCGTGCGCCGGAAGTTCGGATGCCCCTGAGCTTGGTCGAATCCGGCCAGATCGCGCCCAAGCCGCGCAGCGACGAACGACCAGCGTGGTTGCCGCGCCAGGGCGTCTGCTGGCAGGCCTGGCCACTGGTTCACCAGGGCCGTGTTGCCTGGTGGCTGCTGCTGACGGGAACTGCCGAGCAGTTGGCATGTGTCGATCTGGCCGAACTCAATCTGCGCGCCGCCCTGGGGCTGGGCAGTGCGCTGCAGCGTCACATGGCCGATCGGCTCGGACACGGGATGGCGGCGGTCGAAGCGCTGGCCGAGGTGCAGCGTGCGCTGCAGCCAGACCGACCCGAAATCCGCGGCCTGGACTACGCGCTGCACTGGCAGCCCGCCGAGACCGCGGCCGGCGACTACTACGACCTGATGCCATTGTCATCACAGTTGATGCCCACCGAAGCTCAGGGGCCCACCGACGCCTGGGGCGTGATGGTCGGTGACGTCTCCGGCCACGGCGCCGCCGCGGCGATGGAAGCGGTGCAGTTTGACGCCATCCTGCGTACCTACAAACCCGATGCCGATCGGGGGCCGGCCGGAGCGCTGAGCTATGCCAACCGGCATTTTCTCTCGCGCCGATCACGGCAGCGGCTGATGACCGTGCTGGCGGCCGGGTATCGACCGGATATGGGGCTGTTGCGTTACGCCAATGCCGGACATCTGCCGTTGTTGCTGCGCCGCGGCGGCCAGGTCGTGCGGTTGGCCGAAGGCGGCATGCCTCTGGGTGTACTGCGCGAAACCGAGTATCAGAATCACGAGTTGCAGGTCGGTGCGGGCGATCTGCTATTGGCCCTCACCGACGGCGTGATCGAGGCCCGCAATCGACGCGGCGAGCCCTTCGGTCTGGAGCGCCTGGAGCGGATCCTGGCCTCGGCGCCGGCCCGTCCTGAAGCCTTGTTGCAGGCCATTCTGGCGCAGCTGTTTGCCCATCAGGGCGGCAGCGTCGGCAACGATGATCAGACGCTGGTGGTGCTGCAACTGCAACGCTGAGAGAAACGCTGCTGCGACCGGGTGGTCGCAGCAGCGGTGGCGTTTTACTCGAAGCCGTCGGCAAACAGCCCGTCATTGGCCAGGATGGTCCAGCCAATGTCCTTGAACAGCGCCGTGGTCAGATCGACCTCGTCGAACAGCGAAGTGTTCAGCGAGGGCTCCATCAGCAGGTTCGGGAAGGTGTCCGGCGTCCAGTGCGAGACCGAGGAACCGGGTACGACCGGATCGGGTGCATTCATGCGCACGAAGCCGCCGTTGGTGCCCGCCAGCGTGGTGTTGTCATAGGACAGCGAACCGGTCACGGCAACCGGCATCGCCAACTGCGCGCGGATGTCGTTGCCGGTGGCTTGCAGGATGCCGTAGGACGGAATCGTGATCGTGGGATCGACGCCACCCATCGGCGGCAGGCCGGTCGCAGCATTGTTGGCCACCAGCACGGCTATCGCGCCGACCGCCTGGGCGTTGGCCACCTTGACCGTGAAATTGCAGTTGCCGCGATCGACCAGCGCGATGTTGCCGGCAATCTGCGCCCCGTTGGTGAAGGCCTCGCAGCCATCGGTCGTGCTCGGGGCCGTGCCATCGTCCGCGGCCACGATGCTGCCGCTGACGCCCGCCAGCGGGACCGTCGGACCGAAGGCGGCCGACTGCGCGGCGTAGGTGCCGGCGATGGCCGCCGGGGTGGCGATGACCAGGGCCGGTGGCGTGCCCAGGAACAGGCTCTGGTCGGCGGTCACGTTGGGGCCGGTCCAGACCAGATTCGGATCGTTGATGGCCGAGGCCTGACGCGTCGCATTACTGGGCATGTCGCGCCAGCTCTGCATCACTTCCAGATCGAACAGGAAGTTGGTCCAGATGTCCGGTACGCCGCCAAGGAAGGCACCGGTCTGGTTGCTGGTGAAGGTCTGGAAGCCCAGACCATGGCCGAGTTCATGAAAGACCACCGGCAGCAGCGGCGTGCGGTCGGCCGGCGGCGGATCGGTATCCGAAGTGCTGTAGTACCAGCCAGCCGTGCCGGTCAGGCAGGTGCCGGTGTCCAGGCTGACGTTGAACTGCGAGTTGATTTCCTCGTTGGCCCCGTTCAGGTCCATGCCCGACAAGGCATTCGCCAGGGCGGCGGCGTACTGCGTATTGGGCAGCGGCGCATTGGTGAAGTCGGAATGCACCGTGGTGGCGCCGGCGGAACCCAGAACAGCTGACGTGCCCGAACAGGTCAGTGGATTGAAGGCCGCACGAACTCGAATCTCCACATCGCTCTGCAGCAGCGCGCCCCATTGCGCCGCCGCGACCTGGAACACAGCCAGGCGTTGAGCACCCAGTGTGGTGGCCGGATTGCTGGGCAAGGGGGCGACCGGGGTTGGGTCGTTGAATCCTTCATTGGCACCGTCAATGTTGACGATAGTGATGGTGGCGGCGTTGGCGGCAGCGCTGCCGAGCAGGAGCGCAATGGCCACAGACAGGCGTGAGGTCATGGAGGCGTCTCCTTAGCGCTGGTCGTCGGTCGGTGCCGACGGATGGGCATGAGCATGCGCTTCCGCCGACAGCCCCTGATGTTCAATCTGGGTGCAGCCCAGTTGCAGGCTGCCATCGGCGCGGGTTTGGGCGGTCAGCGCCATCTCGAATTGCCCGTTCAGGATGTACATCGGAGATCCGTCCGCGGCGGTGGCTAACTCGACCTGTGTGGCGTCCTGGGAAAACTCGGTCGCTTGCGCGTCAGCCTGTTGCTGCTCGGGTGTGACTGCCCGGGAGGTAAGCTGCCCGGTCTCGGGATCCACATAGGCGCGCACCCCTTCGGCGGCAAAGCCGACACCAGGCAGCGCCGTGAGGGCGAATGCCAGGGGCATCCAGCGAGTCAAGCGGGAACCGTGTGTCCGGGTCATGGCAAGCTGCTCAAGCAGTGAGGGGCCCTGATGATATCGATTGCTCGACCACGGCATCTCAGCAGTTTGTCGGAGTTTCCTCACGATTCGTCGACCGGTGAGCGGCAACCGTCCGGAATCGAACAGATCAGTATTGGCAAATCGGGTCTGACACCAGCGAAACCCCCTGCCCATGCGCTCTACTGCGCTTGGCATGGCCTGTGCTAAGTCCTGGCCATGGACATCAAACGCACCGATCAAAAGGCCCGCAAGCGACGCCAGCGCATTCTGCTGGGCAGCGCTGCGGCAATCGTCATTGCGCTGGGCACCTGGGGCGTGGCCAGTCTGGAACCGGCGGCGCCGCGAGTCGAGCGCGCCAGTGTCTGGACCGACACGGTCAAGCGCGGCGAGTTTCTGCGTCAGGTGCGCGGACCCGGCACCCTGGTGCCGGTGGAGATTCGCTGGATCGCCGCCGAGACCAATGCCCGCGTCGAACGCATTCTGGTCAAGCCCGGTGCGCAGGTGCAGACCGACACCGTACTGCTGGAACTGTCCAACCCGGAAGTGGCCGACCAGTTGCTGGCAGCGCGTTCGGCGGTGGCGGCAGCCGAGGCCGATTTCGCCGCACGTCGCATCACCCTGGAAAGCCAACTGCTCGATCAGCGCGCCAATCTGGCTGGCTTCGAGGCCGATCACGCTGGCGCGCGCCTGCAGGCCGAGGCCGAGGGCCAACTCAACGCCAAGGGCATCATTTCCGACCTGACCTATCAGCGTTCGAAGCTGCAGGCCGATCAACTGGCGCTGCGCGTGCGGATCGAGAAGGAAAGGGTGGCCAAATTTGAGCAGAGCATCCGCGCTCAGCTGGACGCCGATCGCGCCCGCATCGAGCAACTGCAGAACACGCTGAGCCTGCGCGAGCGTCAGGCCGATGCCTTGCGCGTCAAGGCCGGCCTGGATGGGGTGCTGCAGCAGGTCCCGGTGGAGGAAGGGCAACAGGTGCTGGCGGGCAGCAATCTGGCCCGCGTGGCCCGACCGGACGAACTGATGGCCGAGCTGCGCATCGCCGAGACGCAGGCGAAGGACATTCGCATCGATCAGGTCGTCGCCGTGGACACCCGCAATGGCATCGTGCCGGGAACGGTTTCGCGCATCGATCCGGCGGTGCAGAACGGCACCGTGCAGGTCGACGTGGTGCTGATCGGCGACTTGCCGCCGGGCGCCCGGCCGGATCTGTCGGTCGACGGCACGATCGAGATCGAGCGAGTCGATGACGCGGTCTTCGTTGGACGCCCGGCCTTTGGCCAGCCCGACAGCCAGACCACGCTGTTCAAGCTCGATCCGGACAGCGGCACCGCGACGCGCGTGCCGGTGATGCTCGGCCGTGCCTCGGTCAACCTGATTGAAATCCGTCAGGGCTTGCAGCCCGGCGACACCGTGATCCTTTCGGACACCTCCACCTGGGACCAGTTCGACCGTCTCAAGGTGCAGTGAACGAACCCCTGATCCGCCTTCCGCCCACTTGCCAGGAGCAGACCCGGCCATGAGCGACAACCGCGAAACCCTGATCCACTTGGACGCCATCACCAAGGTCTTCTACACCGACGAAGTCGAGACCCATGCTTTGGCCGGCGTGCATTTCGACATCCGCAAGGGTGAGTATGTATCGATCTCCGGGCCTTCCGGCTGCGGCAAGTCGACCCTGTTGTCGATCCTGGGTCTGCTCGACACACCCTCCAGTGGCCGCTACGTGCTGAACAAGGTGCCGGTGGAGGACATCGGACCCAGTGAACGCGCCCGCATTCGCAATCGCGAGATCGGCTTCGTCTTTCAGGCCTTCAATCTGATTGGCGATCTGTCGGTATTCGAGAATGTCGAGCTGCCACTGACCTATCGCGATGGCCTGAGCAAGGCCGAGCGGCGCGACCGGGTACAGGAAGCGCTGGAGCGCGTCGGCATGGCGCATCGACTCAAGCATTATCCGGCACAGCTCTCCGGCGGTCAGCAGCAACGCGTCGCGGTAGCCCGGGCCCTGGTCGGACAGCCCTCAATCCTGCTGGCCGACGAGCCCACCGGCAACCTGGACAGCAAGAACGGTGAGGCAGTCATGGCGCTGCTGGACGAGTTGCACAGCGCTGGCGCGACCATCTGCATGGTCACCCACGACCCGCGCTACGCCGACTTCGCCCAGCGCAAGATTTTCCTCTTCGACGGCCAGGTAGTCGACGAGGAAACCCTGCACCGCCTGCGCAAGGAAGAGGACGAGCGCCTCGACCGACAGATCAGCCGCGCGCGGGGCAAGAACGGGGTCAGTGCGTGAGAGCAGTACCAGTGGCCAGTTCCAGTAGCCAGTGCAAGAGAAGTGCGTCGCCAGATCTAGGGCAGCGCGCTATCGCCTTCCGCCGGACGAATGTCAGATTCAGGCCTTGGCTCTTGCCCTAACTGGCAACTGGAACTGGCAACTGGAACGCGTACCAACCATCGCCCTAGCACTTCTTGCACGACTTAGCCCCAAGGGGGACCCCCATGCTCACCGGCTGGATCCAGGATTTCAAACAGGCGCTGCGCGGGCTGACCAATCGGCCGGGCTTTGCGGTGGCGGCGATCGCCACGCTGGCACTGGGCATCGGTGCCAACACCGCCGTGTTCAGCGTGCTCAATGGCCTGCTGCTCAAGCCCTTGCCCTACGCCCATGGCGAGCGTCTGGTCGAGGTGCACAACAGCTATCCGAAGAGCGGGCTCGACTATGCGGGCACGTCGATTCCGGACTATCTGGATCGCCGCCAGGCGCCGGCTCTGGAAGATCTGGCGCTGTATACCGGTGTCAGCTTCAATCTCAGCGGTGAGGGCGCTCCGCAGCGGGTGGAGGCGGTCAAGGCGACGGCATCGTTGTTCACCACGCTGGGGGCATCGGCCGCACTGGGTCGGGTCTTCGGTCCGGACGAGGAAGTTGTCGGGCAGGATCGGGTCATCGTCCTGAGCGACGGCCTGTGGCGCAGTCAGTTCGCCGCCGCTCCTGACATCATCGGTCGCGACATTCGGCTCAATGGCGAGAACTGGACGGTGCTGGGCGTGATGCCCGCCGACTTTGCTTTCCCACGACGCAGTTATTCGGCCTGGGTGCCCTTCGCTTTCACCGAAGCGCTGCGCAGTGACGACGAGCGTGGCAACGAGTATTCGCAGGCCATCGGTCGCTTGGCGTCAGGTGCAACAACGGAGCAACTGGAGGCTCAGTTCGCCGCACAGGTTCAACGCAACGCCGAGCGCATTGCCGGACTCGATGATCCACGCGCAGCGGGTTTTGCCGAGTTCCTCCGCAGCGGCGCCTTCATTGGTCGGGCCAAGGATCTGCGCGAGCACTGGGTCGGCGATCTGGCGCCGGTGCTGTACCTGCTGCAGGCCGTCGTGCTGTTTGTGCTGCTGATCGCCTGCGCCAATGTGGCCAATCTGATGCTGACCCGGGTGTTGGCCCGGCAGCGCGAACTGTCGGTGCGCGCGGCGCTGGGCGCCGGACGCTGGCGGATCATCCGCCAGGTATTGGCCGAGGCCTTGCTGTTGGCCGCCGTGGGCGGCGTTGCGGGCGTCGCAGTCGCCCATGTGGGTCTGGCATTGATGAATGCCTTCCAGCTGGGCGGCGGTGCATTGGCCGAGCAGATCAGTATCGACCCTAAGGTGCTGCTGTTCACCCTGGGGGTCAGTCTGCTCACCGGCGTGCTGTTTGGCCTGTTGCCGGCGGTCGGCCAGATGGGGGCCGGGCACTTCAATTCGCTCAAGGAAGGCGGCCGCAATCGCGGTGGCAGTCGCCGCACGGCGTTGGCCAGGCAGGGGCTGGTGGTGATTCAGCTCAGCCTCGCCGTCTGTTTGCTGGTCGGTGCTGGCCTGCTGTTGCGCAGCTTCATCTCGCTGCAACAGCAGTCGCCGGGCTTCGATGCCCGTGGCGTGGTCACCGCCCGCTTCGATCTGCCGCCGGGCAGTTATGAGGATCTGGCGCGTCGCAGCCAGTTCATCGAGCGCAGCCTGGAATCGCTGTCGGCGATCCCCGGTGTGCAACAAACCGCTTACGTCAGCAACATGCCTTTTGGCGGCAGCTACTGGCAGTCCTCCTACAACATCAAGGACCGCGAGTTTCCGATCGGCCAGACGCCGCACGGCATCGTGCGCATGGTCGATGACAACTACTTCGACAGCCTGCGCATCCAGGTTCTGCGCGGTCGGGTTTTCGGCCCTGAGGATCGTGCCGACAGCGAACCGGTGATCGTGGTCGATCGTCTGTTGGCGGAGAAGTACTTCCCCGATCAGGACGCGGTCGGGCAGACCATCGTCTGGAGTGGACCGGATGAACAATCGCGCAACTACACGATCATCGGCGTGGTCGATGCGATCAAGCATCAGGACCTGAGTGCGGAACTGAGCAAGGAGAGCTACTACCTGCATTATCGCCAGATGCCGCAAAACCAGGGATTCCTGCTGGTGCGCACCGAATTGCCGGGCGAGCAGCTGGCGCCTGCCATCCGCGAGGCTGTGCTGAAGGTCGATCCGGAGCAGGCGGTGTACAGCGTGATGAGCCTGGAGCAGCGGGTGGCTTTGTCGCTGGAAAAGCGCCGCGCTCCACTGACCTTGCTGTTGATCTTTGCTGGCGTCGCGCTGGTGCTGTCGGCCATCGGTATCTACGGCGTACTCGCTTTCGGCGTACAGCAGCGGTCGGCGGAAATGGGCGTACGCATGGCGATCGGCGCGCAGCGTGGCGACGTGCAGCGACTGGTCCTGGGGCAGGGCGGTCGGCTGATCGCGATCGGCCTGGCGGTCGGCGCCGTGGGCGCGCTGGCGCTGAGTCGAGCCATTCAGGCGCAGCTCTACCAGGTCAACAGTACCGACCCCTGGACCTTCCTGATCGTGCTGGTGTTGCTGGGCGGCGTCGCGCTGCTGGCCTGCTGGCTGCCGGCCCGAAGGGCGTCGCGGACTGATCCGATGGTGGCGTTGCGGTACGAGTAGCGAGCTCCGGGGGAGGGCGCGGGGGCTGGGCAACGGTGTTGTAGGTCAAACCGTTCTCGGCCCTTGATTCGCCCATCACCGTACCCGGAACGTCAGTTCTCGCCAGCGTCCATCCGCGGCCACAGCGATCAGTTCGTGCTCACCTGGACGGTCCAGTCGTAGCGGCAGCAGGCTCTTGCCGTCGGTCTGGCCGACCAGCCGACGGTCCAGCAGCCACCAGGTGCGGTCCTCGTTGCCGAGGGCCTGCAGTTGCAGCTGGACCGGCGCACCCGGCCCTTCGCTGCTACGCAGCACACTGTCTGGCTCAAGGCCGCGGACCAGCAGCGAGGGCGCGCCGAGCTGATCCGGTGAGCAATCGGCGGCCAAGGCCGGCAGGGCCGAGGCCTGGCGCTGGCGCGCGCCCAGCCACGGTTCGGCACGCAGCGGCCAACGAGCCAGACGATGCTCCTGCATGTCGTTGCGCGCACAACCGCTGTGGCGACGCTGTCCGAGCGGGTCCAGCCAATAGCGCACCGCGGCCGCCTGCCAGCGTTGCTGACTGGGGTCGGGCAGGGTGGCCGGCACCACGCCGTCGAGCACCCAGGCCTTCCGGCGTTCCTGGCAGAGCGCGAGCCAGGCCGGATCTGCTGCCTGACCCAACGGCCAGCAGATGTCCTGCTGCTGCACCGACTCGGGCCGCACG
This sequence comes from Lysobacterales bacterium, assembly GCA_041395325.1. Classification (GTDB taxonomy): domain Bacteria; phylum Pseudomonadota; class Gammaproteobacteria; order Xanthomonadales; family SZUA-5; genus JAWLAT01. The sequence continues at coordinate 155,253 of JAWLAT010000004.1, forward strand.
GGCGCCTGTCCCCGCCGCGGCAGACTGTGGGCGACCTGCACCAGCAGCGGCAGGGCGGTCACAGCGCCGTATTCGCCAGGCACCGGCGTGCCGTCGGGTCGGCCAATCCAGACGCCGATGACCAGATCGCCGGCCAGCCCAACCGCCCAGCTGTCGCGGAAGCCGTAGCTGGTTCCCGTCTTCCAGGCCAGCGTGGCCGATCCATCGGGCACGAAAAGGCGCTCGCTGCCCGCCGCGAAGGGATCGGAAGTGATCATTCGGCGGACGATCCAGGAAGCGCCGGGACTGAGCAGGCGCCGTTGCTGCAGTGGCTGTTCCGGCTGGAGTCTGGGCAGGACGGCCAGGCCACTGCCGTCCAGCGCGCGATAGGCGCCGACCAGCTGCAGCAGGCGTACACCGGCGCCGCCCAGGATCAGGCTCAGGTTGGGGCTCTCGCCCTCAGGCAGCGCCAGCGGCAGGCCGGCATGCGCCAGACTGGCCGCGAAAGTCTTCGGACCGATGCGTTCAAGCAGGTCCACGGCGGGCACGTTGAGCGAACGGTGCAGGGCTTCGGTGGCCGACACCGGGCCACTGAAGCTGCCACCGAAGTTGCCAGGCCGATAGCCACGCAGTTCACGTGGCGCGTCCACGAGCAGGCTTTCGGAATGGATCAGATAAGCGTCCAGCGCCAATCCATAGAGCAGCGGCTTGAGCGTCGATCCCGGCGAGCGCACGGCATGGGTCATGTCGACATGGCCCAGCCGCTCGGGATCGGCGAAGCGCGCGCTGCCCACGTGCACCCGAACTTCACCGCTGGGTGCGTCCAGAACCACGACGGCGGCCGAGGTTCGTGGCGGCAGCCGGTCCATGTAGGCGCCGACCCGTTCCTCGATGGTCAGCTGCCAGTCCAGATCGATGGTGCTGTGGATGACGCTGGCGTCGCTGCGGCTGGCCAGCTCTCGAGCCAGCAAGGGCGCATGCAAGGGTGAACGCAGGCGACGGGCGACGACCGGTTCCAGCTGTGCAGCGGCCACCTGCGCATCGCTCCACACGCCCAGGTCGACCATGCGCTGCAGCACCTTGTCGCGTGCCGCACGGGCTCGCTCCGGGTGGCGGTCCGGACGCAATCGGCTCGGTGCCTGCGGCAGTACCACCAGCAGCGCGGCTTCGGCCTGACTGAGTTCGCTGGCAGGCTTGCCCAGATAGCTGCGCGAGGCGGCTTCCACACCCTGGATCGGGCCGCCGTAAGGGGCCAGGGCCAGGTAGAGATCGAGGATCTCGGACTTGTCCAGCCGCCATTCCAGCTGCAGGGCGCGCAGCATCTGGCGCAGCTTGCCGCCGGTGGTGTGCGGCAGATCCTCGAGCAGGCGGGCGACCTGCATGGTCAGCGTCGACCCGCCGGAAACAACCCGTCCATGCCGGAGAGCCAGCCAAGCGGCGCGCAACAGCGCGAGCGGATCGATGCCGGCGTGCTGGTAGTAGCGATGGTCCTCGTAGCGGATCAGGGCCTGCAGGAAGTCCGGTGCGACCTGCGTCTGCGCTACGGGATAACGCCAATGGCCTTCGGGATCGGCAAAGGCCCGCAACGGTCGGCCCTGACGATCGAGGACGACGCGGCTGCTGGCCTGCGCGAGGTCTGGAATCGGTGGCGGAAAGCAGCGGTCGAGCAGCCAGGCCAGCAGCAGCGGGGCCAGCACTGCAGCGAACAGGGTGATGACTCGCCGGCGCAGCGTCTTGGTCAAGGCACTCCCCAATCTACGCATGGGAGGCGGAAAGGCCGCAATGCGACCGCCGGCGTGCGCGACCAGTCCGGTACAGCCGGACATCCGGGAGAACACTCGGATGTCCGGCTCGCGTGCTTCGGTGGCGCCGCGTCGCGGGCCCTCGCTGGTGTCAATGCCGTTGCCGTGTCAGGGGGTGCGTCCGTCGGCCGATTGCACTTCGAAGTTGGACAACGGGTTGCTGCCGATGGCACGCAGCTGCGGGCGATACATATCCTCGGCTTGCGGTGGGGGCACCCGATACTGGCCCGGTGAGACCGCCCTGGCGATGTACAGCAGTTCGACGCTGCTGCCGCGGCTCAGGTTGACGGCCGCCACATAACGATCGTCGCGGAACTCCTCGAACTGCACGGGGCGATAGGCCAGCCGCTCCTCGATCGAACTGCCATCGACCTGCAGGCTGCTGCGCAGTCCCTCGTCCATCAGCGCCGGATTCTCCAGTTCCAGACCACCGGGCTGCAGGTCGACCACCAGTGCATCAGGCACATCAACCGCGGCGCGGACTTCCAGCATCACGATCAGTCCCTCATCTTCGCGCAGGCGACTGCCTTCCCAGGGCTTGCCATCCAGGCCGAAATAGCGGCGGCGAATGCTCAGGCCTTCATCGACCTTGGCCGGGGCCTGACGGGGCACGCCGACGCGTTCTTCCAGCAGATAGACCGGTGCGTCGGCCTCCAACTGCAGGTCGACACCCTGTCGCAGCGCATTGGCGGCCAGATCCAGGCTGATCACGCGACGTTCCACCAGATGCTGGTCACCGCCGGCACCACTGATGCGTGCGTCCAGCGTGCGCCCACCGCCGTCGGCGCTGGCAGCGGCCAGACGCAGCAGCGCGACCTGATCATGGGTGCTCAGCCAGCGCGTGGCCTGGGCATCACGAGCCACTTGCAGCACGCGTTCCTGGTCGGTGTCGGGCAGGCGTCCGGCGCGCAACAGCAGCTGCAACTGCTCGGCCTGCTGACCGATGATCAAGCCATAGCCGAAGCGATCGCCCTGGCCCTGGTAGAGCTTGTCGGACAGGCTGCGGCGAATCGCTTGCTGTCCCGTTTCCTCATCGCCAGCGGCGATCAGCGCCAGGCCCAGCCGGGTCAATGGCAGGCCGCTGAGGGCCTTCTTCGCCTGCTTGTCGTAGATCGTGCGCAAAGTGCCCAGCGGTGCCTGGCCGACTCTGGACAGCACCAGCGCGGCATGCGCATTGAAGGCCAGCCGGGCATGTTCGGCCGGTTCACCGTAGTAGCGCGACCAGGCCACCGCACCGCCGGACAGCAACTCGTCCTTCAGCCGTTCCAGACTGCGCTGTACGACCGCATCGGCCACCGGATAGCCGGCGTCGCGAGCATCGAGCAGGAACTCCGCCACGTAGGGCGTCAGCAGCGGATCGTAGAAGTCGCCGCTGGACCAGAAGGAGAAGTGGCCGCTGCTGGACTGCAGCGAGCCGATGCGATCGAGGGCAAAGCGCACCTGACGGTCGCGTCGTGCGATGGCGTTTTCGGCCAGCCCCCATTGTTCGGCGTGCTCGGGACTGGCCAGCAGGAAGGCATAGCCCTTGCTGGTGGTCTGTTCGATGCAGCCGTACGGATATTTCTCCAAGGCCTGAAAGGCGCTCAGACCCGGAACCGGTGCGCGCGGTGTCAGCGTCAGTCGTGCCCGCAGACTGTCGTCGTACCAGGCCGGTTCCAGTCCGGCGATGCGCACGCGCGTCGGCACCTCCAGTCGCTCGATGCGCGAGCGCCGTTCCGACGGCCAGGCCGCGCGCACGGTCAGTTCGAACTGGCGTTCGGTGCGCTGCCCGCCACCTTCGGCAACCACGGTGAAACGACCCACACCCAAACCCTCGGTCGCCCGCAGCGGCAGGCTGACACTGCCGCGGCGATCGGCTGCCAGCTGCAATTCGCTCTCCTCGCGCCCGACCGCGATCGGGCCTTCGGTCTGCACGCGTACGCTGAAGCGCTGAGCACTGCCGGTGCCGTTGTCCAAGTCGATGGTCAGCGCGGCTCGATCGCCCGGCGCCATCACCCGCGGGGTGCTGGCTTCAACGCTGATGGGCGCACGCACCCGCGTCTGCGCCTCCGCAGCACCATATTGCTGATCGGCGTAGACCAGGGCCGACACACGCAGGGCGCCATTGAATTCGGGCACCGCCAGCTCGATGCTGGCCTGGCCGGCCGCGTCCAGCGCGACCGGTTCGCTGGCCAAATCGACGGTCAGCACCTTGGCCGTGGGACGGCGGGCCTGCGGCAGCGCGGTCAGCAACGCCGCGTCACCACCGTAGCGCAGCCGGGCCCGTTCACCGGCGAGGGCTTCGATGATGCGGCCGTACAAGTCCAGGGCCTCCACCGCCAAACGTCGCCGCGCAAAGAAGCTGGTGAAGGCGTCGGGCAGGGCGAAGGCGGTGATGTTGAGAATGCCCTGGTCCACCGCGAGCACTCGCACATGGGCCTTCTGGCCGGCCAGGGCGGGGGCCTGCACCTGCACGCGCAAAGGCTCGCCGGGCTGCATCCGTTCGGGCGCCGACAGTGTCACGTCGACCCGTCGCTCAGCGCGGTCAATGGGCAGATGCACAATGCCGATGGCGCGCTTGGGCGTGATCCGCTCGGCTGCCGAACCGGGACGCAGCACCAGCACGGTCAGGTAGATGTCGTGACGTTCCCATTCGGCCGGGATGGTCAGGCGATGTTCGGTGGGGCCGCTGACGCGCAGCGTTTCAACCTGCAGCAACCGCTCGCCCTCGACCAGCAACAGGGCTGGGCCTTCGTGCGGTGAGGTGATCGTCAGGTTCAGCTCATCGCCGGCACGATAGGCCAGCTTGTCCAGGCTCAGACGGACCTTGTCCGGTCGCGCGTCCAGACCCTGATTGGGATCGTCATAGCCCCAGCCGGCGACGAAGGGCAATCGGGTCAGCGCACCACTCTCGGGATCGCTGACCTCCAGCCGGTAGTTGCCCCAATCGACATCGAAGGCGACTTCGGTGGCGCTTTCTCCGCCGATCTGCAACTGGCGGCGCTCCTGTTCCAGGAAGCGCTGCGTGAAGTCGGCGCGCCAGCCCAGTTCATCGTCGTAGCGCCAGTGGTAGTCGCGTTCCTCGCGGATCAGACGCACTTCCACCGGGCTGGCCGGCAACGTGGCACCGGTGGGCGACAGGCGCCGCAGATCGAAGCTGGCACGGCGGTCGGCGCGGCCTTCCTCGAAACGCGGCCGGGCCGCGACCCAGGCCTCGGCCGGCCACCAGGGTCGGGCCAGCGTGCGCACCACGGCGCGCCCGCCGGTTTCGAAGACGCGACCGATCAGTCGCACCTCCAGCGGCAGCGCGGTCTGCTCGATTTCCAGCGGGATGTCGCTGTTGAGCCGGCCTTCCTGATCCAGCTTCACGTCCAACAACTCATCCGGATTGCCGGCCGGGGGCACGGTCTGATCGCCGGCGACGAAACCGGGATAGCCGGGGAAGGCGTTGCTGGCCGCCCGCAATTGCAGCGCGGCGGTGAAACGATTTCCGGCGGCTGGTGCGCCGTAGAGGTATTCGGCCTGCACCTGCAACGGCAGCGACTGACCTGGCGAGAGCGCGGCCTCATCGCTGTCGAGCGTGAGCTTCAGCCGCTCCGGCAGGAATTCCTCGACTCGGAAGGGAAAACGGTGCGCGCGGGCACCGGCATCGGGCGTGGCTGACAGTTCCAGCGTCCAGCGGCCGGTGGGCACGTCCTCGGCCAGGGCGCGCTGCAGCTCATAGGCGCCGGCCTGGTCCGGGGTCAGCTGCAACCGCGCATGGACGCGTCCGTCCGGTTGCCGCAGGCTGGCGTGCAAGGGTGGTGGGCTGCTGATGGCCCGACCATCGTAGTCGCGCGCCAGCGCGTAGAACTTCACCGTCTCACCGGGCCGGTAGAGATCGCGACCCGACCAGATGAACAGGCTCAGATCCTCCGCTGGCGGACCGCCGACCTCGAACTCGGACAGGTCCAGCGCCGGTTGGGCAAAGGACAACACCGAGGCATCACCACCATGGCGAGCCACCAGTACGTGCTCGCTCTTTCGCTCGTAGACCAGCCGTGCGAGGCCTTGTCCATCGCTGCTGGCTTCGAGCAGCGTGCGGCCCTGCTTGTCGAGGACACTCAGTTCCACTCCGGAGATGGGTTCGCCGGTGGCCAGGCTGGCCGCGTGGACCAGCAGTTCGTCACGATACTGGCGGGTGTGCAGGCCGATGTCGGAGCGGAAGAAATAGCCGGTCTCGTAGCGACCTTCGAAGTCGCCAGCCGGGCGCAAGACCGCGAAGTACACGCCGGGCGGCTGCAACTCGGTCAGTTCCTGCACCGGCAAGTGATGGACCTGGCGCTGATTCGGTTCCGCGTCCAGACGGAAGCGGTTGGCATAGACCGATTCGGCCAGTTGCCCGATGCCCTGCAAATCCCAGTTCCAGCGCCGGCCCTGACGCGAGTACTCGGCGAAGAAGCGGGTCAGCTGGTTGGGTGCGACGCGGAAGAACTCCACATCCACCTCGGCGACGTTGACCGCCAGCAGGGGCAGGCCATCGGTACCGCGAGACGGCAGCACACTGCCCTGACTGGCAAAGCCCACCATCGGCGGGATGGCCACGGCTTCGATCGTCTCGTCGCGCGCGCTGTCCAGCGTGCTGCCATCGGCGGCGACCAGTCCGGCCTCGAGCTTGACCCGATAGCTCGCTTCGGCGGTGACATAGGGGAAGCGCAGCACCTGATCATCCTGATCCAGCACCCAGGCGCCCTCGACCGGCTTGCCATCACTGTCCAGGACGGTCAGCAGCTTGCCGAAGTCCTGCGTTTGCGCCAGCGGACGATTGAAGCGCAGCGTGATGCTTGGCCGATCACCGCGGCCGCTGCCTTCGATCGATTGCAGCGCGAAGTCCTCGCTGACCGCCACTTCGGCGCTCACCGGCTCGGGCACCGGCGTGTCCTTCTGACAGGCTGCCAGCAGCAAGGCGAACAGCAGCAGCCAGCCGGTACCGAATCGGGCAATCAGGGGCCCGGAGCCGGGTCGGTGACGCAAGTTCATGGCAGCACTCCGCCGACGGGAAAGGCACATTCTAGCGTCGCCGCGAGCCTGTCCCTGTGCCCTGGCAGTTGCCGTAATTCATCCACACAGGGTAGCTCGCTGGCGCATCGGTGCCGGTTGGATTGTGTGTCGATGTCGGTCATATGCGGCGGCGCGACTTGCGACCAATCACAATCAAGGTGAAACTTTCACCGTAAATCTTTATCACGCCTTGTTTTTGTATGTCTTTGGGGGTTGCAGATGGGCGCAGATCGGCGGAAGCAGGGTCGAGCATGGGGATGGCTGGCAGCGCTGGCACTGTGCCTGAGTGGCTCGGCCGCACTGGCTGACGAGGCGGTCGACAGCTGGGTCAGCGGCATGCTGGCCCTCAATGACGTGGGCAGCAGTCCGGAAGGCCTGGTGCCAGACATGCAGCTGACGATCAGCGACTCACCCGACCCGGCGCCGGTCAACAGTGTGGTCACCTATGTGGCGGCGATCGATTTCACCTCGCCCTCGCCAGGCGTCGTGGCCAATTCCACCCAGGTCACCTTTTTCTATTCCGCTGGCATGGTGTTTCAGTCCGGATCGGGTGCGGGTTGGAGTTGCAGTGGCGGTGCCGTGGTCCAGTGCAGCTTCGGCGGCACGCTGGTGTCGCCACAGAGCACCCAGGTGAGTCTGCAGTTCATGATGCCGGCGACGCCCCAAAGCGTGCAGTTGCGTGGAACGGCCAGCTATGTGGGCACCACCGACGGCAATCCGGCCAACAATACCAACATCACCCAGACCACCCAGGTGATCGCCGTGGGCGGCAATCTGAGTCTGGGACTGCAGGCCGGCAGCAGCAGCGTCGTCGCTGGCGCGCCGGTCAGCTTCACGGCGAAGGTCGATAACAGCGGGCCGGGCGATGTCAGCGGCGTGACCCTGAATGGCACCGCCAGCGGACCGCTGTCGCTGTCGACGGCGACCGGTACGGGCTGGAGTTGCAGCGTGGCCGGCGCAAGCTTCAACTGCAGCTATGGCCCCGCGCTGATTTCGGGCAACAGCACGCCCAACCTGACCATCAGTGGCACCAGCGGCCCAGGGGGCGGCACGGCGCAGCTCAGTGCCACGGCCAACGCCACCGGCGCACTGGCGCCAGCGCCGGCAACGGCCGCGGTGACTGTTCTGGCGCCACCGTCGGTGACTCTGACCAAGACCGACAGCGTCGATCCGGTCCAGGTGGGACAGAACTTCTTCTATACGTTGACGGCGACGAATACCGGCGGCAGCGCCCTGACTGGCCTGACGATTCTCGACAACTTGCCGGTGGAACTGGACTTCATCGGCAGCTCCGGGGCCGGCTGGAGTTGCAGCGGCGGTAGCCAGGGCGTGGCCTGCCAGCTGGGGTCCTCGTTGGCGCCCGGCGCCAGCAGCACTCTGCGGATCGATGTGCGGGCCCTGACGGACGGGGAGGTAACCAATACCGCCACCATTTCCGATGCCACCAACTCCGCCAATGCCAATGCCGCGCAATCGACAACCATCGTCGACCAGCCGCAACTGAGCTTCACCAAGCGGGCCAACCGCAGTCAGGTACCGGTGGGCGAGACCGTTCGCTTTGACCTGACGGTGCGCAACAACGGCTCCAGCACCGCCACCGGATTGCAGGTCAGCGATCGCATTCCAGACGGACTGAGCTTTGTCAGTGCAGCCGGGCAGGGCTGGTCCTGCAACCAGGCCGGCTTGAGCGTGCTGTGCAATCGCGCGTCGCTGGCGGCCGGCTCGGAATCGACCATCGCGGTGGAAATGTCCGCGCTGGGACCGCCAGGCAATATCGTGAACACGGCGAGTTTGACGGTGGCTTCGGGCAGTCCGCAGCCGGCTTCGGCGGTCGTGAACGTGATTGATGACATGACTCCACCGACGCCGCCAGACTTGAGCCTCAGCAAGGTTGATGACGTCGACCCGGTCAATGTCGGCAGTGAGTTCGGCTATTTGCTGACGGTTGCCAATTCGGGTGGCGACACCCAGGCGCCGATCACTCTGCTCGATGAACTGCCCGCTGGACTGAGCCTGGTGTCTGCGGGTGGTTCGGGCTGGAATTGTTCCGGCAGCAGCGTCATCAGTTGCAGCTTTACCGGCATTCTGGCCAGTGGCACCAGCGCACAGGTCAGTGTGCGTGTGCGCGCGCCGGACGTCGCAGGCAGCGTGCTCAACCAGGCCAGCGTCAGCACTGCGGGCGAGGAGAACACAGCCAACAATTCGGCCAGCGAAACCACCTCGGTGGTGGTCGATGGCGGTGGTGGTCAACCCTTGGTTGCCGACTTGACGCTGCAGGGTTCGGTTGCACCGATGTCGGCGGTCCCGGATGCCGCCGTCGCCTACACGATTCAACCGCTCAACAATGGACCCGATCGGGTGCCGTCGATTTCCCTCAGCGGCCTGGCCGTGCGCGGCTTGGCGCTGTTGAGCGCCGATGGCAACGGCTACGAGTGCCAGGTACAAGGCACCGCATTCAGCTGCAGCGGTCCGGCGCTCAGTGCCGGTGCGGGTGCGCCGCTGACCATCAGTGCCCGATTGACTGGCGCGCCCGGTAGCCTGGGGTCGCTCAGCGCGCGCATCAGCAGCGGCGTTCAGGATCCAAATCTGACCAACAACGACATCGGCATCGATGCGCTGATCGATAATCCGCCTCCGGCGGGCGCCGACCTGCAGCTCAGCAAGCAGGCCAGTGCCAACCCGGTCGAAGCGGGTGCCGCGTTCAGTTACACATTGACGGTCAGCAACGCGGGGCCGGCGGCGGCCGAGCAGGTGACCCTGCTGGACAATCTGCCGGCGGGGCTCAGCTTCGTGTCGGTGCAGGGTTCAGGGCTGAGCTGCAGCGGCGGTCCTGCGGTCAGTTGTCAGGTCGCCAGCATTCCGGCCGGTAGCAGCGTCTCGGCCATCATCAATGTGCGTGCGCCTACGGTCGCGGGTGACGTGCAGAACACCGCCAATGTGTCGGCTGCCACGATGGATCCGAATCCGGGCAACAACTCGGCCAGTGCGACCGTCGGCGTCGACGAGCGCAGTGCCGTGGGGATCGAGCAGGAGTTGACCGCGCTGATCATCAACGATCCGACCGCCGCGGCAGCGGCCGGTCCGGTCAGCCAGCTCTGTGCCGACCCCGCGCCCGCCTTCGCCGAGCAGTGCCGGATCCTGCTGCAGGCTGCCGATGCAGGTCAGGCCGGCGACGTGTCCGAAGCGCTTCGCGCGATCGCGCCCGACGAGGTGCTGGGTCAGACGGCCGCGGTGCTGGAACTGGCGGATCGTCAGTTCGTCAACGTCGATGCGCGCCTGGCCGAGCTACGCGGCGGTTCGGGCGGCTTCAGCCTGTCCGGACTGACCGTCGTCAGCGGGGGCACCGCGGTGCCGCTGAGTCTGTTCCAGGGCATGTTCGCCAATGACGACGAGATCGAGGTCGGCGGCAGTGGTGACCTGATCAGCCCCTGGGGCGGTTTCATCAACGGCACGATCAGCTGGGGTGACCAGAATCTCGACAATGGCAATCGCAATGTGACGCTGGACTACGACAGCTATGCCCTGACGGCAGGTGTCGATTATCGCTTCAGCAGCCGCGCTGTCGCCGGTGTCGCGCTGGGCTATTCCAATTTCGATTCGGAATTGACCGAGCAGGGCGAACTGACCGCAAAGGGCTTCACACTGTCCGGTTACGGCTCCTATTACGTCAACGACCGCTTCTATGTCGATGGTCGAGTCAGCTACAACCTCGGCGATCTGGACCACGTCCGCTTCATCCGTTTCGGCAACGGCGGCGATGTCATTGATCTGCGTGCGACCGGCAGTACCGATTCCAGCCAGTTGGCGCTCGCTCTAGGAGCCGGCTACCACTACAACACCGGGCCATGGGTGATCACGCCCAGCGGTTTCGTTCGATTCATCGACGTCAGCGTGGACGGCTTCACCGAATCCGGGGCAGGGGCCAACAGCGCCATCTTCGGCGATCAGGACATCTCGACGGTGCAGGCTGGCTTCGGCCTGTCGGTGACGCGCGCCTTCAGCCTGCGCAATGGCGTGATCTCACCGCAGTTGGACATCAACTTCATCCACGAGAGCACCGATGACCTGACCGTGCAGGCCCGGCTGGTTGGCGCCGATCCCACCGTGGTGTTCACGCTCGAACCCGATGACCCGGACCAGAGCTACGGCAACGTCGGCTTGGGCTTCGTTTATGTCACCGCCAACGGCCGTCAAGCGTATCTGTCCTACAGGGAGACCTTTGGGCAGGACGGGTTGAGCAGCGGTACGCTCAACCTGGGCGCCCGTTTCGAGTTCTAGCGAGGAGTTCACATGACTGCGTACAGACCCAACCGATCGGCAGAGCGCTGGCAGCGTTGGCTGACCACCACCGCCGCCGCCCTGATTACGGTCGCCGGATCGCTGACATCGCCCTCCCTGCAGGCCGCCAAGCGGGTCGACAAGGTGCAGGTGGATGAGCTCTACGTGGTCGATTGTCTGTTGCCGGGCCAGATCCGTCAGCTGGGCGGCAGCATGACCTATCTGTCCGCCCGCCGACCGATCCGGACCACCGCCAAGGATTGCGAGATCCGCGGCGGCGAATACGTGGCCTTTGATCGCGCCAACTACGCCACAGCGTTGAAGACCTGGCTGCCTGCAGCCAAGAGCGGTGACGCCGAGGCCATGAACTATGTCGGCGAGATCTACGAGCAGGGCCTGGGACTGGAGCCCGATTACGCACTGGCGGCGCAGTGGTTTCGCCAGGCGGCCGACAAGGGCAACTCCAGCGCGATGATCAATCTCGGTGCGCTTTATGAGGCCGGACGCGGGGTGCCGCAGGACAGCACCGAGGCCTTGAACTGGTATCGGCGTGCCTCGGGTCTGACCGACGCGAAGCTGGAACTGGTCACCGAAGAGGAAGAACTGCGCCGTCGCGCGCAGGAACAGGAGAACATCGAGCTGCGCAACCAGGTGGCCCGTCTGAAAGGCGAGCTCGATCAGGCGCGCACCCAGCTGCAGCAGCGCAAGTCGGCGCTGGACGATTCTCGCCGTCAACTCGATCAGGCGCGGCAACAGCTGGCGCAGATCGAGCGCGAGTCGGCGGCGGGTCAGCAGGCCATGCAGCGCCTGGCCCAGCTGGAAGCCGAGGTGGGCCAGCGTGAGCAGGCCGTGCGGGCCAGTCAGAGCAACACTGATCAGCTGTTGGCGCAATTGGGTCTGGGCGCCGATGGACAAACCGCGGCGGCTGATGGCTCACCCAGCATCAATGTGCTGTCGCCCAAGTTGCAGACCACGCGATCGGGTGTGTTGGCAGCGCCGCTGTTCGGCAGTCTGCCCAGCTATCAGGTGATCGGTCGCGTACAGCCTGCCGGTCGGATCGCTTCGCTCAAGGTCAACAACGTCGAGATGCTCGACAAGCTGGATCCGGATGGCTTGTTCAGCGCCGATATCTCGTTGCCGGCCGCTGAGACTCCGGTGCGCATCGAGGCGGTGACGCAGGACGGTGCGCAACGTACCGAGACCTTCATGATCACGCAGCAGTCGAACACGCCGGCGCTGGCCAAGCGCATCACCAGCAAGGTCTTTCAGCGCCGTATGCGTTCGGATCTGGGCACCTTCCACGCGCTGGTCATCGGCAACAACGACTACAGCGGTGGCTTCGCGCCGTTGAAGACCGCCACCAACGATGCGCAGAGCATTGGCAAGGTGCTGAAGGATCGCTATGGCTACAAGGTGACGACGATCACCAATGCCACCCGGGTGGAGCTGGTGGCCCGCTTGTCCGAGTTGTCGACCTCGCTGAAGGCCAACGACAACCTGCTCATCTATTACGCCGGCCACGGACAGATCGATGCGCGCAACAAGGGCTACTGGATCCCGGTCGACGGTCGCGAGGATGACCCTTCCACCTGGGTCAGTACCGATGTGATCAACGATTTCATCGGTGCGATGGCGGCTCGCCACGTGTTGGTGATCGCCGACTCCTGCTACTCGGGCGTACTCAGTGGCAGTGCGATTCGGCCGATTCCTGCCGATGCCAAGGAAGAAGATCTGCTGTTTGTCTCCCGCGTCAAGGCACGGACGGTACTGACCTCGGGTGGTTTGCAACCGATTCTGGATGAGGGTGGCAACAACCACTCGGTGTTTGCGCAGGCCTTCCTGACCGCGCTCAATCAGAACGACAGTCTGGTCGAGGGCTATCGGCTCTATCAGGATGTTTCGCAGATGGTCACCCAGCGCTCGATGGTATTGGGCCTGATGCAGACGCCGCAGTACACGGCGCTGAAGCACGTCGGCCACGAAGGTAGCGAGTTCTTTTTCCTGCCCAAGGGCGCCTGAGCGCGGCCACTGAGTGGTAAGACACAAACGCCCGGGGCGGTTCGCTCCGGGCGTTTTCTTTTCTGCCAGGTCGGCCTGAGCGGGTCAGGCCGGGCAGGGCTGGGTCCTCAATTGCTGGCCGTCAGCGGCGCACCATAGAGCTGCAGTTGAGCGGGTTCGGCCTCGACAAACTCCTCCAGCAGTGCGGCGCCGCGCGCATTCAGCACGGCCTGCGGGACCGAGTCGGGATTGAGCTGCTCGGCCAGACAGCCGCTGATGCTCACCCGATGCAATTCGGCGCGACCCCGATTGAGCAGCGCGCAGGCAATGTGTGCATCCGGATGACGGGTCGACAGGCGATTGTCGACGAAGCGACTGTCTTCGATGTGCAACTGACCGGTGTTGAGCACGATGCTGGCGCGATCGCCATCGGCGTCCACCAGGTTGTAGCCCACCTCCGAATCGCGGATCTCCATCTGCCCGTCGTTGCGGATGATGGACTGCCCCGGTGGGCGGTGCTGTGGTCAACAATGCGGACGCGACGCAGCACCAGCGTGCCCTCGTTGTGCAGTGCGCCGGCCGAACCTTCGGCCAGGGTCAGGGCGTCCAGATGCAGGCGGCCCTCCGCGGCCACGTGCAGGATCTGATAGTCGTCGGCCGCGTAGCGCCGCAACTCGGCCCCATTCCCGCGAATCCGCAGATCGCCGCGGATGCTGGGCAGGCCGGTGGCGCCGTCGGAATCGGATTGCAGCTTGCCCAGCACATACAGGCCCGGTGCCATGTCAATCAGGTCGGCTTCGGGCGTGCTGTTGCTGTGGACGATCGCGGCGCTCAGCTGAGCTGCGTCGTCGACCATGTACACCCGGGCATGTAGCGGGGCTGACAAGGCAAGAAGAAGTGCAAGAGAGAGATTTCGGCGCATCGCGGTGAGATCCCGTGCAGCGGACACGGGATTCAAGGCTCCAGCCTGAACCTGGAGTGAACCATCTAGAAGTCTGTGCAATACTCAGGATAGCAATCAGACGCCAGAACCTGAGTCCAAACTCAAGCTGATAGTGCAAGCTATTGATTTTCGATGCTTTGGCCTGCAATTGGCCGCGAGTCCATCGCACGTCGTCGCCGTCTCGCAGCTCAGCCTCGGTTCAGCGAGCGCAGGCATGTGATCGTGGTCCCGATTCGCCAATCTACCCAGCGTGGTCCGGAAGTGTCGGGCCGATCACAGCTCCACACGATCAGTACTGCCGCCACAGCGCGTGCAACACACCCTGGAATTGCACCCGAGCAGGATCGAGGATCTGCGCTGGATAATTGGGATTGGCCGCTTCCAGCACCAGCGGCGGGCCCACTCGGCCCAGTCGCTTCAGCGTCGCTTCGCGACCGTCGATCAGCGCGACCACGATGTCACCACGGCGGGCCTGACGGTCGGCGTCAATGATCACGCGATCACCATCGAGAATGCCGGCGTCGATCATGGATTCCCCGCGGACCTCGAGCACATAGGCGTGACCGCGCGGGCACAGCGACGGTGGAATGTCGATGCGCTCGGAATCAAACGTGGCCTCGATCGGTCGGCCCGCCGCAATCCGGCCCAGCAGCGGCAGCGTCGGGCGCGCATCCTGCGCCGCGGCCGTCAAGCGAACGCCGCGGGCCAGTCCGGCCATCGGTTCGACCAGACCAGCGTCGACCAGCGCCTGCACTTGCTTGTGCATTGAACCCTTCGAGCGCAGGCCCAGGTAATCGCACAGCTGCGCCAGTGTTGGCGGGTTTCCACCATCTTCCTGCCATTGCCTCAGGGCCGACAGCAGGCGGTGTTGGGCACGGGTCAGGGCGGCATCGTTCTGCATTTGTTCTATACTGCCGAAAAAGAACGGATGTAGAACGCCATGAGCATAGCGGCGCGTGCGCTCCCCGTCGAGTCTGCCGGCAATCCGGTGCTGGCGCTGCAGCAACATCTGCAACACAAGGGGCGCGGCGAACTGGCAGCGGCAGTGACCCTGCCGGCCCGGCCGGGCGTTTTTGCCCCGCTGCCGGACGAGTTGCATCCCGGCTTGAAGCAGGCCCTGCAGGCGCGTGGCATTGAGCGCCTGTATTCGCACCAGGCGCAGGCCTGGGCGGTGGCACGGAGCGATCAGGACCTGCTGATTGCGACGCCGACGGCCTCAGGCAAGTCGCTTTGCTACAACCTGCCGGTCCTGCAAAGTGCGCTGGAACAACGCAGCAAGGCGCTTTATCTGTTCCCCACCAAGGCGCTGGCGCAAGATCAGGTGGCCGAGTTGCTGGCGCTGAACCAGGCCGGAGAACTGGGGCTGGGTGCCTACACCTTCGATGGCGACACGCCCTCGGATGCGCGCAAGGCGGTGCGCACCAAGGGTGATGTGGTGGTCAGCAATCCGGACATGCTGCACAGCGCGATCCTGCCGCATCACACCAAGTGGGCGCAGTTCTTCCGCGCGCTGCGCTATGTGGTCATCGATGAGTTGCACATCTACCGTGGCGTGTTTGGCTCCCATGTCGCCAATGTATTGCGGAGACTGGACCGCATTGCGGCCCACTACGGTGTGTGGCCGGTCTATCTGATGTGCACGGCCACGCTGGGCAATCCTGCCGAGCATGCCGCCCGGATGACTGGTCGTGCACCACAGTTGATCAGCGACAGCGGTGCGCCGAGCGGTGACCGCCATCTGCTGTTCGTCAATCCGCCGCCGGTCAATCCGGATCTGGGTATTCGCGCCTCCAGTCAGTCGCAGGTGACGAAGATCGCCCGGCAGGCGATTCGGCTGGGACTGAAGACGCTGGTGTTCGAACCGTCGCGTTTGCGGGTCGAGGTGGTCACCAAGTATCTGAAGGATGTGTTCGACGCCGACCCGCGACGACCGGAGCGCATTCGCGCCTACCGTGGCGGCCATCTGCCGCAGGCCCGACGTCTGACCGAACGCAAGCTGCGTGCGGGCGAGTTGGACTGCGTGGTCAGTACCTCGGCGCTGGAGTTGGGTGTCGATGTCGGTTCGCTGGACGTCTGCATCCTCGATGGCTATCCCGGCAGCGTCGCCGCCACCTGGCAGCGCCTGGGCCGGGCCGGTCGCCGTCAGCAGGCGGCACTGGGCGTGCTGGTGGCTGGCAGCGATGCGCTTGACCAGTATGTGGTGCGTCATCCGGAGTTCTTCCTGCAGGCCAGCCCGGAGCAGGCGCGCATCGCGCCGGACCAGGAACTGATCCTCTTCGACCAGTTGCGTTGTGCGGCCTTCGAGCTGCCGTTCCGTCACGACGAGTGTTTCGGCGGCCAGACCCGCAACGAATACCTGGCGATCCTCGCCGAGGATGGTGTCCTCCACCGAGATGGCGATCGCTATCACTGGATCGACGACAGCTATCCGGCGCAGTCGGTCAACCTGCGCTCGGTGGCCGACGGCAACTTTGTTGTCGTTGATCTGACCGATGGCCAGCAGAACATCATCGCCGAGGTCGATTACACCAGTGCCGCGCTGACGCTGTACGAGGGAGCGATTTACCTGGTGCAGTCGCAGCCCTGGCAGGTGGAGCGGCTGGACTGGGTCGGTCGCAAGGCCTTCGTCACCCGCACCCGTGCCGACTACTACACCGACGCAATCGACTACACGCGGCTGAAGCCGCTGGACAGTTTCGCGCGCCAGTTCAGCGGCGACGGCGAGGTTCAGCATGGCGAAGTGCATGTAGTCCGGCGCGTGACCGGCTACAAGAAGATCCGCTACTACACGCACGAGAACATTGGCTATGGGCCGGTGTCCTTGCCGGATCAGGAACTGCAGAGCACGGCAGTCTGGTGGACTTTGCCGGCCGCCGCGCTCGACGCGGCCTTCGCAGACCGTCAGGCGGCGCTGGACGGCTTTCTCGGCGCCGCGCGCGTGCTGCAGACCGTCGCCCTGGTCGCGGTGCTGGCCGAGCGGCGCGATCTGTGTCGGGCGGTGGCCGGTGTCGATGGCGACAGTGGAGTCGGCGTGGCCGGTCAGTTTCAGCCCACGTTGTATCTGTACGACAACTACCCCGGCGGGATCGGCCTGTCCGAACCCTTGTTCCGGCATGCGCAGCCCTTGCTGCAGCAGGCCCACCGGTTGCTGCAGCAGTGTGGCTGCACGGCCGGTTGCCCGGCCTGCGTCGGGCCGGTGCTGGAGCGGGAAGAGCGCGGGCAGGGCGACAGCAAGGCGCATGCCCTGAGGGTGCTGTCGCTACTGCTGGACGACAGCCTGCCGGGCGCAACAACGGATGGGCCGGATGGACCATCGTCGCCTGCGTGAGCGATTGGCCGCGCAGCGGTCGGCGGGCGATTCGCCCGTACTCGCGACAGCGGCCGTGCCCGCGGTGGAGGTCTTCGCCGAGGTGGACTGGCATGCCCGGGTGGCGCATCTGCGCGGATTGATCCGGGCCAGGCGGCAGCGGCTCGAAGGTGCGGTCCCGGATCTCACTGGGCCAGCCGATGCATCTCCCGTCGCCGGGACTGTGGCGACAGTCCGTGCGTTCGAAGACCCGGCGATGGACCTCGGCGAGGCCGTCGCCGACGGTGTCCGCCAGGTCGAGCGGAGCTGGCCGGCCAGCCCACAGCTGCCAGATCCCGGCGGTCACGGTCAGGTCTGCTGTTTCGACACCGAAACCACCGGCTTGCGCGGTGGCGCCGGCCTGTGGGTGTGGATGGTCGGCGCACTGCGCTGGACCGGCGAGCGGTGGCGGCTGCGGCAGTGGTGGCTGCAGCGGCCAGGTGCGGAAACGGCCTATCTGACGCAGGTGCTGGCCGAGTTGCAGGCGGGCAGCGGGCCGCTCGTCAGCTTCAATGGCAAGAGCTATGACCTGCCGCATCTGGGTACGCGGTTGGCCTTGCAGGGCTGGGACAACCCGTTGCCGTCACGCGAGCATCTGGATTTGCTGCATCTACTGCGTCGCCGTCATGGTCGTGAGTGGCCGGATTGCCGCTTGCGCACGGCCGAGTCGCGCTTGTTGGGCCTGCGCCGCATCGATGACCTGCCCGGATCGGAAGCCCCGCGCAGCTGGCGTGACTGGCTGCAGTACGGTCACCCGCGCGGCATCGCCCAGGTGTTGGCGCACAATCGCCAGGACCTGCTGTCGCTGGCGCGGCTGCTGCCGCTATTGAGCGAACAGGCAGCTGCCTGAGAGATCGCCGCGCCCCTGCATGGTTGCATCGTTGCAATGCAGCGAGCGCCATGCGCCAGTGGAGCGCATGTGCGACCATCGGCGCCTTCCTGCCCAATCGTTCCGGAGTGCCGCATGAGCGAGACAGTCGCCGCCCGTGATGCCGCCCGTCGTCTGACCTGGCAGATCCTGATTGCCTTGCTGCTGGGTGGCAGTTTCGGCGTGCTGTTGAACTGGCTGGCGCCCCATTTCCCGTGGATGCAGACGTACATCGTCGATGGGGCGTTGAAACTGATCGGCGGTCTGTTCCGCAATGGTCTGCAGCTGCTGGTGGTGCCATTGGTGTTTTTCTCGCTGGTCGCCGGCACGGCCTCTTTGCGTGATCCGGCCAGCCTCGGTCGCTTGGGCTACAAGACGCTGGGGCTGTATCTGCTGACCACCTTGCTGGCCGTCAGCATGGCCTTGGTGCTGGCGATGCTGATCCAACCGGGCTCCGGGGTGATTGAGAGAGGCGAGGTGGCCAACTTCACCCCGCCGCCGGCGCCGCCGGTGCTGGATGTGTTCCTGGGCATGGTGACCAGGAACCCGATCGAGTCACTGGCCACTGGCAACATGCTGCAGATCATCGTTTTCGCCGTGCTGCTGGGTATCGCGCTGGTGATGGCCGGAGAGGCGGGTGAGCGCGCCACCGCCAGCGTGCAGGACTGGAATCAGGTGGTACTGCAGCTGGTCACGATCATCATGAAGTTCGCTCCAATCGGCGTATTCGCGCTGCTTGCCAAAGCCGTGGCCGAGCTCGGCTTCGACACCCTGAAGGCGCTGTTCAAGTACGTCCTGTTGCTGGGCTTTTGTCTGTTGGTGCAGTTGCTGGTCATCTATCCGTTGCTGCTGCGGTTCGTCGGCCGCATCAGTCCGGTGCCGTGGTTCCTGAAGATGCGCCAGGTCTGGGCCTTTGCCTTTTCGACCTCGTCCAGCAACGCCACCATTCCGGTGACGTTGAAGGTGGTGGAACAGCGGCTGGGTGCGAACAATCGGGTGGCGTCATTCACGGTGCCGCTGGGCGCAACCATCAACATGGATGGCACCGCCATCATGCAGGGCGTGGCGACGGCCTTCATTGCCCAGCTCTACGGCGTGGATCTGAGTCTGGCGCAGCTGGTGACGGTCGTTGGCATGGCCACCCTGGCCTCGATCGGCACCGCGGGCGTGCCCAGCGCGGGCATGATCATGCTGGCCTCGGTGCTGACGCAGGTGGGCTTGCCGGTCGAGGGCATCGCCATCGTGCTGAGCGTCGATCGATTGCTCGACATGTTGCGCACGATCGTCAACGTGTCCGGCGACGCCGCGGTGACCTGCATCGTGGCGCGCAGCGAAGGGCAGCTGGACGAAGCCGTCTACAAGGCCGATTGATGACCAGATCAGCGGGCGGCTGAGCCGAGCGAGCTTCCGGAGCTGATTGTCGGCAACGTCAGCTCAGCATCACGATCACAAAGCCGATGCACCACAGCCCCGTGATCACCAGTGCGGTGATCAGGCCTCCGCGTGCCAGCGCGGCGCGTCCGCTCAGATGGGCCCAGAGCAGGAACGGACCCACCAGCACCCATTGCGTCAGGCCCAGCCAGATGGCCGCGACAAACATCACCACACCCACACCGGCAAGTGAGCCATCGGGCCCGCTGACCGAGCACAACGGGACCCAAAGCAGCGCCAACATGACGTCGATGGCGATGACGGCGAATACGCCGAGCAGGATCTGTTGGGTGCGCATGGACGACCTCGCAGGTGGCATGAGTCAGTGGCATGGATCAGTCGGCGTTGCCTGTGCCGCCGTCAGTAGACCGCTTCAGTCTGCATCCGGCGCAATTGCTCCAGGCGTTCGGCACGGCCATCGCGGTAAAACAGATTGTGGGTGTCGAAGGGAATCAAGCGGCCGTCCGGCTGGACGATGTGTACGCAGGACTTCTTGACCGCGCGCAGATCAAAGCTGTGCGCGTCGATGAACTGCATGATCAGGATGCGGAAGACGTTGTCGTAGCCCAGTCCCTCGGGCGCCTGCACCTGCGGCAGGCAGCACAGCAGGTCATTGAGGCAACCCGCCGAACTCTCGGGTGAATGATTGGTGGCAAACAGTCGGAAGAAGTGCTCGCGCAGCGCCGGATCGCGTTCGACGACGATGCTGTTGCGGCTTTCTTCCACCAGCAGGCGTGGTTCGACGAAGCGGGTCAGCGGCTGCACCTGATCACCGATCTTCAGGCCATAGGCCATCGCCAGGCAGTCCGGATTGCAGGGCACGGGTATCAGATCGGCCGGCGTGAGCCAGGGCGTCTGCTCGATGATCCGTCGACGCACCTCACTCAAAGTGAGACGGTGCAGCGCCGGGTCGAAATCCTCGCTGCGGCCGGCATGCTGGATCGGCTGGAAGGTGACGCCACGTACGCAGCGCTGCTGCAACGCGAAATCAATCAACTCGCCCAAACGCTGGTCATTGAGACCGCGCTTGACTGTGCAAACCAGCGTGGTCGACAAGCCCAGCTGGTTGAGGCGTTCCAGTGCGCGCAGACGCAGTTCGTGCACTCGTGCGCCGCGCAGCGGCTGGTTGATCTCGTCGTCCAGGCCGTCGAACTGCAAATAGAGCTCAAAGCCCGGTGCATAGCTGGCCAGCCGCTCGGCAAAGCCGTCTTCGCGGGCGATGCGCAGGCCATTGGTATTGACCATCAGATGGCGGATCGGGCGCCGTCGGGCCGCATCGAGCACCTCGAAGAACTGCGGGTGCAGGGTCGGCTCCCCGCCGGAGATCTGCACCACATCCGGCTCACCTTCGTTGGCCACGACGGCATCAAGCATCCGCTCGATGGTAGCCAGGTCGCGGAAGCCGGGCCGGTGTGGACCGCTTTCGGCGTAGCAGATGGGACAGCGCAGATTGCAGTGGTCAGTGATCTCGACCAGCGTCAGGCAGCTGTGCTGCATGTGTTCCGGACACAGTCCGCAATCGTACGGACAGCCGTACTGCTGCGGTGTGTTGAAGCGTTGCGGCATTTCGGGTGTCTTGACGTAGACCTCCCGACAGCTGCGGTAATAGTCGACATCATCGGCCAGCAGTACCCGCTCACGACCATGGGTCGGGCACCACTTTTCCAGCAGGACGCGGTCGTCCTTGAACAGGATCTTCGCCTCAACCCGCCTCAGGCAGGTGGAGCAGATCGAGACGGCCTGGTCGTAGTAGAGATAGGGGCGGGTCTTGGCGCCCATAGCAGCGCTCCGAACAAACGAGGAATGTGAGGCAGGTAGATCAGCAGGGCCAGCGCGCAGCCAATTTGAATGCCGGACAGCACACCGAACCAGGCGTAGGGCAGGGGCTTGAGAAACTCCACCAGCACCCGCCAGCCCAGATAGGCCACCATGAACAGCTTGAAGCGGTCGCCCGGCCGGGGCAGCCGGTTGCCACGCCAGGCCAGCAGTGCGGCCAGCGTCAGGCAGAAACCGATTTCGTACAGCTGAGCCGGGTGGCGGGGGATGCCGTCACCATAGTCCCAGGCCCAGGGCAGGTCGGTTGGTGAGCCTGCCGTGCCGTCCTCGACGCCGGCCAGGAAGCAACCCAGGCGACCAATGGCCAGGCCGAGCAGCAGCGGATAAACGAGCAGATCGCCGGTGGCGCGGCGATCGCCCAGCCAGCGCTTGATGGCTTCCACTGCGAGCCAGCCGCCGATGAAACCGCCGGCGACGGTCTTGCCGCTGATCAGTTGCAGGGGATGCGGGAAATGGGCGAAAGCGGTGGCTGGATCCTCCAGCCACCACAGCATCCGCGAGCCCAGTGCGGCGCCAATGATGGCCGCTGAGCCGATCCACAGTGCGTGGTCGGTGTCGGCCAGCGGATGGGCCGGTTCGCGCCGACGCAGGTACAGGAACAGCCTGAAGCCGGCGCCATAGGCCAGCAATTCGAACAAACCATGCAGCAGCGCTGCGTTCACGCGCCGATGAGCTCCGAGTCCGCGACCGACTGGATCACTCGGCGGCGACCTGGTCGGGCTCCAGGCCGCGCTGGCTGAGCAGATAGACGGCGAAACTGGCCAACCAATGGCCGCCGGCATAGTGCGCATCGCTGACCCCGGCGAGCCCGGCCTCAGCGTGTCGGCGACTGCTGGCGAGCAGGCTGGGCCGCACGGCGCTGGTCACCGGCAAGGCTTCGGCGATGCCTTCGAGCATCCAGGCGCGACTCAGATTCAGTCCGTCGATATGCGCCAGCTTGCCGTCCGACCGATCGGTGACCTCGGCTACAGGCAACCAGTCGGTGGCACCCACACCGTCGAGAAAATTGGCAAACCAATGCGCGAACTGCGGGGCCGGCATGATGCGCCGCATGAAATCGGCCTCGGCCAGGCAGGGCGAGAGGAAATCATGGCCGGAGGGCTCGTAGTTCAGCGGGCAGGCGCGGTCCTTGACGTAAAGCCGCCGACCGGTATCCGCCAGCAGGCGCTGAAAGCGGTCGTCTCCCACGGTGCGCGCATAGTCCCACAGCAGCCCGAAGGAGAAGGCGGTCTGATAGTGCTCGCCACTGCGGATGGGGTAGTGCAGCTTCGGCAGCCATTCACTCAAGCGCTGTACAGCGATGGTTTCCAGCGGCCGCAGGTGCTCGCGCCAACGCTGTGCCTGAGGATCGTCCCAGGCATGCAGTTCGGCGACCAGTTGCAGCAGCCAGGCCAGCCCATAGGGCCGCTCGAAGCCCGCGCGCTCCGGATGCGACAGATAGCGCGACTCGGCCTCCAGTCGATCAGCCGTCAGATTGGCTTCCAGGGCCGCGCGCGCCGACTCGGCGTAGTCTGCCTCAGGGTGCTGCCGCAATAGCCGCGCCAGCAGCCAATGGCCGTGCACGGCCGAATGCCAGTCGTAGCAACCATAGAAACTGGGCGTCAGCTCGCGCGGGGGGGCAATGTCCTGGTCCCCCGACAGCACGTGATGAATCAGGTTCGGATACTCGCGCTGTACGCAGTCCAGGGCCAGCGCAGCAAAGCGGCCATCGCGCTCACTGGTCTCGTCGGCGCTGGCCGACATCCCGGTGAGCAGCAACAGCGTCAGCAGGACAAGGCGCATGATGGTGGCCGCAGCGACGGAAGGGGCTGAGGATAGCGCACCGGTCGACGCCAGCCACCGTGGCCGCTTGCGCAGCAACACGGCAAGATGTGCACCCCAAAAGTCCCCTGGAGTGGCCATGTCCCTGACCATCGTCGTCCACGGCGCCAACGGCCGCATGGGACAGGCCGTCTGCGCGCTGGTCGATGCCGCGCCGGACCTGCGATTGCTCCCGTTGACGCGCGGTTCGTGGCCGGCGTCAATCATCAGCCCCGCCGTGGTGGTCGATTTCAGTCTGCCGCCGGCTTTGCCGGCACTGCTGCAACATTGCCGGTCTGCCGGATTGCCGCTGGTCAGTGGCACCACGGGTCTGGACCCGTCGTTGGAACAGGCCATGCAGTCGCTGGCGGCCGAGGTGCCGGTGCTGTGGGCGGCCAACTTCTCGCTCGGCGTGGCGCTGTTGCGACGCGCCGCGGTGGATCTGGCGCGCCGCTTGCCGTCGGATTGGGATTGCGGTTTGCTGGACCTGCATCATCGTCACAAGCTCGATGCGCCGTCCGGCACGGCACGCATGCTGGCGCAAAGTGTCGATGCGGCCCGGCCTGCGGGTGCGCGTGCCACCGATGTGGCCAGCGTTCGGCTGGGCGAAGTGCCGGGTGAACACCGGATCGTCTTCGCCGGTCCCAGCGAGCGGATCGAACTGGCTCATCACGCCGACCGCCGCGACCTGTTCGCCGCCGGTGCCTTGCTCGCCGCACGCTGGTTGGCCACACAACCGGCAGGGCGCTACCAATTTGATGATGTCGTGGACGCAGGCGTCGACTGAGTCTGCACCGGTGCAGGCGCTCCGGTATGCTTGCCCGCTCATTGCCCACGCAGGATGCCGGGAACGCCATGAGATCTCTGAAGCCGCTGGCCGTTTTGCTGCCTTGTCTGTTGTCGGCGCCAGCCTTCGCTGGCTGGGAGGTCGGCGGCGGCTACGCCGATGAGGTCTTCAGCGAGAGCTCGGTAACCGCGCATGTGGCCTATGCCTGGCCGGCCTTCGAGCGCTACGAGCAGGCCGTCACCCTGGGCTTCATTGCCGATCGCAGCACCCGCACCCGCGACATTTCTCCCGATGTACTGGTGTTGCTGCACACGCTGCGCATCCCCTGGCGCAGCTTCTATTTCGGATTGGGCGCCGGTCTGGTCAGCGACAAGAGCGACGTGCTGTCCAGCACTTTCCAGTTCACTCAGGCCATCGGCTGGCGCTTTTCGCCGAACTGGCAGCTGGAGGTGCGACACATCTCCAATGCTGGCATCGAAGGTCGCAATATCGGCGAGAACCTGCTGACCCTGTCCTACCGCTTCGACTGAAACCGTGACGCAGCCGCTGATCATCGCCCATCGTGGCGCCAGCGGTGACCGCCCCGAGCACAGTCTGGCTGCGCACCAATTGGCCATCGAACAGGGCGCCGACATCATCGAGCCCGACCTGGTCTTCAGCCGAGATGGCGAACTGCTGGTGCGGCACGATCTGGGCCTGGCGCGCAGTACCGACATTGCCCATCGTCCCGAGTTCGCGGGCCGGTCGGTTGCCTGGGAAGCCGGGCAAGACTGGCTGGCGGCCGATCTGGACTGGCGCGAGTTGCAGGCGCTGCGCTGTCGTGAGCCTTGGCCTCAGCGCCTGCAGGTTTTCGACGGTCGCTATCGCATCCTGCGGCTGACCGATCTGCTCGATCTGGCGCAGACCGAAAGCCTGCGTCGAGATCGACCGATCCTGGTCTACCCGGAAACCAAGCACCCGGCCTGGCATCGTACTCGCGGGCTGGATTTCGTGACCGCGCTGAGTGATCTGTGCCGCGACCGCGGCCTGCATGGTTTCGATGCGCCCGTGTGGTGGCAGTCCTTCGAGTGGGATGTGCTCGATGCGCTGCGCGAGCGCACCGGGCTGCGCTGCCATGCGCTGATCGACGCCCAGACCACATTCGAACCGGCCGAGCTGCGCGGTCGCTTCGATGGCGTGGGGATCGCCAAGCAGCGCATTGACCCCCGCACCTCCGCCGGTCGAGCGTTGCTCGACGCCCTGCTCGCCAACAACCTCAACGTGCACGCCTGGACCTTCCGGCACGACCTTCCTGGTCCAGGCTGGCCGGATGCCGACAGCGAGCTCAGCGCCTATCTGCGATTGCCACTGGAAGCCGTTTTCTGTGACTTCCCGCGACGGGCGCTGGCTTGCCGCGCGGCGCTGGGATGAGCGACACATTCGCGGAACGGGCCTTGCGACAGAGCATCGAGTGCCCGTGCGCCCCATCGCGAGCAAAGCGCGGTAGCCTGCCGCCATGAACCGATCCACGCACCCGGCAATGAAGCCTGCGCTCCGGCTGGCGCTGCTTGGAGTGGGACTCATGGCCTCGCCTTCGCCGGCTGTCGAGCTGTCCGTTCGCGATGCGCGCACCGGGCGCTGGCTGGATGCGCAGGTGCGGTTCCAGGAGGGGGAGTCGATCGGGTCCATGTTGCAGATTGCCGCCGAGCGGCCCACGCAGCTGCCACTCAGCGGCGTCGTGCAAATCGAGGCGGCCGGATACCGGGGTTTGGACCTGCATCTCGCCGCCGACGCCTGGCCAACCACCGTCTGGCTGGAGCCGTTGCAGGTGCCGACAGCAGCCCCCGGATGGCTCAATGGCCATGTGTATGACCCGCAGCTGCACAGGCCTGTCGCTGGCGCACGGTTGCGCATCGGCAACCGGACTACGCTGAGCGACGCAGAGGGTCGCTTTGTGTTCGATCACCCACCCCCTGATCTGAATGTCGCACAGATGATGCATCTGCACATCGACACGGATAGGCAGAGTGAGTCGCGCACGGTGTTGCTTGGTCCTGAACCATCCCAGCAGCTGATCGATTTGGGTCAGGTGGCGGACATTGACCATCGTCAACTGAGTCGACAGATCGCCGACAGTTTTGATCGCGACCCGCAAAAAATAGCCAGTGCTGCCGAGCCTCCGCGGGCACCGGTATTGGCACCCCCGGCCAGCATCCGGGTCGGCTTTGCCAGTGATGGCGGCACTTGCTGTGTCGGCAGCTGCAGCACGGTGCAGGTGCTGCCGCTGGAGACTTATGTGCGCCGCGGCCTCAACGATGAGTGGATTGCCAGCTGGACCGCCGACAGCCTGCGCGCGGGCGCGATTGCCTATCGCAGCTATGGCGCCTGGCATGTGCTCAACCCGCGCACGGCGCAATACGACATCTGCTCCAGTGCCTGCTGCCAGGTCAACGATGCCGATACCAGCAGCAGCAGCGATGCCGCCGTCGATGCCACCGCCGGGCTGCTGCTGACCACTGGCAGCACACCCTTCCGCAGCGAGTATTCGGCGGAGAACAATGGTTGGGATGATCCAGACGACGGACTGCCCTGTTCCAATCCGGACCTGTCCTGTGGCAATGGTGTGGTTGGCAGTCCGGCGGCCGACTGGCCCTGTCTGGCCGACGCCGTGGCGACCGATCGAGGTTGCTTCGGTCATGGCCGCGGCATGTCGCAATGGGGCTCGCAGCGCTGGTCACAGCAGGGCCAGCGCTGGCCGTGGATTGTCGCTCACTACTACAACGACAACGGCAACCAGAGTGGTGCTGGCACGGGATTGCGCACCGCCGAGCTGACCAGCGCTCTGCAAATCAACGATTTGCTGCCGCTGGCGACGGCGACTGCAGGGAGCCTGATCAGCCTGCAACTGCAACTCGACAACCTCGCTCACCAGGCCCACGACCCGGTCTACCTGGGCGCCAGTCTGTACAGCGTGGCGACCGGCTTTGTCTCTGATCCACCCAACGACCTCGGCGTTCGGCTGGAACCCGGTCCGGGCAGTTCGCAGCGTCCCTTCCAGTTGCCGCCCAATCTGCCGTCCGGCGGCTACGATGTGCTGGTCAGTCTGTATCTGGACATCGATGGCAACAACGCCATCAACGCGGGTGATCTGTCGCTGCATCTGGCCCGCTTCGACGATGCACTGCAGGTGGTTGGTGCGGCAGATGCCTTGTTCTCGAACGGATTCGAGGCCCCGCCTTGAGACGCTAACAGCCCGGTCACTCCGCGGACCTCGAAGAGCGACACGCGCGCATTCTTTGCAATCTGCAACATGCAGGGCTGAGAGAAGTCGGCGTCGCGATGCCTGCCTGAAGTCGGGTGGCGCTTGTGTCTGTGTGCCAGCGTGGCGCACGCAATGCCGGTCGCCCACAGGGGGAACACCATGCCGCAGTTCGATGCAGGCATGCGTCATGATTATCGCCGTCTGTTCGATCTGGCGCAGATCAGCCCAACCCGCGAGCGCTCAGTCGAGCGCTGTTGTGACCGGGTCGTGGCTCGGCAAATCGACTACGAGGCGATCGGCGAACCGCTGGGTATTCCGTGGTACTTCATCGCTGTCGTGCATTTGCGTGAGAGCAACCTCGACTTCAAGCGGCACCTGCACAACGGTGATCCGCTGACGGCACGCACGGTCAGGGTTCCCGCGGGCCGACCGCCGGGCGGTGATCCGCCATTCAGCTTCCATGACAGCGCCCGCGATGTGCTGATCTGGAAGTCTCTGGACGGCCGCAAGGACTGGAGCTTGCCCGTGTTGCTCTATCGTCTGGAGGCTTACAACGGTTGGGGCTACTACCACCGCGACCTGCCCAGTCCCTACCTGTGGAGCTTTTCCGAGCACTACCGCGCCGGCAAGTTCATCCGCGATGGTGTCTTCGATCCGGAAGCCATCGACGGCCAATGTGGTGCGGCCACCCTGCTGCGGCGGCTGGCCGAACGGCAGGACATCCAGTTCCCCGATGACCCTGCGCTCGATGGCCCGGCCCAGATCGTCCACTACGCCGCGCGTCGGCCGTCGGAGTCGAGCGTGGTGGCTGCTGCCATCCACCTGCAGCAGTGGCTCAACACCCACCCGGGCATCACGCTGAAGGTTGACGGCTGGCCCGGCCAACGCACGTCCAATGCCTACCGCGCGGTGACTGGCCGCTGGCTGCCGGGTGATCCGCGGGGCTGACTCAGCTGGCGTCGACCACGAGCTTGAACGTCTCCAGTACGTCTCCGGCTCGGACTTGCACCTGATACGGCGCCCCAGCGCTGTTCAGGGTGGGGCCGACCATGACCAGCCAGCCTTGCTCGTCCGGCCGCAGATCGGATTGCCAGTCGACTCGCTTGCCGCTGGCGTCGAGGATTTCCATCGTATGAGCGGCCGGGCTGCGGGCGAGATAGCGCAGGACGACCGGCTGGCCGGCAGCGACGCTGAACGAGTTGTCGGAGTCACCCCCGCGGACAGCACTGAGCGACACCATCGTCGCTTGCTGCAGCGAGGGCTCGACGGGTCGTAGCAGCATGAGGCCGCTGCCCAGGCCCAAGCCGACCACGAGGGTGGCTGCCATGGCCCAGCGGGGCTGCCCCCAGCCGCGCTGTCGACGGCGATCGCCAGCGACCGGAAGCGCAGTCACCTTGGCCGGTTCGCTCGGGGCATGTCCGCCCTGATACCAGGCCAGTTCGGCCTCGACCTGCTGCACCAGCGAGGGGTCATTGAACAGCTCCAGTTCAAAGGCCTCAAGGGCGTCACCCTGCAGTTCATTGCGCGCGTAGCGCCGAATCAAGTCACTGTCTCGCAGCGCTTCCTCGTTCGGTGAAACGCGATCGGTGGGCAAGTCGATGATCATGTTGTTCTCCAACCTCGTCGTTGCAAGGCCTGCAGCAGCCGTTGGCGCGCATTGAAAATCACGCGATCGAACTGGCGACTGGCCAGGTCGAATTCCTCGCACAACTCGTTCTTGTCGCGTTGATGCAGGTAGTACTGGCGAATCAGCTCGCGGTCGCGGGGTTGCGACAGCTGCTCAATGGCTTCTTCAATGGCTTCGGTCACCCGTACGCGATCAAGGAACTTGTCGGGCGGCAAGGGGGGCGTCGGCTTGACCTGATCCATGCCCTTGTCCATCAGGGCTTCGCGTCGGCTGTCTCGGCGTCGATCGCCGATCAGCATGTTGACGAGGGTGTTGCGCGCATAGGTCGCGATCGCGTCAAAAGCGAGGTGTTCCTCACCGCGCAAGCGCTCGATGACCGTCATGACCGCCTCCTGGGCCAGGTCGTCGGCCTCGTGCGGATCGATGCGTCGGGCCCGGCACATGATCCGCAGTGGTTCCTGCAACTTGCGGGCAAGCTGATCCTCTGCGCCAGCCACACGGTGTCGCACACCGTAGGCCAGCTGCCCCAGCTCAGTCCTGATCTCCAATCCCTTCGGCGCGTCCATGGCTGCCCGATCCGTCGCGATCCGCTCCGCAGTGTAGCGGCATCCGCGGGCGCACTGATTCGGTCATGCGCTGGAAAATCAAACGCATCGCGTCGATTCGGCACGAGTGTGACCTTCAGCACGAGGCACCCATGGGCCGGAAGCGGCCAGGCAGGAGGAACTCGTAGATGTTGGCGGCATAGGCCTGCCAGTGCCGGAAGGGTTCGCGCTGTGGCCCCGCCGGGAGCTGGGACATGTCGTAGAGATTCAGGTCCAGCCAGTGATGAAAGGTGGAGTCGACGACAATTCGACCGTGACCCAGGGACGCCGGCGGGTCGTAGGTCCGTACGATGGGCACCGCCCGTGGATCGCCGAAGCGATGGCCTTGTCGCGGCGACTGCCAGGCCATGGCCCAGGCCACGGTTTGGATGCAATCCGGGTCGATGCCGGCGAAGTCCGTCATCGGTGCCTCAACCGGCAGCAGCGACCCTTCGTGCGGGTGATCAGGCAACCAGGCGATGGTACTGGCCGGCTCCAGCCGCATGATCGGCCAGGCTGCCGGATTCTCCGGATCGACAAATACCGGTTTGAACTGGATGTCTTCCTCATTGCCGCGGTTGCGACGGTCCGCACGTTGATCCCCCGGCAGCGGATGCAGGGTGTCGATCGACCCAGGGCCATGTTGTGGGGCGTTGTCGCGGGTGGGATTGGCCTGTTCATTGCGCCAGCGACGCAATTGCCGCACACGAGCAATGTCGCCACACAATGCCCAACCGAGAGAATCGTGATCGCCCGTGGCAAATACGCCTGCACCGGCATTCATTCGTGCCTCGATGGCTCGCGCCAGCGCGGCGTTCGCCGCCGGATGCTCGCTAGATTGGCCAAACAGCCAGATCTGGTCGGCAGCCTGGACCCGGTCGAGTTGCTCAATGGCCGCTCGCGAAGTCAGGCAGCAAACGTGCGGCTGTGTGGGTCTGCCGCTGGGTGCAGAGAGACTGGCGAGCCAGTTGCGGGTGATATTCAGGCTCTCCGCAGCGATGAGGCCGTCGTGGATCAAGAGCACTTCGACATTGCAGCGCGGCCCAATCCCGGCCATTGGCTGGGATTGGGCTGCACCGGCCATGCCGGGATGCCATTGAAGTGGATTGGCAGTGGACATGGTCGACACGGTGTCAGCTCAAGGACGGCCGCCGTTGCCGCTCCACTCGCCACCGCTGTCCTCGCCGCCGGGCTTGCGGGTGACGATCAGGTTGAACTCGCACTCATCTCCGCTGTTGCTGGTTTCACGCAGCACGAGGGTGAAATGGCCGCGAACGCCGTGAAAGGCACTGGCCACCCAAACGTTTCCGGCACCGTCGGCAAAGGCATCGAAGATGATGTTCTCGCTGGCCAACAGTCCACTTCCGGTCACGCTGATTTGAATGCCCGCCGTGGTATTGGCCGGCACCGCATGCAATTGATCGCCAATTTCCACCAAAGGCGTGGGATTTCGGCCGTGGGTCATGCCGCCAGCCTGCACCGTGTAAATACCAGGATTGAAGAGACTCATGACTAATACTCCCGAGCTTTAAAAAGGGAAGATGAACGCCACTCAATCGCCATAGCCGAGCCGGTTGAGTGGCGGAATCACCTTGCATCTCGCGTGGTGATCACGCTAGCCCTTCATCCACGGCGATCTCGTGCGGGCTGTGCCATGAATTGCTGGTTCGGACAGCGCTGAAGTGTCACCAGCGGGCGAGATGTCCTAGCTGGTCTCGGAAGAATGTGTGACAGTGATCGCGAAAGGGCGGTCAGGGGACGATCAGTTGCCAGGGGGCGTAATGGCGCAGATTGGTGCCCTGGGTGCTGGCCAGTGCCTCGTCGAAGGCCGAGCGGATGTCCTTGGATTGCAGACGCTCGAACAGCACTCGCGTGAAGGCCGCGGCATCCCCGTCGTCAATGGGTTCGGTGGGTGCAACGACCGGCGCGCCGAAGTGCTGTGCGTAGGACAGTGCGAGACTGTAGCCGCTGCCAAAGGCATCGCTGCCGGCCCCTTCGCAGGCGCTGAGCACGATCAGGCGCGGCTGTATCCGAGTTTGCAGGCGAGTGGGATCCACCAACGGGCTGTTGGCGGTACTGCCGAAGGGCAGATCGGCGATGGCGCTGGCCATGGGACGTGCCCGACTGACCCAGCCATGGCCGGCCACATGGATAATCTCCGCCTCGGGCAGCGCCAGATCCGTTTCGCCATCCAAGTTGACGGGCAGGAATCGGGAACCCAGCAGCTTGGACAGGGCCGTTCGTTCGATACCGACGCCCGTCAGCTCCGGCGCGCTCTCTCCGGCGGGCAGGAGCGAGGCAACCCGCAGTGCGGGGCCAGGCGACCGCAGTTGTGACCTGGCCACCACGCCTGTGGTGCTGACCACCGGAGCCGATACCTTCAGCTTGGACACGGTTTGCCACAAGGCGGCCAGCGGGGCGTCGTGCAGCGCTTCGTCAGGCACGACGACAAATGGCAAGTCGGCATCGCGCAACCGGGCCGGGTACAACAGTCTGGCCAGTTCCTCAAAGGTCCAGGGGGACATCAGACCGTGGCTCACGCGCTCCCCCAGTACCTCACGGCCGGGCAGGGCTTCGACCCAGACCTCCTGCCGTTGCTGAACCAGCAGCAGACTGCGCTGCGTTCCCACCAGATAACGAACCACAACCGACGGTGAGCTTTGGTCGAGCGTGTTACTCGTGCCTGCCATGCCCGCTGCCGCTGGCCGCATTCGTCCTTGTGCCTCGATATTGCTTTCCAGTGCCTCCAGTTCGGCAGTCAGCTCCGCCCGGATGGCCTCACTCAGATCGTCATTGGCCAGTGCGGAAATCTTGTAGCGGTAGGCTTCCAGCAGATCAGCAGGCAAGAAGGCGTCTGCGGCGGGTTGCGACCAGCGCTCGAGCAGCGTGATCAATGCATGGAGCTGCTG
This sequence comes from Lysobacterales bacterium, assembly GCA_041395325.1. GTDB lineage: Bacteria > Pseudomonadota > Gammaproteobacteria > Xanthomonadales > SZUA-5 > JAWLAT01. The sequence goes on from JAWLAT010000004.1 coordinate 187,701, forward strand.
CGGTTCGTCCGCGTGGGTCAGCGCCAACTCAATCGCGATGTCCTTCCAGGGCCGCTGGGCGATACGCAAACTGGCGGCCAGGTTGGGTGTCGGTACGCTGGCCAGCAGATGCTCCTGCGCATCAACGGCCAGACTCAGCTGCGTCAATGCCGCCGTGGCATCTGCACGTTGCAGTTCCGCATCGGCCTGGGCCAGTGCGGTCTGGTAAGCGCCGCGGTGATCGCGGACGGTCGCGAAGATGTTGGCGGCTTCGCTCAGCAGCGCAACGGATCCTGCAGCGTCGCCTTGCGACAGTTGCAGTCGCGCCGCCACCAGATGATGCCGGGCCCGCAGTCGGTGTTGACTGCGCAGCACCTCCAGCCGCGTCTCGGACAACGCCTGCTGCGCCGTCGTCCAGTCGCCCAGTTCGGCCGCGGCTTCGGCCAAGTCGATCAGTTCGGCCGCCGCATCGGCATGGCGTCGGTTCTCCCGAAATCCTGCCGCGGCAGCACGATGCAGGGTGATCGCATCGGCGGCGGTTTGGGCCGCCTTGGCCTGCATCGATAGTACGGCCGGGGTTAGCAAGGCGGCGACCGAAGGTGCCAACTGACGTTGTGCCCGATCGGCATAGTGGCGGCTGCGCTCGAGCTGACCCAGGTTCAAATAGAGCTGACTCCGAATCAGGTAGATGCCGATCAGGTCGGCGGGTTGCCCCAGCGCCTCATGGATCTCCTGAGCCTCCAGTGTGCTGGCGAGCGCGCTGGGCCAGTCACCGATCCGTGCAGTGAGTTGCCCAAAGTTCTGCAGGGCCAGGGCAAGCGAGCGCCGGTTAGGTCCCTGGCGGCGCATCTCAATCACTTCCCGCAGGGCTTCGCGGGCTTCTCTGACCTGGCCCAGCTGTCCGGTCACGGTGGCATGGTTCATCATGGCGACGGCGACATGCTCGCTCTCGCCGGCCTTCCGGTAGGCCTGGAGCGCCGCTTGATAGTGCCGCGCGGCGCTGCGCAAATCGCCGCGATGCTGATCCACCAGACCCTGGTTGTTCAGCGCCGAGGCCTGCTCATAGCCCTGGCCGAGGGCGACGGCGATGCGCTCGGCCCACTGGAAGGCGCGCTCGGCTTCGGCCAGATCGTGGGTTTTCAGCAGGGTCAGGCCGGCGCCATTGTGAATGGCGGGGAGGAAATGTCGCAGGTCGTGCTGCTCGGCCAGGCCCGCAGCCAGGCGCAGATCGATCAGCGCGTCGTCACTGAGCGAGCGCCGCATCCGCAACTTCCCACGCGCATACACGGCCGACAGCGTGAACTCGCCGTACGCGTTGGCCACTTCGATGTGATCCAGCGCGGCGATCGCAGCGTCCTGTTCCGGCTGCGATTCTCCCTGTCGGTGGGCCTGCAGCAAGCGCTCCCACAAGGCCAGATCCGCACCCAATGGCGCTGCACCGCTGGTGTACAGCGTGATGTTGATTCGACCGGGCCGCGCGTGAGGCATCTTGGGCCGAATTACACAGGTGGCCGAACCATTGACGATCTCGGCGTCAATGCCGATGCGGCCAGTCGGGGCGGAGTGGAAGTCCGCATTGCCGCAGCGCAGCTCGATGTCGATGTCCCGCTGCCTGAGCAGCAGGATCCACGGGCCATCGCTGTCGATGTCGTTGGCCGGCAGTTCGAGTTGTGCGGTCTGGCCACCCTCAATGGTCAGCTCGACGGGCTGCAGCGGTCGCAGCGGCACGGACAGGTCAGTGTTGGACCAAGCCGATCCCGCGCCGCACAGCATCACGCCGAACAGCGCCCGTCTCGACCCTCCGATCCACCGCACACCCATGCGACCCCCGGCATCGGTGTTCCAAAACCGATTTCAGTCTAGTCCGTGCAGGTGCCAGACACTGCCGGTCCTGTCATCAGAAGCCGCCAAATCAGACGTGTTTACAAAGTGTTGCGTGCGTGAATATGCAGCTCACGGACGAATGACCCTGCAGACGGGCCTTCTCCGTGATTCAGACCGAGCCGTGCGAGCGTCACATTCCGGGACTTTGGTGCCACGCATGGTGAGAGAAGCGCGTTTCAAGTGGCACTCCAGTCATCAACGATCCTGACTTTCGAGGTGCAGTCCGATGATCGTGATCCTGCATGGCTGGAGCGATCGCTCCGCCTCCTTCAAGCGACTTGCCGCACTGATCTCAACACTTGGACTGCCCGGTCCGGTGGCGCCGATCATGCTGGGCGACTACGTCAGCATGGACGACGACGTCCATTTCGACGACATCGCCGATGCAATGCAGCGGGCCTGGCTGGATGGCGGCCTGCCGACCGCGCCGCGCTCGGTCGATCTGGTGGTCCACAGCACTGGCGCGCTGGTGGCGCGCTACTGGATGACACGCCACTTCACGCCGGACACCAATCCGATCCGGCGCTTGTTGATGCTGGCGCCAGCCAACTTCGGCTCGCATCTGGCGCACAAGGGCACCAGTTTTCTCGGCCGCGTCGTCAAGGGCTTCAAGTCCAAACGCCTGTTCCACACGGGCGCCAACATTCTGGCCGGCCTGGAGCTGGCCAGTCCCTTCTCCTGGGAACTGGCGATGTTGGATCGCTTCGATGCCCAGCGTCGCTGGTACGGCCCTGGCCGCGTGCTGGCCACGGTGCTGGTGGGGACGGCCGGCTACAGCGGCATTTCCGCAGCCGCCAACGCCGACGGTTCCGATGGCACCGTGCTGGTGTCCACGGCCCAGCTCAATCCCGCCATGCTGGAGTTGGACTTCGTCACCGATCCGCAGAAGCCGCGCCCGCTGCTGAGCACCTCGAACGGCGAAACGGCCTTTTGCCGGCTGCCGAAAGACAACCACAGCACGGCGGCCGCCAAGGACGGTGGCCCCCGCAATCCGCTGGCCAGGGAGCTGATCAAGGCGGCGCTGTCGGTCACCGATGCCGGCTTTACCGATCATTGCACCAATCTGGCGCTGCAAAATGCGCAATTCCGGCGCGACGAGGTGGGCAAGGAGTCGACGCAGGGCTATCAGAACACGGTGGTCTGGGTATCGGATCAGTACGAGGCGGACGTTTGTGACTATTTTCTGGAAGCATTTGCCAAGCTGCCCAACGCCAACCGCGAGGATCGCCGTCTGACTGGTCTGATTCAGACCGATGTGCTCACCAGCGTGCACACCAACCACGACAATCCCGCCGTTCGCAGTCTGAAATTCAACTGCGACCGGCTGCAGGATCTGCTGGTACTGGCCAATCGCAGTCTCTACATCGCCATCACCGCGAGCCCCGAGATTGCCGACACCCGCACCGCCGGCTACAGCACCGTCAGCTACAACGACATCGGCAGTATCCAGATCACGCCCAGTGAGCTGGGCCGCATATTTGAACCGGACCGCACGCTGCTGGTTCGCCTGAAGCTGCGTCGCGAACAGACGAAGGGGCTGGTGCAGTTCAACAAATCGACGTAGCGCTGCCGGTGCGAAAGGTCGCCATTGACCGCAGCGGGCGAGCAGCTCGGCCCCGAGACCTTTCAGAACAGATCGAAACGCAGTCCTTCGCGTTCGTTGTCCCAGACCGTGCAGAACACCCACCAGCGGTCGTGCTCGTGGCAGAGCTGGATGCTGTTGGCGCCGCGCTTGAGCAGGGTGGGGGAATCGGGCTGGGGGCGGGCTTCATAGACGCTCCAGACGTGGGCGATCTGACCGAAGCGCTCGACGCGCTGGTCGACTTCGATCTCGAAAAAGTCATTGGCGGCGAAGAAGGGGCTGACGTCGGCGATGTACTCCTCGACGCTGAAGACGGCCGCGCGAGTGCTGCCGTCGGCTTCCACGACAGTGCGCAGACTGAGCGCTCTGGGATGTTGCAGATAGCGGTAGCGGTCCCAGTCACGGGGAGCGCCGGCGGGGCCGGAGATGCACTCGTAGATGGCGCGAACCAGTCGCTCGGGGCTGGCGCTGTCGGCGGTCCAGGTCGGATTCATCGTCGTCTCGCTGCTGGCTTGGAAGGGCTGAATCGTAGGTGACCAGGGGGACCATTCCACCTGCTGAATGACAGGGTGGCTTCCGCGGCCGTCACCGAGTTCGGGCCCATGCGAAGTCGGTTGGGTCGTATTTCGCAAGTGCCGAAGGGGGCGATTTGCTTGACGATTGGTGAATCTTGCTTGGCTGATGTTGCCTCGGATCCTATGATCTTGCGCCATGTCGAGGCGTCCCTTGTTCCGGTGAAGCGAAGTCCCGCTCTGGTCCCAGATCGCGCTGGCTGTTGTCGCTCTCGCTCGCGAAGCTGCGTGGGTGCCTGCCACCTGCGCGCACGAGCAACTGCGTGGTTGCCGCGGTGGGCAGATGCTGCGCTGACGTCGAACTCATGCGCGGTTGTTTTCCTGTTCCTGATTGCGTGCCTGAGTCTGCTGAGCGCCTGCAGCGCGCCGGCGGACGATCAGGCGCTGTTGCGCGATGCCCAGGCCGCCAGAACCGTTCGGGAGCTGCGGGCCTCACTGTCTCAACCCGGTCCGCTGCCGCCGGCCGATTATGAGCAGATCGAGTCCCTGCGCGAGCGCTTTGCGCAATCGGCTTTGCTGGAAGACACCTGGCGCCAGGCGCTGGTCAAGCGGGCCGACTGGGCGGCGCTGGAAGCGGCGCTGACGCAGGAGCCTGTTGCCGAATTGTCGCCGGAAGCATTGCAGCAACTGGCCGAGTCGCTGGAGCAGCAGGGCAAGTACACGCGGCTGCAAGAGCTGCTGGCTCAGCGCCCGGAGGCTGGGACCCAGCCGCAGTTGCGGCGCTGGCTCGCCCAGGCCCAATTGGAGACGGGCGAGCTGACTGCCGCGGCGGCTCTGCTCGATCGACACGCGTCCGAGATCGAGTCGCACAAGGATGTCGATGCCATGTTGCTGAGAGCGCTGATTCATCAGCGAGCCGGCGAACTCGATGCGGCGATCCAACGCCTGCAGGGGGTGTTGGCGGTGTCGCCTGGTCACAAGACGGCGCTCAACCTGATGGCGCGCATCCATTTTGGTCGCGGCGAGAACGAGCTCGCTCAGCGCTACAGCGATCTGGCGCGGCAATTACAGGCGCAGCAGACCGCGCAGACGCAGCATCAGTTGGCGCTGGTCAGTCGGGTCAATGATTTGAAGCGGCAATGGGCGGCGGAGGACTTCGAGGCAGTGATTGCGTCGGCGCAGGCGGCTTTGCCGATGGCTGACAACACATTGCGCAAGCCGCTACTGGAGTATCTGGTACAGGCCAATCTGCGTCTGGGGCGTCAGGCCGAAGCACAAGCCGCGCAGCTGCAATTGGAGCAATGGGAGCCATGATGCGTCGCATTGCGTGGCCCCATCGCCTGTGCCCTGTGCTGATCGTGTGCCTGCCGGTGGCCTGCACGCCCGATCCCGATCGGGTCCCCGCACAACCAACGGTCGCCACGGAAGGGGCCATTCGTTTCGAGGATGCTACCGAGTCCAGCGGTGTGATGTTCCGTCACGTAGCTGGCCGCAGTGCCCAGAAATGGATGCCGGAGATCATGGGCAGCGGCGTTGCCATCGCTGACTTCAATCGAGACGGCGCACCGGACATCGTCCTCATCAACTCCGGCCAGTTGTGGCGCGAAGCGCGGCCGGCTGGTGAGGCCAATGCCTTGTACTTGAATGACGGTCAGGGTCACTTCCGCGAGGTCAGCGTCGAATGGGGGCTGCCCAGTCCTGGCTATGGCATGGGCGTGGCAGTGGGCGACTACGACAACGATGGTTACGTCGATCTGTTGCTCACCCAGTTCGACGGCAACGACCGCCTGTTGCGAAACACGGGCACCAGCCTGATCGATGTCACCGAGCAGGTCGGGCTCAGCAGCGATGGCGCCTGGTCGACCAGTGCTGGTTTCCTGGATTTCGATGCCGACGGCTGGCTGGACCTGTACGTCGCGCGCTATCTGCATCTGCCGTCCGCAGACGCGCCCCAGAGTTTCCGCAACCAGGTGCTGGTTTATCCGACGCCACTGCTGTTCCCGCCCATTGCCGATCGGGTCTGGCGCAACGATGGGCAGGGGCATTTCACCGACCACAGTGAGACCAGTGGCGTGGCGGCGGCACCGAGCAAGGGGCTGGCCGTGGCCATCGGCGATGTGAACGTCGACGGCCGCCCCGATGTCTACGTGGCCAATGACACGGCCGCCAATCAGCTCTGGCTGACGGCGCCGGAAGGTTCATGGGAAGAGGTGGCTGCCCTGGCCGGCAGCGCCTACGACGAGCACGGTCGCGAGGAAGGCAGCATGGGCGCGGACTTCAGCGATTTCGATGGCAACGGACTGCCCGACATCGCGGTCAGCAACTTTCACCTGGAGGTCACCAGCATCTATCGCCAGTCCCAGCCACTGCTGTTCGACGAGGCCGCCGACCGGGTCGGTGTGGGGCAGACCTCCAGGGCCCGCCTGAGCTTCGGACTGGACTACTTCGATGCCGACAACGATGGCTGGGAAGAACTGCTGGTCGCCAACGGGCACATCGAGGACAACATCGAACTGAACTCATCGTCAGTGACCTTCGCCCAGCCCAATTCCCTCTATCGCAATCTGGGCGACGGGCACTACGCGGACATTTCCGAGCAGGCCGGCGAGGCGCTACTCGGCAGCGCCGTCAGTCGCGGACTGGCCACGGGCGACTTGAACGGCGATGGTCGGCTGGATTTCGTGATCAGCAACAACGATGGCCCGGCGCAGGTCGCCTTCAATGCCAGTGAGGCGGGCCACTTCGTGTTGTTGTGGCTGGAGGGCCGGCCGTCCAATCGCAGCGCCATTGGCGCCCGCGTCGTCGCGCAGATCGGCGACCGGCAACTGCAGCGTCAGGTGATGGGTGCGCAGAGCTATCTGTCGGTCAGCGATTTCCGTCTGCACCTGGGGCTGGGTCAGGCCGAGCAGGTCGACAGCCTGCAGATTCACTGGCCCAGCGGACAGCTGCAAACGCTCGGGCCGTTGGCGCAGGGTCGACACTACCGAATCGTCGAGGGCCAGGCGCCCGAGATCTACGTGCCTGGTGAGCGCGTCATCGCGCCCTGACGGGGCAGTCACCGCTGCGCCTCGATCGATGAGTCAGCGACGGTCGCGCTTCTGACATCGCGGCCGTCGCTGCGAACAGCGTCAGTCGCGCTGACGGCGCAACTGACGCGCGCTGAGCGGTTTGGGGCGGGCGCGGCGCCGGGCAATGGCCTCGATTTCCACCCGCGCACCCAACGGGAGTGCGGCCACGCCGATGGTGCTGCGCGCTGGCCACGGCTCGGACAGCAGGTCGGCATAGGCCTGGTTCATGGCGGCGAAATCGCCCATGTCGGTGAGGAAGACGTTCAGCTTGATCAGGTCAGCCTCGCCCAGTCCAGCCGCTTCCAGCACCGCCAGCAGGTTCTGCAGGCAACGACGTGTTTGCGCCTCGGCATCGCCCTCGATCAGCTTGCCATCGTCACCGATGGGCGTCTGACCGGAGAGGAACAGCAAGTCGCGGCTCCAGACGGCGTGGGAGTAGGGTCCAACCGCAGCGGCGGCCGGATGATTGACGGACTTGCGACCCATGGGGAGATCCAGCGACAGGGCGCGGTAGCGTAGCCGAAGCGATCGCCGCCGGACATGGCTGGCAGCCGCGAATCGTCTGCGGCATCCTCGGATGATCGAGGCGTTGGGAACAAGGAAATGGGGCGTGCGTGGATGGGCTTGCTGCTGCTCGCCGGCGTCGGCATGGCCTACCGCATCAGTCAGCCCGGCCCCTTGTGGCCGCCGGCGCCGGTGTCGCAGCCGCCGGGCCTGGTGCTGGCGCCGGACGCACCACGGCAAACTGCCATGGGCAAGACTGCGCCGATTGACTATCAGGACCTGCAGTTGCAGCCACTGGCCCGCTTCGAATTCGATGCGCGTCTACTGTCGCTGGCCTGGTACACGCGCGGCGCCGAGGCTGACTACAGCCCGGTGGATCTGGGTATCGCCTGGGGGCGCATGAGCGACAGCGCCCACATTGATCAGCTGCAGTGGACGCATGGCACCCGGTTTCTGAACTATCGCTACATGGATCAGCCGCCGATCCCGCAGCGTGAGCTGGATCGTTCGATCGCCAATCTGCATGTGCTGCCGGCGGACGAGTACGTCCTGCGGCGCATTGAAGCGCTGCGTCCTGGCGAGCGGGTTCGTGGCAGTGGGTTGCTGGTGGCGGCCAAGCGCGCGGACGGCTGGCATTGGACGTCGTCGCTGACCCGTGAGGACACCGGCAACGGCGCCTGTGAACTGATCTATCTGACGGCGATCGAAGTGCACTGAGTTCGCTCACCCCGACTGGGGCTCCATCGCGCTACGCACAGGACTAGAGGGCCATGACAGAGATCGAACAGCTTCAGGTCGAAAGCCGCTTTCGCGGGCCGCCCGATTCCGCCAATGGCGGCTATCTGGCGGGGTTGCTGGCACGCGTGCTTGGCGGTGTGGTGACGGTCCGCCTGCAGGCGCCGCCACCTTTGCATCACCCCCTGAGTCTGGAACGTTCGGAGTCCGGTCTGCAATTGCGGGCGGGCGAGCAACCGGTTGCGCAGGCGCGTGCAGCCGAACTCGATCTGCAGGCCCCCGTGGCACCGAGCCTGGCTGAGGCCATTCAGGCCAGCGAGCACTATGTGGGCTTCCGCGAACATCCCTTTCCAGGCTGCTTCGTTTGCGGGCCGGCACGGGCCGAGGGCGATGGCTTGCGCATCTTTCCCGGGCGCGTTGGTGACAGGGATCTGGTGGCCGCGCCTTGGCATCCCACGCCCGACCTGGCTGATAGCGACGGAAACGTGGCGGTGGAGCATCTGTGGGCTGCGCTGGATTGCAGCGGTTTTTTCGCCTTCGCCGAGAAGCTGAGCGGCCGCGTGGCGTTGCTGGGTGAGCTGACGGCCCGAATCGACGCAGCGGTCGCGGCCGATCAGCCGGTCACCGTCGTGGGTTGGCCGATCGGTCAAGAGGGTCGCAAGTGCATTGCCGGCTCGGCGCTGTACGACGCCGAGGGTCAGCCGCTGGCCGTGGCGCGCGCGACCTGGATCGTGCTGAACCCGCCCGGCGGCCAGGTCAGCTGAGTCGCAGGGCCGACTGTCACGGCGGCCTTTCCAGCGCGCCGACGGGGACGTCGGCGGTCCCAGGTGGCGCCTCAGCGGCGTGACCTGAGCACGCCGTCTGCCCTTGGCAGCAACGCGTCCCCACCGGTACTCCGGGTCTTGGGTCACCTCAACCGACAGGCCAACTTCTGCACGCCGTCTGTTGCCGCGACCGGCCGCGCCTCAGTCCCGCAGCACCCTGCGCCAATGCAGGCTCTGCGCATCGCCATCGATGCGCTCGAATCCCAGACGCCGCAACACGGCCACCGAGGCGAGGTTGTCGAAGCCTTCCTCGCTGATGACGCCGTCGGCCAGCGTATGGGCGTCGACCCGACGAACGCCCGGGTCCAACTCGGCGCGCCGCAACAGCGTGGCGGCGAAGGCGTGCCCCAGGCCCCGGCCGCGAGCGGCTGCGGCGATGGCATAGCCGAACTCCACCGTGCCCTGGTGGTCCGGCGGACCGTAGTAGCCGCCCATGCCGATCAGGCGCTGCTGCTGCAGATCGATGGCGAAGTACGGTCCCCAACCCGCGGGATCGGCAACGAGGGCGCCATCGAGTGATTCGGGAAAGATCGGCCAGTCTGGCTCGATGACCACATCAAGCAACTGAGCAAGACGGTCGCGCCGATCGCGTGCCCATTGCAGCTGCCAGGTGGGTGCCGGGTAGACGAACAGCGGCGGCGTGCTGCCGACGCCAACGACAGCTGGCACAGAACTACGCGCCTGAGGCGCGCAGGAAAGACTCAACATGGGAATTCCTCACGGGAGAATCCGAAGCCGCTCGGAAGCGCCCGAATTGATCGGAGAACGCGCTGCAATCAGCCGGCGAGGGGGATTGCAGACATGGCTGGACAGCCGGGCGCCAGGCACACGACTGCCTTGCTGCCGCTGGGGCAGCACGGGTCAGCGCAGCACATAGGCCTTCTCCGTCGAGGAATCGCGAGTTCGATTGCTGGCCACAGCCAGCGTCGCGATCGTGGCAGCGCAACAGGACCGAGGTCAACCGGCATAAGCTTGCAGCGCACACAGGCAGAAGGGGTGGGCTGCGGGTGGAGGACTGGGACGACTATCGGCTGTTCCTGGCGGTGATGCGGCAGGGCAGTTTCGCGGCCGCCGCGCGCAGTGCCGGGGTCAGCCAACCCACCATCAGTCGCCGCATGGCGCGCTTGCAGCAACGCCTGCGGCTGGTGCTGTTCGAGCACAGTGGCCATCAGGCCGCGGCGACTCCGCAGGCGCAGGCCCTGCTGGAATCGCTGGAGCAGATGGAAGGGGCGGCGCTGTCGCTGCAGCGTCATGTCGAGGGACGTATCTCGGCCGTCGAAGGCGAAGTCGTGGTGACCACCACCGAGGGCCTGGCCTGCGCCTGGCTGGCGCCACGGCTGCCACAGCTGCGGGCCGCCTATCCGGAACTGCGGGTGGTGGTGCGGGTGGCCAATACGCGGCTGGACCTGCTGCGGCGCGAATCGGACATTGCCCTGCGCATGGGGGAACCGGCCTCGCCGCAGCTGATCGGTCGCAAGGTGGGACGGGTCCATTGCGGGATCTATGCCGCGCCGGGATATCTGCGTGCGCACGGCCTGCCGCAGACGCTGGCGGATCTGTCCACGCATCAGCTGATCGATGGGATCGGTGAGATCGCCGATTTCCCGCAGATCCGCCAGTTACGCGGCCTGCTTTCGGCCGATCGTGCGGTGACCGCCAGCAACAGTGCCGATGTACAACGGTCATTGGCCCGGGCTGGCATGGGCCTGTTTGCCACGACCTGCTATCTGGGCGATCCGGATAGTGGATTGCAGCGTGTCCTGGCGCAGCACTTCGACCCGGCGGTGGATCTGTGGCTGCTGACGCATCGCGAAGTGCGCACCTCGGCCCGCGTGCGCGCCGTCATGGACTTCCTGCTCGATGCGCTCAAGCGCGACCAGGCGCTGTTCGAAGGTCGGAGCTGACCAATCTCGGATGGGCATCAATGCGAAATCGCATCGATGCTATTCGTCTGAGTTGAGAATCGCTTGAGTTCTCAGGCTGCTCCATCCTTAGACTGAGGAACGTGGATCACCGCGCAGCGGGATCGTCACCGGGGTCACGGGGATGATGGATCACGTCGGCAGTCGCGTCGTCAGAGTCGTGCAGTCATGAGCGTGCGCCCCATCAGCGGCGCCTTTCGCGTCGATCCGCGGGCGACCGATACGGCCGCGTCTTCGGCCTGGTTGCAGGACCGCTGGGCGGCGGTGGAAGCGCTGTTCGAGGCCTGCGCCGACGTCGATCCGGCCGAACGCTCCCGGCTGCTCTCCAGCGCCGATCCGGAGCTGCGCCGGGAAGTCGAGTCACTGCTGCAGCATTTGGCGGGCAACCCCCAACTCCCCGATTCCATCGAGCAGGCCGGTTTCGCGGCGCTGACTGCCTTGCAGCCCTGGCAGGCCGGTTCGCGGCTGGGCCCCTATCGGCTGCTGTGCCCGCTGGGCGAAGGCGGCATGGGCATGGTCTGGCTGGCCGAGCGAGCCGATGGTCAGTTCGAACAGCAGGTCGCGTTGAAGTTCGTGGCCGTCGGCGGCGACCAGCGCGGTTGGCAGACTCGATTCCTGACCGAACGGCAGATCCTGGCACGGCTGCAGCATCCGCACATCGCGCGCTTGCTCGACGGCGGCAGTACAGCCACCGGCCAGCCCTATCTGGTGATGGAGCATGTCGACGGCGAGTCGCTCCATGCCTACTGTGATCGGCGACAGCTGGGCGTCGAGGCGCGGCTGCAGCTGCTGCTGCAGATCTGCTCGGCGGTCGACTATGCGCATCGCCATCTGGTGGTGCACCGGGACCTGAAGCCGGCCAACATCCTGGTCAGCGAGACCGACGGCCCCAAGTTGCTCGACTTCGGCATTGCCCGAATGCTCGACGACAGGGCGGGACGGGTCAGTCGTGACCTGACGGCACCCGGCGAGCGCATGCTGACGCCCAACTACGCCAGTCCGGAGCAACTGCTCGGCGAAGCCGTCACCACGGCCAGCGACGTCTACGCCCTGGGCGTGTTGTTGTACGAATTGCTGACCGGGCGTCGGCCGCACGCGGTCGAGGGCGAGTCGATGGCCGCCCGCTATCGGCTCATCGCCGATGCGCCCACGCAGCGTCCGAGTCTGCGGGTCCGCCGCCAAACCTGTGCCGCCGAGCTGATCAGCAGCGACCCGGCGCTGGACGCGGAGGCGCTGGCCAAGGCTCGTGGCTACCGACCGCTGGCGCTGGAACGGCGGCTGCGCGGCGATCTGGACACCATCGTGCTCAGGGCGCTGCAGCGCGACCCGGCGCGGCGCTATCGCAGTGCCGCCGATCTGGCCGACGATCTGCAACGCCACCTGCAGGGACAGCCGGTGCAGGCGCGCCCGGATGCCTGGCACTACCGCCTGGCCAAGCTGTGTCAGCGGCAGCCGGTGGCGATGACCGCCGTGGCCGGATTGATGTTGTTGACCGTGGTGTTCGTGATCGGCTTGTGGTTGCAGGCCGAACGACTGGCGAGCGAACGTGATCGCGCACTCGCCGCCGAAGGCGAGGCTCGCGCGGTCTCCAGCTATCTCGTAGACCTGTTCGAAGTGTCCGATCCATTGCAGGACGGCGGCGGCAACATCACGGCCCGCGAGTTGCTCGACCGCGGCAGTGCCAGCATCGCCACCAAGCTGACCGAACAGCCGCTGGTGCAGGCCTCACTGCTGTACACCCTGGGCGACGTGAATCTGAATCTGGGTCTGCTCGAACAGGCAGTCGACCTGCACCGACGCGCCCTGGTCCAGCGTGAGCGTCTGCTCGGACCCGATCATCCGGACACGCTGGCGAGTCGGGATCGACTGGGCGACGGCTTGCGCCAGATCTCCCAGTTCGACGAGGCCGAAGTGCTGCTGCGCGACAATTTGGCCAGACGCGAAGCACTGTCCGACACGCCGGCATGGGCACTCGGAGATTCGCTCAACAATCTGGGGCTGCTGCTCTCGACCATCGGCCAGCGCAGCGAGGCCGAGCCGTTGTTGCGCCGCGCACTGGCGGTGCGTGAGGCCAGCCTGGGCGTCGACCACAAGCTGACGTTGATCTCCCGATCAAACCTGGGCTTGCTGCTGCTGGACAGTGAGCGGCTGAGCGAAGCCGAAGCGCCGCTGACGGATGTACTGGCACGCCGACGTGCCTTGCTCGGTCAGCATCCGCAGGTGGCCAACAGCGCCCAGGCGCTGGGGACGCTGCAACTGCGCCAGGGCCACATGGATCGGGCTGAATCGCTCTTCCGCGAAGCCTTGGCCATGCGCCGGCAGCTGCTGCCGATTGGGCATCCGTCGCTGGCGAACTCACTGAATGAACTGGCCTATCTCTATCATGACCAGTTGCGCCTGGATGAAGCCGAAGGCCACTACCGGGAAATGCTGGCCATCGATCGGCTCAACGGCAGCGAGCCCCGACTCAATACCGCATATGGCCTGAACAATCTGGCCTCGCTGCTGCAGGACCGGGCTCGCTACGGCGAAGCCGCGGCGTTGTTCGAGGAGTCGATCCGCATGCGCGTCGCCCTGTTGGGCGACAGCAGCGACAATGCTCAGCGGGTGCGCCTGAATCTGGCCCAGATGCATCTGCAAGCCGGCGATCCGATGGCGGCGCGCGCACTGCTGGACGCGGTCCGTGAACGCTTGCCGGCCGCACCTGCGGACAATCCCCGGATGTGGCTGGATCTGTGGCGACGGGAAGCCGAGTGGATGCTGGAGCAGGAGCAGCCGGTCACCGCGATCGAGCGCCTGCGACAGGCGCTGCAGTTGAGCGGGGAGGCCGGCATCGACGGCTGGCGCGAACTCGAACTGTCGATCGAGTTGGCCCGAGTGCAGGGTCGGCAGTCCGATCAACGGTGTCGGCAGACGCTGGCGGCCGTCCAGACACGAATCGATGCCGAAACCCTGCCGCTGCGCCGGGCGAGGGCCTTGCTGGCCGAGGGACAGTGCGCGCTCGCGGAATCATCACCACTTCAGGCAGCGGCCGCGTTTGACCGCGCTCTCGCGTTGGTCACGCCCGGGCTGCCGATAAGCAACCACTGGGTCCAGCAACTGCGTACGGCAAGGGCGTCGGTCCCGCTTTGAGTGGTGCCCTGTGGCTCCTCAGCGCGAGCGGCCGATGCAGGCATTCCGTCGAAAGCGCAAGGCCGACCAGTCGGCGTCGATGGCGACCTGGCGGACCGAGTCGAAGCCAGCTGCCCGCAGCGCCTCCCAGCCTTCGTCCCGATTGAAGTCCGCGCGGTAGCGTTTGGACGTGCCCTTGGGATAGCCGAACCAGAGCACGGCATCGCCTTCGGCCGCCGCCACGGCGCTGTCGATCAGTGGCGCCAGTTCGGCGCGATTGCGGGCGAAGGCGAGCAGGAACTGGCAGCGATCTGGTGCATCGAGACTGCGCAGCACCTGCACGCCAGTCAGTTGCGCCAGCTCAGCGTCGAATTCCGCTGGTGCGCCAAGCACGTGGATGCGTTGGTGTTCACCCAGGTTCAACTTGCGAAACAGCTCTGACATCAAGTACGTCCGGTTTTCGAGGCAGCCCCAACGGCTGGATGGTGACACCAGTGCCAGGGTTCGGCGATCACGCCAAATGTGTTGTCACGGGGATAGCTTTCAACAAATCCAAATTGACCGGCATGTTGTCGCAGCCAGCGATAGGCGTCGGTGCGAGCGAAGCTGCTTTCCAGCACCGGCCCGGGACCGCTGGCCAGATCGAGTGCCCGGCCACTGTGGTGCTCACTGCGTCCTGGTGGTGCGCTGACCTTGCCCAGCGCCTGCAGACTGCGCTTGCCCACGGCGAGCTTCCTTTGCCAGATGCCGGCCTGATAGCCGGGCGAGCGGAAGGCGGAAACGATGTCGAAGTGGATGCCGTCGGTGCTGGCGGCGATGTACATGCGCCTGAAAGCCGCTGCCGTTGTCGGTTCCAGCCGCAGCCAGCGGCCGTAGCGGTCGGTGCCGATCTCCTGCAGCCGGCGGGGCAGTTCTGCCGCCGGCAGCTTCGAGTTGGCCTGGCTGAGATCAGGCAGGGCGTGGCGCCGTTCCGCACTGTGCGCCAATGACAGCGCCGACAGCGGGGGCGGCATCGGGCGGCCTGCCAGCCAACGTTGCAACAGCGGCCGCAGACGCCTCAACCGGAAGCCGTCCAGCGCCAGTGCCGGTGCGCTGCCATCGAGCGACTGACGCGTCCAGCCCAGCTGCGGATCACAGCGATACAGCCAGCGCCCGCTGAGCAGCAACGGCCATGGGCTGGGGGCGTTCACGACTCGGGCTTCTCCTCGTCGCCATCCGGCAACTTCTTCGGCCAGCGCCCGTGCTTGCGCAGGGCCTCGCGCAGAACATACTCGATCTGCGCGTTGACACTGCGCAACTCATCATCGGCCCAGCGCTGCAGCGCCTGCAGCATCGGCTCACTCAATCGCAACGGATAGGGTTTGCGCTGGGCCATCGCTTTGAACTAGTGAATCGAGCCGGCGTTGATCACCGGCTGCGAGCCGCGTTCGCTGCACAGCACCACCAGCAGATTCGACACCATCTGCGCTCGTCGCTCCTCGTCCAGATCGACCACGCCCTGCGCCGTCAACTGGTCCAGGGCCATTTGCACCATGCCAACTGCACCTTCGACGATCTTGGTGCGGGCCGCAATGATCGCGGACGCCTGCTGGCGTTGCAGCATCGCATGGGCGATCTCTGGTGCGTAGGCCAGATGGGTGATGCGGGCTTCCAGGATCTCCACGCCGGCCGAGTTCAGTCGCGCCTGCAGTTCCTCGGCCAGATGCCGGGCCACCTGGTCGGCGTGGCTGCGCAGTGCGACCTCACCATCGTGCTGATCATAGGGATAACTGCTGGCCAATGAGCGGATCGCGGCTTCGGACTGGATTTCGACGAAGTTCTCGTAGTCATCGACCTGGAACACCGCCTGGGCGGTATCGGTGACCTGCCAGACCACCACTGCGGCGATCTCGATGGGATTGCCCTCCAGGTCATTGACCTTGAGCTTGCTGCTCTCGAAGTTGCGCACGCGCAGTGAGACACCGGTCTTGCTGTAGAAGGGATTGGTCAGCCGCAGCCCGGTCGAGCGCTCGGTGCCGACGTACTTGCCGAACAGCTGCAGTACCCGGCCCTGGTTGGGTTGCACCGTGAAGAAGCCGGGCAGCATTACGGTCAAAAGTACGAATAGCAGGATGCCCGGAATGATCAGATGAAGGACGACGATCATGCCGATCGCCAGGATATAGCCCAACAGCACACCGAGCAGGGCGGGAATGCCGGGAAAGGTGGAGACCGGGCGCTCTTGCATCGTGAGACCTCCGTGATTGGGTGAATAGATGATATCAAAGTGATATCACTTTGTCTGTGTGTCTTCGGTCACGGCCAGGCAGTTCGAAATGGCTGCTGCTAGCATCGCCGCCCATGCCGATACGCGTCCTGCCCGAACTGTTGATCAACCAGATCGCCGCCGGTGAAGTCATCGAGCGGCCTGCCTCCGTGCTCAAGGAACTGGTCGAGAACGCCATCGATGCCGGCGCCCGCGCCATTACTGTGGATCTGGAGCAGGGCGGGGTGGGGCTGGTCCGGGTGACCGACGACGGTCAGGGCATCGGCGCCGACGAGTTGCCGCTGGCTGTCACCCGTCACGCGACCAGCAAGATCGGCAGCCTGGACGACCTGGAAAGCGTGATCACCCTCGGCTTTCGTGGCGAAGCGCTGCCCAGCATCGGTTCGGTCGCCCGGCTCAGTCTGTCCAGCCGCCAGCCGGACGCCGAACATGGCTGGGGCCTGCAAGTCGAGGGCGGCCGGGTCGGGGAGGTGGCGCCGGTGGCCTTGCGTCCCGGCACGCGAGCCGAGGTTCGGGATTTGTTTCATCTGGTGCCCGCACGGCGCAAGTTCCTCAAGACCGAGCGCACCGAACTCAGCCGCTGCGAGGAATACCTGAAGGCGCTCGCCCTGGCGCGCCCGGAAGTCGCGGTCGAACTGAGTCACAACGGTCGCACGCTGTGGCGCGCACCCGCGGCCACCGATGCCGGCGGGCAGTTGCAGCGACTGGCCGCCGTGCTGGGGCGTGAGCTGGCCGCGAGTTGTCTGCAGCTCAGTCAGTCTGGCGCCGGTCTGGCGCTGCAGGGGTGGGTTGCCCCGGCCACCGCGGCACGCAGCCAGGCCGATCTGCAGTTCTTCTTCGTCAATGGCCGTTACGTGAAAGACCGTCTGGTCAGTCATGCGGTGCGGCAGGCCTTTGCCGATGTGCTCTATGCCGGACGCCATCCGGTCTACGTGCTGCATCTGAGCCTGGATCCAGCGCGGGTCGATGCGAATGTGCACCCGGCCAAGCACGAGGTGCGCTTCCGCGATGGCCGCCTGGTGCACGACTTCATCTATCGCAGCCTGCATGAGGCACTGGCCGATCAGCGGCCTGGGCAGGCTGCCGCCATTGCGACCGAGGCGACCGCAGGCGCATCGTCGGCTGCGCCGACCGGACCCTCGGCCTGGCGGCCGGCCCAGCAAAGGTTGGGGCTGTCCCAGGTTCGCGAACAGTGGGCCGCCTATGCCGCCCTCTACGGTCAAGGGGCAGGGCAGGCGAGTGAGACGGCTGATCGATCCGTGCAGATTCCGCAGTCGACAGCACCATCCGCTGCGGCCGTCATCGAGACTGTCGGCGACGATGCCGATGTGCCACCGCTCGGCTATGCGCTGGCTCAGCTCGCCGGCATCTACATCCTGGCGCAGAACGCGCAGGGCCTGGTGATCGTCGACATGCACGCCGCCCATGAGCGGATTACCTACGAACGCCTGAAGGAGGCTGCCGATCGCGAGGGTGTACGGGTGCAGCCGCTGCTGGTGCCGCGGCAGCTGGCGGTCAGTCCGGCCGAAGCCGAATTGGCCGAGCGCGAGGCGGCCGGCTTTGCCGAACTGGGCTTCGAGATCGAGCGCGCCGGACCGGAGTCGGTTCGCGTGCGCGCGGTGCCGGAGATGCTGGCTGGCAGCGACATCGAAGCCTTGTTGCGCGATCTGCTGGCCGACCTGCGCGAGCGCGGCAGCCTGTCGCGGGCCGGCGAGCGCCGCAATGAGCTGCTGTCGACCGCCGCCTGCCACGGTTCGGTACGCGCCAACCGCCGTTTGAGCATCCCGGAGATGAATGCCCTGCTGCGGGACATGGAGCAAACCGAACGCGCCGGCCAGTGCAACCACGGCCGCCCCACCTGGACTGCGCTGAGCCTGCGCGAGCTCGACGCCCTGTTCCTGCGTGGGCGCTGAATTTCGCAAAATCAATGACGTAGGCGGCAGTCAGGTGAATTCCTGACACTGGACCCCATCATTGAAAGCCGATGGCACTGCTGAACGGTCCTACTACGCATACTTGCAAGGGCGCGGCTCGCTTGGCCATGCTCGCCATCTGATCTGACCTGGGAGCTCCCGATGATCGAATTGACCACACTGGCGCTGATTGGCGCGCTGAGCGCAGCCCCCGATCCGGCCGCACACCGCGCCGAGATCGAGCAATGGCGACAGCAGCGCGTCGAGCGACTGACTGCACCGACCGGCTGGCTCAGCCTGGTGGGTCTGCATTGGCTGCCCCGCGGGCTCAGTGTCATCGGCCATGGTGAAGGCGCAACGGTCGACCTCGGCCGCGGACCGGCCGAACTCGCTACGCTGAGTTGGGAAGGTGATCGCTTCTATCTGAAGGCGCGGCAATCGGGTCTTCAGGTCGGGGAGCAGGAAATTCTGGGTACGGAGCTGCGTTCGGACGCCGAGGGAGCGCCGACCCTGGTGCAATTTGGTGACGTGCAGTTCTACCTGATCAAGCGCGGTGAGCGCTTCGGCCTGCGAGTCAAGGATGCGCAGGCGCCCACGCGCGTGAACTTCGGCGGGATCGATTATTTCGACATCAATCCGGCCTGGCGGATTGAGGCCCGTTTCGAACCGCATGATCCGCCACGGACGATGGCGATCGCGACGGTGGCAGGCAATGAAGAGGACTATCCGAATCCGGGTCGCGTGGTGTTCCAACACGACGGAACCGAGTACAGCCTCGAAGCCCTGGAAGAAGAGGGCACCGACGACTATTTCTTCATCGTCTACGACGGCACCAGCGGCAAGGAAACGTATGGGATGGCGCGCTTCATGTATGCCGCGCCGCCAGTGGACGGCAAGATCGTGATGGACTTCAACAAGCTCTACAACCCGCCGTGTGCATTCACCGAGTTTTCGACCTGCCCACTGCCGCCGACGGAGAACCGCCTGCGCCTGCGGATCACGGCTGGTGAGAAGGCCTACCATGGCGCCGACCACGGCTGAGCGGCCTTCCGGGTCCCTGCGGGGACGGCTGCAGGCGGTCCAGTCCGACATCACTCGTCTCGATGTCGACGCGATCGTCAATGCTGCCAACTCGAGTCTGCTGGGTGGCGGCGGCGTCGATGGCGCCATTCATCGGGCGGCTGGTCCCGAGCTGGTGGCCGCCTGTCGTTTGCTGGGTGGCTGCCGGACGGGCGAGGCGAAGATCACGTCGGGCTTCCGGCTCCTTGCCCGTCATGTCATCCACACCGTCGGGCCGGTCTGGCGCGGTGGCGATCAGGGCGAGCCATAAAGCCTGGCTGCCTGCTACCGCAACAGCTTGCGACTGGCGCGGGAACGCGGTTTGGCCAGCATCGCCTTTCCGTGCATCAGCACCGGCATCTACGGGTATCCGATCGATCAGGCTGCTGCAGTGGCGCTGGCGACGGTGCGTGATGAGCTGGCGCACAGCCAATCCCTGCAGACCGTGATGTTCTGCTGCTGGAGCGCCGCGGATCTGGCGGTGTATGAGGCGCTGTTGAGGCACTGAGGCTCATTTGGCCAGGGGCACCGCGTCAGAACAGCCAGCGTACGCCCTGTCATCCAGGGTTCAGAGCCGTGTCACCATGTTGTCACGCAGCATCCGTCTTGCGCGTAATGGGCACGCAAGATCGCGTTGTGACGAACTTGTTTCAGACCGGAGCATGGCCAGGCAAACATGGCGGCGGAAGGCCCTCAACAGATTGCGGTACCTGGCCAGGGCGCTGGCTGGCTCAAGCGCTACCAGGGCGGCGCCAGGCGCTGGCGACTGGCGCTGCTGAATGGGGTCGTCCGTCTGCTGCGCGTGCCGGCCTTGCAGGCTTCTCCACCGCGCGCGGGCGACGATTTGCGGCAACTGGAACAGCGACGCCTGGAGGCATTGGCCGCCAAGGGTGTGCATGTGCCGACCATCCTGCGCAGCGGCCCTGGTGAGCTGTTGCTCAGTGATCTGGGACCAACACTGGCCGCGCGTCTGCTTGCCGGCGATACAGCCGAGCGACTTCGATTGTTGGGTGAAACGGCACTGGCGATCGCCGCCGTGCATCGTCGGCAGGTCTGTCTGGGGCAGCCGCTGGGGCGCAACATCACGGTGGACGATGCCGGCCGGATCGGCTTTCTGGACTTCGAGGACGATCCGCTGGAGGTCATGACCCTTGCGCAAGCCCAATGTCGCGACTGGCTGTTTCTGGCCGCCGGCAGTTTGCGGCACGCACGTTCGGTGCCGACCGCGGAACTGTCGAGGGCCTTGTCGCTGGGCCTGATTCAGGCCGAGCCCGCCGTACGCACCGAACTGGCACAGTCGCTGCGACGGCTAGGCTGGCTGGGCTGGATCAGCGCCCGCCTGGGGCGGCGAGCGCGCGGCTTGACGGTGGCGATCGATGGTCTGCTGGGCGCGCTGGCGCAGACGCCCGCAGATGATTCCTCGAACCAGCCGAGCGGCCTGCGAACGCTCTGAGCCAGCAGCGCCAACCGCAGTGACGAGAACTACTCGCCGCGGAACTCAGCCTTGCGCTTCTCCATGAAGGCCCGGGTTCCCTCGGATTTGTCCGCCGTTGACGCACACAGGCCGAAGGCACTGGTTTCGAAGGCGAGGCCGACATCAATGGGTGCGTCGCCGCCGTAGACGACGGCATTCAGCAGACCGCGCATGGCATGCGGCGCGCTGCGCGCCAACTGGCCGGCCAGCTTGGCGACTGCCTCGTCCAACTCTTCGTGTTCGACCAATTCCTGCACCACGCCCAGTTCATAGGCGCGTTCGGCGCTGACGGGCTTGCCGGTCAACGCCAGATGCAGCGTGTTGCCGCGGCCGCACAACCGCTGCAGACGCTGCGTACCACCAAAGCCGGGCAGGATGCCGAGCGTGATTTCCGGCAGTCCGAAGCGCGCCTGGCGACTGGCCACGCGCAGCGAACAGGCCATCGCCAGTTCCATCCCGCCGCCCAGCGCATAGCCTTGGACACGCGCAATTACCGGTTTCCCCAGGGTTTCCACCAGCCGCATCATGGCCTGGCCGCGCCGGGAGAACTCGGCCGATACCACCGGGCTCTGCTGATCCAGTTCCGAGATGTCGGCTCCGGCCACGAAGGCCTTGTCACCGCTGCCGGTCAGCACCAGTACGCGTACGGCATCATCGATCTGCGCGGCGGCAAAGACTTGATGGAGTTCGGCGATGGTCGCCGCATTGAGCGCATTGAGCTTGTCGGGACGGTTGATCGTGATGGTGCGGACGCCATCGGCGTCGTGTATCAGCAGGTTCTGCCAGCTCATGGGCGCTCCGGGGAAGACATGGAGCGCCCATGTTAACGCCAGGCAGATCTGCAGGCCGCGGTTCACGAACGGAACCTTGAGTCGATCAGCGGCCGCGCAGTTCCTTGTCCAACTCATAGCGCGGTGAGGTCACATAGGCCTCCATGCCGCGCATTCTTTGTTCCATCTCACGCAGGCGATGGCGCAACTCCCCCACGGTGTAGGCCGGGGCCTGCGATGCGGCGCGCCAGAACTGCTCGTCCTCCGGGCTCTTGTAAACCTGCTGAGGACGCTTGGGCAGGATCAGGGCCAGGGCGACGTAGAGCAGGATGACCGCGCCGACGATCGGCGTGAACAACAGCAGCAAGGCGATGATCCGCGTGGCTGCAATGCTCCAGCCGTGGTAGTCCGCCAGACCACTGCAGACACCGGCAATGATCTTCTGCTCGGTGTTGCGGTAGAGCCGGTGTGGATTGGCGCGGCGCAGGAACGGGCTGTCAGTCATCGTCTTTTCTCCCTCCAGTCAGGGGCGTCGGCGTCGAGGATCCGCTCCAGCGTCTGCAAGCGATCCTCCATCAGCCGCGCGCTTTGCCACAAATCAGCCAGCAGCTTCTCGTCCTCGGGCGTCATGCTCTTGGCCGCATTGCCCTTGGAGCGGTAGTGCAGCACCAGCCAGATCGGCGCCACGATCACCATGAAGATGATCAGTGGCACTTCGAGCAACCCGAATAGACTCATCCCTGCGATTCCTCCTCTTGACGGCGATCACCGCTCAGCTTGCGCTTCAGTGCGGCCAGTTCGGCATCGACGCGGTCATTGGCTTCCAGAGCGGCAAACTCTTCCTGCAGACTCTTGGCCCGGCCCATGGCCAGCGCTTCGGACTGCGCCTCGACATGGTCAATCCGCCGCTCGGCATACTCGAAGCGAGCCAGAACGTCGTCGATCTTGGCCGAGTGAATCTGGGTGCGTGCGCGATGCGTGGTCTCGGCGTTCTTGGCGCGCAGGATGATCGAGCGTTGACGCGCGCGGGCGTCGTCGAGCTTGGCCTGCAACTTGCCGATGTCGCCGTTGAGTCGCTCCAGCTGCTCGCCGATCAGACCCAGTTCGCGCTCGATGGATTCCTTCTGATCGGCCACGCGAGCCTTCTCGGCCAGTGCGGCCCGTGCGAGATCTTCGCGCTCGCGCCCCAGCGCCAGGGTTGCCTTGTCTTCCCAGCTGGCTGTCTCGCGACTTAGGACCTCCAGATGGCGCTCGCGCTCCTTGCGCTCGGCCAGGGTCTTGGCGGTGGCGCTACGCACTTCAACCAGCGTGTCTTCCATTTCCTGGATCATCAGGCGGACGATCTTCTCGGGATCCTCGGCCTTGTCGAGCAGGGAATTGATGTTGGCGTTGATGATGTCGGACATGCGAGAAAAGATGCCCATCGTTGAACTCCTTGCTGTGGGGGGTGACGCAGGGCAGAGCTGAGCAGACTTCGTGCCAATCGATAAATACTAATATTATCAATAATTTAGTGTTTATGTGTGGCCGGCATGGTGGTGAGCACACGTAAGTTTCGGCTGAATTGGCCATCACTGATCAGCCTCGCCGCAGTGGAGACTGAGCCGTCGGCAACGTACAATGCGCGCCCTTCGCACCCGGGCGACCCGCCCAGGCGCCTTATTCCCACCCCGGGTGATCCGGCCAGTGGGTGCCCCAGCTGTTGGAGGAATTGCATGAGCATGAAGTGGATGGCGGCGCTGGTCGCCGGCTTGTGGTCGGTCACGGTCCTGGCGCAGCAGGGCGCCCCGCAGCGTGAGCTGCCGGCGATGGAGAAGAACAAGCTGTCGTACGCGCTGGGCTACCAGATCGGCAACGACATGCGCGAGCGCGAACTGGATCTGGATCTGGACACGGTCATCCGCGCGCTCAACGACGGTTTCGCCAAGCGCGATCCGTCGATCCCGGTGGAAGACATGGTCGGCCAGCTGGCGGCGATGGAAGCCAAGCTGCGTGGCGATGCCGAGGCCAAGTTCAATGCGCTGGCCGCCGAGAACAAGGCCAAGAGCGATCGTTTCCTGGCTGAGAACCGCAGCAAGAAGGGCGTGGTCGTGCTGCCCAGCGGCATTCAGTATCGCGTGATCGATGAAGGCAACGGCGCTCGCCCGACGCCCACCAGCGAAGTGGAAGTGCACTATCGTGGGTCGCTGGTCAGCGGCTTCGAGTTCGACAGCTCCTTTGCCCGCAACCAGCCGGCAACTTTCAAGATCGATCAGGTCCTGAAGGGTTGGCAGGAAGTGTTGCCGCTGATGCGAGTCGGCGATCAGTGGCAGGTGTTCCTGCCGCCCGAAATGGCCTACGGCGACAAGGGCCCGCGCCCGATCGGTCCGAATCAGGCCTTGATCTTCGACATCAAGCTGATTTCCATCAAGTAATCAGCAGCGACAGTCGAGTTGACGAAGGGCGCCCGCGGGCGCCCTTTGTTTTTTGGCCATATCGCTCAGGCGTGGCCGGTCAGTGACCAGGCCTTGGCCGTTTCCAGCGCCTGTTCCATCGACAGCTTGATGCGATTGACGATGGCCAGGGCGGCCTCGTTTTCGGGGCTGGCCGGCATGCCCTCGGGATTGCCGAAGGGGTCGAGCAACTCGTGGGCGTCGGCGATCTGCTGGGCTTCCTCGTCATCGACGAACTGCTGCAGGTAGACATAACCGCGGATCAGCGCTTCGCGCAGTTCCGGCCGCTCGGTGCCCAACGCGCCAAGCGTGACGCGATGCGCCTCGGCGATCTGGGCCTTGGGGTAGGGCAGAAAGGACTGCGGCAATCCGTAGCTGCCTGGCTCCACCTCGGCCAGGCATTGCCCGTAGTCCTTGAGGATGCGCATCGCCAGGCTCAGCATGGCAGACTCCGCGCCGTTGAGGCTGACGGTGTGCGGTCAACAGCGTTCGCTGACAAACTGGTGCAATTCATCTACTTAGCTTCCATGTCACGGCAACACGAATCAAGAGCAGAGAGCGCGAAGCGATACCCATGACCCTCTTTTCCCGTCGTCCGGCACCCACAGCCGCGATCCTCACCCCCTGCATCGGCATCTGTACGCTGGATGCCAATGGCCAATGCGAGGGTTGCTTCCGCAGTGGCGAGGAGATCGCTCGCTGGGCCAGTCTCAGCGACAGCGAGCGGCAGTGGTACATGGATGAGGTGCTGCCGGCGCGCGAGGCGAAGCAGGGCACATGATCGATCAGCCCCCTTTTGCACTGGCGCACACCCAAGTCAGCCCCTTCAGCGAGTTGGAGGCGCGCCTGCGGGCACGCCTGCGTCCGGTGGATGACGGCAGCAATCCGGATCCGTGGAATCTGCCTGATCTGGTCGATCTGCTGCCCGACCGTCCCTTGCGTCCTGCGGCGGTGCTGGTGGGGCTGTTGCCGCATGCCGATGGCCCGCGCGTGCTGCTGACTCGCCGTACCGACGATCTACCGCATCACGCCGGGCAGATCAGCTTTCCTGGCGGTCGCCGTGAGCCGGCCGATGTCGACTGGGTCGCCGTGGCTCGGCGCGAAGCCGAAGAGGAAGTCGGGTTGTTGCCCGGACAGATGCATCCATTGGGACTGCTGCAACCCTACGCCACCATCTCGGCCTTCAGTGTGACTCCGGTGGTGGCCTGGCTGGACCCGGCCCTGCAGCCGGTGCCACAGGACACCGAGGTCGCCGAAGTCTTCGACGTACCGCTGGACTGGCTGCTTGACCCCGGCCGGCGGCACTGGGAGAAGCTGAGCTATCGCGGCCGCGAACGCGGCTATTGGGTCATCCCCTACGGCCGCCATCGAATCTGGGGCGCCACCGCGGCGATGCTGGTGGATCTGGCCCAGTTGCTGCAGCGAGAAGATTGATGCCCAGCCTGTTGATCAGCGTTCGCGTACTGGCTGACTGGCTCGACGGCCCGGAAGCCCCGGTGCTGCTGGACTGCCGCTCCGATCTGGCGGATCCGACTGCCGGTCGGCGGGCCTGGGCGGCAGGGCACATCGGCCAGTCTCACTTCGCCGATCTGGCGCAGGACCTTTCCGATCCCACCGGGCCGGCGGCAGCCGGTCGTCATCCCTTGCCGCAGCCGGCTGCGTTTGCCAACACATTGAGAAGTTGGGGCATCGACCGGCACAGTCAGGTGGTCGTTTATGACCACGGTCCCGGCGCTCTGGCGGCGCGGGCGTGGTGGCTGCTGCGCCAATGCGGCATCAACGTGCAGTTGCTCGATGGTGGACTGCAGGCCTGGCAGGCGGCCGGCGGCGAACTGCGGACCGGTGCACCATGCAGCCCTCCCGAAGTCGAAGCGCTGAACATCGAGTTCGAGGGCTGGCTCGACAACGCTGACCTGGCTGACAACCTGGGTCAAGGGCGCTGTGTCTTGATCGATGCCCGCGAAGCAGCCCGCTATCGCGGCGAGATCGAGCCCATCGACCCGATCGCGGGGCATATTCCGGGCGCCTGCAATCGCCCCTTTGCGCAGAATCTGGATGCACAGGGGCGCTTTCTGCCTGCCGGCGAACTGCGCGCTGCCTTCGAGGCGCTGTTGGGTGAGGCGGCAACCGAACCGCATCGTGTCGTGCATCAGTGCGGTTCCGGTGTCACCGCCTGCCACAACCTGCTGGCCATGGAGATCGCCGGTTTGCGCGGTTCTCGCCTGCATGCGCCATCGTGGAGTGGATGGATTGCCGAAGGCCGCCCCGTGGCGCGGGATTGACGTTGGGCAACTGCGTCACACAGTGAGTCCGGGCAGCCTTGCCCCAAGCAGGCATAATCGCCCGCCGAGATCGTCCTATCTGCCGGAGCCGTCATGCTCGATCCCAATCTGCTGCGTCAACAACTCGCTGAAACGGCTGACCAGTTGCGCCAGCGGCGCGGCTTCGAGTTGCCGGTGGCTGACTACGAGGCGCTGGAATCCGAGCGCAAGCGGCTGCAGACGCAGACGCAGGAGCTGCAGGCCGATCGCAACCGGCTGGCCAAGGAGATCGGCATGCGTCGCCGCCAGGGCGAGAATGCCGATGAGCTGATGGCACAAAGCGCGCAGCTGCCAGAACGGTTGAAGGCCAACGAAGCGGCCCTGGCCGAGTTGCAGGAGCAGATGCAGCAGATCGCGACCGGCATCCCCAACTTGCCGCACGCCAGCGTGCCCGAGGGGGCGGACGAGACCGGCAACGTGTGCGTGCGCGACTGGGGTGCGCCCCAGGCCTTTCCCTTCACGGTCCGCGATCATGTCGAACTCGGCGCTCGTCACGGCTGGCTCGACGCCGAAGCCGGCGCGCGCCTGTCTGGTGCGCGATTCACCGTGTTGCGCGGATCGCTGGCACGCCTGCACCGCGCACTGGCGCAGTTCATGCTCGATCTGCACACCGAGTCACACGGCTACACCGAGTGCAACGTGCCACATCTGGTCATGCCCGAAGCCTTGCAGGGCACCGGGCAATTGCCCAAGTTTGAGGACGATCTGTTCGAGGTGCCGATTGGCTCCCATGCGCTGGGCATCGAGAGTCGCGCCATCGAGGCGCTGCGCGGCGCGGTGGCCCGCGACGATCGGGACGATGCGCTGGCGCTGATCAATGCGATCGCCAGTGACGCCGGACTGATGACACTTGGACGCCTGCCGCCGCGCTTGTGGCAGGACCTGCACCGGCCCGAGGCACTGATCGCCACGCTGCATCGCTGGTTGTGGCGGCGGATGTACCTGATTCCGACCGCCGAGGTGCCGCTGACCAATCTGGTTCGTGACAGCATCATCGAGGCCGATCAGCTGCCTTTGCGGCTGACCGCGCATTCGCTGTGTTTTCGTGCCGAGGCTGGTGCGGCCGGCAGGGATACGCGCGGAATGATCCGCCAGCACCAGTTCGAGAAGGTCGAGCTGGTGCAGATTGCCAAGCCCGAACAGAGCCACGCGCAGTTGGAGGAGATGGTCGGCCACGCCGAAACCGTACTGCAGAAGCTCGGCCTGCCTTATCGGGTGATGTTGCTGTGCAGCGGCGACATGGGCTTCTCCGCCGCCAAGACCTTTGATCTGGAGGTCTGGTTGCCCAGTCAGGGTGCCTATCGCGAGATCAGTTCCTGCTCCAACTGCGAAGCCTTTCAGGCGCGCCGGATGCAGGCGCGTTGGCGCAATCCAGAGGGCAAGCCCGAGCCCGTTCACACCCTCAATGGCTCCGGTGTGGCGGTCGGACGCGCACTGATCGCGGTGATGGAGAACTATCAGAACGAGGATGGTTCGATCAGCATCCCCGCCGTGCTGCAGCCCTACATGGGCGGGGCTGAGCGGATCAGCTGATCAACCTGATGTTGCGCTGGCCAACTGATGGCCAGCGCGCATCAAAGCGCTCGGGCAGCTTTCGGCCACCGGCGCTGCCACTGCGTTCGCCAATAGACTCTTTGGTCAATCAAATCAATAGTTTGTGCGGCTTCCTGATCGCTCGGGTATGGTCGCACGTGAGCCAGTGCGCAGATCTGAAATGACAACGTGTTAATGCGTTGCAGAACCGGCTGGGTGCGCTCTAGCATTCACCGCACAGGTTCCTCCCTTGCTGCCCCATGGGCCTCGAGCGGACCTCGATCGTTCGGCGGGTGGCCGAGCGATGCCAGGCGAATCGGCCAGGGGCCGGATGTGGGGATCGGGGCTCGGCACGATTTCAGGCCCCTGACGGCGTGGGTGCAAGGGTACCGGAGCGTCGCTTGCTGGGCGGCTGGCAGAGGGGAACGCCGTGAGGCGTCTGCCGGATTCGCTGTGGGGTGCTGAGCCGGATGGGCCGCTGACGGCGCTGACCGCAGCGTCGTGGCCTGCTGTCCCGAGTACCGACGTCGGCCGAGCGACGATGCCGGAGATTGGGGATATGTCTCTTCGTACTTCGTGCAAGTCAACGCTGGCCCTGCTCGCGCTGGGTCTGCTCGGCTCAACCGCCCACGCTGCAGATTTGTGGCAGGACCTGCCGGTCTACAAAGCCTCGGGCAAGCCGGACAGCGCCTATCAGGCACTGCTGGCCGACGCCGCCAACCAGCATCATCGGCGCCTGCAGGTCGACGCCAGCCAGGTACAACTGGATCAGAACGAGCTGGTACTGCCGCTGCTGGCCAATCTGTCGGTCAAGGCGCTGCGCATCGAGTCCGGCAGCAGCGAATCAGGCAATCTGGTGTGGCACGGCCTGCTCGACAGCAGTCCGGTGTTCGGCCGCGCGCTCTCTGCGGGTGAGGCGCTCGACGATCCCTTCAATCAGGTCACGCTGGTGCGTGAGGGCAATCTTCTCACCGGCAATCTGCGCGTCGACGGTCAGCTCTACAAGCTGCGTCCGTTGAAGGACGGCACGCACGTGCTGATCGAAGTCGATGAATCGCTGGTGCCGCCCGATCATCCTGCCGGTGCCGAGCCTGCGGTCGACAAGGCCGGGGTTGCGGTCGTCACGCCGCTGGTCCAGGCCAAGGCCAACACGGTGATTCGGGTGCTGGTGCATGCCACCACCGCGGCCATCAATGCCAGCGGGTCGATCTCGAGCCTGATCGATCTGGCCGTGGCCGAGGCCAACCAGAGCTATGCCAACAGCGGCATCAGCATCACCTTGCAGCTGGCCGGCAAGTACAGCATCGCCTACACCGAATCGGGCAGCTTCAACACCGATCTGTCGCGCTACCGCGGGACCTCGGATGGCTACATGGACTCGATCCACAGCACCCGCAATTCCCGCACGGCCGATGTCGCCGTGCTGTTCATCAACAACAGCTCCTCCTGCGGCCTGGCATCGGCGATCGGCGCCAGCGCGACGACCGCGTTTGCCGCGGTGCATTGGGATTGCGCGACCGGCTACTACAGCTTCGGTCACGAAATCGGTCACTTGCAGGCGGCTCGGCACGACCCGGCCAATGACCCCACCAATACGCCGTACGCCTACGGCCATGGTTACCAGTACGCCACGGGTCGCTGGCGCACGGTGATGGCCTACAACTGCAGCAGCGGCTGCACCCGCATCAACTACTGGTCCAATCCCTCGCGCACCTACGGAGGTGTGCCAATGGGGACGTCCAGCCGCAGTGACAACGCCCGGGTGCTCAACAACACCCGCACGACAGTGGCAGGCTTCCGCTAGTTTCATCCGGTGTTCGGGACCCCGCAGGCTCGAGCCTGCGGGGTTCGGGTTGTTGGGAGCTGTACCACCTGTACAGCCGTCTCGTCTTGATCAATCGACAGCCGAAGCCTTGCTCTGTAAAATAACTGACCAGTCAGTCAGTAAAGTACGCATGAGCAGTCGGCGACGACAGAAGGCAGAACGACCGGCGCAGTTGCTGGAGGCGGCGTTTGCGTTGTTTCTGGAACGCGGCTTTGCAGCGACGCGCATCGACGACATCGCCGAGCGGGCCCAGGTCAGCAAGGGCACCGTCTATCTCTATTACCCGAGCAAGGAAGCCTTGCTGACGGCGGCGGTTGAAGAACTGCTGCTGCCCCGACTGGCCAACTTGCGGCAAATCCTCGAGCCAACCGAGCAGCCCGCCTGGCCGCGCCTGCGTCAGGTGTTCGAGGCGATGTGGACGCTGGCGGTGGATCCGCAGGGACTGGCCGTGGCCGGTCTGCCCAAGCTGATGATCTCCGAGTGCGGCAACTTCCCCGATCTGGCAAGACGCTTCGTTGAGCGCTGGATTGCGCCGATGCAGGACGAAGTGCTGCTCGGTCTGGTGCAACAGGGACTGGCCAGCGGCGAGTTCCAGGTCGACGACCCGGCCTACCAGGTTCGGGTCATCGTCGCCGGTTTCGTCTTCCAACTGGTTTGGCGTCACTCGCTGGCCGAGTTCGACGGCCGCGGACTGGACATGCGGCGCTATTTCAACGCCTGGCTGGCCCAGACCCATGCCGTGCTCGTTGGGACTGCACTGCCGGCGGATGAACTCGCCGCCGAAGCCATGTCACTCACAGGGACTCAGCCATGAACCGCACGCATTGGATTGTTCTGCTGGCGCTGCTGCTGACCAGCTGCAGCGAAACGCCGGCGGACTACTACCAGGGCTATCTGGAACTGGATTCGGTCGATGTGGCCGCGCCACAGGCCGGGCAGGTGCAGGCGTTGCTGGCGCGCCGGGGAGAGGCCATTCAGGCCGGGCAGCGGCTGCTGCAGCTGGATGACACGCGCGAACTGGCAGCGCAGGCCGAAGCAGCGGCGCGTGTGGCGGCCGCCGAGGCGCGTTGGCAGGACCTGCAGCAGGGTCGTCGACCGCCGGAGCGTCAGGTCATTCAGGCGCAACTGGCGCAGGCACGCACGCAGGCCAGTCAGAGCGAGGCTGAATCGCGGCGCCGCCAGGAGTTGATTGCCCAAGGGCTGTTGCCGCGTGAACAGGCCGATGCCGCCATGGCCCGAGCGCGGGCCGACCAGCAGCGGGTCAGCGAACTGCGTGCCCAGCTGGCGGTGGCCGACCTGCCTGGCCGCAGCGATCAGATCGATGCGCTGGCCGCCGAGGTGGAATCCGCCCGTGCCGCACTGGTCCAGGCCGACTGGCAGTTGTCGCAGCGGCAGCTGCTCAGCCCGGTCGATGGCTGGGTGCGGGAACACTGGTTCGAGGTAGGCGAGTGGTTGCCGGCCGGACAACCGGCACTGAGCCTGCTGCCGGCCGGCCGCTTCGAAGTGCGCTTCTTCGTCCCGGTCGACGTGGCTGGCCGTCTGCAACCGGGCGAGCGCGTTCAACTGTCCGGATTGGCCTTGCCGAGCCCGCTGGCGGCGACGATCAATCACATTGCCGCCGAGCCCGAGTTCGCACCGCCGCTGATCTTCAGCCGTGATCGCAATGAGCGCCTGCTGTTCCAGATCAGGGCGCGCATCGACACCGCCGCCGAGCAACGCCTGAGCCCGGGTTTGCCGGTGGAAGTGCGGCTGCCATGAGCACCGCGGTCATCGACGTCCATGGGCTGACCAAGCGCTTCGGCAGCAAGACGGTCGTCGATGGACTGGACATGCGCGTCGAGGAAGGCCAGATCTATGGCTTTCTGGGTCCCAACGGCAGCGGCAAGACCACCTCGATCCGCATGCTCTGCGGTTTGCTGACGCCGGATGCGGGCGAGGGCACCTGCCTGGGTCTGGACCTGCGCACGCAGGCACAGCAGATCAAGCGACAGACCGGCTACATGACCCAGCGCTTTTCCTGGTACGAGGATCTCAGCATCGCCGAGAACCTCAATTTCGCCGCGCGGCTCTATGGCGTGCCGGATGTGCGTGCCCGGGTCGATCAGACCCTGCAGCGGCTGGGTCTGCAGGATCGCCGCCAGCAGCTGGCCGGCACGCTCTCGGGCGGCTGGAAGCAGCGCCTGGCGCTGGCCGCCAGCATGATGCACAAGCCGCGTCTGCTGCTGCTGGATGAGCCCACCGCGGGCGTCGATCCCAAGGCCCGGCGGGATTTCTGGAGTCACATTCACGCGCTGGCGGCCGAAGGCATGACCGTGCTGGTGTCGACCCACTACATGGACGAGGCCGAGCGCTGCCATCGGCTGGCCTACATCGCCTACGGCAAGCTGCTGATCGAAGGCACGCCCGAGTCGGTGCTGCAGCAGGTGGGGTTGAGCACCTGGCTGATCGAAGGTGCCGGCGCGGCCGATCTGGCGGCGCTGGAGCAATTGCCCGGGGTGCAGCAGGCCGTGCCCTTTGGTGGCAACCTG
Organism: Lysobacterales bacterium; assembly: GCA_041395325.1. Classification (GTDB taxonomy): domain Bacteria; phylum Pseudomonadota; class Gammaproteobacteria; order Xanthomonadales; family SZUA-5; genus JAWLAT01. The sequence continues at coordinate 219,943 of JAWLAT010000004.1, forward strand.
CATCTGTCCGGGACCGATGGCGAGCGCCTGCAGGCGTCCGTGCAGGGCTACTGCGAACCGCGGCAGCTGCGCTTCCAGCGGCGCGCGGCCAGCCTGGAAGATGCCTTCATCCATCTGATGGGACGCAGCCGCGACAACTTTGCTGGCTCGAACGACGCCGGAGCCTCCGCATGAGCGCCTGGAGCGATCATTTCTCGCTGCGCCGGCTGTGGGCGATGATCAGCAAGGAATTCATCCAGATGCGGCGCGACCGGCTGACCTTCGCGATGATGGTCGGCATCCCGCTGCTGCAGCTGACCTTGTTCGGCTTTGCCATCAACAGTGATCCGCGTGAATTGCCGACCGCGGCGCTGGTGGCCGAGGACAGCCCGATCGCCCGTCGTTTCCTCGCCGCCTTGGCCAACACCGGCTATTTCCGCATCGACGAGCGACTGGCCAGCGAGGCCGAGGCCGATCGCCTGCTGGCGGTGGGCGAGGTGCAGTTCGTGCTGGTCGTGCCCAGTGGCTTCGAGCGCGCCCTGCGGCGCGGTGAGCGACCGCAGTTGCTGCTGCTGGCCGATGCCTCCGATCCAGCCGCCACCGGCAATGCTCTGGCGGCCGTGGCCGAACTGCCGCAGCGGGTGCTGGCCGAGGAACTGGTCGGGCCCTGGAGCGGGCTGGCGCAGCGGCCGCCGCCGGTGGATCTGGTGGTGCAACGCCGCTACAACCCCGAGGGCATCAGCCAGTACAACATCGTGCCGGGTCTGATGGGCGTGATTCTGACGATGACGATGATCATGATGACCGGGTTGGCCATCACCCGCGAACGCGAGCGCGGCACGATGGAGAACCTGCTTGCCACGCCGGTGCGCCCGCTGGAAGTGATGCTGGGCAAGATCACGCCCTACGTGCTGGTGGCCTATGTGCAGGTCACCCTGGTGCTGCTCGCCGCCTGGGGCATTTTCGAAGTGCCGATGCGCGGCTCGCTGCTGTTGCTGCTGGGCGTGGTGGCCGTGTTCGTGCTGGCCAATCTGACCGTCGGGCTGCTGTTCTCGACGCTGGCGCGCAATCAGATGCAGGCGATGCAGATGACCTTCTTCTTCTTTCTGCCGTCGATCCTGCTGTCCGGCTTCATGTTTCCCTTCCGCGGCATGCCCGGCTGGGCCCAGCACATCGGCGAGGTCCTGCCACTGACGCATTTCCTGCGGATCGTGCGTGGGATTCTGCTCAAGGGCAACGACTTCACCCTGATCGCCCCGCATCTGCCGCCCTTGCTCGCCTTCGTCAGCGTGACGCTGGTGCTGGGCCTGCTGCGCTTCCGACGCACGCTGGACTGACGATGGCCCGAACTGCGCCTAGCGAATGATCCCCACATCGCGTCGAGCAACGGCGATGGCGACGGTGAAGCCGGAGATCACGTCGAACAGGCAGAGCAGCGTCAGCAGCAGGAAGCCAGGGTCGGCACCGAATGGCGCCAGCAGCAACTCCAGCAACAACACCACGAACAGCAGCAGCGACAGGCCGTGGTCGAGCACACTGCTGGCGCCGGCAAAGGTGGACTTGAGCACTTCGCCGTAGAGCATGGCCACGCCGACGACCAGCAGCGCCTCGTACCAGCGCAGCGCCAGCGTGCCGCCACTGGGCAGCGCAAAGCTGGCCAGCACCGTGTTGGTGCCTTCGGGCAGGCCCAAGGCCAGTCCGTGCAGCAACAGCACGGGCAACAGCAGCAACGGAAAATGGCGCATGGGCGTCCTTCAGCCGACAAAGATCATGGCAGTGCAACCACCACTGAGCAGCAACACCAGGCCGGCGCACAGGGCCAGACCGGCGACGGTGCGTGGCTCGTCGCGGCGGCGGTAGTACAGCATCAGCGGGATGATCGGAATGAACTGGATCAGGCCGAAGCCGGCCAGCAGCCAGACGCCGAGCATCAACACGGCCTCACCGGCCACCCCACCCAGCGCACAGATTGGCAACAGCAGCAACAACAAGCCGCCGTGCACGGCAATGGCCACGAAGAAGCCCTTGACCGCCGAGCCGCCACCGGGCGGTGGCGGCGGGTCATCCGCGCTGGCAGCCGGTTCGACGTATGGGTCCACGTTGCCTACAGGCGCTCGACGGCGATGGCCGTGGCTTCGCCGCCGCCGATGCACAGCGATGCAACACCACGACGCAGCCCGCGCTGGGCCAGCGCGTGCAGCAGCGTCACCACGATGCGGGCGCCGGAGGCACCGATGGGATGACCCAGCGCGCAGGCGCCGCCGTTGACGTTCAAGCGCTCATGCGGGATGCCCAGTTCGCGCATCGGTGCCATCGCCACCACGGCAAAGGCCTCATTGACCTCGAACAGGTCGACGTCATCGACCTGCCAGCCGGCCTTCTCCAGCACCGCCGCGATGGCACTGACCGGCGCGGTGGTGAACCAGGCCGGTGCCTGGGCGCGTGAGGCATGGGCGACGATGCGGGCCAGCGGTTGCAGGCCCAGCGCGCGAGCTTGCTCGGCGCCGACCAACACCGTCGCGGCGGCACCATCGGAGATCTTCGACGAACTGGCCGCGGTGATGGTCCCGCCATCGCGCTTGAAGGCCGGCCGCAGACCCGGGATCTTGCTGACGTCGATCCGGCCCGGCTCCTCGTCCACCTCGACCGTGATCTCACCCTTGCGGGTCTTCACGGTGTAGGGCACAAGTTCGGCCGCGAAGCGCCCTTCGCTCGCGGCCGCCTGTGCGCGACGCACACTCTCGGCGGCGAAAGCATCCTGTTCCTCGCGGGTGAAGGCGTACTTCTCCACGCACATCTCGCCAAACACGCCCATCGCCTGGCCGTCGTAGGGATTGACCAGGCCGTCATACATCATGTGATCGACCACCGTGGCGTCGCCCATGCGGTAGCCATTGCGGGCGCCCGGCAGCAGATGCGGGGCGTTGGACATGCATTCCATGCCACCGGCGACCACGGCGCTGGCCGAGCCGGCCTTGATCAGGTCATGGCCGAGCATGATGGCCTTCATGCCTGAGCCGCAGACCTTGTTCAGGGTGGTGCAGCCGGTGGCTTCCAGCAGGCCGGCGCCCAGCGCGGCCTGACGGGCCGGTGCCTGGCCCAGGCCAGCAGGCAGCACGCAGCCCATCAGCACTTCCGAGATCTGCTCCACGCCCAACCCGGAATCGGCGAGGGCCGCTCGGATCGCGGCACTACCCAGTTGCGGCGAGGGCACGCCGTTGTAGACGCCCTGAAAGGCACCAATGGGCGTACGGCGGGCGGCGGCGATCAAGACGTCGGTCATGCGGAAGGCTCCTGATGGGTCGGGTGCAGCCGTCGGCCTCAGGCCGGGGCGTCGGGTTGCTGTTCTGGCCTGGCCTGATCGAAGGCGGGCAGTTGCAGGCAATTGGCCTCGATCCGGCGCAGATTGGGGAAATCACCGAGATCAATGCCAAAGCGACGGGCATTGTAGAGCTGGGGCACCAGGCAGCAGTCGGCGATGGTCGGCAGATCGCCTTCGGCGAAATCGCCGGTCGACGGATGATCGGCCACCAGGGCCTCAAAGGCGGCCAGACCGCGGTGTAGCCAGTGGCTCAGCCAGCGGTTCTTGCCGGCCTCATCCAGTCCCAGTTCGCGCTGCAGATACTGCAGCACGCGCAGATTGCCCAACGGATGCACATCGCAGGCGATCAGTTGCGCCAGTCCACGGGCACGGGCCCGCTCGCGCGATTCGCTGGGCAGCAGGGCGGCGCCGCTGAGCTCGTAGGCTTCTTCCAGATACTCCAAGATCGCCAGCGACTGACGGATGACGCGGTCGCCGTCCTGCAGCACGGGCACCTGCGCCTGTGGCTCCAGTTCTCGAAAGGGGTCGCTGTGCTGTTCGCCGCCACCGGCGGCGAGATTCACCGCGATGTAGTCATAGGGCAGCTGTTTCAGGCCCAGGCCGATCCGCACCCGATAGCTGGCGCTGGAGCGCCAGTAGCTGTAGAGCTTGATCGTCGCGCTCATCGCAATCCCCCACTGGGCCGATGGAGCGGCATTGTAGCTTGGCTGTCTGATCGTCGCCGTCGCGGACGCCGACCCGCTTCTATGGTCGACGGCCTTCGTGTACGCTGCCGCCGGCCGCTATGGACAACATTCCGTTAAGTTTCCTGTTCACCGCGCTGGCGGTGCTGCTGCTCTGCTCGGCCTTCTTCTCCGGCTCGGAGACGGCGCTGATGGCGATCAACCGCTATCGGCTGCTGCATCTGGCTCGCGAGGGCAACCGTGGCGCCATCCTGGCGCAGAAGCTGCTCGAGCAGCCCGATCGGCTGATCGGCGTGATCCTGCTCGGCAACAACTTCGTCAACATTCTGGCGACTTCGCTGGCGACCGTCGCATTCGTGCGCATGCTGGGCGAGGCCGGTCCGCTGGTGGCGACCATCGTGCTCACCGCGATCGTGCTGATCTTCTCCGAAGTCGCACCCAAGACGCTGGCGGCCTTCAATCCCGAGCGCGTCGCGCTGCCGGCTGCCTTTGTGCTCTACCCCTTGCTCAAGGGCCTGTATCCGGTCGTGCGGGTGATCAACGAACTGGCTGGGCTGGTGCTGCGCATCTTTGGCCACAAGCCCGGTGAGCAGGTCGAACAGGCGCTCTCGCAGGCCGAGCTGCGTACGCTGCTGCAGGAAGGCGGGCAGATGATCCCGGACGGACATCGGCGCATGCTGCTGAACATCCTGGCGCTGGAAGAGGCTCGGGTCGAGGACATCATGGTGCCGCGCAGCGAGATCTCCGGCATCGATCTGGACGACACACCCACGGAGATCATGGCCGCGCTGCTGCGTTTCCCCTACAGCCGGGCGATCGTTTACCGCGGCAGCATCGATCAGGTGGTCGGGACGGTCAATCTGCGCTCGCTGGTCGACTTCCGGCGTGGCGAGCAGCTCACCGCGGCGATGATCGAAAAGCACTTGCGCAAGCCGTATTTCATTCCCGAGAGCACCCGCTTGCCGCAGCAGTTGCTGCAGTTCCAGCGACTGAAGCGACGCATGGCGCTGGTGGTGGACGAATACGGTGATCTGGTCGGTCTGATCACCGTGGCCGACATCCTCGAGGAGATCGTCGGCGACTTCACCACCACGCCCGGTGAGGACACCCGCTGGATCCACCACGACCGCGACGGGGTGGTCCGCGTCGATGGCCGCATCCCGGTGCACAGCCTCAACCGCCGACTGGAGTGGGACCTGCCCACCGATGCCGCGCGCACGCTCAGCGGTCTGATCGTCAATGAGCTGGAAGAGCTGCCTTCCACCGGCGATGAGCTGAGCATCGAGGGCTATCAGATGAAGGTCGAGGAAGTCCGCGACAACGTGGTACGCAAGGTTCGGATCGAGCGCAGCGTGGCGCAGGAAGCCTGACTGTTGCGGCCGGGCCTGTCCCGGCCCGACCGCAGCATCTGCATCGAGCCGTGATCAATCCTCGAAGCTGTCGTTGAACAAGGCGTCGATCAACGCGGCATCGGTCTGCGGATCGAATTCGACTGCCCCGATGTCGCAGTTCGCCATGGCCAGTCCCGTGGCATTGATCGGGCGGGCCTTGCCGCGCAGATCCTCGTCCAGCGCGCAGCCATCGTGGCCCGTATCGACCAGACCACCGCCGGGCAGCGGCAGGAAGTAGCGCACGACACCGTGCTGGACCGGGCTGTTCCGGAAGGGCCAGCTGGCCAGTTGCCGATCTAGTGTGCCGTCGAAGCCGCAGCTGGCGTCGCCGGCGGCGTTGTAGCTGTTGCTGGTCTGGATCTGCGCCAGGTTGGCGTTGATGAAGAAGTTGCTCTGTGAGCGGCACTGCGAGACGGCGCCATTGCCGGTGATCACGCTGTGGGTGACGAACAGCTGCACGTCGGCACTGTTGGCATCGTGGTCAAAGCGCAAGCCGAAGCTCTCATTGGCGGCGACGGTACTCATCAGCAGGTGCAGCCGGCTGCCACCTCGCGCCCAGATGCCGCGCGTATTGCCGCTGATCGAGGCATTGGAGAGCTGCGCCAGGGCGCCCTCCTCGACCAGCAGGGCATAGGTGTTGGGCACCAGATCACCGCCGAAGACCACCTCGCCGTTGTCACTCAGGGAGCTGTTGACAATGGCCAGGTCGGCAAAGCCGATGTTGCCGGTGCGCATGGCGATGGCCGAACCCTGGTTCTGGTCATCCGGCGCCGGATCGACCAGAAAGTTGTACTGCAGATCGGAGTCGGTGATGACCAGGTGGCCCTCGCTGTAGATGGCGCCACCCTTGGCCGCCCGACTGCCGTAGATGTAGCTGCGCTCCAGCAGCAACTCACCCGCATTGGCAATGCGCACCGCACCGCCCAGGGGCACCGCCGTGGCCGTTACATCGCCACTAGCCATGGCGATGTGCTGCAGTTTCAGATGCGCGCCAGGATGCACATCGAAGAAGCGGTCACCGATGTCCTGACGGATCACCGGAAACTCGGCGCTGCCATTGACGATGGTGATGTCGGAACGGATGTCCAGATCGCCGGTGACGGCCAGATCTTCATTGCTGCCCGCTTCGTCGAGCATGTATTCACCCTGCGGCAGACCGATCAGATGGGTGCCGCCCTGCGCGTTGGCCTCCATGATGGCAGCGCGCAGCGTGCAACGCGCCGACGGCGGCAGGCCGAAGCCGGTGCAGGCGCCATCTCCCGGATTGGTGTCCGGCGCGTCGGCCGTACTGTTGACGACGAACTCGGCCGCCGCCAGGGGCGCGGTCAGCATGATCAGGGACAGCGGCAACAGGGCACGCAGGGGCTTGAAGGTGGCCATCGATGGGCTCCGGTGTGAGATGACCGAAGTACGGAATCGCTGGCGGAAACGGATCACGCTGCTGTAGCTGTGGCGCGCACTGACCGGATCTGCGATGACCAAAACGCAGGAAGCCGGGCGAACCCGGCTTCCTGATCACTGTTGGGACGGACCGAATCAGTCTTCGAAGCCGTCGCTCAGCAGCTGGTCCGGCAGCCCGGGATCAGTCTGCGGGTCGAACTCGATGGCGCCGATGTCGCACAGCGCCTGGGCCTGGCCACTGCCATTGACCGGCTTGGGCGCGTTGCGCTGATCATCGGGGCCCAGGCAAGTGGGGCCACCGGCATCGACCAGCCCGCGATCTGGCACGGGCAGGTAGTAGCGGGTCAGGTCCTGCTGCATCGGCTGGGGATGGAAGGGCCAGCCGTCCAGCGCCACGTCACTGTTGCCGACAAAGCCACAGCTCGCATCGGTGGCGGCATTGGCGTGGTCGCTGACATCGAGCTGCGTCAGATTCGGATTGAGGAAGAAGGCGCTGGCCGAGCGGCACTGCGCAACACCGCCATTGCCGGCGATGACGGTGAACAGCACGGTCAGACGCGGGTCCGGATTGTCGGGATTGTGATCGAAGCGCAGGCCGAAACTGCGGTTGTTGGCGATCGTGCTCTGTCCCATGTCCAGTTGCGACGCGCTGCGGACCCAGATCCCACGCGTGTTGTCGATGATCGACGTATTGTAGATCTGGGCCTTGGCACCGTCCTCGACCAGCAGCGCGTAGCTGTTGGGCACCAGATTGCCGTTGAATTCGACTTCACCGTTGTCGCTCAGCGAGCTGCGCACCAGTCCCAATTGTGCTGGGGCGAAGATGGTGCGCTCCACGGCAATGGCTGAGCCCTGGTTGTCGTCATCCGGCGCAGGGTCGACGAGGAAGTTGAATTCCAGCGCACTGTCAACGATGGAGGCGTCGCCCCAGACATGCACCGCGCCACCCTTACTGGCCCGATTGCCGAACAGATAGCTGCGTTCGATTTGCAGGTCCGCGGCATACCAGACCAGCACCGCGCCGCCGAAGGGCCGCGCGCCATTGAGCGCTTCGCCGCCACCCAGGCCGACGTGCTGCAGCGTCAGACTGGCGGTGGGATGCACCTCGAACAAACGGTCGCCGACCTGCTGGCCGATGAAGGGCAGCGCGGCCGAACCGTTGACGATCGTGATGTCGGCGCGGATGTCCAGATCGCCAGTGACGGCCTGGTCCTCGTCAATGCCCGCCTCGTCGAGGATGTAGTCGCCGTCCGGCAAGCCGATCAGATGCGTGCCGCCCTGGGCATTGGCCTCCATGATGGCCGCGCGCAGGCTGCAGCGCGCCGATGGTGGCAGGCCGAAGCCAGTGCACTGACCATCGCCGGGGTTGGTGTCCGGCGCGTCGGCCGTCGTGTTGATGATGAACTCGGCGGCCAGCAATGGGCTGGAAAGGGCCAGCAGACACAGTGCCGGCAAGGCCCGGCGCCAAGGTCTGGTCGTGATGGAGGTGGGCATTGAAGTGCTCCGTGACGGGGATGTGCCGAAGTACGGAATCGCCGCAGGAAACAGATCACCTCCACTGTGATTCGAGCCCTTGACCGTGGCTTGCCCGATCCGAACACTCACGACTTCGTCATCGCGACCGAGGCGGCATGTCGTCCAACGCTGACATCACCGCGCAGCTCAATGCCGATTCGCTGGCCTTGCCCGGCGAGACCTATGCCGCCCTGCGTCGGCTGGCCCAGCAACAGCTTTCACAGCACCGACAAAGTCCCACGCTGAATGCAACAGCGCTGGTCAACGAGGCCTGGTTGAAGCTCACGCCGGAAGGGTCGAACTGGCACAGCCGTGGCCACTTCATGGCGACCATGGCCCGCGTGATGCGGCATGTGATGATCGATCACGCCCGCGAGCGTTCGGCGCAGCGGCGCGGCGGTGACGCGCAACGGGTGACCCTGCAGGGAGTCGATCTGGCTGCGGCTGACGATGGCCCGGGTCTGCTCGATCTGCTGGCGCTGGATCAGGCCATGCAGCGACTGGGTGCGCTGGACGCGCGGCTGGAACGGGTGCTGGAGCTGCGATTGTTTGCCGGGTTGAGCATCGAGGAGACGGCGCAGGCGCTGGGCGTGTCCGAACCCACGATCAAGCGCGATCTGCGCGCGGCGCGTGCCTTTGTCAGCGCCGAGCTGGGGCAGGGCAGCGAGCTGCCGGAATGACGCCCGATCAGTTTGCGCAGTTGCGCGCCCATTTCGACGCGCTCTGCGAGCTTGACCCCGCTGCACAGGACCAGGCGATAGCCGATCTGAGTCTGCCTGAGCACTTGCGGGTGCAATTGCGCGTCTGGCTGCAGGGCGACCGCGATGATCGGGTGCAAACCGGCGTGCTGGATCAGCTGGCCGAATCGATCGAGCCCGTCGCGGATGCCCGGCTGGGACAACGCCTGGGGCCTTACCGCATCGAGTCGCTGCTGGGTGCCGGTGGCATGGGGCGGGTCTATCTGGCCAGCCGCGAAGACGGCCGCTACCAGGGTCAGGTGGCGATCAAGTTTGCCGGCGAGGGCGCCGATCGCCGCTTTTTCCTGCGTGAGGGACGCTTGCTGGCGCGGCTGCAGCACCCGGGCATCGCCAGGCTGCTCGATGCCGGTGAGGCCGACGATGGCTGCCCTTATCTGGTCATGGAGTATCTGCAGGGGCAGCCACTGGACCGCCATTGCGCGGATCGGCAGGTCAGTGCGGCCGAGCGCATCGCGCTGGTTCGTGATGCCGCGCTGGCCGTAGCACATGCGCACACACTGCTGGTCCTGCATCGCGATCTCAAGCCGGCCAATCTGCTGGTGACTGACGACGGCCAGCTAAAAGTTCTGGATTTCGGCATCGCCAAGCCCATCGATGACGACTCAGCCCGGGAAGAGGTCACCACGGCGCGCTATTTCACCCTGCGCTACGCCGCGCCAGAGCAGGTGCTGGGTGAGCCGGTCGGTACCGCTACTGATGTCTATGCGCTGGCCGTGGTGCTGTTCGAGTTGCTGACCGGGCGCCATCCCTATTTGCCCGAGGGTGCCGATGCGCGTTCGCTGGTCAGCCAGGCGCTGACCCGTCAGCCACTGTCCCTGCGACGAGCCTTGCAGGCCGCCAAACGGCCTTGGCCACTCGGCGAGGCGCGCCTGCGTGATTTGGACGCGCTGCTGGAAAAGGCCTTGCTGCGCGGCGACGGCGCCGTCGGACATGCCTCGATGGCGGCATTCGCCGAGGATCTGCAGGCCGTGCTGGAAGACCGGCCGCTGAGTCTGCGGCGCACGCCGATGATCGAACGCACCTGGCGCTGGCTGCGTCGCCATCGACTCGCCGCCGCCTCAATGACCCTGGGCGTGCTGGGCTTGCTGGTCGGCAGCGCGGTGGCGCTGTGGCAGGCTCAGCTGGCGAGGGTGGAGCGGGACAGTGCGCTGCACGAAGCCGAGCGGGCCGAACGCATTGCCGGCTTTCTCACCGGCATGTTCACCGCACCGCGGCCGATCGAGAATCAGGGCGCGCCGCTGGCCGCCAGTGAGTTGCTGGATCGCGCCCGTGAGCGCCTGCAGGACGAACTGGCGGATGATCCGTTGCTGCGCGTGCAACTGACCGCGACGCTGGCCGAGACCTATCGCGCACTCGGCCTGTACGAAACCGCCGAACAGTTGCTGATCGAGGCGCTGGCGGTGCCATTGCCGGATTCGGATGCGCCGCAGCGCTCAGGGCTGTTGCTGCAATTGGGCCGTGTGCTGAGCTTCCAGGCGCGCTGGCCAGAAGCCGACGCGCAGCTGCGGGAGGCGGCGGAGCTGGCCCGCCAGCAGGGTGATCTGGCCACGCTGGCGCAGGCATTGGGCCTGCGCGTGACCGCCCAACTCAATCTGCAGCAACTGGATGCCGCCGAGCCCTTGGCACGCGAGGCGCTGAGCGTGCAGCAGGCACGCCAGCCTCCCGATCCCCAGGCCTTGCGTCAGGCCGAGCAGGTGCTCGCAGCGGTCGCCATGCAGCGCGGCGATCTGGCCTCGGCGCGGCAGACCTATCAACAATCCGCCGACCGTATTCGCGCCGATCTCGGTGATGACGCGGTGGAACGACAGATGACGTTGAACAACCTCGCCGCCGTCGAACTGCGGATGGACCTGCCCGAGGCTGCTGCGGCGAACTATCGCGAATCGATACGCATCGCGCGGGTCAGACTGGGTCCGGATCACCGCGATCAGGCCCTGCCACAGCTGGGCCTGGGCATGGCCTTGCGCGTTGTCGGGTCAACCGAGGATGCCATCGCACAACTGCGCGAGGCAGTGCAGATCTATCGACAGTGGGATGGCGTCGACCATCCGGCCACCGCCTACGCCCAGTTGCTGCTGGCCGAGACCCTGTGGCTCAGCGCTCAAGCCGAGCAGGCACGGGAAGCATTGGGGACGGCCCCGAAGGTGCTGTACGAACGCAATGGCCCGCGCAACGGACAGACCTGCCGGGCGAGCATGCTGCAACTCGTTCTGTCCCTGCCGACGTCTGCACCGGCGGACGCTGAAGCCTGGGACGCGGCGGTGAGCTGTCTGGCCGATCCGGCTGCGCCCGCGGCCATGCAACTGCTGGCGGCCTGGGGCAGTCAGCAGCGCCAGGCCGCGCTGGCTGCACCGATCAGCCCAGGTGAGCGCGACGCGCTCGCGGCGCAGGGCGATGCCATGCAACCGAGGGACGCCACGCTGCATGCTGCGCTGCAGCTGTGGCTGGAGACGCACTGAGATGGTCGTTCAGGCTGGCTCGGTGAGCAGCGCGCCAGGATCCAGATAGAACATCCTGCGCCAGCCCTGAGTCTGGCGTGTCGCCAGCCAGGGCAACGGGATGAGTGACAGCACCGTGTAGTGCAGATGCGGCGACTTGCCCACCGCATTGCCACTGCTCCCGACGGCGCCAATGGGCGTGCCGCTGGCCACCAGCCAGGGTTCGTCGGCGAAGCTCGACAGATGGGCGTAGTAGTGGATACGCCATTTTGGCCCGAGCACGGCGACGACTTGCCCGCCCAGCTTCAGTTCCCCCCGAAAGACCACGATGCCTGCGGTTGCCGAAACCACCGGACGGCCAGTGGGCGCGAAGATGTCGATGCCCTTGTGCACACCCGAGGCGCCCCAGGGCTCATGCCAGAAGGTCCTGGGGTTCCAGTCTGCTCGGCTGGCCCCAGCCACCGGAATCTGCGCGCGCTCCGGGAGCAGCAGTCCGGCGGTGAACAACAACAGTGCCCCGAGTGTCCAGCGGCGCCATCTACGCGGGCGGAGAACCTGCAGGTCAGGTGCTGCGCCGGCGATGCTTGTCCGTGTCAGCGGGTCTGACTGATCGCTATCAGCATCACTCGGTGCTGCCGCCACCGCCATCAATCGCCTCGTGGCTTGTAGCTCTTGCCAGGTGGCTTGCCGGCCGGTTTGCCGGGCCCCTTGAAGCGATCCGGCTTGCTCGGTCGATGCGACGCGCTGGGTGGGCGATCGGACTTGGGCGCAAAGCGCTTCGGGCCTGGCTTGGCGGGTCGGCTGAAATCGGGCTTGCCGGCCGGCGTCTTGCGGGCACTGAAGCGGGGGGCGCCGCTGTCCGGCCGGATGCGCAGCTGCCGACCGGAGACCCACACACCGGCCAGATGATTGAGCACCTCGGGACCGAGCTGCGGGGGCAGTTCGACCAGACTGAAGGCTTCCTCGATCTGCACGCGGCCGATCTGTCGGCGATCCAGCCCGACCTCGTTGGCGATGGCGCCGACGATATTGCCGGGCTGCACGCCATGGCGGTGGCCGACTTCGATACGGTAGGGCACCAGTTCATCGTTGCCACCCGGACGCGGTCCGCGTTTGCCGGGATTGGCTGCGTAGCCGGTCGCTGGGGTGCCCGCCGCGGCAGGGGCATCCATGCCGCGACCGGATTGCTCGGCGTAGCGATCCCGGTAGGGCGAACCACCGGGGGCCGGACGGTCGGCGTTGGACCGATCGCGCGGATGTGGCTGACGCTCGCGCTTGGGCGGCGGTGGTGGATCGGGCTGCAGCAATAGCGGCTGGTCGCCCTGGGCGGCGCGCGCCAGGGCCGCGGCGACATCCAGCGAGGGAATCTCGTTGTCGTGGACGAAGCGCGCCAGCAAGGACTTGAACGGCTCCAGATCACCCTCGGCAAGCACACTCTGGATGCGCTCGAAGAAGCGGGCAATGCGCTGGTCATTAACCTTGTCCGCCGTGGGCGGATTGAAGGCTTCGATCGGTTGCCGGGTGGATCGTTCGATGGCCCGCAGCAAGTGGCGTTCGCGTGCGGTGACAAACAGGATCGCCTCGCCGGTGCGTCCGGCCCGACCGGTGCGGCCGATGCGATGCACATAGGATTCCGGGTCGGTGGGAATGTCGTAGTTGACGACATGGCTGACCCGATCCACATCCAGGCCGCGTGCGGCCACATCGGTGGCCACCAGGATGTCCAGATCACCGTTGCGGAAGCGGTTGACCGTGCGCTCTCGTTGCGCCTGCTGGATGTCGCCATTGAGCGGCGCGGCGGCAAAACCGCGCGCACTGAGCTTCTCGGCCAACTCCTCGGTGGCGATCTTGGTGCGGGCGAAGATGATCATCCCGTCGAAGTCTTCGGTCTCCAGCAGCCGGGTCAGGGCGTCCAGCTTGAGCAGTCCGCCGACCAGCCACGCACGCTGCCGGATGTTGGCCGCCGTGGCCGTGCGGGCCATGGTCGACAGCTCGACCGGTTCGCGCAGGTGTGCCTGCGCGATGCGCCGGATCGGTGCCGGCATCGTGGCCGAGAACAACGCCACCTGCCGCTCCGGCGGCGTCTGCCCGATGATCTTCTCGACATCGTCGATGAAGCCCATCCGCAGCATCTCGTCGGCTTCATCGAGCACCAGACAACGCAGTTCGTCCAGCTTCAAGCTGCCGCGGTCGATGTGGTCGATGATGCGCCCGGGGGTGCCAACCACGACCTGCACGCCGCGGCGCAGCGCCGCCAGCTGTGGCCCATAGCCCTGGCCACCGTAGATCGGCAGCACATGGAAACTCGGTTGGCCGTGGGCATAGCGCTGGAAGGCTTCGGCCACCTGGATGGCCAGTTCGCGAGTCGGCGCCAGCACCAGTGCTTGCGGGCTGCGTTGCTCCGGATCCAGTCGCGCCAGGATGGGCAGCGCGAAGGCCGCCGTCTTGCCGGTACCGGTCTGGGCCTGGCCCAGCACGTCACGGCCTGCCAGCAGCGGCGGAATGGTCGCGGCCTGGATGGGCGAAGGGGATTCGTAGCCAACCTCGCTGAGGGCGCGCAGCAGGACGTCGGGCAGGCCCAGATCGGCGAAGCTGCCGGCGGGGTCGGCAGCAGGGGCAGGTGAGGTCGTGTTCAAGATCACTCCAGGCCGAACGGCAGCAGCGCCGTTGGAGTGCCTATTGTGACGGTTGCGGGCTGAATCGGGAAACAGATTCAAAAAAAGCCCCCATCCGGGAGAGAGGTCGGATGGGGGTTGGGGTCGACGGTGCGGCAATCACGCCGCACCGGTTTGCTGCTGCAATCAGAAGCGGTAGAGCAGGTAGGCGCCGTAGGCCAGCGGATCCACTTCGGCTTCGCCGATGTCGGCGCCATCGAGCGTCACATCCGTATTCAGGTCGATCCAACGGATGTCGGCGCCCAGCGACCAGCGCTCGTTGAGCTTGAAGTCGATGCCGGCATGCGCGGCCAGACCGAAGCTGTCATCCAGGCGCAGCCGCGAACCGGCGATCGGGCCCTTGGACTCTTCGTCGTAGATGAAGGTGTAATTCAGGCCGGCGCCGATGTAGGGAGACACCGAACCTTCCGGATTGAAGTGATACTGCAGCGTCACCGTCGGCGGCAGATGGGTGATCTCGCCGATCTTGGTACCGCCGGTGCGGATCTCATGCTCGAAGGGCACCGCCGCCAGCACTTCCACGCCCCAGTTGGGCGTCCACAGATACTCGACCATCAGCGACGGGCGGGTGTTGCTGTCGACATCGATCGGCAGCGTCCCGGCCAGGGTGCCGTTGTCACTCTTCGGGTCGACCACATGCGCACCGAGCTTGACCGTCCAGTCACCGGCCAGCGCTTGCTGACCCAGGGCGGCGAGCAATGCGATTGCCAGAATGCGTTTCATCTTGAAGCTCCATCGTGAAGAAGTGATGGGCTCAGTTTGGGTGTCGCCGCTTCGCCGCAGTTGATCGCCATCAACTGATGTTGGGCATCGAAGCGTGCTGCGTTCGGCCGCTTGATTTGCGTCAACTGGAGGACGCCTTGGCGACCGGATCGCCACACCAGACCTCCGGCCGACCCACTGGGCCGGCGCGCGAGTTCGTCACCAGAAAAAAGCCCCGACGATCTGGTCGGGGCCTTGGGTGGATGCCGTACCGGCGGCAGTGGGTGCTACAGCCCGCGGTCGCCGGAGATGATGTCGCCCAGACCACCGAGGATGGAGCCCTCGCCGCGGTCACGGCCGCCGGCTTGCGGCGCGGCGGCGAAGATCCGGCCGGCCAGTCGGGAGAACGGCAGGCTCTGAATCCAGACCTTGCCCGGACCTGTCAGCTTGGCGAAGAACACGCCTTCGCCGCCGAAGATCATCGACTTGATGCCGCCGACCTGTTCGATGTCAAAGCCCACCGACGCGGTGAAGGCGGCCACGCAGCCGGTGTCGACATGCAACACCTCACCAGCCTGCAACTCGCGTTCGGTGATGGTGCCGCCGGCGTGGACGAAGACCAGGCCATCGCCCTCGAGCTTCTGCATGATGAAGCCTTCGCCACCGAACAACGCGGTCATGATCTTGCGCTGGAAGAAGATGCCGATCTGCACGCCTTTGGCGGCGCACAGAAACGCGTCCTTCTGGCAGATGATCTGGCCACCGAAGTTGCTCAGCGTCATCGGCACGATGGTGCCCGGGTAGGGGGCGGCAAAGGCAACGTGGGCCTTGCCGCTGCCGCCGGTGTGGCTGAACACCGTGGTGAACAGACTCTCACCGGTGATCAGGCGCTTGCCGGCGCCAACCAGCTTGTCGAGAAAGCCCCCGCCAGCGGATTTGGCCGAGCCGTCGCCGAACACCGTGTCCATCTTGACGACGGCGTCCTTGTACATCATCGAACCGGCTTCGGCGACGCAGCTTTCGCCCGGATCCAGTTCGACTTCGACGAACTGCATGTCCTCGCCGAAGATCTTGTAGTCGATGACATCGGCGCTCTGGGTAGCCAGCGCAGTGGGCGCGGCCGGCACCAGGGCGCCGGTGGGCGCGCTGGCAGTGAGTTCGGCCACGTGCTCGATGGCGACCCACTCGGCAAACCCCTGGCGCCAGCAGAAGCCATCCTTGCGCTGTTGCGCCTGACGAATGGCGCTGGACTGGTCGAGCGGGCCGACCTGCTGGCCGTCATAGCTGAAGTACCACTGATGCATGGCGATCTCCTTGGATGTTCGGGAGGAAGGTGCAGCGATTCTTGAAGAAGGGCCCAGGGCCCAGGGCTCAGGGCACAGGGCACAGGGCCCAGAGTTGGAAGTTCTGGCGCGTTGGGCGCCGGTTGCCGTCATCCCAGCAGCGGGGCGAGCTGGGCTTCCAGCAGTCGGCGATCTTGTTCGTTCAGTCCCAGCCTGTTGCCCCATTGATCCAGCCAGGCGCGCTCGGCGGGCGTGTCGATGCTGATCGCCAGCACCGCGGCGCCATACAGATCGCTGGCCAGCTCCGGTCGCGCCCGAGCGGCGAGCGTCGCGGCATCCGGTGGCTGGTCCAGTGCGGCCATCAGCTGCTGTCGTTCGGCACTGCTCAGCTCCAGTTGCATGGCCTTTTCCAGAATGGTGGCCCGCTCCTGCGCGTCGATCTGACCATCGGCATGCGCCGCGGCAATCATCACTTCCAGCACCAACAACAGATCGGACTGACTCGGCGGCGCGGGCGTCGACGCCCCCCGGGGTGGTGGTGGCGGCGGAGGCATCGCCTGCGGGTGGGCGGCCAGTGGTTGCGGCGGCGGCATTCCACCAGCGGCCGGCGCGCTGGCCTTCTGCTGGCCCTGATAGTGCTCCCAGGCCGCGAAGGCGACGCCAAGCAGGCCGACGCCGACCTGCGCCTTGCCGATGCCCAAGCCACCGAGCATTGACGAAGTGCCGCGGTTGCGACGGCGGCCACCCATGCCGCCCATCAGCAGATCACCAAGCAAGCGCTCCACATTCATCGCTGCACCCACCTGCAGTCCATGGAAAGGGACGCGATTGTAGCCCCGGCTGTCGCTCGAGGCGGCTTTGGGCTTCCCTTGTTCGCTCGCCGAGCGCAGTGCCACAATCCGCGCCCGCAACCTGCGCCGGTCGCCTTGTGCCGTCGGGCGGGGAGTCGCCTCGTTTCGGACACAGCCATGGCCAACGTCGTTTCGCGCGGACCGCGACAGATCCTGCTCGCCCTGCGCTACTCCCTCAAGGGCCTGTCGGCCGCCTACCGATATGAAGCCTCGTTCCGGCTGGAGGCCCAGCTGTTCGTGGTGCTCGCTCCGCTGGGCTTGTGGTTTGGCCACGGGCCTTTGGAGAAGGCCTGGCTGGTGGCCAGCCTGCTGCTGGTGCTGATGGCCGAGTTGCTCAATGGCGCGATCGAGGCGGTGGTCGACAAGACCACACCGGAGTTTCACGAGCTGGCCGGACGGGCCAAGGACATGGGCTCGGCCGCGGTGTTCCTGTGCATGGTCAATGTGGTGCTGAGCTACAGCCTCATTCTGCTGCTGCCGTGGTGGGCGCATGCCGTCTGAGCGGGGCCGCTGAGCATGGAAGGCTTGCTGACGGCCGACGTCTGGGTGGCGCTGCTGACGCTGGCGGCGCTGGGGATCGTCCTGGGCATCGACAACCTGGTGTTTCTGTCGATCGTGACCGGGCGCTTGCCAGCCGAGCAGCGCCCACGGGCGCGACAGGTCGGGCTGATCCTAGCCTGTGGCACGCGTATCCTGCTGTTGCTGACGCTGGCTTGGATGGCCAGCCTCACCGGTGAGCTGTTCCGCATCCTCGACCTGTCGATCTCGATCCGCGATCTGGTGTTGATCCTCGGCGGTCTGTTCCTGCTGGTGAAGGCGACCATGGAGATTCACGAATCGGTCGAGGGCAGCGACGCCGCCGTCGCAGTCACCCCAGCGATGAGTTTCGGTAGCGCGATCGTTCAGATCGCCATCATCGACATCGTGTTTTCGCTGGACAGCGTGATCACCGCCGTCGGCATGGCGCGCCAGGTCTGGGTCATGGTTGCGGCGATCCTGCTGGCCGTTGCCGTGATGTTGCTGGCTGCCAATCGAATCGGCGAGTTCATCGAGCGTCACCCCACCATCAAGATGCTGGCGCTATCGTTCCTGATCCTCGTGGGCGTGGCGCTGATTGCCGATGGACTGGATTTCCACATTCCCCGTCAGTACCTGTACTTCGCGATGGCCTTCTCGGCTGGCGTGGAGGCACTCAACATGCTGGCCAGGTCACGGCGCTCGGATTCAAGTCAGGGCTAAGGGCTCAGGGCTGAGGGGCGGCGAGGGCTTTGCCCGTCCTGGTGCCTGTTCCGCCCACCAAAGGCTCGCCGATCGGGTCGAGTTGCTGGCGCTTTTCCCTGACCCCTCGGCCCTGAGCGCTGAGCCCTATTCTCCGGCTCCAAACCTTCAGACCTGCCGGGGGATCCGATGACCTCCGCCCTGATCTGGCTGCGCCGGGACCTGCGCCTGCATGACCACCGGCCACTGCAGCACGCCATCGAGCAGGGTCTGCGGCCCATCCTGGTCTACGTCCACGCGCCCGACGAGGAAGCGCCCTGGCAGCCGGGCGGGGCCAGCTGCTGGTGGCTGCATCGCAGCCTGCAGGCGCTGAGCGAGGCCGTCGACAAGCTTGGCGGGCGCCTGATCCTGCGTCGCGGGCCGACGCTGGAAACACTGCGAAAGCTGGTCGATGAATCCGACGCCAAGGCCGTCTACTGGCAGCGCCTGTACGACCCCGCCACGATCGAGCGGGACAGCGAGATCAAGCGCGAACTGCGCGCCGATGGCCTGGACGCGCGCAGTTTCGGCGGCTATCTGCTGTCCGAGCCCGACGCCTTCAGCACCGGCAGTGGTGATCCCTATCGCGTCTTCACGCCGTACTGGCGGCGCCTGAAACCGACCCTGGACGAGTTGGCCCCGCCGCTGCCGGCTCCGGCCGCGTTGCCGAGCTGCGAGCTGTCGTCGCTGTCGCTGGATGTGCTGGGACTGCTGCCGCGAATTCACTGGTACCAGGGCATGGACGAGGCCTGGACGCCGGGCGAGTGCGGCGCCATCGAAGAACTGGTGCGATTCGCCGACGAGGCGCTGGATGATTACGGCAAGGCCCGCGACCTGCCGGCGCAGCCCGGGACCTCAAGACTGTCGCCGCACCTGCATTTTGGCGAGATCTCGCCTGCGCAGATTGTCGACAGCCTGCGTGGCGCGGACGGCGCCGCGCCCTTCCTGCGCGAGTTGGGTTGGCGCGATTTCTCCTACAACCTGCTGCGCCATTTCCCGCAGACCACCGAGCGGAACCTCAATCCGCGCTTCGATGCCTTTCCCTGGGCCGATGAGAATGCTGAGCAACTGCAGGCCTGGCAGCGCGGCCGAACCGGCATTCCGATCGTCGACGCCGGTATGCGCGAGCTCTGGCACACGGGTTGGATGCACAACCGCGTGCGCATGCTGGTGGCTTCCCTGCTGACCAAGAATCTGCGGCTGCACTGGCTGCGCGGCGCGCGCTGGTTCTGGGACACACTGGTCGATGCCGATCTGGCCAACAACACCCAGGGCTGGCAATGGACCGCCGGGACCGGCGCCGACGCCGCGCCCTATTTCCGCATCTTCAACCCGGTGACGCAGGGCGAGCGCTTCGATCCCGATGGTGCCTATGTCCGTCGCTGGATCCCTGAGCTCAAGGGCCTCCCCAACCGCTACATCCATCAACCGTGGTCGGCCGGTGGCGTGCAGGGCTACCCCAAGCCCATCGTCGATCTCGGCGAGACCCGGGCCGAGGCACTGGCGGCCTTCAAGGCCTTGGATTGACGCCCGCCGTTCGAGGCATCCCTCCGGGTGCGGCGAGCTCAGCCCAGGTCGCCCCACAGCGCCAGCGCGGCGGACAGCAGCGCCGGTCCGGCCGTTTCGGTGCGCAGCACGCGCGGACCCAGCTGCAGTCGCCGAAAGCCGGCCCGGGCACAGAGATCGATCTCGGCTTCGCTCAGTCCGCCTTCGGGTCCAATCACGGCCACGATCAAGCCGGGCGCCGCGCAGTCGCGCAACCGGGTGTCGCCCTCCGGGTCCAGGACCAGACGCAACTCGTCGTCTGCCGGAGCCGGCAGCTGCCCCAGCCAGTTGGCCAGCGTCGCCGGTTCGGACAGCTCCGGCAGTTCGGCCCGACCGCTTTGTTCGCAGGCCGAACGCAGGACCTGCTGCCAATGGCCCATGCGTCGGTCCAGTCGCTCCCCACCCAGCTTGAGCTCACAGCGCTGAGTCTGCAGCGGCTGCAACGCCGCCAGTCCCAGCTCGGTGGTCTTCTGCAGCACCAGGTCCATGCGCTCGCCGCGGCACAGGCCCTGGGCCAGGGTGATCGACAGCGCGCAGCGGTTGTCCACTGCCACGGGCGGTTGCAACTCGACCACGCCGCCGCCGCCCAGCGTTGCCGGATAGTCGAGCCCATCGCCGTTGAACAGGCGCAGTTGCGCGCCCGGACGCAGTCGCAGCACCTTCAGCAGATGATGGGCCGGACCGGCATCGAGGGTGAGTTGTTGTTGACCGGCCAGAGGCTGGGTGATGTGTACGCGTGGGATCCGCATCGTTCGGTGTCCTCGGGCGGTCAGTCGCAGGCGGCATCGATGGCCTGTTCGGCCACGCTGGCCAAGAGCCGGATCTCGTCATCGCTGATCGACAACGGCGGCAGCGCGTAGAGCGTATCGCCGAGCGGTCGCAGCAACACGCCACGGCGCAGCGCCTCCCGGTAGACCGCCAGACCGCGCCGTTCGGTGGCCGGGTAGGGCCGCTGCTGCGCGTCACCGCAGTGCAGTTCCATCGCCACGATATTGCCGCAGCGGCGCAGGTTGCGAAGGTGTCGATGTCTGGCCAGCGGGGCGAAGGCCCTTTCCAGCGATTCGCCCAGCGTCTGCAGGCGGCCGCTGGCCAGTGTTTCGCGCAGCAGCGTCAGCGCGGCGAGCGCTGCCGCACAACCGATCGCAAAACCGGTGTAGCTGTGCGAATGCAGGAAGGCACGACCGGACCCGTACTCGCCCAGGAAGGCCTGGTAGAGCTCGTCGTGGGTGAGCACCGCCGCCAGTGGCAGTGTGCCGCCGGTCAGTCCCTTGCCGATGCACAGCAGATCGGGGCGGATGGCGGCCTGATCGCAGGCCAATAGAGTGCCGGTGCGGCCCAGGCCGACGGCAATCTCGTCGGCAATCAGATGCACCTGATGCTGGTCGCACAGCGCACGCAGGCCGCGCAGATAGGCGGGTGAATGCATCTGCATGCCGCCGGCACACTGGACCAGCGGCTCGACGACGACGGCGCAGACTTCGCCGGCATGCTCGCCGAGCACGTCGGCCATCTGCGCCAGCGCGATCTCCGCGCACCGTTCTGCCGACTCCCCGTGTGGATCTGGACTGGCCGGACTGCGCGCCACCAAGGGCTGCAACAACAGGCCGCCGTAGGCTTGTCGATACAGATCCATCTGACTCAGCGCCAGCGCGCCCAGGGTCTCGCCGTGATAGGCCTGCTCCAGCACGACGAAGCGGGTGCGTCGGTGCTGACCGACATTGCGCCAGTAGTGCCAGGAGAGCTTCAACGCAATCTCGATCGCAGCCGATCCGGCCTCGGCGTAGAACACGCGCGACAACCGCGGGCCGACAGGTGACCACTGACCTGCGCGGGGCGCCCGACCCAGCAGTTCGCAGAGCTGTTCGGCCAGTTCCACGGCCGGCGGATGGGTGAAGCCAGCCAGCAGCACGTGATCCAGTTGACTGGCCTGCTGGGCAATGGCCTCGGCTATCCGCGGATGGCCATGACCGAACAGATTGACCCACCAGGAGCTGACCGCGTCCAGATAGCGCTGACCATTGGCATCCTCCAGCCAGCAGCCTGCGGCGCGGACGATGGGCAGCAGCGGTAGCGGATGCGGGTGGTCGCGCATTTGCGTGCAGGGGTGCCAGAGCACGTCCAGGTCACGCGCAACCCAGTCAGCATTCTGATCGTTGGGGTTCATCGAGCGCCATCCAGCGAAAGCGGCGGCAGCTTGCCAGTGGCAAGCCGAACTGAACAAGCCGGGGGAAGTTGGGCCCGCGCACAGCAGCATGGCTCAACGGGCGCTATCATCGCGGCCGGACTTTGCCGACAGGATCGAAACTTGCGCGCCTATCCCCGTCGCCAGCGCGGCTTTACGCTGCTCGAAGTCATTGTCGTCGTGGCCATCCTGGCCATTCTGGCGACGGTCGTCACGCTCAATGTGGCCGATGCGCCCGGCCAGGCTCGCCAGGCCCGGGCCAAGCAGGATGTGCAGACGCTGGTCAACGCGCTGAACCTGTACAAGCTCGACAACTTCGCCTTCCCCAGCACCGAGCAGGGGTTGGAATCGCTGGTCCAGCGCCCTGCCGGCCAACCGGAAGCGGCCAACTGGAAGAACGGCGGCTATCTGCAGGGCAATGCGGTGATCAAGGACCCTTGGAACCGCCCCTATCTCTATCTGAACCCGGGTCGGCGCAGCGACATCGACGTCTATACGCTGGGTGCCGACGGTCGTCCCGGAGGCGAGGGCGAGAATGCCGACATCGGCAACTGGGTGGAGTAGGCGCCGGCCTGAGCCGAGCGTGGCGAGCCCGCGCGGCTTCAGTCTGCTCGAATTGTTGGTGGTGTTGGCCATTCTGGCCGCCGTGACCGGGCTGGCGTTGCTGGCCAGTGGCGGTGGGCAGGCCGAGCGGCGCGGTGCGGTGGAGATGGAGCGTTTCGCCCTGAAGCTGGAACTGCTCTGCGATCGCGCCGTGCTGGAATCGCGCCTGTTGGGCATGGAACTGACGGCGGCTGGCTACGCAGCGACGGAGCTCACCGGCGACGGCTGGATACCGCTGAACCGTGATGCCGCGTTCGCCACCGTGCAACTGCCCTCCGGCTGGACCTGGCAGTTCGCCCGTGAGGGTGCTTTTGCCGATCTGCCCAAGGGGTGGCCTGAGGAACCCCAACTGCTTTGCCTGCCGGATGGTCGCTCGACGCCCTTCCGCTTGCGGCTGGGCGCTGCCGGGCAAGGCTGGCAGCTGCGCGGTGAGGGGCGCGGGCGACCTGAGCTGACTGCGGTGGAGGGCTGATGCGCGAGCGCAGCGGCCAGTCGCAACGGGGCTTCACGCTGCTGGAGGTGATGGTGGCACTGGTCGTGCTGGGTCTGGCGTTGCTGGCCGTGCTGCAGTCCACCGGCAATGCCTCGCGCATCCAGGCCCGTCTGGACGAGACCAGCTGGGCTCGTTGGGTGGCCAGCAACGAGATCGCCCGGGTGAGGGCACAGGCCGAATGGCCTCAGCTCGGGCTGGACCGTGGCAGCACCCGGTTGGGACAGCGCGAGTGGTACTGGCGCCGCGGGATTTCCGAGACACCTGAGCCGGATCTGCGCCGTATTGATGTGCAGGTCTACAGCGATCCGGCCGAGCAACAGCTGGTCACCCAGGTCAGCGGCTTCATCGGGCGCCGCAGTCGTGGCTGAACCCTTGGACCGCGAGCGCAGGCAGCGTGGTTTCACGCTGCTGGAACTGTTGGTGGCCGTGGCCGTCTTCGCGGTCGTGGCGGTGATGGCCCAGGTGGGTCTGCGCCAAGTCATGAACGATGCCGGCGCGTTGCGCAGCGCTGGAGAAGAACAGCGCGAGCTGCAGTTGCTGGTGCTGCTGCTGGAACGCGAGCTGGGTCAGGCCATCGCGCGACCGGTGCGCACGGCCTATGGCGAGGAGCGCGCCGCCGTGCAGGGACGGGCGGATTCGGTCGAATACACCACGCTGGCCTTCGTCGATGGGGCGAAATTGGCGCCGCAGCGGCACGGTCTGAGCTTGCGAGGGCGTGAGCTGTTGTTGTTGCGGCAGCCTCGGCTGGACGCCGGCCCCGGCACCCCGCGGCCGATGGAGGTGCTGAGTCAGGCGGTGGAATCGCTGCGGCTGGAGTACATCGGCGTCGACGGCCGCTCGCACAACCGCTGGCCGCCGCAAGGGACGGAGAACGACCCGAACCGCTTGCCGCGAGCGATCCGAGTGCAACTGCGCTTGCAGGGTGAGGGCGAGATCGAGCGGCTGCTGGAGCTGCCGGAGAATCCGCTGTGAGTCGGCACGCCGAAGGTGGCGCCGCGCTGGTGGTCGCCCTGCTGGTAGTGGCGTTGGCCACGTTGCTGGCGTATGGGATCAGCGAACGCAGCAGCGTCGATCTGCGCCGCAACGAAGCGCTGGCGCGGGCTGCCGAGGCACAGCAGCTGTCGCTGGGCCTGGAAGACTGGGCGTTGCAGCAATTGCGCCGTGATCTGATCGACGGCGACCCCTTCGACTCGCGGCTGGATCCCTGGGCGCAGCCGCTGCCGCCCTTGCCGGTGCCCGGTGGCGTGGTGATCGGCCAGCTGGAAGATCTGGACGGACGCTTCAATCTCAACAGTCTGATCCGACCTGACGGTCAACGAGATGGCCTGGCCTTGAAGCGACTGCAGCGCTTGTTGGCCGTACTGGAGTTGTCGCCCGCAATTGCCGATGCCGTGGCCGACTGGATCGACGTCGACAGCACGGTCAGCGGCGCCGGTGCCGAAGATCTGGATTACCTGCGGGCCAATCCACCCTACAGAGCGGCCAATCGGCCCATGCAGCACCTCGGCGAGCTGCGCTGGGTTCAGGGGGTCAGCGAAGAGGCATACAAGATCCTGCGACCCCATGTCACGGTGTTGCCCAGCGGCGGTGCGATCAATCTCAATACCGCGACGATTCCGGTCTGGCGTTCGCTGGATGCCTCGATCAGTGTCGAATTGGCCCGCCGCCTGTCCAGCAATGGTCGTGCCCGTTACAGCGCCATCGGCGAGATCTTTGACGAACTGCAGCGAGCGGGCGTGATCGTGCCAAACCATGAGCGGACCGGTCTGGGTGTGCGGAGCCGATACTTCCTGGCCAAGGCTCAGGTCAAGGTGGGCAACCACGTCGAGACCTTCTACAGCCTGTTGCAGCGCGATCTGCAGGGTGGGCGGGTGTTGCAGCGCAGTCGTGGCCTGTACGATTAGGGGTTTGCAGTCGATGCCAGTCCGCTCGCCGTTGCCAAGCCTCAACTACCCCTGCGATCGACCGATCTGCTTGCGCCTGCCCGGGTGGAGCCGCTGAGCCGTGGCCAATCCGCGCTATTTCCTGCTCAGCGAACAGTCGCAGTGCTGGCGCCTGGATCATTCGGAAGGCAGCTTGATCGGCCCGTTGGAGCCGGCGCAGGCAGACGAGGACAAGGCCGAGCGCATCCTGTTGCTGGGTGCGGAAAACTGTTTGATCCGACCCGTTCAGGCGCCGCCCCGTGGTCGCGCAGAGTGGCTCAAGGGCCTCCCTTATCACTTTGAAGAAGTCTGCGCCGGCGATGTCGAGCGCATGCACTTTGCCTTCGCCGGCGATGCAAATGGCCGTGGGCATGTGGTGGCAGTGGACCAGGCGGTGCTGCAGCAGGAACTGGCGCGGGCGCAGGCGCTGGGCTTCGACCCGGACTGGATCGTTCCGGATGCTCTGCTGATGGATCCAGGCGTTGCTGGCCGCGTGCTGGTGCTGCCCAAACGGGTGCTGTTTCACCTGGCCGGTGGTCTGGCCGGTGCCTGCGAACGTTCGCTGTTCCCGGCCGTACTGAGCAGTGCCGGCGGTGGACCGGGTGCTGCCATTCATCAGCTTGGCGCCACCAACGTGCCGGGCCTCGGGGGCAAACCGCTGGATTCCGAGGTAGCGTTGTTGTTGCCCGGCTTCCGACCACAGTTGCCGAACTTGCGCAGCGGAAGCTTTGCGCGCCGGGTCCGCGGTGTAGCGCGCCGACCGCAGCTGCGCCTGGCGGCGGCTCTGGCGGCCGCGGCGCTGCTGGTGCATCTAGGAACGCTGGGCGTCTCGATCTTGCGTGATTCCAGCAGACTGGCGGCCATCGATGCCGAGATCGCCGATCTGTTCCACGCCAGTCTGGGTGAGGAGGCGCGACTGGTCGATGCACTGGCGCAGCTGGAAGCGGCAGCGGGACAGCGCAGCGCCAGTGCTGGCGACGAGTTCATCGCGCTGTTGCGTTCGGCCGCTCCGGTGCTGGCCACTGAAACGCGACTGCGCCTGACTGGCCTGGAGTTTCGCGACGGCAGTCTGGAACTGGCCTTGGCGGCCCCCGACGTGGGCACGCTCGACAGTCTGCGCGAACGCCTGAACAGCCTGGCCGGCCTCAGCGCCGAGTTGGGTGGGACGCAATTTGGTGACGGTGAGTTTGTTGGTCGCCTGCGCCTGAAAGGGCAGGGCGCATGAGTCAGTGGCAACAATGGTGGGCCGGTCGGCAGCCGCGGGAACGCTGGTTGCTCGGCATTGCGGGCGTGCTGGCGGTGTTTCTGCTGTTGTACGCGGCACTGTACCTGCCCTTGCAGCGCCACCGCCAGGTGTTGGCCGAGCAAGTCCAGCAGGGCGAGTTGGATCTGTTGCAGGCGCGCCGACTGGCCGAGCTGATCCGCAGTCGTGGCCCGGCTGCGGCCACCAGCCTGCCAGGTCCGGATCGATCGCTGCTGGCTCGAGTCGACGAGGGGCTGCGCGAGGCCGGGCTGTCAACGGTCCTCTCCCGCATCGAACCCGAAGGCGATCGCCGCGTTCGCTTGTGGCTGGACGCGGCGCCCTTTGACGGTTTGATCGCCTGGCTGGAACGCGTGGCCAGCGAGCAGGGCGTGCGCCTGATCGATGCCTCGATGGATCGCGAGATCGCGCCGGGTCTGGTCAGCGTGCGCTTGACCCTGGAGCAGGGCGCATGAGCGACGCTTTGCCCGCACGGCGGCGCCGTCGCTGGTGGCCATGGCTGTTGTTGCTGCTGGCGCTGCTGCTGGTGGGGGTATGGACGCTGCCGGCGTCGCTGGCCTATCGACTGATCGCCGATCGATTGCAGGATGTGGCGGCGGCCGGCCTGAGCGGCACCCTGTGGGAGGGTCGGGCCAGCAGTCTGCTGGTCAAGGGTCGCGACTGGGGCCAGTTGGACTGGCGTCTGCAGCGCTGGCCCTTGCTGCAGGGCCGCACCGAAGTGACCGCCACACTCAAGGGCACGGGCCTGGATCTGAATGGTCAGATCGACCGGGCAGCCGACCGGGCTCTGCAATTGCGTCAGGTGGCAGGTCAGCTCGACGCCGCCTGGTTGGGTCCGGCGCTGGGATTGCCGTTGTTCATTCCCACCGGCCAGATCGAACTGGCTCTGCCGTTGCTGCAAGTGGATGCCGAAGGTCGGCCGCAAGCCGTTGATGGCCAGGCGATCTGGCGCAATGCCGGCTTCACCGGCATCACCCGGGCCAGTCTGGGTGAGTTGCTGTTGACTCTGCAGGGCAGCGGCGGGGTGATCGATGGCCAGATCAGCCATCGAGGTCAGGCCGATCTGCGCGTCGAGGGTGATTTGCAGATGCGCGGTCAGCAATATCGATTGACCGTGCGCTTGTGGCCGGATCCCAGCCAACCGGAACTGATCAATGCGCTGCAGTGGGTGGGCCAGCCGATGGCCGATGGCGGCCGCTTGCTGATTGTTGAGGGTGTGGTCCAGGGATGGTCCGGATGACAGACGAATATCGACACTGGTGCGAGTTGGCACGGGAAGCGGCCAGCGCTGCCGAAGTCGCCATCCGCCCGTATTTTCGCAATCGCTTCGATGTGCAGTACAAGGCCGACGACAGTCCGGTCACCGTCGCCGATGAGGCGGCCGAGCAGGTGATCCGGCAGATCATTCAGGCCGCCGCGCCCGAGCACGGCTTTTACGGCGAGGAAACAGGCGCCGAAGGACTGGATCGGGAGTGGCTCTGGCTGGTCGATCCCATCGACGGGACCAAGGGCTTTGTCCGGGGTGACACGGTGTTCTCCACCCAGATCGCGTTGATGCACCGCGGCGAACTGGTGGTCGGCGTATCGGCGGCACCGTTTCACGGCGAGATCGCCTGGGCCTGGAAGGGCGGTGGCGCCTGGTGTGTGGATCATCACGAGGAAACGGCGAGGCGCCTGCAGGTGGCGGCCACTGAGCGGTTGGACCGGACCATCCTCTCCTTCGGCAACATCCAGTCACTGGCCGCCGACCCGCGTCGCTGGGCGGCGGTGGGCGAGCTGATCCGTCAAGTTCACCGTCATCGCGGCTACGGCGATTTTGTGCACTATCACCGTCTGGCTCAGGGGCTGCTGGATGCGGTGGTGGAGAGTGACCTCAATATTCTTGATATCGCCGCGCTGAGCGTGATCGTCAGCGAGGCGGGCGGTTGCATGACCGAACTGGACGGCTCACCGCTGCGACTGAGCTCGCGCACGGTGCTGGCCAGTACGCCAGCGCTGCACGCGCGGCTGCTGCAGGCGCTGGCATGAAGGCGCTGCCGACGATCACGGCCCGACGCTGGGTCGAGCCCCGATTCAAGCTGGAACAGCTGGACCTGAGTTTCTCCAATGGCGCTACGCGGGTATTCGAGCGCTTGCCAAGTGGCGGTCATGGCGCAGTGATCGTGGTGCCGCTGGTGGATCCACAGACCGTGCTGTTGAGTCGGGAGTATTGCGCCGGGCTGGAGCGTTATGAGCTGGGCTTGACTCGTGGTCGCATCGATGCCGGTGAAACCCCGATAGAGGCAGCCAACCGTGAACTGAAGGAAGAGATCGGCTACGGCGCGCGCCAGCTGCGGGTCCTGCGGCAGATCTCGCTGGCGCCTGCCTTCATGACGCATCAGACCCATCTGGTGCTGGCCGAGGACCTGTATCCGGAACGGCTGGAGGGAGACGAGCCGGAAGAGATCGAAGTGGTGCCGTGGAAGCTGGATGCCCTGCACGAACTGGTGTTGCGCGAGGACTGCAGCGAGGGCCGCTCGCTGGCCGCACTGTTCGTCGCACGGGAATGGTTGGCGCACGGGCGTCCGGAGGTTCAGGCATGAATGCGGCACATCGGCAGGCCCTGATCGAGGCGGCCAGCGAGGTCGCCCGGCGGGCCGCCGCGGCGATTCTCGACATCTATCAGCGGCCGGAGCTGGACATCACCGAGAAGGCCGACGAGAGCCCGCTGACCGCCGCGGACATGGCTTCGCATCGGTTGCTATGCAGCGGATTGAGCGATCTGGATGCGGCCATTCCAGTGCTCAGTGAGGAGTCTGATCCGGTCAGCATCGCCGACCGCCGACAATGGTCGCGCCTGTGGCTGGTGGATCCGCTCGACGGCACACGCGAGTTTGTTTCCCGCAACGGCCAGTTCTGCATCTGCATCGCCCTGATCGAGGATGGCGAAGTCACCGGCGGCATCGTGCTCAGGCCGGTCGGTGGCGAGCTCTACCGGGCTGTACGCGGTGGCGGTGCGGAGTGCCTGAACGCCGATGGCAGTCGGACTGCGTTGCGGGTCACTCGGCCAGCCGAGGATCCACCACGCCTGGTGGTGAGTCGCTCGCATCGCAATGCGGAAACGGAGGCCTATGTCGCCCGGGTTGGCGAGGTGGCGACCGTCTCGGCCGGCAGTGCGTTGAAGTTCTGCCGCGTGGCGGCCGGGCAGGCCGATCTGTACCCGCGTCTGGGCTTCGGTGGCTATGAATGGGACATCGCGGCCGGGCAGATCCTGGTCGAGGAAGCCGGCGGCGGGATGTGCATGCTCAACGGCGAACGTCCCCGCTACAACCGGAACGAGACGCTGAAAGCGCCGAGTTTCCTGGCCTTTGGAGAGCAGCGGGAGCGCTGGCTGGGCCTGCTGCAGGACTGACGACCCGTTCGAACAACCTGGCCCGGCTGAGCGGTCACTCGCCCGACGGCTGGATGGGGTCCGAGAGCAGACGCAGCGTTGTCTCGCGCAGAAAATCATCGCCGTCCAGCGAGAGCTGAATCAGAGCCGGATTGCTGCCGGCTGGCGGCTCCGGGCTGACGTCCTGCAAGTGGATCCGGGCCGTGCCCACTTCGCTGGTCAGCGCCACGGGCGGCGGGCAGCCCAGGCACTCCGCCACCGGGGTGTAGTAGCGCTGCGTCAGGTCCGCTTCAGACCATGCGGACTGCGCGAATGCCCAGCGTGGGCGACCGTCGGCGTCGTGGAAGTAGAGGCTGCGATAGGTCCAGACCTGCAGATCCGGACGCAGATAGTGGTGGGCGAACAGACCCCAGCCGGGCTCTGCCGGGTCGTACCAGGCGCCATCGACAGTCTGCAGGGGATGCGAATCCGCGGGGAGCAAAGGCTCCACGCACCAGACCTGGGCGGTACCCTCCAACTCGAATTCGAACTGGCGCAGGGCGCGGGCATCTGGCCGGCTGAGCGCATCGGTGCAGACTTCGGTTCGACGCAGGGAGAAGCGCCCCACGGCGCTCAAGCTCAGTCCATCCGCGACTCGCGCGACTTGCCACAGGTCGCCCGAAGGATCGGCCAGATCATCGACCTGCAACCAGAGCCAGCGCGTCTGGCCATCGGTTCCATAGGAATAGAAGGCGCCAAACAGGGTCGTCCCGGCGCGATGCAGGTCCAGACCATGCCCGGCATGCACGCGGTCGTACCACAGGCCGGATTCGACCGACTGCGCCGCCACCGAACTGCCCCATACCAGCCCCCACAGGGCCGAGGCCAAGGCGAAACGGGGCGGCCGGCAGGCGGCCGTGTTTGCGGATTGATCGGTAATCGTCATATTCGCTCGCGCGCCCTTTGTTCCCGCCGCGCCGGATAGTAGAGTCTGGACCGCTTGAGTCCTTTCCACCAGCCGGGGGTTTTCATGACACAGAGAGTGTGGCAAAGCCTGTGTGGTCTGGCGTTGGCACTGCCAGCGTTGGCCATCGCAGCCGATCAGGATGCAGCGCCCAGTTCAGCGCCTGCCGAACCGATCAAGTCGGCGGTTTTTCGCGGCACGCATCAGGCGGTGAAGTTCGATGTGTCCATCCCTCTGCGTGACATGACACCCAAGCCGATTCCGACCGGCGAGCTGCGTGGCGGCTCCATCGTCGATCCGGATGGGGATCTGCCGAACAAGCCCTCGCCGTTGGCCGATCAGCCGGACGGCGCGGCCCAGTTGTCGCTGCCCGCGCCCCGCATTCCTGCGCCCACCGTGAGCTTCGATGGGCCAGACAACGTCAGTGGCGTAGCACCACCCGATCCGGTCGGCGATGTCGGCCCGGACCACTACGTGGCGATGAGCAACCTGTTCTTCCAGATCTATGACAAATCCGGTACCTCGTTGTTCGGCCCGGCGGCCAACAACACCTTGTGGTCGGGCTTCGGCGGCGCCTGCGAGAACGAGAACTCCGGTGATCCGATCGTCCTCTATGACCAGTTCGCCGATCGCTGGTTGCTGACGCAGTTCACCTCGGCCGGGCCGGAGTGGTTCAATTGCGTGGCGTTGTCGCAGACCAGTGACCCGACTGGCGCCTACTTTCGGTGGGCATTCACGACGGGCGGCAATTTTCCGGACTATCCCAAGTACGGCATCTGGTCGGACGCCTATGTGATCAGCACGCGCGAATTCGCGGGTGGCAGTTCGTACACAGGCGTGGGCGCCTACGCGATCGATCGTGACGCCATGATCGCTGGCAATCCCAACCCGGTCGTCATCGATTTCTTCGTGGATCGGACCACGCCGCGCCTGGTCGGTGACGGTTTGCTCCCGGCGGACATCGATGGTTCGGAACTGCCGCCGAATGGGGCGCCGCACTACATGCTGGGCACGCAGGACGATGGCGGTCCGTATGGTGCGACCGAGGACGCCCTGCTGCTGTGGAAGTTCGTCATCGATTTCGACACGCCGGCCAATTCCAGTTTCACGCTGACCGACACCTTGCCGATCGCCAACTTCGATACGCAGTTCTCCGCCTGCAGCGGCCGCTCGTGCATTCCGCAGATGGGTACCACCAACCGACTGGACATCCTCTCCTACCGGCAACGGCCGCTGCATCGATTGGCCTATCGCAATTTCGGTACGCATGAGTCTCTGGTGACGACTCAATCGGTCGAAGGTGCAACCGGTATTGCCGGTATGCGCTGGTGGGAACTGCGCGATCCTGACGGTACGCCGGTAATCTTCCAGGAAGGTACCTTCGTGCCTGGTGCGACCGATGGCGTGCATCGCTGGATGGGCTCGGCCGCCCAGGACTCCAGCGGCAATATCGCGATCGCCTACAGCGCCTCCAGCGCCACGATGTTCCCCAGCATCCGTTATTCCGGACGGCTGGTTGGCGATCCGCTCGGCACGCTGGATCAGGGCGAAGAGAGCATCATCGAAGGCACGGGCGCGCAGACGGCCGGTGGCAGTCGCTGGGGCGATTACACGTCCTTGAACCTCGATCCGCTGGATGACTGCACCTTCTGGCACGTCAATGAGTACGTCCCGACGACCTCGAGCAGCGGCTGGCGCCTGCGCATTGGTGCTTTCCGTTTCGATGAATGTGGCGCGCCTGGCTTTGTGCTGGGCACCCCGGTGGGGCAGCAGTCGATTTGCGTTGGCACCGATGCGACTTTTGGCGTGAACGTCACCGCCATCGGAGGCTTTGCCGGTGACGTGGATCTGGTCGCAACTGGTGCACCTGCCGGCACCACGGCGAGCTTCTCGGTCAACCCGGTCACCGCGCCGGGCAGCAGCGATCTGACCATCACCAATACGGGTGGGGCCGCTGCTGGCAGCTATCCAATCGATATCGTGGGCTCCTCGCTGGGCGTGGATTCGCGCACTCGCACAGTGACCCTGGACGTGTTCGACGCTATTCCTGGTGTGCCGGTCCCGAGCATGCCCGCCGACATGGCCACGGCCGTGGAATTCCGTCCGGCCTTTTCCTGGAGCGACACGGGCGCGCAGAGCTATCACTTCGAGCTGGCCACCGATCCCGCGTTCACCGACGTGATCCTCGATTCGGTGGTGGCAACGACCACCCTGGCGCCAGACTTCGATTTGAACAGCAACAGCACCTTCTACTGGCGCGTGTCCGCCGCGAACATCTGCGGTGACAGTGCCAGTTCGACGGTGTTCAGCTTCACCACGGCGCCCGCACCGGGTGACTGCGCCACCGAGGGCCAGACCAATGTCGCCTACGACTATGGTTTCGAGGCCGGCGCCAGCGGTTGGACCAGTTCGGGCACGGGCAACACCTGGGCGCAGTCCGGTGACCGGATGAACACCGGAACCTTCTCCTGGAAGGCGGTGGATCCGAATACCACCAGCGATCAACGACTGGTGTCGCCACCGATTGCACTGCCATCGGGTGAAACCCCGCTGACGCTGCAGTTCTTCCACTTCCGCGACATCGAAGAGAGCGGCACCACGCAGTGCTGGGACGGTGGCCTGCTGGAAGTCTCGGTTGACGGTGGTACGAACTGGACTCAGGTCGCCAACACCGACCTGCTGACCGATCCCTACAACGGCGATGTTCGCGCGGGAACCTCCACCAATCCGCTGGCCGGCCTGCTGGCATGGTGCAATCTGCAGGATTGGACCAAGTCGGTGGTCGACATCGATGCCTTCGCCGGTCAGACCGCGCAGTTCCGCTTCCGTCTGGGATCGGACGGCAGCGTGGGTCAGGAAGGCTGGTACATCGACGACGTCAAGGTGCAGTCCTGCCGCGACGAGAGCTTCATCTTCGAGGACGGTTTCGAAAACTGATCTTCGATAGATCGAGCTAGGTCAGGGCCCGGTTCGGCAACGAACCGGGCCTTTTTCTTGCACCAAGGACTGAATGCAGAGCAACGTTGGAGTCGAGTCGATCAGCGTCGCTGATTGGCTACACCATGCGGCACGTGGCCGGTGGTCACGTGAGCGCTGGCCGTCTCGCAGTTGTGGCGCTGGTCGTCGAAGAAGATGTCTGCGCCGAAGGCGGCCAGAAATGGACCCTTGTCGCGGCCGCCCAGAAACAGCGCCTCGTCGATGCGCACGCCCCACTCACGCAGGGTCAGGATGACGCGCTTGTGCGCCGGTGCCGAGCGGGCGGTGACCAGCGCGGTGCGGATCGGCGATTGTTCGGCCGGCAGGGCCGACTGAATCTGGTGTAAGGCGTTCAGGACGCGCTTGAAGGGGCCGCCGGACAGCGGCCGATTCGCCTGTTGGCGCTCACTTTCGCTGAAGGCGGCCAATCCCTGTTCGACATTGATCCGCTCGGCTTCATCGGAAAACAGCACCGCGTCACCATCAAAAGCGATGCGCAATTGACCTTCGCGTCCACCGCCGCGGCGACCACTGCCAGGCAGGATGGTGGCCGCAGCGAAGCCGGCTTCCAGTGCCTGCTGCACATCCTCGGGATGGGCCGAGAGGAACAGATTGCCGCCGAAGGGCTCGATGTACTGATAGGGCGGTGCGCCGTTGGTGAAGGCTGCACGGACGATGTCCAGTCGATGATGCTCGATCGAATTGAAGATGCGCAGGCCCGAATCACCGGAGTTGCGCGATAGCAGAATCACCTCGACGCGTGGCGTATCCGGGCTGAGTTCATTCAGGCGCAGGAGTTTGCGGACCAGCTCGAAAGCGATGCCAGGCCCCAGCACCGTGTCCTCATTTGCCAGCTGAAAGCGCAGGTAGGCGTCCAAACCCTCGCGCTCGAACAAGGCATGCGCCTCATCCAGATCGAATAACGCCCGCGAAGAAACCGCGACGACCAGTTTGTCTGGAGTCGTCGCTGCTGCGGAGACCGATTCAGATGGCGAACTGCTCACCGAGAATGCGCTCTTCCAGATTGTGCTCAGGATCGAACAGCAGCGTGATGTCGTCCTTGCGCGATTCGGCAATGCTGACGTCGATCACATCGCGAACTTCATTGGCATCGGCAGTAGCACTGACCGGACGCTTGTAGTGATCGAGCACCTCGAAGCGGACGCGCGAAGTCCGTCGCACCAGCGCTCCGCGCCAGCGGCGAGGCCGGAAAGGGCTGATCGGCGTCAGCGCCAGCACATCCGAGCCCAGGGGCAGGATGGGGCCATGCGCGGACAGGTTGTAGGCGGTACTGCCGACCGGAGTGGACAGCAGAATGCCGTCGCAGACCAGTTCGTCGACGCGAACGACATCGTCGACGATGACACGGATCTTGGCCGCCTGCTTGGTCTGCCTGAGCATCGAGACCTCGTTGACGGCCAGCGCCTGCATGATGCCGCCAGACTCGGTGTGTGCCTCCATCTGCAGCGGTGTCAGCGTAGCGTGATGGGCGGCCAGCAAGCGATCGCGCAAGCCCTCGGGCCGGTACAGATTCATCAGGAAGCCGACGGTCCCCAGCTTCATGCCATAGACCGGCAGTCGGTGCCGCATGTAGCGGTGCAGCGTCTGCAGCATGAAGCCATCCCCGCCGAGTGCGACGACGACGTCGGCCTCGCTGGGATCGGCCTGTCCATACTGTTCAGTGAGCAGTTGCAGTGCTTCCTGGGCAGGACCAACGCGACTGGCGGCAAAGGCGATGCGCTCGTACATGCAGATCCCTTGGGCGGGGCGGTGGCCTAGTGTGACCGCAGCAGGGGTCGGAGGCCAACCGCTTTTGCATGACGATTGATGGTTCCAGCGCGACAACGCGCTACCCTGCGATGACCGACCACGACCCGGCCATGCGCCTGTGACCAAGTCTGCATCACCGCCCATACCGCCACCGCAGATTGAACGCTACGACAAGGCCGCCGGTGGCTGGGATGCGCTGAGAGCGTCGGCACAGGCCCTGCGCGAGCAGGCGGCGATCGCCCGAGGTACTCGCAGCCTGCTGCGCGCCAACCAGCCGTCGGGTTTCGATTGCCCAGGTTGCGCCTGGCCCGATCGCAATCCCCAATCGACCTTCGAGTTCTGCGAGAACGGCGTCAAGGCAGTGGCCGCCGAGGCGACCAGTCGGCGCGCCGATGCCGCCTTCTTTGCAGCCCACAGCGTTGAGGCATTGGCGGCACAGGATGATTTTTGGCTGGAGGCGCAGGGTCGCTTGACCGAGCCGATGGTGCTTGAGCCGGGTGCGACGCACTACCGGCCGATTGGCTGGGAGGCCGCGTTCGCCCTGTTGGGGTCGCAGTTGCGTGGGCTGGACAGTGTCGATCGCGCAGTGTTCTACACCTCCGGCCGAACCTCCAACGAGGCCGCCTATCTCTATCAGCTGTTCGTTCGTGCCTTCGGCAGCAATCACCTGCCGGACTGCTCCAACCTGTGTCATGAGCCGTCCGGGATGGCCATGATCGAGCAGATCGGCAGCGGCAAGGGCAGCGTCACGCTGGCCGATTTCGAGCAGGCCGAAGCCATCTTTCTGTTCGGGCAGAATCCGGGTACCAATCATCCGCGCATGCTGGGTGAGTTGCGCAGTGCAGCCAAGCGCGGTTGCCGCATCGTGGCGGTCAACCCGCTGCGCGAGCGGGGCATGGAGCGCTTTACCGACCCCCAAAGCCCGGCCGAGATGCTGGGCGGCGGCAGTACGCAGCTGGCCAGCCTGTATCTGAATCCCCGCATTGGCGGCGATCTGGCGCTGTTGTGGGGGATGCTCAAGTTGCTGCTGGAATGGGATTGCGTCGATCGCGAATTCGTTGATCAGCATTGCACTGGCTACGCGGAACTGGTCGTCGCTGCCAATCGGCAGACGTGGGCGCAGATCGAGGTGCAGAGTGGGCTGAGCCGCATGCAGATCGACGCGGCAGCGCGGATCCTGGCCGACAGCGAGGCGACGATCTTCTGCTGGGGCATGGGCATCACCCAGCATCGGCGCTCGGTCGCGACCATCCAGATGCTGCTGAACCTGCTGTTGCTGCGCGGTCAGATTGGTCGCCCGGGGGCGGGACCTTGTCCAGTACGGGGGCACTCGAATGTGCAGGGTGATCGCACCATGGGCATCAACGAACGCCCCACGGAGGCCTTTCTGGCACGGTTGGGCCAAACCCATGGCTTCGAACCACCACGCCAGCATGGCCATGACGTGATCGGCGCCATCGATGCGATGAGCCGGGGTGAGATCGATGTGTTCTTCGCCCTTGGTGGCAACTTCGCTGCCGCATCCCCTGACACAGCCGCCACCCATGCCGCATTGCGGCGCTGCCAGTTGACGGCGCATGTCTCGACCAAGCTCAATCGTTCCCACCTGGTGCATGGTCGACGTGCGCTGATCCTGCCCTGTCTGGGACGCACCGAAGTGGATCAGGGTCGGCACGGACTGCAGTCGGTGTCGGTCGAGGATTCGATGTCGATGGTGCACCTGAGCTGCGGCGGCGTGCCGCCGGCCTCAGCACAATTGTTGTCGGAACCGGCGATTGTGGCCGGGCTGGCGCAGGCGGCATTGCCGGAATCGGCCTGGCCCTGGCAAGACTGGGCGGCCGATTACGATCAGATTCGAGACTTGATCGCGCAGACGATTGACGGTTTCGAGGATTTCAACGTGCGCGTCCGGCAGCCGGGCGGCTTCCATCTGCCACACCCGGCGCGGGAGCGGCAGTGGCCGACGGTCAGCGGCAGGGCCGGATTGTTCGTGCACGAGCTGCCGGTGGACTCGGGCAACGATCCAACGCTGCTGCAGTTGATGACCGTGCGCAGCCACGACCAATACAACACGACCATCTACGGGCTGCGCGATCGCTATCGCGGCGTTCAGGGTGAGCGCCGGCCGTTGTTCATCAGTTCATCCGATTTGCAGACGCTGGGTTTGCGTAATGGCGATCGGGTGGATGTGGTCTCGATCTGGCACGACGGCGAGCGGCTGGCCGAGGACTTCCTGCTCGTCGAGTACGCGATACCGCCCGGCTGCGTGGCCAGCTACTTCCCGGAGACCAATGTGCTGGTGCCGCTGGATCATCATGCCGAAGGCGCGCGGACGCCAGCTTCGAAGGCGATCCCGGTGAAAATCCGGCGGCGGGGGAGCGAAACGCTGCCTCCTTCGGCGGGCAGTCAGCCCTGAAGCAGCCGAGCGTGAGCTGCGAAGCGTACGACTGGGTCTGGGCATCGGGGAAATACACCCACGGCCTGGATTCGGCGTGCTGTTGGGCCAGGTACCATGCGGTCTCGCTTCGATTCGCTTCGTTTGACCCTATCCGCAGACATCATTCCAGGAGTACGCATGGCAGCGCGCAAGCCCGCAAGTCCGCTGTCGGTCAATGATTTGATCGCCGGTCTGTCAGATCCCTTGCGCTCGGAGGTTGAGGCCCTGAGAACGTTGATCCTTGGGGCGGACGATGGCATCGGTGAGGAGGTCAAGTGGAACTCGCCCAGCTTTCACGCCGGCGAGCACTTCGCCACGATGCGTCTCAACGGCAAGATCTTCCTGCAACTGATCCTGCATCTCGGGGTCAAGAAAAGCGCGATCTCCCGTGACGCCATCGACGATCCGGGCGCGCTGCTGCAATGGTTGGGGCCCGATCGGGCCTGCATCAACTTTGTCGAATCCGGCACAGTGTCGGCGCGAGCTGACTCGATTCAAGCCATCGTGCGGCAATGGGTGAAGCATGTCCCGGCTCGAACGGTCTGAGCAGGACCCCTTGCCCACCCATTCCCAAGCGCCCTGAGCGGAGACTTCTAGAATGATCCAGTATGGCGGTTTTGTGCCCTATCTGTACTACGACGATGCCGCCCAGGCCATCGACTGGTACACACGCGTATTTGGTTTCGAGGAGATCGCCCGCTGGTCCGGATCCGACGGGAGAGTTCGCAATGCCGAGATGCGGGCGGGCACCGCCGAGCTGTGGCTGGATGGCGGTGGCAGAAAGCACTTGGCTTCGGCGCCGGAGATCTGGATCGGGGTCTGGGTTGATGACGTCCATGCGGTTCACGAGCGTGTGACCGGTCAGGGTGTGCCTTGTGATCCTCCGGTTGACCGCGACTTTGGTATCCGCATGCTCAACGTCAGTGATGGCATGGGGCACAGCTGGGGTTTCATGTCTCGCTTCTGAGTTTGCTGGAAGGTTTGGCCCGCGAGGCGGAGCCTTCCAGCACGGCGCAGATCAGTGGGCGTCGCCTGTCCGGTCGATGGCCAGAAAAGACGACTCCAAACAAAGCACCACCGCCTGCGTGCGCCACGGTGCGGTCGTTATCGGTTCGGCTCGGTTCGGGTCTGCACACGCATCGACAGATCGATGGCACGGACATGCTTGGTCAGTGCGCCGATGGAGATGTAGTCGACCCCCAGATCAAGCAGCGCAGGCAGGCGCTGCTCGTCGACGCTGCCGGAAATCTCCAGCTCGATGCGTCCCTCGGCGAGCGCGACTGCCTGGCGCAGCGAAGCATCGTCGAACTCGTCCAGCATGGCGCGGTCAGCGCCAGCCTGCAGACCTTGCTGCAACTCATCGAGTGACTCAACCTCGACCTCGACCATTCTGCCCGGTGCCAACCGCCGAGCGGCGGCGATGGCAGCGCCGATGCTGCCGGCTGCCATGATGTGGTTCTCCTTGATCAGCACCGCATCGTGCAGGCCGATTCGATGGTTGTGGCAGCCGCCGACGGCGACCGCGTACTTCTGCGCCAGGCGCAGGCCGGGCAAGGTTTTGCGCGTATCGAGGATGCGCGTTCGCGAGCCGCTGGCCAACCGGGCGTAGTGTCGCGACACGGTCGCGGTGGCGGACAGTGTCTGCAGGAAGTTCAAGGCGCAGCGTTCGCCGCTGAGCAGCGCGCGCAGCGGCCCTTCCAGTTCCACCAGACAGCCGCTTGCCGCGAAATCTGTGCCATCCGGGCCATTCCAGCTCAGCCGAACGCGCTGATCCAACTGTCGAAAACAGGCCTCGGCCCAGGCCGCTCCACACAGCACCATGGGCTCGCGGGTGATGATGCGAGCCCTGCCGGTGGCTTGCTCATCGATCAGCGCAGCCGTGAGATCGTGGTCTGCGCCATCTTCGCGCAGTGCCTGGGCAACTTGCGCGGCAATCTCGTCGGCACGTGGGGGCTGCGGGAGTGGAATCCGTGCAGTCAGCTGCGATTCTCCGAATCGTCGGCCGGCACACCACTCTTCAGGCGTTCGACGATCGCATCCAGTGCGCGATCGAACAGCGGCACGTCTTCGAGAATCATCGCGCGACCCTGGCGCAACTCGTGGGCCAGGCCCAGAACGGTCTTGTCGGCGACTTTCAGGCCCTTGCGGTTGACGAACAGATACTTGGCCGAGATCGGGCTGATCCAAGACAGCTTGGCCCGCTCAACGCGATCGGCCTCGGCACGAAACTCGACCCAGGTGCCGACCTTGATCTCGCGAGCGGCGCGGTAGTGCTCATCTTCGATCAGTTCGGGCTCGTCGCTCTCCTCAGTGCCTTCGCGCACCGCTTCGCGAGCAATCTCTTCGACGAAGCTCTCTTCCTGAGGCGGGGCCGGCGGGGGCGGCGGCGCGGGGGCCACTGCCGGTGCTTCGGCGCGTACGCTGCTGGTGCTGCCGTCGGTGCCAACGGTCTCTGTTTCCGCCACGTCACCGTCGGCTGCCGCTGGCGCGGCGGCTTCGGTGTCACCGCTGGGCGGCGCGGGTTCCGGTTCGCCAAGCGGCTTGGGCTCGCGCAACATCGTCGATGGGTCGGCCTGCGGGTCCAGTTGCAGGTCGAAGAAGCTGCGCAGCTCGCCGAGCAGCTGTTCGATGTCGTGCTCGTGGTAGGCCACCATGCTCAGGCCCTGACGCAGCGCCTTCTCGAGCTCGGGAATCAGCGCTCGCAAGCGCGTACGCTCGGCGTCAGAAGCCTTCGGCGCCGCAGCCCAGACCAGCTCGTCGGCGATGC
Organism: Lysobacterales bacterium; assembly: GCA_041395325.1. Classification (GTDB taxonomy): domain Bacteria; phylum Pseudomonadota; class Gammaproteobacteria; order Xanthomonadales; family SZUA-5; genus JAWLAT01. The sequence goes on from JAWLAT010000004.1 coordinate 260,467, forward strand.
GCAACGAGGTGCGCCACTGATGAGAGTTCTCACCCTGACGCAGGATCGTCAGCACGATGACGTTGGCCCAGGGTCGGGTCAGCAAATTGCGGATGACCTCGGGCAGGGCCTTCTCTTCGATCCGCTGCAGAATCTCGCGCGCCGCACTCTTGCGGGCAGCGTGCAGCTTTTCCTTGCCCTTGGTGGTCTCTGCCGTGCGCTGTTCGGCGACTTCAGCGCGCCGTTGCTGGCCACGATTGAACTCGGCGAGGTTGTCCAGCATCCGCTGGAAGAGCCCGACATCGTCGTCGAAATCCTTCAACAGCGATTCGACGATCTCGCGGATCTTGGCAAAAATGCGCCCGTCGCGATCGGCTTCCTCGCTCCAGCCCAGTCCCAGATTGGCCAACTCGTCCAGCAGTTGCCGAGCAGAGTGATCAGGTCGGGCAAACAGCTCCTTGTCAAGGATCGCGGCCTTCAGATAGGGGATCTGCAGGCGCGCCAGCAGAGCCTGCACCTGCGAGGGCAGATTGCGGTCCTGCAGGATGAACTCGAACAGCATGCCAACGAGGTCAATCGTGTCCTCGTCGGCAGCGGCCATGCGATGGCCTTCGGTGTCCGTACCGAGATGTGCCAGCTTCTCGGTGATCTCATGCTTGAGTTCAGACAGCGGAATGAATGGACCACTGCCGGCATAGCCGAAGATGCCGCCGCTGGTGGCCGGTGCGCCGACATTCTGGCTTTGCAGCACCGACAACGCGTTGAGCACATCGGTGGTGGCAAAGGACGGTCCGGCAGGCACGGCCGGGCCATATTGCTGCCGGCGTGAGGCCAGCAGTCCCCGCAGCGTGTTGAGGATCTCCATCTGCAGGAGCGCTTCGCCACTGTAGCTGCCGCCGGCCATGGGCATGCCAGGCATCGCTGCTGCGCCCATCGCGGGTCCCGCCATCATTCCACCGTCCATCCCGGCCGGAACGGTCGGCGGGGCGTCGGGATCGATTGCACCCCGCGAGTAGCCGGCCGGCGGGGCCGACGGGTGCGCGTTCGGGCTGCGGGTGGCGTGCTTCAGGTGCGGCAGGACGCCGGCTTCAATCAGGGTGAGGTTGAGTTCCTCGTACAGCCCCTCCAGTCCGGCAAGGGTGTGCTTTTCGAACAGCTTGAGAATCAACAGTCGGACGGTGATGTCCGATTCCAGGTCGGCCATGGCGACTCGGAAGGCCTCGCAGACCGCCGCCGGACCCACCGGATTGGTACTGTTGTCGATCTTGCTGCCGCCGAAGACCACTGCGAGGCGATTCTCCAGTGCGAACAGCGGTCGCGACAGCTGATTCTCGGCCTTGCCCACCATGGCGCTGATGGCCAGATCTTCTTCCAGATCATCCTCGGCAACCAGTGACAGCCCGTCGCTGCTGGTCTTGTCGCCTTTGGCGGGCTTCAGCGAGAAATCGGTCAGTGCTTTTGCCAGACCGTCCTGGAAGTGCTTCTCCATGATCGGCCGCTTGCGCCGGACTTCACGCATGCCATCGAAGAGGGTCGCCTGCTTGGTGGAGTTCTCGGCCTTCTCGGCCATATCGAACAGCGCATCGTCGACCTTGTCGAACATGCCGGTGAGACCCTGCGCCAAGCGCTTCTGCGCAATGCGGCGACAGGTACGCACCAACTCGCCACCGCGCTCGGCAGGCACCGGCGGAGTGTTCGAGCCGCTGCTGCCCGTCCCGGTTGTGCCGCGGCTGTGCAGGTCCACCACCTTGCCAGGCGGCTCGTTGCCCTGCTGGCTCATGTACGCGTTCCCCATGACGACGATTCCGGGTGGATGACCAGTCGCCGTATATTAGACGTCACTCTTGCCACTGCGATGCGATCTGCTGCACGGAAACGAGGCAGCGGCGGTGCTATCGCGGCTGTCAAAGTTTGCGACGCGCACGCGCTCACCGCGAGACCACTCGCGGAAATGAGCCCCGATGGCAATGGGCGCCGCTTCACCGAAACTCCGGAAACTGGCTGCCGGCAATGCCTTCGTCGGCCAGCAGCACCGGAATGCCATCGTCAATGCGATAGATGCGCTGCGCATCGACAGTGATCAGGGCTTCCTGCAGATCGTCCACCTGCACGGCCCCGTCGATCCGCCGAACATCCCCCTGGCGAATCTGTTGATTGAGTCGATCCAGACCCTCGCGATCAACCGGTCGCAGCGCGACGCGGGTGGCTGGGCAGCAGAGGATCTCAAGCAGTCGGCGATCAATGGGCATGGATTGAGCGACTTCAGTGCAACCCCGGCTAAAATAACGTCTTTGACCGGGGGACGCCACGTTGACAGACTTGCGTGAGCCTGCTGGGTGGGGTAACAGCACCGCGCCTCGAGTGGGCGTGGTCATGGGATCCAACTCCGACTGGGAAACGATGCAGGCCGCTGCGGACATGCTGGCGCAGTTCGAAGTGGCGCACGAGGTGCGCGTGGTTTCTGCGCATCGCACGCCAGACCTGCTGTTCGACTACGCCGGTTCGGCTCGCGAACGCGGTCTGCAACTGATCATTGCCGGCGCCGGCGGTGCCGCGCACTTGCCCGGCATGCTGGCGGCCAAGACGCCCTTGCCGGTGCTGGGCGTCCCGGTCCGATCGCGCATGCTCGCTGGTGTCGATTCGCTGCTGTCGATTGTGCAGATGCCGGCCGGAATTCCCGTCGCCACCTTCGCCATCGGCAGCGCCGGTGCCGCCAATGCGGCGCTGGCCGCGGTGGCGATTCTGGCCCTGCAGGATGGGGCCCTGGCCGATCGACTGCAGGCGTGGCGACAGGCGCAGACGGATAGGGTGCTGGCGATCGGTGATCCACGGGCATGAGTCGTGTCGGTATCGTTGGTGGCGGACAACTCGCCCGCATGCTCGCCCTGGCCGGCCATCCGATCGGCATTGTCTGCGACATCCTGGATCCGGCGGCGAAACCGTCGGCACATGCGGTCGTTCGCCATCGTCACGTTGGCGGTTTTGAGGATCGCAATGCGCTCGATCGGCTGGCGGCCGATTGCGAGGTGATCACCTTCGACTTCGAGAACGTGACCGTCGAGCCTCTGGAGCATCTGGCAAATCGCGTGCCGGTGCGTCCTCCAGCGCGGGCGCTCGCGGTCGCCCAGGATCGCCTGGACGAGAAGCGTGCCATCGACGGCTTGGGCATCGAAGTCGCCGGGTTTCGGGATCTGCCGGATGAAGCTGCGCTGCAGCGGGCCTGTGCAGATCTCGGACTGCCACTGCTGGTGAAGACTCGTCGTTTTGGCTACGACGGCAAGGGGCAATGGCGATTGCACGATCTGGCCGAGGTCGCGGTGGTCTGGCGCGAGCTCAATGGTGTGCCGGCCATTGCCGAAGCCTGGGTCCCCTATCGCCGTGAGCTGAGTCTGCTGGCGGTGCGTTCGGCCAGTGGCGAGATCGGCTGCTATCCGCTGGTCGAGAACTGCCACGATCGCGGTGTGCTGGCTTTCTCACTGGCGCCAGCTCCGGCGACGGCTGCCCTGCAGGCCCAGGCCGAGCGGCTGGCTGGCAAGCTGCTGGCCGCCTTCGACTATGTCGGCGTCCTGGCGGTCGAGTTGTTCGAGGTCGAGGGCCGGCTGGTAGTCAACGAAATTGCACCACGGGTACACAACAGCGGCCACTGGAGCATCGAGGGGTCACATTGCAGTCAGTTCGAAAACCACCTGCGAGCGATCTGCGACTGGCCATTGGGCCTGACGGCGGTCCGCGGCTGCAGCCTGATGGTCAATGTGCTGGGACGATGGCCGGACCGCCGTGAGCTGCTGCGGATACCGGGGCTGCATCTGCACGACTACGGCAAGTCGGAACGGGAAGGCCGCAAGATTGGCCACCTCACCTTGTGTGCCGACGAGCCGGCAGCGCTGCGTGAGCGTGGGATGAGCATGTTGCAACTGGCCGGCATGGGCCATTTGCGCTCGAAACTTGACGAGGCCCTGCGCGGTTATTGAGGCCAGTTCAGGGCGGCGCCGCCGCCCTGAACGGATTCAGCAATCGATCAGCGCAGCTGACTGGCGGCGAAGTCCCAGTTCACCAGCTGCCAGAAGGCTTCAACGTACTTGGGCCGCGCGTTGCGATAATCCACGTAGTAGGCGTGTTCCCACACATCGCAAGTCAGCAGCGGCGTGTCCTCGCCCGTCAACGGCGTGCCGGCATTGGAGGTGCTGGCCAGCGCCAGCGAGCCGTCCGGCTTCTGCACCAGCCAGCCCCAGCCGGAGCCGAAAGTACCGATGGCGTTCTTGCTGAAGGCGTCGCGGAAGGCATCGATGCTGCCGAAGGCCTTGACGATCAGATCGGCCAGCTTGCCGCTGGGGTCACCGCCGCCGTTGGGACTCAGGCAGTGCCAGTAGAAGGTGTGATTCCACACCTGGGCCGCGTTGTTGAACAAGCCGCCGCTGGACGAGCGGATGATCGCTTCGAGCGACTGGCTCTCGTGTTCGGTGCCGGCGATCAGGTTGTTCAGATTGGTCACATAGGCCTGATGGTGTTTGCCGTAGTGATAATCGAGCGTCTCGGCGGAAATGTGCGGTGCCAGGGCATCGCGGGCGTAGGGCAATGGGGGCAGTTCGAAGGCCATGACAGCGTTCTCCGGCGGTGGGGAAGACCGCAGATCTTAGCGTGTCGATGTGCAGCAGGTGTTGACGCGCGGACCAGCAGCTTCAGACCGCCGTCGGGTCGGATCCAATGGGGTCGACGTTGGCAGGCTCACCCAAGCATTGGCGGACGAAGGGCAGGCTGAGCCGGCGCTGGGCGGCCAGCGCGGTCTCGTCGAGGCGATCCAGGGCCTGCATCAGGCTGCGGAAATCACGACGCTGATGGCGTAGCAGCCAACGTACGGCTGCCGCGTCCGGATCCAGTCCACGCAGTCGGGCACGCATCGTCCAGGCCTGTTCCAGTTCGGCCTCGTCCAGAGGCTGCAGTGCCAGCGCAGTTGCCCCCAGTACCCGAGAGGCCAGATCGGGCAGGCTGAAGGCGGTGGCCAGGGGGCGTGAGCAGGCCGACATCAGCACGCTGCCGGCCTGGTCGCGTTGCCGGTTGAAGCGGTCGAACAGCGCGATCTCGAACTCGCGTGCGCCCAGATGGGCGTCGATATCGTCCAGACACAGCAGGCGCTCGTCACCGCCCACACCCAGCAGTCCAACCGCCTGCGCGAGCGGGCGGCGCAAGCCCAGGTAGCGTGCGCCCGCAGACGCCGACTGGGCGGCCAGCAAAAGATGCGTCTTGCCGGCCGCGGCTGGGCCGTGCAACAGCACCGCCTGCTGCTCCTGGGCCAGGATCTGTCGCAGCTGAGTCAGCGTCGCGGCATTGCTGTCGCCGGCGTGGAAGTCCTCGTAGTGACCGCCATCACGCCAGCCCAGCGGCAATCCGAGCTGCGGACTCAAGGTTCGCCGGGGTCGGTCGACGGCGTCGCCGGGCTGTCGGGCTCGCCAGCGGTGATGGCCGCCGGATGGTGGATCACGCTGGCGTCGTCGCCCACCGCAGCCATGGCAGCGCCTTCTTCCTGTCCGTACAGGTCGCTGCGCAGATAGCGTTCATGCAGATAGCGCAATCCGACCATGCCGACTGCGGCGACGGGGAGACCCAGCAGTACACCGAAGAAACCGAACAGCTGGCCACCCGCCATGATGGCGAAGATCACCGCCACCGGATGCAGGCCGATGCGGTCGCCAACCAGCCAGGGCGTCAGCACAAAGCCCTCGAGGACTTGCGCCAGGCCGAACACGCCAAGCACCAAAGCGACATGCAAGAGGTCCTGGTGCTGCACGACGGCAGCAATCAGGCCGGCGGCCAGTCCGGTGATCGTGCCCAGATAAGGGATGAAGCTGACCAGACCGGCGCCCAGGCCAATCAGCAGCGCGTAATCGATGCCGACCGCCCACAGCCCGACCGTGTAGACGGTGGCGAGTGCCGCCATGACCAGCAACTGGCCGCGCAGGAAGGCGCCCAGCACCTGATCGGACTGATGCGCCAATCGACCCACCGTCGGCGCAATGGCCCGTGGCAGCAACTCGTTGACCCGCGCCACCAGCGTGTCCCAGTCGCGCAGGAAATAGAAGGTCAGTACCGGAATCAGGGCGAAGTTGACCAGCCAGCCGATCAACGCCAGCCCGCTCTTGCTGACCGAGGCCACCGCCGTGGCGGCGAAGCCACCGGCGGTTTGCCAGTGTTCGCGCAGCACCGTGATCAGCCCGCTGACATCCAGCAGCCCTTCAGCCTCGATGCCGAAGCGCTCACTCAACCAGGGCTCGACGTTGCTGCGTAGCCAGCTGACATAGCCCGGCAGATTGCGAATCAGCTGGCTGATCTGAGCCTCCAGCATCGGCACCAGCAGCAGCAGGATCAGGACCATCACCAGCGACATGGCGACAAAGACCATCACCACCGAGGTGGTGCGGCTGAAGCCGCGCCGTTGCAGCTGGTCGGCCAGCGGATCACCGAGATAGCCGAGCAGGGCGGCCACGGCGAAGGGCGTGAGCACGGGCGAGAGCAAATAGAGGACGGCCCCGGTCAGGACCACCAGGCCCAGCAGTTGCAAGCGCAAACGATCGGTCATGGTCGAGAACGGCGCAGATGAATGGCCTTGCGAGTGTAACCAATCACATAGCCCAGCCCGCTACCGATCAGTGCCGTGACCGTCAGCAGCAACAACGGCTGCAGCCAGTGGGCGCTGATGTAGCCCGCCCCCTGCAGCATCAGCGCCAGCAGCAGCAGGGCCTGCAAGGCGGTGGCGCCTTTGCTGAGCAGGCTCGGTTCTGCGCGGAAGGGCTCAAACCAGCGGTGATAAATGGCCGCGCCGGTGACAATCACCAGGTCCCGTCCGAGCATCAGCAGCAACAGCCAGCCCGGCAACAACTCCAGACGATAGAGCAGGATGCCGCTGGCCAGCATCAACAGCTTGTCGGCCAAGGGATCGAGCACACCACCGATGGCACTTTGCCAGCCAAAACGGCGGGCCAGATAGCCGTCCAGCGCATCAGTCAGGGCTGCGGCGACAAACAACGCCGCTGCAGGCAGAAAGCGGCCCTGCTGCAGGCACCAGGCCAAGGGCAGCACGGCCAGAATTCGAGCCAGGCTCAGCGCATTGGGCAGTTGCTGCCACATGCCGGCATGCTGGCGAAACAAGGCATCAGAGCAGTTCGAGCAGAACCAGATCGGGGTCGCTGCCGGTGCCGAGAGGGCGGAAGACGCCACCTTCGTCGACGCTGGTCAGCAAGGCACCGCTGCCGCCGGCGACGGTAGCGCGCAACAGCAAACGGTCTGGCGCGGCTTCAGTCACTTCCAGCTGACGAACGATGGGCAGTGAGCGCAAGGCCGACAGACAGCGCGCGAAGTCGCCGCCGCTGCGCAAGGGTGACACCTCGATGCGCAGAGACTGTGGTGCACCATCACTGGCGACCACGTCCAGGCCACCGTCGCGGAGCAGCGATTGGATCGTGCGGCGGTCGAAGCTGGCCCGCAGATACAGCAGGCGAGTCGGTACGCCGGCCTGCAACACGGTCTCGGAGCGGAAAGTGAAGGTCTGCACATAGTCGCGCGGCGCGGCAATGGCGGCCTGGGCTGCCGAGTGACTGGCTGCGTCGGCCGATCCACCGGTGCGGACCAGGATCTCCGAGAGAATGCGGCCCAGCCCCTCGGTCACCACGCCGTCTTCCTGCGAGGACACGGCGACTTCGCCTTCGAGCACGCCTTGCGCCGAAGCGGGCTGGGTCATGCCGAACACGCTGGCGAGCAACAGCAGGTTGCATTGGACGAATCGACGGATGGGCATGAGGGCTCCGCAGTGGGCAGGGATCGTGATGACGCACTGCCCATGGCAGCGCACGAGCATCTATTATCGCGGCCTTTCGCATTTGGTGCAGCGCGTGAGCAACAGTTCCTCTTCCACCGGCCCGGGTCTGACCTATCGCGATGCCGGTGTGGATATCGATGCGGGTGCAGATCTGGTCGAGCGGATCAAACCGGCCGTGGCGCGGACCCGCCGCCCGGAGGTGATGGGCGGACTGGGTGGTTTCGGTGCGCTGTTCCGCGTGCCCATGGAGCGCTATCGGCAGCCCGTCCTGGTGTCGGGTACCGATGGGGTCGGCACCAAGCTCAAGCTGGCCCAGCAATGGAACCGGCACGGGGGCATCGGCATCGATCTGGTGGCGATGTGTGTCAATGATGTGCTCGTCCAGGGCGCTGAGCCATTGTTTTTTCTCGACTATTTCGCCTGTGGCAAGCTCGATGTGGGCACCGCGGCGACGGTGGTCGAGGGCATTGCCGAAGGTTGTCATCGTGCTGGCTGTGCCCTGATCGGTGGCGAGACGGCCGAGATGCCGGACATGTACGCGGCCGGTGACTACGACCTGGCGGGCTTTTGCGTTGGCGTGGTCGAGCAGGACCGGATCATCGACGGCAGCGCCTTGCGGCCGGGTCATCAATTGCTGGGGTTGAGTTCCAGCGGCCCGCACTCGAATGGCTATTCGCTGATTCGCAAGGTCCTGCAACGGGTCGAAAACTCGACCGGGATTGAACTCGGAGAGCGCAGTCTGCACGACGCGCTGATCGAACCGACCCGGATCTATGTGCGCAGCATCCAGGCGCTGCTGGCTGAAGTGCCGGTGGCGGCGATGGCCCACATCACCGGCGGTGGTCTGACCGAGAACATCGTTCGCGTCGTGCCGGAAGGGCTCGCATTGCGGCTGCACGGCGACAGTTGGCCCCGACCGGCCGTGTTCGACTGGCTGGCCCGCACGGGTGGTATTGCCGAAGCAGAGCTGCGACGGACCTTCAACATGGGCATCGGCTATGTCGTGCTGGTGGCGCCCGAGCAGGTGCAGGCGGCAACTGCGCTGCTGCAGGGTGCCGGAGAAACCGTGTACCGCATCGGCGAGGTGATTGAGCAGACCGACGGCAGCGATCGCGTGCAGTGGGCCTGAAGCCCAGGCGCATCGCGGTACTCCTGTCCGGGCGCGGCAGCAATCTGCGCGCCCTGCATGAGGCCATCGCCCAGGGTCGGTTGAAGGCCGATCTGGTCGCCGTCGGCAGCGACCAGCCGCAGGCGGCTGGCGTCGCCTGGGCCCGCGAACAAGGGCTGCCAGTGCATGTGTGCCCGCGAACGGCCTTCGCTGATCGCGCCACTTTCGAGTCGGCCTTGCTGACACCGATCTCGGCGGCGCAGCCGGATTGGCTGATCCTGGCCGGATTCATGCGGGTGCTATCGGCCCAAACCGTCGCCCAGTGGCAGGGCCGCATGCTCAATCTGCACCCGTCCCTGCTGCCGCGGCATCCGGGCCTGGATACTCACCGCAAGGCGCTGTCCGCCGGAGACGCCGAGCATGGCGCCAGCGTGCATTTTGTTTCCGAGGTGCTCGATGGCGGGCCGGTCATCGCCCAGGTGGCTTTTCCGCTGGATCCGACGGCGACCCCGGAATCACTGGCGGCCGGTCTGCAGCCGCTGGAGCACCGGCTGCTGACCGAGGTTGTCGGTTGGGCGGTTGCGGGTCGACTGAGCTTGCGCGAAGGCCGCGTGCAACTGGATGACCAGACCCTGCAGGCACCCAGGCGACTCTGACGGATCACCGCACCAGGGATCGCTAGACCTGCTCCAGCAGCAAGCGAATCTGTTCCAGCAACTGCTGCGGCCGAAAGGGCTTGTGCAGCAATGCGGTGGGGCCCCCTTCCTCGGAAATGCTCACCCGCCGCGGCGAAAAGCCACTGACAAAGAGGATTGGCAGTTGCGGTCGTCGCTGGCGCAGGGCGTCGGCCAGTTCATGGCCATCCATCACCGGCATCAGAATGTCGAGCAGCGCCAACGCGGGCTCACAGTCACCCCGATCCAGCGCCGCCAGCGCCGAATCGCCGTCGGCATGGCAATGCGGTTGCAGGCCAGCCTCACTGACCAGTACCTCGACCAGATCCAGAATGTCCGGGTCGTCGTCGACGACCAGAATGGCAGCTTGAGAACGCAAAAAGTGGCACCGTCATCGATGGCACCCCAGTATACGAATCGCGGTTGGGCATCGCTTCAGTCGCAAAGGCGTCTACTGCGACGCAGGCCTCGACTATGGACCTTGATGAACTCGCGAACTGCTGCCTTGAGCGTGTGGCTGGCCAGTCTGACGCTGCTGCCTGCAGGACCGGCCCGCTCGGAATCCATGCCCGAACCGGTTGGCTTTGATCTGCACTACCAGGTGTTTCGCAATGACAAGCTGCAAGGCAAGGCGCAGCTCAGCCTGCAACCTGACGGAGCGGGTACCTGGCTGCTGACCATGCAGGTCAAGGCCGATCGCGGCCTTGCCAGTTTTGTGGGCTATGAGGAGACCGAACGCAGTCGTCTGGCCTTCCAGGACAACGGCCAGTGGCGAGTGCTGGGCTATCGGCGCGATCGCGCCGTCGGTTGGCGCAAGCGCCATGAGCAGGTCGACTTCGATTGGTCGCAGGGCAGGGTGCGTGCCGATGTGGACGGTGAGCATTTCGATCTGGCGGTCGAGTCCGGTCTGGCTGACCCCAACAGCGTCCTGCTGCGACTGGCCGCTGACCTCCATCAAGGTCTGCAGCCGGGTCAGTACCCCGTGTTGCGGCGCGGCAAGGTGGACCAATGGCAGTTCCGGCAGACTGGCCGGGAGACGCTGGGTGACCGGGAGGTCGTGGTGGTGGAGCGAGTGCGCGACCACGGCCGTCGCACCACCACCAGTTGGCTGGCGCCGTCGCTCGGCTACATGCCCGCGCGTATCCAGCAGGTCGAAGAGGATGAGACGCTGCGTCTGGAACTGATACCGTGAGGCCCGTTGCCTCCGCCTCGCACACCCCATCGCCATCAACGCCTGATACACTGCAGCGGCTTTTCATTCACGACGGATACAGCTTTCATGTCGAAGGGCCAGTCACTGCAAGATCCCTTTCTGAATGCCCTGCGGCGAGAGCGTGTGCCGGTGTCGATCTACCTGGTCAATGGCATCAAATTGCAGGGCCAGATCGAGTCTTTCGACCAGTTTGTCGTGCTGCTGCGCAACAATGTCTCGCAGATGGTCTACAAGCACGCCATCTCCACGGTGGTGCCACAGCGCAATGTGCGTCTGGGCGACGCGGGCGATGAGGCGGGCAATCGGGAGAGCTGACGCTGTTCGAGCGTAGCCGTCGCGGCGAAAGAGCCGTTTTGGTGCAGGTGCGCCGGTCTGGGGAGGCCGGGGCGCCTTCGGCTGCGTTGGAGTTCCGCGATCTGGCCATGTCGGCCGGCGCCGACGTGCTGGCCGAGTTGGACGCACCTCTGGCCGAAGCCCGGGCCAGATTCTTCGTCGGCAAGGGCAAGGCCGAAGAGCTGCGGGATCTGGTTCAGGCCACCGGTGCCGATCTGGTGCTGGTCAATGCGCCGCTGTCGCCGGTGCAGGAACGCAATCTCGAAGGTCTGGTGAAGTGTCGCGTGGTTGATCGCACCGGCCTGATTCTCGACATCTTTGCGGCACGTGCTCGCAGCCACGAAGGCAAGTTGCAGGTGGAACTCGCTCAGCTGCGGCACATGGCCACGCGGTTGGTGCGAGGCTGGACCCATCTGGAGCGCCAGCGCGGCGGCAGCATCGGCTTGCGTGGGCCTGGCGAAACGCAGTTGGAGACCGACCGGCGCTTGCTGGCCGAGCGGGTCAAGCAGCTGTCGAAGCGACTGGACAAGGTCATTCGCCAGCGCGAACAGGGTCGGCGTCAGCGACAGCAGAGCGATCTGCCTCAGGTGGCCCTCGTCGGCTACACCAATGCCGGCAAGTCAACCCTGTTCAACCGGCTGACCGATGCTCAGGTCTATGCCGCAGACCAGCTGTTCGCCACGCTCGATCCGACCGTAAGGCGCGTCGGCGGATTTGGCTTTGGCGAGATCGTCCTGGCCGACACCGTTGGTTTCGTGCGCGATCTGCCGCATGAACTGGTCGCCGCCTTCCGTTCGACGCTTACAGAGGCGCGGGAGGCCGACCTGCTGTTGCATGTGATTGACGGTGCCGATCCGGAAGCTGCTCAGCGCGTGGCCGATGTGGACCGGGTGCTGGCCGAGATCGGAGCCGGCGAGTTGCCCCAGGTCCTGGTGCTCAACAAGGCCGACCTGTTGGCTGATCCGCTCGACCGCTTGTTGCCGGGTGATCCGCGGCCCAAGGTCGGGGTGTCCGCATTGACCGGACAGGGCATCGACGACCTGCGCGAGCGACTGGAAGCGGAGTTGGCCGAGGAACGTGTGCAGACCGATTTGCTGGTGCCCTTTGCGGCCGCGGCCCTGCGCGCACGTTTGCTCAGCCATGGGGCGATTCGCCAGGAAAGCGAAGCCGGAGCCGAAGGCTGGCAGTTGCAGATCGATCTGCCACTGCGTCTGGCGCGACAGCTGGCCCATCTGCCGGGCGTCTCCGGCGCGCTGGTTCGCCAGCACCTGCTGGCGTCCACGCGTACCGACGAGTGGTTGCACGGAGAGGATTGAAAGCGAGCGGGCCGTGCCCCATGTTGGGGTCGCCTCTGCAGATCACACCCATGTCCAAGACTCCCTGGTATCGCCGTCTCCTGGTTATTGTCGTGACCGCTGCCCTGGTGCCGGCGGTGCTGGTTGGTGGCGGCTGGCTGGCGACCCATCCTCCGTCGGGTGAGGTATTGCGGCCCGTGTTGCTGGTGGCTGGCGTCGCCGGAATGGCGCTCGGCGTGCGTCGCTCTCGCTAGCCTCGGCGAGTACCGCCAACGCCCGGCGCAAAGCCTCACCGGATGCCGATTGACGGCATTCGGAGAACATGGTCGCTGGTCGATATTGACGACTGACCCTCGGTTGCCCGGCAGCGGCCTACGTCGTTGCCTGCGATCCGACTGACCCCGCCGCAACCTGCCCTGTCAGTGCACCGACGGCCGTGCCGGGCACGGATGTCGCCCTTGCGAGGCTCCCGCTGGGCCCATGCCCACTCCTCGGCTATACTCGCGCGCCTCGCGCCACTCGGGAGGGAGTGGCGTACTCGCTCTACTTCGTTCACCTCGCTTGGGGGTTAGTCTGATGTTGCAACAGTATGGACTGTGGATCGCGCTCGGCTGCGCGATTCTGGCGGTGGTCTATGGCGCGTTGTCGACGCGCTGGATTCTGGCGCAGGCCGGCGGCAATGCGCGCATGCAGGAGATTGCCGGTGCCGTGCAGGAAGGCGCTCGTGCCTATCTCAATCGGCAGTACAGCACGATCGGCCTCGTCGGTGCCGTGCTGTTCGTGGTGCTGGGCTTCATGCTCTCCTGGACCACCGCGATTGGCTTCCTGATCGGTGCGGTGATGTCCGGTCTGGCCGGTTATATCGGCATGTTCGTGTCGGTGCGGGCCAATGTGCGCACCGCCGAAGCGGCTCGCAAGGGCATCTCGCCGGCACTGGCCGTGGCTTTCCGCGGCGGTGCCATCACCGGCATGCTGGTGGTCGGCCTGGGTTTGCTCGGCGTGGCCGGCTTCTACGCCGTGCTGCAGTCGCAGGGCATGGAAACCGACAAGCTGCTCAACGCGCTGGTCGGCCTGGCCTTCGGTTCCTCGCTGATCTCCATCTTTGCCCGTCTGGGCGGCGGCATCTTCACCAAGGGCGCTGACGTCGGCGCCGACCTGGTCGGCAAGGTCGAAGCCGGCATCCCGGAAGATGACCCGCGCAATCCGGCCGTGATCGCCGACAACGTCGGTGACAACGTCGGCGACTGTGCCGGCATGGCGGCCGATCTGTTCGAGACCTACGCCGTGACCGTGATCGCCACGATGCTGGTGGGCTCGATCTTCGCGTCAACCGTGGGTGCCAACGGCCTGCTCTATCCGCTGGTGCTCGGTGGCGCTTCGATCCTGGCCTCGATCGTCGGTACCTTCTTCGTCAAGATCGGCGGCAACGGCAAGATCATGCCGGCGTTGTACAAGGGCGTGATCGTCTCCGGCCTGATCGCCGCCGCGCTGTTCTACCCGATCACCACCCAGCTGATGGGCGGCGAGGGTCTGATCCCGGCGATGAACATCTACGGCGCCGCGCTGGTCGGTCTGGTCCTGACCGGTGCGATGGTCGTGATCACCGAGTACTACACCGGCACCGAGTACGCGCCGGTCAAGCATGTGGCCTCGGCCTCGACCACCGGTCACGCCACCAACATCATTGCCGGCCTGGGCATCTCGATGAAGTCCACTGCCTGGCCCGTGCTGGCGGTTTGCGTCTCGATCCTGGTGGCCTATGAACTGGCCGGCCTCTACGGCATCGCCGTGGCCGCCACCGCCATGCTCAGCATGACCGGCATGATCGTCGCGCTCGACGCCTATGGCCCGATCACCGACAACGCCGGTGGTATCGCCGAGATGGCCGAGCTGGATCAGGACGTGCGCAACGTCACCGATCCGCTGGACGCGGTGGGCAATACCACCAAGGCCGTGACCAAGGGCTATGCGATCGGTTCGGCCGGTCTGGCCGCGCTGGTGCTGTTTGCCGACTACACCCACAAGCTGGAAGCCTACGGCATGCAGGCCACCTTCGATCTGTCCGACCCGGTGGTGCTGGTCGGCCTGTTGATTGGCGGCATGATTCCGTACCTGTTCGGTGCGATGGCGATGGAAGCGGTCGGTCGCGCCGCCGCCTCGGTGGTCAACGAGGTGCGTCGTCAGTTCCGCGAGATCAAGGGCATCATGGAAGGCACGGCCAAGCCGGACTATTCCCGTGCCGTCGACCTGCTGACCCGTTCGGCGATCAAGGAAATGATCGTGCCTTCGCTGCTGCCGGTGCTGGTGCCGGTGGTCGTGGCCTTCGGCTTCAACTGGCTGCTGGGCCCGGGTGCGGGCGTCAAGGCCCTCGGCGGTCTGCTGATCGGTACCATCGTCACCGGCCTGTTCGTGGCCGTGTCGATGACCACCGGTGGTGGCGCCTGGGACAACGCCAAGAAGTACATCGAAGATGGCCATCATGGCGGCAAGGGTTCCGAAGCCCACAAGGCCTCGGTGACCGGTGACACCGTCGGCGATCCGTACAAGGACACCGCCGGCCCGGCCATCAACCCGCTGATCAAGATCATCAACATCGTCGCCCTGCTGATCATTCCTCTGATCGCCAGCGCGAACTGATCCGCTTCAAGCCCTGCCAAAGCGGACCGCAGAGTCCGCGACAGTAGAAAAGCACAGACCCCGCTTCGGCGGGGTTTGTGTTTTTGGGGCTGAGGGCTGAGGGGTCAGCGCCGAAAAATCTGGTCTGATGGACTCGGGTAGATTGAGGCCGAAGTACTTGAGATCTAGGATCGAGGATCAGAATCGAGTTCTGGTTGAGTTTGCTGAGCGTTCGCGGAACGTGCACATAAGGGGGGGCGACCGGGGCAACGTTGATCTGGCAAATCGCAAGCCCCGAAGGGGCGCAGGGTGATAGCCCAGGGCAACGCCCTGGGATCCGAAACGCAACATGTAGAGCCCTGAAAGGGCGAAATCCTCTGGATGCAACTGCGACTTCTTCGGCTGCAACGTTGCCAAAGGCATCAGATGTGATAGAGCTGAGGAACGAAAGGAGGAATCTCCATGCCTCAATCGCTGGCACAGATGTTGGTGCATCTGGTCTTCTCCACCCGGCACCGCGAGGCGTGGTTGTCCGACGACGTCCGCGACGAGCTCCACGCCTACATCGGCGGAATCATCAAAAACCAGAAAGGCGTACTACTGCGGGTAGGATCGGTTGCTGATCACATTCACCTGTTACTCGTCCATCCTCGAACCTGTGCGCCAGCGGACCTGGTGCAGGAAGTCAAGACGGGCACCTCAAAGTGGCTGAAGGCCAGGGGTTCCAAGTTCGCCGACTTTCACTGGCAAAACGGCTATGGGCTGTTTTCCATCAGTCCAAGCCATCGTAGGGCGCTCGAAGGCTATATTGACCATCAGGCCGAGCACCATCGGGTCTACTCGTTTCAGGATGAGTACCGAAGGTTGCTGGACAGGTATGGGCTTGAGTTCGATGAGCGGTATGTGTGGGACTAACTGGCTTCCAAGACTGGAATTGAATGTTCCGCCCCTTCAGGGCTTGTGAATGGGCGACGTCTTACCCAGGGCGTTGCCCTGGGCTATCTCATGCGGCCCCGTTGGGGCATTTCGGTAGGAGCCGTTGTCTAGTCGCGCGACGTCACTTCCCCTTGCCCTCCGCAGCGCTCCCTGATCTTTCCGATCGCGGTGATGGCGGGTTCTCGCTGGGCCCCGTGCCCTGAGCCCTGGGCCCTTTCTCCGGTTTGGCCGGATCCGCCCCGATGCGCTTCACCAGACCGTCCAGTTCGGTTCGCACATGCCGGATGTGCTCCCAGATGCTCTGGTCCAGCCGCAACTTGTGGTGAATGGCCGAGACCAGCGGGACCAGGGTGTCTTCGTAGCTGCGGGCGAGCTGGGCCAGGGTTTCGCCGATGATGGGGGGCGTTTCCGCGGCAGCGGCTGGCTGGGCGGTGTTCTTGGCGACGGCCTTCAGGGCCTGACTCAGCGCGGCGGGATCGAATTCGCCCAGCCGGGTCAGGGCGGCCTGCAGTGACTGCAGCAGTGGGTGTTCGGCGGGCTGGTCGAGGGCGGCCAGACGCTCCAGTGCCTTGAGACTGTCCAGCGCGCCGAGGCTGCCGGCCAGCGCCTTGGCCTGGGACTGGGTCTGACTGTTGCCACGTTCGAGCTGGTTGGCGATGTCGGCCAGCAGCCCGGACACGCGAGTCAGGCCGTCGGCATCCTTGCCGCCCTGCTTGAGCAGGCGTCGGTACTCATCGCAGACGCTCTCCCAGCGGGCGGTGCTCTGCTCGTCGGCCTGACCGATCAGCTGGCGCAGCTTGAGCAGGTTCTCTTCGGCGCGCGGTCCCAGCGTTTGTGCCTCGCCGCGATAGTGGTCCAGCACCAGCGCCTCAAGCTCGGCGTCGGTCAGCAGTGGTGACAGCTGTGCCGCCAGCTTGACCATGTTGCGATAGCTGCCCTGCAGCTTGAAAGGCGGTTCGGTGCGGAAGGCGTCGTCCTGCGCCGCGCTGGCGACGTAGGCGGCGTTTACGCGCATCAGGATCTCGCGCACCTGACCCAGTCGACGCAGCAGCTCGGCCAGTTCGGCCGCATTGGGCAGGTGCGCTGGCAGCGGTTCGTCTTCGCCAGCCGCGATTCGCAGCGCGACTCGAACCTCCTCGCGGGGACGCTCGGCCAGCGGTTGGCTGAGCGGATGGGCAGTCAGCGCGTTTTCCAGATAGGAATCGGCGAACAGCCGCTCGCGGCCACTGAGCACGTCGCCCAGATTGTAGGTATCGGCACGGTTGGCCAGCATGTCCGGGATACGAAAGCGCTCGCCGCTCTCGGTGTAGGGATTGCCGGCCATGATCAGGGCGAAGCGCTTGCCACGCAGATCCAGCGTGCGCGCCTGACCGTCGACGACCGCATCGATGCGGCGGGTGCCGTCGGCCAGCGAAATGAACTTCTGCAGGAACTCCGGCCCCAGGTGCTGGATGTCGTCCAGATAGAGCATGACATTGCGGCTCATCGCCAGACCGAGGTTGAGCTTGATCAGCTCCTCTCGAGCGGCCTGATGCGGCGCCTGGGCCGGGTCCAGGCCAGTGACCTCATGGCCCAGTGTGGGTCCGTTGATGCGCACGAAGGTCATGCCCAGCCGGTCGGCCAGATACTCCATCAGCGTGGTCTTGCCGTAGCCGGGCGGGCTGATCAGCAGCAGCATGCCCGAACGATCCGAGCGCTTTTCACCCACTGTGCCGATCTGCTTGGCCAGGTTGTTGCCGATCAAGGGCAGATAGAGCTCGTCGATCAGGCGGTTGCGGACGAATCCGGCCAGCGGCTTGGGTCGGAACTGTTCCAGTGCCAGTTCGCGCTGGGCCAGGGCCAGCCGTTCGTGGCGCAGCCTGGCGAAGGCACGGAAATCCGGTTCGACGACCTTGCGATAGTGCTGCAGTCGTTGCTGGAAGGCGGGCAGGGCGACCACCAATTGGCCATCGACGATGCGCCGATGTTCACCGCGCATGCCGCTGAGTTCGGTTTGCAGCTCGACGTTGACCCGCTCGCGTGGCAGCTCGAACAGCAGGGCGCAGGCGGCTTCCTGCCGCACTTCGACGCTGGCATTGGTGCCCAGCGCCTGACACCAGCCGAACGCCAAGGCGAAACGCTCGCCCAAGGCCAGGGCCGGGTCCTGCAGCGCCTCGGCCAGTTCGCGTGGCAGGGCGGCCAGGACCGCCGCCTGCAGATCCGCTGCGGCTGGCGACTGCGGAAAGCGCGCGTCGGACTGGCCGTGAACCTCGATCAGATGCCTTGCCGCGGCCTCGGCCAGCAGCGCGCCATCAGCCAGCGCCAGTTCCTCGGCCAGTGTGCTCAGTCCGGTCAGCCAGCTGGCCGGGAGATCGGCCCGAGCGCCTTCGTGCTGGGCCAGCCAGGCCAGGCCGGCAGCCTGTCGGGCCAAGGCACCCCGCTTGCTGTGCAGCTGACTGGCGAACCAGGCCTGCGCCAACACTCGGGCCGGCACGGGCGCGGACAGCAAACCGGCGTGACGCGCCTGGCTCAACAGTGCGGCCAGGATCTGTGCGGCGTCGTGATCGTGTACGCCGCGTTGGTAATCTTCCGCGGGACGGGCTTGCGCGGCCGCCGCGACGGCGGGCAGCAATGCTTCGGCGTCCAAAGTGCCGATGTCCGCCGGTGGCTGGCCCTGCCATTGCTCAAACAGCAATGCCGCGAGGTATTCAGCGCGATAGACGTCGGCGTTCTCGCTGACCAGCAGCTGCGTCCAGACCTCGCGGAAGCGCTCGGCTTCGGGCCACTGCAGCTGGCGGCGATAGTCGGTGCCGGCCAACTGCAACTGCAAGCCCTCCGGTCCGGGCAACAGCACCGGCTCCAGGGCTTGCCGCTCGATGCTGAAGCGCTGCGCCCCCAGCGCCAGACTGTCGCCACTGGTGCCCAGTTCGGAGCGGTCGCGGGCGTCGCGCAGGCCGGCTTCCTTCAAGGCCTGCAGGCGGCTGGCCAGTTCATCGGCAGCGACGTTCTCGCCCAGCTCGCGTAACTGGTCGATCTGATGGCGGGCGCGCTCGACCAGCGTGTCGGCGGCGAAGAAGGCGTGGATCGCCTCGCCGTCGGTCAGTCGCCCGACCCGCCGTGGCACCCCATCGAGGATCCGCTCGACCGCGACTCGCAACGCGCTGGTGCGCCGATTGCGCTCGGCCTGCAGTTGCTCGCGTCGGGCGGCAAAGGCTTCCAGCACGGTTTCGCGGCGCTGCACCAGTTCCTCGGCGAAGCGCGGTTGAGTGGCGAAGCGACCTTCCAGCGTCTCGATCTGCGAGATGGCGCGAGCCAGCCCTTCGTCTGCGGCTTCGGGCGTGTCGCAGCGCGCCAACTGATGTTGCAGCGACTGCTCCAGCACGGTCAGCTGGGCTCCGAACTCCAGCCCCTGCTCGGTCTCGACCAGACCCTCACTGCGTTGTTTCAGCCGGCTGCGCAACCGATTGACGTCGGCGTAGAGGCCGCTGGTGGCGGCCAGCAACTCGGCTCGGGCCTGGGCATCGGTCTGTTCAAAGCCGGCGATCAGCTCGGACAGGCCATCGAGTGACTCGGCCAACTCATCCAGTTGCTCGGCCAGCGGCCGCAGCGCCGCGCTGGTGGCAGCCTGTTCGACTTCGCTGGAGAGCTGTTCCAGTCCGCTGCGCAGGTCGGCGAAGGCGGCCGGATCGGAGAAGAACTTGATGGCGCGATCACCGACGCGCCGCAGCGTGTCCTGCAACTGCCCATCGAGCTGTGCGATCGCCTGTTCGTCCACGTGCGGCTGTTCGGCCAGGCCGACCAGCTCGCCGCGTCGGCGTTTCAGCGCTGCGATGGCGCGCGTGAAATCGTCCGGCTGTTGCCACAGCAGGGACTCGGTCTGTGACAGCAGCTCGCGCACTTCGCCAGCCGCATGGTCGACCGCCTGACGGGCCTGTGCCCGTTGCACCTCCAGCCGTTCGTAGGCCTGCAAGGCCGCATCGGCCGCCTTGTGAATCTCCTGCAGGGGTTCGTGCAGTGCGCCGGCCTCGGCTTCCGCCAGCCAGGGATAGGCGTCGCGCGAGCGCGCGGCCAGGCGGATCAGTCGTTCATAGGCCGGGCGCGTGTCGGCGTCTTCGGCCAGCCGCGCCAACTGCCGCAGCTCGGCCAGACCGCGCACCAGCACGGCGTTGCCGAGTCGGCCCAGCAGACCTTCCGGTCGGACCTGGGCGGCGGCGTGTTCGTCCGAGCAGAAGGGCGAGGACCACAGCTGCATCGTGTGCAAACGGGCCGGCTCATCCAGTTCCGGTGTGAACAGCAGCAGACGGCCGTCGTCGAAGCGGGCATAGCCGTTGGCCAGCAAGGGTGAGCCGATGGACCGATCGATCAGGTTGTAGGGCAGCAGCGCGTAGCGACCGCTGAGCTCCTCGTGGAAGACGTACAGCACATCTTCGCCACTGGGCGCGCGTATCTGCCGTTTCAGCCGGAAGCCGGCGAAATCATGACCCAGCTCGGCGAAGTGCTTGGACTCGCCAGACTCCAGGTAATAGCCACCGGGAAAGACAATGCCGTGGTCCTCCGGCAGTTCCAGACAGGAATCGCCGATCTCGTCGATGCGCACCACCTGACGATTGCGCTTGTTGTAGACCAGATGTCGCCAGGCGCTTTCCCGGTAGGGTCGGATGCGCAGCAGGATCAGCGTGCGCAGGTCGGCATAGGCGATGTCGGCGTCGGCCAGCGACTGGTTCTTGTCATCGACCGGCTCGGCATAGATGCCCAGGCCGCTGTCGGTGTTGTTCTCGATCTTGACGGTCAGATCGCCGCCGACTGTCTCGACGAAGATCGTGTCGAGGATGTTGACGTGCGGATGGCGCCCGAGCACGTGCTGTTCGCGGCCGACGTTGATCCACTCGAAGTCGTGTGTTGGCGGCAATACATGATCGCGTTCGCCGCGGTTGTCGATGTACTCGACCTGGCCATTGCGATCGATGCCGAAGCGGAACACGCGCCGGTCGGCCGCCTGTGAGCCGGTTCGGAACACCAGCAGCAGTTTGTCGCCAGCCACACGCAACATGTCCAGCGTGGTGGCGCGGTAGTAGGTGTAGAGCTCGCGAAAATCGGCGACGAAGCGCGGCTGGGCCAGGAAGCTGCCGCTCAGCGGCAGCGGCGTCAACTCGGCTGCCGAGCCTTCGCCGCTGAGCTGATAGAGGCAGAAGACGTCCTCGACCTGGGTCTGTTGCTTCAGGCCGATGTGGACGTTATAGCCAAACAACAGGCAGTCACCGACGCGGACCAGATCCCGCGCCAGGCAATTGTGCTCGGTGCGCGCCGACAGTCTCGCCGCCAGCCGCGGCTCGACCCGGCCGTAGACGGCCAGACGCTGCTGATTGAGCGTTTCGCTGCGCTCCCGCAGCGTCCCGGCCAAGCCAGCCAGGCGCTTGCGCAACAGATCCAGAGAGCCGGAGAGGTCCATTTAGATTAGTTCCAGTTGCCTGTTCCAGTGGCCAGTGAGAAGCCGGCCAGTCCGTCGTGATCGCTCTGCCTTGGGCCGTCGGCCTGAGCTGTGCGTTCGCTGCCGATGACCGACACGGTTGGCGATTGCGACGCTTTCAACTGGCTACTGGAACTAGCCACTGGAACTGCTCTCACCTCCCATCGCGCGCCTGAGCCACCCCTGCAACTCGCCCAGTTCCTCGTGGCGCCCGTCCTTGGCCAGTTTCTGGGCCAGTTTGGCGATCGAAAGATCACGCACGGCGTCGGCGCCGCCGAGGGCCTTGATCAGCCGCTCGGCGTCGTCGACCAGATCGCGCTTGCCGCTGCGGTGATCGGCAGTGGCCTGGCTCAGCAGCGTGCTCTTGGCAATCGTGCCGTCGATGGACTTGCCCAGGCTGAGCGAGCGCATGAAGCGTTCGAAATACTCGCCGTCGCCACCGACGATCTCGATATTCGCCTTCTGCAGCGCCTGCGCCAGCACGGCGGCCTGCTCGCGGGCGATCGCCTGATTGGCCTCGATGTGCTTGAGGGTCTGCGCGTGGGCGTAGTCCAGTTCCATGCGCTTTTCCTCGTGCGCGCGGGTGTCCGGACTCATCTGCTGCATCGCCTCGAATTTCTCGCGCAGGCCCTTGGCCTCGGCGGCGAAGCGGGCGGCGATGGCCTGTGCCTCGGCCAGACCGCGCTTCTCCTGACCCGTGGCCTCGGCTTCCAGCTTCAGTCGCAGCGCTTCGGCCTGGGCTTCACCCTGGGCGCGGATGGCATCGGCATCGACCTGCTTGACCTTGGCCTGCACGACACCCTGCTTTTCTTCCGCGTCGGCCTTGGCCAACTGCACACGAGCCTCGGCCAGGCCGGCCGCAGCGGCCAGTGCCTCGGCGCCTTCGGCCTCGCGCTTCTTCGCTTCGGCCGCCTTGGCGGCGACCGCCAGCCGCGCCTCGGCCATGGTCAGCTCCTCGCTGGCCTTGTGGCGGGCACGCTGTTCCTCGGCCTCGGCCTGGCGCGTTTCGGCGATGAAGCGCTCGTCTGCCTGGCCTTGCGCCAGCACCACGGCCGCCTTCTTGCTGCGCTCGGCATCGGCCAGCGTGCGCAGATTCTTGATCTCCTCTTCCTGCTCGGCGACGGTGCGCTCGACCACGATGCGCTCGCGCACCACGTCGGCGATGGCCTTCTTCTGCACCTCCAGCGCCTTCTCCTTCTCGATCTGCTGCAGCGCCACCTCGCGCTCGCGATCGACCATCTCCAGTTCTCGCGCGCGGGTGACCTTCTCCTCTTCGATGGCCACGGCGCGCTGGCGGTTCTTTTCGGCCACCTCGGTTTCGCGCTTGAGGTTCTCGGTCTGCACCGCGATGGCCTGGTCGGCGGCAATGCGGGCCAGCTCGGATTTCATCCGCTCTTCCGACGCCACCTTGGCGCTTTCGGCTTCCTCACGGGCGCGGGTGATGGCGATTTCGCGCTGCTGGTTGACTTCGGCAGTGGCCTTCTGCCGATCCAGTTCGAGCACGGCTTCGACGGTTTCCACGTCCTTCTTCTTGATCCGCATCTCTTCGTCGCGACGCAACTCGTTGGTGCGGATGTTCTGCTCGGCCGTCAGCTCGGTGATCTTGCGGATGCCCTGGGCGTCGAGGATGTTGTGCGGATCCAGCGAGGCCATCGGCGTCTGTTCCAGGTAGTCGATGGCTGCGTCTTCCAGCACATAGCCGGACAGGTCGTCACCGATCTGCGCGATGATCTCGTCACGGAAGCGATCACGCGCCTGGTACAGCTCCTCGAAGTCCATCGCCTTGCCGACGGTCTTCAGGGCCTCGGAGAACTTGGCGCTGAACAGATTTTCCAGCGTCTCCTGGTTGGAGGCGCGGGCGCAGCCGATGCCCTGTGCGACCTTGAGCACGTCGGCTGCGGTCTTGTTGACGCGGACGAAGAAATTGACCTTGATGTCGGCGCGGATGTTGTCCTTGCAGATCAGGCCTTCCTTGCCGGAACGCTCAATCTCGATGGTCTTCAGCGAGATGTCCATGATCTCGCGCTTGTGCAGCACAGGGATGACCAGCCGGCCGGTGAAGGTCACCTCCGGTTCGGCGCGCATCGTGTTGATGATCATCGCGTGGCCCTGTTCCACCTTCTGATAGAACTTGGCCACCAGTCCGAGGAAAAACAGGATCAGGATTGCGGCGACGATGACGCCAACAATCAGGGTGGTGATCGATGCATCCATGATGGGATCCTTGTGGTCAGCACGGCGTCGTCGAAGTAGCCGCCGGTCGGCCCAACGCCGGGGCCGGCAGGCGAACAGTCCATGGCGGTTGGGTCAGCCGTCCCAGCGCTCGATTTCGTAACGGTCCCGGGTGGCGTCAAAGCTCAGGATCAGTGCCGGTGCACCCTTGCCCAACTCGTTCGGGGTGCGGGCCCAGGCTTTCAGATTGAGTTCGCCGCCTTCGCCCAGGTCAACGCGCACCTGGCCGAAGCCCTCGTCCACGCGCAGCGTCAGCACCTTGCAGCGTCGACCGATCAGATCGACCGGCTTCGGTCCGGCGTGCACCTTGAACAACGGCTTGAGGGGCTTGAGCAGGGCCGCACTGATCGGTACTGCGATCACCAGTGCCAGCAGCAGCACCAGCGTCCCGGTCAGCCAGCCCGGCAGCGGTACCCAGGTCGACCACTGCGCAGCCAGCAGCGTCAGCAGCCACCAGAAAAACACCAGCGTACTGATGACGATGGAGAAGGGCAGTCGGTCCAGCCCCAGTGCTACCAGCATCCCGGGCACGTCACCTTCGACGTCGGCCTCCAGATCTCCCCCGCCGAGCCAGTCCGGTCCGAAGGAATCCAGGTCCAGCAGGCCCAGCATGGCGATCAGCCACAGGACCATCAGCACGCCCAGCAGGGCCGTGGGAATGATCCCGGGGAAATGCGTGAGGTGGTGGAGGAGGGTGTCCATGCTACGAGTTGGCCTTGGGGCGAGATGAGTGATGTGGTCCCTTGGGTGAGGCGAGGGCCGAGGGTTCAGGGCCCAGGGCCCAGCGGTAGCCGAAGCCGAGCCGCGTGACCGGAGCCCTGAGGCAGGCGCAGGAACGCCGAACGGTCAGCAGAGACGAGTTCTTGCTGGGCCCTGAGCCCTGGGCCCTGTGCCCTTCCCATCGAAAGCACTCAATCGTCGCCATCTCGATCTCCCCCGGCAAACGCCACCAACTCCCCCAGCACCCGCTCCTTGATCGCCAGGGCGTCATTTGGGTCCAGACCGTAGCGTTCGCCCAGGATCTGGTAGTCGGCGGGTGACAGGCTGACGGTCAGGCGCGGTCGTTTGGCTGGGCGCGAGACCGGCAGCTGCAGGATCCGACGAATCATGTCCGGCTGTGACAGTTCGGCATCGAAGGCCGCCTTGCGGACCGCGTAGATGACGTGGGCGGAGACATCGAAGGCCACCTGCACGGCCTTCAGCGCCTTCTCGGTGCTGCGCCAGCGTTCCGGGATGCGTTCACTGTGCATCGTCGCGCTTCCGTCGCTTGGGCAGATCTTCCAGGGTGTCCATGACCGCCTGGGTCCGCTGCTGTCGGAAGCCGGTCTTGCCACCGCGTTTCGGGGCAGGGCGGCGTTCGCGTTCGTGCTCGTCGGCGGCGCGCGAGGTGGCGGCCGCGCCGATGGCCGTGTCGACCATGTCCAGATCGCGCTGCAACTGCCGCAACTGGGCATCGAGGCGATCGTGCACGGCACTGAGTCGCTCGATATGTGCGTCAAAGGTGGCGACCAGCTCGGATTCGTGAGTCAGCGCACGCGCCAGATCGGTCAGCCGTTCGGCATAGCTGGGCTGGCCCTGCGAGCCGGCGGCCAGCGCTTCCAGATCCTGCTGTGCCCGGCGCATGCGGCGGCGTGCGGCTTCTGCTCGCGCCCGGGCATCGTCCAGTTCGCGGGTGGTGCGTTCCAGTACGCGCTGCGCCTGACGCAGTTGCTCGGTGCCGGCCAGTTGGCCGCCGTGGTGGGCGGCCTCTTCGCGAAGCAGGTGCAGGATGTCGTTCCACCAGGCCACGGCGCTACTCCAGAAACTCGGCGAAGGTCAGGCCGGCATCGACGCCGTTGTCGCTCAGCGTGGCCAGCTCCAGTGCCAGGTCGTCATCGCTGGAGTCGGGACTCAACGCGCCGAAGAGCACATAGTGACCACCGACGATGCCAAAGGAAGACAGCGGTACGCTGGGATTGAGCGCCAGCATCGTCGCCATCAGCTCGGCTCGGCGTTCACTGCGGACCGCTTCGGTCTTCCACAGATAGACGATGCAGAGCAGCTGGCTGCCGGCATCGGTCACATAGATGGCATCGCGGTCCTCGCCGGGGATGCCCACCTCGACCACGGGCACTTCGCCACCCACGCTGTTCAGTTCGATGCCCTCGGTCAGCAGCTTGCGTTGGAGCAGCGGCAGCACGCGCTGCAACCTCGCGACCAATCGACGTGGCGTTGGCATGGGCCCTCCGCGATCTCGATGACGGGTTGACGGTACGCTGCCCGTCATATCATGTCAAGACATTTTATGTCGACCACGTTCGGGCATCGCTCCAGGCCCATGGGGGCAAGGGGCCGCGGCGCGGAATCGGTTGCTACGTGCCACCCGCGGCCGTGCCGACGCGTTGGGTCCCGTCAATCTGCCAACCCGCGTGATCCCTGGCGACCCATTGGTACGTACGGGCAAGCATCGCAAACACGGGGATCCCGAAACATGCAGCACGAGCAGCCATCCAAAATGTTCTCAATCGCCCTGTTGACCGCACTGGCCGTCACTTCCAGCCCCGCTTGGCCATTGACCCAACTCGTGGCCGGCATGGATCTCGACGGTGGCAGCATCCATGTGGTCGATCCCGCGACAGGCGGCCTGACACTGGAGCCCTTCGGTGCCGCATTCATGGGCGGTGTCCGCGTGGCGGCCGGTGACCTCACCGGGGATGGCACGGCCGATCTGATCGTCGGCACCGGCCCGGGCTCTACCGCCAGCGTGCGCGTCATTGACGGCGTCAGCCAGCAGGTGATCGGCAACCTGATCGAGCCCTACGGTGCCAACTTTCTAGGCGGTGTCTTTGTGGCCGTGGGCGATGTCAATGCCGACGGCATCGTCGACATCATCGCGGCGCCATCCGACGATGCCGAACCGACGGTCAAGGTCTTTGATGGCGCGACGGGCGCCGAGATCTTCAGTTTTCTGGCCTACGACGCCGCCTTCCGCGGCGGCGTTCGAGTCGCAGCCGGTGACGTCAATGGCGATGGTCATGCCGACATCATCACCGGTCCGGGCAGTGCCGGCACGACCCACGTCAAGGTGTTTTCTGGGCGCGATACCACGGAGTTGGCCCAGTTCATCCCGTTCTCGACCCAGTTCATGGGCGGTGTCTTTGTCGGCGCGGGCGACTTTGATGGCGACGGCGATGACGATCTGGTCGTGGCCAGCGGTGCCGACCCGGTCGCAGGCGCCGGCGGTGGTCCGCACGTCAAGGTGTTCAATGGCACAGACCTGCAGGTGCTGGCCGATTTCCGACCCTACGACACGATGTTCACCGGTGGCGTGCGTGTAGCCCTGGGGGACATCGATGGGGACGGCCTGGCCGACATCATCACCGCTCCAGGCGATGATGGTCCGCCATTGCTGACCGGCTGGTTGTCGCCGGATGTGAGCAACAATGACGACATGCTGGTCTTCAATCCCGCCTACAGGGGCGGCTTGTTCGTGGCGGCTTCTGTCGTCACGCCGACGTTGTTGCGGGACAGCTTCGAGTAACCGCGCTGGGCAGCGCTGCCATTGACGGGTTCTTGGCCTGCGCAGGTCCATCATCGCAGGCATGTCGCTGCTCGCCACTGCGGATGGAATCGAGGCCTTGGTTGCCGGTGCCAGCAGCGGTATCGGCCTGGCGCTGGTCGAGCAGTTGCTGCAATCCGGTTTCGCCGGCAGCCCCATCGTGCGAGTCCACGCGTTGGCGCGCTCGGTCAACCGGTCTCCTGCACTGTCCAGCCTGCAGGATCGGGTTGGCCCCCGACTGCGGCGCTGGGCCGTTGATCTGGCTGATCCGACGGCGATTGATCGCTTCGGTCGGGCGCTGCACTCCGAAGGCGCGCGGTCCAACTTGATCTGCCACGCTGCTGCCGTGCTGCATGACGGGGACATGCAACCGGAAAGGAGTGTTGTCCAACTGGATCCCGCTCACCTGCAGCGCGCGCTGATGGTCAATGCCGTGGCGCCCGTTCTCATGGCTCGAGCCCTTTGGCCGCTGCTGCGAGGGCGCGGGCCGTTGCTGCTGACGGCGCTGTCGGCGAGAGTGGGATCGATCGGAGATAACCGGTTGGGCGGCTGGTATGCCTATCGCGCGAGCAAGGCGGCGCTCAATCAGCTGTACAGGACCCTGTCGATCGAACTGGCCCGCGTCAATCCACAGGCCCTGTTGTCTGCTGCTGCATCCGGGAACCGTGGACACGCCGTTGTCCAGACCGTTCCAGGCTGGCGTGAAACCCAATCGGCTGTTTGCAGCGGAAAGGGCTGCCGCCCAGTTGCTGAGGCTCCTGCAGGGCGTGGGTACGCAGGACAACGGGCGTTTCCTGGCTTGGGACGGCAGCGACGTGCCCTGGTAGATCCGGAGAGGGCGTTGGGCTGCTAGATTGCCGCCTTTGTCGAGGTACCAGGAGAACTCGCCGCGTGCTGCAGATCTTTCGCAGCAGTCGAATGGAGATGCTGGCTGATCTACTGGCCGCGCAGTTGCACCGCCATCGGCCGGCATCGGTGTTGGCGCCGCAGACGGTGCTGATCGGGCACCTGGGCATGAAGCGCTGGCTCACCAGTCGACTGGCTGAGCAGCGGCTGCCGCAACTGCCGCGCATCGCCGCCAATCTGGACATGCTGTTGCCCGGAGAGTGGCTGGACGAGTTGGCGCGCAGCGTACTGGGCCGGGCCGCCATGGCCATCGCGCCCTATCGGCGGCCGGCGCTGCGCTGGCGCATTCACAGCCTTCTGGCAGAGCTGGATGATCCTCAGGTGGCGAGCTATCTGCGGGGTGAGGACAGCGTCCGCCGCCGCTTTCAGCTGGCCGATCGGCTGGCCGGTCTGTACAGCCAGTATCTGGTCTATCGGCGCGACTGGCTGTTGCGCTGGGAGCGTGACGAGCGCAGCGGCTTTGCGGTGGCCGGTCACTGGCAGGGCGAGTTGTGGCGGCGCATCGTACTGGACATCGGTCAGGGGCACCGAGCCCAGCGAATGAACGATCTGCTGGCTGCGCTGCCGCGGATCTCGACCGATCCCGATCAACCGGCGCTGCACGTGTTCGGTCACAGTCACCTGCCGCGGGACATCCTGCTGGCACTGCGACAGCTGGCACGCAGCCGGTTGGTGAATATCTACTTTCCCGACCCATGCCGCGAGCTGTGGGAGGACCTGCGGCAGCAGCGCACGCACTATCTGGCTGGGGACGAGGGTCCCTTCCTGCAGCTGGCTCAGCCGCTGCTGGCCAGTCTGGGCCGGCTGGGGCAGCACCACGCACTGTTGCTCAACAGCCTGGACGCACACGATGACGATCGCGATCTGCGCGATCGGGAAGCCCGCGAGCAGCCGCAGGACGGTCTGCTGCAGCGGCTGCAGAATGCCATTCGTACGCTGCAGCCCACGTGGTCAGCACAATCCGACGAGGCGCTGCTGGCTGATGACTCACTGCGGATTCACGCCTGCCACACGCGATTGCGCGAGTTGGAAGTCCTGAAAGACGTGCTGCTCGACCAGTTGGCTCGTCATCGGGATCTGCAGCCGCGACAGATCGTCGTGATGGCACCGAACATGGCGGCCTATGCACCATTGATACCGGCCGTCTTTGGCCAGGCTGGGCGCAGTGGCGGCCTGCTGCCCTACCACCTGGCCGACGTCAGCCTGGGGCGCACGCATCCCCTGCTGACGGCCTTCATGCAACTGCTGGATCTGCCCGGCGAGCGGATTTCGCGCTCGCAGGTGCTGGCATTGCTGGGTCTGCCGGCCGTGATGCGTCGACTGGGCCTGGACGAATCCCAGCTGGCGGCGATCGAGCGCTGGCTGGTACGCAGTCAGGTGGCCTGGGGGCTGGATGGGCCCATGAAGGCCGATTTTGGCGCGGCGCCCGTGGCCGACAACAGCTTTGCCTTCGGCTTTGATCGCATGGCCAGCGGCTTTCTGCTTGGCCAGGTGCCGCCGGAGCAGTTGCTCGATGGCATGCTGCCGGCCGCGCCCGTCGCCGGGCCGGACGCACAGGCACTCGGGCCGCTATGGGCACTGCTGGAATTGCTCGCCGACTGGCGCGCGCAGTGCGCACATCCACGTCGACTGAGTGAATGGTCCTGGAGTCTGCAGGACTGGATCGAGCGCCTGTTCCAGGCCGATTGGCAGGACGACGAAGAGCAGTCCGCGCTGGCCGCACTGGACCGTGCCGTCATGGCACTGCGAGTGGAGAGTGAGCAGGCGGGCTGTGATCCCCAGGTCGAATGGCCGGTGGTCCAGCAGGCGCTGTTGCAGAGCCTGGAGACAGTACCGGAGCGACAGGCTTTTCTGGCCGGCGGTATCACCTTTTGCGGCATGGTGCCGCAACGCGCCATTCCTTTCGAGGTGGTGGCGCTGCTGGGCCTCAACGATGGCGAGTTTCCACGCAGCAGCGCCGATGCCGGGCTGGACCTGCTGTTGCGCCACCCACGCGTGGGCGATCGGGCCAGCCGCAGCGAGGATCGCTATCTGTTCCTGGAAGCGCTGATGAGTGCACGCAGGGCGCTGCATCTGAGCTGGGTGGGGCAGGGCGTGCAGGATGGCAAGCCGCGCAATCCGGCGCTGCCGCTGGCCGAGCTGCTGCGTCAGCTCGACCGTGCGCATGGCCTGGAAGGCGCTGCTGCGAAGGGCGAGCGCCCCTGGTTGTTGCGCCATGCCTTGCAACCCTTCGATGCCCGCTATTTCGATTCAACCGACCCAAGTTGGTTCTCCTATTCCGCCGAGTTCGCTGCGACCCAAGCCGATCCGCAGCGCCTGCCGTGGGCCTTCCTGCGCGACGCGCCGGCCTTGCCGCAGGTGGCGACCGCACAGACCGTGGCGCTGGAAGATCTGTGCGAGTTTCTGGCGCGACCGGCGCAATGGCTGTGCCTGAATGCGCTGGGACTGTCGCGCTCGGCGCTGGAGGATGAGCAGCACGGCGATCAAGAGCCGTTGACCCGCGATCGCGACCCCCGCGACGACACGCCCGTGCAGCTGTTGTGGCAGGCGCTGCACGATGGGCTCGATCAGATCCCGCTCGACCCGCCCGTGCACCTGCGCCAATCCGGTCAACTGGCCGCCGGCTGGGTGGGCGATCAGGCCTATGCCGAGTTGCGTGAGCAGGCGCAGGCGCTGCTCGACGGGCTGCGCGCGTTGCCGCCGTTCGCAGAAGGCGCACCGCTGCCCGATCCGCAGGCCATTGATTTGACACTCGATGGCATTCGTCTGGTTGGCCAGGTGCCCGACGTCTACCGAGCCGAGTCGGCGCGCTGGCTGGTGCGGGTGGTCAACAGCGCCCAGGCGGACTTCGGCAAGTTGCTTCCCCTGTATGCGCAATGGGCGGCGTTGCGCCTGTCGCGGCCTGACGAAGACAGTGCCGTGGCCTTGTTGCAGCCAGACGGCGAACGACCTCCTGGCAGTCAGCGCAATGACTGGGTGAAGGCCTTTCCACATTCCCTCGAATCTCTGCGGGCGGGCCTGCTTGGGCTGGTGCAGGAGTACCGCCAGGCCGAACAGACCGCTGGCCGCTATTTCCCGCGCAGCAGCCATGCCGCGGCGAAGGCCCTGGCCAGCGGCAAGGAGCCCTTGGCCGCCGCTCGCAAGACCTGGCGTAGCCCGTTTGTCGACGCCGGCGAGGCCGACTACGCGCCGGGCTACAACCAGATGCTGGGCGGCGACGAGACCTTTCTCGCCCCTGGCACTGCCGGCGCGGCCGACTTCATCGAACGGGCACGACGCTATCTGCGCTGGCTGGGCATGAATGCCGGTTCGGGCTCCGCGTCATGAACACACCGGCCGAACTCGATTGGCGCCGCCTGCCACTGTCCGGCATCTCGCTGGTGGAGGCGAGCGCCGGCACCGGCAAGACCTACAACATCGCGTTGCTGTATCTGCGCCTGTTGCTGGAGCAAGGCCTGACCGTACAGCAGGTATTGGTCACCACCTTCACCGAGGCGGCTGCGCAGGAATTGAAGGCGCGCATCCGGCAGCGCTTGCTGGACGCACTGGATCAGCTGCGACCGGGTGCGCCACATACGGATCCAGAACTGGCGGAGTTTCTGCGTGAGTTGGCCGATCAGAGCGAATCGGCGACGTTGCTCCTGCGGGTGCGTCAGGCTCTGGCCGACATCGACCTGGCGCCGATTTCGACCATCCACGGCTGCTGTCGTCGCATTCTGGCGGACTTTCCTTTCGCTGCGGGCGCACCCTTTGTGCTCGGCGAGATCGTCGACGGCCCCGCGCTGGAGGCCGAGTGCGTCGAGGACTACTGGCGTCAGCAGTTCCTCACTGGCGCCGAGCCTGCGCAAGCGGCCATTGCCGGCCGGCGGAGCGAGCTGCGGACGCTCATCCAGCGGGTCCGTGCGATGCGTGCCTTGCCCGCCGAGCGGGTGCTGCTGCCGCGACCCGATGCGCTCGATCTGCCGCCAGCCTTGCGGGGTGTCGACGGGCCGCAGGCCATTGCCGATCTGCTGGCGAAAGGCCAGCTGTTCAGACCACGGGCGAGTGCCTTGCGCGACCGATTGCATCGCTTGCGGCAGTTTCTGCTGCAGCAGCTGCAGTCCCCGAGCGACGCCGTCTTTGATGATCTGGACAAACTGCACGAATACCTGTCGAGCAAACTGCCGTCGCAGGCCGATCCGGCTCGGCCAGAGGGCTTGTTGCAGCATCCGTTGATTGCCGAACTGCTCCGCTGGGTGGAAGCGCAACGGGACCGTGTTCAGATCGAGCTGACCTGGCTGGCTGCCCGAGCGCGCACCTTCGTTGACGTCGAGCTGCCGCGCCGACTGGCGCTGCGCCGGCAGAGCACCTTCGACCAGCTGATCGCGACAGTGCACGAACGACTGGCAGGCGAGGGCGGGGAAGGCCTGGCCGCCCAATTGGCTCAGGCCTGGCCAGCCGTGCTGATCGACGAATTTCAGGATACCGATCGTCGCCAGTGGGAGATCTTCGAGGCGATTCACTCGGCTGCCAGGCCCGCCGAGGGGGTGTCCGACAGGCACGGCCTGATCCTGATTGGCGACCCGAAGCAGTCTATCTATGCCTTTCGAGGTGGCGACATCGCGACCTACCTGGCCGTGCGCGATGCCTTGCCGGTGGCTCGTGTGCACTCGATCAGGCGCAACTATCGCTCACATCCGCAGCTGCTGGCGGGGCTGAATGCAGTGTATGCCCTGGCTGGATCGGTGGCTTTCGCCGATTCCGGCATCGAACCGGTGCCCGTCAGTGCGGGTGACCCGGCGCGCTGGACGCCGCTGGCCAGGGGCCAGGCTCTGCAACTCTGTGTGCTGAGTGGTGAGGGCAATCGGTCGCAGCGGGACCAACAGGTGCTGGCTGCCTGTGCCGACGACGTGGCCGCGTTGCTGGCCGAGGGACAGGTTCAGCCTGGGCAGATCGCGGTGCTGCTGGACACCAATGTGCAGATCCGTCAGCTGCGTGCGGCGCTGACCGCGCGCGGCGTGCCGGTGGTCGGGGCCGGCCGCGCCGACGTGTTGTCGACCGAGTGGGCCGACGATGTGCAATTGCTGCTGCATGCGCTGCTTCATCCCAGTGACGGGGCTGCCCTGCGCGGGGCCCTGGCGACCCGCCTGCTCGGGTTGACGGCGAACGATCTGCTGCAGCTCAGTGCCGACGCAGCAGCCTGGGATGCGCAGCTTGATCGGGCGGCTCACTGGCGCTTCCTGTGGGATAGCCTCGGTGTGCTGGCGGTGATCGAGGCCGTCGTCGTGGAACAGGCGCCGCGGTTGCTGGCCGATGCCGACGGTGAGCGTGCACTGACCGATCTGCGGCACATCGGGGAGGTCCTGCAGGCCTTGTCCGGCGAGTGTTTCGGCCCCGCCGAGCTTTATGCCCGCCTCGTCGCGCTGCGGCGGGAGGGCAGCGAGCAGCACGAGGCGGCCCAGGCCCTGCAACTGCGCATCGAGAGCGAAGCGCAGCGGGTGCAGTTGCTGACCGTGCATGCCAGCAAGGGTCTGGAGTTCCCCTGGGTGTTCCTGCCGATGGCCTGGCGCTATCGGCAGCCGCGTTCCGACATTCCGCAGGGGCAGGCCCGTTTCCACGATGCCCAGGGTCGCTTGTGGCTCGATCTGGGTTCGCCGGATCTGGCGCAACATCAGGCGCTGGAGCGGCAGGAAGCGTTGGCCGAGCGGATGCGACTGTTGTACGTGGCGCTGACCCGCGCCGAACTGGTTAACCGGCTCTACGCCTTCGATGATCTGGTGCCCAGTCGGGACAGCACGGACACCGAGCGTGGCGCCCTGGTGGTACTGCTCGCCTCGGCCATGGCAAGCCAGGATCAGGGTGAGGATCTTGCTGCGTTGGCCGAGGCGGTGCCTGAGCTGAGTCTGCGAGTGGCTGCCGATGCGACCCAACTGCGACCGCCACCCACTGTGTCCAGGCCACGCCAGGCGCGCCGACCGCTACCCTCGGTGCGGCGGGACTACGCGCTGTACAGCTTTACCAGCCTGATGCGCCAGGGCGCCGACGCTTTGGGCCAGCAGAGTGCGGCGATCGACGAGTTGCCGATCGCCAGTTTGGCGACGGCGCAGATCGACTCCGATTCGGCGCATCCGGAATTGCTCGCACTGGCCGCG